>ONBB01000027.1 GCA_900315935.1 uncultured Bacteroidales bacterium
GAAGCGCAGGTGCGAGCAGGTGTAGCCGCCCGATTTCTTCGAGTCGTAGTCGAAGTAGGCCTGGCTGTACTTGTTGGTGTTGTCGCCGATAATCTTGATACTGTTCTTGTTGGCACCCACGGTACCGTCAGCACCGAGGCCGTAGAAGCGGGCCTCGAAGGTGCCCTTGGGCAGGATGGAGATTTCGGGCAGGATGGGCAGCGAACGGAACGTAACGTCATCGACGATGCCGATGGTAAACTGGTTCTTCTTCTCGCCTTCCATGTTGTTGAACACGGAGATAATCTGTGCGGGAGTGGTGTCCTTGCTGGAGAGACCGTAGCGGCCGCCGATGATGTTGACGTTGGCATTGCCCTTGAAAGCCTCCACGATATCGAGGTACAGCGGGTCGCCGTTGGCGCCGGGCTCCTTGGTGCGGTCGAGGACACAGATGGTCTTGGCGCTCTTGGGCATCACGGCCATCAGGTGCTTCACGCTGAAGGGGCGATAGAGATGGACGGTGATGCAGCCGGTCTTCTTGCCCTGGGCGTTGAGGTAGTCGACGACGGTCTTGATGGTCTCGGTTGCCGAACCCATAGCCACGATGATATTCTCGGCATCGGCGACACCGTGATAGGTGAAGGGAGCGTAGTGGCGGCCGGTCAGCTTGCTGATCTCAGCCATATACTCGGCCACGATGTCGGGCAGGGCGTCGTAGTACTTGTTTTGCAGCTCGCGGGTCTGGAAATAGACGTCGCTGTTCTGGGCGGTACCGCGGGTAACGTTGTGCTCGGGGTTGAGGGCGTTCTCGCGGAAAGCCTTGAGGGCCTTCTGGTCGACGAGCGGACGCAGGTCTTCCATATCCCAGGCCTCGATTTTCTGGATTTCGTGGCTGGTGCGGAAGCCGTCGAAGAAGTTGAGGAACGGCACGCGGGCCTTGAGGGCGGCGAGGTGTGCCACAGGGGCGAGGTCCATCACCTCCTGCACCGAGCCTTCGGCCAGCAGGGCGAAACCGGTCTGGCGGGCGCTCATCACGTCGGCGTGGTCGCCGAAGATGGAGAGGGCCTGGGCGGCAAGGGCGCGGGCGCTCACGTGGAACACGCCGGGCAGCAGTTCGCCGGCAATCTTGTACATGTTGGGGATCATCAGCAGCAGACCCTGTGAAGCGGTGTAGGTGGTGGTCAGCGCACCGGCCTGGAGAGAGCCGTGCACGGCGCCTGCGGCGCCGGCCTCGCTCTGCATCTCGACGACCTTCACGGTCTCGCCGAAGAGGTTCTTACGACCGCCGGCGGCCCACTCGTCGATGAACTCAGCCATGGGGCTGGACGGGGTGATGGGGTAGATTGCAGCTACCTCGCTGAACATGTAAGCAACGTGTGCTGCAGCGCAGTTGCCGTCGCATGTCATGTAGATTTTTTCTTTTGCCATAATTACTTAAACGTTTAAGGATTAATTATTAATTTGTTGTTTATTCAAATAATATATCCCAATTGGGTATTATTTCATTTCGATTGCTATTGTAAGTAACCTTACATATAAACTTCCCATCTCCTTTTGCTGCATTATTCTCCCAATGTAAGGCTTGAAGATTTTTAATATCATCAGTACCACCTTTTGAAGCGGGAATGATATGATCTATTTCCCATCCATATTCACTATTTCGATTCCCATACTCTTTACGCCATATCCTAGCACTACATTTATCCATTCTTACCTCATCTGGATTTTCATTTAGAACTTCTTTAGCATTACTCCATACTTCTTGAATGAATTCTTCTGTAAACATAACTTGTAATTTTAATTTGACTTTTATTTGCTTTAATACCTAATATAGACACTGTCACTATCTATATTTAGTATTATGAGTGCAAAATATATGTCAATGTCCCATGAATCTCCAAATTTTTATGAATTATTTAAGAAACTGTTTTGATTTATAATTTTTATCTTACATGATTATGACAGATTATCCATCCAACATCACCGACAACCAATGGAACTCTATTGAGATTTTTTTTGACCCGGACAAACACAAGCGCAAACACCCTTTGATTGAAATCATGAATGCGATTCTTTACACCCTTGTAAGCGGCTGCCAATGGAGAATGCTCCCCAAAGACTTCCCTCCGTACAACACTGTCTATTATTATTTTAGGAAGTGGAAGTATGAAGGCTCCTTCGAGCAGGCGATGTCTGAGCTTCACCGAACCGTCCGTGTTGAGGCAGGCCGCGAGGAATGCCCCAGTCTTGGCATCATCGATTCCCGAAGCAACAGGACATCCAACCATGTCGACACTGACAAGGGCCTTGACGGGAACAAGAAAGTCAAGGGACGCAAGATTCACATCTGCGTCGATATTCTCGGTCTTCCGTTGGCTATTGTTATTCATGCTGCAAATATTGCTGACAGCGTCGGCGCTGAATTGGTCTTCAATGAGATGACTGACAGATTCCCTCGCCTTAAGGCTATACTTGCCGACGGCGGATATAGAGGTGAGTCTGTGGCAAACTGCGCCAGAAAACATGGCTGGAAACTCAATGTGGTCCTCCGTCCGGACGATTGTCCGAAGAAATTCATTGTCCTGCCCAAGCGCTGGATTGTCGAAAGGACTTTCTCCTGGCTTGAGAAATGCAGGCGACTGACCTCGGACTTCGAGTACTTCGCTAATTCAGCGCAAGCTATGGTGCAAGTTGCTTTCATCAGACTTATGCTTAACAGATTTATCGAGTAAAATCAAAAAAGTTTCTAATAGTATTCCTAATCAATATTCCAATATGCATCTGGTTCTCCATCAAAAATATCCCATATTTCTTCATCTGAATATCCAGCCTCATCTTGCGCGTAGCTGCCTGCAAACTCTGAATAGTGTTTTGGCTCATAGAAGGAGGTGTTGGTTATGCAATGTGACGACAAAACCATTGTTGTTTCCTTCCCATTTTTTTCTAGTACTATGTTACCGCAATTATAAGTTATTTTATGGTTTTCGAAAGGGATAACCATTCCTCCTGATTCCGACAATAATCCGTAATAATTATTCTTTTTAATAAGAAAAAATCCATAAAACAATTCTACGGATTCGTAGTCATTGTGGCTTATTATCTTACCATTATATGTAACAAAACCGCGATACCCGTTTTTTTCAAACACAATGAAATTGTGGCCGAAATGTCTTTTGTTTAAACAATATGACATAGTGTTGCAGCCGTCAATAATGCATCTATTATCTACGGTGTTGAATAAACAATAATAATTATCCTGTTTGCAAATGATAAAATTATGCTTGCCTGAAATACGGCGATAATTTGTTTCTAACCGATCTGCCAATAATATGTCATCTAACTTTGGTTCGGATACACATTCAAATCTAGCGTTCAGAAGCCCATATGCATCTCCTTTTTTTGTGACATAGAAAGCGGTTCCGATAATATTTTCATAATAATCAACCTTAAAACAGTAATCATAATCAAGTGTTGAGACTCTTCCGTAAAACAAATCATTTTTAATAAAAATCCCAAATTTATATTTTTTAAACTCGATTTGTAATTGGGGCCTATTGCGGCCTGACCACCACCACCCTGTTTTCTCAAAAAGAGGTTTTATGACCACATCACCATTATAGTTTAGTAAACCATATCCATTACCATCGTCAAAGCCGATATATTTGTCGTCAATGATGTCAATTTGGTAATAAACTTCAGATTTCGTATGTTCATTAAGGTTGTAAATAAACCATCCTGTTTCACATCGAACTAGAAAAACTGGTCGATTTGAAATTCCCCAAATTTCATTATAGCATGTATTGAGAATTTCATGGCCCTCCTCATCAATAAGGCCAAATCTACCATTTTTTTCACATCTATACATTTGAAATCCAACCGCATCTACTACATCATATCTTTTGCATGAAAATTTATTGTAAAAATATCCGTATTCATTTATTCTAATCCAACTCGTATAGCTGAAAAGTTTATGAGAATGTCTTGGGAATGTTCGGGAATAATATAATTCATATTGGGTTTCTCCGTTTGGTCCCACCTCGTTCAATTTATGAAATCCACCCCACTTGCCGTTTAAAAGACCATTAACATCTTCATAATAGGAGTAATTGTTACCAATTTTCGTTTCAATGCAGATTGTACTATGATTATGACTAATTCCCATATATGGCCTATTTCTATTAATATTCTTCAATATCTTCTCCTCTTCCAGCACGGTCATTTGCTATCTTGTTTAAATCCTATTCGTTTCCTTGGCATTGAAGGTTTCTCGCGCAGTTGGTCGAGGGCGTCGTTGAGGGCGTCTATCTGCACGGCCATCTCCATGTTGTTCTCGTTCTGCTCGTGGAGAATCTCGTCCACACGGGCGTTGAGGTTGTCGACCTTGTGCGACAGTTGTTCCACCTTCAAGTTGACTCCCTGCCAGGCACCTATTGCATGACGAATGGCCACAAACGCCCGCATGATATTGATGTTGACCTGTATGGCGGTCTCCGATCGCAGCACCGAACTCAGCATAGCAATACCAAGTTCAGTAAATACAACAGGAGGACGGCGCATACCCATACGGATAGAATTGGACATCACAATTTGTGATTTCCAAGCATTCATCTCATCCTCGGTCATCACAAACATAAAATCCTCGGGGAATCTGTCGATATTACGTCTCACCGCCTGATTCAAAGCACGAGTTTCTACATTATACAACTCCGCCAAATCACGGTCAAGCATAACACGCAAACCACGCACCTCGTAGATGCGGTGCTTGATGACTTCAATGTCAGCGTTTGCCTTTATGATTATTTCATCATTCATTTTGATCTTTTTATTTCAGCAGATTCCTATTTCCCACTTCTTCCAGCACGGTCATTCCTTATGGCCTTTCTTTACTCGTTTGACGGTGTGTTCTTTGTTCTCCGCTGCGCTATCGAAATGCCACAGGCATTTCTTCATGTTGCCAATGATAAAGTTTATCTCCAATGATGATTCCGTCTCGGAGGTCTCGAGGTCGGGCATCACTATGTCGGTTAGCACTTCGCCGAAGTGGTGCATTTTCTTCTTCTGGACACCCTTGTCGGTCTCCTTGTGTAGTTCAACCAGTTCGCGCTTCAACTCCCGCACCTTGGCGAAGGTCTCGATGATGGCAAATGTCGCTGCTGTAGCCCTCTCACTTTTCAGAATGGTAGCCAGCATATAAAGGCCCTTTTCGGTAAAGACCTTGGTTGCAGAGCGGCTCTTGACTGACACTTTTGTGGTCGAAATTTTCGACCGCAAACTCTGCAACTCATTCTTACTGAGCTCAAACATATAATCATCGGGGAACTTATCGAGATTGTTTCGTACCGCTTCATTCACGCGCCTAGTTTCTACACCATACAACTCTGCCACATCAGCATCGGCAATCACCTGAAGTTTGCGTATGGTGGCAATCTTGTTTTCTACCTTAATGTATGGTGCATTCAAATTATCCATCTTATTTCCTTTTGAATAGCCACAAACGCCTGCATAATATTGATTTCATACTCAATGTTTGCCCTCCTAGATATAATTGCTTTATCTGTCATCTTACATTTGTTTCCTGCATCTTTGCCATAATTTTACAAACGACTGTGTGCTAATAGCTTATTCCGATTTTGGGTGAAAAAGTCGAATTACAAAGATACGCTTTTTATTTGAACTTTATAAAAAATATTTTCAACAGGCTGGAAGCGGGCACGAAAACGGCCTCGAAAAACTTGAAATTTTTTTGAAAAAAATCCGAAAAACAGGCCAAAAGGGCCAATTTTCAACTGGCTGATTGTCAGGAAATGAGAGGCATCCTCTTCTTCCCCTCTTCTTCCTCTCTTCGTACCCTCTTAACGGGTACCCGGGAGGAGGGTGGGGGGTAGGAAAAAAGAACGCCGGAAGTCCTTGTCAAGGTCAGTCGGCGTGGTAGTTGACTGATGGATAATTTATGCTAATCCCATTGCGTTGTTAATGGCGTGGAAACCAGGTGTATGTGTTGTATCTAGGTATGGCGCGTGGTATTACAAGGATATGCAATATTTGGCAAATTGGGGGCGGATTGAAATAAAAGTCGTATCTTTGCAAAAAAATAAACCAGGCAATGAAAAATACGATACACACGTTATTGGCCGCTATGGTGGCGTTCCGCAATGCGACGCCCAAGGGATGGTACGACGGCTTCGAGGCCGGTATCCACACCGTCTGCATCGGCGAGGTGATTGGCGCATGGAAGAGATGATGGGGAAGGTAAAGGTATATTATTTCAGTCCTACGGGGGGCACGTTGCAGGTGGCGCAGCGCCTGGGCGACCGGCTGGGCGCGCTGCTGGGTGCCGCGGTGGAATATCATTCCTACACCTTGCCGCATGAGCGCGAGGCGCTGCCGCAGGTGGAGGCGGGCGATGTGGTGGTGTGGGCGACGCCAGTCTATGCGGGTCGCATACCCAACAAGACGCTCGACTACGTGCGGCGAGCCATCCATGCCGATGGCAATCCGGCCATTGCACTCGTTGCCTTCGGTAACCGCGCCTACGACAACGCGCTGGCCGAGTTGGTGGGTCTGATGGAGGAGGGCGGCATGAAGCCCGTCGCCGCCGCCGCTATGGTGACGCGCCACGCTTTCAGCGACACCCTGGGTGCCGGGCGCCCCAACGAAGAAGACCTCGCAACCCTCGACCGTTTCGCCGCTCAGGTGGCGGAGAAACTCTTAACTCATAACTCTGAACTCATAACTGTATCGGTTCCCGGCGAGGCGCATCCCGAGAAATACTATACCCCCCTGAATATCAACAATGCCCCGGCGGGGTTCCTCAAGGCAAAGCCCTCGTGCAACAGCGAGTTGTGCACGCGCTGCGGCGTGTGCCTGGAGGTGTGCCCGATGGGGAGCATCGGTGCGAAAGATGGGATGCCGACCTTCGACGGCATCTGTATCAAATGCCAGGCCTGCCGCCGCCATTGCCCGACCGGTGCCATTGCCTTCACCGACCCCGAGTACCTCTCACATGTGGCCATGATTGAGCGCACCTTCGCCGTCCCCAAGCAGGCGGAGTTCTTTGTGGCAAGAAATGTGCAACTGAGGCCGATTGAAATAATGGAGATACCCCTCTTGGACGACTTCCTCTATGAGGCAATCTTTATCCCGGAGGGAGTGCCGGCTCCGCCCAGGTCTATCATCGACAACGAAGAGTTGCAGGTGTACGTAAAGGACTTTGGGAAAAGGCCAGACGATCGGTGCCTGGTGGCCGAATGTGACGGGAAGGTTGTTGGTGCGGTGTGGACGAGAATCATGGACGACTATGGTCATATTGCCGATGACACTCCATCTTTGGCCATGTCGCTATATCGGGAATACCGCAATCGGGGTATCGGGACAGCGCTGCTTGAGAGAATGCTGGAACTGTTGCGGAACGATGGTTACAAGCAGGTCTCTCTCTCGGTGCAGAAAGAGAACTATGCGGTCAGAATGTATCGCAAGGTGGGATTTGTAATGGAGAAAGAGACAGAGGAGGAATATATCATGGTGTGTAACCTGCAGAAGGAAGAATAAGCAATGGAGATAACAACCCTCTTGGAATACGACGACCGCACGGCGTTGCGCCGCTGGCTGATGGAGCACCACCGGACGGAGCGCGAGGTGTGGGTGGCCACCTATCGAGGCAAACTACCGATGGCCGATGCGCTGCCGTATGTGGAGGTGGTGGAGGAGGCGCTCTGCTTCGGATGGATAGACTCCACCTGCAAGCGGTTGTCCGACGGGCGGCTGGCTCAACGCCTCTCGCCGCGAAGGAAGAACAGCCATTGGACCGACCTCAACCGTCAGCGGTGCCAGGAACTGGAGCAGCGGGGACTGATGACAGAGGCTGGCCGTGAAGCTATGCATAGAAAACCTTTATGATAAAATAAACATGGAACATAAATTCAATATACGTCCATCGAGGGCCGATGAGGCAGCGTTGAAAAGGTTTGCAGAGGAATAAAGTTTCGCAGTATGGAACAGACAGAACGAATCGCACGGATGGAGCGGCAGTTGGAGGTGGCGTCGCGAGCCGTAAAGGGGTTGGCGGCGGCGCTCGACGACTATGAGGCGGCGCGGAAAGCGCTGCGCGAGCTGGAGGCTTACTATGGAAGCGAAGAGTGGAAACAGGATTTCGCGGACGATGAGGCTGGGCGGCTGCCCCATAGCCTGAAACGCGGCGTGCTCAGCGAGGATGCCGTGTGGAACCTGCTGGAGGAGCGTGACAGATTGGAATTGAGGATGAAAGGGAAGCAATAATGAAACAGATAGAGGTGGTGGCGGCGATTATCCGCAAGGGGGAGCGTATCTTTGCCACCCAGAGGGGCTACGGCGAGTGGAAGGACTGGTGGGAGTTCCCGGGCGGCAAGATGGAGGCAGGCGAGGCGGAGGAAGAGGCGCTGAAGCGCGAGATCCGCGAAGAGCTGTCGGCGGAGATAAGCGTGGACGGGCTGCTCTGCACCGTGGAGTACGACTATCCCAAGTTCCACCTCACCATGCACTGCTACCTCTGCTCGCTGCTGACAGATGCCCTGCACCTGAACGAACACGAGGCGGCCCGCTGGCTGGCGAAGGGTGAGCTGGACAGCGTGCAGTGGCTGCCGGCGGATTGGCAGATAATAGAGAAGCTCAAATCGTAGGCGGCTGCATCACAGCAGGCCGATTTCCTGCATCATCCGGCGGTAGTGTCCGGCCTTTTCGGCCAGCGGCATGGGGTAGGCGCGCGAGGAGGAGGGCATGCGCCAGAGGCGCATCGGGCGGCCGTCAATCACAAATTCGTTGTAGGTACCCATCTCGGGCACGGGCACGCCGTAGTCGTCGGTGAGTGCCGAGAAGCTCTTCTGGCCGGTGCAGACAATGTCGTGGCACAGCGGAATCTGCGAGAGCAGCGCCGCGATGTCGGTCTTCTCGACAATTTCTAGGTCTTTGTCCGAGGCGTTGCCGCTGAGGCGGCGGACGGCCGTGGCGGTGTCGTAGATGGCGATGCCACGCTCGGTCAGAAGCGATTGGATATCAGGCAGACGGAACGTCTTGCGCTCCGCATCCACCAGCCGCTGCGGGTCGCCGTAGAACACCAGCCCGAATATCTCCCACATCATGTTGGTGCGGTTGGGGTAGAAGAAGTCCATGCACCATCGCTTGCGCGGCGGCGGGAAGCTGCCGAGCATCAGCAGCCGCGCCCCTGCGGGCAGGAAGGGCTGCAGGGGGTGGCGTTCGGTCTTTACGGGTTCATCCATGGTGGCGGTCGGTTTCTGCTAGAAAACGATTCTCCGATGGAAATATTGCGCCGAAAGCATTGCAATCCGAAAAAAATGTGTATCTTTGCACCCGAAATGGAGGCAGTACCGTTCATAGGCATCGACCGGCACCGGCTGGGTGTCGACGGCGTGGGAGTTACCACGCTGGCGGCATTCCACGGCTGTCCGCTGCGGTGCAGATACTGCCTCAACCACCGCTGTCTGGAGGCTCCCGAGGGGCTGCCATGTTACACGCCCCAGCAGCTCTACGACCATGTCTCTGTCGACAACCTCTACTTCATCGCCACGGGTGGCGGCGTCTGCTTTGGCGGTGGCGAGCCGCTGCTGCGGGTGGAGTTCATCGCGGAGTTCAAGCAGTTGTGCGGCAAGAGCTGGAACCTCACGGCCGAGACCTCGCTGCAGGTGCCGCGCGCGTCGGTCGAGAAGGCCGCCGAGGTGGTGGGCGACTTCATCGTCGACATCAAGGAGGGCAACCCCGACATCTACCGCGCCTACACCGGCGGCGACGCCTCGCGCGCTTGGGACAACCTCGCACTGCTCCTTTCCCTCGTCGGCCCCAACCACATCACCGTCCGCGTCCCCCTCATCCCCGACTTCAACACCGAGGCCGACACCGACCGCACCGCCCGGCGCCTCGCTGACATGGGCATCACCCGCCTCGACCGCTTCACCTACCGCACAATAAACCGAGAAAAATAGCGTTATTCTTGGGTCGCTACGCTCAAAATTAAAAGAAAATTGAACCAGAAAATTTTAAAATAATTTTAAACTAAATTTTTCTATAATTTTGAGCGCAGCGACCAAACAACAAATACGGGCATGAACTTGATAGAAGAGCACAACAAACGGTACGCATTTTTCCATGAGATAACGGGAGAAGCCATGCGTGTTCACCGCAAATACCACCCTGGGTTGCTGGAGTCAGCCTATGAGGCGGCACTGAAATATTTGTTGGAGCAAAAGGGCTACAAGGTGGAGCGGCAAGTAAATTTACCCATATTTTGGGACGATGTGCAACTTGACCAAACTTACCGCATGGACCTTGTTGTCAATGACGAGATAATACTTGAACTGAAGGCGGTGAACTTTGTGGACAAGGAACACCGCCGACAGCTTTTCAATTACATGCACCTTACACATACTCGCTTTGGCATGCTGATTAACTTTGGAGGAGACAGTCTTTTCTCTGAATGGTATGAACGATGTCCTGAAAGTGGTGAAATGGAGAAAATAAAACTTCTATGAAAGAGGTCGGCCTGACGGCCTCAAAATTAAAAGAAAATTGAACCAGAAAATTTTAGAATAATTTTAAACTAAATTTTTCTGTAATTTTGAGCGCAGCGACCATAAAACATAAAGATATGACACATGGAAGGAACATCTGCAACCAGCTGAAGGAGGTGCGGAAGCGCATCGCCGAGGAGAATAATATCCCTCTGGAGATAGAGGAGTGTACCTACAAGGGCGAGTGCCGCGGCACCTGCCCGCGCTGCGAGGCAGAGGTGCGCTTCTTGGAGAACGCCCTGGCCGACCGCCAATCTTTGGGTAAGGTCGTCCGCGTGGCTGGTGTAGCACTGGCACTTATGTCGGGTGGCACGGCGTCGGCCCAAGTAAAAACCCAGCAATTGACACCGCATATTTCTGTGCAAACTTCAGACACCACTCGGGTGGAAGATTCAGAAACGCTGCTTGGTTGTATCTCGGAGCATGACCCCGAGTTTCCTGGTGGCATGGAGGCTCTCTATAAATTCATACAGGACAGTCTGCGCTACCCTAAGGAAGCTCTGGAGAAACGGATTGAGGGCAGGGTGTATGTCACCTTTGTTGTTGAGAAGGACGGCACTGTCACCAACCCCAAGGTTTTGCGCGACATCGGCAGTGGTTGTGGCGAAGAAGCCATCCGCCTGGTGAAGAGAATGCCGAAATGGTCGCCAGGCGAGCAGAGCGGCGTTCCCGTCCGTGTGCAATTCAACCTGCCTGTCAATTTTAAACTCCCCAAGAACGACTAGTCATCGTCCGATAACACAATATTTTCCAAACGTTTACGGGGAAACAACATTATGATAAATGATAACACTATGACACACGGGAAGAATATCTGCAACCAGCTCAAGGAGGTGCGGAAGCGCATCGCCGAGGAGAATAATATCCCTCTGGAGACAGAAGAGTGTACCTACAAGGGCGAGTGCCGCGGCACCTGTCCGCGCTGCGAGGCAGAGGTGCGCTATCTGGAGAACGCGCTGGCTAACCGCCTGAAGTTGGGCAAGGTGGCCTCCATTGCCGGCCTCGCCCTGGGTCTCGCTGCCACCACGATGCAGGCGCAAACAGTGGAACCCGTCGCCGAGCCATCCGTCGTCAGGAAAGAGGTGCGGCTTGCAGATGCTATAACACTCAAGGGCAAGATTGTAGATGGGGAAAATGGCGAAGGGGTGCCATTCTGCAGCATTCGAATAAAATGCCAAGGGGAAACGGTGCTGGATACCCTCCTCGACAACGATTTCAAAGGGACATTTTCACTCTTGTTGCCGAAGGGTGTGGTGGGCAAGGATTGCGATATCCTAATTGCGCATTTCGGATATGAGGATTATATCGCACATTTTCTCCCCGCCAGGGATTACAACTTTGGTTCGATAAAGTTACGACAGATTCCTCCACGTTACATATTGGGTGGAGTAGAACCCATACCAATCTCCAATACACCTCGTGGACATGTGGAATATTTTCAAGAACCATTCGGCACCTCAATTATAGTCCGTTGAGCTATTTTCGATCGCACAAAAACGACGAAAGCGCGCTCCGCATCGGAGTGCGCTTTCTCTTTTCTTTTGCAGGCGGGACGCCTGCGTACCCGGTGTTTTTTTTCATGGCGGAATACTATTTGGCTGGCCTTTACGTTACCAAACGTATAATAAAAATACATCAACACATGAAACCCACTCTCCTAGTCCTTGCCGCCGGCATGGGCAGCCGCTACGGCGGCCTCAAGCAGCTCGACGGCCTCGGCCCTCAAGGCCAGATTATTCTCGACTACAGCGTCGAAGACGCCATCCGCGCCGGCTTCGGCAAGGTGGTCTTCGTCATCCGCCACTCCTTCGAGCAGGAGTTCAAATCCCGCATCAATGCCGACCACTACGGCCACCGCATCGAGGTGGAGTACGCCTTCCAGGAGCTCGACTGCCTGCCCGCCGGCTTCTCTGTCCCCGAGGGTCGCGAAAAGCCCTGGGGCACCAACCACGCCATCCTCATGGCCAAGGAGCTCATCCACGAGCCTTTCGCCATCATCAATGCCGACGACTTCTACGGTCGCGACGCCTTCCAGGTCATGGCCGACCACCTGCGCACCCTCGAGGGTGTCAGCGGCCGCTACTGCATGGTGGGCTACCGCTTGGAGAACACCCTCTCGGAGAACGGCACCGTCAGCCGCGGCGTCTGCCAGACCGACGCCCAGGGACTCCTCATCGGCATGACCGAGCGCACCGCCATCGCCCGCACCGCCGACGGCATCGCCTACACCGACCCCGACGGCTCCGCCCACCCCCTGCCCGCAGACGCCACCGTCAGCATGAACCTCTTCGGCTTCACCCCCGACTACTTCGCCAAGAGCGAGGCGCTCTTCGTCGACTTCCTGCGCGAGCATGGCCAGGAGCTCAAGTCCGAGTACTACATCCCCTTCGCCGTCAACACCTTCATCGCCGACGGCACGGCCACCATGCAGGTGCTGAAGACCACCGCCCAGTGGTTCGGCGTAACCTACAAGGAGGACCGCCCCATGGTCGTCGACCGCCTCCGCCAGTTGCATGACCAGGGAGTTTATTGAATTCGTCCTCACCCACGAAGACGAGGATACCGCGCGGCTGCTGTTGAGTGCCGGGCGGTATCCTCATATTGACATGCCGTTGGCTGTGCAGCAGATAGAGGGGCGCCGCACGGCACGGGAGAAGTGGCCGGAACTGCTGCAGTGCGAGGAGTTCCTCTACCCTCCGCGCCTCAACCGCGAGCAGGCCTCCTCCACCTTCACCGCGCAGCACAAGGCATCCCTCGCCTCCGACCTCACCAGGGTGGCCGACCTCACCGGCGGCATGGGCATCGACAGCCTCGCACTGGCCCGCGTGGCGGAGAGTGTCGACTATGTGGAGCGCGACCCCGCCCTCTGCCGCCTCATGGAGCACAACGCCCGTGCTCTCGGCATCGGAAACCTCCGTATCCACTGTGCCGACAGCCTCCAATTGCTTGCCGCGCAGGCAGGTAGCTACGACCTGATCTACCTCGACCCCGCGCGCCGTTCGGCCTCGGGGCGCAAGGTAGCCGCCTTCGAGGAGTGCGAGCCCGACCTCCTGACGGCCCTTCCGTTGCTTCTCTCGCGTTGCCGCCGACTGATGGTGAAGGCTTCGCCGATGATTGACATCGATTTGGCCGTCAGGCAATTGTGCTCGGTCAGCGACGTGTACGTCGTCTCCCTCGACGGCGAGTGCAAGGAGGTGCTTTTCCTCTGCGGCTCGCCGCAGGGCGAGCCGCAGATACACTGCTCGCTCCTGTCTAGTAAATCTAGTAGAACTAGTGATACTAGCAATTCTAGCAATTCTAGTAATTCTAGCAATTCTAGTAATTCTAGTAATACTAGTAATTCTAGAACCTCTAGTTTCACTAGAGGCGCCGAGGCCGCCGCCGAGCCACGCTACTGCTCTGCCGCCGGCCAATACCTCTACGAGCCCGACGCCGCGCTGATGAAGGCCGGCCCCTTCCGCCTCCTCTGCCAGTGGTACAGCCTTCATAAGCTGGCACCCAACACCCATCTCTATACCGCCGACCGCCTGGTGGAAGGCTTCCCTGGCCGCACTTTCCGCGTGCTGCGCGAGGTGAAGTCCAGCCGCAAGGCCGTCGCCGAGGCCATCCCCGGGGGCAAAGCCCATGTGGCCGTCCGCAACTACCCCCTCTCCGCCGCCGACCTGCAACGCCAGCTGGGCCTCCGCGAGGGCGGCGACCTCTTCCTCATCGCCACCACCGTCGGCCAGCGCCGTACCGCTTTTATATGTGAAACCATATCCCGACTGCCATGAAAACCAAGATTCTGTTCCTGCTTTTTATCTTTCAGTTTTCGATTTTCAATTTCCTCCGCGCCCAGACCTGGGACGACCTCAATGCGCGCCCCTACCCGCAGTGGTTCAGTGATGCCAAGCTGGGCATCTTTGTGCACTGGGGGCTCTACTCGGTGCCTGCCTATGCCGGCAAGGAGGGCTACGGCGAGTGGCTCTACAAGGGCCTTATGTCGCGCGACCCCGGCCGCATGCGCGCCATGTCCTACTATGCCGACACGTCGCTGCCTGTGTGCGAGATGTACGCCCAACTCACCGACCACTGGCACGGTGAGTTGTGGCAGCCGCAGGAGTGGGCGCGCCTCTTCCGCGAGGCTGGCGCCAGATACGTGGTGCTGGTTACAAAGCATCACGACGGCTACTGCCTCTGGGACAGTCCCCAGCAACCCGACTGGAACAGCACCGTCAGCGGCCCGCGCCGCAACATAGTGGCCGACCTCACCGAGGCCGTCCGCCGCGAAGGGCTCACCATGGGCTTCTACTACTCGCTGCCCGAGTGGAGCAACCCGTTGCACCGCTGGACCCTCGACCCGCATGACAGCATCCGCCGCTATGTCGACACCTATATGGTGCCGCAGTTCAAGGAACTCGTCAGCCGCTACAAGCCCGACCTCCTCTTCTCCGACGGCGACTGGGACTTCTCCGCCGACCAGCTGCGCAGCGTGGAACTCATCGACTGGTACTACCGCACCGTGGGCCCCAACGCCATCGTCAACGACCGCTGGGGTCGCGGCACACAGCACGGTTTCCGCACGCCCGAGTACAGCGCCGGCATCGCCGACACCACGCGCCCCTGGGCCGAGTGCCGCGGCATCGGGCGCAGCTTCGGCCTCAACCGCAACGAGGACCTCGACAACTACCTCACCTCCGCCGCGCTTATCCAGCACTTCTGCGAGCTGGTGGCCCACGGCGGCGGCCTCACCCTCAACGTGGGTCCCTACGCCGACGGCACCATCCCCCTCATCCAGCAGGAACGCCTGCGCGACCTCGGCCGCTGGATGGAGGTCAACGGCGAGGCCATCTACGGCAGCCGCCCCCACAGCATCCCCTGCCAGCGCATCACCGCCACCGCCGACCTGCCCCCAATCAGTGCCATCGACTACGACTGGGTGCGCAACGCGCCGCTGCCCGGCATGCCGGTGGACAACTTCGTGGTCGACTGGTCGGCCGACGTGCCCGTGCCCGAAACACAGGACTACATCGTCCGCCTCCGCGCCGACGACGAAATCAGCCTCTTCGCCAACGACGACAGCACCGTCCGCGCCACCGACGGCGGCGAGCTGCTGATGCACTACCGCCACGACTGGGCCGAGAACCCCACGGCCGAGCGCACCTTCCACCTCGAAAAAGGCAGCGTGTGGACCATCCGCCTGGCCTACCGCGAGGGCGACCTGGAGGCCACCGCAAGCCTCACCTGGAGCCGCGACGGGGGCAAGACCTTCGAACCCGTGCCTGCCGACTGGAGGGGCACAGCCACCTGGGAACGCACACGGCGCTGTTTCACCGTAGGGGCGAATCAACATTCGCCCTTGTATGTCATCGAGTTCGAGCGCCCCGGCCGCACGCTAGCCCTCCCCGACATGCCGCGCCTACAGAAAGGCACCGCCGTCACCCTCCTCGGCACCACAGGCACCGTCCAATGGAAACAAAAGAAAGACGGCACCCTCATCCTCGACCTCACCACCCTCGACCCCACGGAACTCAACGCCCTCAACCACGCCTGGACATTCAAAATCAGCCCCTAGCCATGACAATCTCATCCGTAGGGGCGAATCATCATTCGCCCCATGATACACAGACCGTTGGGGCGGAAAATGATTCGCCCATACTGAAGCGTAAATCTATCCGACTGAGGAACTTCGATTATTCCGCTGCGGGTGCCTATTTCATCACCATTTGCACCAAGGACAAGCAAATGCTGTTGGGTAACATTGTCGATGGCCGCATGCATCAGAACGCTGCTGGACAAGCTGTGGAGCAATGCTGGTGCGAAATCCCGAAACACTACCCCGAGGTGTCTTTGGGCGATTATATCGTCATGCCGAACCATATCCATGGTATTCTGCTAATCCATGGCTTCCATGCATCCGTGCAGATGATTGGCAGCCGTTCGGCCACGCCATACCAAAATGTGGGGGCGAATGATGATTCGCCCCTACGAGGGACATCTCGAACGGTGGGAGCCATTGTGCGTGGATTTAAGGTTGGAGTAGCCAAGCGGGTTGGAGTCAAACTGTGGCAACGAAATTATTACGAACATATCATTCGAAACCAACAATCGTATGAACAGATATCCCGTTACATTGTCAACAATCCAATAAATTGGTGGACGGACTGTTATTATGGGGCGAATCATCATTCGCCCCTACAGATGCGCCCGTAGGGGCGAATCATCATTCGCCCCATGAAATAATAAAGCACAAAACAGACAACCATGTTCGACGACACATATAAGACCATCGCTGCCCCAGCGGAGGGCATCTACAAGGAGAAAGGCTCCAAATTCCTCGCCTTCGCCTACCCTGTGCGCACGCAGGAGGAAATCAAGGGACACCTGGAGCGGCTGCGCAAGGAATACTTCGACGCGCGCCACCACTGCTACGCCTACATCCTCGGCCCCCGCAAGGACGCCTTCCGCGCCAACGACGACGGCGAGCCCAGCGGCACCGGCGGCCGACCCATCCACGGCCAGCTGCTCTCGGCCGACCTCACCGACACACTCATCGTGGTGGTACGCTACTTCGGAGGCATCCTGCTGGGCGCCAGCGGCTTAGCCAACGCCTACAAGGCCGCCGCACGCGACGCCATCGACCACGCCACCATCGTCGAGAAGACCATCGACTGCCGCTACCGCCTCTCGTTCAAGTACGAGGCCATGAACGACGTGATGCGCATACTGAAAGACTTCGACCTCAAGCCGTTAAATCAGCAGTTCGACCTCGACTGCACGCTCGAGGTGTCCGTCCGCCAGTCGCTCTCCGTCCGCCTCTACGACGCCGTGCGCGACCTCCGCACCGTCGCCATCGAGGTACTGGGTTGATTGCGTGTTGTTTGCATCGACATTACGGAATTTAACATAGGCCGAGTTCGAGGCGCGACCCTCCCGGTCCACCGTGAAGCCCCACATCCTGGTATTTAGATGGTTCCATCCGTCGGGCAGCTGCATCTGCAGCCGTCCGCTGCGCCGCTCGGCAGGGTGGGAGAGGAGCCCCTCCTTGCTGTCTGTATTGTAAATATATATGTAAACGCGGTCGCTGCCCTTGGCGCGGCTCATGCCGCTATTCTTCTCGAAATCAACGCGCAGGATACCGCTGTCGCTGATTTCGGCAGCCGCAAACCGCACGGGTGCAGCCGCCCCTTCGGATATCCGAATGCGCTCATACTCCGTAGGGACGCAGCGTGCTGCGTCCGCAGTCGCCCCGCGGTCGGGAATGCCGGCAGTCGCTTTGCGGTCCAGAATGCCGGCTGGCGCTTTGCAGTCCGGAATGTTGGCTGGCGCATTGCGGACGCGGCACGCCGCGTCCCTACATTTCAGCTCCCCCTCTAAACTAGAGGGGGTGCCCGAAGGGCGGGGGCGTGTGGCCTTGGAGCCATACTCTCTTCCGTCCTGCAACACACTCCTCCGCCCTTCGGGCACCTCCCCTAACTTAGGGGAGGAGTTCGGTTGCAGACATTTCAACTCCCCCTCT
>ONBB01000026.1 GCA_900315935.1 uncultured Bacteroidales bacterium
TCCGTCGCCCCTACGGGGCTCCCATACCGCACCCCACCTTCCCCGTGGGCTTGCGCCCACGGCTACTTTCCGTCGCCCCTACGGGGCTCCCATACCGCACCCCACCTTCCCCGTGGGCTTACGCCCACGGCTACTTTCCGTCGCCCCTACGGGGCTCCTATACCACACCGCACCTTCCCCGTGGGCTTGCGCCCACGGCTACTTTCCGTCGCCCCTACGGGGCTCCCATACCGCACCGCACCTTCCCCGTGGGCTTACGCCCACGGCTACTTTCCGTCGCCCCTACGGGGCTCCCATACCGCACCGCACCCTCCCCCGTGGGCTTACGCCCTCGGCTACTTTCCGTCGCCCCTACGGGGCTCCCCACAGTCTCCCCCACCCTCAAACCCACAACCCATAACCTATAACCTATAACCCATAACTCTTAACTCATAACTCATAACTAAAAAAGGTCCCGGCCCCAAGCTTTCGCTCGGGGCCGGGAACCGTAGGGTTACCGTCAGCTGTAGGCTGACTACTGTCTGTCCTTACTTCACAATCAGCTTACGCACGAGGCTCTGCTGCTGGCCGCTGATGCGGACGAAGTAGGCGCCTTGAGCCATGTCGCTGACATCGATGGTGAGGGTGGTGTCGGCGGCAGTGTAGGTGGCAAGGGTACGTCCGTTGAGGTCGACAACGCTGACCGTGGCACCGAGCTCGACACCGCTGAGGGTAACAGTGGTGTGGGCGGGGTTCGGGTAGAGCGTGATGTCGGAGAACTGGACGTCCTCGATGCCGATCTGGCCCTGCGGTGTGGTGAAGGACACCACGGTGCTCCACTCGGAAGTGAGTGTGGCGGTGCAGTAGGCGCGGACGTAGACGTCGTAGGTGGTGTTGTCGTCGAGGTTGTTGAGCGTGGTGGTAGTGGCGCTGAGGGTTACGCGCGTACCGTTGCCTTGGCGGAAGCCGGCGATACCGTACTCAATCTCGTAGCTGCCAGAGCCATTGCTGGAGGGGTTCCAGGTAACGGTGGCAGTGGCGGAGTCAACAGCCGTGGCGGTAACACCGCTGACAGGCTGGCAGCGCTCGGTGGTGAAGTCGACGGCCGTGCTCCAGTCGCTGACATTGGTCGCGCTGCAGAGGGCACGCACCTTGACGGTGTATGTCTCGTGCGAAGCCAGGCCATTGATGGTGATAGGATTGACGGTAGAGGTGTAGGTGGAGTCAAAGCTGGGACCGGTAACATTGATCTGCCACGAGGTCTCGTTCTCGCCGGGTGTCCAGCCGATGGTGGCAGCGTCGAAGGTTACGTCGCTGATGGTAACATTGGTCGGAACGAAGCAGGGGTGCTCGAGGGTGGTTGCCGTAAGTACTGTCCAGTCGCTCTGTATACCGGCGTAGCAGACGGAACGTACACCGATGGCATAGGTGGTGCCGGCAGTGAGACCCGAGAAGGTGTAGGAAGTGCCCGTGACGGCAATCGGCGAGGCCGCCGTTTCGCTCCAGCTACCTTCCATAATGGCCACCTCGAAGTTGCTTGCATCGGAAGTCCAGGAAACAGAGAGTGAGGTCTCGGCCACATTGCTGTCGAGGGTGGCGATAGGTGCGTCACACATGGCAGAAAGGTCGCTCCAGACATAAATGTCATCGATGCCTACAGAATAGAAAGTGGCATCATGATACCAACGGAAGGCAATGAGCTGGGCGTCGGCAGGGGCAGCGGCGAAACTGACAGTGTCGTGCTCGTGGGTAGTGCTGCTGGTGATGGTCTGGAGAGCAACGAAAGAGGCGTCAAGGTTGGTCGAATCGGTTACATAGCCAACGGTGAGGGTGCCGTAATTCACGTTTTCCATCCGATACCAGAAGGACATCTTCAGGGAAGAGACTGGGAGCACGAAGGGCGGTAGGGCGACGACCTTGGTGGGTCCATATGTGTCACCACTGCCGGAAGTGAGCGTCAGCACTTTGGAGCCACTGTAAGGATAGTGGTATGAGCCCGAACCGGTTACGTGCGGAATGTAGGCATTGGAGGTGCCATCGGAGTAGACACGCCAGCAGAGCGGCGGCTGTCCTTCTGCATTGTAGGCTGTGCCTTCGAAGGTCTCGAAATCTTGGGCATAGGGAAGTGTAGCGACACCGCAAAGGGTAGTGGCGGATGTGCTGATGCTCCAGTAGGAAACAAGCGAGTCAGAACAGACGCGGCGCACCCAGATGTTGTAGGTGGAACTGGCTCCGATGTTGGTGATGGTGTGGAAGGTGGCGTTGCGCACAGTGTCGAATCGATCTGTGCCGGTGGTGCCGGCGGGACGGTAGTCGACAACATAGGTGGCGGAGTCGTCGCCATCCCAGTGGAGGGTAATAGTGCTTTCCGTTACATCGTCAACCACCAGATTGTTCGGACGCGGGCATTCCTGCAGTACCACAGAGATGTCGTCGACAGCCGGAGGCAGCGAATCGTAGACGTAGGAAGCCGTGGTGGAACTCTGGAAGAAGACGAAGACGAGACGCTTGACACCAGAGACATCGTCGAAGAGGACTGTGCGATCGGCCCAGTCGTTCTCGAGACGGGCATGGACGGTAGTGAGACGACCCCACGGAGTGGCGAGGGTTTCGCTGGAGTTGGAGACAGGGACTGCAGGATCGACGAGCAAGACTGAGACACCATCGTAGTTGCCCGCCTGGCATCCACCGCCGCGGAAGCGGAAGGAGACTGCATAGCCAGCGGTATCGGCACCGAAGTCGATGTCGCGATAGGCGAAGGTGTTCACAATGTTGCGCGGGAGCCACGAGTGGGTGGTGCCGCCGTCGATGCTGGTGTACATCACATTGTTGGTAGCAACCACGGAGTCGGCGAGACCACGATACCACTTTGTGAGGTGGTTGGACGAAGTCTGCCAGTTGGACCACTCGGCAGCGGCCTCAAAGTCGTAGCTGTAAGGCACCGTGGCGGGGTTGAAG
The DNA here is from genome assembly GCA_900315935.1 of uncultured Bacteroidales bacterium. GTDB lineage: Bacteria > Bacteroidota > Bacteroidia > Bacteroidales > P3 > Colimorpha. Next base: position 2,938 of record ONBB01000026.1, read on the forward strand.
GCAGTAGTGAAGGTCTTCCACTGGAGACTCCATTCAGCCTGCACGCCAGTGGAGCACATCGGAGCCACGCGGAAACGGTAGAGAGTGTTGGGTGTCAATCCAGTAAGCACATAAGGGTTGGTGTTGACGGTAACAGTAGTAGTGGTAGCGTCATTGGCCAGACCATATTCGACGACCCACTGGGTGGAACCGATGGTGTCGCTCCAGCCAAGGGCGACGCTGGTGGCAGTGGCGTTGGAGGCTGTGAGGTCATAGGCGCGCGGGCAGGGCGACTGCCGGCGGACACTGATGTCGTCGATGAAGATGTACGTGCTGCTGGTGGATGTGCCGCGGAAGGCGACGTAGGCACCGGTGCCGGTGTAGTCGGTGAAGGGTACCGTGTACTCGACATAGGCATCGGAGAGGGCAAAGGTGTCGATGGGCGTAAAGGTAGTGCCGTTGGTGGGGTCGGTCATAATACCGACAACAACGCTCATCTCGCTGGTAGTGCGTTTAGCCCAGAAGCTCACCTCGTTGTTGTTCATCGGATAAGTGGCAATGTCGATTGCAGGTGTGGCGAGAATCTGGTCAGAGGGGTAGGTGGCGCTTGTGGAGAAGAAATAGTAGGCATAGTTGGAGCCGCTATGGGCGTTAGCGGTGCTGGAGTTGATGTAGGGATAGTAGCCATTAGATGCTGTCATGTTGTTGTTCCAGCGGGTCCAGCAGAGGGGCATGGGGACGGCGGTACCGGTGGCCTCATTCTCGAAGTCCATAAAGAGCGGCAGTGCGACTGCCACACACTCTGTGGCGAAGGTCTTGACGAAACTCCACTCACCGGCTTCGGTGGCCGTGCAGTGCGCCCGGACGTAGAGGTCGTAGCGGGTGCCGCCAGTGAGACCAGTGAGGTTTGCGGTGGGTGTGGTCGAGGTGATGACGGTACCAGTGCCATGCTCGAAGCCATAGGGACCATATTCAACCTCGTAGCTGACACCTGCGGTGAGAATCGAATCCCATTCAACGGTGGCTGTGGTGGCGGTAATGGCACTCACCTCAACTCCGACAACACGGCGGCAATCGGGGATGCGATCCACCTTGACATCGTCCACATAGGCATAGCTATAAGTGGTGGTGCTGGTGCCATAGAGCGGCGGCACCTCGTCATAGATGGCGATGTATTTACCCTGGCCGGTGTAGTTCTCGAAGTAGTACTCATAGCCATGGATGGAAGCCGAAGGGGCGTCCTTGAGATCGAGGGTATCCATGGGCTCGAAGGAGGAGATGTCGTTGGGATTTGACATCACGCCGATTACGAGGCGAGAGGTGTAGCTGTCGGTAATTGTGGCATGGCGGCGCACATAGAAGGAGAGCGAGAGGTTCTTCACACTGTCCTCGAACATGGGCAGCGCAGCATAGCTGTAGTATGAGGTGGCAGTGGCGCTAGAGGGACGATACGCGTAGAAGTAAAGACTGCGACTTCCGTTGACGGCACTGGTGCTGTTAGGATAGGGGTAGGCCGTGGTGTTGTTGGAACCCTTGTTCCAACAGGGGTCGATGGGATTGCTCGCGCCAGAGCCGTAGAGCTCGAAGTCCTCGATGTAGGGCAATGCCTGGGGGGCACACTGGGTGCGGAAGGGAGCCATGATGGACCACTCCGAGTTGCCCACCGCGCCGCAGAGGGTACGCACGAATGCATAGTAGTCGGTGCTGGGGGTGAGACCTCCGATGGTGATGGTGGTGTCATTGGCAGTCACGTTGATCAGGCCGGCGAAGCTCGACAGCGAATCGGGCGAGACCGCGCTGGTGTTCAGCAGAATCTCATACTGTGTGCCGACGCTGTCCCACACGAGGGTGACGGAGGTGTCGGTCATGTTGCCGACCACCACAGTATTGGGACGCAAGCAGGTAGGCACCTCGGTGCAGACGTTGAAGGCCATGTTCGGACGGCTGTAGGAGCGGGTGCCGCTGCTGAAGGTGGTACCCGAGGAAGTCACGTAGGCATAGGCCGTGCGGTAGTCGGGTGAGGTGCTATTGTAGTAGAATGTACAAGCCGCAGAAACAGCGCTGTCGCGAGCCAGGATAATCATCAGGTTGTTGTTGCCGCTATACTGGAACGGAGTGTTGAAGGGAATATCCACCCAGCGGTTGGCTTCCACTTCGATGCTTCCGCTGTAGACAAGGGTCATCGTGCTGCGATCCATAGTGTCGTTGGCAACGGGTGTGCCGAAGGCATCAAGCATGGTTTCTGCCATGTATACCTTGGCGCCAGAGATAGTGCCGCCAGTGGAACCTGCCCGAATCGAAATGCCATTGATGCGGTTGTTGACCAAGAGCCCCATGTCGTTGAGTTCCTGTGCGGTGAAGATGTGCGACGTGAACGAGCGGGGATAGGAGGTGGAGCAGTAGAAGGCAGAGGTAGCAGCCGAAGAGGTACCAGCACCAAGGGTGTCGAGGATATTGAGGTTGCCGTCACCGCAGTCGTAGAACGTGCGTGCAGAAACCATGGAACTCCAGATACTGGTGTCGTTTCCACAAGCACTGCGCACACGGAAATAATACTGGGTGTAGTCGTTGAGACCTGTGATGGTGGCACCCGTGCCAGTGGCGGACACATTGACGGGGTTGCTGAAGGTGTTGCTGGTGGAGTACTGCACCTGGTAGTTCGATGCACTGCCCACCCATGAGAGCTCTACGCTGCTGGCGGTGCGGTCCACAACTTCGACCTGCGTAGGCCAGGTGCAGTTGGGGAGCATGTCGACCACCACACTGTCGATGTAGATGTAGTTGGTAGTGGCGCCACCATAGGCTTTGGGCACGAGGAAGGCGAGAGTGCCGGTGCCCTCATAGCCATAGAGCGACACATTGAAGCGACGCACCGCCAAGGCGTCTTCGGGGGTCATATCAAAGAATTCGAGGGTGTCGAAGGTGGTGATGTCGTTAGGATTGCTCATCACACCCAGGTAAACACCCGAGCAATAGCTGCTGGTTACAGTGCCGTAGCGGCGCAGGTAGAAGCCTATCTGCAACTCGTCGAGCGGAGTCTCGAAGAGAGGTAGAGCAGCATAGCTGTAAATGGTGGAAGTGCCTTGGCCGTAGAGCGAGATGCCACCGGTGATGGCATTGGTGCTATAGGGATAGGGGTACTGCGTGGTGGTGCCGAAAGCGCCCTTCGTCCAGCAAGGACTGATGGGACTGGACGTACCGGAAGAGTAGGTCTCGAAGTCCTCAACGTAGGGAAGCGAGGTCTCGGGCACAGGCACGCAGGCCGTGCGGAACAACACATTCAACGGCAGCGTATGGGTACCGTCAGAGCAATTGGTTATGAGCAGCAGCTCATAGTTGGTCTGCGGCGAGAGACCGGTGATGGTATACACCGTATCGGTAAACGTCAGCTCGATGGGGTCTGCGGCGACACTGTCGAGGTTGTTCAACGTGACGGCATAGTTGTGGTACTGGGCGGTATCGCTGATGACAAGTGTAGCAGACTCGTGGTCGGATGTGGCAATGGCGATTCTCTGCGGGCGATTGCACGAGGGAGTCTCGGCCACCGTGACATCGTCAACATATACATGATTGGCCACTGAGGTGGCAGTACCTGCAAGCTCTGGGACCGGGCAGTAGAGGCCGATGTATTTGCCATTGCCTACATACTGGCTGAAGTCCACCTGTACATCGTGTACCGAACTGGCAGCCTCGGTGCGAAGGTCGATAATCTGAATGGTGTCGAAGGTGCTGAGGTCGCCAGGCACATCGAACACACCCACCACAAGTTTGCTCGTGTAGGCGTCTGTGGTGGTCGCATAGCGGCGCACCTTCATGGCAAGCGAGAGCGAAGAGATGGGATAGTCGAACAACGGCAGTGTGGCCCAGCTGTCAATCGGGGCTGTGGTTGTCGCCGAGGGACGGTTACCATAAAAATAGAGGCTGATATTGCCAGTGATGGCGTTAGCGGTGTTCGGATAGGGATATTGGGTGGTGGAACCATTGACGCCTTTGCGCCAGCAGGAGCTGATGGGACTGCTCGTGCCGGAGGAATAGCTCTCAAAGGTTTCCACATAAGGCAGGTCTACGATGGGGGCGCAAGGCGTGCGGAAGGTAATCACACGGGCGTCGGACTCCTGACCCGGGCAGACGGCCGTGATGCGGAACTCATACCAGCTGTCGGGGGTCAGACCGGAAATTACGATGCTCGTGTCGGAAGTGGTCTCGATTATGCCCTCGCCAGCCACAAAGTCGAGCGTTCCATACTCAATCTGCCACATGGAGGGATTCAGCGTGCGCTCGTCAGGTGTCCAGCTGAGCTCCACCTCCTCGGCTTCGTTTGCGCGGCACTCGGCAGCGACGGGGCGGAAGCAGGAGGGAATCATACCCAAGGTCACGTCGTCAATATAGATGTAGTTGTAGTGTGTGCCCGAAGTAACACCCAGGACATACGGTGCATAGAGCACCACGTGGCGACCCGTACCGGCATACTCGGCAAAAGACACCTCCAATTCATGGATGGAACTGGCCGGCTGGGACGTCAGGTCGATGGTGTCGATCCATACCACCTGCGTGTCCAGTGCAGCTGCGCTGGTGAGGCTGTCCACATTCTCGGCCACACCGATAAGAATCATGCTGTGATAGGTGTTAGTAGTGGTGGCATAGCGGCGTGCGCTGAAGGTCAGCTGCATGTTGCTCAACGTAAGTGTTTCGTCCACCGCAGGCAGGGCAGCCCAGCTGTAGCAGCTGCTGGTTGGGGTAGATGAATTCTTGAGAGAATAGAAGTATAGGCTACGAGTGCCGTTGATAGCATTGGTAGCGTTGGGATAAGGATAGGCGGAAGAGGCGTTGGTGCCCTTGGTCCAGCAGGGGCTGATGGGCATAGAGGCTCCGGTGCCATAAGACTCGAAGGTCTCCACGTAAGGCAGGTCGGTCTCGGCGATGCTACGGCAGTTGGTGGTGAAGGTGAAAGATGTACCGCCCACACTGGTATCGCCGCTGCAGAGCGTATGCACCCGGCCCTCGTAGGTGGTGCCGAAAGCGAGGCCGGTCATCGAATAGGACGAGCCGATTTCCAGCGTGTCGTAGCGCGAACTGCCAGCCTTGTGGTAGATTAGGAGGAAAGTGTTGGCCGTGGGATGGGTGATGGTGAGGTCGGCACTCTCCGTGCCGATATTGACTGTATCCACAGCAAGCGGTGCGGGGCAGGAAGCAAGGTCTAGCGTGAGATTGTCGATGGCCGCAGGGGGCTGCGTGCCGCCGCTGCCATCGTTCTGCCACAGGAAGACCAGGTGATAGAGGCCGTCCGTCGGCACCGTTACTTCATCGCCGAAGTGTTGCCAACCGGTACGCATGTTGAAATAGAGCGAGTCGGCACTCTTCGAACCAACCAGCAGCCAGCCGTCGGGCACCACGTTGCGCGCACTCAATGCACTTGTGGTACCAAAGAGCGACCAGTCCGTGGTGAACTCCACCGCTGAAGGAACGAGGAACACCCTCATCAGGTCGTAGTTGAGCTCACCGGAAGCGCGCCAGTCGAACTCCACATTGTAGGCACCGGCGGTCAAATCCATCTCGACCCACGCCCACGAAACGCCGGCAGCACCCGAGACAGAGTAGGCGTTGCTCTCCCCGTCGTTGCTAATGAATAGTTTACGGTTACCCTCCAGGCTGTCGATCCTCCACCCATTCTGGGTGTTGAGCATATCCCACGAGGCATCGCCGTCGGTATCCTCGAAGTCTAATGACAGCGGGGGGAATAACGGCGTCGAGGTGGTGCGCACGTCAATCTGCTGCCACTCATGGAAGGTGCCGTTGTTGCAAGTATGGCGCACAAAGAAACGGTACATTGTGGCAACGGACAAGGAAGAAACAGTGTAGGAACTGTCGGTAACCATAGTGGGGACAATGCTGTTCGCTGTGGGTTCGGGCGCGCCCTCCTGCAATTCGGCATAGCCGACCTCGAAGACTTCGCCCGGCTCGGCACCCCACTTAATCGTGATGGAGTTCTGCGTGCGGGCACCGACACGGAGGTTGTGGGCTGCAGGGCAGTAGCTCTCGGTGGCGGCGGTCGTCATGTGGAAGCGCAGGTTGGTCTTGTTGGTACCGTTGGAACCTGCAACTGTCGGGAAGCGGCAGTAGGACTCGTTAGTACCGGAGGTATACTTGATGGCGGCGGTGGTGGATGTGTAGCCGAACTTCGTACTCGAGCTCGTACCCACCGAGTTGGCCTTCGAGATCACCACCACCAACGAGTTGGTTCCGTCGTAGTAGTACGGGACATCGAGGTTGACCACAAGCTCGTCCTCCTCCGCGGGCACGTTGAAACTGGTGGCGGAGTAGACGAGCGTCAGGTCCGTCATCGGCACCCATGTCGTCAGCGCGGACGTGGGATGCGTCACCATGGAGGACGTCCCCAAGTAGATCTTCACAGAGTCGGCCGTAGACTCCGCTGTGGAGCGGTTGTCGAAAGCGATGCTGTGGATGTAGCCCGCTCCGCCGACTTCGCTTTGTGGATACAGCATCTGTGTCCACGAATACTTCGCAGTGAAGTGGAATGCACCAGAGGCCGACGAGGTCGTCGCCGCCCAGTTGCCCACCTCAGCTTCGCGCGACTGCGCATACGCTGCCATCGGAAGTAGCAGCGCCATGGCAATCCAAAGAAGTAGGTTCTTTTTCATAATGGTTTGAATTTTAGGTTAATAAATTAAGTTAATTATATGTTTTCTCCTCTGATTGTCCATTTTCGCCATAAAAGCAACAGAGCTACTTTGGCAAGGAAAATGGAGTATATACGAATTGGGGTTTTGTGTTTCTGTTTTAGGTGTTTAGTGTTTAATACAACATGGCATTGTTGAGTGCAAAGTTACACATTTTTCCAAATATACCAAACATCTTTTGAAATATTAACTATTTTTAACAAAACAAGGCCGCGATACAAGAGGGGTTTTCTAGGGGGTCTCTAGGGGATCTCTTCGGCCTTTGTTCGACATTCGATAAAAATCGAATAGCGATATGGCTGATAAACAACCAATTAATAAAAATCACAAAATATCTACAACATGACAAATTGCTGGCTTCGCCCATCAAATCGGCAAAGCCAGCAATTATAAAAAATACCCTTTATCGATTACCTTGACGGCGGAGAGGTGCGGAATTTTTTATTTCAGGCTGGGTCTCAACTGCTTGATGACGTCGTAAGCCTCGTTGACGGCTTTCATCTGCTCGGCGGCGTTGCGCTGCAGCTCTTCGCTCATGCCGGCCACACGGTCGGGGTGGTACTTCATGGCCATGCGGCGGTAGGCTTTCTTCACCTCGTCGTCGGTGGCCGAGCGCTCGATGCCGAGCACCTTGTAGGGGTCTTTGGAATAACTCGACGTGCGGGTATTCCGGGAATTGCCGGAGGAGCTGGACCTGCCGGAATAACCTGACGAGCTGGAGGACCCTGCGTGGCGCTCGTGGATGGACATATAGTCGCCCTGCGAGATGCCGAGGTATTGCGCGATGAGGCGCAGCATGTTGAGCTCGGTCTGGTGGAAGTGGCCGTCGACGCCGCTGATGCCGAAGAGGAAGTCCACCATGTGGTAGCGCGTGTTGTAGTCGGTGTTGACCTTGATTTGTGCGCAGACCTGGTCGATGGGGATGTCCTTCTCTACCATCTGCTGGATGACCTTGAGCATCTGCTTGCCGCGCTCCTCGCCGTAGTTCTGCAGGAGGAAGCGCTTGACGAAGTCGAGCTCGCTTTTCTTCACAGCTCCATCCACCTTCATGACGGCGGCGATAAGGACCATGAGGGCGACATTGACGTCCTGCTGGGTGCCGGTGTTGCGGTAGGGGCCGCGATGGGTCGACCGCTGGCTGCTGTAGGCCGACTGCTGGCCGCCGTCGCCCAACTGTTTGTCAGGCGAGATAGCCTTGCCGAGCCAGTAGCCCAGCAGGGCGCCTATCGGCCCGCCGACCGCCCAGCCAAGGCCGGCAAATATCCATTTGGTAAAACTACTCATGTGTGTTATGGGTTATGAGTTATGAGTTATGAGTTATGAGTTAGCGGCTGCCCATGGAGGTCCATCCGGCCTTGGCCGAGGACTGCTGCTTGCCGATGGCTTCGTAGACGATAGACTGCAGGTCGGTGCGCACGTTCATCTGCGCCAGGCGGTTGGGCGTGGAGCTGGGGTGGACGCGGTTGGAGAGGAAGACGAATACCAGGTCGCGGTCGGGGTCGACCCACAGCATGGTGCCGGTGAAGCCGGTGTGGCCGTAGCTGCTCTGCGTGGCCTGGGGGCATACCTGCGCGTTGGGCGAGGGGGTGAAGAGCTGCTTGTCGAAGCCCAGGGCGCGGCGGTTCTTGCGGTCGGCAAAGTGGCGGCGGGTGAAGAGGGCGATGGTCTCGGCCTTGAGGTAGCGGCGACCCTCGTATACACCTCCGTTGAGCAGCATCTGCATCAGCTGCGCCACATCGCGCGCGTTGGCGAAGAGGCCGGCATGGCCGCTGACGCCGCCGAGGGCCCAGGCGTTGGGGTCGTGCACCTGCCCCCAGACGAGGCCGCGGACGGTATCCACCTCGGTGGGCGCGATGTGCCAGAGGTCGGTCCAGCCCGTCTCGCGCGGCATATAGCCGATGCTGCGCAGCCCCATGGGGTGATAAAAATGTTCGCGCACGTAGAGGTCGATGGGCATGCCGGAGATAAACTGCACCACGTCGGCCAGCAGCATGAAGCCGAGGTCGCTGTAGACGTAGCCCTCCTTTTCATTGAGCGGGCTTTCGGCCACCAACTGCATGATGCTGTCGCGGTCGGCGGTGCGCCGCCAGTAGGCGTCGAAAGCCTTTAGGCGTGCGCAGTGGCTGAGCGCCTCCTTGACGGTGATGCGCTCTTTGTCGGTGCCGCGCAGGTAGGGCAGGTATTGGGAGAGGCAGTCGTCGATGGAGAGGAGGCCCTGCTCGACGAGGTGCATTACGGCCAGGGTGGTGGCGCAGACCTTGGTGAGCGAGGCGAGGTCGTAGAGGGTGGAGGGGAGCACGGGGTCGGCGGCCGAGTCGTAGGTGAGGCGGCCGAAGGAGCGGTCGATGAGGGGGCGGCCTTTGTGGAGCACCACCAGCTGGCAGCCGGGCATGGCCTGCGCCTCGAGGGCGGCGGCGATGATGCTGTCGATGCGGCGGTCGGTGTTGAGGTTGAGCGCCGCGACAATCTCCTCGCACTCCTCGCGGCGGTCGGCACCCGGCACCCGGATGGGCATGTGGGCGGTGGGCATCACGTGGCGGTACTTGGCACGGAGCATGCGGCGGCAGTGGTAGTCGATGCGCTGCTGCACTTCGACACTGACGCGCGCGGCGGCACGGATGACGGCGACGGACTGCTCCACTTCGGGCGGCAGGAGCAGCATGTCGTTGCCGGCCAGCAGGGCGGCCAGCTCGCCCAAACCACGGCCGTAGGTGTTGGTAACGCCCTTCATATCAAGGCCATCAGTGATGATGAGACCCTCGAAGCCGAGGGTGCGGCGCAGGAGGGTGTCGACAATGACGGGACTGAGCGACGAGGGGCGCTTGGGGTCGAGGGCGTTGACCTGCAGGTGGGCAGTCATGATGCCGCCCACGCCGGCCTCGATGAGGCGTTTGAAGGGGTGGAGGTCGATGGAGTCGATGTAGTGGGGGGTATGGTTGATGACCGGCAGCTCGTAATGCGAGTCGGCATCGGTGTCGCCGTGGCCGGGATAGTGCTTGGCCACAGCCATGACGCCCTGGCTCTGGTGGCCACGAGCGAAGGCGGCGCCGAGCTGCGCCACACGCTCGCGGTCGGTGCCGAAGGAGCGGGTGCCGATGACGGGGTTCTTGGGGTTGGAATTGATATCGACCACCGGGGCGAAGTTGACATGGATACCCATCATACGGCACTGGCGGCCAATCTCGGCTCCCATGCGGTAGACGATGGTGTCGGCCTCGGGCGGCAGCTGGCCGAAGCGGGCGTTGCGAGGGAAGGAGAAGCAGTCCTTGAGGCGCATGCCGAGCCCCCATTCGGCATCGAGGCAGACGAAGAGGGGCAGACGTGCATCGCGCTGCAGGCGGCGGGTGATGGCGACCTGCCGCTCGGCGGTGCCGACGAAGAAGCATACGCCGCCCACGCCGAGGCCGTTCATGCGCTTGGAGAACTGGGCGGCCTGGGCATCGGTGAGGTTGAGGGGCACACGTACCACCATGAGCTGGGCGATGCGCTCCTCGAGCGAAAGGGTGGCCATCACGGAGTCAACCCAGCGATCCTCTTCGGATGGGTTATGCCACTGCCAAGGGGACTGGGCGGCGGCGAGGGTGGCGGTCAGGAGGGTAGTCAGGAATATGTAGTATCTCTTTTTCATTGGCGTAGCAGTTTGTCGATGTATTCCACTTGGCGCTGACGGGGGTTGCCCTCGTAGTTGAGGATGACATGGTCGGCGCGGAGCATGACCTCCTCGGCAGGCAGCTGGCGGCTGATGCGCGCCATGAGGTCCTCCTCCCCTACCCCGTCGCGCAGGCGCAGGCGGCGCAGGCGCTCGTCGAGGTCGAGGTAGACGCAGACGACACGGTCCATCAGGCGGTCGAAGCCGTATTCGTAGAGGATAGCACTCTCGAAGAGGAGGTAGGGCTCGCGCTCGTGGAAAGAGCAGAATGCCTCGAAGTCGTCTATGACACGCGGATGCACCAGGGCGTTGAGGCCGTCGAGCAGGCGCTGGTCGGCGAAGACACGGTCGGCGACGGCACGTTTGTCGGCGCTGCCGTCGGGGAGGAAGACCCCGTCGCCCAGCAGGGCGCGCAGCTCGTCGAGGAAGTCGATGTCGAAATAGTAGCGCGAGGCCACGATATCGCTCACAAAACAGGGGATGCCCCGTGCGATGAATTCGCGCACCACGGTGCTCTTGCCGCAGCCCATGCCGCCGGTGATACCTATGCGGAGGGCGCTCATTGGATGATGACGTATTGGAGTTCGGCGGGCTCGATGGAGCGCACACGGACGTGGTCGGGGAAACGGGTCAGGCGCGGCGTCAGCGATGAACGGCCGGCCAGTATGTCGGCACGGTCGACGGCGAGGGTGAAGTGCGAGGGCGAGACGGTGCCCAGGTCGTCGCGTGCAATCCAGAGGCGCACGGTGGCGCGGTCGGGATAGAGGCGGAGCTGAAGGCTGCTGTCGGCCGGCAGTACGACGACAGGGAGCGAGAAGGCGCGCTCAACATAAGGGCGCACGGGGAGGTTGACGGAGACATGGGTGGCGGAGACAGCCACGTCTCCGTAGCGTTCCCAAACGGGGTCGAGCGGCAGGCGGTGCGAGGCCGTGGCGTTGAGGTTGGCGATGGCGGCCGGCGCCAGCTGGAGGCTGGCGATGCGGTCGAGGGTGGCCTGCGGCCCGTAGAGGGTTACCTCGGCGGGGCTGACCTCGGGCTCGCCGTAGAGGCCATAGCCGTCGGCAAAGGATACCTGGAGGGTTCCGATGTCGACCGGCAGCGTTTTGCTGGCACGCGGAGCCAGGACAAGGCGCAGCGAGTCGCGCTGGCTGGCAACGGCATGCAGCCGGTAGCGCGAGAGTTGCTGGCGCAGGGGGTCGGCCAGGTCGGCCACGGCCACAGCACGCCGCGTTGCATGGCCACCCATCTCAACGGGCAACACCACAGGCGACCGACGGAGACCGAGCGCCAAGGCCGAGAAGCCGGAGATTTTCACCTGGAACGTAACCGTGCTGTCGGCCTGCAAGACTGCATAGCGGTCGGCATCGTAGCCCGAGAGCGACACCTGTACCTGCAACGGGAAATCGCGGGTTTCGGACATGGACACGAGAAGCCACACCGCAGCCGTCAGCAACAGGATGACCGGGAAAGTGCGGATATGCCAGCCACGGTGGTCGGAAGAGGGCTGACCGCTAGGTGAGTGCAAGGCGTCCACTAGGTACCAACTAGGGCATTTCTATAACTGTTCCTTAACCAGCCCAGGTCAGGAGTGCTCTATTTCTTCTCCTCGGTCTTGGGCTCGGGAGCGGGCTGAATCATGGATTTCTCGACAGTGAGGATGACACCGTTGGAGACCTCGACCTCGACGGTGTGCGAGTCGACGGAATGCACCTTGCCATAGACACCGCCGGAGAAGAGGACGCGGTCGCCCTTCTTGAGGGCCTCGCGGAACTGGCGTTCTTCCTTCTCTTTCTTACGCTGGGGACGCATCATGAGGAACCACATGACGACAAAAAGGAGGATGATCCAAATCATGGAGCCACCCATCGAACCGCCTCCCTGGGCGGCCTGCAGTAGGATAACGTTGAAATTCATATTCTGTTACATTTAGTGAGTTTGTTTCTTGATTTATTGTACCACACGCGCCTGTATCTTGAGTTTGGTGCGGGCGGGTTGTGCGTTGGAGACGACGGTTACCTCCTGGAACTGCTGTCCCGACTTGCCTGCCGACTTGAAGGTTACGGTGATGTAGCCGCCGTCGCCCGGGGCGATACGCTCCTTAGGGAAGGAGGCCACGGTGCAGCCGCAGGTGGCGGAGCAGGAGGAGATTACCAAATCGGCCGAGCCGGTGTTGGTGAAGTGGAACGAATAGGAGATGCTCTCGCCGGCCGAGAGGCGGCCGAAGTCGTGGCTGTCTTTGTCGAAGGTGAGCACGGGCATCTTGGTGTCCGCCTGGTAGCCGTCGGCGCTGTGGGGATTGCGGATGAGGTCGACGCCGGCATCGCTTTCGGCCTTGCCCTTGCAGCCTGCAAGGAGGAGCAGGGAAGCGGCGAAGATGAGGAGTGTGTTGCGCATATACATATAATATATATTATTCGTAGACAGTCAAGCCGCGGCCCGACTTGTTGATTTTGCCCTGCGAGCGCAACTCGAGTACCATCTTGTCGAGGATGCCGTTGATGAAGAGGCGGCTGCGGTCGGAGGAGAACTCCTTCGAGAGCTCGATGTACTCGTCGATGGTAACACGCTCGGGAATTGAGGGACAACAGGTGAGCTCGGCGACGGCCATATTGATAAGCACGATGTCCATACGCGAAACGCGCTCGAACTCCCACCCCTGCAGGTACTGGCGGGTCAGGTCCTCGGCATCCTGGCGGCAGGCGAGGGTGTCGCGCAGCAACTGGCGGGCGAAGTTCATATCCTCCTCGTCCTTCTCCACGCGGCGGTCGTACATCAGGGGCCACATCATGGCCTCGTCGAACTCCTGGGCATCGATAGCCTTGAGCATCATGAAGTTGTATTGTGCTATCTGGAAGAAGTCGTCTTCCCACAGCAGGCTGCGCTCACCCATGACGGCGGTCAACGCCTCGCGGTTCATGAGGTAGCGAAAGATGAGGACGGCAAACTCTTTGTCGTTCTCGTAGGAGGGCTCGCGGTCGAGATAAGCCTTGTACTCGTCGCGCTGGCGCAGGTCGAGGAAAGCCTCGCGCAGGAGATTCTCGTGGGTGTTCCAGCATCCGCACCAGTTGGTGATGTGCTTCTTGAGCTCAAAGTTGTCGGCCATGCGGCGGATGAACTCGTTGTTGACCAGGCGGAAGCTGGGGTTGAGGTCCTCCTCGGTGGCGAGGAACTTGTTCTTGGACTCCTCCAGTATCTGCCCCGCCACCTCGGCCAAGAGGGGCAGCAGTGAAACCTGCAGCACGCCCAGCTCGTTGAGGCGGCCGATATGGTACTCGAACATCTTGGAGAGGGAGATATTGTCGGTCTCCTCATAGCGACCGCAGTAGACGGTCTGCAGCACCTTGCATCTCAGGTAGTGTCGGCTTAGCATACGATATTGATGATTTTCTTGGGAACAAATATCACTTTCTTGGGTTCCTTGCCACCGAGCCATTTGGCGCTCTCGGGAGCTGACATGACGGCCTCGACGGCCTCCTGCTGCGTGGCGGCAGCGGGCAGGTCGAGGGTGAAGCGCATCTTGCCGTTGAACTGCACGGGGTACTTCACAGTGTCCTCCACCAGATACCGCTCATCGAACACAGGCCACTGGGCCGTGCAGATGCTGGTCTGCTCGCCCATGCGGTGCCAGAGTTCCTCAGCAATATGGGGCGCGAAGGGTGCCAACAGCACCAGCAGGGGCTTCAGCACCTCGGGGTCGGCGCACTTGAGGTCGGTCAGCGTGTTGCAGCAAATCATGAAGGTGGAGACCGAGGTATTGAACGAGAAGCGCTCTATGTCGTCGGTAATCTTCTTGATGGTCTGGTGGAGGACTTTGAGTTCTGCATCAGGAGTATTCTGATTATTCTGATTACTCTGAGTATTCAGATAACCATCATACAGCTTCCACAGCTTCTTCAGGAAGCGGTGCACGCCCTCAATACCGCCGGTGTCCCAGGGCTTGGCCTGCTCCACCGGGCCGAGGAACATCTCGTAGAGGCGCAGCGTGTCGGCACCATAGCGAGCCACCAGGTCGTCGGGGTTCTGCACGTTGAACATGCTCTTCGACATCTTCTCTATCTCCCAGCCGCAGACATATTTGTTATCCTCCAGCTCGAAACGGGCGTCGGCAAACTCGGGGCGCCATGCTTTGAAGCGATCCAGATCCAACACATCGTTGTCCACAATGTTGATGTCGACATGGATGGGGGTTACCTCCTCCATATTGCGGATGAGGCCCTTGGAGATATAGAGGTTGTTGTCCTGCTTGGAACGGTAGACGAAGTTGGAACGCCCCTGAATCATGCCCTGGTTGATAAGCTTTTGGAAGGGCTCGTCCTTGACAGCGAGGCCGAGGTCGAACAGGAACTTGTTCCAGAAGCGGGCATAGATGAGGTGCCCCGTGCCATGCTCGGCGCCGCCGACATAGAGGTCGACGTTCTGCCAGTAGCCGACGGCCTCGGGGGAGAAGTAGGCGCTGTCGTTGCGCGGGTCCATATAGCGGAGGTAGTATCCGCTGCTGCCGGCAAAGCCGGGCATAGTGCTCAATTCGAGCGGGAAGACGGTCTTGTGGTCGATCTTGGAGGTTTCGACAACGCAGCGGTTGGCCTCGTCCCAGGCCCACACCTTGGCATGGCCCAGCGGCGGCTCGCCGGTGGCGGTGGGTTTGAAGTCGGAGACCTCGGGCAGCTCCAGCGGCAGGCACTCCTCGGGCAGCATCTGCGGACGACCCTCCTTGTAGTACACCGGGAACGGCTCGCCCCAGTAGCGCTGGCGGCTGAAGATGGCGTCGCGCAGGCGGTAGTTGACGGTGCGATGGCCGATGCCCAGCTCCTCAATCCTGTCGATGACTGCGGCCATGGCATCCTTCACCTTCATGCCGCTGACGAAGCCACTGTTGACCGAGTAGCCCGTCTTGCTGTCGAGGCTCTCCTCCCAAGTGGAGGGGTCGCTGACGGCATCCTTCTCGGGGGCGACGACCTGGCGGATGGGCAGGCCGAAATGGCGCGCGAAGGCGAAGTCGCGGCTGTCGTGTGCCGGCACAGCCATGATGGCGCCGGTACCGTAGCCGGCCAGGACGTAGTCGCTCACATAGATGGGGATGCGCTCTTTGGTGAGGGGGTTGACGGCGAAAGCGCCGGTGAAGACACCGGAGACTTTCTTCACCTCGGCCTGGCGCTCGCGCTCGGAGCGATTCTTGGCCCAGGTGACGTATTGCGTCACCTCGTCGCGCTTTTCGGGCGTAGTGATTTGCTCAATGAGCTCGTGCTCAGGGCAGAGCACCATAAAGGTGACGCCGAAGATGGTGTCGGGGCGTGTGGTGAAGATTTCGAAGGCGGGTACTGGTTCAGGATTTTCTTTTGGATACTTCCAATCCTCCATTGAGCCACCTAACATCCACGGTTTGCAGTCTGCCTCTTTGTACAGCGGGAACCACACTGCGGCGCCCTCGCTGCGGCCGATCCAGTTGCGCTGGATTTCCTTCAGCGAGTCGGTCCACTCCACCTGCTCCAGGCCGTCCACCAGGCGCTGGGCGTAGGCCGTGATGCGGAGGCTCCACTGGCGCATCAGCTTGCGCTCCACGGGGTAGCCGCCGCGGACCGAAAGGCCGCCCACCACCTCGTCGTTGGCCAGCACGGTACCCAGCTCGGCACACCAGTTGACAGGTATGTCGGCCAAGTAGGCCAGGCGGTAACCCATCAGGTAGTCCTGACGCTCGCCCTCGCTCATCTCCTTCCACTCGCCGTTCTCCACTTTCCGTTCTCCACTCTCCAGCTTGGCCACCAGGTCGCTGATGGGGCGCGCCTTCTGCTGCTCCTCGTCGTAGTAGTGGTTGAACAGCTGGATGAACGTCCACTGCGTCCAGCGGTAGTACTGCGGGTCGCAGGTGCGCACCTCGCGGTCCCAGTCGAAACTGAAGCCTATCTTGTCCAACTGCTCGCGGTAGCGGGCAATGTTCTGCTCGGTGGTAACAGCGGGATGCTGGCCGGTCTGTATGGCGTACTGCTCGGCCGGCAGGCCGTAGGCATCGTAGCCCATCGGGTGCAGCACATTGAAGCCGCGCAGACGCTTGTAGCGGCTGTAGATGTCGCTCGCGATATAGCCCAGGGGATGGCCGACGTGGAGGCCGGCACCCGAGGGGTAGGGAAACATATCCAGTACATAGTAATGCGGGCGCCCCTCCACCTCGACGGTGCGGTAGACGCCTTGTTCGCGCCACGCTTTCTGCCAGCGCGCTTCGATTTCGTTAAAATTGTATTCCATTCTCTTTTAATACATTACATACAACCATTCGCTCGGTTGCCGCTGCAAAGATACAACTTTTCTGCGAAACTACAAATGATAAAGCCACTATTCCTCCTTCATTCCGGCGGCGATGCGGGCGCGTTTGCGCTCGTTCTCGTCGAGGAGTATCTTGCGGATGCGGAGGTTGGAGGGAGTGATTTCGAGGTATTCGTCCTCGCGGATGTACTCCATGGCCTCCTCGAGGCTGAACTTGATAGCGGGCGAGCAGGTGGACTTGTCGTCGGCGCTCTTGGAGCGCATGTTGGTGAGGTTCTTGGCCGTTACCACGTTGATGATGATATCGTTGCCGGGGCGGAGACTCTCGCCTATGACCTCGCCGGAGTAGACCATGTCGCCGGGCTCGATAAAGAAGGGGCCGCGGTCCTGCAGCTTGCTGATGCTGTAGGCCGTGGCCTCGCCGGTCTCCTTGGCGATGAGGGCGCCGTACTTGTGGTCGTCCAGGTCGCCCTTCCAGGGCTGGAACTCGAGGAAGCGGTGGGCGATGATGGCCTCGCCGTTGGTGGCGGTGAGGAGGGTGTTGCGCAGGCCGATGATGCCGCGCGACGGGATGTTGAACTCCAGCTGCACCCGGTCGCCTTTGGTGTCGATGGTGCCCACCTCGCCCTTGCGGCGGGTAACGACGTCGATGACCTTCGACGAGAACTCCTCGGGCACCAGGACGGTGAGCTGCTCGATAGGCTCGCAGCGCTGGCCGTCAATTTCGCGTATAATCACCTTGGGCTGCCCCACCTGCAGCTCGTAGCCCTCGCGGCGCATGGTCTCGATGAGGACGGAGAGGTGCATGATGCCGCGGCCGTAGACCAGCAAGGCATCGGGCGAGCCGGTCTCCTCGATGCGCATGGCGAGGTTCTTCTCCAGCTCGGAGAAGAGGCGGTCACGCAGGTGGCGGCTGGTGACGAACTTGCCTTCCTTGCCGAAGAAGGGCGAGTTGTTGATGGTGAAGAGCATGGACATGGTGGGCTCGTCCACCTTGATGGGCGGCAGCGCCTCGGGGTTCTCGGCGTCGCAGACGGTGTCGCCAATCTCGAACATGACGTTTTTGTCGAGGTCCATCAGCACGGCACATATCTCACCGGCCTCGAC
>ONBB01000025.1 GCA_900315935.1 uncultured Bacteroidales bacterium
AACACACTCCTCCGCCCTTCGGGCACCTCCCCTAACTTAGGGGAGGAATAAGGATAGCATCTTTCAGCTCCCCCTCTAAGCTAGAGGGGGTGGCCGCCGTAGGCGGTCGGGGGCGTGTGTCCACCGAATTCCACGTAGGGGCGAATCATTATTCGCCCCTACAGAGTATACGATCCCCCCCCCAACCCGCGTTTGTTAGGCGAATCGCAGCCCCGTAGGGGCGACAGATTTTAGCCGTGGGCGCAAGCCCACGGGAAGAGTGGTATGGCATGAAACAGAGCCCCATCGGGGCGACGGATCCACCATGACAAACATCCGTCGCCCCTACGGGGCTCCGCATGACAAACATCCGTCGCCCCTACGGGGCTCCGGTTTTGTATGTGGGACGCGGCCCGTGGGTTCGCACCCACGGCTATTATCCTTCGTCCCCGATGGGGACTCTCCAGCTCCCCCTCTAAGTTAGAGGGGGTGGCCGCCAGGCGGCCGGGGGCGTGTGTCAAGAACCCCTCTCAACACCCCTATGCCACCACAACACACTCCTCCGCCCTTCGGGCACCTCCCCTAACTTAGGGGAGGAATAAGGATAGCATTCTTCGACTCCCCCTCTAAGTTAGAGGGGGTGGCCGCCGTAGGCGGTCGGGGGCGTGAAGAAAAAATATGCCCCGCGGTAACAAGCATCACGCTTGGGCGGGGCTTTTTGTTGCACTTTTGCAGTGTTCCCACACCCCCGATATGATATGTTAAGGGCTTGAACAATAGACATCTGTGTAACAAAATGTAATACCGAAAAGTGAAGCGACACCTACTTATTACCGCCCTGGTGATGCTCCTGCGTGCCGTAGGGCCGATGCCGGCGGCCGCGGCGCAGGACTCTGTGCGCCTCGACGACCGCGAGCCCCACGCATGGAGCTACTACAGCGACCCGCTGTGCCCCGTGCGCAGCCTCAATCCTGCCGATGTGCGGATTGCCTACTATGGCTACGGCACCGCCACGATGTACTCCTCCACCGCCGCCTCGCCCTCGGGCACGCCCGACCGCAACGTGCATCCCTCGGCCGTGGCCATCGGCATCGACGCTCCTGGTAAAAATACGTACATATATTATAAAACCCTCGAGGCCAATCCGTTCTCGATACGTCCCACCCACGGCCGTGGCGACACCCGCTGGCGCGGCTTCTACAAGTGGCGCGTCAAGCGGCTCGTCGGTGGCAGGCTCTATGCCGATGCGTCCAAAAGCTCGCCGGTGGCGCAGGGAACTATGGTCGATGCCGAGCAGGTGCTTTGGCTCGACCCTGCCGCGGAGTACGGCATGGAGGTGGACTTCGAGGCCGTGTGGGCGCGCGCCTTCGTCTTCACTTCCACCGCCGCCCTCAACGCGGCCCGCGCCTACGCCACGGGCACCAATGCCTACGAGCGTAACCTGGTGTTCCTCAGCGCCTCGCCCGGCAACATGGAGGCCAACACCTATCCCGCCACCATCACCGCCGCCGCGCCCGACGGCAGTGCCGACCATGTCGCCTCGGTGTCTGTAAGTCAGAACTTCACCTGCCTGAGCGACACCAAGTTCGAGTACCTCACCATGCATTGTTCGGGCGACACCTTCTATGTGGGCGACCATCTCCTGGTGCTGGGTCGCGACCTGCGCAGCGCCTCTGGCGGCCAGACCCTCGGCACCCTCCTCGGCAACCATACCCATCCCACGCACACGATGCACATACGGATGCGCATCGAGAGTGGCGACTACGGCTATGTGTCCTTCACCGGCAAGCAGCGCCGCTACGACCATGCCCTGCTGATGCACGCCGTGCTGGGCAGCGACTACGATCGCAGCCGCGGCGACCACAGCCGCCTCGTCTTGCGCGACATCAAAGGCGGCGACTATACCAAGTACCGCGGCCAATCCAACCGCCACACCGACCAGTACACCTACCTCGTCAAGAGCGGCCAGTACAATCCCGGTGCCCTCGGCAAAGCGAGTGGTGGCCGCTATGGGTTCTACATGGGCTCCAGCTCCTCGCGCGACCTGCACTATCAAGGCACGCGCTGCATGACCATCGAGGGCGGCATCTTCGCCTCTATCGCCGGTGGCATGGACGAGGACGACAGCACCTATGTCGACTCCACCCAGCTGATGGTACGCCTGCGCATCCACGGCGGCACCATCCGCGGCAGCATATACGGCGCCGCCCAGCACGCCACCGCCCGTGGCGGCCGCCGCTTCGTCATCACCGGCGGCACCGTAGGCGGATGGATTGCGGGCGGAAGCAACGGCACCAAGGTGGACTACCGCGGCAACCTCTGCGGCAGCACCTACCTCTACTTCGGCGGCCGCGCCACGCTGCAGCACAGCAGCGAGGACCCGTACATCAGCTACTCACGCGGCGGCAACCTCTTCGGCGCCGGCAGCGGCCACATCGAGGCCACGGGCGAAGACGCCACCATCGGCCGCGTCATCGGTTCCACCATTGTCATAGCCGACAGCGCCTACATCTCGCGCGATGTCTACGGCGGCGGCAACTACGGATACGTCTATGGCTCGGGCACCCACATCCACATCCTGGGCGGCACGGTGGCCGGCCGGGTCTTCGGCGGCTCGAACCGCCAGCAAGGCCGCCATGTGGACATCGTCATGCGCGGCGGCAACGTGGTTGGAGGCATCTTCGGCGGCTCGAACTACATAGGCACCATCCGCGGCGACGTGGCTATCCACATCATCGGTGGCACCGTTGGCACCGCCGGCTGCCCCGACACACTGGGCAACGTCTTCGGCTGCGGCTACGGCGAGCAGACGCGCGTGCTGGGCAACGTCTCCGTCGTTATCGGCGCCGACACCTGCCGCCGCTCGCACACCACCCCCTACATCCACCAGAGCGTCTACGCCGGCGGCTTCATGGCACCTCACACCACTGGCGGCCGCACCTTCAGCGTAACCACCTACAACGGCCACATCCACAACTCCGTCTTCGGCGGCGGCTACGGCACCTCGGCCGTCATCAGCGGCGACACGCAGGTGCGCATCCTCGGCTCCACCAATGTCCATGCCAACGTCTACGGCGGCGGCAACATGGGCAAGGTGAGCGGCAACACGAGGGTCGTCGTCGGCGACTGACCGCAAACGAATATTCTTTACTTCCCCAGGAGGGTTCTGTGCCATTGGTGCGGAGACCCCTTCCCATCTCCCTAGAGAGGAAGAAGAGGGGCAAAACCTATAGGCTACAAAGGGCTGTCTGTCAGCAAAATAAAAAGGTCCCGAAACGGGACCTTTTTCGGTTTTTTGAAGTAAAATTTCGCAGTTTATTCCACGCCTTCGGCCGAGTGTGCGTTGGCTTCCGGGTCGACACGTTTCACCATTCCCTGCAGGGCGGTGCCGGGACCCACCTCGATAAACTCCTGGGCGCCGTCGGCGAGCATGTTCTTGACGGTGGCGGTCCAGCGCACGGGTGCGGTGAGCTGCATGAGGAGGTTCTTCTTAATGTCGGCCGGGTCGGTATGCGGCAGGGCGTCGACATTCTGATAGCAGGGGCATACGGGAGCCTGGAAGGCGGTGCGCTCGATGGCCTCGGCCAGCTCGATGCGGGCGGGTTCCATCAGGGGGCTGTGGAAGGCGCCTCCCACGGCCAGCGGCAGGGCCTTGCCTTTGGCCTCCTTGACCAGCTCGCAGGCGCGGGCCACGCCCTCGTTGGTGCCGCTGATAACCAGCTGGCCCGGGCAGTTGTAGTTGGCCGGCACCACGACTTCGCCCTGCACCTGGGCGCAGATTTCCTCGACGGTCTTGTCGTCGAGCTTCAGCACGGCGGCCATGGTCGACGGATGCGCCTCGCAGCATTTCTGCATGGCGTTGGCACGGGCGATGACCAGTCGCAGGCCGTCCTCGAAGCTCATGGCTCCGGCAGCCACCAGGGCCGAGAACTCGCCCAGCGAGTGGCCGCCCACCATGTCGGGGCGGAATGCCTCGCCCATGTACTTGGCCAGGATGACGCTGTGGAGGAAGATGGCCGGCTGGGTTACTTTGGTCTGCTTGAGGTCCTCCGGCGTGCCGCCGAACATCAGGTCGGTGATGCGGAAACCTATAATCTCGTTGGCTTTTTCAAACATGTCGCGGCAAGTGGTGTTGCCCTCGTAGAGGTTCTTGCCCATGCCCACAAACTGGGCTCCCTGTCCGGGAAATACGTAAGCTTTCATTGTAGTGTTGTTTTATTGTTCGGGTGTTGGTGTTGGTATTTGCGGCTTTTCCTTGATATAGAGCCCACTCAAATCCGCCACGACATGGACACTGTCGCCCACGATATAGGAGTAGCGTCCGGTGAGGTCCATGGTGGAGTCGGTGATGGTATTGATGGTGTAGTGCAGCTGCTCGATGGTTTGTCTGTCCGAATTGAAGTTGGTGAAGATTAGGTCATAGCCATCCATCTTCCAGTTGCGGAAGAAGATATCGTTCATGAATGCGGTGTGCTCCATGTTGATTACCAACTTCTTGCCAGTCAGGTTGAATACGCCTAGGCCGGCGTTGGGGGGGAATACCCAGGAGCCGATGACGCGAATTTCGGCAATGGGAGGTTTCTCTTTGCTGCAGGCCGTGGCCAGCAGGCAGACGGCCGCGATGGCCAGCAGGCTGCGAATGCTCTTGTATCTCATTGTATTCTTTTTTGGGTTCATTTATAATGGGGTATAACGTATTTCTTATTTTAATATTGTGCGGAGGTGTCGCAGGTCGTCCAAGGAGGGCGGTCGGAAGGTAGCGGCGGGAAGGTGGAAGAGGCGTATGGCCAGCACCAGTTGCGTCGCCGCCATCAACCCTTGTGCCGCCAGGCTGGCCCAGGCCGAGCCCACTGCGCCGAGGTGGGGAATCAGCATCAGGTTCACCGCCACATTCAGCACCAGGCTGCTGACGGCGAAGAGGTTGAGCTGCCGCAGGTAGCCGCCGGCAGTCAGCAGGGTGCCGAAGATGTAGGTGAGGCTGATGGGTATGATTCCGAAGACAATCACACGGAACACGGGCACATAGTCCGTCGCACGCTCACTGTATAGCAGCTGCATGGCAGGCTCGGCCATCAGATGCAGCGCTACAGCCGCCCCCACGGCGAAGAGCATCATCGGCAGGAGCACCAGCCGTGTGATGCCGGCCACCTGGCTGCGGTCTTCGTGGCAGAGGCGCGCATAGATGGGCAGCAGGGGTACGCTGACCAGGTAGGCCACCATGGTCAGCGCGTCCAGCAGGCGGAAGGCCCCGGCATATATACCGGCTTCGGTGTCGCCCACCAGGCTGCGCAGCAGGATGGGGTCCACGCGGTTGTAGCTGGCCATCAGCAGCACCAGCAGCGCGAAGGGGGCACTCTGCTTGAGCACCATGGCAAAGAACGGGCGGTCGAAGCGGATGCGGCGCAGCCTGGCCTTGCGCCCGATGACGGCAAGCGCCAGCAGCGCCGTCAGCCCGTAGGCCACCAGCTGGGCGTATACAAAGTGGTAGATTGAGAAATGGGAATTGAAAGCTGAGAATTTGGGACCCCACAGCAGCAGGCCGCAGATGAGAATCATCAGTATGCGGTCGAGTACCGAGAAGAGGCTGTCCCAGCGGAACAGCAGCAACCCCTCGAAATTGCTGCGCAGGTAGAGGATGAGTGAGTTGAGGAATTGGCACAGCGTCAGCAGGGCCAGCAAGCGGAACTCCTCGCTCCCGTAACCCATCAGCATGCCCACGGTGAAGGTTACCACCACGTACAGCCCCAGCAGGCAGAGCTTGATGCCCAGAATGCCGCTCAGGTGCTTGGTGATAAGTTGCGGGTGCTGCGCTATGTTGCGCGTGTTATAATTGGTGATACCGAGGTCGAGCAGAATGTTGAAGATATAGCAGAAGCTGAACAGGGCGGCGTAGAAGCCGTATGCCTCGTTGCCGACGGCATTCTGTACCCCCACCTCGATGCCGAGAATCCAGAAGGGTTTCACCAGCAGGTTGGCCAGCAGTACCCAGAAGAGACCGGAGAGGAGCTTCTTTTGCATCTAGTCGGTGGTTTGTTTGTGGAGTGGGATGCTGGTGCGGTCCAGCACCGAAGGCAAGGTGCGCGGCAGGGCTTTGGAGACTTCCGGCTTGACGGTCCAGTGCTCTTCCGACTCCCATTTCTCGCGCAGTTGCAGGGTTTTGTCGAACATTATCCACGCTTCGGGCTGGCGCTGGAGGCGGTAGTCGCCGGTGGTCCAGCTGCCATTGCCGTCGGCATCGATGACAGCGCGGATGCGGCATTCGCCTGCTGCGAGGTGTATGAACTGCAGCTTCCCGTTGGCTACGAGAGGTTTGCGCTGCAGCACCGTGTCGCGGCTGTCCAGCACCTCGACCACCAGCGGGTGGGGATAGGCGTTGGTGATATGGAGTGTGAGGGTGGCGTAGTCCTTGGGTGTGAGGTTGACGGTGAGGCTGTCGGTGGGATTGCCGTAGAGGTCGGTGAAGGCGCCCTTGGGAATGTGCATGCGATATGCCTCGCCCGAGCGGAGGGTGGCGTCGATGCGGGCACCGAGGCCGGTGCTGTCCAGGATGAATGCGGCAAGGATCTCGGTGCTGTCCTTGGTGTGCATGATGGAGGCGCGGAGGCTGTCGGCTTGGCTGACGATGGGGCGCTCGAAGGCCAGGCGGAGGTCGTCATAGTAGGCACTGGTCCCACTGCAGAGGGCGCGCATGAGCGGTGGCTCGCTGTTCGCGGCAGCGCCCGGGACGCGACGGGCACCCTTGGAGGCACCGCGGGCACGGTAGCGCAGCTTGAGGGTGTCCTGCAATCCGAGGTCGCTGACGATGAGTGTGGTGGAGTCGCACTTGGCATTGTGGCACCATCCGGTGAGGGTGTCGCGCTGTGCGTTGAGGCGCCATTCGGCGGCCTCGCCCGTAACCGTAGGGCTCTGCATGGGGGCCGAGGTGATGATGCGGATGCGCCCCTTGTCGGTGAATTCGCTGCTGGTGATACGCTGGCGCACCACCTCGGGAGCCGAGAGGCGCAGCAGGGGCATGCGGTTGCTGTCTATGGCTGCGGTGGCGGGGTAATAGGCTGTGTCCCAGGCGGCAGGGTCGTCGGGGTCGAGGCGCAGGTTGCGGTTCTTGTCTTCGAGGGCCACCAGGCGGTAGCGTCCCTCGGGCAGGTAGTGGAAGGCAAAACGACCCTCCTTGTCGGCACGGGTAACGAAGGCGGGCTGCACTGTGCAGGCCGCGGTGTCGTCGGAACTCTGCCCCTGCCGGTAGGCCAGCACGCTGACCTGCTCTTTCCACGGCTTGCCGTTGCGGGCGTTGTGCACCTGGCCGGCAAGCATCAGCGTGTCCATATCG
Organism: uncultured Bacteroidales bacterium; assembly: GCA_900315935.1. Classification (GTDB taxonomy): domain Bacteria; phylum Bacteroidota; class Bacteroidia; order Bacteroidales; family P3; genus Colimorpha. Next base: position 7,307 of record ONBB01000025.1, read on the forward strand.
GAGCCGGTCGAGAAGACATACTCGAACGAGGGCAGGAGGTTGCCTTCGTTGAAGTCGGCGATGGCATCCTTGAACTGGAAGAGGTAGGTGGTGTTGGGGAGCAGCGTGTCGTTGATTTTCACCAGCACGCCGCGGCCCTTGGTGCTGTATTCGGGCTTGTTTTTGAGTGGTGGCGAGACGAGGACGTTCTCGTTGGCGTTCTTGAGCACCACGTACTCATCGAATTGGATGTAGAACTGCTGGCTGCCGAAATGGCGGCTTTCGTTGGCCGGCTGCGTGGCGAGAGCCTGGGGTGGGGTCTCGTCCTTGGGGCCGCCGGTGGGGTAGCCCTGGCGGGCGCAGGCGGCGGCGAGAAGGGCCAGGAGCAGTATGGAGAGGTGGCGGCGCATTTATCCGAAGAGTTCGTGCAGTTCTTTGTGAAGGGCCGTGAGGGCGTTGTCGACGGGCGACCGCTGGGCGGCGGAGGCGAAGATGGAGGCGGCCAGGCGGGTGGGGTCGTCGGTGTCGGTGAGGGTTACGGCCGACGAGTTGACCAGGCTGAGCATCTCCTCCTTGGCTTCGCGGATGGCCTCCCAGGTGGGCACGGTGAGGTAGACCTGCTGCGAGAGGTTGTGCTCCCACTCGTCGCGTATGTTCTTGGTCATGACGCCCTGCAGCAGCTTGAGGTCCATGCCGGGCTGCCAGCAGCGAAGCACCAGTGAGTTGGGCGCGATGCGCTCCAGGAAGAGGGCCATGCGTTCGTAAGCCTGCAGGCGGATGGGGGTAACGGCGCGGAGGGTCTCGCGGCGCTCGTCGAGCTTCATCTGCAGCAACTGCTGTTTTTGCTGCTGGTCGAAATAGCGTTTGGCCAGCAGGTAGAACAGGGCGCCGGCGAGGGCGAAGGCGGCCAGGATGGAAAGGACGATGGTGATAATGATCATTGTTCGGAGAGTAATTGGTTGACTAATTGGGTTACACCTTGGGTGGCGACCTCGCGGATGAAGGTTACCTGGCGGCTGACGGGCACCTCCTTGGGGTCGACCACGTAGCAGGGGGTCGTGCGCGGCACGTAGTGGATGAGGCCGGCGGCGGGGTAGACGGCCATGGAGGTGCCGACGACGATGAAGATGTCGGCCTCCTCGCAGAGGGCGGCGGCGGGTTCGATATTGGGCACCGCCTCGCCGAACCACACGATGTGGGGGCGCAGCTGGGTGCCGTCGGGCGCCAGGTCGCCGAGGCGGATGTCGCGGTGGCCGATGTCCACTATCATGTCGGGGTGCACATCGGAGCGGCCCTGGGTGAGCAGGCCGTGGAGGTGCAGCACGCTGGAGGAGCCGGCACGCTCGTGCAGGTCGTCGATGTTCTGGGTAACGATGCGCACGTCGAAGCGCTCCTCGAGGCGCACCAGCTGGCGGTGGGCCTCGTTGGGCTGGGCGGCGAAGAGTTGGCGGCGGCGCTGGTTGTAGAAGTCGAGCACCAGGGCGGGGTCGCGCTCGTAGGCTTCGTGGGTGGCCACGTCCTCCACGCGGTAGCGCTCCCAGAGGCCGTCGCTGTCGCGGAAGGTGGAGATTCCGCTCTCGGCGCTGATGCCCGCGCCGGTGAGTATGACGATGCGTTTCATAATATATCGGTAACGCCGTCTGGAAACAATTATTGTATGCCTCCGAAAAAAGGGTACACGGTAGGGGAACGGTAGGGGAATGGTAGGGGAATACAAAGGCACTGGAAGGATATGGAAGCTTATGGTACATTAGAAACGATACGATGTACAAGATATGGATGCAATATGCTTGTTTTCAATAAGATAGATGGAGTTGTAGGGGCGAATCATTATTCGCCCGAAAATAACGCTGCGTCCGGGACATAGGACCCGTCCACCTGGCGGCGGCCACCCCGTCGGAATCTGGTTGAGAGTGTAAGGTTGGGTTACTTTTGCCTTAAAAAGGCTGTGAAATGAAAAAAAAGTTGTATCTTTGCACTTTGAAATACAGAGTAAGATGAGACTGATGAAACTGCTTGCGGTACTAGCCATTGCGCTGTGCTGCAATACGATAAGCGCCCAGACGGCCGACTCGGTCGACGTGCTGGACTACGACATTTGGCTCGACTTGGGCCAGGATGCCCCCTTCGGCGGCGACGCCACGCTGACGGTGAAGCTCCTGCGGCCATGCGCCACGATAGCCCTCCAACTCCTCGGCACGGTCGACTCGGCCGAGGTGGACGGCGTGCGCATCGCCAACCCCGTGCTCGCGGCTCTGCCCACCCAGGGCATCGCGGCGGGTCGCGCCTTTACCATACGCATCTGGTACAAAGGGCGCGGATTTGTGGAGTCGGGCGAATGGGGTGGTTTCCACTTCGACCGCTACATCAGCTACAACCTCGGTGTGGGCTTCGGCACCAATCCCCACAGCCTGGGGCGCGCTGTGTTCCCCTGCCGCGACAACTTCCACGACAAGGCCACCTACACCCTGCGCCTGAAGACCAAGGCGGGTTGGAGCGCCGAGTGCGGCGGCGAGCTGCAGCAGCGCACCGTGGACGACGACGGCTGCGAGCACTCCGTGTGGCGCATCGCGCAGCAGACGCCCACCTACCTCGTCTCCGTCAGCCAGTCAGACTACACCCGCATCTATGACAGCATCCCCTCGCTCCACGGCACCTATCCGCTCACCCTCGGCTACCGCAACCGCGACAGCGTGCTGGTGCGCGACGCCTTTGCACAGCTCGACTCGGTGGTGCCGCAGTTCGAGCGCTGTTTCGGCCCCTACCGCTGGGGACGCATCGGATACATCGCCACCCCCAAGGGCTCGATGGAGCACGTCAACAACATAGCCCTGGCCACCGGCTTCATGACCTCGATAGAGGAGCGCGCGCAGAGCACCATAGCCCACGAGCTGGGACACGCCTGGTTCGGCAACCTGGTTACCTGCCAGACCTCGGCCGACATGTGGATTAACGAAGGCGGCGCCTCGTTCACCAGCGAGGTGGCCATGGAGGCTGTCAAGGGGCGTGCTGCATCGGACGACTATTACCAGCGCAACCTCGACCGCGTGCTGCGCACCACCCATGTAACCGACAACGGCTACCGCCCGCTGAGCCCCATGCCGCATGCCTACACCTACGGCTCCACCACCTACGACAAGGGCTGGATGGTGTGGCACTCGCTGCGCGGATATGTGGGCGAGGAGCGTTTCTACAACGCCCTGCGCCTGCTGATGGAGCGCTGCGCCTACGGCAACATCGACTCCTACCGCCTGCGCGACTCGCTGAGTGCGTATACCGGTGTGGACCTCACCGACTTCTTCGACTTCCATGTCTTCGGCACCGGATTCATGGACTACTACGTTACCATCAACAACACCGACGGCGGCGCCTGCAACACGCGCGATGTGAACTTCACCGTCCGCCAGCAGCCTGTGGGCAGCGCCGTGGGCATGCGGTCAGCCAAGGTGCCGATAACCTTCTTCTCGGCCACAGGCGATACCGCCAAGATATGGCTGCAGTTCGAGGGCGAAAGCATGGACGCCGTCTACACGCTGCCCTTCATGGCCACGCACTGTGTGCTGGACTACGACAACGAGCTCTCCGACGCCGCCACGCTCGGCGAGGCCGCCCTGCCCGGGGGTGGAGTCATCCAGCGGCTCAACCCTGCACACATAGTGCTGCGGTCAGACAGCGAAGCCAAGGTATACGTGGAGCACCACTGGGGTACCCCCTACGGCGGCACCCCCTACGGCGCCCAGCGCATGGCCAACCGCTACTGGATGCTGCGCGGTGTTTGGGGCAAAGAGGCCGCCGTGCAGGGCAAGTTCCACTACATCCGCGGCAACTACCTCTCCGGCTATCTCGACCTCGGATTCTATGACAACAATACATCCATCGACTCGCTGGCCCTGCTCTACCGCCCTGTGTCCGACAGCGCCTGGCGCCTCTGCACCCTCCGCCGCGAGGGCAATGCCAACGAGGGCTACCTGGTGGCCGACAGCCTGCTGCCGGGCGAGTACACGCTGGCCATGGTCGACACGGTGCGCATCGGCATCGGCACTGTGGAACCTCGCGAAGCCAACCTCTTCCCCAACCCCCTCGGCCAAGGGCAGCCCCTGACCGTCGACGTGCCGACGGAGCACCCCTTCAACGTCTCGATTTTCGATGCAGAAGGCCGTCTGGTGTGGCGCAGGGAGGGAGTGGCCAGTGGCCAGAAACTGAAGCCGGCATTGGCAAAAGGAACATATTTTGTGCTAATTGAAAATAATTTCCTATCTTTGCACTCGAAATTGATAGCATTATGACCAAGATAAAAACCATCATCTTCCTGATACTGGGAGGCTTGACGCTGCAGGCCACGGCACAGTATTCGCAGCTGGGCAAGAAGAATGAATTCATGATGAAGGTGGAGGCAGGCTATGCTCCCTTCATCGGCAATGTGGGCAAGGCCGACCAGTACGGCTACATCCTGAACAAGTTCCACCACGGAGCCGACGCCAACGTGATGCTCGGCATGAATATCAGCCAGGACTGGTTCCTCGGTGCCGGTGCCGGCGCAGCCTACTTCTTCTCGGACCACGAGACCTCGCAGTCGATGCTGGGCGTGAACGCCTTTGTCGACTTCGATTTCCGCCCCATCTGGAAGGCCATCATGGGACTGGACTACCAACCCCAGTCCATCAAATGGGCACCCGAGGTGGGCGCCCGCCTCGGCGGCAGCATCCTGCTCGACCACCCCGCCTACGGCACCACATTCTCGCCCCTGGCCGAGGTATACGGCGGCCTGAACTGGTACTATTGGTACCACCTCAACGGCATGCGCAACATGACGCGCAACTGGCACAGTTTCTACATCACCGCCGGCGTGGCCTACATGCACCAGACGGTGTTCGTCCCCATACGTATAGGCTGGAGGTGGTAGCGCATGCAGAGTGTACGCCAAAATAAAATCTGCCGCCTCATCCAGCAGGACATGGGCGACATCTTCCTCAAGGAGATGAAGCCCGTGCTGGGCAACTCGCTCATCACGGTAACGCGTGTGCGCATCACGCCCGACCTCTCCATCGCACGCATCCACCTCTCCATCATGCCCATCGGCGGTGCCAAGCAGGAGGACATCATGGACCTCATCGAGCAGAACCGCTCCGACCTGCGGCGCCGGCTGGGACTGCGCGAGGGCAAGCAGCTGCGCATCATACCGCAGCTGGAGTTCTACCTCGACGACTCGCTCGACTATATCGAGAACATCGAGCGCCTGCTGAAACAATAAAATGCGCGTCGAAAGGCTCATCGCAGTGCGCTACCTCTTCGCCCGCAAGCAGCGGTCGGTGGTGAACATCATCTCCTGGATATCGCTCGTGGGGCTGATGGTGAGCACGGCGGCGCTAATCATAGTGCTTTCGGTCTACAACGGCATCGGCGAGCTGACCAAGAGCCTCTTCAACACCTTCGACCCCGAGCTGGTCATCGAACCCTCCGAGGGCAAGACCTTCCGGCTGACCGAGATAGGGCTTCCCGACATCGTGGCCACAGAAGGGGTGGCCGAGGTGGTGCCGCTGGCCAGCGAGTCGGCATGGATGACCTACGGCGACCAGCAGGCCATCGTAACCCTGCGCGGCGTGGGCGACGGTTACCACCGCCTCACAGGCCTCGACACCCTGCTCAACGACGGCCACTACCAGATCGCCGACAACACCCTCATCGTGGGCGGCGAGATATTCTACCGCCTCGGCATGAAAATCCCCTCCGCCCTGCCTGCCGCGGTGCATATACCCAAGCGCGGCACCACTGCGATGGGCCTCACCCTGGACGAGGCTTTCAACATCGCCTACGCCTACCCCGTGGCCAACTTTTTCATCCAACAGGACATAGACAACCGCTACGTCGTAACCGACATCGCGCTGGTGCGGCGGCTGATGAACTACGCTCCCGACGAATGCACCTCGCTCGCCCTGCGCCTCGAACCCGGCGCCAACCCGTCAAAGGTAAAGAAATACCTCAACACCTTACTCCTCACTCCTCACTCCTCACTCACCGTCAAGGACCGCTACGACCAGCAACCGCTCTACTTCAAGATATTCCGCACCGAGCGGCTGGGCATCTACTTGATACTGTCGCTGATAGTGCTCATCTCGACCCTGAGCCTAGTAGCTTCGCTTTCGCTGCTGATTATCAACAAACGCGACGACATCTTTATGCTCAAGAGCATGGGTATGACAGTGCGGCAGGTGCGCCGTTCGTTCCTGGCGGAGGGGCTGCTGATATGCGCCGTGGCCGTGGTGGCAGGACTGCTCATCGGCTTCGTGGTGTGCTTCCTGCAGCAGCACTTCGGACTCATACGCATGGGCGATGGCAACTTCGTGGTCGAAGCCTTCCCGGTGGCCATGCGCGCGCAGGACTTCCTCTGGACCTTCCTCCTGGTGATGCTCATCAGCACCCTTTCAGTAACCCTCACCGTCCGCCGCGCCCGTATCTGATACCCCGGGGTTCTCCAGGGGAATGCTAGGGGAACGGTAGGGGAATACATAGGCCATTTCCCATTATTACCCATCGATGGGAAAATAGGGGTAGATTTTTTTTATCGTTTCGGGTTCAGTCTTTTTTGACGCCGAGAGTCTTCTCAACAACTTCCACAAGTTCCTCTCCGCGGAAGCTGCCGAGCATGTTGCCGTTGCGGTCGATGACGAACACCTCGGGGATGGCGGCAACGCCGTAGAGATTGGCAACGGTACGGTAGGTCGTATCGATAATCTGTGGATAGGGGATTTCCAACTGGCTGATGGCTTGGTCGAACTGTTCTGTCCCGTCGAAGACTCCGACACCGACAATCACCAGCCCCTGGTCGGCATATTTCTCGTGGAGGGGCTTGAGGTAGTGTGTGATTTCATGCCGGCAGGGGCCGCACCACGAGGCCCAGAAGTCGACCACCGCCACATGCCCGTCAATCAATTGCGAGAGCAGGACGGTATCGTTGGTGGCGCGGTCGATGGCGCTGAAGTCAATGAAACGGTTGCCTTTCGCAACATCCATCTGCCTGCGGCTCTGCTCGTAGTAATTGCGGTTGCGACGGAAGTTGCGCACCACGGGCGAGGCGACGGCATAGAGCGAGTCGACCTTGTGCCGCAGCGGGCTGACGGTGTCGCTGTAGTAATCGCCATACAGGAGCATGCCAAAGTAGTGCCTCATAACCCAGGCCCCGACTACGTTGTCGGCGTTGTCGTGGTAGACCTGCCAGCCTACAACCTCGTTGTAGCGCCTGATGCTGTCGCTACATCTGGCAATCACTTTCTTCGCCAAGCGGTACAGCCATCCGCCCTCCTTGGCATAGGCTTCCATGTCTTCCGAAACCCAGCGCAAGGCATCATAGTAATCGTGCCCCCGTGTGTGGCGATTCAATTGGGCGTTGAGGGGCGAGCCAGAGAGGGAATTGGCGTTGGCATTGAGCTTGACGGACATGCCGGGCTCGACGACCACGGGGGAATAGAGGTGGCGGTTGTCAGTGAGCCAACCCATGAACACGGTGTCGGTGTAGCCCTCGATGACGAACTTGCCCCTGCGCACGGTGGCGCTGCCGACGCTGTCCCACGTATGGTGGTTGAGCAACCTTACGGTCGTCCCGTTCTTGGTTCCGGATGGCAGTTTGACCCCTTTGATTTTAAAATTGGGCTGCGCCGCGGCGGAAACCGCAAAGGCCAGCACGGCCAGGAGTACAACAATCATCTTGGGCGTTGCGGTCGGTCGGGTGTTCATGTTCTGCATGGTGTATTACGTTTAGAAATTCAACACCATAACGGCAAATAGATATAAATATTGCCCGTACCGACATTTTTTTTCTCTTAGGAACCATTGCCGCAGGCGGTCAGCGGCGCCAGTGCGAGAGCACCTCGGGGTAGGCTATCTCCTGCAGGAACTGGTGGGCACCCTCGGTGCGGAGGAGGTCCTCTGGGGCGTGGGCGTCGGTGCTGACCAGCAGGGGGATGCGCCACTGCTTCATCTGGCGGATGAGGCGGCGCGAGGGGTAGTAGTCGGCGTGGCGGCCTTTGTAGATGCCGCGCGTGTTGACCTCGCAGATGAGCCCCAGCTCGTGGACGAGCGCGAGGGTCTCCAGTGCCAGCGCCTCGTACCAGGGCTCGTCCTCGCGGAAGTAGCGGTCGCGGTTGTGCATCACTATCTTGTCGGGATGGCCGACGATGGTGGGGCGGTTGCGTTCGAGCATAGCGTTCTGCTGGTGGAAATAGGCGCGGACGCCACGGCGTATGTCGCCCCCGAAGAGGCGGCGGAGCCCTTCGTCGTAGGTCTCCTGCTTCGAGCCGTCGATGAACCACAAGTCATCCGGGTTAGCACACTCCTCCACCACCGCAGGGCGGCGGTCCCCCTCCCCTAGCTTAGGGGAGGAGTTAGAGATACAAACCGGATGCTCCCCTAGCTTAGGGGAGGAGTCGGAGGGTATCAGGTGCACACTGCCGATGGTGTAGTCGAGGCCGCCCTGCTCGACGAGTGGGGTGAAGTCCTCGAGCAGGCCGGGGATGTAGTCAATCTCGAGGCCGAGGGTGATTTCGATGCGGTCGGCGTACTCGGCCTGCAGGGCGCGCACCTCGCGGCAATAGTCGAGGTAGCGTTCCTGCGGGATGGCGAAGGAATTGTCGAACGGCACCGGCGCGTGGCCGCTGAAGCCGAGGGCGGAGAAGCCGTGGCTGACGGCCACTTCGACAAAGTCGCGCAACGGCGCCTTGCCGTCGCAATAGAGACTGTGGGTGTGGAAGTTAGAAAGCATAGACGGCGGAGAAGGAGAGTCGGAGGTTGCCGACGGGGGTGTCGTAGCCGGCACGGGTGTACTCGGCTTCGGCCGTGAAGTCGAGCCCCTTGAGAGTCTTGTAGGTGAGGCGGGGCTGCACGCGCCAGAGGTATTTCAGCTCATGGCCGCGGCCGAAGCAGTGGAGGTAGTCGGTGTTGCCGTAGTCGAGGTTCTTGGCAAATCCGAGGAAGAGGCCGGGGCGCCAATGCCCTTCGCTTCGCTCCACGTCGACCCACACGGTGTTGAAATGCCAGTCGGAGAAACTGCTGTCGGCCAGCATCAGGTAGCCGCCCAGCGAGCAGCCTTCGTAGAGGCTGTTGTTGAGCAGGGTCTGCGCTTTAACGGTAACGGGGCCGAGGGTGGCTTTGCCGAAAAGGGACCATGACAGCGATGTATGTAGGGGCGAATCATTGTTCGCCCCCGCGATGACGGTGGTGTTCACCATGGGCTGTATGGTCTTGAGGTTGGCGGCCACGCCGAAGAAGAGGTGCTTGGTGCGGTAGCGCAGCTGGGCGTTGAGTTCGGGCACCAGGCTGTGGCGGGCGAAGAGGGTGCTGGAGGCGGGCGCGCCGTTGAGGAGGCCTTGACTCGTGTTGTCAAGTTGCCACTGGGCGACCGCTACGGCCTCGAGGGCTCTGCTCTGGTACTCGTAGCGCACCTGCGGCTGGCGGGCGTAGGGGTGGAAGGGAGAACCCATGTTGAGGGGGTTGGTCATGGGCATAATTTCGTGGATGACCATGGCGTACCAGTACTGGCCTGCCAGCAGGCGGTGGCGCTCCCAGCGCATGTCGATATAGGCATGCCGTAGGCGCAGGGTGTTGATGGTGGCGTTGGTCGAGCCGGTGAAGTCGCCCTCGATGTAGGCGCTGGTCTTGGCACCCAGCATGTCGGGCCCGTTGATGCGCAGACCCAGGCGGGCGGTGATGGCCAGGAGGTTGGCCTGCCAGCCGTCGTTGATGTCGTTGCCAAGGCTGTCGCGGAGGATGGGCTTGGGATAGAAGAGCATCATGTCCTCGCGACCGCCCACCACGGCGCGGCTGTCGGCGTAGAAGTGGGGGTTGACGAAGCCGTGCCACTCGAGGCTGAAGGGATTCTGGGCGCCGAGTGTCCCGATTACTCCGAATACTCCGAGTAATCCGATAAAAGCAAGTCTATGCTTCATTTCTTCAATGCCAGTATCAGACCCAACGCCACGCCGAGTAGAGCGGCGAAGAGCACCTGCAGCGTGGGGGGCAGGATGAAGGTGATGGTGTGGGCAGGGAACCAGAAGAGGGGGATGGTCCGTTTGATGACGAAGTTCCACTGCATGTCCCAGTTGACCTTGGTGGCGAATATCTCGCGCATCTTCATGGGGCGCAGCAGGCCGCGGACGGTGCCGCCGTTGTCCAGAATGTGGATGTCGGTGCATTTGTGGAAGGTCATCATCACAGGCGCGAAGATGCTGTTCATCAGCACGCTGACGGCAAAGGCGATGCCCAGCTTGCCCCACGAGAAGGCGGGGGCGGCGAAGGTGGCCTGCAGGGTGGCCAGGTCGGCGATGCCGGTGGAGGCGAGGAAGTAGGGCGTGCCGGTCTTGAAGACAACCATGGCCATGGCGATGCACATGCCCAGGAAACCCCACACCATCATGCGGGGCAGGACGCCGAATCCGGGTTCGTTGTAGACACCCTTGCGGATACGCAGGGCCAGCATCTCGCCCAGTGTGGCGAGGATTGCGAACTTGAAGAAGGCCATGATGTAAGGGTGGTTAACGGTGGCCCAGTTGAAGCCCTCGGCGCAGCCGGTCTGCGGGATGGCGAAGAGTGCCGCCACTGCGGCGACACAGGCGATAAGTATATAGTCTCCTTTTTTCATAACTCTATATTAACACAATAACTCATAATTCTTAACTCATAACTCATAACTGCCATGTAGCCCCGTCCTTGCCGTCCTTGACGGTGATGCCGAGGGCGGTGAGGCTGTCGCGGATGCGGTCGCTGGTGGTCCAGTCCTTGTTGGCCTTGGCGGTGGCGCGGATGTCGAGGATGACCTGCATCAGGCCGTCCAGCAGGGCGGTGTTGCTGCCGCCGGCCTCGTCGCGCATGCCGAGTATGCCGAAGAGGAAGGTGTCGAAGACGAACTTCAGCTCGTCAATGTCGGCTTGCGAGAGTTTCAACTTGCCGTCGGCAGCGGAGTTGATGATCTTGGTGGCCTCGAAGAGGTGGCTGATGACGGTGGGGGTGGCGAAGTCGTCGTTCATGGCATCATAGCACTTCTGGCGAAGGTCAGATATTCCTGAGGCTTCGGTGGCTCCAGGATTGTCGGCGATGCGGTTCAGGGCCTTGTAGGCTTCCATCAGCTTGGAGAATCCCTTTTCGGCGGCTTGGAGGGCCTCGTTGCTGAAGTCGACGGTGCTGCGGTAGTGGGCCTGGAGGATGAAGAAGCGGATGGTCATGGGCGAGTAGGCTTGGGCCAACAGCTCATGCTTGCCGGTGAAGAACTCGTCAAGGGTGATGAAGTTGCCGAGGCTCTTGCCCATCTTCTGGCCGTTGATGGTAATCATGTTGTTGTGCATCCAGTAGCGGCAAGGGGCGTGGCCGGTGGATGCCTGGCACTGCGCTATCTCGCTCTCGTGATGCGGGAAGACGAGGTCCATGCCGCCGCCGTGGATGTCGAACGGCGAGCCGAGGTATTTGCTGCCCATGGCGGTGCACTCGGCATGCCAGCCGGGGAAGCCGTCGCTCCAGGGCGAGGGCCAGCGCATGATGTGCTCCGGCGAGGCTTTCTTCCACAGGGCGAAGTCGCCCGAGAAACGCTTCTCGTCCTGCCCGTCGAGCTCGCGGGTGGTGGCGAGCATCTCGTCGATGACGCGGCCGCTGAGCTGGCCGTACTTGTGGGTGTCTTCCTGATACTTGCGCACGTCGAAGTAGACCGAGCCGTTGCTCTCGTAGGCGTAGCCCTTGTCGAGCAGCTGCTGCACGAGGGCTATCTGCTCCATGATATGGCCGCTGGCGTGGGGCTCGATGCTGGGAGGCAGCACGTTGAGGCGCTCCATGGCGGCGTGGTAGCGGTTGGTGTAGTACTGCGCCACCTCCATGGGTTCGAGCTGCTCGAGGCGTGCCTTCTTGGCGATTTTGTCCTCGCCCTCGTCGGCATCGTGCTCCAGATGGCCCACATCGGTGATGTTGCGGACGTAGCGCACCTTGTAGCCGAGGTGCTGCAGGTAGCGGAAGACGACGTCGAAGGTGATGGCAGGGCGTGCATGGCCGAGGTGGCCGTCGCCGTAGACGGTGGGGCCGCAGACATACATGCCCACACGACCCTCTGTCAGGGGGCGGAAGAGTTCCTTCTGACGGCTCAAAGTATTGTAAATCAACAGTTGCTGTTCCATATCGGGGTGATAATTTGTCTGCAAAGATACGAAAAAAAAACGTATCGCGGGGGGACGGCCTTTTTTTTCGTATTTTTTGCCGATTGTTGATTTCCGACGGTGCGGTCTATCGCAGGGGCGTGAGGGTGGTGCGGCGGTTTTGGGCGCGGCCCTCGGGGGTGTCGTTGGGGGCGATGGGGCGGGTCTCGCCGTAGCCGCGGTAGGTGAGGCGCTCGGGGCTGATGCCGCGCAGGATGAGGTAGTCGTAGACCGCCTTGGCGCGGCGCTCGGAGAGCAGGAGGTTATCCTCGTCCTTACCCACGGCGTCGGTGTGGCCGCCCACCTCAAGGCGCAGGCGCGGGTGCCGTTTGAGGGCTTCGGCCAGGCGGTCGAGGCCAGCCTTGGAGGCTTCGTAGAGTTCGGCGCTGGCGGTGAGGAAGTGGATGTTGCGCAATGTGACGGTGTCGCCCAGCGAGAGCAGGTTCTCGGCCTGCACCACGGGGTCGATGAACGTTACGCGCTCGGGCTGCACCGGTGCGGGCATGACGAAGGAGTAGAGGTCCTGTTTGCCGTAGCCGCCGTAGCGGTCGCTGCTGAAGATGGCCGTCCGTCCGTCGGGTGCCACGATGAGGTTGTTCTCGTCGCCCTCGGTGTTGATGGGGTAGCCGAGGTTGCGCACCTGCCCCCAGGTGGTGTCGGAGGTGCGTTTGGCGCGGAAGAGGTCCATGCCGCCCATGCCCAGGTGGCCGTCGGAGGCGAAGTAGAGCGTCTTGTCGTCGAAGTGGACGAAGGGGGCAGTCTCGTTGCCCGGGGTGTTGATTTCGGGTCCCAGGTTGCGCGGCTCGCTCCAGCGACCCTCCTCGAGGGTGCAGCACCAGATATCGGTGCCGCCGTATCCGCCCGGGCGGGTGGAGACGAAGTAGAGCGTGTAGCCGTCGATGGAGAGCGAGGGGAAGGACTCCCAGTAGGGGGTGTTCACCGGGTGGCCTAGGTTGCGCGGCTTGCCCCAGCGGCCGCCTTGTCGTACAGACATATAGATATCGCAGCTGCTATGCTCGCGTGAGCGTCCGCAGGCGGTGAAGATGACCACGCGGCCGTCGTGCGAGAGGGTCTGGGCACCCTCGTTGCCGTTGCTGTTGAGCGGCTCGGGCATACGCTGGGCGGGACCCCAGTCGAGCTCCATGGTGTCGTAGAGCGAGAGGTAGAAGTCCTCCTCCAGCGGCAGGCCGGGCTGGGTGGTGGCGCGGCGTGGCGAGCGGCGGGTGAAGACCAGCTGGCGGTAGTCGGCTGTGAGGGCGGGCAGGTACTCGTCGTCCTCGGTGTTGACGTTGGGGCCGAGGTTGATAGGTCGGAAAGGCACAGGATGCTCCACGGCATGCTGGCGGAAGTCGGCCGTGCGGATGCCGTCGCGCGCCTCCTTCTGCCACCGTGTGCTCTTGGGGTTGAGGCTCAGGCAGTGCTGGTAGCACTGACGCGCCTCGGCATGGCGCTGCAGGGCCAGGTGCTGGTTGCCCAGCAGCAGCCACGCCTCGGCATACTGCGGGTCGTGGTCCAGCGCCTTGTTGAGCAGCTTGATGGCTTCCTCGTGCTGTCCGGCAATACCTTTCTCCACCGCCTGGTTGAACAGCGGCTCGCTCTTCTTGGTCTGGGCTGCGGCCCATGCCGGAAGGCAAATCAGGAGCAGGAGGATGGCGGCGTGTCTCATGGCTTGACAACCTTGTGGGTGATGCCGTTGCAGTGCAGGAGGTAGGTGCCGGAGGGGAGGTCGGCGAGGTCGAGGGTGGCGGAGCCGCGGACCTGGCGGCGTTGCAGGAGGCGGCCGGCGAGGTCGGTGAGGCGCACTTCGCCATCGGCCTCGACGGTGAGGCGGTCGGCGGCGGGGTTGGGGTAGATGAGGAACGAGGTGCGGGAGGTGCGGGCTGCGGGGATGTCCAGCAGCGAAGCCCCTGCAGGATGGCCGGTGGTGAGGGTGAGGCGGTAGGTGCGCTCGGTGGTGCCGTCCTCGGCCGTAACGGAGAGGAGGGCGAGCGAGGAGGTGTCGTCGACCGGCTGCAGCGTGGTGCTGACGGTGGCGTCGGAGACCTCGGGGATGCCCTCCAGCGTGCAGGCAGAGAGCATGTTGGCATCGTCGACATGCACCGTGTAGTCCAGCAGCCCTTGGCGGAAGCCGTCAATCGGACGGCCGTCGACGAGGATGTCGGTCAGCCAGGCGCTGTATACGAACTCAATGTCATCGATGGAGAGCGAGTCGTCGGCGCTGCCGCTGCCGGGGGTGGCGTTGGTGGTGAGGTTGACCAGCAGGTAGCGCGCCTCGCTCCGTCCGTCGTAGACGAAGGGCACCTTGACCTGCTGCCACTGCATGGCGGAGGACGACGTGGTGGTGCGGGTGAAGCGCGCCTGCGCCTTGCCGCAGTAGAGGTTGGCGTTGCTCTCCTGGTTGGGGGCGCGGAAGTCGTTGTCGCCGTGCACGATGGCCGATACCTGGGCCTGCGACGAGGCCGACGCGGCGTAGTAGCTCACCCACACATACATCGAGTCGGGCGTGCCCGCGAAGGGCTGGCAGTGGTTGGCGTTGCTGCGCTGGGTGTAGTTGTAGTTGTCGCTGCTCGAGGCCGAGGTGGAGCCGGCATGGATGCGGCCGGTGGTCATGTTGCCGTTGGCCTTGATGCCGATAATCGACTTGGTGTAGATGGTCAGGTAGTGGCTGCCGGTGGAGCCTGGACGGCCGCCGTTGCGGCGGTAGTGGTGGGGCGACGAGGCGAGGCCGGAGAAGGTGCCGTCCGAGGTGGCGAACGAGTTCCAGTGGGTGGGTTCCGAGGTGGTGCCGCCGTCCCACTGCTCGAAGCCTGGGTTGGGCAGCTGGTACTGCGCGCCGACCGACAGGGTGGCCGCCAGCAGGCCGAGGTGGATGAGGATTCGTTTCATAGTAAGAACATAACGTATGCCGCCACGATTTATTGTGCTGCCAGGTGGATAATTTTACCAAAAACGCCCCAAAAGCCACGGATGCACTCGGCTGATTGACAGCGGATTAATACAACCCTCTTCTTCCCCTCTTCTTCTATGGTTGGTGAACGGGCACAATAAGTCGGGGATTTCGGCGTTAGGTAGGTTAGAACGACAACATGGATATTTATTTAAACGACAACGCTGACAACAAAGACAACTTTGGCTGCGCAACACGCGCAGCATTGACAGACAGAGAGATATATGGAAATAGGCACTGACAGAAGACCGCAACGGAGAGGGCAAGCGCATGTTGCGCTTGCCAGAGTTGTCTGTGTCGCCAATGTTGTCGTAAAATATTAAAACACAAAGATATGAAAATAGGCACTGACAGAAGACCGCGACGAAGAGGGCAAGCGCATGTTGCGCTTGCTAGAGTTGTCTGTGTTGTCAATGTTGTCGTAAAATATTAAAAAACAGAGATATGGCAAAGTTAGAGCAAGGCATCCTCGGGCCGTTCCGGGGCAAGGTGGGCACCGTGGTGGGGTACCTGTGGCGCGGGCGCCACGTGGTGCGCGGCTACCGCAGGGAGATAAACTATCCGAATACAGAAAACCAACAGGCTGAAAGAGACTGGTTTGTGTCGATGGTGCGCTTCGCGGCCACGGCGCGGCAGGCGTTGCTGTTGGGCTTGCGCGAGCGCGCCGCCCGC
>ONBB01000024.1 GCA_900315935.1 uncultured Bacteroidales bacterium
CGACACCCTGTTGACAGTGCACAGCATCACAGACACGCTCTACCTGCGCCACTACATACACGACACGCTGTACCTCACGGCCTTCGTGCACGACACGCTTCACATGCATCACTACACGCACGACACGCTCTACATCACCCGCACCCTCCACGGGTATATCCACGACACCCTCTTCCAGCACCTGGAGCACCGGCTGCACGACACGGTCTTCCTGCAGCAGTACCTGCACGACACGCTCTACGTGGAGCGCTACCTGTACCACTACCTTCACGACACGCTGCCGGTGGACCTCACCCACGAGCTGCACGACACGGTCTTCCTTGCCCGCTACCTGACGGACACGGTGGAGCGCTACATCGACCACCTGGTGCATGACACCCTCTTCAGCTACATCCGCCTGACGGACACCCTCTACCGCACTCGCACGCGCTACGCCAACGTCCACGACACGGTGCACCTGTACACCACCCTGACGGACACAGTCTATGTCCACGACACTGTCTACGTCGCTGTCGACCCCATCGTACCCGCCAAGGCGAAGGTCTACGTGAGTCAAGGCCGCATCGCGGTGGAAGGTGCATTGGGGCGCGAAGTGTCGCTCTACGACCTGTCCGGGCGCCTGTTGTCCGCGCGGCGCGAGGAGGCGGCACTCCTCACCTTCGAGGTGCCTGCTTCTGGGGTCTACCTTGTGCAGGTGGGCACATCGGTACCCCACAGGGTGGCAGTCGTCCTCAACGCAAGATGAACCTACATAGTACATAGCAATAAAAAAGAAACATTATGATAAAGAAAGCTTTACTCCTTTTCGCCACACTTGTCGCGCTGTCCATCGTCGCCAGTGCCCAGTCAGTCACCCACACCGTTACGGTCCAGTCCGATGCGCCTGCCCTCGGCACCGCTGCCGGCGGCGGCACCTACACCGCCGGCGACACAGCCACACTCTACGCCCTGCCGGCGGCCAACGTGCGTTTCGTGGGTTGGAACGATGGCGACGGAAGCAACCCCCGCCGGGTGGAGGTAACAGCCGACACCCTCTTCACCGCTGTGTTCACCCCGCACGACACCGCCTATGTAACCCTGCACGACACCACCATAGTGCACTTGGTCCACCTGCACGATACCACGCTGGTCTACATCCGGGATACCACCTTCGTCAACAGCTACATCCACGACACGGTCATCCGCTACGTGAACCACTATGTGCACGACACGACCTACATCAACCGCTACGTTCATGACACGGCCTGGCTCACGCAGTACATCCACGACACCACGCTGGTAACCAACTATATCCACGACACGGTGCTGCAGTACGTGAACCAGTATGTGCATGACACCACCGTGGTCAACCACTACTTCCGCGACACGCTCTACCTTCCTGAGCATATCTATGATACGGTCTACGTCAATCACAACGTGCACGACACCACCCGGGTCTACATCCGCGAGTACGTTCATGACACGACCTACATCACCAACTACGTGCACGACACGATGATAGCCTACGTCAATAACTATGTGCACGACACAACCTACATCAACAACTATATCCACGACACCACCGTCCTGGTGCGCACCCAGACGGACACCCTCTACCTGCACCACTATGTGCACGACACCGCCTACCTCACCCTCTACATCCACGACACGGCCCATGTGAACCACTATATCCACGACACGGTGTGGCTCACCCAGACTGTGTGGGAATACATCCACGACACGGTGTTGCAGTATGTCAACCACTACATCCACGACACAACCTTCATCACCAACTACATCCACGATACGACCTACCTCGAGCGCTTCGTCGACGTCTACATCCACGACACGGTGCTGCAGTACATCAACCACTACATCCACGACACTACCTTTATCACCAACTACATCCATGACACGGTCATCAACTACATCAACCGCTATATCCATGACACGACCTACGTCAATCACTATATCCACGATACGGTGTGGCTCACCCATACCGAGTGGGAATACATCCACGACACGATATACCTCTACCACACCGTTCGCGACACGGTCTATATCCACGACACAATCTATATCAGCGACCCCGCCGGTGCGGACAGCCCGCAGGCCGTCAATGCCAAGGTATACCAGCGTGGTGGCCGCGTTGTCGTCGAGGGTGCCGAGGGCCAAGGAGTGGCACTCTACGATGCCGTCGGCCGTCTCCTTGCCACCCGTCGTGACGGGCAGGGCGAGGTGAGCTTCGATATCCCTGCCAGCGGCGCCTACCTCGTTAAGATTGGCGACCTGCCGCCAAGACGTATCATGGTGGTCAGATAACCCCCGGATTCATGACAAAGGGCAGCGTCCGTCGGTCGCTGCCCTTCCCTTTTCCCACCCATTCTCCAAGAGAGGAAGAAGAGAGGAAGAAGAGAGGAAGAAGAGGGTGGGTCTTATGCCTTGGGAATCATCTGGTTGTAAACTGACAAAAAATGCCCTTTTGTCAGGTTTGTAGTCGTTTTTTTCGAGGATACAGCTACTGGTAAAATTGATAGTATGTCCCCGAATGGGAAACAAAACAGGAGGCCCCCATCGATGGGGGCCTCCTGTGCTATATGTGCTTGCTTGTTTTTCTAGCTGCATTTGCTCCAGCCGCAGTTCTGGCAGCTCTTGCATCCGTCGCGGTATACAATCTTGCTGCCGCAGTCGGGGCAGAGTTCGTCGGTCTCGGTGCCGTCCTTGATGTAGCGTTTCAGCGCGCGGGCCACACCGTTGGACCAGGTGGTGATGCTGTCCACGTCGAAGGTGAGCTTGCCGATGAGTTCCACCACGTTGGGGATGGGCATGCCGTGGCGCAGGATGCCGGAGATGAGCTTGGCGTAGTTCCAGTATTCTTTCTTGAACATGCGGGATAGGCCGCCGATGGTTACGGGGTAGCCGTCGTGGTCGAGGAATTGGAAGTCGTAGCGCGCATGGGCGTCGCCTTTCTCCTTGACGCGTATCACCCAACCTTTCTCGACCCACTTGGGCAGCACGAAGTTCTCGGCGCGGCCGGTGAAAATCTCGTAGGGGCGACCTTCGTACATGCCGACGACGGCAATCCAATCCTCCTTTTCGTTCTTGAAGCGGACGATTTCGGCCTCGAGTTTCTTGGGGCGCTTGGGGGCTTTGCTTTCGCCGAAAGCGGGGGTGTCTTTCTTGCCCTCGCTGGTGGAGACCAGCACGCCGGTGCGCGATCCGTCGCGGTAGATGGTGCAACCCTTGCATCCGCTTTCCCAGGCGGTCTCGTAGATGGTGGCCACGGTCTCTTTGGTGGTCTCCTTGGGGATGTTGACGGTAACGGAAATCGAGTGGTCCACCCATTTCTGTATGGCGCCCTGCATGCGCACCTTGGCCACCCAGTCGATGTCGGCGCTGGTGGCGTGGAAGTAGGGGCTCTGTTCGATGAGTGTCTGCAACGCTGTGTCGTCCATCTGCTTGACGGCCTCCACATCGTGTCCGTTGATGCGGGCCCAGTCGAGGAACTTGGGGTGGAATACGTTGTACTCTTCGAAGTAGTCGCCGTTTTCGTCTTTGATGATGTTCTTGTTGGAGGCGTCGCGGTCGTTGGGGTTAATCTTTTTGCGGCGTTTGTAGGCGACGAGGAACACGGGCTCGATGCCGCTGGTGGTCTGGGTGCAGATGCTGACGGTGCCGGTGGGGGCGATGGTGAGGAGGGCGATGTTGCGGCGGCCGTACTTGGTCATCTCGGCGTAGAGCTCGGGTTCGGCTTCGCGTATGCGCTGGATGAGGGGGTTGTTCTCCTCGCGGCGTGGGTCGTAGATGGGGAAGGAGCCGCGCTCCTTGGCCAGCTGTACGCTGGAGCCGTAGGCGGCGCAGCAGAGGGTCTGCTGCACCTTGACGGCAAATGCAGTGGCCTCCTCGCTGCCATATTGCAGGCCCAGGGCGGCCAGCATGTCGCCCTCGGCCGTGATGCCGAAGCCGCTGCGGCGCCCTTCGAGGCACTTCATCTTGATATTCAGCCACAGGTTGTGCTCCACCTGCTTGATTTCGTCGCTCTCGGGGTCGGTCTCTATCTTCTTGAGTATCTGCTCCACCTTCTCCAGCTCGAGGTCAATCAGGTCGTCCATCAGGCGTTGCCCCTTGGCCACATGCTCGCGGAAGAGGTCGAAATTGAACGTGGCCTGTGGGGTGAAGGGGTTCTCGACATAGGAGAAGAGGTTGATTGCCTGCAGGCGGCAGCTGTCGTAGGGGCAGAGGGGTATCTCGCCGCAGGGGTTGGTGCTGACGGTGCGGTAGCCGAAGTCGGCATAGCAGTCGGGCACGCTCTCGCGGATGATGGTGTCCCAGTAGAGCACACCCGGCTCGGCGCTGCTCCACGCGTTGGCGATAATCTTGTTCCACAGCGCGCGGGCATCTATCTCTTTGGTATATATGGGGTTGGGCGAGTCGATGGGGTACTGCTGCACGAACGGCTTGCCGCTGCGGACGCACTCCATGAACTCGTCGGTAATCTTCACGCTGACGTTGGCGCCGGTAATCTTGCCCTGCTCCAGCTTGGCGTCGATGAAGTGCTCGGAGTCGGGGTGCTTGATGCTGATGGAGAGCATCAGCGCGCCGCGGCGGCCGCCCTGGGCCACCTCGCGGGTGGTGTTGCTGTAGCGCTGCATGAAGGGCACGATGCCGGTCGAGGTGAGGGCCGAGTTCTTGACGGGGCTTCCGCCGGGGCGTATGTGGCTCAGGTCGTGCCCTACGCCGCCGCGCCGCTTCATCAGCTGCACCTGCTCCTGGTCAATTTTCATGATGCCGCCGTAGGAGTCGCTCTGGCCCGAATTGCCGATGACGAAGCAGTTCGAGAGGCTGACCACCTGGAAGTTGTTGCCGATGCCGCTCATGGGGCTGCCCTGGGGTACTATATATTTAAAGTCTTTCAGCAGCTGGTAGATCTCCTCCTCCGAGAGGGGGTTCTGGTACTTCTGCTCGATGCGGGCATACTCCGCCGCCAGGCGGCGGTGCATCATGTCGGGGTTGAGCTCGTAGATCTTGTCGTCGTTGCGCAGGGCGTACTTGTTCATCCACACGTTGGCGGCCAGCTCGTCGCCGTGGAAATAGTCCACCGAGGACTGCATAATCTCCTCCGGTGTATACTGCCGGTACTCTTTGGGTTCCCGCTGGGGGGTGGTTGCAGAAAACAAGTCGCCTTGCGTCATCATGGGTGCTGATTTATGTTGTTAAGTTATAATGAATTGCGGCAAAACGGGTGCTCCCGTTTCGGAGTGCTAAATTATATAGAATTCCACCGCCTCGGCCGACAAGTTATCAACAAAAAAACGGCCCCTCTCGGCACTCCTTTTGGTATCAAAGATTTGCTCGGTTGAAAACCTCGACGCACCCCGCTGGGGTACCCCCGCACGGAGTACCCGACCTCCCCTGGAGGCAGGGGCGAAAAAAGGGGTCGAAAAATTGGAAAAAAGTGAAAAACGGCTCAAAAAACGTGGTTTGCAAGCGGCTGACAATCAGGATTCAGGGGGTACCCTCTTCTTCCTCTCTTCGTCCATGCTAGGGGAGTGGTCGGGAAGGGGTGGGGAGTAGTAGTGAAGAGGAGGGGGCAAAAAACGTTATTAGAGGAGGTTTTGGGGCTGGATGCATCGCTATCGGTGAGGTGCTGTGGAAAAATAATGGGGCTGAAACACAGTGGTTTGAGAAAAAAATGCAAAAAATATTTGGCCATATCGGAAAAAGGTTGTACTTTTGCACCCGATTTCAAAAGAGCACGAGCGAAGTCGAGTGAACTTTGGAATTGAGATTTCGAGAGAAAAACGGAATGCAAATGGGGTATTAGCTCAGTTGGCTAGAGCGCTTGCATGGCATGCAAGAGGTCATCGGTTCGACTCCGATATACTCCACCAAGAAGAGGGTCGCCACGAACGGCCCTTTTTTGATAGACAACGGGGTAGTAGCTCATCTGGTAGAGCATTTGGTTCGCAATCAAAAGGTAGTGGGTTCGAGTCCCATCTACTCCACGGAAACAGGAAACCGCTTGCAGGCGGTTTTTTTGCACTGAGTAGACAAAATATTATTCACGAAAACAAAGTCAATGAAGAAAACGGCATAGTGTAGAATATGCATATCGTAGAATAGGAAAAAGCGAAGTAGCTGTACGCTGGAATCTTTGAAACTTCGACACTTTCAAATTTCCTCCCAGGGGAAGGCAACGGCGCTCCCGCCTTTTTAGGCGTGGGCTTTATCGTTGTAATTGGGAGGAAGGGTAGTCGAAGACCTCAAAGATTCCGATGACGGCGAAGAATAAGTGCCACGCTCTTTTTATGTGCATATTCCTTTCAAATGTAGGCACGTTAATTTTGTTCATTATCCAATTAAAATAATAAGATGAGAAACAGATTATCCTCTGCCATTTTTGGCATTCTGCTGTGTGCAACCATGCT
This sequence comes from uncultured Bacteroidales bacterium, assembly GCA_900315935.1. Classification (GTDB taxonomy): domain Bacteria; phylum Bacteroidota; class Bacteroidia; order Bacteroidales; family P3; genus Colimorpha. Next base: position 6,408 of record ONBB01000024.1, read on the forward strand.
GTCCACATCGAAAGTGGCCGCCCAGGCCGAGCATTCACTTTACCACATTGATGGTTCATACAAAATGATTTATGATGAAGCTTCGCAAAGCTATCGTTACCACCTGACAGATATCACAGACACTGGTGTTGTCATTCAGTACACAGATGGTATCAATAGGTTAGAAGGAAAAGTTGACCCGGAGTCCGAATCTATAGAATTTATCTTCGATACGATCCATTCTAATGTCGGCTACAAAAACATCCGCTTTTGGAAATGGCAACCCGACAACAATGATCGCTACTACTGGCAGGAAGATGCGGAGGTGCGTCAGCCAGTGAATCAACGACGCCGCGACATGGCTCAGGTGGTGATACTGGTTATGGACTGCAGCGAATCCATGAGAAAAAGTGGCAACTTCAAGCCCATGAAAAAGATGGTTGAAGAGGTAGTAAACCGCTATGCCAGTGCTGTGTCTGGCAATATCCATCTCGGCATCGTGGCCTTCAGCACCGTACAAGAGGCCCGCAATAACATTTATCCCATAACGCCATTGACACCTGAGGTGGCAAAGGACATTAAGGACAATTTTCTGAAGAACTTAAATACTTACAATAACACAGCTCTCTACTTTGCCATGGATACCGCGTCTATTCTTGTGGACAATTACATTAAGAATCTGCAGTTACCAGAAAACATCAAATTTTCTGGCGCAATGATGACCTGCTTTACCGATGGTTTCGATAATCATTCCATCCTTAAGGGGCATGTATACAAGCATGGTCTTGAAAATCCCTATTTGATTCATCTAGAGGGGAATGTCGTCAAAGGGCACCGCCTCACCTACACACACGCAAATGGCAAAAAAGATTGTCATGACTTGCAAGTGTACACCATCGCTTACCAAGACGAAGATGCCGATGTATCGAGCAATATTTTTATGGCGGTCAACCGAAAACTCAATTCGGATGGCAAGCCTAGAGTTGCCAAGAACTTTGGCGAGGTTAATGACATGTTCCAAAGCATCGCCAGAGATCTAGTTGAGCGTTTCCAGCAACTGCGCTGTTTTGTTCCTCGGGCATTTGAGGGACGTGTCCGATGGACTTTTGACAATTCCAATATTAATCCTCGTGGGTTCTTCGGCTTTAGCGTAGGAGCCAATGCTGAATTCAACTTGCCGACAAGCGTGGCAAATCCCTACTTTGGATTTGGTGGTGGTGTGGGAATTGATTTCGCCTTTCCCAGAAGGGACTTTTCGGCCGATGGCGGATTTCTCAACTTTAAGTACACATTCTCTACCTCCGATCCTGCAATACACTTCTCATTCGGCTACCAACACCTTGGCAAACGACACCAGTTTGAACGCAAACTCCTTTGGGGTGTCGGTTTGGATGTCCGAAGTTCTCTGGGATCAGAGTTCAACATCAAAAATAAGTCGCTTAATTCGCAGCGCACTCAGTATAGCAAATCATATGACTGTGCAGACGAAATGGGGGTCGGTGCCGTCTTTAGGTTGGGCTCCATCGGTCCCAAGCACCTCTATTACTATTTTGACCTCACTGCCGGCGTCTACCGAATGGGACGTTATACCGAAACATATCAATGGAACACCAGGCATGGAGGGTATTGGTCATGCATAAACGAAACTTCAAAGAGTATGACCGCACTCTATTTCAATCTTTCGTTTAATTTGGGATACAAGTTCTAGCCCCGTGTTCAGAGCAGATAAGGCGGAGGGTGTCCCATAAGTAATTATTTTCTAACAAGAATTGCTTATTTGGAACAGACCTCAAACTACAGGTTAAATGGAAAGAGGGTGTCCATGACTTTTGGGACACCCTCTTTTTATGTCTTTATTTTCCGAGGGCTTTGGCCTGGAACTTGGCGGTGTCGATGACGAAGCGCTCGTGGGTGCCTTCGCCTATAGGGCCGCGCTCGTCGTAGGCTTTCACGCTGAAAACCAGCCGGCGGCGGTCCACCTCCAGCAGCTCGCTCTCGCACCACACGCGCATGCCCACCGGCGTGGCGGCCGAGTGGGAGACGTTGACGTGGGTGCCTACCGTGCCCTGGCCTTCCTCCAGGTGCGGGAGGACGCTCTCGTTGCAGGTGCGCTCCATGAGGGCTATCATCATCGGCGTGGCGAACACCTCCACCAGGCCGCTGCCGATGCGGGCGGCCGACAGGTCGGGGGTTACCACCTGCTCGAGGCGGCCTTTGATTCCGGGATTCAGCATAGGCTACCAGCGGTTATAATGTATGCGCGAGGGATCCCACTTGTCCTTGGGCTGGGTGTCGCCGTTGGGGTAGCCGATGGGCACCACGGCATAGGGCACCACCGAGGCGGGCAGGCCGAGGGTGCGCTTGACGGGCTCCATGGTCTGCTGGTAGGGGTAGCAGGCGGTCCAGCAGGCGCCGAGGCCGTAAGCCTCGACGGCCAGGAGGAGGTTCTCGGTAACGGCACCCATGTCGTCGCGCCAAATCTGGTTCACCTGGGCCACGGCGGGGCCGTCGGGGTTGTCGCGCGTGGGTCCCATGTGAATGGTGTCGGCGCAGATGACGACCACGGCACCGCTCTCCTTGAATTTCTGCATGTTGAAGTTGCCGGCGAAGATGCTGTCATACTGGCTCTTATCGGTCAGCACGACGAAGCTCCAGGGGCGCCAGTCGCGGCCGCTAGGGGCGGCCATGGCGGCACGGAGGATGTTCTCCATCACTGCGGCGGGGATGGTGTCGCCGGTGTAGGAGCGGACGCTCTTGCGGGCGAGGATGTTCTGCATGACGGTTTCGGCAGGGTCAACCTGCGCTACTTCCTGTTTGTTGCAGCAGGCGGCCATCATGGCGGCGACTGCAAGGAATAACATTACTTTCTTCATTGGTATTGTATTGTTGATTGTTGGTCATTATGGGTGGCTCCGCTGGTAGTGTCGACCTGTGTGGTGTCTTCAGGGTAGACGACAGCACCCGCCATAGGCTCTACTTCACCCTCTACCTTCCCTTCGGTGCAGCTGGTGAATGCCGCCAGCGACATGGCCACACCCGCCACCGCGGCGGCCTTGCCGAGGGTCATGCGGCGGTGCAGCTCATGCTCCAGGTACTTCACCTCGGCCTCGCAGCGCGGACAGGTGCCGTCGCACGGACCGTCGTAGGTGCATTCATGCTGCTCCAGCGGTATCTGGTTCTCGTCGGCCACACGCTTGCGGATGGCCTTCAACTCTTTACAGATGTTCTTGCCGTTAGTCTTCATATATCAAGTATTTCTTGCGTATTTCCATGAATTGGTCGAGGGCAGGCTGCCAGGTGGCGCGGATGGCCTCCTCGCTCATGCCCAGCTCAATTTGCTTGCGCAGCTCCTTGTTGCCGGCCAGCTTCTCGAAGAAGTTGCTCTTGAGGAAAAATTTCCCCTTGGGCACACGGCGGTGCATCTCCATCAAGTATTTGAGGCTGAAGGCTGTCGGAGCCGTTTCCTGCCGCAGGTCGAGGGTGTCGGTGCCGTAGGTGAGCCACTCGAAGGGGTGGTCGGTGCCGCGGCCGACGCCGCAGTTGGTGCCCTCGAAGAGGCAGAGCGAGGGGTAGAGGGCGATGGCGTGGGCGGTGCGCAGGTTGGGCGACGGCGCTACAGGCAGCTCGTAGATGCTGTCACGGTGATAGTTGTCCATTTTGACAACGGTGAGGTCGCAGGTGTCCTTTATCCATCGCTCGCCGTTAATCATCAGGGCATACTCACCGATGGTCATGCCATATACGACAGGCACAGGGTGCATGCCGACGAAGGAGCGGCAGGTGGCGGTGTCCAGCACCGGTCCGTCGACATAGTGCCCGTTGGGGTTGGGGCGGTCGAGGACGATAAGGGGGATTCCCTTTTCGGCGCAGGCTTCCATCACATAGTGCAGCGTGGAGATATAGGTATAGAAGCGGCAGCCCACATCCTGCAGGTCGAAGATGACGACATCCACGTCCATCAGCTGCTCTGGTGTGGGCTTTTTGTTCTTGCCGTATAAAGAAATGATGGGGAGCCCCGTTTTGGGGTCGGTGCTGTTATTGACATGGGCGCCCGCCGCGGCGGTGCCGCGGAAGCCGTGCTCGGGGCAGAAGATTTTCACTACATTGGCCCCTGCCGATAGCAAGGTGTCAACCAAATGTGTGTTTCCAACGATTGAAGTCTGGTTCCCAACCACGGCGATACGGGAGCCGGGGAAGGCTGTCGCTTCCATGAGGAAGAGCATTTCGGCACCCGTTCGCAAATCTGGGTACGCAGGCGTTTCGCCTGCAGAGCTGTTTTGCAGGCGAGACGCCTGCGTACCAGCGGGCTGCGCATGGCAGGAGGAAAATAGTTGCGATAATATCGCAACACACAAGACCACAGATTGTGCCAAACGTTTCATTCTAATCAATTCATTCTACACCCCTCTCTTGAAGGAGAAGGGTGTGGGGGTGAGGTTATTTCCCCGTATGGCCGAAGCCGCCGGTGCCGCGCTCGGTGTCGGTGAGTTCCTCGGCTTGGACGATTTCGGCCTGCTCGTGGCGGGCGATGACCATCTGGGCGATGCGCTCGCCGTCGCCTATGATGAAATCCTCCTGCGAGAGGTTAATCAGTATCACGCAGATTTCGCCGCGGTAGTCGGCGTCGATGGTACCGGGGCTGTTGAGGACCGTGATGCCCTTCTTCAGCGCTAGGCCGCTGCGCGGGCGCACCTGGGCCTCGTAGCCCGCCGGCAACTCCATGAAGAGACCCGTCTTCACGAGTCCTCTCTCCATCGGCTTCAACGTAATCGGCCCCTCGGGCAGGAAGGCCCGCAAATCCATCCCCGCCGACTGCGCCGTCTCATATTTCGGTAGCGGGTGATGGCTCTTGTTTACAAATTTTACTTGCATATTTTTCGTACCAATATCAATCATTATTGGGTTGCAAAAATACGCAATTTCTGCGACATGGTAAAAATAATTTTTGCCAGTTTGAAAAAAGGTTGTATCTTTGCACCGTCTTTCAACAGGAAGAAAGACCGAGAGAAAGCGCGTTTTCTCTATTCCGCTATCGGTGAAACTTGGACACTTTCACGAAGGAATTAAGTCGGAATAAGGCAAAATGACTTCTTACTTGTGTTGTATACCATTGCTATCGGTACACGCCAAGTGGAGTTACATCAGCAAGACCTTATCTACTTAATTCCGAATTAAAGGGAGTCCAAGCCCTACCGATAGAGATTAGGGGAATGGATGGCTCCACTTTCTTCGTATGAAAATAATGTATAAAAAAAAACAAATGTATACAACAAGATGAACAGTAACTTGGCAACAAAAAAGTTTCGCACTAATAGGATGTGTTCCTTGATGGTTACACATGCATGTAATTTGAATTGTGTCTATTGTTTTGAGAAGTTCAAGACAAGCAAAATGATGACGTTTGAGACTGCCCAAAACATATTGAAAAAAGAGTTTGACGACTATCCCAAGATACAGACAGAAGGTAGCCGAATGGGGATAGATTTTATGGGGGGAGAGCCGTTGATTAACTTCGATGTAATAAAACGGGTTTATGAATGGACAAAATCTTTAAACTTGCCGTTCAATATTGTCTTTTCGGTTACGACCAATGGGACGTTGCTTGACACGGAGAAACAAGAGTGGTTTGCGCAAAATGCAAAAGATTTCCGTTTGGTTATGTCCGTAGATGGAAACGAGTATAGCCAGGTGGCAAACCGCGGTGTCTCAACAAATACCTTGCCACTTGAATTCATCCGAGACACATGGCCAAACTCTTATTTCAAACAGACACTGACGCACGATACGTTACCCTACTATGCAGCGGGAGTCATAGCATTGAACGAACATGGTTTCCGTGTGGCCTCCTCTCTTGCACAGGGGCATACCTGGGCCGATGACGACGACAAAACGTATCGCGAGCAACTGAAGGCGCTAGGGCAGTACTACATAGACCATCCCGACATCCCTCTTTCAACCCCATTCGACATGATGTACATCCAGTTGCTTGACGAAAACATCTCACGGCCTCCCCGAAAGAATTGCGGAACAGGCACGGGCATTCATTTCTATGATGTAGACGGGAAGATGTATCCTTGCCACCTCTTTTTGCCGATGGTACATGGAAATCCCAATGTGTTGGAAGAAATAAAAGACGTTGACTTTTGCAATGACATCGCTCTTATTGATAATGATTGTATTAATTGTCCAATATTGCGGGTATGCGCTACCTGTTATGGATTCAATTATATGAAACGCCAATGCGTGGCGAAACGGGACAAAAGTATGTGCAAACTCTATCTTGCACAGGCGCAAGAAATATCGTCGTTCCAGATACGCTATTTCACATCTATCGACCGAAAACTAACCACTAATGAACTGCTTACACTCCAATCTGCGATGCGATGCTATGAACTTGTAGAAAACATAAGCATGTAAGAACAGGAGGAAGCCGAAAATCCTTAAAAAGAGTAGGTATAATTTAAAAATTAATAATTATGGCTGAGTATTTGAAAAAAGCCCAGGACATGATTGCCCAAAACTCGTCCGAGATTGCAGCCGAATCGGCAAGGATTTCAAGTATTGGATGCTCTATGTGCGGTTTGGGTTGCTCCGGCATTGTTGGCGACTGATAAGTCGTTCTCAATGCAGAAAAGGATGCTTGCTAGCATCCTTTTTTTATGGGTAGTTCCTACTCAACACCCATGTAACGCCTAGATGAATCCTAATGGGGCGGGGAGAAGGGAGGGGCAGGGGGGGGGGACTTCTTGGTGAGCAGCTCGTCGATCATGCTGTAGGCGAGGGCCATCTCGGCGATGTGCTTGCCGTCAGATTCCTTTGACAAAATCTTGATAATTGTCGGGATTGACGACTGTAAAGGTGTGGTCGGGATAGTTCTTGGCAAAGGTGTCGGTCAGGCGGGGCTGCTTGGTGCCACTCCATTTGAACTCGTAGGCATGCAGTACTCCGTCATAGTCCTCAATATAGTCGACCTCTTGTTGCTGCTGTGTGCGCCAAAAATAACTCTTGCCATAGAAGTTGGTATAGGCATTGTGTTTCATCCGTTCGCTGATGATATAGTTCTCCCACAGGGCGCCCGTGTCCGTTCGGAGAGCCAACGGCTTATAGTCTCCGATTAAGGCGTTTCGCACCCCATTGTCGTAGAAGTAAATTTTGCGGCTTTTCTTCAACTCGGAGCGCACATTGCGGCTGAACGACCGCAGATGGAAAACCACATACGATTTCTCCAGCAGGTCGATGTAGCGTTGCACTGTGATGGAATTCAATCCCAGTAGCCGCCCCAGCTCGTTGAAAGACACCTCGCTACCGACCTGCAAGGCCAGTGCCTGCAGCAACTGTTCGATGATTTCGGGTTTGCGCACGTCTTGGAACGAAAAGATGTCTTTGTAGAGATAACTGCTCACGAGGCTCGTCAGGGTTTCACGCTCTTCGCCAGGCAGGTTGACCACTTCAGGGTATGAGCCATATATCAATCTGCGCTCCAGCAGTCTGCGCTCTTCCTGCATGCTGTTTTCGAGGATTAGCTCCTCGGCGGAGAACGGGAAGAGTACGTACTCATACTTACGACCTGTCAGAGGTTCGTTGATTGAGTTGGAAAGTTCGATTGCCGAAGACCCGGTTACCACCACCTGCTTTTCGGGGTAGTTGTCAATCAACAGTTTCAAGGTGATGCCGATATTCTGTATGCGTTGAGCCTCGTCGATGAACACTATATCATATCCTGCAGTTTCGGCGCCCAGCATGGTAGAGGTGGGGTCGGTGAGTTTGCGGCGCACATCGGGCTCGTCGCAGTTCCACACAAGTACCTTGCTATTATAATCTGTTGCCAACATCTTTAGCAGCGTAGTCTTGCCGACCTGTCGTGGCCCCACAACAATAATAGCCTTTCCTCTAAAGAATCTTTGTTTAATTGTATTAGAAATCAGTCGATTAATCATCTTTATCTGTGTCTTGTTTTCAATGCAAATATATGAACTTTTTCTAGTATAATAAAAAAAAGTTATAGTAATTTTTTATTATGCTCAAAAATATACATCTAACTATCGTTTTGAACCAGCGGGCTATAAGAGTCGTGTATAAAATGAGTGGGGGGAGGAGAATTCGTATTCAGGTTGTTTCTATTTTTGTGGTTGTCAGTGGTTTGTGTGGTGTGGCTCCTATGCAGCTCCTAGTCAACTCCTACATAACTCCTAGATGGGTCCTAGGTAACTCCTAGGTAATTCCTAGTGGGTCCGAGTGGAGGAGGGAGGCGGTAAAAAGAAAATCTGGCTGACGAGTATGTTCCGTCAGCCAGATTGGGATGGGGTTGGAGGTTACTTCTTGGTGAGCACCTCGTCGATCATGCCGTAGGCGAGGGCTTCCTGGGCGGTGAACCAGTGGTCGCGGTCGGAGTCTTTCTCCACCTGCTCGAAGGGCTGTCCGCTGTGGAGGGAGATGATTTCGTAGAGTTCTTTCTTGAGCTTCACTATCTCGCGGACGGTGATTTCCATGTCGGTAGCTTGTCCGTCGGCGCCGCCCATGGGCTGGTGGATCATGACGCGGGAGTGGGGGAGTGCCGAGCGGCGCCCTTTCTCGCCGGCGCAGAGGAGGACGGAGGCCATGGAGGCGGCGAGGCCGGTGCAGATGGTGGCCACCTTGGGCTGGATGAACTGCATGGTGTCGTAGATGCCGAGGCCGGCGTAGACGGAGCCGCCGGGGGAGTTGAGGTAGATGGTAATCTCGCGGTCGGGGTCCATGTTCTCGAGGAAGAGGAGCTGCGCCTGGATGACGTTGGCGGTGTAGTCATCGATGGCGGTGCCGAGGAAGATGATGCGGTCCATCATCAGGCGGCTGAAGACATCCATCTGGGCGACGTTGAGCTGGCGCTCTTCGACGATGTAGGGGGTGAGCGAGGCGTTGATGGCCGAGGTGTACTTGGCGAAGGTGGTGCTGCTGATGCCACGGTGTCGGGTGGCGTATTTTTCGAATTCTGTCATATTGTTGTTGATATGTTGATACGTTGATATGTTATTGTTTTTTCAACAGTTCTGGGCGGCGTTCTTTGGTGCGGGCTATGGCTTGTTCCATGCGCCACTGCTCGATTTTGGCGTGGTTGCCGGAGAGGAGCACGTCGGGGACGCGCCAGCCGCGGAACTCGAGCGGACGGGTGTATTCAGGCGGTGCGACGAGGCCGTCCTGGAAGGAGTCGGCGAGGGCGGACTGCTCGTCGCCGATGACGCCGGGGACGAGGCGTATGACGGCGTCGGCGATGACGGCGGCCGCCAGCTCGCCACCCGAGAGGACGTAGTCGCCGATGGAGATTTCGCGGGTGATGAAGTGCTCGCGGATGCGCTCGTCGACACCTTTGTAGTGGCCGCAGAGCACGAGGAGGTTCTGCTTGAGGGAAAGCTGGTTGGCCAGGGGCTGGGAGAGCATCTCGCCGTCGGGGGCGGTATAGATTATGTCGTCGTAGGTGCGCTCGGATTGCAGTTTCTCGATGCAGTTGGCGATGGGCTCGACGCACATCACCATGCCGGCGGCGCCGCCGTAGGGGTAGTCGTCGACGGAGCCGTATTTGGTGAGTGAGTAGTCGTGCAGGTCGTGGAAGACAACCTCGACGATCCCTTTCTTTTGGGCGCGTTTGAGGATGCTTTCCTCGAAGAACATGGTCATCATGTTCGGGAAGAGGGTGAGGATGTCGAGTCTCATTTGACCTTGAGTTTTTGGCCTTCGCGTATGGTTTTGTTCTGGCTGATGCCGTTGAGTGAGCAGAGTTCCTTGAGGCTCATGCCGTGGCGTTTGGCAATCTTGCCGAGGGTGTCGCCGCGGCGGACGGTGTAGGTGGAGGTTTTTCCGGAGTTGCCGGAGGCTTCGGATTTCCCGGAGGCACTGGAATTTCCGGCGTTGCTGGATTTACTGGATTTGGCGGAGGTGCCGCTGACGCGGAGGCGGTCGCCGGGATGGAGCACTTTGTTTTGGCTGATGCCATTGAGTTGGCAGAGGCGGCGGACGGTGGTGCCGTGGCGGCGGGCAATCTTTTCGAGGGTGTCGCCGCTGCGCACGCGGTACCAGCCGCCAGAGGCGCTGCTGGCCGACGAGCCCGAGGCGCGGCCACGGGAACTTACCTTGCGGAAGGAGGCGGGGGTGAGGGTGAGGCGGTCGGAGATGAGGTCGTGCGTGCTGCAGTCGATGACGGTCTCGGGGTTGATAGCGTTGCCGTGGTAGCGTATTTCGAAGTGGAGGTGTGCGCCGCGCGAGCGACCTGTGTTGCCGCAGAGGCCGATGACGTCGCCGGCCTTGACTTCCTGCCCCACCTGCACGTGGCGTTTGGACATGTGTGCGTAGTAGGTTTCGAGGCCGTTGGGGTGGTGAATGATGACGAGGTGGCCGTAGGAGCGGTTGTACTTGGAGATGCGCACGGTGCCGTCGAAGGCGGCGTAGATGGGTTCGCCGGTGGGCTGGGCGAGGTCGAGTCCGTAGTGGAAGCGTCGCCAGCGCGGGCCGAAGTGGGAGCTGGCGCGGGCTGTCTTGGGGGTGGGCCAGTGGAAGAACTGGCCGCGGGCCTCGTCGCGCAGCTGCAGGGTAACGGGCTCGCCCATGTGCATTACGTCGAGCTTGGGCATGTGGATGACGGCGGTGTCGAAACCTTCGATGAGTATGTCGTCTTCGCTGTCGACGCCGTCGTCGCTGAGGGTGTAGTTGCCGGGGAGGTCTTCCTCGTCTACATCGTCCTCCTCTTCGTCTTCGAAGATGAATGGGGCGGTGTAGAGGTATTGCTCGGTCTCGCGGTCGTTGCGGTGGTCGATGACCACGCCTTTGAACTCTTCGTCTTCGTAGATGACGTCCAGTTTGTTGACTTTGATTTCGGACTTGTCGGTTTTCTTATGAGGGTCGTGTACCTGTGCGTTGAGTGAGAGTTGCACGGACAAAGCGGTGAGTAGCAATATGATGCGTGCGATATATTTCATTTTATTCTGTTCAATCGGTGTATAAAAAGTGTTGCAAAAATACATAAAATGTGCCAACTGACAAAATACAATAATCTTAAAAAATCAAAAAACGCCCCTGGGAGGCGGTAGGGGAATGGTAGGGGAATACAAAGACTAAGGACTGCTATGGACGCTTATGGGCCTGAAGTCTCCGTCGGGGTGGAATTCGAGGCTTGGGAGCTCGAAATCCTGGAGGCTCAGATGGGCCATGAGGCGAGCGGCGCGGTGGTGCGGGTCGGGGCGCGGTCCCTTGCGGTAGGGCTGGTGGAAGGAGTGGATGTGTCCGTCGAGGAGGGTGCCGTCGGGGTTGAGTCGCACGGTGATGAGCGGTGCGTAGCCAGTGATACCTTTGAGGCTGAATCCCACCGGAGTGCAGAAGTTGCCGAGGCTGTAGGCGACGAGGTGTCCGCGGTAGAGTTCCATGGCGCGCGGCACGTGTGGGCCGTGGCCGAAGACGAGGTCGGCGCCGAGGTCGATGCAGCGGTGCGCGAACTGGCGCAGGTGGCCGCGCGGCTCTCCGAGGTAGCGCTCGGCGCTGTCGGGCAGGTGCAGGCACGACGGGCCTTCGGAGCCGCCGTGGAAGGTAACCACCAGCAGGTGGCACGAGTCGCGCAGGCCGCGGAGGATGGCAGCCACCAGGGCGGTGTCGGTCAGGCGCGGCGTGTGGCTGTTGTGGCCGAAGGCGGCGATGCCGACCACGAGGGTGTCCAGGCGCAGCAGTGCGGTTCGGTATTGGCGTTTGAGGCCGGCATAGGCGATGCCCAGGCTGTCGAGCAGTGTCATGGTGTGGCGCAGGCCCGGGGTGCCGAAGTCGTTGCTGTGGTTGTTGGCCAGCGAAAGGAAGTCGAACCCCGCCTCGCGCAGCAGCGGCGCATAGGCCGGAGGCATGCGGAAGGAGTAGTTGTTGTCGCTTTCCTGTTTGCGGCAGGAGACGGAGGTGTCGCAGAAAGCGCCTTCGAGGTTTCCCATGGCGATGTCGGCGGCGGCCAGGATGGGTGTGGTGTGCTCGAAGAGGTGCGCGCCCGACGCCACCGGCAGGTGAGGGGTGGGGTAGGTGGTGCCGAGCATGATGTCGCCCACCAGTGCGAATGTGGTGATGCGAGGTGCTGCCGGGGTGGCCGGTGGGGTGGCCTTAGCTATCAGGCGGCAGGCGCCGCGGTAGCGCGGGGCGTAGTACGACTCGGAGGAGTGCGACACGCGGATGCCGTGGCCCACGGAGGCGTGGATGAAGTTGAAGCCGGAGCTGTCGGCGTCGGTAACGATGCCCACGTGGCCTATATGAGGGCGGATGGCGCGGCCGGCGAAGAACACCAGGTCGCCCGGCTGCCACTGGCCGCGCTCCACCGGGGTGCCGACGGGGTACTGTGCGGCCGACGAATGGGGCAGCGCGATGCCGTAGCGGCCGTAGATATAGCGGGTGAAGCCGGCGCAGTCGAACCCCTTGGTCGACGAGCCGGCCCAGCGGTAGGGGGTGCCGAGGTGGCGGCGCGCCTCGGCCAGGAGGCTGTCGACGACGATGTCGCTGCGCAGCTGTTGGCCGTGCAGCGGCAGCACGAGGAGCAGCAGGAGGGCGGTGAGCAGGGTTCGTAGGTGCGGCATGGGCTAGTAGTCGAAGACGATGCGGCCGTCGGCCATGTGGGTGTCGACGCCGTAGACGAGGCGTATGTTGTCGGGGGTAAGCCCTTCGGCCACAGGGCCGTGGAAGAGCAGTCTGCCCTCGTGGAGCAGCATCAGGCGGTCGCAGAACTGGAGGGCGAGGTTGAGGTCGTGGATGACGATGAGGACGGTCTTGTCCGAGGCTTGGCGCAGGAGGCGCATGATTTCGAGCTGGTGGGCGATGTCGAGGTTGGAGACCGGCTCGTCGAGCAGCAGCAGGGGTGTTTCCTGCGCCAGGGCGCGGGCAATCATGACGCGCTGCAGCTCGCCGCCGCTCATCTGCGCAGGGGTGGAGAAGCGGAGGTGCCAGGTGCCGGTCTGGCGCATGCAGCGCTCGACGATGTCCCAGTCGGCCTGGCTCTCGTTCTGGAGGTGGCGCTGGTAGGGGTTGCGCCCCATGAGGACGGTCTCGAAGGCCGAGAACTCGAAGTCGGTCTGTGCGTGCTGTCGCACGAAGGCCAGCCGCTGGGCCAGCTGGCGGGCGGTGTAGTCGGCCACGGGCTTGTGGTCGATGAGCACATGTCCGCTGTCGGGCTGCAACAGGCCGCCGATGCAGCGCAGCAGGGTGGTCTTGCCGCAGCCGTTGGGACCCATCACGGCGGTGATGCACCCGGGAGCCACCTCGGCGCTGATGTCGCCCAGGATGACCCTTTGGCCGAAGGAGAGCTGTATGTTGCGGAGGGCGAGCATTTTTCTTTCCGGTTTTTCTAGTTTTTCTAGTTTTTCTAGTAATTCTAGTGTGTCTAGTGTGTCTAGTATGTTTTTTTGTTTTTGTACAGGAGGTAGATGAAGAGCGGGGCGCCGACCATCGAGGTGAGGCTGCCGACGGGCAGCTCGCTGGGGCGCAGCAGGGTGCGGGCCAGGGTGTCGCACACCAGCACGAACAGGGCGCCGCAGAGCATCGAGTAGGGCACCACCTTGCGGTTGTCGGGGCCCGCCACGAGGCGCACGGCGTGGGGCACGATGAGGCCCACGAAGCCGATGACGCCGCACGAACTGACGGCGAAGGCGACCATCAGCGTGGTGGCTAGCAGCAGGGTGCGCTTCACCCGCTCCACCTCGCAGCCCATGCTCTTGGCGGCCTCGCTGCCGGCCAGCAGCAGGTTGAGGTCGCGCCCGTGCCACAGCACCGCGCCGATGCCCAGCACGGCCACCGGCGCCATCATCCACACATCCATCCAGCCCGACGAGCCGAAGGAGCCCATGGTCCAGAAGATGATGGCGTCCATCTTTTCCTGGTTGAGCACCATGAGGAACGAGATGAGGGCGGAGATGAGCAGGGTGAGGCATACGCCGGTGAGGAGCAGGGTGGTGGTGTGCATGCGGTTGCCGATGGAGGCGATTTTGTAGATAAGCACCACAGTGGCCAGGGCAGCGGCCAGCGCCATGCCGCCCACGCCCCAGAGGAAGGCTTCCAGCCCCAGCAGTATGGCCACGGCGGCACCCAGCGAGGCGCCGCTGCTGACCCCCAGCACGTAGGGGTCGGTCAGGGGGTTGCGGAAGATGCTCTGGTAGGCGGCGCCGCAGACCGAGAGGACGGCACCCACCAGGGCGCTCATGATGACGCGCGGCAGGCGCAGCTGGAGGAAGATGGGCGAGTGCCAGAGGTCGTCCCACCGGAAGTCGACGGCGCCGAAGAGGCAGCTGGCCACCATGGCCGCCAGCAGCAGCAGCGCGAGGCCGGCGACGACCCAGGGGGAGGCACTATGTCGGGCTGTGGTTTTCAATCCAGTAGGTCTTTCATCGTGTAGACCCCCTTCTCTTTCTTGGCCACGAGGAACTCGGCGGCCAGCAGTGCGCCGAGGGCGAGCCCCTGGCGGCTGTGGGCCTCGTGGGTGAGGGTGAGGGTGTCTTCGGCGCTGCGGTAGGTAACGACATGTGTGCCGGGCACTTCGCCCTCGCGGAAACTCTCGATGGGGATGCTCTCCTGCGGGCGTCCGCCATGGTCGGCAATCTGGCCGGCCAGGGAGAGTGCGGTGCCGCTGGGGGCGTCGAGCTTGTGTATGTGGTGGGTCTCGGCGATGGAGACGGCGTATTGGCTGCGGCCGCGCATCAGTTCGGCCAGGCGCTCGTTGAGGCGGAACATGATGTTCATGCCGAGGCTGAAGTTGGAGGCGGTGAAGAGCGCGTGGCTCTCGGCGCGGCAGCGTGCCGCCACGATGTCGTAGTCGTCGTCCCATCCGGTGGTGCCGCAGACCACGGGCAGGCCGAGGTCGAAGCAGCGGCGTATGTTGGCCACGGCGGTGGCGGGGGTGGAGAACTCGATGGCCACGTCGGCCTGGCACACCAGGGGTTCGCGTTCGTTCCACTCGGCGAGGCTGTCCACGGTGCATATCACGCGGTGCCCACGCTCCCCGGCGAGGGCTTCAATGGCATGGCCCATACGGCCGTATCCTATCAGTGCTATATTCATGTCGCGGTGAATTGAGGGTGCAAAGATACAACTTTATTTTCAAACGGCATTTTTTTTGTTCCAAAAGTTGAAAAACGGCCGAAAATGGCCCCTCTGCAACAGGCTGACGGATAGTGTTTTGTGGGTACCCTCTTCTTCCTCTCTTCTTCCTCTCTTCGGCCATGGCAGGGGAGGGGCAGGGGAGGGGAGCGGCGATGGCTGTGGAGGGGGGGGCGGAAATAATATAAAATTTGCTAAAAAGTTTGTGTGTTGAAAAAAAAGTGTATCTTTGCATTTTGGATTGCAGGCGTGTGCGTGTGTGTAAATGTGTCGTATGCAACGAATTGAGTGAAACAGACAGACAATATAAACCCAACTAACAACCGAAGGGCCCGATGGTATATAACCGGGCGACGAAAAAAACAATGAAAAAAACGCTATTTGTTCTGGTGGCTGCGGTCCTGATGGCCGCTTCCGCCACCGCCCAGCCGGGTCTGACCCGCATGGCACAGAGAGGACAGGCCAACGTGCCGCAGCTCAAGGCCGCCAAACAGCAGAATGCCAAGGAGAAGGCTTCCTTTGCAACCAAGCGCGCAGCCAAGTCGGTGGACAATCCTATTTGGGCCGACACGATGTCGTACTGCCTCGACGAGCCTTTCTTCAGTGGTATGGGTATGGGCAACGAGACCTCGACCATACAATGGGGTATCAAGATTGAGGCTGCCGCCCTGGTGGGCCGCAACAACATCACCGAGGTGCATTTCTTTGTGCCCGCAGCAGGCAATTATGAGATGAGCATCATCTTCGGCGCCAGCCCCGTCCTGGCACCCGGCGCCACCGCCGCCTACAGCCAGACGATTGCCGCCACCGCCGCCGACACCATGGCGTGGAAGACCGTTACGCTGAGCAGCTCCCTGCCCGTGGTGACGGGTCAGGCCATGTGGGTTGTCTTATCCAACACTGGCGTCCCCTATCCGGCTGCCGCTGTCGAAGGAGCCACCTATCCGAACGGCACCTACCTCTCGATCGATGGTGTGGAATGGACTACGCTGCCCGAAATAAACTTCGAAAACACGTGGATGATCCGCGTGGTGAGCGACACCTACACCGTGCAGGCTCCGATGGTAACCCTCGCTGGCCCCAGCGTGGCGCAGCTCAACCAGACGCTGACCTTCACCGCCAGCTCGCCCAATAGCGACAGCTACGAGTGGTATGTCGACGGTGCGTCCGAGAGCCACCACCGACGGCATGCACCAGGTGGTGGTGGGCGGCACGAACACCAGTGGCACCACCTATGACACCATCGATGTCGATGTGGTCGACTGCACCCAGCCCATCGCCGACTTCCCCCATGTGGAGACCTTCGAGGGTGGTGTACCCTGCTGGACTTTTGTCAGCGCCGACACCGCCAACGACTACCTCACGGGTGTAGCCCAGGTGGACGCCTCCACCTATGGTGCAAGCGCCTACGTGCTGAGCAGCTATGACCTTGCCGAGGACTACAACCAGTACCTCATCAGCCCCGAGCTGGACCTGGACGAGGGTACCCAGTATGCTGTACGCTTCTGGGTGAGGGGCCGTAATGCATCGGATGTCTTCCGCGTGCGTGCCTCCAGCACCACCAACGACACCGCCGCCTTCACCACCCTGCTGGCCGATGTGAATCCTGCCCCCACCGCTTGGACCGAGGTGGCCTATACCCTCCCTGCCGGCACCAAGTATGTGGCTATCAACTACTATGGCGATTATGCCTACTATCTCTTCGTGGGCAACTTTGAGGTGAGCGAACTCACCGAACCTTCGGTGGCCCTCGCCGGTCCCGATTCGGTGGGCACCGGTATCAATGCCGTGTACACTGCCTCCACTGTGCTGGCCGATTCGCTGGCCTGGTACGTGAACGGTACTTTTGTCGCCGGTGGCGCCAACACCTACACCCATGTCTTCACCGCTGCCGGCAACTACCAGGTGATGGTCGAGGCCATCAATGCCGTGGGCTCGATCTACGACACGCTCGATGTAGTCGTCTACAGCTGCGACGGCACCACCATCCCCTACGCTCCCGACTTTAGCGAGGGCTTCGGCTGCTGGTTCAACGAGAGCCGCCTCACCCAGGGCATGGGCTGGTACGCCAGCGTAGAAGCCATGACCACGCCCGTCGGCCAGGTGATCTCCCTCTCGGGTCAGGCTTCCTTCTTCGGCGTGGTGGATGTGCCGACCGACAACTGGCTGTTCAGCCCCGTCATCACCATGCCCGCTACGGGTTCCTACGAGGTGGCTTGGCAGGTGATGTCGCTCGGTGCCCCCTCCTATCCCGGCGACCACTATGGTCTGTACCTCATTGCCGGTACCGACACCACCCTCCTCTTCGAAGAGACCCTCTCCGCCGCCGACACCGTCCTCGGCCAGCGTGTGGTTCTCCTGCCCGCCAGCCTCAGCGGCGACTTCCGCTTGGCCTTCCGCCACTTCAACTGCGCCGGCGGCTATGCCGTGGTCCTCGACCAGATTGAGCTTCGCTCCATGAGCGCCGCCATTGTCAACCTCCGCGGCCCGGCCTCGGTTCTCATCAACGAGCCCGCCACCTTCACCGCCGTCAGCAGCAATGCCGACAGCTACGCCTGGACCGTCGACGGCAGCGCCGTGAGCGAGACCTCCGCCACCCTCACCCACACCTTCACCACCGCCGGCAACCATACCGTCAGCGTTACCGCCACCAACAGCGTGGGCAGCAACAGCGCCACCATGACTGTTACCGCCATCGACTGCGGCATCTCCACCTTCCCCTATGAGAACGGCTTCGAGAGCGAGGCTCTCAACAACTGCTGGAACCTCTTCGCCACCGATCCCATGGACTATGGCTTCCTCTTCAACGACACTCCCGAATACTCCCGCAGCGGCAACGCCTGCCTCTTCGGCGCCTACAGCGACGATGTGAATGTCGACCAGTGGGCCGTCTCGCCCGCCATCACCCTGCCCGCCGAGGCTACGAACTTTGTCCTCTCCTGGTACGTGAAGCTCAACGAGTGGGAAGGTATCCCCAGCCAATATGAGGTGCGCCTCTCCACCACCGGCCGCACTGCCGCCGACTTCACCACCACCCTCTTCAGCGAGAGTGGCGACAATGCAAACTATGAGTTCCGCAATGTGTCGCTCGCCGACTACGCCGGCCAGACCATCTACATCGCCTTCCACAACATCACCGCCATGGGTGGCGACGCCCTGGCCATCGACGACCTCCGCATCGGCGAGGGCGAGGTGAGCATCGACCAGGTGGCCTCCGCCGCCATCAGCGTCAGCCCCAACCCCGCCACCGGCATGGTCAATGTGTCGGCTGAAGGCATTGAGGGTCGCGTGAGCGTCGAAATCGTCGACCTCAACGGCCGCGTCGTCATGCAGCAGCAGGGCAATGCCGCCAGCTACCGCTTCGACGTCTCCAACCTCGCCGCCGGCGCCTACTTCGTGCGCCTCACTGGTGAGAACACCAACGCTGTGCAGAAACTGATTGTCAAATAAGGTTCCGCACCGCTCCCAAGGGGGTGTCCTCTGACCGGGGCACCCTCTTCCAAACCGAAACAAGGAAACACCGCCATGAGTTGGCTCATACTTATACTGGCCGGACTGTGTGAGGTGGGCTTCGCCTTCTGCCTCGGCAAGACCAAGGGACTCGTCGGACTGCCCTACTGGGAGTGGATGGGTGCCTTTGCCGTGTTCTATGTGCTGAGCGCCGTGCTGTTGGCCAAGGCCACCCAGACGCTGCCCATCGGCACCGCCTACCCCGTGTGGACCGGCATCGGCGCCCTGGGCTCCGTGCTGGTCGGCATCTTCATCTTCCACGAGCCCGCCACTTTCTGGCGACTCTTCTTCATCACCACCCTCACCGCCTCCATCATCGGACTGAAAATAGTATCGGAATAAACATATAAAGCTATGAAAATAAAATATCTGAGACTAAAGAATTGGTTGTTGATTTCGCTGGGAAGCCTACTGGGTATACAAGTGGGCTGTAGCAAAATATCCACCGAAGAATACGGCTGTCCCGAAAGATACTACCGTGCCAAAGGCACCGTCGTCAACGAAGAGGGAGACCCAATCCCCGGAATCGGTGTACAGAAGACGCGGGACTGGGAAAACAGAGGAGGCGAATGGGCCTATGTCGACACCACCGATGCCGATGGTCGTTTCGACGTTTGGACAAACTACCCTGACTCCAACAACTTCTCCACAGTCAGTTTCTTCGACATCGATGGGGAAGAAAATGGTAGCTATCGTGACACCACGGTGGCCGTCTCGTTCGACGGAGTGCCACTGCGTGGCGGCGACGGCAACTGGAACGAAGGCACCGCCACCAAAGAAATCACCGTCACCCTCCACCGCATCGACAAATAAAAAACTAACTGGCACAATAAAACAGTATATTCCACGTTGTATTTAACTAGAAAAAAGAATAATAACAATCATATGGAAAAGAAAGACCTCCTGAAAGAAACCGTCAAGCACATTGACATCAAGAAGTACGACAGTACCGAGCTTATCGACGCCATGCGCCACATGAGCTTCACCAGCCGCGACACCGCCCGTGCCGCCGACATCCTCTGCCAGATGCTGGCCGAGAAGGACTGCACCAACATCCTCACCCTGGCCGGCTCCACCTCCGCCGCTGGGTGCATGCAGGTGTACGTCGACATGGTGCGCAACAAGATGATCGACGCCGTGGTCGCCACCGGCGCCTCCATCATCGATATGGACCTCTTCGAGGCGCTCGGCTACAAGCACTACATCGGCACCAAAGAGAATGTCGTGCCCGACACCACCCTCCGCGAGCTCTATATCGACCGCATCTATGACACTTTCATCGACGAGGAGGAGCTGCAGGCCTGCGACCAGACCACCTGCGATGTGGCCGACCTGCTCGAACCCCGCCCCTACAGCAGCCGCGAATTCATCTACGAACTCGGCAAATGGCTGGCCGATGGCCACAGCGTGAAGAAAGACAGCCTCATCCAGACCTGCTACGAGTGCGGCGTGCCTATCTTCGTCCCCGCTTTCAGCGACAGCAGCGCCGGCTTCGGCATCGGCAAGCACCAGTGGCTGCGCAAGAAAGAAGGCAAGCCCTATGTCAGCATCGACAGCGTGGCCGACTTCCTCGAACTTACCGAGATCAAGATGAACAGCCCCGAGAGCGGCCTCTTCATGGTCGGCGGCGGCACCCCCAAGAACTTCGCACAGGACACCGTCGTCTGCGCTGAAATCCTCGGCGTCGAGGTACCCATGCACAAATACGCCATCCAGATTACCGTGGCCGACGTGCGCGACGGCGCCTGCTCCTCCAGCACCCTCCTCGAGGCCGGCAGCTGGGGCAAGGTGAGCGAGGAACTGCAGCAGATGGTCTATGCCGAAGGCACCACCGTCATCCCTGCCATCGCTTCCTACGCCTATCACAACGGCGCCTGGAAGCAGCGCGAGTACAAGAACTGGCAGAAACTCTTCCAAAAATAATCTACCAATATTGGTTATGCCTGCGGAGTGCCACTCCGCCGGTTTTTTTTTACTCTGTAAGTTCTTGCCCCCCTCTTGCATATATATATTAATAAAAGGATGAAGAAACTGACAGTTCTACTATTTGCCGCGATGCTGTTTGCAGGCTGCATGATGGATAAGCCAACGGTAAAGAACTACCGTAGGGTGGTCAAGATGGACAACCTCACACCCGTAACAGTGGAACAACTGCGACAAATAATCTCTGCCGACACCACGCATTATAAGGTGGTGGTGCTGACCAGTTCATGCTGCGGTTTCTGCATAATGAGTATGCGCGACGTCTACCCACGGAAGATGGCCGAGTGCGATAGCAGCCAAGTTCGCTGGTATTTCGTGGAAAAGAGCTACAGCACGGCGCAGTACATGGACAAGGTGTTCAAGAGCTACCATATCGAAGAACCCCGCTACTGGATCAACGACACTCTGCCGCAGTACCGCCCGCTGATGATGAAGAGCATGTGGTCGGTGGTGTGGAACGTCATCTTTCACTATGGTGAGAGTCTTGAGGAGTCAGGATACGATGTTGCCGACAACTACCTGAACAATGTTGTGAATGCCATTGCTCCGCAGCCGCAACTCATCACAGGTCCCAACGGCATCCCCACCACGGTGATGCTCGACCCACAGGGCCGCATGAAATGCACCTACGTCATCGATGAATTTGGCAACACGACGTTTGAGCCCACCGACATACGCAACATAAACGTCCCCGTAACCGAACTGGACTACACCAAAGTCGACACCCTCTCTTATGCCCCGCAGATCTGCTCTCCGGATGGCCAATGCAATTGAAAAATAGTGAGATAAACCAGACTTATCCTATAAATCCGCATAATGAGTGCGGATTTTTTTGTACCTCCTGTAGTTTTTTGAGGCGTTTTTGCGTTTAACTAGGTGTGAAACATTTAAAAATTTAATATGATGAAAAAACTTTGTATTTTACTGATGGCCTTAATGGCTATGACGGCTGCGGTGGCGCAGCCTGTCAGGGCAATTCCCTATCTGGAGAGTTTCGAGAACGGTATCGGCGACTGGCGTACCGTTGACGGCGACGGCGACGGCTACGGCTGGCGCCGGGTTGACTATTCGTCCGTCCCCTCTATGTTCGCCCCGCTGGGCTATTTCGCCCACGATGGCAGTTCGGTTCTCTATTCCGAATCGGTCTACGACTCGGTGCCGCTCAATCCGTCGAACTGGGCGATTAGCCCTGTGATTGAGATTCCGGCCTCGATTTCCGACTCGGTCCAGTTCTCCTGGTGGGTGAAGTCGTTTGCCTCCGGCGTGGGCGACCACTACGAGGTGCTTCTCGCCATGGTGAACGACACTGTGGTGGACACCACGCGCTTCACCGATTTGCTTTTCTCGGAGACTATCAGTGCCAATACCTACCAGCAGCGGTCGGTGAATCTGTCGGACTATGCCGGCCTGTGGGTGCGCCTGGCTTTCCACCACTACAATTCCAATGGCTCGTCGCTGCAGGTTGACTATGTGTCGGTGGGCAACGACAGCCTGCCGCTGGTGCGCCTGACGGGTCCCCTCAGCATCGATGCCGGCGACACGGCCACTTTCATGGCGCAGCTGCTCAGCGGCTCCACCTCGGGGCTGACCTACAGCTGGATATGCGACGATGCCGGCTATATGGAATATGTGATCAGCGCCATCAACCGTGTGGTGTGGAACGACGGCGGTCTGTTCCGCATCGGCGTGGTGGCCACGAATGCCTTCGGCAGCGACACCGCCTGGATGGATGTCGTGGTGAGCGACTGCGGCCTGATGGACACCCTCCCCTTCATTGAGAATTTTGATGCCCTCAGCACCACCCGCAACTGCTGGAAGATGATTGACGACGACGGCAACGGCACCGCCTGGACCATGCGTGACGGCTGGGTCGAGTCCAATTCCGTTACTTTCTTCGGCCTGGTTCCCGATGCCGACAACTGGCTGATTTCGCCTCCCATCGCGCTCGGCGGCCTCAACACGCAGTTCACCTGGCAGGTGCGCCCGGCCAATTTCTCGCTGCCGGCCGAGCACTATACTGTGTACGTCAGCACCGGCAACGGCGATGTGTACGACATGAGCCGCTACACGCCCGTGTTCTACGAGACGCTTACCGCCGACAGCAACTGGCAGATGCGTTTCCTCTCGCTGGCCGACTATGCCGACGACACCATCCGCATCGCGTTCCGCCACCACCTGACCAACGACCAGGAGGCCCTGCAGTTGAGCAATATCGCCATCGAGCCTGCCGGAGCCCCCATCGTGCAGCTGCATGCCCCCAGCCGTGCCATCGTGGGCGACAGCGTGCGCTTCCGCCTCGACACCTTCAGCGTCTCGGCTATCTACGACATCACCTGGCGCGTGCAGATTGATACGTTTGGCAACTACGCCACCTACTCCACCCTCGACCCGTTCGCTTTCATGTGGGACGAGTTCACCACCGAAGGCTACTACCGCATCTATGTCGACGTAACCAACGATGAGGGCACCACCTCCGACTCGGCGCTCGTATACGTGAAGATTTGCGGTATCATCGACAGCCTGCCCTACCTGCACACCTTCGGCATCGACGAGGACTGCTGGCGCTTCAGCGACGGCTGGTTTGTGGGCGACGAGATGATTGTCGACGGCAACGTCGTGCCCGCCGCCGTCAGCTTCTCGCACGACGACTTTGGCAACGACCTGCGCCCCGACAACCGCCTCGGCACCCCCTACATCCATATTCCCGACAGCACCTATGAGCTCCGTTTCTTGGCTACCGAAGCCTACTCCCTCTACTCCGACTATGCCTACGACCACTACAGCGTCATTGCCCGTGCGAACGGTGTAACCGACACCCTGCTGCGCAGCGTGGTGGGCACCAACGACCTGCAGCGCCACCGCATCTACCTCGGCGCCTATGCCGGCAAGAACGTGCAGTTCGAGTTCTACCACAAGGCTTCCCCCATGGGCTACGGCCTGCAGCTGGCCCAGGTCGAGGTGGCTCCTGTCGCCGAGCCTGAGGTGGCCATCCTGGCCCCCGTCCGCGGCAGAACGGGCGAGCAGATTTCGCTTGGCTCCAATGTAACCAGCAGCGAGGTGCTGGCCTACCAGTGGACGCTCCCCAGCGCCACCGCCGACACCCTCACCGCCCCCTCCCTCACCGCCCAGTGGAACACCGCCGGCACCTACTCCATCATCCTCACCGTTACCTCGCCCCTCTACGGCGCCTTCAGCGACACGGCCCAGATTGAAATCATCGAGTGCTCCGGCATCGAGGAGCTGCCCTACACCGAGCACTTCGACGTCGACATGGCCTGCTGGCAGTCCTTCGACCTCGACGGCGACGGCTACGGCTGGGAGATGGCCGTCGGCAACGACCCCATGGATCGCATCTTCGGCGCCGGCATGGCCTATGGCGCCAGCGGCAACGCCCTGGTCTCCTGGTCCACCCGCCCGTTGGGCAGCCTCTTCTCCTACGCTATGAGCGGCAACGGCGTCAGCCTCTCGGCCAACAACATGCTCGTCTCGCCGGCCGTTACCCTGCCCGATACCGGTGCCTGGCACTTCTCTTTCCAGGCCGTCAGCGCAGCTACCCGCTTTGCCGAACTCTTCGAGACCGTCAGCGACATGTACGACTCCGTCGAGGTGCTCCTGACCACCGTGGCTCCCTCCGCCAACCCCTCTCTGTCCGACTTCACCGTCCTGCTGCCCATGCAGGAGGTCGATGCCAGCACCTACGACGAAATCTCCGTCAGCCTCGAGAACTACCTCGGCCAGACCGTCTACATCGCCCTGCGCCACCGTTCGAGCGGCAAGGTGGGCCTCCTGATTGACGAGGTGTCGATTAACATCGTCGAGCCCACCATGTACACCGTTACCGTAACCAGCTCCGACCCCTCCATGGGCTACGTCGAGGGTGGCGCCACCGTGGCCGAGGGCTCGGCCCTCACCATCAGCGCCGCCGGCCTCCCGGGCTTCCACTTCGTGCAGTGGAACGACGGCAACACCGACAGCGTCCGCACCGTTACCGTTACCGCCAATGTCGCCTACACCGCCTACTTCGCCGCCAATGTCGGCGTGGAGGATGTGGAGGAGAGCACCATCGTCATCCGCCCGTTAGAGGGTGCCATCCTTGTCGAGGGCAACGACGAGCAGTGGCCGGTGCGTGTGTTCGACCTCGCAGGCCGACTGGTCAGCCAGCAGCGCGCCGTCGTCAGCCGCCACCCCGTGGCACAGGCCGGTGTCTACGTCGTCCAGGTTGGCCAACGGCATGTCCGCAAGGTGTACGTCCGCTAATCCCAACGCATTCCAATTGCAGGGACCCTCTTCCGGGGTCCCTTTTTCTATCTCCACGAAGGCGGAGCGGGAAGCACGGCCCTCCTTGTCCACCACGAAGCCCCATAGCTTGATATTTAGATGGTTCCATCCGTCGGGCAGCTGCATCTGCAGCCGTCCGCTGTGCCGCTCGGCAGGGTGGGAGAGGAGCCCCTCGTGGGTGTCCGTGTTGTATATATAAATGTATACGCGGTCGCTCCCCTTGGCGCGGGTCATGCCGCTATTCTTCTCGAAATCAACGCGCAGGATGCCGTCATCGCTGATAGTCGCCTCGCGGAAAAGCACCGGTGCAGCCGCCCCCTCGGATATCCGAATGCGCTCATACTCTGTAGGGACGCAGCGCGCTGCGTCCGCAATCGCACCGCGGGCGGAAGTGTCCGCAACCGCACCGCGCTCGGGAATGCCGGCAGCCGCTTTGCGGTCCGAAATGCCGGCTGGCGCTTTGCAGTCCGGAATGTTGGCTGACGCATTGCGGACGCGGCACGCCGCGTCCCTACATTTCAACTCCCCCTCTAAGTTAGAGGGGGTGCCCGAAGGGCGGGGGCGTGTGGTCTTGGAGCCATACACTCCTCCATCCTGCAACACACTCCTCCGCCCTTCGGGCACCTCCCCTAACTTAGGGGAGGAGTTAGATTGCAGACATTTCAACTCCCCCTCAAAGTTAGGGGAGGAGTTAGATTGCAGACTTTTCAACTCCCCCTCTAAGTTAGAGGGGGTGGCGCCGCCGCAAGCGGCGACGGGGGCGTGTGTACGGCCGAAGCAGTGCTTGTTCATCTTGACGAAGGCGTTGCCCTCGGTCATCTGGTCGCGGGCGGCGCGCTCGCGCAAG
>ONBB01000023.1 GCA_900315935.1 uncultured Bacteroidales bacterium
GCTTCGCGTCTGATGTCCTTGCTGGCGAGAATAATTTACCAGATTTACCAGATTTCTGCCGCGCAGCGGCTAGGAGTTTTTATATACAACGCCAGATTCTCCGACTTATTGTGCCCGTTCATCAACCGAAGAAGAAGAGGGGAAGAAGAGGATACTATTAATCCCCTGTCAATCAGCCGAGTGTGTGCGGGCAAAAAATGCACTTTTTTCTCAAAAATTCAAAAAAAATTCGTACTTTTGCACCTCCAATAGCACACCCATTATGAGCGAACTTCTCTCACAACTCAATGAACACCAGCGCGAGGCCGCGGCATGTACCGAAGGCCCCGTCATGATAATCGCGGGCGCGGGCAGCGGCAAGACGCGCACGCTGACCTTCCGCATCGCCCACCTTATGGAAAAGGGCGTCGACCCGTTCCGCATCCTGGCCCTCACCTTCACCAACAAGGCCGCCAAGGAGATGCGCGACCGCATCACGGGGCTGGTGGGCAACGAGGCCAAGAGCCTCTGGATGGGCACCTTCCACTCGGTCTTCGCCCGTGTGCTGCGCGCCGAAGCCGAGCGGCTGGGCTACACCTCAAGCTTCACCATCTACGACACCGACGACACCAAGGCCGCCATCAAGCACGTGGTCAAGGCCCTCAACCTCGACCCCAAGACCTACAAGCCCGCCACCGTCCTCAGCCGCATCTCCATGGCCAAGAGCAACCTCCTCTCGCCCAAGGACTACCAGGAGAACCCCGAAGTCTACCAGACCGACATCGACGCCCGCCGCCCGGCCATAGGGCAGATCTACCAGATGTACGACCAGCGCCTGCGCAACAGCAACGCCATGGACTTCGACGACCTGCTCTTCAACATGAACATCCTCCTGCGCGACTTCCCCGACGTGCTCCTCAAATACCAGAACCGCTTCCAGTACATCATGGTCGACGAGTACCAGGACACCAACTTCGCCCAGTACCTCATCGTCAAAAAGCTCGCCGCGCGCCACCAGAACATCTGCGTCGTGGGCGACGACGCCCAGAGCATCTACGCCTTCCGCGGCGCCAACATACAGAATATCTTCAACTTCCGCCGCGACTACCCCGAGATGCACCTCTACAAGCTGGAGCAGAACTACCGCTCCACGAAGACCATCGTCCAGGCCGCCAACAGCATCATCGGGCACAACCGCGACCAGATTCAGAAGGAGCTCTGGAGCGACAACGCCGACGGCCAGCGCATACGCCTGCTCCGTGCCGACGACGAAAAGAACGAGGGCACCCTCGTGGCCGACGCCATTCAGCACACGCGCCTCGACGCCGACGCCGACTACCGCGACTTCGCCATCCTCTACCGCCAGAACTCCCTCTCGCGCGCCGTCGAGGATGCCCTGCGCCGCCTCAACATACCCTACCGCATCTACCAGGGCCTCTCCTTCTACGGCCGCCGCGAGGTCAAGGACGTGCTGGCCTACCTCCGCCTCGCCGTCAACCCCTGCGACGACGAGAGCCTGGTGCGCGTCATCAACTACCCCGCCCGCGGCATCGGCCAAACCACCCTCGACCGCATACGCGTCGCCGCCGCCGACAATGATGTGCCCCTCTGGACCGTGCTGGAAAACATACAGGACTTCGGCCTGCCCATCAACAGCGGCATCGTGCAGAAAATCACCGAGTTCGTCTACCTCATCAAGCGCTTCCAGTCGCAGGTCGACACCCTCGACGCCTTCACCCTCGCCAAGCAGATTGTCGGCGCCTCCGGCATCGTCAAGGCCCTCCGCGAAGAGGATGAGCCCGACACCGCCGAGCGCATCGACAACATAGACGAGCTCCTCAACGGCATACAGGAATTCTGCGAAGACGAGGAGGTGGAGCCGGTGGATCCGGCAGAGGAGGCCCCGCAGAGCACGCAGAAGACCCTCGACCAGTTCCTCCAGCAGGTGCTCCTCTACACCAGCGAGGACAAAGACAAGGACGCCGATGCCGACAAGGTCAGCCTCATGACCATCCACGCCGCCAAGGGGCTGGAGTTCCCCTACGTCTTCGTCGTCGGCATGGAGGAGCAGATATTCCCCTCCTTCATGGCCAGCAGCCGCGCCGAGCTCGAGGAGGAACGCCGCCTGTTCTACGTGGCCGTTACGCGTGCCGAGCGGCAGGTAACCCTCTCCTACGCCCAGAACCGCTTCAACAACGGCCAGCGCACCAGTGGCGAAGTGAGCCGCTTTGTGGAGGAAATCGACTCCAAATACATCGAGATGCCCTCGTCGCGCCGCGCCTTCCCCGAGGCGGGCACCCTGCCGCGCGCCTTCTTCAACGCCGGCAAGCCCCAGGCACCCGCCGCGCGCCCCGTCCGCAAACCTCAGGCACCCGTGGCGCCCAACCCGCCCGCCGCCATCGCCGCCATCATGCCCGGCATGCAGGTGCAGCACGAGAAGTTCGGCATCGGCAAGGTGCTCGGCGTCGAAGGCAGCGGCGACTCCCGCAAGGCCATCGTCTTCTTCGAAGGGGTGGGGCAGAAGCAACTCATGCTCAAATTCGCCAAACTCGCCATCGTGGAATGAGACACCTCCTCTCACTCCTCATTCTATTGGTCTTCAGTACTGCCCACGCCCAGGTGGTGCTTTTCTCGCACGACGGCGGCTTCCATGCCGACACCTTCAGCCTCGCCATGCGCCTCGACCTCGCGCCGCAGGGCGAACCCTTCACCATCCACTACACCCTCAACGGCGGCACCCCCACCGAGTGCGACCCCCTCTACACCGCCCCCCTGCCGCTCACGCCGGCCCTCTACTCCGCCTCCGCCGCCTACCGCATCCAGAATGTGCCCAACGACCGCTGGTTCCAGCCCGACTCCGTCGAGCGCATCATCGTGGTCCGCGCCGCCGCCTTCGACACCGCCGGCAACCGACGCTCGCCGGTCATCACACAGTCCTACCTCGTCGACAGCCTCCTGCGCCGCAAGATACCGCTGCCCGTCATCTCGCTCTGCACCGACTCCCTCTCGCTCTTCGACTACGACACTGGCCTCTTCGTCCGCGGCCAGTGCTTCGACCCCCTCCATCCCTACCGCACCGGCAACTACTTCCAGCGCGGCATCCTCTGGGAACGCCCCGCCGCCTTCGAGTACTACGACAGCAGCGGCGCCTCGCTCGCCGTCGACTGCGGCCTCCGCATCCACGGCAACAGCCAGCGGGTGCTCTCCCAGAAGGGGCTCTCCCTCTATGCCCGCAAGGAATACGGCCCCTCGCACTTCAACCTCCCCTTCTTCCCCGACAGCCCGCTGGAGCGCTACCAGCGCCTGGTGCTGCGCCCCTGGAAGACCTCCTGGAGCGCCGCCGGAGTCGAGGACTGGCTCTGCCAGCAGATTGCCCGCCCCATGCGCTTCGACCGCCTCGCCTCGCGCCCCGTGGTGCTCTTCCTCAACGGCGAGTACTGGGGCATCTACTTCCTCGAGGAGAAGGCCGACGAGCACTATATCGAAGACCACTACCGCACCGACAACCGCACGGTCAGCTTCCTCGCCTACTGGGGCGACGAGGTGGAAAACGGCACCAACCACCGCTGGAACGACCTCTACCAGTGGCTCCTGCACGCCGACCTCACCGCCACGCCCAACTACAACTACCTCGCCTCGCAGGTCGACATCGACGCCCTGATGGACTATATGCTCATGCAGTTCCTGGTGGCCAACGACGACTGGCCCATCAGCAACGTGCGCTTCTGGGCCGCCCCGGGCATGCCGTGGCGCTGGGTCTTCTTCGACGGCGACGGCACCCTGGCCACCCTGCCCGAGAGCCCGGCCATACTGGACCGCATGACCTATGCCGACGTCGGCTTCACCACCCGCACCTCGCCCAAGGCGACCCTCCTCTTCCGCAAGCTATTCTCCAACCCGCACTTCCTGCAACGTTCGGCCGAGCGGCTCCGGGAGCTGGTGGATTCGCACTTCGACTACCAGCGTACCTCGCGCCTGCTCAACGACATAGCCTCGCAGGTGGTGGCCGAGGTGCCCTACCAGATACGCCGTTTCGACGCCCCTTCGTCGATGATGAGCTGGCGCACCGCCATCGCCGCCATCGACAGTTACCTCCGCACCGAGCCCCAGGCCATGCTCGACGAGTACCTGCGCTACTTCCGCCTGCAAGCCGAAGTGCCGCAGCTGGCCGTCGAGCCCGACGGCATGCTGCAGGTCGGCGCCGGCGCCTCGCAGGTCATCCTCTACGACATCAACGGCCGCGTTCTGGCCCAGCTGCCTGTGCCCGGGGGCGACACCGCCGTCCAGCTGCCACAGATGCCGCCCGGACGCTATTTCATATTCACCGACAACGGCGCCGCAGCCCTGCTGTGGACCGTCCACAACCCCTGATGCCATGCGAATTGTTATCCAGCGAGTCAGCTCCGCCTCCGTCTCCATCAACGCCCGGCAGCACAGCGCCATCGGCCACGGCCTGCTGATACTGGTGGGCATCTGCGACCAGGACACGGACGAGGACATAGAATACCTCTGCCAGAAGGTGGTCAAGATGCGCATCTTCGACGATGCCGACGGCGTGATGAACCTCCCCGTTACCGAGGTGGAGGGCAGCGGCATACTGGTAGTCAGCCAGTTCACCCTCATGGCGTCGACCAGGAAGGGCAACCGACCCAGCTACATCCGCGCCTCGCGCCCCGAGGTGGCCGTGCCGCTATACGAGCGCTTCGTCGCCCGACTGCGGCAGCTGTTCGGCGGGAAGGTCGAGACTGGCGTCTTCGGTGCCGACATGCAGGTGGCCCTCGTCAACGACGGGCCGGTAACCATCATCATGGATTCACACCAGCGCGACCTATTCTAGCCGAGCCGCCACCCAGCGCGCCTTGCCGCGGAAGTCGGTGTGCACTTCCGGATGCAACCCGCACTGTTTCAGTACCTCACAAGTTTCGTCGGCGAGTGCCTCGTTGATTTCCGCCACCAGCAGGCCGTCGTCCGCCAGCGACCGTGCCGCCACCCTGGCGATGGCGCGGTAGAAGCGCAGCGGGTCGTCGTCGGGCACGAAGAGGGCCATCGCAGGGTCGTACTCCAAGACGTTGGGCGCCATCTGTTTGCGCTCGCTCTCACACACGTAGGGCGGATTGGCGGTAATCAGGTTGAAGGTTGAAGATTGGCAAATGAAGTCGTCCGACAGGACATCGGCCTCCACAAAGCATACCTCGGCACCGTTGGCCTCGGCATTGCGCCGTGCCACGGCCAATGCTTCGGGCGATATGTCCGCCGCCGTTACCACAGCCTGCGGGTAGGCCCGTTTCAGCGCGATGGCGATGCAGCCGCTGCCGGTGCAGAGGTCCAGCGCACGCTCCACTTTCCGCCCCCCGCTTTCCACTGTCCAGTTGACCATCTCCTCGGTCTCGGGTCTGGGAATGAGCACATTGCCATTCACCTCGATGCGGCAGCCGCAGAAGTCGGTGTGGCCGACGATGTGCTGTATGGGGCGGTGCCGCTTGAGGTCCTCCAGCGCCCAGTGGAACCGCAGCAGGTCGCTCTGGTCGATGGTCTGCTCCTTGCCGGTCAGCAGCCTCACGCGGTCCCACCCGAGGAAAGCCTCGCACAGCATCTCCACGAACACCGACACCTCGGCACCATATATCGCGTCCAACTCCGTGTGGTAGAGTGAGATGATGTCGCGCATGCGGTTGGAGCGGAATCTGATATTGTCCGTGTTCATCGCGCTAGGATTTGCGTCCGAAGTCGGCCGGAATCTCGCCCCAGCGGTCGGTGTCCCACTTGCGGATTTCGGTGGTGTAGGTGTTGGTTTTCAGCCAGTTCTCGGCGCGGTGCACATAGTCCCACAGGTCGGCCGTCGCGGCATCGACGGGCAGCTTGCTCTTGCACTGCCGCTGCCGCACCCAGCTCATGGCGTTCACCGAGTCGGTGTAGATCAGCTGGTTCAGGCGGTGCTTCTTCAAGTAGCTCAATCCGTGCACGATAGCTAGGAACTCGCCGATGTTGTTGGTGCCTTTGGGGGCTTTGTAGTGGAATACGCGCGTGCGTGTGGGGATATAGATGCCCTGGTACTCCATCACGCCCGGATTGCCGCTGCAGGCTGCGTCGACGGCCAGCGCGTCCAGCACCGGCCCGTTCTCCGTGCCCGGCCGCAGGGCGGTCATGCCGTTGGCGTCGACGATGAGCACGGAGCCGTTTTGGCCACCTGTATGATTCCGGCCACTCTGCGGGCTCTGCCCGCTCCAGGCCACCACGCTGCTATAGGGCAGGCGGCTGGCTTGCTCGGCCTCCTGCATCGTCGCAAACGACTTGTATTGAGCGCCTTCCACGCCCTGCACCTGCGCCTTGCAGGTCTCCCAGTCGCTGTAGATGCCCGGCTGTTTGCCCCGCCAGACCACGTAGTATTTCTGCTTCTTCGCCATGAATCCCGTGTCGAAAATTTTTGCAAAAGTACAACTTTTTTCCCATTCGCCGCCAACAATCTTTCCTCCCTCCGCAGCCCCCTCTTCCCCTGTCCCCCTCCCATCCCCGAAGAGGGGAAGAAGAGGGGAAGAAGAGGATGCTTCTTGTATTCTCATTTCCAGCCTGTTGCGGTCGGGCGGTTTTGGGGCTTTTTTGCAGTTTTTTTGCAAAATCTCACGTGCTAAATATGCTCCTGGTTTATAGGCTATTAGGTGATTTTGGGTTAGAAATACGATTATTATAGTAATGTATCGGATTCTAACCACGCGGAACAGCCGGCGGTGGGGGCGCACCCTGCTATGAAGTCTGGAACACCTCAACGGAAAGGGTGCCCGTCGGCCGTCTCCGCACATTGAAAAAGTACCCTCCAGGTTGTAAAAAATCAAAAAAAAAGTTACATGTAAAAAAAAAGTTGTATTTTTGCATTGTCTTTCAACATCATAAAACATGTAGAAAACAGACATAGAAAATAACATAATCGACTGAGCTTGAAGCTCTTGTTCTCCTACTATAAAGTCTGGAAAACTTAACAGGAATGAGAATAAGATTGCCGAAAGTTCGCGCTTGGGGCGTGAATTATTCGTACTTATCTATTCCAAGGTTTTTTCCAGACACCCATAGTAGAGATAAGGTGAAAATGCGGTAGTTCATGTCCTGTTTTGCGACAACGAGCACAGCCACACCACACCGACAAGGCTTCCGGCCACTCCGCGAAGCCTTGTCGTTTTTTTGTATGGGTGGCAGCCGGTGGACGAAACAGAGAAGTAAAACACAGGATAGATAAATAGTATTAATTAAAATAAAGTATTAACTTAAAAAACGTTATGTCATGAAAAGTAAACGAATCCTTTTGGCCGTCTTTGCGATGGCAACCCTCGGATGGCAAAGTGTCTTTGCCCTCGACCGCACGGTCGGCGGCTTGACATTCACCACCACAGGCACCCTCAACGAGGTATCGGTGAGGGTCGACGCGGCCACCCTGGCCGGCGCCACCTCGCTGGTCATCCCGGCTTCGGTCGAGATGTACACCGGCCAGCAATTCGCTGTGGTGGAAATTGAAGATGGTGCCTTTGCCAACCTTGGCGCACCCAACACCACCTATCACTTAACCTCGCTGACCATCCCCGCCAGCGTGCGCAAAATTGGCAACTACGCCTTTGTCAACACCGCCATCGACGTCCTCACCATCGAGCGTGATGAGAACAGCACCCTCGAGGTCGGTCTTGATGCTTTCGGTGGCAATGAGATGATTATCAAGGAAGTCCGCTGGGGCGGAAGCATCCGTCAGTGGTGCGAGGTCGAGTTTGCCAGCCTCTACTCGAACCCCATCGCTGTCAAGGACTGGACTGCTTCCAACGCGAATTTCCCGCAGCTTGTGCTGACGACCCCCGTCGAGTACACCAACTCGGAGACCAGCACCAGCGCCACCCACATCGCCAGCACCTCCAACTACTCCGTCCTCGTCGACCGTCCCGCCAAGACCAGCACCACCCAGCGCTCGGTGAACGGTGCCGTGGCCGCCTATGCCTCCACCCGCCTGCTCCTGCCGGCCGACGTAACCACCATCACCCCCTATGCCTTCGCCAACCGTCCTTTCCGTTACATCAAGACTATGGGCTCGGCTCCTGCCATCAGCGAGGGCACCTTCAGCTTCATCCAGAACACCGAGGTCTTCGTGGCCTGCCAGTACGCCGCTACCTACAATAGCCACAGCGAGTGGAAGAAGTCGCAGAAACGTACCACCTATGTCGACTATGTGCCCGGTGCCATCGTGAACGCTCCTGCCAAGTACATCTATTCCAGCATCAACCCCTCCGAGCTGATTGCCACCATCCGCTACACCAAGCCCAGCTGCACCGGCGCCAGCAACGGCCAGTGGACCCTCACCGCCGTGATGGAGCCCGGCTACCAGTTCAACCGCTGGAGCGGTGGCGACTTCAACAGCTCGTCCGTCAACCCCCTGCGTGGCGACATCGACCAGGCCATGCCCGCCACTGCCTTCATCGACCGCATCATCTACACCGTGGGCCTCTCGTCCAACAACAACGCCATGGGCACAATCGGCTCCAACAGCCAGCTCTCGGCCTACTACAACGAGAACATGACCCTCACCGCCACAGCCAACTCCGGCTACCGTTTCGTGCGCTGGAGCAACGGCCACAGCGAGAACCCCTACACCATCCGCATCACCAGCGATACCGCCCTCGTGGCCTACTTTGAAAAAGACGAGACCATTGCCGGCAACACCGTCTATGCTTCCAACTTCGCAGGCGAGGACATGCACCTCTGGCGTATCGACAATAATGGCAACGACGTCAACACTTGGGCCTTTGACACCCTCGGCAGCAACCGCCTCATCCTCACCCGCGCCCAGCGCCTCTCCTACAGCTCCGTCTATGCCTACCGTGCCCTCAAGCTCAACGCCTCCACCCACTACACCCTCACCCTCGACCAGTACACCTCTGCCGGTGGCAACCTGCAATGGGCCCTGGTCTATCGCAACGACGACAACAACGTCGACGACAACACCTATGTCCTCAACGCCGCCTCGTGGCAGACCATCGCCAACAGCAGCTCGGCCAAGGACCTCACCATCCATATCGCTCCCCAGGCCAACAGCGGCTGCTATTTCCTCGCTTTCCGCTACAACAACAGCTACGGCACCACCAGTTCTGCCTCGCTCAAGGGCGTTTCGCTCCGCGAGCGCAAGTTCGCCATCAACACGGTGATGCTCCCTGACACCGCCGACGGCACCCTCACCGGCAGCGACAGCGTCTTCGCCTCGGCCAGCGGCGTGGTTATCAATGCCACCCCCGGCACCGGCACCACCGCCCGCAACTTCGGCTACCGCTTTGTTGGCTGGTACCTCGACGACCCCACCTGCTCCGGCACCGCCGTCTCCACCGCCACCTCCTATTCCGTGCCCGCCTCGCTCATCGATGAGGACCACACCTACTACGCCCTCTACGAGCCCAAGCCCGTCCAGATTACCCTCGTTGCCTCCACCGGCATCCGCTTCCTCGAAGGCAACAACACCGCCTCCTCCAACCAGGCCCTCACCGCTCCCGAGGATCCGGCCTACACCGCCTCGGAAGGCTATCTCGGCTACACCACCGGTATCTACTACGGCTCCAATCGCCCGGTCAACCGCCTCAATGCCACCACCCTCCGCGCTGTGCACGACCAGAGCATCGTCATCGAGGCCCAGCCCGTCGACGGCTACCTCTTCGACAAGTGGAGCGATGGCAATACCGACAATCCCCGCACCATCAAGCTCAACTTCGTTGGCGCCGCCTCCTACCTCTCCAGCAACACTATTGCCACCATGCTGAGCAGCCTCAAGCCCACCTTCAAGGTGCGTGAGGACTATGCCGTTACCGCCGTGGTTTTCGACAATGATGAGAACCGCATCGACAACTCCATGGGAACCGTTACCGGCACCGGCACCTTCAAGTACAACCAGCAGGTTACCCTCCGCGCCACCCCCGGCGATCACTACGCCTTCGTCAAGTGGGTCGACGGTAACGGCAAGGAGTACACCGACAACCCCCTCACCTTCAAGGTGCAGGGCGACAACTACGGCACCCCCGCCAATCCCCAGACCGCCAAGGGCCAGAACGATGCCTCGCGCCAGCTGAAGGCATACTTCGAAATCGAGAAGTACACTGTTAAAATCAAACCCAACAACCTCGAGCAGGGCAATGTTTCCTACATTGATCCCGCTGGTGGCTCGTGGGTCGAAGGCCAGGGCTTTGTGCAGACCATCCCCTACCGCAAGACCGTCGAGGTGAAAGCCGTGCCGTTCTCGGGCTACAAGTTCACTGGTTGGACGGTTGTGGGCAGCACCAGCAACAGCAACCCCATCCTCTATGACATCTACACCTTCACCCCCACCTCCGACATCACCCTGGAGGCCAACTTCGAGCCCGGCGCCCAGCCCAGCGTTATCCTCCGCGACACCGTCATCTACGATACCACCCGCGTCAATGTCAACGTGCCCGTGGTCGTCTACGACACCGCGCGCGTCAATGTCAACGACACCGTGCACCGCATCGTTACCGACACCGTTACCGTAACCGTTACCAACACCGTGCACCAGACCGTTACCGTCTACGACACCACCACCATCCCCGTGGTCGTCACCCGCGACTCCATCGTAACGGTGCCTGTCTACATCTCCAACCCCGTCTATGTTGACACTGTCATCACCGTTACTACCTACCAGCCCATCTATGTCGACACCGTCATCACCCGTCCCGTCTACATGGACTCCACCATCATGGTGCCGGTCTACGTGAACAACCCGATCTATGTCGACACCATCATCACCCGTCCCGTCTACATGGACTCCACCATCATGGTGCCTGTCTACGTGAACAACCCCATCTATGTTGACACCGTCATCTACAACTACCAGTACATCCCCACCTTTGTCGACACCACCATCTACCGCCCCGTCTACATAGACGAGCCCTACTATGACACCATCTCCATCACCTACGACACCACCATCTGCGACACCCTCGTCGTTACCGTCGACAACTACATCCACGACACCGTCTATCTCTATGACACCGTCTACATCTACGACACCGTCTACGTGGGCATCGACGACGTTGAGACCTACAACCTCAAGCTCTTCCAGCGCAACGGTCGCATCGTGGTCAACGGTGCTGAAGGTGCCGAGGTGCATCTCTTTGATGCCGTCGGTCGCCTCCTGGCCACCAAGCAGGACACATACTCCGAACTCGAGTTCGATGTCCCGGCCTCCGGTGCCTACCTCATCCGCGTCGGCAGCAACTACACCCGCCGCATCGTGGTGGTTCGCTAGGAAACCTACCAACATACTTTTTCATAACCGCGTCCGCCCCGACATCCCCATGATGCCGGGGCGACGCTTTCTCCCCGTTCTGCGGCCACCCCATGTCGAAACTTTTTTTCCTCGCACGGCATAAATTTCGTACCTTTGCCAATCCGTTGGCTATGATACATTTCGTGCAATACCCTGCGCAACAGAACGATAGACCTCGATATGAAGTGGAATAAGCAGCGTCTCAACAACCTCTTCCTGCTCGTCGGCATCGCGGCCGTGGTGGTGATGCTGTTCACCTTTGAGGTGAGTTTCGTCGAGTTGTGGGACCACATCTGCCATGCCGGCTACTGGCTCATCCCCATCGTCGGCATCTGGCTGGTTATCTACGGCATGAACGCCCTGGCCTGGAGTGCCATCGTCAGGAGCCCGGCCGTGGGCGATGCGCGCGTGGGTTTCTGGCGCATGCTGAAGCTGACCATCACAGGTTACGCCCTCAACTACGCCACCCCCGTGGGCGGCCTGGGCGGCGAGCCCTACCGCGTCATGGAGCTCTCCAAGGACATCGGCAACCGCCGCGCCACCTCGTCGGTCATCCTGTACGTGA
This sequence comes from uncultured Bacteroidales bacterium, assembly GCA_900315935.1. GTDB lineage: Bacteria > Bacteroidota > Bacteroidia > Bacteroidales > P3 > Colimorpha. Next base: position 11,841 of record ONBB01000023.1, read on the forward strand.
TGATGCATTTCTTCTCCCACTTCTGGTTCTGGTTTGTTTCCATCTTCATCTACCTTGCCCTGGCGTATTACGGGCGCGTGCCTTTCACACCCGTGATGCGCATCCTGCTCGCCCTCACGGCTGCGGTCTGCCTGCTGGCCTTCTATTTTTTCTCGCGCGGTTACCGCAAAGGGATGGTCTTCAGTGCGGTGCGTGCCCTGGCACATGTGCCGTTCCTCACCCGCTGGTGCATCCGTTTCCTGCGGCGCCGGGGTCATACGCTGCGCACCATTGACCACGAGATTGCCGCCCTGCACCAGCACGACAGGCGCGCCTTCTACACCAGCCTGCTGCTCGAGTTCTTCTCGCGTGTAGTGCAGAGTGCCGAGGTGATGTTCATGCTCCTGCTGTTCGATATCGACTTCGGTGGCGGCCTCGGCGGCCTGTCGCTTGCTTTCGTTGTCTCGGTGCTCATTGTGGCGGTTACCTCGCTGTTGGCCAATATCTTGGGTTTCCTCCCGATGCAGCTCGGTGTGCAGGAAGGCGGCTTCGTGGTCTCCATCGCGCTGCTCGGCTTCGAGCCCGCCCTCGGCATCTTCGTCTGCATCATCTGCCGTGTACGCGAGATTGTCTGGATTGCCCTCGGCCTGGCCTTGATGAAGGTCGGCCGGCACTCCTAGTGCCGGAATTTTCACCTCTTTTCGGAAAAAAAATCTCACAATTTGTTTTTTCTTCGTATTTTTGCACTTCGAATGCGGCTCCGGCCGCGCCCATGGTTATGAACCCTAAACGACAACCGATATGAAACGCAACATTCTCTGGATGATACTGTTAGCCGCTATGGCAACTGCATGTGGAAAGTCCGACCCGATGTCCGGATTCAGCGGCAATATTAAGCTCACAGAGTCCAATCTGCTCGGCACCTGGCAGTTCGACACCCTTTCGGGCGATGTGTCCAACAGGCAGCTGAGGCTCACCATGATCGACTCCCGTCGCCGCATGATGACCTTCCTCGACCAGAACTACAACTGGACCCTTGACGGCAACTATATCAAGGGTACGCAGCTGGGGGAGGATGCGTTGGCCTACGAGTCGGCTTTCATCCAGGTGAAGAGTCTCAACAATGTCGTGTTTGCTGACTCCACGTCGGCCATCTTGATGCGAGTGGACGGCTACGTGGCCAGCCACCGCAACATCTCCGACATCGACACTTTCTGGACCTTCCAGGGTACCCTTTACAAGCAGTAGCCGCGCCCCCTCCCTGGCGTCTTTTGCACAAAATCACATGGCAGCTCAAGTTGTTGTTGGACAGCGTCTTATGCTGTATTTTGATTTTTTTTGTTTTAATGGGGGAAAAATGTGTATTTTTGCCGCACGGTAATTCATTAAAATACTAACCTTAAACCTTTGACAATTATGAAGAAATATGTTTGCAAGGTGTGCGGCTACGTCTATGATCCGGCCGCCGGCGACCCTGACAGCGGCATTGCCCCCGGCACTGCCTTCGAGGATCTGCCTGCCGACTGGCTGTGCCCGCTCTGCGGCGTGGGCAAGGATGATTTCGAGCCTGCCGAGTAGCATTGCGGCGGGGCTGGATCCAGTGCGGGTTCAGCCCCGCTTGCTTTTGAAGAAGTCTTTCAGGAGTGCCTCGCTCTCGTCGGCGAGGATGCCGGTGGCCACCTCGGTGCGGGGATGGAGCAGGGTGGGGCTGAACTGGGTGTAGCCGCGCTTGGGGTCGGAGGCACCGTAGACAATGCGCGACACCTGTGCCCAAGCGGCAGCGGCGGCGCACATCGGGCAGGGCTCCAGGGTTACGTACAGTGTGCAGCCGGTGAGATATTTGGCACCCAGGTGGTTGGCTGCTGCCGTGATGGCCAGCATCTCGGCGTGGGCCGTTACGTCGGACAGGCGCTCGGTCTGGTTGTAGGCGCAGGCGATGATGCTGTCGCCGCTGACGATGACGGCTCCGACGGGTATCTCGTCGTCGTCGTAGGCGAAGTGCGCCTGCCGCAGGGCCTCGCGCATGTAGAACTCGTCGGGGTTGTCGAAAATACTCATTGGTCTCGGTTGAATATGAGTGTGTTGCGCGGCTGCAGCTGTGGCCGGGTGGCTATGATGGTGATGTTGCCGTCGCGCATGAAACTCTCCAGCGAGGGGACGAGGCTCTCGCCGATAGGCTGGTATTCATGGAAGGCTTTCCAGTCGATGTGGGAGGGGCTTGCGTCGACGCTGTCGCCGTTGACGGTGAGTTCCTCAATCACGAGGGTGAGCAGGTTCAGCGAGGGGTCGAACATATAGTAGCGGTCGTAGCGGTTGGGGTCGATGGCCTTGACCACATGCAGGGACTGCTCCTTGTAGAGGGTGGTGCCGTTCCAGGCCAGGGTGATGCCGTTGTCGCGCCATTGGTGGAGCGGCGCGCGGAAGTCGTAGCCGAGGAATTCGGTCTGGAACTTGTCGGAAGCGAGGTCTTCCCAGTAGCCCAGCCGCGGGATGTACTTGCGGTAGCGGTCCTTGCCGTTGGTGCAGAGGCCGCTGATGAGGGATCCGTTGCGCCGCACCTCGACGCGGTGCATCTCCGGCTTGGCATACCAGCGGTGCATGACGAGGGTGTCGGGTGAGCCGGGAGAGGTGATGGTGGACTCGAGATAGAGGGTGCTGTCGTCGGGCAGGGCCTCGAAATTGAGCATGCGCAGGTAGGTGTCCACCACGTGGGCTGCGGTGTCCTTGATGACGAACTGGTGGTTCTGTGCCCCGAGGGCCAGGGGCGTCAGCAACAGTGCGGCGAGGAGTATTCGTTTCATGGCTGGCTGGTTATTTGTTGAACGGGAACGAGAGGCGGTCCACCTGCTGGCGGCGTGTGATGCGGATAGTGGCCGGGTGCCCCAGGTTGCGTGCCATCTCGGCCAGGCGCTGCTCGGCGTCGTCGCTTTCGAGCAGTTCTTGTATCTGGCTGAAGGTGAGGGTGGTCTTGGCGCGCCGCTGGGCTTGTTGGAAGGTGCCGGACTCGTTGATGCCCAGCAGGGCGGAGCGGGCCCACACTGAGTCGGGCGTGGCCATGGCGCGTCCCACCTCTATCAGTTTGGTAACACTGCCCCAAATGAGGCTGTCCTTGGCCATGCGGATCTGCCCGTTGACCGAGATGCCGTCGACGGTACCGTTGAATGTGATGACGGTGTATTGGCGTGGTGTGGCGGGTACGGTGGGGGTGTCGGACGCTGCCTCTGTGGGAGAGGGGATGCTTTCGCGCTGCGAACGGCAGGCGGCAATCGTCAGCAGGACCGCGCCCAGCAGGAGGAAGGCTATGTTGCGGAGCTTCATTTCAGGCTGTTCTGTATGGTGCGTAAATGTTCTTGCAGGGTCTGGCTGTTGGGGTCGCCTTTGACGGCGCGCTCTGCGTAGGGCAGCGCCTCGGCGTCGCGTCCCAGCAGGTGGAGTATCCAGGCATAGGTGTCGAGGCTGTTGGCGTTGTCGGGCTCGGCCTCGATGGTGCGGCGGCTCATCTGGAGGGCTTTCTCCAGTTGCAGACCCCGCTCGGCGAGGTAGTAGGCGTAGTTGTTGAGCATGGGCATGTCGTCGGGACGCATGGCAAGGTAGCGGTCGAATGACTTCCATGCCTTGTCGTACTGCTTGTTGCGGTAGGCGGCCTCGGCCATCAGGGAGTGGGTCTCGGCCTCGAGGTATCCCTTGGAGAAACCCCATTGCATGATGTTGTCCAGCGAGGCCACGGCATCATCGTACCGCTCCTGCTCCAGGGCCGTGCTGGCGACGAGGAAATGGGGCAGGGTTTGCATCGGGAACAGGGAGGCCGCCCGCCGGGCGTAGCTGTCGATGCGGCCGTCATCGTCCGGCATCTCGGTGAGGCATATCAGCAGCCGCTCCCATACGGAGTAGTCGCTGCTGTCGCGCTTCAGAGCCATATCGAATAGGCGTACGGCGTCGGCATAGCGCTCCCGGAACATCAGTATGTTGCCGTAGTAGGCGGCCACCTCTGTGCTGTCCTGGCAGTCGGCCATGGCCATGTCTACCAGCTGGAAGGTGGTCGCGCTGCGGCTGGTGTAGAATTCTTCCAGTGTGTAGAATCCGTTCAGTATCTGCAGCTTGGATTTGGTGTCGAGTTGGCGGTTGCGGAAGGCGAGGAGCAGCTCGCTGTCGGCTTTGTCGGGTTGCGAGGTGGCCTTGTAGTACTCGGCTAGCTGGATATGGATGTAGGGGTCGTCGGGGTGGGACTGCAGGATGCGGTCGTAGCACTGCTTGGCCTTGGCGTACCGGCGTTGCCTCATGTAGGTCTCGGCCAGCATGGCGTTGTAGCGGCGGTCGCCCGGGAGGCTCTCGGCGAGGCGCTCGATTTCGCGCGCGGCCTTGTCGTCCTTGCCGGCGGCCTGCCAGAGGCGCTGCTTCTGCAGCGAGATGGGCTCGGTAACGCCAATCCTGCGTTCCACGCGGTTGAGGGCCTCGACGGCGGCCGGCAGGTCGTCGTTGGCGATATGGGCGTTGGAGAGTTCGTAGTGATACTCAAGCACGTCGGGCTTGAGGGCCACAAGGCGTTCCCACGTGCCAATCAGGGCGCGCTTGTCGGAGCGCTGGCTCTGCGCCTGCGCCAGGGCCAGCAGGTACCACATGTTGTCGGGTACCAGGTCGACGGAGCGCTGCGCGCAGGCCAGGGCGCTGTCCGTCCAGCGGCGCTGCAGCAGCAACTGCCCCATCTCGTACCATGCGGCGGCGCAGGCGGGATCCTTGGCGGTGAGTGCTGCGTATGCCTCCAGGGCTTGGTCGATGCGGCCGCTCTCCTGCAGGGCGATGGCGTCGATAAGCATGCCGTCGCTGGCCAGCTGAGCCTCGCTCACCTCGCGGATGGGCGGCCGCTCATAGGGGCTGGCCTTGGGGGCAGGCTTGCTGCCTGTGCAGGCGGCAAGCAGCAGGGTCGCCAGAGATATTATATACGTATACTTTATTTTTATCATTGGGCGCGTGCGTGTGGAATGTCGTTATAACTCCCCAGCCCTTTTTTTATTGTGCGCAAGCAAGAAAAATTACCGCAGCGGTACCTATTTTCATAAAAAATCAAAAAAATAATGTCAGGTGAAAAAAAATGTCTATATTTGCACCGTGAAATAGTGTTGAATTGAGAAGTGGAATTGAATATAGGATATTGAAACAGAAAACTTTATAAATGAAATTGAAAGACAATAATTTTAATCATCAAATTCAAACAACAATGAAAAAAGCACTTATGTTTGTAGGTTTGGCGATGTTTGCCTCCCTGGCTTACGCTCAAACCGAGACTGCTTCGCGCGTAGCGAAGGCCAGTATCCAGCATGCCTTGAAGACCGCCGGCCAGGTTGCCGACGCCCCGGTCAACTACAAGGCTTCCATCTTCACCAAGGATGAAGGTGCCGACACCATCCACTGCTTCACCTTTGCCCCGTCCGACACCGTTGGTATCAGATACGGCATGAGCAGCGTCCTCACCGCTACTGACGTAATCAACGACACCGCCGTCGCCGGTTCGGCCCACACCGTGCCCCTGGCGGAGGACGTCTGGTATTGGATTTCGGACTCCGCCAGCTTCTGCTCCACCTATTCGACCCAGTACCCCAACACTGGCTTGTTGCAGTTAATCCAGCAACGCATGTTCCCCGCTGCCAACCCCGGCAAGGCTGACGATGGTTTCATGTTCCTCACCTATCGAGAGCAGAGCGGCCGTGTAGGTAACTTCAACACCTACTTCAGCCTCCCCCCGGTTGTCAACGCCAACCCCAGCGGCAACAACCACCTGATGGTTGAGGTCCGCCTCACCCAGACCTACGCCAAGTACTACGACCGTTGCTTCATCGACTACAAAATCGGCAACAGCTGGAAGGCCCGCGAAATCAACGTCGAAGGTATTGACGTTGAAGTCAACACCCTCGCCGCCTACCACCCCATGTTCACCATGCCTGCCGAGCTGATGACCCAGGATAGCATTTACCTCCGCTTCCGTGGCACCTCCAACCGTCGTGGCAACATCTACGGTTACCTTTGGGCGGTCGACAACGTGGCCGTTATGAGTGTTACCCGTGCCGACCGTTGGAGCCTCGCCGGTGCCCGCGCCCTCGATGGTTTCTACGGCACTATACCCCACCGCATGGAGATTCCTCTGACCTATGGTATCTCTGCCTACAACGTCGGTACCGCAACCCTCACCGATGCCAAGCTCACCGTCTCCGCTGGTACCACCCCCACCAACTTCACCACCGTGGCCACCGGCACCGGCATCACCATGCCCGCCGGCAACGTCTCCACCCCCTACAACCTCATCATCAACGAGCGCGGTTTCTATGTCGCCGACTCCGCTGTTGACTACTACGGTCACGGCTGGTACGGCGAGTTCGAGAACTACGGCAACACCACCGGCACCCTGATTGGTGGCTACCAGGGCCGCGCCCTGCCCACCAACACCCTCGGCAAGAACTACTACACCATCACCGCCACCGCCAGCAACAACAGCGGCAACGGCCTCACCCTGAACACCAAGTTCGACACCGTCCTCTACACCGTCTCCGACTTCCTCGAGCAGCCCCAGAGCGGCCGTATCGAAGGTTACCGTTGGGGTGTCGACAACGGCATCATCCCCGCCGGTTCCATCTTCTGCCCCCAGTTCACCGATGATGGCTTCGTCAGCGGTGACACCGCCGACAACCACTACACCAACGCCGGCTACTACATCCTCATGCGCTACGTTACCGGCAACACCGTCCCCAACGACTTCCGCTTCCGTGGTCTCGAAATTGTTCCCCAGACCATGTATGACACCGCTAGAATGCGCGGCGCCACCATCATGCCCTTCATTTTCGAGGAAATCTACTTCGATGATGGCACCCGCGATTTCGCTTCCGTCCCCTGTGGCATCGACAACCGCATCTTCTCCGTCGACGGTTCGCAGGCCAACCAGCTCCAGACCGGCTACATCCGTCCTGAAACCGACTACAACGCCATCAACATCCCCTTCCCCGACCAGCCCGCTCTCAAGCCCAATACCTCCTACTATTTTGGCTACGTCCTCAATAGCGACGCCTACTTCGCCCCTGCCGGCCAGGAATCCAGCTACCGCACCACCAACGACACCGGTGCCTTCATCTACACCCGCTACTCCAACGACCCCGAAATCGCCGATTACTATGCTCAGAACATGATGCCCCCCACTCCCTACCACGTCTTCGCCTACGATCCAATGGCTCCCAACGAAGATCGTAAAGTCGTTTATGGAAGCAACATTGACAACCATCCCCTCATTCGCCCCATCGTCGGCGAGAGAATGGAGATGCCTGAAAGCCAGGTTATCATCAACTGCGATGCCCTCGGCAACACCGACACTAACGGCTTCTATGTCTATCGTGGTGGCGACTCCATCTGCAACAACAGCTTCAACATCACCGTTGGCAGCAGCCAGGCCATTGAGTTCTACCCCTCCGGCGATCACAGCGTCATCGACACCATCTACCTCAACAATGTCCCCCTCACCGTCTACAATGAAGAGACCGGCGACGGCGACCTGGCCGAGTATGAGTACAATGTTGTCGACAACCCCAATGCCGCCAACCCCTTTGTCTACCTCCAGCGTCACCGCTACGTCTACTACATCTCCGAGGTTCAGGAGAACATGACCTACGTCTTCACCGCCAAGACCCACTGGGAGGAGCACCTGATTGGTATCGACCCCGTCGCCTCCGAAGTGAGCCTCGGCCTCGCCCCCAACCCCGCCACCTCGACTGTCAAGCTGAACATCTCCGGTGTCTCCGGCATGGTCAACTGCAACATCATCGACATGAGCGGCCGCGTTATCTACAACGCCAACATCAACGCCGAAGGCGAGAACACGATCAATGTCAGCAGCCTCCCCGCTGGTGCCTACTTCGTGCGCATCACCAACAGCACCTTTAGCAAGATCGAGAAACTTATCATCCGCTAAGTTTCATTGCGATAATGCACACCGAGAGGGACGTCCCGCCAGGGGCGTCCCTCCTCTTTTTTTGCCCCTCCGCCACCCTCCCCCTGCCAAGGCCGAAGAGAGGAAGAAGAGAGGAAGAAGAGAGGAAGAAGAGGGTGCCTTTAAAATGCTGTCATTCACCCTGTTGCAAACCACCCGAAATCGGCCTTTTTCCGGTTTTCGGAGCCTTTTTTTGCAAGGAAATGCTGGATATTTAGTTTGCTGTCAATCAGTGCATTGCAGCGAAATATGCGTTTTTCTGCCGCTGTGTGGAAAAAAAGTCTTACCTTTGCATTTTTGATTGAATAAAACACCACGTGAAATGAAACCTATAGTCAGCATCATCATGGGCTCCACCTCCGACCTGCCGGTCATGGAGAAAGCCTGCCAGTTCTTCGAGGAGATGGAGATACCCTTCGAGGTCAACGCCCTCTCCGCCCACCGCACACCCGCCGAGGTGAGCGACTTCGCCCGCAATGCCCAGTCGCGCGGCATCCGTGTCATCATCGCCGGCGCCGGCATGGCCGCCGCCCTGCCGGGTGTCATCGCCGCCGAAACCCCGCTGCCCGTCATCGGGGTGCCCATCAAGGGCTCCTGCCTCGAGGGCCTCGACGCCACCCTGGCCATCCTCCAGATGCCTCCGGGAATACCCGTGGCCACCGTCGCCATAGGCGGCGCCCAGAACGCCGCCATCCTCGCCATGCAGATGCTCGCCCTGGCTGACGAGGCACTCATGCAGAAGCTCACGGCCTACAAGCAGGGTCTCAAGAAGAAAATCGTCAGGGCCAACGAGGAACTCGCCGGTCTGCAGTATAAATATAAGGTATGATTACTATCGGAATCACTGGCACCCTCGGCGCCGGCAAGGGCACCATCGTCGACTACCTGGTGCAGCACCGCGGCTTCGTCCACTACTCCGTGCGGGCTTTTCTCACCGAGGAAATCAAGCGCCGCGGCCTCGAGGTCAACCGCGACACCATGACCCTCGTGGGCAACGACCTGCGCGCCCAGCACAGCCCCTCGTGGATTGTCGAGCAGCTCTACGAGCAGGCCGCCGCTTCGGGCTGCAACTGCATCATCGAAAGTGTCCGCACCCCCGGCGAGGTGCAGGCCCTGCGCGGCAAGCCCAGCTTCTACCTCTTCGCCGTCGACGCCGACACCCGCGTGCGCTACGAGCGCGCCGTGCTGCGTGGCAGCGAGACCGACCATATCGACTACGACACCTTCCTCGCCAACGAGCAGCGCGAAATGGACAACGCTGACCCCAACAAGCAGAACCTCCGCTACTGCATCGACCAGGCCGACTTCCGCTTCGACAACGGCGGCACCATTGAGCAGCTCAACGCACAGGTCGAGGCGGTGCTGCAGCGCATCACCTACCGCCGACCCTCGTGGGACGAATACTTCATGGAACTGGCCAACACCGCCTCCAAGCGCGCCACCTGCGACCGCGGCCGCTCCGGCTGCGTCATCGTCAAGGACCGCCAGCTGCTCGTAACGGGCTATGTCGGCTCCCCTGCCGGCCTGCCCCATTGCGACGAGGTCGGCCACCTCTTCCGCCAGAGCATCAACCCCGATGGCACCGTCTCCAACCACTGCGTCCGCACCGTGCACGCCGAGCAGAACGCCATCTGCCAGGCCGCCCGCCGCGGCATCGCCCTCGACGGCGCCACCCTCTACTGCCGCATGACCCCCTGCCGCACCTGCGCCATGCTCATCATCAACTGCGGCATCAAGCGCGTAGTCTGTGAGCGCAAGTACCACGCCGGTGCCGAAAGCGAGGAACTCTTCCGCCAGGCCGGCGTGCAACTCGAGTTCTTCCACGACGAGGTGCAGCAGTACTCCAACCAGTAAGGTCGCCCGATAAATAGAGTCCATCTTCCCAATGAAGAAAAGAATACTTTTGATAGTGGCCTTTTTTGTGGCCTACGCCTTGGCTGCCAGTGCGCAGACCAACTTCACCGCCCTTTCCTCCTCGGGGCATAATTTAACCTTCTTTGTTATCTCGGGTTCCAATGTTTGTGTATACGGCAACATCTCCACCGGTCACGTCGTCATTCCGAGTAGGGTTACCTATAACGGTCGCACCTATACCGTAACAGAGGTTGGCAGTTTTTACAGTTCAGGTCTTACCGGGGTAACCATCCCCAACACCGTCACCAGGATATATGACTTTGCCTTTAATGACTGTACCTCGTTGAAGACTGTTACTTTTGCCAACGCCTCCACCCCAAATACTGTCATTGGGAATTCTGCGTTCGAAGGTTGCACCGCCCTGACCACTCTCACCCTCGGCACCGCCGTGAAAACCATAGGGGCATGGGCTTTCCAAGACTGCAAAAAACTGACCAGCGTCAGCATCCCTGCCTCTGTAACCTCCGTGGGGAGCATTGCTTTTTTGGGATGTACCTCGTTGAAGACCGTTACTTTTGCCAACGCCTCCACCCCAAAAACTGTCATTGAGGGTAATGCGTTCGGTAACTGCACCGCCCTGACCACCCTCACCCTCGGCACCGCTGTGAAAGCCATAGGCTACGGTGCTTTTGCGGGTTGCAACAAACTGACTTCTGCGACAATCCCAGCATCGGTCTCATCTATAGTTGGTTGCCCTTTCTTACGTTGTACATCTTTGACCAGTATCACCGTGGCCAGCGGCAATACCGTATACGACAGCCGCGGCGGCTGCAACGCCATCATCAAGACCTCCTCTAACGAGTTGATTCAAGGCTGTAGGAACACCGTTATTCCCGGTATAGTAACCGGTATCAATGATTATGCATTTGGAGGACACTTGCTGACATCCATCACCATCCCTGCCATGGTTGACGCCATTGGAAAGGGTGCATTTAGCGGCTGTACACAACTTACCCGCATCACTGTTCAGCGAAGCGACCCACCGAGAACGGAACTAAACACTACCGGCCGCGTTTATTATGATAGTGATAATACGTTCTACCAAGTCCCCACCACAGCCGAGATAGCTGTTCCCTGCGGGTCGACGGTGGCTTACCGTGCTGCGACGGGGTGGAGCAATTTTTCCAACTACCGCGAGTACGGCTGCCCCTGCAGTGTCGACGCGCGAGCGTCGGACAGCACGTTGGGCAGCGTGCTGGGCGGCGGCGTCCACATCGACGGCACCGTGGCGACCCTGCGCGCCCTGCCGCGCGCCGGCGCCGCCTTCGCTCTACCGCACCGAGCACGACACGCTGGCCGCCTACATCGTCCACCGCGGCGACACCGCCCGCGTCTACCTCTCCGACACCCTCTTCAGCACGACCTCCGTGCACGACACCGTGGAGCAATACCTGCAGCACCTGCAGCCCGACACGGTCTATCTCAACCTCACCCGGCACGACACGCTGTACCGCCACGTCCCGGTGCACGACACGCTGACCACCACCCTCAACGTGCACGACACGCTCTGGCAGCCGGTGGTAGTGGCGGTGCACGACACGCTTCACCTGCACCACCACAGCACCGACACGCTGCGCCCCGAGGTGCGCCACACGGACACCCTGCACCGCAACCTGCCTGTGCACGACACGCTGCGTGTG
>ONBB01000010.1 GCA_900315935.1 uncultured Bacteroidales bacterium
CCGCCAGATGCGCGACCGCGTGGAGCGCATTATGAAGGAAGGCCTCGCCTGCGACTGCTGCAGCGCCGAAATCAAGGCCCTCTTCACCGAGTGGATCGAAAACCGCGAGAACACCCTCCGCACCAAGGAAATCGCCGACAAGCTCATCCCGCTGATGGAGAAGTGTGGCTGCGACATCTGCAAGCAGCTCCTCGAACTCCGCCACAGCCTCGTCAAGAAGAGCCAGTGGATCTTCGGCGGTGACGGCTGGGGCTACGACATCGGATTCGGCGGCCTCGACCACGTCCTGGCCAGCGGCGAGGACGTCAACGTCGTCGTCGTGGACACCGAGGTGTACTCCAACACCGGCGGACAGAGCTCGAAGGCCACCCCGGCTGGCGCTGTCGCCAAGTTCGCCACCTCTGGTAAGAAGATCCGCAAGAAAGACCTCGGTATGATTGCCAAGAGCTACGGCTACGTCTATGTCGCCCAGGTCGCCATGGGCGCCAGCCAGGCCCAGTATTTCAACGTCATCAAGGAGGCCGAGGCATACCACGGCCCGTCGCTCATCATCTGCTACGCCCCCTGCATCAACCACGGTATCAAGATCGGCATGGGCCGCACGCAGAACGAGGAGAAGAAAGCCGTCGAGTGCGGCTACTGGCACCTCTGGCACTTCAACCCCGCCGAAGAAGACGCCGGCAAGAACGGCTTCCACCTCGACTCCAAGGAGCCCGACTGGAGCAAGTTCCGCGACTTCATTATGGGCGAGGTCCGCTACAACTCGCTGATGAAGACCTTCCCCCAAGAGGCCGAAGAACTCTTCGTCGCCACCGAGCGCAACGCCAAACTGCGCTACGAGGGTTACAAGAAACTGAGCGAGATGTAATATTCTCCAAACCAAGCTGGGCAGCCCGAGAGGGCTACCCAGCTTCAAATTGAAAATAATATGAAATCCTTATCTAGTATATGGTCTAACGAAGAATCAAGATTACATATAATATATCTTGGAGCAGGTGTTGTCTTTCTAGCAATAGGATTAATTTGGTCTATTTTCATCTGCACACTTATTGGTTTTGTATTGATTTTATGCAACTTGATTTCAATTATCATCACTATTTTTAAGACCGACTTCAACTACGGTCCTTCTGGCATAGGAATTGTTGTTTTTCTTCTTTTTATGTCTCTCCTTTTCAACGGTACAAGGTATATAACTAAACATGGACACAAAAGGCATATTTATGAAGATTGCCCAACAATTGTTTATAGCCCAAATGTTAAAAAGGCAAGCAAATTTGAATGTTTTTTTCACTTTATTTTTGATGACTGTAAGATATGCAAGGATAGAAAAGAAAGAGAAAGAGATATATTATCCGATGAAGAAACCGAAAATCTTGATGATGAAGAAATGGATGATATGTATTTTGAATTCCGCAAGAACTAGTATAAAACAAATAACAGCTTAAAAACAAGACACTACTTTATTACCAAAAAGAAACAATAATCGAAACAAAGAAGGATTGATGCTCCTTTAATCAATGAGCATGATAAAGAAACGCGGGGAAAATATAATTATTCGCAGGGGTGTCATAAAAGTATCGTTTTGTGACACATCCCTTTTTGACGACAAGATTTATGATGAAGATATAACCAGAATCATCATCAAATCCGACTTTGATTTTGATGATGATACTGGGCCTCATTTTGCAGAGTATCCCAATCTAAAAGCATTTAAAATGGGAATCCGAAACACTTGCTATGAGGTACACGATGGGTTGTTGTATATGAGATTGAGTGAAGAGACATTCGGCAAAAAGAACTTTGGCTATAATTGTGGGTATTATGACTATAAAAATGGAATACATATTCAAATTAAGGAAGGTCTATTGTTAATTTGCTGCCCCCAATCTATCAACAAAACCGACATCGTTCTTCACGAAGATTGCACCGCAATCTATGGTTCTGCCTTTGATGGATGCAATCTGGAATCAATTACGATTCCGCACGCTTTCAGATATGGATGCCCAGGTGCATTTGCAAATCTAACCGTCAAGAAAATTTATGTACCGAACAAAAACGATGTTTGGCTTGAATCGAGCCATCCAATAAACAATAAAGACGTGATTGTAGAATGCAATGAAAGAGACATTGAAACAAGGGAGAGCATATGCAGGTGGTGGAAAAGTGTTCTGACAGGTAATTACTCAAGAGGAGATTACGATGGCGCTTTGGAAATGGACCAACAGACACCAGGATTAGGGGATTCATTTTTATATAAAAGTGATGATAAGGAATTACTATAGCTTATTAGAACCTATCGTGAAAGATAGTATACTAAAAGAAGTGGCTCTCTCATTGGCATCGGATCTAATGGGGGGATGTTTCGTGTCATTCCCCTCACTGTTGGATGAGAATGTTAAATTGGTGATATTTGAAGAAAAATACTGCGACAAAACAAACGGAAAGAGTAAAGTAGTACAATTTTGGAATAATTGGATTGAAAAAGAGAATAATTTAAGACATTCCCATAAATATAAAGTTGCAAAAACTAACACATTCACAACAGAGGTATTGCAGATTGATTACTTTGACAAGGAGAAAAGGTACATCCGCTCAATGTTTATAGACTTTTCTTTTGACAAAGAAGGAAGAATAAATTATATCTTTTTCACTAATGAGAGCGCCTATTATGGTCACTTTGTTTCAGGAAATCATGGATTAATACCCACGCTGGAGACGCTGTTTATAGAGATAATATCAGACCGAAATTATGAAGAGGAACATTTGTTATGTCCAAATTGTGGCACGAAAGACTCCAAACTCATTTGGTATATGAATAATGGCGAAAAAGAATCTTTTTGCCCACATTGTCGTAAAATGGTTGAGAAGTGTAGCCTTTACTATAATCCTATTGATAGTCAGAGGTTGACACGCATTGTTGAAACAAATAGTAAACGGCTAAACGAAAAACTCTCATTGAGAAAAATGCCTAAGGTACCAACACTGCCCTTAACATCGGAATTTCAAAGTAAAGATACACTAACTGAATATATTTCAATAATTGATAATTGCTACAAACAAATAAAGAGACTGGATATTGATAAACAAACGTTACAATTAGCATATTATAACTTAGGTTTAATATACTACAGAATAAGCAAATCCGATCACGATTTATTGATTGCATATGCGTATCTTAACAGGTGTCCAATTCAAAACGAAAATGTAATAAACCTAAAAGTATGTATCTACAAAAAATGGCTATCAAAGACAAAGTTTGATGATGTTTTTGGCATTCAGCTTATGGATGATTATGACAATTTGCCTTTTTAAAAGGTTTTATAACCACATACACACATACGAAAACCAGTATAACCACGTTATCTAATATATTAACACCTTGTTAATTATGGGAGTAATATTAAATAAAATCAAAATAAAAGGATACAAATCTATCAGAGAATTAGATCTGGACTTAAATCCCATCAATATCCTTATTGGATCAAATGGCGTTGGAAAGTCTAACTTTATCTCGTTCTTTGGCTTTATTAATGCCATTTATGAACAACGACTACAATCCTTTTCAAGACAAAGTGGGGTTGATAGACTGTTGTATTATGGAAGAAAACAGACATCCGAAATAGAAGGTTACCTTGGGTTCGGGAAGAATGCGTATTCTGTAATACTTCAACCCACAGATGACGACACTTTGTTTATTGCGACAGAAGCGAGTCTATATTCTGGGCGAGATGATTGTTACCCCAAAAATAATTTATTAGAAAGCACTATCAAAGACTCTACATACCAGCGAAATCAGTACCTCAAGACATATATTCAGTGTTACAAAATCTATCACTTTCACGATACAGAAAAAGGTTCTCCGCTGCGTAGCAAAGCAAAAATGGATGACAATAGGGCACTCGCAATAGATGGTGGTAATTTGCCTGCCTTTTTATATGCTCTTCAACAAAAGCATCCAAAGACCTTGAAACGAATAGAAATGACTATTCGTTCAGTAATGCCCTACTTTGAAAGATTCGACTTACGGCCATCTGTTTTGGACGATACCCAAATTGCTCTTTCATGGACCGAGACGGATAACCACAACCGGTATTTTGACGCAAATGACCTATCGGATGGAAGCATAAGGTTCATTGCACTCGCTGCATTGCTTTTGCAGCCAGAACTTCCCAAGGTGATTATTATTGACGAACCCGAATTGGGTTTGCATCCTGTCGCCATAGCCAAGTTAGCGGGGATGATTAAATCTGCGGCCGATCGAGGTTGCCAAATCATAGTTTCTACCCAGTCAGTCAATCTCATCAATTATTTCCAACCCGAAGATGTAATAACAGTTGACCGAAGCGACGGCCAATCTGTTTTTGAAAGACTGAACAGAGATCAACTAGAGCGTTGGCTCGAAGACTACTCTCTTGGCGAATTATGGGTAAAAAGTGTTATTAACGGACAACCGAAAGCATTATGAAAAGATTAGTGATTATTGTAGAAGGAGATGCCGAGGAGGGTTTCGTTAACAACATTCTTTCCGCGCATTTCACATCATTGGGTTTGTATAACAGTATCCAGTGCTTCAAGATAAAGAAGTCAAACGGTGGAATTTCAAAATATTCTGATGTAAAGAAGGATATTATCAACACTCTCTATGAAAATGACGTCATTGTCTCCACTATGCTTGATTTTTACCGTCTTCCATCGAGTTTTCCCGGCAAACAAGATTCTTCCACCTTCCACTCACATCTTCAACAAGTAAAATATATTGAAGGAAAATTGAAGGAAGATATCGAAAGTGCTCAACAATGTACTTTTGATAATCTAATTCCCTATATTCAGCTGCACGAATTTGAGGCATTGGTTTTTTCATCAATAAATGGTGTTGATGCATTATTTGAGCAATCAGAGTTCAAGAGGAAAGAAATGCTACAAGTTATTCACGACTTCCCAAATCCTGAAGATATCAATGACCAACCAAATACTGCACCTTCAGTTAGACTGATGAAACTAATACCCGGCTACGAAAAAGTTTTATACGGCATTGAAATTCTTCAAAAACACGGAATGTCCACATTGCTTGCCCGCTGTCCTCATTTTCGAGATTGGGTGACGAGATTGGAAGTCACCTTAAGGCAGTAATAAGAACAACTCTGTACTGCGCCGGCTGCGGCGAGACCCCGTACCTCAAGTGCATCACCCAGCTCTTCGGCGAGCAGATGATGGTGGCCAGCCGTAAGGCCACGAACACCGATTTTATCAAATCAAATAAAGTGAGTAACGCCACTGGCTGCTCTTCCATCTATGGCGGCTCGGCTCCTGCCACACCTTACTGCCGCAGCTACCGCAGCGGATTCGGTCCCGCTTGGGCCAACTCGATGTTTGAGGACAACGCCGAGTTGTCGGCCAAGCCGACGGCATACCACGGTCTCGGTATGGCCACCGCCACCCGCCAGATGCGCGACCGCGTGGAGCGCATTATGAAGGATTGTCCTTTTTCTGACGAACTGGATTTTGGTCGCTAATCTTAACCGTTATATTTTTTCCTGCCATTTTTACCATCAACGCTGCCACCATCAGGATGCTTTTCTTCATGTGCTGTGTGTTTTATGGCTAACTACGTAGCACAGACCATTTTATAGTGTGTCGAAAGACATTTTTTGCAAAAAAAACATCGCCGCAAACACCCCTCGCCGTGTATATTGTACCATAAGCGTCCATATCCTTCCAGAGCCTTTGTATTCCCCTACCGTTCCCCTACCATTCCCCTACCGTCTCCGTGCCCGCCTAATTTACAACCGCACATACGAAAACCAGAACAATCGCGTTATTATCTAAAACCAAACAAAATGTGCGACCTTAAACAACAGCCCAAGATAACCCAGGACAACGTGCATTTACTGCTGCCCAGCAAAGTAGCGCAACTGGCCAATCGGCTTTTGCAGAACGGCGAGGCTAAAGATATGGTGTCTGCCATCAATATGGTTTACACCTCATCTGTATACGCGAAGCTGGAACAAGAAAAGACCAAGTATTGGTGGCTGGGGGTGAACACGCTTTATCAAGAACTAAAAGAACCAATTAATTATCAACCATTTAACACCCATACTTTATGAAGAAGACTATTTTTGCATCGATGATTGCCATCCTGCTTGCCGGATGCGGCAATGCGCAGAAGGTGGACA
Organism: uncultured Bacteroidales bacterium; assembly: GCA_900315935.1. Lineage (GTDB taxonomy): Bacteria > Bacteroidota > Bacteroidia > Bacteroidales > P3 > Colimorpha. The sequence continues at coordinate 6,174 of ONBB01000010.1, forward strand.
ATACGCCTGTGGCGGCACTTGACCTTCAGCGCTACCTTGGCGACTGGTACGAGATTGCGCGCTTCGACCATAGCTTTGAGCGCGGGCTGGAATTTTGCAAAGCCAACTATGCACTGCGCGAGGACGGCAAGATTGCTGTTACGAACACCGGCATCAAGGAGGGCAAGCCGAAGACCTCGAACGGGAAGGCCAAGACCACCGACACCCCCGCCCTGCTGCGCGTGTCCTTCTTCGGCCCGTTCTACAGCGACTACCGCGTGATGCTGCTCGACACCGACTACCAATGGGCACTCATTGGCAGCGGCAGCGCCAAATACCTCTGGATTCTCTCTCGCACCCCCGAACTGCCCAAAGAGACCCTCGACGCCATCCTCGCCGAAGCCCGGCGCCGCGGCTACGACACATCCAAACTCATCTGGGTGAAGCAGAAATAACCTATGCGCATTATTCAAACAAACGGAAACTATTCGTTGTGGGAACGGGAGAAGACGCTGTTTCTCTCTTCAAAGTTGGCACCCGTTGGGACGTGGGGCAAGGTGTTTGAGTGGGTCGATGGGCTCACTCCTGCCGATACGGTGGTGTGTTTCAACTCGTCGGAATTTGAGAACGAGGTGCTGAAAGCGCTGTTGGTGAACAGGATTCCCACTGTGCTGGTGGTGATGAACCGCTTCTGCGACACATACAACGTCCAAATAAAATACGCGCTGAAAGAAAACCGCCTGCTTATAATTGAGTTGCAACGGGATGAGCCTCACGAAAAAGGCGCTACTCCGAGGCTGCGCAACCAATACGTCATTGGCCAAATGCAGCATATTATCTGCGGCTATATCAACCCTAACGGCAGCATCTTCGGGTTGCTGGCTGGACTCAACAACGTCACCCACCTGCTCAACAAGGAAGACATCCACAAGGCCGCCGAACAGGAAGCGAAGCCATGCCGCTGGACGGTGGCCGAGGACAAGCGTCTGCTGCGCATGTTCTATGAGGATATGGGCATCCACGCCATACACAAGGCCATCGAGCGCCCCTACAGCACCATCTACAACCGAGTCAAGGCGTTGACCATGAGCGACGAGCTGTTGAAGGGCCGTGAGTTTGAAGACTATGTGCTGGAACTTCTTGATATTGCCCACAACGACAGACTCACCCTCAAGGAATGGCGCGGCGACAAATCGCTGCCCGGAGTCTATCCCGAAAGCAACAGCGCCCCGGATTTCGTGTTCGAATACAATGGAATATTGTTTGCCGTGGAGTGCAAATGGCGCAGTCATCTTCCTAAAGACATAGAGAAAGAACTACTTCCTCCTGATAAAACGACATCTTTCCGACAATTCTCTTCCAACCGACAAATACCTGTTTATTTGCTCCTTGGCATAGGAGGTCTTCCCAATGCTCCCGACAGCCTATACTTCACATGTCTGAACAAGAAATTCTCGCCAGAATTGCTGTTCAAAAGCGCTATTCCTCCAAATGAAAGCTTGCTGGAGAAGATTGAAATTCTATTCTCTACTGCAAAGCAAGCCAACCACATGAAAAACAGAAAGCGTTGTTCCACAACGCATACAAACCATGGAGCAAAGATGATGATGACCTGATGTCGAATTTATATAAAGCAGGGACGACCGTAGAGGAATTGATGACATTATTCCAACGGAACCGCGGTGGAATTGAGTCAAGACTGCGCAAATTGGGATTGACCAGATAAAACCTCTTGGGAAAGCAGTCATACATCGACACACTAAAAACAAGAATGCCGAGATTTACAATGGTCTCGGCTTTCTGTTTTATGCTAATAAGGTCTTAGGCTTCTATGTTGAGGCCGATGGTGAATGTGGGGGTACTATGGAAGTAGATGGTGTTGGGGAGGCCGGTGGAACCGTCATCGAACGGAAGGAGGCTGAAGGCAGCCTTCAGTTCCACACCTAGCTTCAAGTAGCGGGCGTACCAATCCAAACCCAAGCCACATGTATAGCTGAGGTCGTGGGCATTCACCCGCCGGACGCACCCGCCGTCGCTGCCGTTGCGCAGCGAGACAAAGTCGAAACTATATTTGAGTCCGGAGACAAGGTAGGGCTCAACATCGCCCCAGCTGAAGGGATGGAACTTGACCTCGATGGGCAACTCGCCGAGGACGCTTTCCACCTTGTAGTCAAAGGATTGCGGAATAACGGATACTCCATCTGGATCCCATTTAGCATTGAGGAGCGCTGTTCCCGGCATTGTGCGAAGGCTGAAAAAATGCCCCATTCTCAATTCATACATCACAGCGACATCGAATCCCGATGCACAGAACGAGCTGTTGCCCTGCTGCAAGGCATGCACAACGCCGTCGGCATCGCAGTAGCCGATTTTGACCCTGTTTTCAGTAAATCCCAAATGAAGACCGTAAAACACCTTGCGATTTCCCAATCCTCCGTGTTCTTGTGCGTGGATCGAGATTCCAAGAAGAGACAACTGCAAAATGCAAAGCATCATTACTTTTTTGATTTGTTTTACCATAGTGTAGTGGTTTTAAAGTTAAACATTTCTAAAGTATGCTTTGCATCATAGGCATCCTGTTTGGTTATACCATTCGTCTTTATCTCGTCCATATTAACGTCATACTGTGGTCATTATTGCGTCTATCCAAAATATTCCATTCGATTCAGATATTTCTTCGTATCTTTGCCGCCGAAACAGCACAATATGATACTATGGCATTATTGAAATTCAGGTTTGCCCCTCCGAAGAAGCGGAGCGTGGAAAGTCGGCAAAAGTCCAAGGAGTTAGGAATTACTGGCGAGCAAATGGCCGCACGCTACCTGGAAGACCAGGGGTATGTCATCCTGGACCGCAACTACCGCAAGGGGCACAAAGAGGTGGACATCATTGCACTGGACCATGGTACACTGGTCGTTATAGAGGTGAAGACCCGCTCAGATGAAAAATTTTTGCCAGCCGAGCATGCTGTCAACCACCAAAAGCGACTGAACATCATCCGCGTCACCAACAACTATGTCCGCCGCTACCATCGTACCGAACCCATACGTTTCGACATCATCGCCATCGTCGGCAATGGTATGGATGCTGAAATTCGCCATAGTAAGAACGCCTTCCATGTAATGTGCTTCTAACATCTTCATCCTTGAACAAAAAACCTGTTAGGGGAAAGGACTCCTCAATCCTGAAATGAAAAACTACGCATTGATAGGCCAGCGGCTGGGACACTCGTGGTCGCAGCAATGGTTCGAGGCGCTCTTCCGCCGTCTAGGGCTGAAAGAGTATACCTACCAACTGAAGGAGATGGAAAGCCTCGACAAGTTGCGCGAGTGGGTCAAGGAAGAGCGAATTGCGGGCTTCAACGTAACGGTCCCCTACAAGCAGGCAATATTGCCGCTACTAGATAGCCTCGACCCTGTGGCACGAGAGATTGGTGCTGTCAACTGTGTAACCGTGGAGGGAGACCGCCTTGTCGGCCACAACACCGACGCACCGGCATTCCTCTCCACCATTTCGGACCTACCACTCTCAACAACAGCCATCCTCGGCACCGGCGGCGCGGCACAGGCTGTGGCCTGGGCGCTGCGGCAGTTGGGCGTGGAACACATCTTCGTCAGCCGACAACCGCAGGGCCATAGCCAGATAGGATACACCGATATCTTCCATTTTGACTTCTCCATCCTCATCAATGCCACGCCCGTCGGCATGTACCCCAACGTCGACGCCATCCCGCTTCCCGCGGATTTTCAATTCTCAATTTCCAATTTCCAATTCGTCTACGACCTCATCTACAACCCCTCCCCCACCCTGCTGCTCCGCCAGGCCGCCGCCTGCGGCATTCCCACCCGCGATGGCCTAGCGATGCTCCACCGCCAAGCCGAGCTCAGCTGGTGCCTCTGGCAGGAAAAATAAAAAGGAAGACAATAGTCTTCCTTTTTCTGGTGCCCGGAACAGGACTTGAACCTGCACATCTTTCGATACACGCACCTGAAACGTGCGCGTCTACCAATTCCGCCATCCGGGCATCTGCTTTTGCAAGCTTTGTTTCAGGGTGCCCAGGACAAGACTTGAACTTGCACGCCTAAATCGGCACTACCCCCTCAAAGTAGCGTGTCTACCAATTCCACCACCTGGGCATTTGAAGCTTCTGAAAGCAACCTTTATCTCTTAAAAGCGGGTGCAAAAGTACTACGTTTTTTCCAATTGGCAAAATTTTTTTTTGAAAAAGGCATATTTTTCTGTTTACTACACTGATTTTCAGTGGTGATTATTTTTGCAAAAAAGAAGCCGGCAACCTTGTAAAATGGCTGCCGGCGAAGGTGGAAATCCGAAAAATCACTCCTCGTCCCCGTTGTTGTATATGACGCGACTGAAGAGGTCGAGCCATCCATTGACACGGCCAGAATCGGATCCAACACGGTACTGGAAAGTGCTGAGGCCCTCTTTCTCAACCTTGCGTTGCTCAAGCGGTATGGCCTTGATGGCGTCTTCCCAGGTGCCATCGGAACTCTTGAGCACGAGCTGCGACGAACCGAGGTCGTAGTCAAAGAAGTACCAGTGATCCCTGGCGGCCTGGACGTAGATGACGATGTTCTGGCCAGAACGGGTCTGTTTGATTTGGGCTTTGACGTTCACCTGCACACCGAGTGCCTTGTCGCCCACGGCCACAAGCCCCACCTTGCCGTCGTAGTAGAAGCCGAAACCGGGCTGGTAGCGCCACTTGATGTTGTCGAACAGCATGGTGGAAATCATATCGGCAGGCATCCGGTCAAGATTGCCCGTAGCGCTGTAGGAGGCGTAGGCGGCGGCACCCTTGTCGGCCCCAAGGTGGTGCATCAGGGCGTGGCGCATCTCAGCGTTGGTGGTACTGCCAAGGGGCGTGAGGCGGAGGTCCTCCTTGAGGTTGTTGTGAAGGGTAGAGACGATGCTGCCAGCCAGCGGGAAAGAAAATCCAAAGACGGTGGTGAGGTAGTCGTCGTCCGACTGCTGGAGCCCCACCTGGGCGGTGCCGTAGGCGTAGAACGATGCCTGGGTGCGGCGCAAGGTAAAGTCGACCAGGCCCTCACCTTCGACGATGCAGTCATCGGTGGAGAGCGAGAGGTAGGGTGCCACCACGGCATCGGGGTCGCTGACCTTCTCCTCGGAGGCAATCATGTACTGCTTGCTGCCGCCCAGGTAGGTGAGCACGCCGTGGGCCGAGAGGAGCTCATTGTCGGCAACCTTCTCGTTGGTGAGGAAGGCGGCGTGGGGCTTGAGGTCGTTCTTGTCCATGACGATGGAAGCGGTGATGCGGTGGCCTTTCCAGTCGGTGGGCAGCTCGGGCACCACGACGTGGATGTGCTCGGGGTCGGTGTAGTCAGCATAGGCCAGCAAGCCCAGCTGCTCGGCCGGGATGCAGGGCTGTATGAGGCGCACACCGCCCTCGAAGTGGAGCCACTTGCGGTTGCCCTCGGCACGCACCTTGCCGGCAAAGCCGAAGGCCGAGCTGAGGGTGAAGTTGGCGCTGTCGCTGATGGTGCCACGCGCCATGGTAACGCCGTTCTGCACACTGATGTCGGAGAGGAAGAGGCGCTGTGTCTTCTTGAGGTCGTCGACATAGTCGAGATAGCCCTTGCCGGTGTAGGACGTGGAGCCACTGACCAACAAGTCGGCGTTGAAGATATGGTGGTAGGCGCTGTCGCGGTTGGCCACAAGCTGGGCACCGTTGAGCACGCGCATGGCGCCGCCCTTGGCCACAAAGACGGTGTCGGCGGCCGGGGCGATGGCAGCATCGGCCACGTTGATAAGGAATACACCCTGGCTGCTGAGGTCGCCTATGTCATATTTATATATGGAGCGGAGCGAGTGGTAGGCCAGCTGCTGCTGGGCAGGGTCGGTGCTGACGAAGCGCACGCCCGGCATGTCGCCACCCTTCTTGAGGCGCATGCGGATGTCCATGCCGTCGAGCCCCTCGGAGGTCTGGCGGGTGGAGTTGAGCAGATCGAGTTCCTTGCGGTCCATCTCCCATGAGAAGCGGTCGGCCCAGGCTTCGTATTTGACCAACTGCAGCTGTGTGCGCACGGGGCCGGAGGCGGACTGGAGGTCGGCGCGGCGGGTGTCGTAGTTGACGTTGGATGCGATATCGGTGGCGGTGAAAGCCACGGTGTTGAACTTCTGGCTGCGGAGGGTGAATGTGGATACCTTGGCGCTCATCTCACGCGAGGCGAGGGCGAAGTGGCGCGACTCGAAGGTGCCCTCCTTCACCTGTGCCGTACCGGCAGCCGAGGCTCCCTGCGGCATCAGCGCCACGCGTCCGCGCAGCGAGGCATCGCCACGATACATGCTGAAGGGACGCCCTTTGTCGAGCGTGGCCACCGCCATCGAGTCCTGATAAGGCAGCCAGTGCATCGAGGCGCGGCCATTGCGGATGTCGGGGAAACCCTGCTCCTCGCGCACGCTGAAGGTGTCGGTTACGGCCAGCATCGAGTCGGGCAGGAAGAGGTACTCCTTGGAAGAGGAGGTGGAGGCCAGGTAGGCCAGGTCGCCGTTGCCACGCAGACCGTGGTGGTCGAGGCTGATCTGCTTGCTGTAGGTGCCCTTGCCGCCATAGGTGGGATAGCCGCCGTCGGGGGTCTTGGTGCGGAAGCCGAGATAGTAGTCGCGCTGCACGCGGAGGGGCTCCTGTATGTCGGGGAAGATGCCGGCCGAGGTGAGCACGCCGTTGAAGGCGAGGCTGTCGGTAACGAAGTCAATCATACTGTTGATGGTGAACGGATGGAGGGTGTAGTAGAAGCGGTCGCGCGTGTACTGCCGCTGCTGTATCTCGGGACGGTCATAGTAGACAAAACTGTTTTGCGTGCTGTTGAAGATGGGATATTCCTTGTTTTTGACCAAGCCGCAATGGTTGTCGGGCATGTCGACGGCCAGGGTGCCGACGAGGTTGTGGAGCGGTGTGCGCACCAGCTGCTCGAACTTCTCGTCCTTGAAGTCGGGCACATAGAACTCGAAGCGCTCGATATTGGGGAGGTTGAAGTTGAACTCCTCGTAGGAGAAGTCGGCATCCTTGACCGAGAGGATGAAGCGGCCCACGGTGATGCGGCCGGAGAAATGGAGCGAACGGTTCTTGCCGACGGTAACAAGGCGGCCGGTGAGCGAGTCGGGATAGACCACCACGGCCTGACTGTCGGAGACGACGAACTGGTTGATGCCGCGGATGTGGAGCTTGCTGTCGGCCAGGTTGAGGCGGGCATTGGTGCCAGTGGTGGCACTCTCGAGCGAGAGGGCGTCGTAGTCGAAGCCCTTGCTCTTGGTGAATGCCTTCTGGTAGTCGACCAGTTTGTCCTTGACCTGCACGCGGCCCGAGTTCTCATCGAACGAGACCAGACCGTGGCGCGCCAGGTTATGTATCATCAGCAGCGTCTGGCTCATGTCGAGGCCGATATGGTTGGAGAAGTTCTGGATGCTGAAATTGAAGCCGCGCGAGGTGGCGTACTCGTACACGCGCACCACGGGGCTGGTGGACTCGATGCCCTGTATCTGGCGGTATTTGGCGAAGGAGTAGTAGTTCGACGACTCGAAGCTGTTGGTGGTCATGGTGCCGGAGGAGGCCAGGTTGGAGAAGAGCACCTCACCGCTCTCCACCTTCCACACGAGCGACTCGCTGTAGATGTCCATCTGGTGGTAGGTGTCGACGTAAGGGCTGTAGAAGTTGCGCTTGGAGTCGTTGACCAGCACCACCTGCTTGTCGGCCGGCACATAGCGCACGGTGATGCCGGTATTGGTGATGGAGTCTTCCTCGCCCACATAGAGTGCCACCGTGGCATTCTCGGCCAGCATGCGCTGCTGGGTGATGGTGAACTTGAGCGAGGTAACGGCCAGCTGCGGACGTCCACCGTGGTTGAAGATGAGGCGGGCCGGCACCTTGCTGGTGGCGGTGATGAATTTCGAGCCGTTCATCATGAAGGTGCCGCTGTAGTCGACCCCGGGCATGATGTCCTTGATGACGAAGTCGCGCTGGTGGGAGCGGAAGCGCGGGTAGGCGTACTTCTCAGGCTCCATGGCGTTGGAGAGCTGGTCCTCGATGCGGCCGGGGATGGGGGCGTCGAAGTAGCGCGTGTTGACGAACTGCACCGAGTCAGCTTTGAACTTGGGGAACTTGGTTTCGGCCTGGTAGGCGGAGAGGTCGGCATAGCAGTCGGCTGCCGGCAGGCCGGTGCGCGCCCAGTCGATGCGGCCGCCCTGGCCGCGCCAGAGGTTCTCCTTGTAGTCGTATACGCCCGTGGTGGCGCGGATGACACCGTGGTCCTTGTTGGAGAAGTAATTGAGGTCCGAAGGGGTGTCGAAGCGGGCCAGCAGGGTACCGTTCTTGAGTTCGAGGGTGAAGGGTGCCTTGCCGTCGAAGCGCCACTCGGCGGAGTTCGACTTGTAGAGCGTGCGGTCAGCCAGCAACCCTTGGCAGAAGGCGGCATATTCCACCACGGCCTTGCCCTTGGCGTTGCGCTTTTTAAAGCCCTCGAGGCCCTGGACGAAGACCTCGAAGTTGGCACCGCCGCCGGGAGCCGAGGCATAGGCGGCCAGGGCCTCGGTGAGGCCGCTCAGCTCGGGGTTGCCCTTGAGCTTGGCCTTGACGGCATAGGCGTAGACATCCACCAGGCGCTGCTGCATGGGTGCGTCAAGAGCCGTGTAGACGGGCTTGAAGGCTTTCAGTATCTTCGTGTTCTCCTTCTGGCGGTCGCTGTCGGAGGTGGACTTGTTCATGTATTCCAGCAGCTCGTCGGGCAGGCCGGCAGGGGTGAACTCGACGGTCTTGTTCTTCTGGGCCACAGCACTGAAGGTCAGCACCATGGAGAGCATCAACAGGAGGTGTTTGGGTCGCATGCGGATATGTTTTATAGCGTTAGTATCAAAGTGCAAAGGTACGCCTTTTTTGCGACATGGCACCCGCCGGTGCCGACAAGTTATCAAACGCCCGTTGTTGATTGCCCGGAGGGGTGGGGTTCTGTAGGGGAATGGTAGGGGAACGGTAGGGGAATACAAAGGCTCTGGAAGGATATGGAACGATATGGTTCCATATCCTTCCAGAGTTGTGGATAATGGTAGGGGCGAATCATTATTCGCCCGGGAAAAAGCAGGCTTTGCAGGTGGGTTGGGCGAATGATGATTCGCCCCTAGGCGGAATGCCGAGGACACACGCCCCCGTCCGCCTGCGGCGGCCACCCCCTCTAGCTTAGAGGGGGAGCTGGAGAGTCCCCATCGGGGACGACGGATAATAGCCGTGGGCGTGAGCCCACGGTGCAGTGGTAGCACACGCGGAGCCCCGTAGGGGCGGCAGAATTTAGCCGTGGGCGTGAGCCCACGGTGCAGTGGTAGCACACGCGGAGCCCCGTAGGGGCGGCACGATGCGGTCGTTGGTGTCGCCCCTGCGGGGCTCGGGTTTGTGTGGGTCGCATTCCATGGGCTTGCGCCCACGGCTACTGTCCGCCGCCTCTACGGGGCTGCGATATGCCCGACCAAAACGCGGGTAGGGGCGAATCATTATTCGCCCCTACAATCCCGATGGGGAGGGGAATCGTATACTCTGTAGGGGCGAGTGATGATTCGCCCCTACGCGGAATTCCTGGACACACGCCCCCGTCCGCCTGCGGCGGCCACCCCCTCTAGCTTAAAGGGGGAGTGAACAGAATACAATTTGCTGATTTAACGACTGTTGCGCATAAGTTTTTTTACCAGCAGCGAGACGATGGCATCGTACTGCTCCTCGGTGTCGGCGCAGAAGACGTAGACGGCGCGGCTGAGGTAGGAGACACCGATGTAGCAGCTGCCGGCGGCATCGATTTGCTCGTCCACCACGGGGGCGGCGTCGCGCGGATTGGCGCGGCTGCGGCGGGCGAAGGTAACCACATCGGCCCCCACCCGGAGGTCGTCGGCGCGCTCGGCGGGCAGGCTTCCTATGTAGAATTCCTGCATCATCCATTCCCACCCGATGTCATCCTCGGCTTCGATGACGGTTACGTCGACCACCGAGTTATTGCCCAGCGCGAAATTGGATACCGAGGCCACCCGGACGTGCTTCACATCGGCGTAGCGGCGGTAGAGGTCGGTCTGGGCCGAAGCTGCGAGCGAAGCGAGCAGCAGGGCAAGCAGGACCGCAGCCCGCTTGAACCTTATACCATTAACCTTAAACGTTCTCATGCGGAGAGGAATTTCCAGATGTTGCTGATGACCGAGTCGGCCTCGCACTGCGTGTTGCAGACCACCACATTCTGCTGCTCCGAGGCGGGGGTAGGTGGCGTGGTTTTGACGGTGGCATCGGGCTGTGCAACGGCCTTGACAGGCTCCGGCATGGAGGAGGCCGCCAGCTGCACCGGCTCGTCGGCCACCGCTGTTTTTACGGCCGCCGTGGTCGCCAGCGTCTCGGTCTGCGGGATTTCAATGGCGGCCGGCTCTTCCACCACCGCCTCGGCCACCAACGGCGCCTCGCCCGCCCCATGCGGGGTGAGCATCCATACACCGGCACCCAGCAGCACCAGCCCGCCCAGGGCCAGCGAAAGATTGCGTATGCGGCGGCGGAAGACAATGCCGTCGGCCCGGTGGAAAGCCTCGGCAAGCACCTCGTCCTTGTGGGTGAGGCGGTCGAGCTCGGCATGCTCCTCGGGGGTGAGGGTGCCCTCTTGATACTTCTGCAGCAATCGCTGTATGTCGTTCATTTTCATCTTCTATATTTCCAGTTTTGTTTTCAGTTCGGTTTTTATTTCGACCAGCATGCGCTTGACCTTCGACACACTGACGCCCAATTTCGCAGCCACCTCGGGGATGGAACGGTTGTCCTCGTAGTGGAGCTCGATGACGCGCCTGGCCAGGAGCGGCAATTCGGCCCGCTTCTCCGCCACCAGCCGCAAAAGCTCTTCGCGCTCGGGGTCAACGACGGCCATATTGTCGTCCAGCTGGCGCAACAGCCCGCGGTGGCGCAGGATGTCGATGCTGCGGTGGCGCACTGCCTGCAGGCAATAGCCGTAAGGATCCCTGAGCCCGGTCTTCACCAACGTGCTCACCAGCGCATCCTGTACGGCATCCTTGGCGTCCTCGTCGTTCTTGAGTATGGCCAAGGCAGCAGTGTACAGGTCGAGGTATCGGTCGACCAACACTTGCTTTTTTTCTGCCCTTTTCATACTATATAGACGAGAAAATGGCCTTTTCGGCTCAAACTTTAACTTTTTTTAAGAAAATAGGGATGGAAGGGAGTTGGCGCAGGGCGTTGGCAGCGAAGTCTACTTCGAGCACAACCTGCTGGTTTCCATTGGTCAGCAAGAGCAGCGGCACCTGCAGCACCGTGTTGTAGCGGCAGGCTTGGTCGCAGACCTTCTGGGTGAGGGGCACGTCGGGGCGTTTGCACTCCACGATCATCCTCGGGCGTCCGTCGGCGGAGTGGACCACGATGTCGCAGCGGCGGGTCATGCCGTTGACGGTGATGGCGCCCTCCACCTGCATCAGCTCCAATGGATAGCCATAGTGCCGGTGCAGCATGAGGATGGTGTGCTGGCGCACTCCCTCCTCGGGCGTGAGCGCCACCCATCGGCGCCGCGTGGGGTCGAACACCTCGCGGCGGCCATCGGGCTGCTCACGGATGGAGAGGTCAGTATATGGTGCTTTCGTCGCCACCTTCGTCGCTGTCCATCTGCTGCGGACGCTGCTTGAGGCCGTTGTTGATTTTCCACGAGAAGCCCACCGTTACCGAGGGCGAGAGGCGGCGATTCTTGACCACGCGGTTCAGCTGCTCGGTGTGGGTGGTGTGGCCCCAGCCGCCGGTGCGGAACACGTCGGAGACGCGCAGGTTGACGGTGCCGCGGCGCTGGAAGACATCCTTCTTCACCGCCAGGTCGACCCAGTAGCCGGCGTCCATGTCAGTTTGAAGGTCGAGCCACGGCGCCCAGTACTGGCCGCTCAGCTGGAGGGTCCAGTCCTTGGGCAGGGTCATGAAGGTGGAGAACTTGCCGCTGGCCTGGAACGAGGACTTGTCCTTGTTGTCCAGCAGGGCGGTGCCCTCGATGTGGTTCTGGTAGAGGTTGACGCTGACGTTGACCTTCCACCAGGGGAAAATCTGGTAGTCGACGATGAACTCGAGGCCGTAGTTGTAGCCACGGTTGAGGTTCTGGCCGGTCGAGGCCCAGTAGCCGTCATACTCGCTGTTGTAGGGTTCCCACCAGGCGTAGCGGGCGGCCGATTCTTCGCTCCACACGAAGCCGTAGCGAGTCATCATGTTGTTGGTCTGGCGGAAGTAGGCCGAGGTGAAGAGGTTCACCTTGTTGAACCCGAGGTTGTAGCTGAGTTCGAAGGCATTGGTGTACTCGGGGTCGAGGTTGGGGTTGCCGAAGGAGAGCTGCTCGCCCTCGCGCACCTCCATGTAGGGGTTGAGGTCCCACATGTGGGGGCGGCGCACGCGGCGGCTGTAGCTGACCTGCATGCTTTGCAGGTCGGTGATTTTATAGGAGAGGTGCACCGTGGGATAGAGCTGCCAGTAGGATTTGTCCACCGCCGGGGTGGCGGGGTGGTTGAGGTCCTCGCCGAAGGTGTAGGCGTACTCGCCTCGCAGGCCGGCCTGGGCCGAGAGGTGTTCGGTGAACTTGCCGCCATAGGTGGCGTAGACCGCATGCACCTGCTGGTTGTAGCGGAAGTGGGTCGAGGAGAGCGTGTCGTGGTAGCGATAGAGGGTGTGGGCGGCGTTGTACTCGGTGCGGTAGTAGACGGCGTTCTGGTCGGGCCAGTCCATGCGGCCCTCGTAGCCAGTCTCCAGGCGCCAGCCATTGTCCATGGGGCGCACGTAGTTGAGCTTGGCGTTGAGCGCCTGATGGCGGTTGTGGGTCTCGCTTTCGCGCTTGTAGTAGTTCTCCCAGAGGGCATTGCCGAAATAGCGCTGCTCCTGGATGCCGCTGCCCTCCACCTTGCGGGCGCTGAAGGTGAAGTCGGCGGTGAACTCCTCGTCCTGCCGGTCGAACTTGTGGGTGTAGAGCAGGTTGACCGAGTGGTTGAGGTTGGGCCGTTCGCTGGAAGAGGGCTGCTCGTAGCGCAACGAGTCGTTGAAGAGCACGTCGTGGGCAGATATCTCACCCTTGCGGCGGCGGTTGCCGGCACGCAGTTGGTAGGAGAGGAGGAGGCTGTTGTGCTTGTCGAAGTAATATTCGCCGCCCACCTTGACGCTGCCCATGCGGCCGGGGCCCACGCTGTACTGGTCGATGAGGTAGTGCGAGCGCGGAGTGCCGTCGGCGTCGAGGTACTCGATGTCGGAGGTGCCGTAGTTGCCGCGGGCACGCTGGCCGCCGTCGGCATTGAAGAAGAGGTTGTACTTCTCGGTGGTGTAGTTGAGGCTGACGTTGCCCATGAGGGTGGCGTAGTCGGCGAAGCCGAAATGCTCCTGCATGTCGGAGGGAACGAATACCGGCGACCCCATATTGAGGCTGGCCACGCCGTTGAGCCCCAGGGCGCCGGCGGTGCGGTCCTTGAGCTTGATGTTGATGATGCCGCTCATGCCTTCGGGGTCGTACTTGGCCGAGGGGTTGGTGATGACTTCCACGTTCTCCACCGTCGAGGCGGGTATCTGCTCCAGCAGGGTGCTCAGGTCGGAGGCCAGCAGCTCGCTGGGGCGGCCGTTGACGAGCACCTTGACATTGGTGGAGCCGCGGAGCGTTACGTTGCCGTCGTTGTCGATGGCCACGCTGGGCACCTGCTCCAGCACGTCGGTGGCGGTGCCGCCACCGGCCACGATGTTCTTGTCCACGTTCACCACTCGCTTGTCCAGCTGGTATTCCACCATCGAGCGCTCGGCCGTTACCTCCACAGCTTCCATCATCGTGCCGCTCATCCTGAGCTGCAGCTTACCGAGGTTCACCTCCTTGCGGCTCTCGCCGAGGACGACAGGCTGGGCGTGGAAATAGGCATCGTAGCCGATGAAGGTAACACGCACCAGGTAGCGCCCGTAGGGGGCGGTGAGGCGGAACGAGCCGTTGCTCTCGCTGACGGTGCCGTTCACCAACGAGGAGTCCGCAGCCTTGAGCAGCGCGATGTTGGCGTACTCGATGTTCTCGCCGCTGCGCGCATCCACCACACGGCCGCGAAGCGACCCCTGCTGCGCCTGCACGCCCAATGTAACTGCCAAGAAAACAAGTAGGGTAAAACGTTTCATGTCAAAAATCAGGTTATTGTTTTTCAGGTTTCGGCTGACGCACAAAATGCGGCATATCGAAGGGGATTTCGATGGAGTACTCGATGAGGCCGCCGAAGGTGCCGTCCTCTTTCTGCCAGGGGGTCTGGTAGATGAGTTTCTTCACCTTGCTGCCGTCGGCGAGGGTCTTCTCGATGGTGTAGGCGTTGAGTTCCTGGTGCTCAAGCAGGTGCTTGAGCTTGGTCTTGGCCGGCTCGGGGTGGCAGTCCATGAGATTGTAGCCGAGGATTTTCTTGCCGTGGCTGTTCACGTCGGCCGAGTGCTGGTTCATGTCAAGGACGTTGCCCTCGGCATCACACACCGTGATGGCGATATTATTGAGACCTTCAAAGTATTGGTCCATAAGTTAAGGTTTAGGGTTTAAAGTTTAAAGTTTAGGGTTTAAGGTTTATGGGGGTGGGACACTGTGAATGCGTCAGCACCCATAAACCTTAAACCCTAAACCGTAGACCAGTTCAACTGATTTATTTGCACTGCAGGGCGGCGAGGGCGATGCTGTAGAGCTTGGTCTTGGCACTGTCGCCGCGGCTGGTGAGGACGCAGGGCACGCGGGCACCCATCACCATGCAGGCCAGTTCGGCGCCGGCCAGCTTGGTGCAAGCCTTGTAGAAGACGTTGCCGCTCTCGATGTTGGGGAAGAGCAGGCAGTCGGCGTCGCCGGCCACCTCGGAGGTGAGCTTCTTGGTCTGGGCGCTCTCGGCGTCGATGGCGCAGTCGAGGCTCAGCGGGCCGTCCACGATGGCACCGGGAATCTGGCCGCGCTGGCTCATCATGCCCAGCCATGCAGCCTCGGCGCAGGCGGTCATGCCGACGGAGACCTGCTCGGTGGCGGCGATGATGGCCACCTTGGGTTTGGGGTTCTCCAGGCTCTTGGCCACGCTGATCTGGAAGTTCATGATGGCCTGCTTCTGCTTGAAGTCGGGGGCGGGGATGATGGCCATGTCGCTGCAGACGAGCAGTTTGTGGTAGGCGGGCACCTCCATGACGGCCATGTGGGTCAGGATGGGGTTCTTGGCGCCGGCGGGCATCAGGCCCTTCTCCTTGTTGAGGATGGCGCGCATGTACTTGTCGGTGCTGAGCAGGCCCTTCATCAGGAAGTCGCCCTTGCCCTCGTTGATCAGGGCCACGGCCAAGGCACCGGCCTTGGTGTCGTTTGCCTCCTGCACGAGCTCGAATTTGCTCACGTCGATGCCTTCCTCTGCGCAGACCTTCTTGATGGTCTCGATGTCGCCCACGAGGGTGGCGTCCACGATACCGCGGTCGATGGCAGCGCTGACGGCGCCGATGGTGTGGCTGTCGTTGGCATAGGCAGCGACAAGACGTTTCTTACCTTTCGATTTGACCAGCTCAAGCAGGTCGTCAAGTTTTGTAACCATGTTATTATTAATTAATTGCTGTTAATTATGGATTGTATTGTAAAATGCAAAAGTACAACTTTTTTTTCAATTTCCAACATTAATCTTTCGCATCCTGTTTTTCCCTCCCGCCCCCACCTTGTTCTGTCGCTGTGCAATATATGGCGCCACTAGTGCGTTATGCTGTAAAAAACAAATTAGCCGACCGTATCATGGAACAGAAAATCATCCTCATCACAGGTGCCAGCAGCGGCATCGGCCGCGATGCCGCCCTCGCCCTGGCCGCGCACGGCCACAAGGTATACGCCGCCGCACGGCGCACCGACCTGATGGAGCCGCTGCGCGCCCACGGCATCGAGGTGCTGCGCATGGACGTAACCGACGGGCAGTCGATGGCCGACGGCGTGGAGACCATCCTCAAGGCCGAAGGGCGCATCGATGTCCTGGTCAACAACGCCGGCTACGGCTATTTCGGAGCCGTCGAGACCGTCAGTATGGAGGAGGCGCGGCGGCAACTGGAAGTCAACGTCTTCGGCCTGGCACGCCTCTGCCAGCTGGTGCTGCCCGCTATGCGACAGCAACGAAGCGGGCGCATCGTCAACATCTCGTCGGTGGCCGGACGGTCGGTGTTCTACTTCGGCGGCTGGTACCACGTGTCGAAATACTCGGTCGAGGCACTCAGCGACGCCCTCCGCATGGAGGCCAAGCCGTTCGGCATCGATGTGGCCATGATTGAACCCGGGGCCATCAAGACCGACTGGGGCATCATCGCCGCCGACCACCTGCGCGACTCCGCCGCCGGCACTGCCTACGAAACCGATGCCACCCGCTGGGCCGCCATACTCCGCAGCATGTACCAAAGTAACCACCTCTCCAGCCCCAGCACGGTTACGCGGGCCATCCTACGGGCCGTCGAGAGCCGCCGGCCGAGGGCCCGCTACCGCACCGGACGCCTCTCGGGCACCATCGTATTCTTCCACTGGCTGCTCCCTGCCCGCTGGTGGGACGCACTTATGCGCCTCGGCGCCAGGGTGTAAGACGTGTGTCCCGGCATTCCGCGCAGGAGCGAATCATCATTCGCTACACACACGGAGGGTGCTCATCACATCGGGCGAATAATGATTCGCCCCTACCATTATCCACAACTCTGGAAGGATATGGTCCCATATGGTTCCATATCCTTCCAGTGCCTTTGTATTCCCCTACCGTTCCCCTACCATTCCCCTACCGTGTGCCAGTGAATTTTCTTTTCACGATTTGATTTTTTTTCGTATATTTGCACGTTCATTCAATACTAACAAACAAACATAAGATATTATGAGCCAAATAATTGGAATACGTGGCCGCCAGATTCTTGACTCGCGCGGCAATCCTACAGTCGAAGTTGACGTCTATACCGACCAGGGCGCCGTCGGCCGTGCCGCCGTCCCCAGCGGTGCATCGACCGGTGTGCACGAAGCATGCGAGCTTCGCGACGGCGACAAGAGCCAGTACCTCGGCAAGAGCGTCATGCAGGCTGTCAACAACGTCAACAACGTCCTCAACGAAGAGCTGCAGGGCATGTTCGTCGGCGAGCAGAAAGCCATCGACCAGAAGATGATCGAGCTCGACGGCACCGAGAACAAGTCGCGCCTCGGCGCCAACGCCATCCTCGGCGTGAGCCTCGCCGTGGCCAAGGCCGCAGCCCAGGAGAGCGGCCAGGAGCTCTACCGCTACCTCGGCGGCGTGGGCGCCCACACCCTGCCCATCCCCATGATGAACATCCTCAACGGCGGTTCGCATGCCGACAACAGCATCGACTTCCAGGAGTTCATGATCATGCCCGTCGGCGCCCCCTCGTTCAGCGAGGCGCTGCGCATGGGTGCCGAAGTGTTCCACAACCTGCGCACCGTGCTCAAAGGCAAGGGCATGTCCACCAACGTGGGCGACGAGGGCGGCTTCGCCCCCAACCTCGGCTCCAACGAGGAGGCCCTGACCTGCATCCTGCAGGCCATCGAGAAGGCCGGCTACCGCCCCGGCGAGGATGTCTTCATCGCCCTCGACGCCGCCGCCAGCGAGTTCTACCTGGCCGACGAGAACATGTACCACCTCAAATGGAGTACCGGCGACAAACTCACCCCCGCCCAGATGAGCGACTTCTGGAAGGACTGGGTCAGCAAGTACCCCATCATCAGCATCGAGGACGGCATGGCCGAGGACGACTGGGACGGCTGGCGCCTGCACACCGATGCCATCGGCGACCGCTGCCAGCTCGTCGGCGACGACCTCTTCGTCACCAACGTCTCGCGCCTCCAGATGGGCCTCGACCGCCAGGTGGCCAACTCTATCCTCATCAAGCTCAACCAGATCGGCACCCTCAGCGAAACCATCGACGCTGTGGCCCTGGCCACCCGCCACCAAATGACCTCCATCATCAGCCACCGCAGCGGCGAGACCGAGGACACCACCATCGCCGACCTCGCCGTGGCCCTCAACACCGGCCTCATCAAGACCGGCTCCGCCAGCCGCACCGACCGCATCTGCAAGTACAACCAGCTGATGCGCATCGAGGAAGGTCTCGGCGACCAAGCCTACTACCTCGGACGCGACTTCAAATTCCTCAAGAAGTAACAATCCGCGCCAAACGACAGAAGGCCCGGGCTCACGCCCGGGCCTTCTCTATTTCTATTATTATGCCGTCGCCCCCACAATGATGTCGGCCTTGTCGGCCACGGGCAACAGTCCGTCTATCCAGCATATCTCCACCCCGTTGCGCTCCATGCGGCGGAACCACGTCATCTGCCGCTTGGCGAAACGGCGTATGTCGGTGAAGAGGTCGCGGAAAAGCTCCTCCTGCGTGCACTGGCCCAGCAGGTGGCGCGTTACGTGGCGGTACTCGAGGCCGTAGCGCATCAGGCGCTCGGGGCTGATGCCCTCGTCCAGCAGGCGCTGCACCTCCAGGGTCATCCCCTCCTCCATTCGCATACGGAGGCGGCGCTCGATGCGGTCGATTACCTCCTGCCTCGGCAGCAAAAGGCCGAAGACGCGGTGGCGCATGGCGGGCAGATGGGTGTAGGCTTCGGGATGCCGGCAGGCAAACTCCTGTATCTCGAGGGCGCGCACCAGGCGGTCGCGGGTCTCGGTATCGGTATGGTTGTGCAGTTTCACCATCGAGGCCAGGCGCGCGGTAAGCTCCTCGTCGCTGTAGGGTTCCAGCGAGCGACGGTAGTCGGGGTTGACGGGTGCGTCGGAGAGCTGGTATTCACGCAGCACGGCATCGATGTAAAGCCCCGTGCCGCCGCAAAGGATGGGCTGGCGGCCACGCTCCACAATGCCATTGAAGGCAGGTATAAAATCGTTGAGGAAACGGTAGGCGTTGTACTCCTCGCCAGGCTGACAGATATCGATGAGGTGGTAAGGTATGTCTACACCGTGGAGGTGGTAATCGGCGAGGTCCTTGCCTGTGCCGATGTCCATCCCACGGAACACCTGACGGGAGTCGGCGCTAATCACCTCCCCACCGAGCCGATAGGCCACCTCGGCCGCCAGGGCGGTCTTGCCGGTGGCGGTGGGACCGAGGATGGTGATGAGCAGGGGCTGGCTATTCATCGAGGAAGATGAGGCGCGAGCGCTGCTTGTCGAACTCGTAGTTGCCGAACTGCTGGAGGCCGGTGCGGTTGATAATGAACTTGTAGTCGATACCCTTCACCACGACCACCTCGACATTGGTGCGGCGCTGCTCGCCGATTTTCATATCCTTGAAGACGATGGTGGCGCGGTCGAGGATATTGCCTTCGGGGTCGAAGGAGAGGTCGCGCAGGGGGAAGTCCTCCTTGGAGATGCGCTGCTGGTAGAGCAGACTCATGGCCTCCTCCCACGAAATGGCGATGGGTTCGGCGTAGCGTTCGTCGATAAGCATGGGAATCTGGAAGCCGTTGGCGATGCAGGTCATCTCGCCACGGGTGGCGTTGATCATGGTGACGTGGATGGTACTCTCGTCGTGGACAATGGTGGGCATTATATCCTCCTGATCCTCGTTGGCGTCACGGTTGACGAGGTTGATGACACGGCCGGCGCTGTCAAGCTTGACAGTGGGGTCGGTAGAGGTCATATTATCAACCAAACTGCGCGGCACATAGTCCTCGCGCAGCACGAGGAACTCGATGCGACGGTTGAGCGAGTGGGCTGCCTGCTGGTGGTCTCCCTTGAGGGTGGCGATGTAGTCGCACTCCATCACCGAGCCGGCGGTGAAGACATAACGCTTGCCGTTGTAGTTGACCACGGCGTCCTCGTCGAGGGTGCGCGGCACACGCTCGGCATAGCCTTTGGCCACCAGCCGCTGGCGCTCGATACCACGGGAGACGAGGTAGTCGACCACGCTCTGGGCGCGGCGCTGCGAGAGGGTGTCGTTGGTGAGGCCGACATAGGGCTGGCAGTCGGTATGGGCACGAATCTCAACCACGAGGTTGGGGTTGTTCTCCATGATGATGTAGAGGTCCATGAGCGAATCCATGAACTCGCTGAGGAGGTCGGTCTTGCCAAGGTCGAAGCGAATCTCGGGCAGCACGATGGGGCGTCGGGGGACGGGCTCCATGCGGAAGTCGCGCACGAGGGTCTTATTGGTATTGTAGCCGCGGGTGCTCTCGCTGCCCTCGAGGCTGTAGTAGCTCTGTTTGGAGAGGTATAGCTTGTATACCACGTCGCGACGGATAAGGGTGGAGTCGAACTTGTAGAAGCCCTTCTTGTCGGTAGTGGTCTCGGCGGTGGTGCCGTCGGAGCCGACAAGGCGGATGCGTACATCCTTCATGAGCTGCATCGACTTCTCGTCGCGGACGGTGCCCTGGATGGCGTAGTTGAGGCCGGCGAGCTCGAAGTAGAAGATATCGTCGTTGATGGGGGCGGAGTTGATGGTGGAGCGGTTCTCGTTGCGCACGGCGCGGTTGTGGGGATCGACGTAGGGGCGGTTGGAGGAGAAGTAGCCGCGCTCGAGGATGTTCCGCTTGGCGCCGTCGGGGTAGAAGACGATGGAGAGTTCGTCATAGGAGGAGTTGATGGGGATGCCGAGGTTCTGCGGGGTGGACCACTTGCCGTTGGGGTTGAGGGTGGCGTGGAAGAGGTCCTGTCCGCCGACGCCGGGATGGCCGTCGGAGGAGAAGTAGAGGAGCGAGTCGGTGCGCAGCAGGGGGAAGATTTCCTTACCGGGGGTGTTGATGATGGAGGAGAGGTTCTGCGGACGGCCGAAGTCGTCGGCAGTGGACTTGCGGGTGGCGCGCCAGAGGTCGTAGCCGCCGAAGCCGCCGGGGAGGTCGGAGGAGAAGTAGAGCGTCAGGCCGTCGCTGCTGATGGCGGGGTAGAGGTAGCTGTAGGCGGTGTCGCCGAGGTGGATATAGGTGGCTTCGGACCATTCGCCGGGGGCAGGGGCCTCGGGCGTAACCTCGGGCTCCTCGTCAGCGGCCTCCTGGCCTTTTTTCTTGGTATTCTTCTTTTTGGCAGGGGTTTTCTTCTTGGCGGTGGCCTTCTTTTTCTTCTTGTCGAGAGTCTCGGGGGTGCGGCTCGAGGTGTAGATGCGGCAGTGTACGGTCTCGTTGGCGCGGATGTCGCAGCGGGTGAAGTAGACGGTGTTGCCGTCGGGCGAGAAGGAGGGCTCACCCTCGTTGACGGCGGTATTTATCTTGCCGCTTTTGTCCCAGGGTTCGGGTGCCGACGACCACTGGCCGTTGCGGTCCTGGTAGACAAAGTATATTTCGGAGAAAGCCTGGTCGGTCCAGGGGTCTTTGTCATTGCCCTCGCCCTCGGCGAAGCGGGCCGAGGTGAAGAGCACCTTGTTGGTGTCGGAGCCGAGGAAGCGGGGAGCGAAATCGTTGTAGTCGGAGCACCAGCCGTCCATGCGCGAGATGGTATGGCGTGTGCGGTTGTTGTAGAGCTGGTTGGCGAAGATGAGCGACTGCTTACGCTTGCGGGCGTAGGAGTCGGAGGGGTCGAGTTCGAGGTACTTGTCGTAGTACTGGTCGGCCTCGTCGAACTGTTCCTCGAAGCGCAGCATCTCGGCCAGGTTGAAGTAGAGCTTGCGTTCCTGCTTGTAGTATTCCTCGTCGGCCAGGCGCTTGTAGATGCGGATGGCGCGGCCGTAGTTGTAGGTGAGGCGGTAGCACTCGCCCATCTGGAAGTAGATGCGGTTCTTCTCGGCCTTGTTGCCCTTGATACGCTCGTAGGCCGACTCGTACTCCCTGACGGCTTCGATGAAGCGGTTCTGGTCGAAGAGGTCATCGGCTTTGGCGGCGAGACTCTTTTGAGCCTGCGCCCCGGTGGCGACAAACAGCGCTGCCACAAGCAGCAGAAAGCCTTTTTTGAGTGTTTTCATATATATAGTCCTATTTCTTCAAGTTAATATATCTATATGTTTATCAGCACGTTGCACAGCCTGTAGAGGGCTGTTGGACGTGATGGTTCAAAATGCTAAATTACAACTTTTTCCGAAACTGGCAAAATTTTTCTTCCACCCCCCTGCCCTTTCATAGGGAACGGTAGGGGAATGGTAGGGGAACGGTAGGGGAATACAAAGGCACTGGAAGGATATGGAAGCTTATGGTACCATATCGTTCGCGGCCTACCCCCAGACAGCTATTCCACACTCATATATTAACCTGAAAATCAACGCGATTTACCAAAAATGCGCTGAAAAAACTTGCGCCACGACGAGGAGTCGAACAGGGAGGAGTCGGTGGTGGCCTGGAGGGTGAGGATGATGCCGATGGGGAGCATGACGAGGGAGGAGATCCACATGCCCTCGGGGCCGATGGCGGACTCGCGGACAGCCTTCTCGCTGATCATGCCTACGACGTAGTAGAGGACGAAGAAACCGACCGAGGCGACGAGCGGCAGGCCGAGGCCGCCCTTGCGGACGATGGAGCCGAAGGGTGCGCCGACCAGGAAGAGCAGCAGGCAGGCCACCGAGAGGGTGAATTTGCGGTGCCACTCGATGTGGTGGCGGTTGATGTATTCGCGGTCGGACTCCACCATGCCGGCGTACATCTCGGCCTGGCTGCCGGCCGACTGGGCCGCGTTGCGGGCATAGGAGGCGACGCGTTTGCGCACATTGGCGGGAAGGCTATCGAGCAGCGTGGGCAGCGTGGCGGTGACGGCAACTGCGGCGCTGTCGCCCGCCTCGCGACAGCGGGGCCATGCGTGCAGGGCGGAGTACAGGTCGGTGCCGCACTGGCTGTACCGCCGCGCGAGCGACGAGTCGAGTTTGGCGATGGCGGTGTCCAGCTGGTGGATGTTCATCATCTGGTAGCTGCCCTTGAAGATGTCCTCGGTGGTCTTGTTGTAGGCGAAGGAGGAGATGTCGAAGGTGATGGTCTGCTGGCGGAAGCCGATGGAGGAGAAGGGGCGGCGTTCGTAGTTGTCGCCGAGGGTGGACTCGGTGTAGGAGTAGCCGTCGTTGAGCGCGAAAATGAGGAAGCGGTTGTCGGGAGTGGCCTGCATGGTGCCGCTCTGGGCAACGATGACGTTCATCTCGCCCATGCCGCGCGTGTGGTCATAGATGATGACATCCTGCAGGGTGCGCCCGTCCTTGCCCTTGCTGCCGACGCGGATGACGTAGCCGTCGAGTTCCTTGTAGTATTCGCCCGGGCGAATGTTGACGGCGGGCTTCTTGCGCGTGATGTCGTAGAGGGTCATGCGGTACTTGAGCATGGCGGTGGGCATGACGTTGTTGGCGAAATAGAAGGCCATGCCGGTGAGCAGCAGGGCCACCAGCGCCATCGGCATCATCACGCGGCGCACGCTGACGCCGCCGGCCTTCATGGCCACCAGCTCGTATTTCTCGCCGAAGTTGCCCATCGTCATGATGGAGGCGAAGAGCACGGCGATGGGGAGCGCCATCGGCACAAAGGTGGCCGAGGCATACATCAGCAGCTCGGCTATCACGGTGAACTCGAGCCCCTTGCCAACCAGGTCGTCCACATACTTCCACACGAACTGCATCAGCAGCACCAGCACCGAGAGGGTGAAGGTGAGCGCCAGCGGCCCGATGAAGGAGCGGAGTATGAGGCGGTCGAGTTTCTTCATGCCAGGGTCAGAATTTGGACGAGAGCCAGCGCCAGAGGTCGTTGCCGTTGGCAAATATCATCAGTGCCAGCAGGAGGAACATGCCGACGCTCTGGGCGTAGCCGAGGAACTTGTCGGAGGGTTTGCGGCGGGTGATTATCTCCCAGAGGGTGAATACGATATGGCCGCCGTCGAGGCCCGGGATGGGGATGATGTTCATGAAGGCCAGGATGAGGGCCAGCAGTGCGGTGAGGTTCCAGAAAGCCTGCCAGTCCCAGTGGTCGGGGAAGAGGCTGGCCATGGCGCCGAAACCGCCGAGGTTCTGCGCGCCGCCGGGGGCGAAGAGCATCTTCAGTCCCGACACGTAGGTCATCAGCGTCTCCCAGCCGTGGCTTATGCCGGCCGGGATGGCCTGGAACAGTGTGTAGTCGATGTGGCGCACATCGGGGAAGAGGCGCGCGATGTCGGTCTCGCACTGCACGCCCAGCTTGCCGGCACCGTTCACCTCCACCTCCAACGAGGCGGGGATGCGGTCGCGGTAGAAGCCCACGACAATCGTCTCGCCCTTGTGCCCGGCCAGCGCGGCGGTAATCTCGTCGAAGGCCGCCATGTGGACTCCGTTGATGGACACCAGGCTGTCGCCCGGCAGCATGCCAGCCTTCTCGGCGGTGGAACCTGCCACGAACGACTTGACCACGAAGGGGATGCGGGGCGACATAAGCTGTTTGACGCGCTCATTGTTGACGCGCTCCACCAGGCGGCCGCTCATGGCCACATCGACCAGCGAGTCGCCGCGGCGCACGCTGACCTGCCTGGCGTTGCCGAGCAGGAGCATCTTGTTGGCCTCCATGTAGTCGTCCACCTCCTGCCCGTCGATGGCGCAGATGAGGTCGCCGTTCTGGAAGCCCTCGTCGAGCATCACCTGATGGTACTGGAAGCCGAGGGTGGCGCTGTGCATGGGCAGCTCGTCCTTGCCCCAGTGGGCGAAGATGGCGCCATAGAGCAGCAGGGCGGTGATGAAGTTGACCAGCACGCCGCCGCTGATGATGCAGAGGCGCTGCCAGGCGGGTTTGGTACGGTACTCCCAAGGCTGGGGCTCCTCCTCGAGGTCGCTCTCGTCCTTGGTCTCGTCAATCATGCCGGCGATGTCGCAGTAGCCGCCCAGCGGTATCCAGCCCAGGCCCCAGAGGGTGTTGTCCTGGTCCTCGGGAGCCAGGTTCTTTTCGTCCCAGCTGTCGGGGGTCTTGGCGTTGAACCAAAGGAAGTGCCACTTGCCGCCGAACTTCTTGGCCTTCAGGATGGAGAACTGCCAATTGAAGAATATATAGTACCGACGCACGCGCGTGTGGAACAGTTTGGCAAAAAGGAGGTGGCCCAACTCGTGGGTGGCCACCAGGATGGTGAGACTGAGGATAAGGGCTAGCCAGTTCATAGGGTTCTGATGTTTTTATCGGTTTCAAACAAGTCTTCCAACGTGGGGTTGGGAATGAAGTGCGCCTTCTGCATGGCGGCCTCCACAAAGTCGGCGATGCCGAGGAAGGGGAGCGTGCCGTCGATGAAACGCTGCACGGCCACCTCGTTGGCGGCGTTGAGCACGCAGGGCATGTTTCCGCCACGCTCGATGGCACGGTAGGCCAGGTCGAGGCAGCGGAAGGTCTCGCGGTCGGGACGCTCGAAGGTGAGCGTGGGGTGCTGCATGAAGTCGAAACGCGGCAGATGGCTCTCGATGCGGTGCGGGAACGAGAAGGCATACTGGATGGGGGTCTCCATGGTGGGGGTGCCCATCTGGGCCTTGATGCTGCCGTCGCAGAACTGCACCATCGAGTGCACCACCGACTGCGGGTGCACCAGCACCTCGATGTCCGTGGCGTCGACGTTAAAGAGCCACTTGGCCTCGATGACCTCCAGCCCCTTGTTCATGAGCGAGGCGCTGTCGATGGTAACCTTGCGCCCCATGCTCCAGTTGGGGTGTTTCAGCGCCTGCTCGAGGGTTACCTGCGCCAACTCGGCGCGCGACATGCCGCGGAAGGGGCCGCCGCTGGCGGTGAGGAGTATCTTGTCCACCTGCCCCTCGCCGATGAGGCACTGGAAGATGGCCGAGTGCTCGCTGTCGACCGGCAGGAGGGCCACGCGGTGGCGCTCGGCGGCGGCGGTAACCAGGCTGCCGGCCACCACAAGGGTCTCCTTGTTGGCCAAGGCGATATGCTTGCCGTATTCGATGGCACGCAGGGTGGGACGCAGGCCGGCGAAGCCCACGATGGCCGCCAGCACCATGTCGATGGAGCCCATCTCCATCACCTCCACCATGGCATCGGGGCCGGCAAAGACCTTGATGTCGTGCGGATCGAGGGCGTCGCGCACCTGCTGGTACTTGCTGTCGTCGGCGATGACCACGGCGTTGGGGTTGAATTCCACGGCCTGGGCTATCAGCAGGTCGGCATTGGAGCCGGCGCAGAGCACCTCGACCGCGAAGAGGTCGCGGTGGCGGCGGATGACGTTCAGCGCCTGGGTGCCGATGGAGCCGGTGGAACCTAGTATGGCAATCTTTTTCGTAACGGTCGGTTTTTAAAATGATATATACTCTATCGGATTGACGGGCGAGCCGTTGACCCACAGCTCGAAGTGGAGGTAGGGACCCTGCTCGCGGAAGTCGGCGTTGCCGACATAGCCGAGGGGCTCGGCGGCACGTACCGCGTCGCCCTGCCGCTTGAGCAGCGTGCCCAGGTTGCGGTAGACGGTGATGACGTTGCCCGGGTGCTGCAGCGAGACCACATAGCCGGCGTCGGCCGTGAAGTTGGCCGAGACCACGGTGCCGCTGTAGGCGGCGCTGACCGGCTGGCTGACGGCACCCGCGATGTCAACCCCATAGTGCTTCTCTCCGGGACCGTAGGGGTTGAGCACCTTGCCCTTGAGCGGAGCGAAGAAGAGGTGCATGATGGCGGGCGAGGCTTCGGCCGCAGGGGCGGAGGGGGTCTTCAGCTGGTAGCGGCTGTCCTCACGCTCCACCTCGAGGCGCAGCAGGCTGTCCTCCTTTGAGCGGCGGTAGGCTTTGGCCACGGCGGGCAGCGTGGACATGGTGTCGCGGCGCACCGAGTCGGCCTCGCGGCCCAGGTCTTCGCCCGAGAGGACGGCGCGCATGGTGCGCAGCATCCACTCCTGCTGCTCGACACGCGCCGACAGCGAGTCCACACGGCGGGCGTTGTCGTAGGTCTGCTGCACGGTGCGGGCATCGGTATAGCCCGGGATGAACTCGCGCAACGGGGTGAAGGCGATAAGCACGGTGGTGAGCGCCACGAGGACAATCATGGCGATGCCGACCGCGACGAAGAGCTGGGTGCCCGAGAGCTGGAAGGAGAACTTCTCCTTGAAGGTAGCGGTATCCATCACCACAAACGTGTGTTTGTGGCGCATCACCTCCCGCATGGGACGGCTACGCAGTTGGGACCACCAGTGTTTCCAGTTCATCGGCTTTCAATACTGAAGGTGGAAAGTGGAACTACCTGTTGGGCTCCGCTTCCCACCTTCATAGCGTTCGTTGAGTGTTCCGTTTAGAAGAACTTGTTGCGCTGGTCGGTGATGTTGGCGCTCATACGGAGAGCCTGGGTGAGGAAGCGGCCCTTGTTGCGGAAGCCCTGCTCCAGCTGGGCCTTGACGGCGTCGGCATTGGCGTTGGGGTTCTGGGCCTTGCCGTCGACCTGCACCATGTAGACACCGCTCGAGCCCTTGACGGGACCCACGAGGCCACCCTTGGCCACGGCCACAGCGGCCTGCACCTTGGGTTCCATGCCGTAGCGGCCGAGGTAGTAGTCGGAGAACGAGATGCTGTCGAGCGTGTCGACGGCCACATTCAGCTTGGCGGCGATGCTGTTGATATCCTTGCCGGCCTTGGCGGCCTCCTCGGCGCGAGCCATGAGGATTTCGGCCTTCTTCTGGTTGCGCACCTGCTGTTCAATCATGGGTTTCACCTGCTCGAGGGTGGCGAAGCCCTTCTTGTACACGTCCTTGAGGGCGGCGACGACGAACTGGCCGTCGCACTCGTAGACCTGGTCGGCCACGGTGCCCACCTTGGTCTCCTCGCCGAAGGCCCACTGGATGACCTGGCGGGCGTTGGAGACACCGGCGAGGCTTTCGGTCATAAGGTTGACGCGGGCGTTGCGCACCTGAAGGTTCTCCTGCTGGGCCGAGGCGGTGAAGGAGGCCAGGCTGCGGTTGGCGGCGGCGAACTTGTGCGCGTTGGCGAAGACGGCGTCGTTGGTGGCCTTCGAGGGTTCAATCTCGCGGGTGATGAGGGCCACGCGGTATTTCTTGGTGGCGACGGTCTTGTCGGTAACCTTCACCACAAAGTAGCCCACGCCCTGGGGGTGCTCAGCCACGAAGTGGCCACCCACGGGGGTGTTGATAATCTGCTCGTTGAGGAAGCCGTAGCCACCGTCGAGCTGCCACTGCATGTCGCCCTTGGTCTCGCCCTTCTGGGGGTCGTCGCTGAACTGCTCGAGGGCCTCCTCGAAGGAGACCTTCTTGCTGTTGAGCAGACCCAGCACGCTGTCGGCCAACACCTTGGCCTGCTCGTTAGAGCGGGTGGTGATGCCGGAGCCGGCATTGCTGTTGAGGACGTAGATGACGCTGGCGCGAATCGAGTCGGGGCGCACGGCGGTCTTGAGCACCTTGGCCATCATCCACTCGTTGCCGACGATGGCGGGCTCAATCTTGGTGCCGGCCTCGGCGGCGGCAATCTGGTCGCTCAGCGGGGCGCGGAAGCTGGAAGCCTTCACGTAGGAGGAGTCGTAGCTGCGGTGGCTCTCGCCGTTGACGAAGAAGGGGATTTCGGTATCGGGCAGGGTGTCGAACTCGGCCCACACCTTGCGCACTTCGGCCTCGATGGCGGCCAGGTCCTGCGGCGTGGGGTTGACGGGGAAGGTGATGAAGTCCAGCTCGCGCATCTCCTCCATCACGCGGAACTCGGCGCGGTGCTCGTCGTAGTAAGCCTTGTAGTCGGCGTCGGTGAGCGTTACCTCGTCGTCGCTGACACTGTGGAACGGCAGGGCGGCGACGCGCACGTTGCTCAGCTCGGCATTCATCTCGCTTACCTTGGCGGCCACGGCCTTGGGCATGTAGAAGCCCGAGGTAACCATGCCGGCATACTTCTGCTGCTGGCGGTCTTTCTTGACGGTTTTCTCCAGTTCGACCCACTGCAGGCGGGCGGCGGTGTCGAGCTGGTCGAAGTTCTCGATGATGCGGTTCACATAGGCGTAGTCGTACTGGCCCGTCTGCGGGTTGGTGAAGTTCTGGCGCATGTAGGGGTGGATGAACTGGCCGGTGTACATGTCGCTCACCTCGGCCGGCGTAACCTGGATGCCCAGCTTGGAGGTCTGCTCCTCGAGCAGGGTCTCGTCAACGAAGTTCTGCCACACCTGCTCGCGGATTTGGTTCTGCACCTCGGCGGGCACCTGGGTGGTCTGCTGCTGCATCTTGTAGTTGTTCTCCATCTGGGCGGTCAGGTCGTCGAAGCGCTGGCGCGTCATGACGGTGCTGCCCACCTTGCCCATGTCGGGGATGGAACTGTTGTTTTTGGTCAGGTCGCCGAGGATGAAGGCGATGATGGCAATACCCACGATAGCCACGGCTACCCACGAATGCTTTCTAATGCTTCCGATAATTCCCATTGTTTGTTAGTGGTTTTTGTTATTATTATTTTAATTTTATTTCGCGTATTTTAGCGTGCAAAGGTACGAAGAAATTCCGGCGTGGAGAAATTTTTTTTGCTCCCTGCCGCGGAATCGGAGCGCAACACTCTGTATATCACGCATGTTGCACCCTAACATTTCTTGCACAGCCCCCGGCCTCCACGTGCGGATGAGGGGTGCCGCCGCGCCCCTCCGAAGCCAAAAATGACCCCATCCGTCCCAGGGCCGCCCGCCACGCGGCGCAACTCACTGTCTACAAGCACCTTACACCGCCAGAGAAAAAGCAGGCAAAAACACGGGAATTTTCCCGAAAAAGGCCGAAAATCGTCCAGCTGCAACTAGGTGAAAAACAGCGTTTTGTAAGCACCCTCTTCTTCCTCTCTTCTTCCTCTCTTCGGCCTCCCCTGGGGGAGGGTGGCGGAAGGGGCGGGAAACGGACGGCGCACGGTATGGATTTTTTTTCGTATCTTTGCACCCGAAACCACGGCGTCAAAAAAAAAACTTAAGTTCAACCTATACATCCTACCTCTATTGAACCTAATTTCTCCCAACCCAAGGTTATCCCCAGCAAGAAACTTTTGTCTTGCAAAAATATTTCCATTGCATTCATATGAAAATCAATGATATATGTATATATTAAAAAAAAAATCCCATTTTCAGTGTTACTTTTTTCCTATTTTTGCAACTAATTATATAGAGGCCCCTCAAAACGGGCGGGCAACAAACATAAGATGAAAGGACAAAGAATGGGTTGATGACCTGAATGAAAGTAGACGCGCGCCAACATACTGAATTCCTGAAGATGCTCCGCGAGTGCGAGGGCACCCTGATGAAGGTATGCCTCTACTTCACCGACCGCCGCCGCGACGACTTCCGCGACCTCTACCAGGAAATCGCATGCACCCTTTGGGAGGCGTGGCCCACCTTCCGAGACGAAAGCGACCTCAACACATGGGTTACGCGCATCGCCCTCAATGTCGCCGGACAGGAAATCCGCAAGCGGAAACGGCTGCCCCAGTTCGTGCAACTCGACGAGTCCTTCTACGACACCCTTGCCGACGAAGCCACCGACCTACGCTACCATCGCCTCTACGACCTCATCGACCGCCTCGATGATGACGACGAACGAAAACTGCTCTTCCTCTACCTCGACTGCAAACGCCTCCGAGAAATCGCCGAGCTAACAGGCACCACCGAAACCGCCGTGAAACAGAAACTCTACCGCATAAAACAAAAGTTAAACGACCTCAAAACAGCAGAAAATGAATAATAATACCGATACCCCCACTTACGCATTGACACATTCACACATTGACGCATTCGAAGAAGAGGACATCTTCTCCGAACTCGAGTCCCTCTGGAACGAGCAGAGCCGCCGCATCGATCAGCTCCTCGCCGAGCACCCCGCCTCGCAGCCCCGCGCCCTCAACTTCCGCCGTTACAAGCCCTGGCGGCGCCGTATCATGGCCGAATGTCTTGCCCTCGCCATCCTCAATATCGCCGTCGGTCTCTACACCCTTTCCTCTTTCCTTCCTGACCCCTACATCCTTATCCGCGTTACCGGTTATGTCCTCGCTTCCACCAACGCCCTCATGGCGTTCCACAGCCTCTACATCTTCCTCTCCCTCCGTCGCCACCATCCCGCCCGTGTCGCCACCTCCCGCATGTCGCGATTCATCCGCCGCATGCACATGGAACCCCACTATGCGCCGCGTCCCGACAGGCGCAAGTCGCGTGTCATCCACGTTGATTTTACTCCGTCTGCACAGCTCCATCTCGGCAAAGCGAGCAAGTTTGTTTTGCACTCGACTTACGCTGCTACCCGCAATGCCGTCGCCACGGCTTTCTCCTCCGCCAGACAGATCGCCGCCGTCAGCGCCGCCGCCATGGTCGTCTTTGTCTTTGTCGCCTGCACTCCCGTAGGCGACGGATACGTCATGTCGAAGCCCGGCCGTGCCGACCGTGCCGCCGCTATCGTGAATGTTGACGAAATGGTTGCTCGGATATGAAACGCTCTTGGCTCATCACTATCCTTTTCTGCCTGCTCCTTCTGGGGGGGGGGGGAGTTGTCTTGCTCCTGCCCCAGGTCGTCCCCTTCTCCCAGTGCAGCGACGTGTACAAGCGTTACGCAAAAATGGATGGTGTTGATGCCACGTTTATAAAAGATTATAAGGTCAATGATACAGTTTTCGTTGATGCAACACTCCTTGAATCTACGGACTCAAATGTATGGGAGGTCTTATGCAAGGATTTCGATATTGTATCATTCAAACTATATCCTGAAGAATACAGAAAAAAAATGACATCCTCAAATTCATATAGTGTTCGTGTAATTAGGGATACAATAAAGGATGGCAAAGATATCTATTACATGAGAGATGTTATTATCTATTCTCATCCAAATAGAACAATGTGTATATTCAAGGGCATGAACGAAAAACAATATGATGCCATAATTGAAAACAAAACCAGAGAAATAACATATTAACCTTAAAATTAAACTTTTATGAAGAAAAATCTAATTTCAGTCGCACTCTTTGCAGTGCTCGCAACTCTGGCTGTCAGTTGCCAGAAAGACCCACCGACTACGGGAGGCACTCCAGGTTCATCCACGACAGAAATGTGGCCTACAAAGAAGATTAGCCACATTGTCCACAGCGTGGGCACATTTGACTATCTGACTTACGACTTCACCTGGGAAGAGGACTTGCTAAAAGAAATCAGTTGCACGATGTATGACGGAACGTCACTTGGCCGCACCGTTCTTGAATATGACGACAGGCGCCTGACGCGAACCTATCCATACGATGGCGCAGGCACTGTTTACACCGAAGGCGCAATGCACTATCACTATGGCGCGGATGGGAAACTAAAGCGCCAGACATTCATGCTACCGATGAGGGCAACGGAGAACCTATGCCAACAAACCTTTGACGAGGTTGTGCCGTGTGAATTGGTCTATTCTTACTCCGACGACGGCCATGTGTCAACTGTGCAGGCCAACAAAATCAAGGATTACGGAAGCGTGGAGACCAACACCTACCTTTTCGAATGGAAGGGTGGCAACGTCGTCTCCGTCACTTGCGACGGCCAGCCCCTTCACAGCAATATGCAGTACGACGACAAACCAAATCCGATGCGCTTCCCGATGGGTATGGAGACCATGAGCATAACAAATATGATTTTCGAGGGAGTGCTTGGCTACAGCGTCCTGTTTCTCGGTTATGCTTTCTGTTGGTGCGAGAATAACGCAACCACCCTCATTCAAGGCAATGGACAATGCTCATATACTTATGATGCCGATGGATTCCCGACATCAAAAACAATCACCACGGGTGGAGAAAGTGCCACATATCGGTTCAATTATAAATAAGAACGAAAAACATAATAAAAAGACAACGCAGCGAGACCGACTTTATTGTGCGGAGGGAAGTGTCCGCCCGACAAAGACATCCCCCGCATAGCATCGAGGGCAGACACAAAAACAAACATTATAAACAATCAAAAACAACAAACACAATGAAGAAAATCAGAAAAATCACGACCATGCTGCTAATGGCGGCGACGTTGGTTCTGACGGCATTCGAATGCGGGCCGGATGAGGAACCCATCATTTCACTCACTGTGGACGGCACCTCATGGGTCAACAAGCAACATGACAGCTATGAGGACGAGTACGGGCAGATACAGGAGTCGGTGGAAACAACCATCCTTTATTTCCGTGGAAACAACCAAGGGAGATTGACCGTGAAATACGAAAGCGCCCAAGGGATCGATGAGGAGTCGATGGATTTCCGATACACCCACAACACCAGCAGTTTTACTGGAACCATCACCATCTCTGAAGGCGGTGTGACGGAGAAATACAATTTTTCGTACAACTTGGACAACAACACGCTGACTCTCTACGGCACAGGAGGCTTCTACCTGCTGTTCGACAAGATCTCCTCGTGATGGACAACAGAAGGGGAGCAAGGCCACCGGCACCTTCTCCCCTTCATTACCGCCTCGCCCCTACGGAGGGTGAAGGATGGAGGTGCTAACGCCACCCCACATTTTTCAACAATTAACATTTTTTTTGTTGCATATTAAAAAAAATGTGTATCTTTGCAGCCGAAATAAGTGGAACCAACAGCAACTGAATGAAGCAAGGATATCAGTTTAACCCCCTAAAAACTAGAGGAATATGACGGACGTAAAGACCCGACAGTTGTCAGACAACGAACTGATTGTGCGCTACCAAGATGGCGACGCATCCTGCTTTGAGGCACTCCTGGAGCGCTACCAAGCCAAGGTGTACGGATATATTTTCTCCGTGGTGAAAGACAAGGAGACGGCTGACGACATTTTCCAGGACACGTTCTACAAGGTGATTGTAACCATCAACTCCGGCCAGTACAAGGACGAGAACAAGTTCGTGCACTGGGTGATGCGCATCGCGCACAACCTGATAGTGGACCACTTCCGCCGCAACAACAAGATGCCGATGGTGCCCAACAAGGCCGACGGCACCGACATCGTCGACAACCTCAAAGGCCAGGACGACAATGCGGAGCACATCATCATGAAGAAGCAGACCAGCCAGAACATACGCCGGCTGGTGAAGATGCTGCCGCCGGAGCAGCGCCGCGTGGTCATCCTGCGGCACTACGGCAAGTGCGACTTCAAGGACATCGCCGCCCGCACGGGCGTGAGCATCAACACCGCCCTGGGCCGCATGCGCTACGCCATCATCAACCTCCGCCGCCTGGCACAGGAGCATAATATGTACATAGAGCTTTGATTTCGAAGAATAAACTGAAGGAATTGGCCGCCTACCGGATGCAGAAGCGCTGCGACGAGGAGGCGGTTTTTGTTGTCGAAGGCCCCAAGATGGCTGCCGAGGCACTGGCGTCGGGCTTCGCCATCCGCACGGTGTGCGCCACTGCAGAGTGGAAGGCGGCAAGCGGGAAGTGGGAGGAGTACTACGAGGTGTCGCAGGCCGAGCTGGAGCGGCTGTCCAACTTCAAGAGCCCCAACCAGGTATGGATGCTGGTGGAGAGAGGCGCAAGTGGAAAGTGGAAAGTGGAGAGTGGAGATTTCGTGCTGGCGCTGGACCGCGTGCAGGACCCCGGGAATGTGGGCACCATGCTGCGGACGGCCGACTGGTTCGGCATCCGCCACGTGGTGTGCAGCCGCGACACGGCGAGTTGCTACAACCCCAAGGTGGTGCAGGCGTCGATGGGCGCCGTGTTCCGCACACGGATGGAGTATGTAGACCTCGCGGAGTGGCTTTCGACCTGCGGGTTGCCCGTCTACGGGGCCTCGCTGCAGGGGCGCCCCTTTACCGAGCTGGAGAAGCCCGAACGGGGCGTGCTGGTCATCGGCAACGAGTCGGCCGGCATCAGCGAGGAGGTGATGCGCCAGGTTACGCATCCGGTGCTTATCCCCAACATCGGCGGCACCGCCGAGAGCCTCAACGCCAGCGTGGCGGCGGGGATACTTATGTGTGAGTTAGGAGTTAGGAGTTAGGAGTTATGAGTTATGAGTTATGAGTTATGAATTAAGAATTTTATTATAACTGTGGAACAACTGCAATATCAAGAAGGAAGAACCGAAATCAGCCAGCTGGGCAAGGTGGCGCTTATCAGCCGCCTGACCGACGGCACCGCCTGCCAGGGCGACGACTGCGCCGTGCTGGGCGACGGGAAGAAGAAAACCCTCGTCAGCGTGCAGACGCTGGTGGAGGGCGTGGACTTCGACATGATGTACACCCCCCTGCGGCACCTGGGCTACAAGGCTATCGCCATAGCCATCAGCAACATAGCCGCCATGAACGGCACCCCGCGACAGGTGCTGGTGAGCCTGGCCGTGAGCAACCGCTACTCGGTGGAGGCGCTGGACGAGCTCTACGCCGGCATGCACCTCTGCTGCCGCCGCTACGACGTGGAGCTGGTGGGCGGCGACACCTCGAGCACGCGCGCCGGCATGGTGCTCTCCGTTACCGCCATCGGCGAGGCCGACGAGGAGAAAATCGCCTGCCGCAAGGGTGCGCAGCACAACGACCTCATCTGCTGCAGCGGCGACCTGGGCAGCGCCTACGCTGGGTTGCTGGTGCTTGAGAGAGAGAAGGTTACCTACCAGGCCAACCCCGACTTCCAGCCCGACCTGGACGGCTTCGACTATGTGCTGGAGCGTTTCCTGAAGCCCGAGCCGAGGACCGACATCGTGGCCATGCTGGCCGAGCGGGGCGTGGTGCCCACGGCGATGACCGACGTGAGCGAAGGGCTGGCGGACAGCCTGTTGCACCTCTGCCGCGCCTCGGGCGTGGGCTGCGAGGTGTACGAGGAGCGGCTGCCCATCGACTACCAGACCTCGCGCGTGTGCTCCGAGATGAGCAACAACATGCTGCCCGTCAGCTGCGCGCTGAACGGCGGCAAGGACTACGAGCTGCTCTTCACCGTCAGCCAGCAGGACTACGAGAAAATCAAGGAGATGGAGGGCGTGCACATCATCGGCTACGTTACCGAGAGCGGCATGCCGGCGGTGATGGTTACGCCGCAGAACACCACCATCGAGTTACGGGCACAGGGATTTCAAGGAACGGAAGAGTGAAACGGGTAGACACATTCAAGCATCAGGGGCAGCGCCGCCAGATGGTGGAACAGCTGCAGAAGCAGGGCATCAGCGACGACAACGTGCTCAAGGCCATGGGTGAGGTGAAACGCCACTGGTTCCTCGACAGCGCCCTGGATGCGCTGGCCTATGAGGACCGTGCGCTCAAGATAGGCGCCGAGCAGACCATCTCGCGCCCCTCGACGGTGGCCATGCAGAGCCAGCTGCTGCAGGTGCAGTCCGGCATGAAGGTGCTGGAGATAGGCACCGGCAGCGGCTACCAGGCGGCCGTGCTTTGCAAGATGGGGGCCAAGGTGTTCAGCATCGAGCGCCAGAAGAGCCTCTTCGACCACACCAAGCCGCTGCTGGCCGAACTGGGCTACCGCGTGCGCTGTTTCCTGGGCGACGGCTACCAGGGACTGACCGAGGCCGACTACGGCCCCTACGACCGCATCATCGTTACCTGCGGAGCGCCCGGAATACCCGACGGACTGATGGCGCAGCTCAAGGTGGGCGGCATCATGGTGATACCCGTCGGAGGCGAAGACACGCAAGAGATGCTGCGCATCACCAAAACGGGAGAAAACGAGCGTAAGGAAGAAACCTTCGGCGACTACAGCTTCGTGCCGATGCTCGGCGGCCGCCAGATGCGCTAGCGCAACAGGAAGTGCTGCTTGGTGAGGCGGGGACTGGCGACGGCGATGCCGACGGAGAAAAGGTCGATAGTAACCTGATAGTGAGGACTGTCCACGATAACCTGCCAACGGCCCTCCTCGCGATGGGGATGGTCGACCACCAGAAAGTCGCCGTCGGGAGTGGAGAGGGTGGCGTTGCCGCCGAAGCGCATGGCCGTGGTGCCATAGTAGTGCTCGAGTCGCCAAAGAACGGCCTTGTAGTCGCGCCCCTGCGGGGCTCCGTCGGGGCACCGCGAGAAAAGCACCTCGGTGTAGAGCTTGTACACAAAAGGCGAGTGCAGACTGTACTGTGTCTTGGCCAATAAAAAGTGTCGAAGGCGATTCATGGGTGCAAAGATACGAAAAAAATTGAAAATTGAAAATTGAAAACTGAAAATATATGAAAATCAGAAATATATTGCTCGCCACGATAGCCTTTCTCGCCCTGGTCGGATGCGGAGGCGGCGACTATTCGCCCAAGCCCAAGGCATATCTGCGCATCGACCTGCCGGAGCACGAATATTTCCTCTTGGACACCATGCACATTCCGCGCGGTGACACAGCGATACACAATGGCGATACGCTGGTATCCACCCACGACTTCGACAAGACGTTCCCTTTCGTCTTCGAGGCCAACACCTGTATCGAATGGGGGGAGAAGGACGCTCCGAAAGGCGAGCGTTGGATCGACCTGATATACCCGCAATGGAACGGCGTGGTCTTCCTGACCTACAAGCGCCTGGGCGGCAAAGACGACTTGCGCGGCCAAATCGACACCTCGTCGCGACTGCTGGAGAAGCACTACCAGTTTGCCTCCGGCATTGACGAGCGGGGATACGAAGACGCCGAGCACAAGGTGTACGGCACCGTGTGGCACTTGCGTGGGAGCAAGGTGGCCTCCACCTACCAGTTCTTCGCCACCGACTCCGTGCGCCACTTCCTGCGCGGCGCCCTCTACGTCAACAGCGTGCCCAACAACGACTCACTGGCTCCCGTGCTGGAGTACATGCAGCGCGACATCGACCACCTCGTGGAAACCCTCCGCTGGCGTTGATTTGGAGGGCGGCGTTCACTGCGTAATCCCCAAGTATTGTGCTAGTGGAGTGCTCGTGATACCCTGGTATTAAGCTACCATCCCTATATTTACCCTAGAATTACCCTATAGTTACCCTAGAATATCCCTATCTTTTCCGCGCTGTCGCGGGTTGCGCGGAGGTATTATATCTTAAGATATAATACAGCGGCGGCGTCCGGCGGACGTAAAATTATTATGCGCGAAATACAATAAAGCCCCCACCCTATCGTTACAAGGAGCATCATGTCGAACAAGTATGCCGAACGCAGCCATGTGGTGAGGATTATCTTCCTCGTCTTTTTCGTCCTTTTTGTGGGGCGGCTGGCGGTGTTGCAGCTGTTCAACCCCAAATACAAAGAGCTGGCCAAGATGCAGTCGCTGCGCGATGTAACGCAGTATCCGGCCCGCGGCTTCATCTACGACCGCAACGGCGAGTTGCTGGTGCACAACGAAGCCGTCTATGACCTGATGGTCATACCCCGCATGGTAAAAAACCTCGACACCAACTATTTCTGCCACACCCTCGGGCTCTCTCGCGAGGAATTCGACGAGCGCATGAAGAAAGCGCGCAAACACTCGCCCTACTCGCCCTCGCCGTTCATGAAGCAGATTTCGAAAGAAGAGTATGCGCGGTTCGAGAACAAGATGTTCAAATTCAAGGGCTTCTACATCTCGCAACGTACCCTTCGCATCTACGATCGCCCCATTGCGGCGCAGGTGCTGGGCTATGTGGGCGAGGTGGACCAGGCCGACCTGGACCGCGACCCCTACTACAAGCGCGGCGACTACATCGGGAAGACCGGCCTCGAAAAGAGCTACGAAGAGGTCATCCGCGGCATCAAAGGCAAGAAGGTCATGCATGTGGATGCCTACAGCCGTGAGATAGGCCCCTACCAGGGCGGCGCCTTTGACACCCTGCCTATCGAGGGGGCCAACCTATACACCACCCTCGACGCCGACCTGCAGCAATACGCCGAGGAGCTGATGGCCAACAAACGCGGCTGCGTGGTGGCGATTGAACCCTCCACGGGCGAGGTGCTGGCCATGGTGTCGGCTCCCACCTACGACCCCAACCTGCTCGTAGGTCGCATCCGTGGCAAGAACTACACCGAGCTCAACAAAGACCTCTCCAAGCCCATGCTCAACCGCGCCCTGATGGGGCAATATCCTCCCGGGTCGATATTCAAGGTAGCGCAGTCGGTGGTGGCCCTTGACCTGGGTGTCATCAACGCCAACACCGGCTTTGCCTGCGACAAGAGCCTTGTGGGTTGCCACGGCCACCCGGCAGCCACCTCGGTGCGCGAAGCCATCAAGATGAGCTGCAACCCCTACTACTACCATGTCTACCGCCGTGTCATCCAGCAGGGCAAGTACCGCAGCCCGCAGAAAGACTCGCAATACGGCCTCACCGTGTGGCGTGAATACATGCTGCGCATGGGCTTCGGTCAGAAGCTGCCCATCGACCTGCCGCGTGCAGGCATGTCGAAAGGAAACATCCCCGACACGGCATTCTACAACAAATGGTACGGCAAGGAGCGCTGGTCGTTCTCCACCATCTACTCCAACTCCATCGGACAGGGCGAGGTAACGGTGGTACCCCTCCAGATGGCCAACCTGG
Source organism: uncultured Bacteroidales bacterium (assembly GCA_900315935.1). Classification (GTDB taxonomy): domain Bacteria; phylum Bacteroidota; class Bacteroidia; order Bacteroidales; family P3; genus Colimorpha. The sequence goes on from ONBB01000010.1 coordinate 45,375, forward strand.
CTGCCACGGTGGCCAACCGCGGCTACTACATCACCCCCCACATGGTGCGCTTCTACGGTCCCGACTCGACCCGCAACGAGGAATACTACACCCGCCACGAAACCGGCATCGACAGCCGCTACTTCGACATTGCCGCCGACGGCATGTACGACGTGGTGCACGTGGCAGGCGGCACCGGCCGCCGCGCCAAAGTGGACGGCCTGGACGTATGCGGCAAGACAGGCACGGCCGAGAACTACGGCAACGACCACTCGGTCTTCATCGCCTTCGCGCCCAAGAACAACCCCAAGATAGCGTTGGCCGTATATGTGGAGAACGCGCAGGGCGGCGGCGGCACATGGGCTGCCCCCATCGCCGGCCTCATCATTGAGAAGTATATCAACGGCGAGGTGGCGCGCAAAGACGTTGAAAAACAATACCGTGAAGTAAATCCCTGCCAGAAGTTGCCGCTGACCCGCAGGGTAAAGAAAGTGAAAAAGAGAGGCTAGAAACCAAGGTAGTTATGTATCAAGAACGGCTTAAAATAGACTGGTGGACGGTGGTGTTATGGTTCGGCATCATGATCTTCGGATGGATGAACATCTACTCGGCGTGCTATGTCGAGAACCAGTCTTCGGTATTCGACTTCAGCCAGTTCCCCGGCAAACAGCTTATCTGGATGGGCGGAGCGATGCTTGTGGCCGCATTCATCCTGCTCACCGAGCCGCGCTTCTTCTCCAATACCGCCTATGCCATCTATGGCGGCTCGCTGGTGCTGCTGCTGCTGGTGTTTGTCTTTGCCGTTACGGTCAACGGAGGCAAGTCGTGGATACCCATCGGAAGCTTCCACCTCCAGCCGTCGGAGTTTGCCAAGTTCGCCACCGCCCTGGCAGTGGCCAAGTATCTATCTGCCATCGACATAGACCTGCGCAACACCCACACCAAACTGGTCTGCCTGGCGCTCATTGCCGTGCCGGCCATTCTGGTATTCCTCCAACACGATACCGGCACCGCACTGGTGTTCCTCAGTTTTATTTTCCCACTCTATCGGGAAGGGCTGACGGGCGCCGTCCTGGTCATTGGCGGCGCATCCATCATCCTTTTTGTGCTGGCCCTGCTGGTCAACAAATACATCCTTCTCGGCGCACTCCTGTTGCTGGCCCTGTTCTATCTTTTTGTTTGGCTCAACAAGCGCTCCTCGCGCGACTACTGGCGCGCCGCCACCGTGCTGGCCGTATGCACAGCCTTTGTCTTTTCCGTCGACTTTGTATTCAACAATGTGCTGGAGACCCACCAGCGCGAGCGCATCGAAGTGCTGCTTGGCCAAAGCGACGACCTGCAAGGTTCGGGCTACAACGTGCACCAGTCAAAGATTGCCATCGGCAGTGGCGGCCTCGTCGGGAGACAGTACCTGCGCGGCACCGTTACCAAGGCCGACTTTGTGCCCGAGAAACACACCGACTTCATTTTCTGCACCGTGGGCGAGGAGTGGGGCTTTGTGGGCTGCACCCTCCTGCTGGTGCTCTACAACTTGCTGCTGCAACGCCTCATCACCATGGCCGAGCGCCAGCGGTCGCCCTTCGCACGCGTGTATGGCTACTGCGTGGCCAGCATCCTTTTCATGCACCTTTTTGTCAACATCGGTATGGTCATTGGCCTGGTGCCCGTCATCGGCATCCCGCTGCCGTTCTTCTCCTACGGCGGCTCATCGCTCCTGGCCTTCACCATACTCCTATTCATTTTCATCAGGCAAGACGCCTCCAAAAACCAATTGTTATAATGCCCAAGAAACCCACCCACGAAGAACACTGCTCCTTTTGCGGCCGCCCTGCCTCGCAGGCGGGTATGCTGCTGGCCGGACTCAACGGATTCATCTGCCACGACTGCAACGACCAGGCTGTAAAAATCTTCCGTGAACAAACGGCAGTCAACCAAAAGGAAAACTTCAAAATCCAGGATTCCGACATCCCGCGGCCACAGGAGATAAAGACTTTCCTCGACCAATACGTCATCGGTCAGGACGATGCCAAGCGGGTGCTCTCGGTGGCCGTGTACAACCACTACAAGCGCCTGAAATACAATGCCGAGCATGGCGACAAGAACGACGTGGAGATTGAGAAGTCCAATATCATCCTGGTGGGCGAGACCGGCACCGGCAAGACCCTCCTGGCCCGCACCATCGCACGTCTGCTCAAGGTGCCATTCTGCATTGCCGACGCCACCACGCTGACCGAGGCCGGCTATGTGGGCGACGATGTCGAGAACGTCCTCGTGCGCCTGCTCCAGGCGGCCGACTACGATGTGGCTGCCGCACAGCGCGGCATCGTCTTCATCGACGAGATAGACAAGATAGCCCGCAAGAGCGAGAACACCTCCATCACGCGCGACGTCAGCGGCGAAGGTGTGCAGCAGGCCCTGCTCAAACTGCTCGAAGGCGCACAGGTATCGGTGCCACCCGAAGGCGGACGCAAGCACCCCGAGCAGAAGCTCATCACCATCGACACCCGCAACATACTCTTCATCTGCGGCGGTGCCTTCGACGGTGTCGAACGCTCCATCGCCGCACGTGTGGGCACCAGCCAGATAGGCTTCAAGGACGACGACACGCGCCGCCAGATCGACCGCAAGAACCTTCTGCAATATATCCAGCCGATGGACCTCAAGAAGTTCGGCCTTATCCCCGAGCTGGTGGGCCGCTTCCCGGTGCTAACCTACCTCCAGCCGCTCGACCGCGATGCCCTGCGCCGCATCCTCACCGAGCCCAGGAACGCCCTTGTCAAGCAGTACCAGGAGCTGTTCCGCATGGACAGCGTCGAGCTGCAAATCCCAACCGAGACCCTCGACCTCGTCGTCGATCGCGCCGTCGAGTACAAACTCGGCGCCCGCGGCCTGCGCTCCATTATGGAGGGCATCATGACCGACATCATGTTCGACCTGCCGCAGCAGCCCAAAGGCTCCACCTTCACCCTCACGCCCGACATGGCAGAAAAGAAATTCCGCCTATAGCACCCCACTATAAGCGGAACCATTTGTTCGGTAGCGAGTAACCCCTATTCCGGCAGGGTGATTTCTTTGAAGCGGCGCTGGCGTTGCTGCCAGCGTTCACGGGCGTACTGCTGCATGTCGGCCACCTGGTCGCTCTCGTCGATAATCTCGAGGCCGAAGATGGTCTCGATGATGTCCTCCAGTGTGATGATGCCCTGGAAAGCACCGAACTCGTCGATGATGCCGGCGATTTGTTCCTTGTGGCGCAGCAGATTGTCCCAGATGTCGGCCACCGACATCTCGTCGTTGAACAGCGGTATAGTGCGTTTAATCTGCCCCAAGGTGGTGGCGAAGTGGTCCTCGGCCAGCTGCTCGAGGGCCTCGCTGCGCAGCACATAGCCAGTGATGAAGTCCTCTTCCTCGGCATAGACGGGGATGCGCGAGAAGTGGGAGTACTCCGGCTGGCGGTAGAAGTCGCGCAGGGTCATGCCCTCCGGGGCCGTGGCGGCGACGACACGGGGGGTCATCACGTCGTAAGCCTTGACGGTGGAGAGCTTGATGACGTTCTGTATAATCTTGTTTTCGTCGCGGTCGATGACGCCTTCGTCCTCGCCCATATCGGCCATGGCGGCCACCTCTTCGCGGCTGACCACTGCCTCCTCCTCGTCGCGCGGCGCGATAAGGCGGGTGAGCCACTGGATGAGGATGACTATCGGGTAGAGGATGGTGATGAGGGTGCGAATGGTGTAGGCCGTGAACGACATCAGACGACGCCACTGTGTGGTGCCGATGGTCTTGGGGATAATCTCGGAGAAGACCAGGATGAGGATGGTGGTGATGGCCGAGACGAGGCCGAACCAGTGGCTACCGAATACCTCGGTGGCCTGCTTGCCCACGCCGGCAGCGCCGACGGTGTTGGCTATCGTGTTGAGTGCCAGGATGGCGGCGATGGCTTGGGCATTGTCCTGTTTGTAGCGTTTGAAGAGCGGTGCCGACCGATCGCCCTCGTCTTCGCGCATGCTGATATAGGACAGCGGGGTGGACATCAATACCGACTCCAATATGGAACAGAGGAACGATATCAGCATCGCACCGAGCAGAAATACAAGCAGTAGTGTCATTTCGTCATTGATAATTCAGGGTGCAAAGATACGAAGGATTTGCGAGGTGGCAAAATTTTTGTTAAACGAGGGCCGAATCATGGCGGTTATCTAGGGGATCTCTAGGGGAAAACATAGGCCCTTTCCCATTATTTCCCATCGATGGGAAAATTTGGATACTTTTTGCTTGTTCCGCCCCTATGGGGACAGGTCTCCCCGGCTGCCTGCGGCATTGAAGACGGGGACAATTTCATCGAGCGGGAAACCCGAGAGGAAGGCTCCCTGGAGGCGGGGCTCGCTGCGCACGAGCGCCCAGAAGTCAGCCAGGGTGCCAGCGGTGGGCGTAACCATGGCGGGGATGCAGGGTATGTGCGGGGGTATGTTCTTGAGGTAGCGGCGCAGGAGCGAAGGCGAGGGGTTGGGGGGCGAGGCGAGGTCGGTGGCGCGCGGTGCCCAGTGCGAGGGGAGGACGATGGGGCGCGAGTTGTCCTTGGTGCGCAGGAAGCGATACGCCTCGTCGAGGCAGCGGCCGGCCAAGCCATCGGAGGCGAGGCACCAAGCCACCACGGAGGGGTGGTTGCGGTAGCGACGGTAGAGGTTGAAGGTGCGGTCAAGCACGGGGTTGAGCCATCGCCCGTCGTCCAGCACCGCAGGATCAGAGGGGCAGATGTTGGCCTGCGGCCAGAGGAAGATGCCGAGCGAGTCGCAGAGGTGCACCCAGTAGTCGTCGGGCGGATGGTTCAGCGTGCGGACAGCGTTGAACCCCAGTTGTTTCAGCATGACGGCGGTGCGACGCATCTCGCTGCGCGGGACGTGCTGGCCGCCGAGGGGCGACTGCTCCAGGCGGTTCAGTCCGCGCAGCTCGACAGGGCGCCCGTTGAGCAGCAACTGGCCGCGGCGGATGTCGAGGCGGCGGAAGCCGATGTGCTTCACCAGGCGGTGCGTCTCACGGCCGGTGGCATCGAGGAGGCGTATGGTGAGCGGGTAGAGTGCGGGGGTGCTGTCGCTCCAGGGCTCGACAAGACCCACCTGCGGCTCGAGGCTGACGAACCAGTCGCCCGACCGCAGCGCTTTGCGCACGGTGCGGCCTAGGATTTCCACCTCGACGGTGCCGCCCGACACCTCGCGGCTGAGGTCCACCATGACGTCGAGGCGGCCCGTGCGGTAGTCGGCCGTGTCGAGGGTGGCGTCGATGCGGATGTCGGAGATATAAGTGGTGGGAAGCGAATAGAGCGTGATGTCGCGTGTGATGCCAGCAGCGGGGTAGGCATCCTCCAGGTGACGGCCGGTAGGCCGGCGCAGCAGGCGCACCTCCATGCGGTTGGTGCCACCGTTGAGGTAGCGCGTGATATCCCATTCGGCAGGCGTCTTCGAGTCCTCGCTGTAGCCCACCTGGCGCCTGTTGACGTAGAGGTAGAGCGCGGGGCCGGCGGCGGCGAAGCTGACCACGGTGCGGCGCCCCTGCCAGTGGGGCGGCAGGGTGAAATGGCGCTGGAGGACAAGCACCGAGTCAGTGAGCGGGCGGTTCATGGGCAGGCAGACCGAGTCGGCGCCACGCACGGCCCAAAGGCCGCCGAGCGGCCGCTGCCAGTCGCCCTCGGGGATGATGCAGTCGTGCGGCTGCAGTTTGTTGAGACGGTAGGCGGCGGTGTCGCGCCAGTGCTGGGCGCGGGCTCCGACGGCGACCAGAAGCAGTATGAGCAGCAGCGTCTTTTTCATAAATCGAGGTGCAAAGATACAACTTTTTCCTCACACGTGGGAAATATTTCGTAATTTTGCAGCCTCAAACGATGAAAGAAGGACTTGTCATACGCACCACCGGCAGCTGGTATCGGGTGCTGGAAACCGACGGCGTGCAGCACGACTGCCGCCTGCGCGGCAACTACCGCCTGCGCGGCAACAAGCAGACCAACCCGGTGGCCGTGGGCGACCGTGTGCACTACGAGCTGCAGGACGATGGCACCGGCGTCATCCACGAGGTGGAGGACCGCCGCAACTATATCGTGCGCAAGTCGACCAAACTCAGCAAGCAGACCCACGTCATCGCCTCGAACATCGACCTGCTGTGCGTGGTGGCCACCATGGGGCTTCCGCGCACCTCTACCGGCTTCATCGACCGCCTGCTGGTTACGGCCGAGGCGTACCACATACCGGCATGCCTCGTCTTCAACAAGGTGGACCTCTACGACGAGGAGCTGTGGGCGGTGCAGCACGAGTTGAGCGACCTCTACCGCACGGCAGGCTACCCCGTGCTGGAAACCTCGACCCTCACCGGGCTGGGCATCGGGGCGCTGCGCGAGGCCATCGCAGGCAAGACCGTTCTCTTCAGCGGCCACAGCGGCGTGGGCAAGAGCGCCTTGCTCAACGCCCTCAGCCCAGGGCTGAACCTACGCGTGGGCGATCTGTCGGACTGGAGCCTCAAAGGCAAGCATACCACCACCTTCGCCGAAATCCACCCCATCCCACTCACCACTCACCACTCACCACTCACCACCTACCTGATCGACACCCCCGGCATCAAGGAGTTCGGCATGGTGGACTTCAACGAGCAGGAGCTCTCGCACTTTTTCCCCGAGATGCGGGCCGTGTTGCCGGAGTGCTATTTCTCCAACTGCACCCACCGCCACGAGCCGCGCTGCGCCGTGAAGGCCGCCGTCGAAGAGGGCCGCATCAGCGCCGAGCGTTACCAGAACTACCTCAATATACTTCTCGGCATCGAAGAGTAGCGAGCCCTGCATGTTGCTGCGCTATACATATTATATAATAAATACAATCATCAAAATGAACCATACAATCAAGACATTTGCCATGATGGCCCTCGGCGCCGCCCTGCTGCTGGTGGCCTGCGACAGGGATGACAACAACGGAACTCCCGCCACGGAGAGCAACGAAAAGCTGACCCTCACGGCGGCCGGAGTCAACTTCGACGTGGTGCGGGTGGCGGCCGGCAGCTTCACCATGGGCGCAAACCCGGGCGACCCCGACGCCACAGAGGGCGAGCTGCCGCACGAGGTTACGCTCACCCAGGATTTCTATATCGGACAGACGGAGGTAACGCAGGAACTCTACGAGGCCGTAACGGGCAGCAACCCCAGCTTCTTCGACTCAGACGGCAACCTGCCGGTGGAGCGGGTCTCCTACGCCGCTGCGCTCGATTTCTGCGAGCAGCTCTCGGAGCTCACCGGCCGCACCTTCACCCTGCCCACCGAGGCGCAGTGGGAGTATGCCGCCCGCGGCGGACACCGCGCCCCCGCCACGCCGACCCTCTATGCCGGCAACGACGACATCGAGACGGTAGCCTGGTACAACGGCAACAGTGGCGGCAAGTCGCAGCCGGTGGCCACCAAGGCTCCCAACGCCCTGGGCATCCACGACATGTCGGGCAACGTCTGGGAGTGGTGCCTCGACAGGAAGGGCGACTACGCCGCCGGCCCACAGACCGACCCGCAGGGCCCTGCCTCCGGCTCCAACCGCATATTCCGCGGCGGCGGCTGGTACGACCCTGCCAACCGCTGCCGCCTCTCGCAGCGCGACGGATTCATCCCCGAATTCAGCAACGAGAACCTCGGCTTCCGCCTGGTGATGCTGCCGTAGGCTCCCGGCGGAGGGGTGTCTACTTGCCCTGCTTGATGCGGCCGAGCAGTTCGAGCGCCTCCTTGACCAGGGCGGGTTTGGTGGCCTGCAGCGACTGCTGGCGGAACTCTATCTTTTGCAGCCAGTACAGCGCCTCGTCGGGATCCTTGTCTACGCTGCTGCCGTAGTAATAGATGCGCCCCAGCTCCAGCATGGCCTCCGGACTCCCTTGGTTGGCGGCCCGGGTGTACCAATGGATGGCTTTTTTCGTGTCTTTCCGCTTCCCGGCCGTGCCGTGGTGGTAGCGCGTGGCCAGCTCGTACTGGTCGGCGGCCGTGGATGGGTCGTCCGATATGGCGCGTGGTTTGGCCTGTGTGTTGCCGCCAGTCTGATTTTTGTTCGTGCTGGAGGACTGCTGCCGGGATGCCGACTGCTGTTTTTTGCGTGCCGGGAGGTCGGTTTTTATCAGCTGCTCCACGTCACCCTTCAGCACATCGTGCATCTTGCTGCGCTGTGCCCATGCCTTCTTGGCCCACATCTCCGCCTTGGACAGGTCGGCCTGCACTCCGTTGCCGTGGAAATATGCCAGCGCCACCTCCCCCTGCGCGTTGGCATTGCCCCCGGAGGCCGCCTTGCTGTACCACTCGAAGGCCTTCCTTAGGTCCTTCTTCGCGCCTATGCCATCCTTGTAGCATTCGGCCAGCATAAGCTGTGCGGTAGTGTATCCTTTCTCGGCCGACTGTGTCCACAGCTCTACCGCCTTTTCGGGACTGTGCTCCACACCGTCCCCGTTGAAGTATGCCTCGCCCCGGCTGTACAGCTCCGCTGCCGAAACCTGCTTCGGCTGCGGCGTGCTGCTGCCTGTCGTGCCGGTGCTGGATGTGGTCGAAGTCGATTGTGGCGTGGCGGCCGGTGCCTGCGTCTTCGCGCACTCTTCGGCGAGTTTCAGGTAAGAAGCCAAAAAAGTCTGTTGCATGCTGTCCAGTTCGTTCTCCTGCGCTTTGGCTTTCTTGAACCAGTTCAGCGCCTGGCGGCAGTCCTTTGCCACGCCCTCGCCGTAATAGTAGCAGAGGCCGAGGTTGTACTGCGCCGCGGCATCCCCCTGGTTGGCCGCCTTGGTGTACCAGTAGACGGCCTGCTTGTAGTCCTTTGCCACGCCCTCGCCGTTATAGTAGCTGTTGCCGAGGTTGTTCTGCGCCGCGGCAAACCCCTGGTTGGCGGCCTTGGTGTACCAGTAGACGGCCTGCTTCTTGTCCTGCGCCACGCCCTCGCCGTTATCGTAGCAGACGCCGAGGTTGAACTGCGCCTCGGCATGCCCCTGGTTGGCGGCCTTGGTGTACCAGTAGACGGCCTGCTTGTAGTCATACGCCACATAGTAGCAGATGCCGAGGTTGTACTGCGCCACCTTGTCGCCTCGCTCGGCGGCAGCCCGGTAGTCGGAAGCCTTCTGCCCCCACAGCGGGGCGGCCAGCAGGGCCAGGAAGAAAAGGATAAGTGTCTTCTTCATCGTCATTCTTTTTTTTCTGTTTCCGCCCGCCGCCCCTCGCGCGCATATTCATATATTATATAATAAAGAAGCGTGGGCTGATATACCACGTCTCCCGTAAGAGGTTGTGAGAGGGACCTTGACATGTAGAAGTAGCAAACAGCCCACGTCATAAACGACGCGAACCGTCACACTATCCTTGCATGTCATTGAAACTCTCACATTTCTTACGGCAAGAACGAGCATAACGCTTCGTTGTTTAATTCACTGTCGGCCCCGGCCGCCGTCGCAGCCGAAACCGAGTGCAAAAATACAAACTTTTTCCCACATAGCCAAATTTATTTTTTCCGTCGCAGGGAAAACCTCTCCCCGCCTAACCCCTCATCAATGCCCTTGGAGAGGAAGAAGAGGGGAAGAAGGTGATACCTTTAGCACCCTGTAAATCAACCTATTGCAAGTCTGCCAAAATGGTGCAAAAACGGTATGGTGTGCGAAAAATTGCCTTAACATTGTATCTCTCTGTCAGTGAACAATATAGAATGTTTTTTGGGGCATTTTTCACGGATTAGGATGATTTGGGGGTCAAATTACGCTGGTGGATCCCTCGGGTGGCCGTTTTTTGCCCCGTAGGAAACGCGGTGAGTACATTTTTTATTCCTCACTACATTCCTTTATTTCAATATTTTACATATTTTAACATAATTGTGAAATGTTAAAAAATGTTTACATATTGGAAATATTTCGTTACTTTGCACCCAGTTTTATCATAAAAATCAAAGAAAAATGTCAGAAATTGCAACTAAAGTAACCAGCATCATCACCGAGAAACTCGGTGTGGAAGAAAGCCAGGTGGTCCCCGAAGCCAGCTTCACCAATGACCTTGGCGCCGACTCCCTCGACACCGTCGAGCTGATTATGGAGCTTGAGAAAGAATTCGACCTTTCGATTCCCGATGAGGAAGCCGAGAAGATCGTTACCGTTGGCGACGCCATCGCTTTCATCGAAAACGCAAAGAAGTAACTCCTAGCGAGTTCAGCGCTCTTTCCGCTCTATGAAGTTGAAAAGAGTAGTTGTTACCGGTCTCGGCGCGCTCACCCCTATTGGCAACAATGTCCCCGAGTTGTGGGATGCCTTGGTCAAAGGTGTGAGCGGTGCCGGACCAATAACACGTTTCGATGCCTCCAAGTTCAAAAGCCAGATTGCTTGCGAGCTCAAAGGCTTCAATCCTCTCGACTACTTCGATCGGAAGGAGCTCCGCCTCCTCGACAACTACAGTGTCTATGGCCTGATTACTGTTGACGAGGCACTCCGCGATGCAGGTCTGCTCGACTCTCCAGTCGACAAGACCCGTTTCGGTGTTGTGTGGGGTTCCGGCATGGGCGGTGTGAAAAGTCTTCAGGACGAGTTGATTGAGTTCGGCCGATCGGAAGACGGACAGCCCCGTTTCAGCCCCTACTGGATACCTAAAGTCATCGTCGACATCTGTGCCGGCCAGATTGCCATCCGCCACGGCTTGCAGGGTCCCAACTACTGCACCACTGCGGCCTGCGCCACATCGGCGGTGGCCATTGGCGACGCCTTCGACCTTATCCGCCTCGGCAAGGCCGACCTTATGGTGGCCGGTGGGTCGGAATGCGCCGTCATCGAGGCAGGCATCGGAGGCTTTGGCAACATGCGAGCCCTCTCCACCCGCAACGACGACCCCAAGACCGCCTCGCGCCCCTTCGACAAAGACCGCGACGGATTTGTCCTCGGCGAGGGCTCTGCTGCCCTCATCCTCGAGGAATTGGAGCATGCCCAGGCGCGCGGTGCCAAGATATATGCCGAAATTACCGGCACGGGGCTTTCGGCCGACGCATTCCACATCACCGCTTCGCACCCCGATGGAGCAGGCGTTATCCTCGCCATGCGCCAGGCGGTGGAAGAGTCGGGCATGGCCATCACCGATGTGGACCACATCAACACCCACGGCACCTCCACCCCCATCGGCGACATCTCCGAACCCAAGGCCATCATCGGCCTCTTCGGCGACCACGCCTACCGCATGGCCATCAACTCCACCAAGTCGATGACCGGCCACCTATTGGGAGCCGCCGGCGCAGTGGAGGCCATCGCCACCATCCTCACCATCAAGCACGGTGTGGTGCCTCCCACCATCAACCACTTCACCGACGACCCCGAAATCGTTCCCCTCGACTTTACTTTCAACCAGGCAAAGACCCGTAACGTCGACTTCGCCATCAGCAACGCTTTCGGCTTCGGAGGCCACAACGTCTGTCTGGCCTTCAGAAAGTACTAGCGCAATGTTCCTCTTCCATAGGAAAACCGAGAGCAAAGCCTTCTACGCTTTCTTCAAAAACATATTTGGATTCACCCCACGCCGCACCGAGCTCTATCGTATTGCGCTCACCCATCGTTCCATATCGGCCAACCACAAAGGGCACCGTATCAACAACGAGCGCCTGGAGTATCTGGGCGATGCGGTGCTGGGTGCCGCGGTGGCCGACTTCCTATATAAGAAGTACCCCTACGAGGGCGAAGGGTTCCTCACCGAACTGCGCTCCAAGATAGTCAGCCGTCGCAGCCTCAACGCTTTGGCCAAGCAAATCGGCCTGCTGGAACTGATTGAGTACCAGCGTCAGCAGTCCGGTGCCTTCAAGTCCATCGGCGGCGACGCCTTCGAGGCCACCGTGGGTGCCATCTACCTGGAAAAGGGGTATAAGTTCACCCAACGCGTATTGATTGAGCGCATATTGCGAGTCCATGTCGACGTGGAAGAATTGGCCAAAGCCGACTGGAACTTCAAGAGCAAGATTATCGACTGGGGTCAAAGGACCCACCGCAAGGTAACGTTCGAGATCGTGCGTACCTTCACACAGGGGCGCGACCACCGCCGGCAGTACGAGAGTCGGGTGCTCATCAACGGCAAGGCCCAACAGTCAGCCATCGAGTACTCCATCAAAGCCTCCGAGCAGCTGGCGGCCGAGAAGACCTATCGCGACCTGCAATCCCGAGGAATTATCAAGGCCAAGTGAAGCCACTTGTCGCCATATTGCTGCTGCAGTTGGTGGGAATTGCCCACGTATCGGGGCAGTTTGCCAACGTGCCTGCCGATGCCCGCAACGGTGCGCTGGGCGGGATGCATGCACCCGACACGGCGATACGCAGGGTAGGCATCGGCTACCGACAGGGTTATGGCATGGCCGACATGGCCACCCGCATGGTGGCAGCGACATGGAATCTGGGCAGCAGGGGCAGGATGGCAGCAGAATACATCCACTTCGGCGACCGCATCTACCACGAGCAGCAGGCGGCAGCGGGCTACAGCATGCGACTGACCGACTGGCTCACGGCAGGCATCCGCGGGCGATACCTGCGCATGGCCACCGACGACGCCCACTACGAGGCGCGCCAATGGCTGGCGGCCGAGGCGGCGGTGCACGCCAGGCTGGGCGAGCGCCTGACGCTATATGCCGAGGGCGGAAGCCGACCGTGGGACGAAACGAGACCCTGGCAAGGGCGCATCGGTCTGGCATACAGGGCGGTGGAGGGGCTGACCACACTGGTGGAACTGGACAGCGAGGTGCGTACACGACTGCGGATGGGGGCTGAATACTGCTACCGCCGCCACTACTTCATCCGCGCCGGCCTGGCCACCCACCCCACCCTGCTCACCTTTGGCCTCGGTGCCCGTCTGGGCATCTATGGCATCGACTTCGCCGTCGAGAGCCACGAGTACCTTGGCCTCACGCCTCAAATCACCCTTTCCGTATGTCCATAGCACGACGCATACTGCTGATAATCATACTAATGATACCACTGTCGGCCGTAGCGCAGATGGAGGATGCCATCGAGCAGTGGCTGGGCGAAGAGGTCAGCGAGGCAGAGGCGGCCGAGTTGAACGACCTGTTGCTGCAACTGCGCGAGGAACCCGTCAACGTGAACGACACCGCCTCGCTGGCCACGCTGCCGTTTTTCTCACCGTTTCAAATCAAAGCCCTGCGCAACTACATGTTGCTTTACGGCCAGCTGCTGAGCGTGCAGGAGCTGCATGCCGTGCCAGGCTTCGACAGTGCGGCGGTGGCACGGCTGGCACCCTACCTCACAGCCAGACCCTACGCCGAATATGAGGGCATGCAATGGTGGCGCGGCACCCACACACTGGTGAGCGGCATCGGCGGCACCATGGAGGAGGCCGAGGGTTACCGCAACGGCAGCTATGAGGGCGACCGACTGCATGCACTGCTCTGTTACACATATAGATACCGCAACAACATCACCCTGCGCATCAGCGCCGACAAGGACCCGACCGAGCCGTGGGGGCGCGACAACTACTACAACTACAGCCTCCTGCTGCGCGACCTGGGGCGGGTGAAAGCCCTTGCCGTAGGACGCTACCACCTGCAATTCGGCCAAGGGCTGACGCTGTGGACGGGGCTCGAGCCGTTCAACCTGACAGGCTCCTCGCCGGTACGCTACGCATCGGGGGTGCGCCAGGCCGGGGCCTTCAACGAGCAGGACTGGCAGCAGGGCGCGGCGGCCACCATTGCCGTGGGGCACGGGGTGGAGGTGTCGGCCTTCGGGTCGAGGAAGGCGGGCGAGTGGCTGGGCGGCGGGCACGTGGGCTACCGCCACGGCAACCTCATTGCAGGGCTGACCGCCGTGGGGACGTGGCTCGACGACAGCCTACAAATGCGCGACTACGCCTACAACCAGACCTATTTCCGTGGCGACCGCACGCTGAACCTGGGCGTGGATGCCATGTACCAGCACGGCCCACTGCTGCTATTCGGCGAGGCGGCTGTGGGCGACAACGGACGTATGGCGGGTATCGGCGGCCTGCGCGTCAGCACGGGCGGAGGCAACAGCCTCGGCATGACAGCGCGCCACTACGACCCCATGTACCACAACCTCCATGCACAAGCCTACGCCATCTCCACCACACGCAACGAGCAGGGGCTGACATTCGACGCACAACTGCAACTGCCACTGAAGGTTAGCACATTGGTCAGCGTCGACCTGCACCGCTTTCCTGCACCGCGCTACGGAGCCTACAGCCCCACCACCGGAGCCTGGCTGCGGGCCAACTTCAGCCGGCCGCTAGGGCGACACACCGAGGCCGAAGTGCGATATGCCTGGCGGCGCAAGCAGCGCAACGTGCCCAACCTGGACAGCACCCTGTACCTCGGCGAACAGACCCTGCGGCAGCAGCTGCAGTTCCACCTGCGCTACCGGCGCGGCCCCTGGCGGCTCACCACGCGAGCCGTGGCGGCATGGTTCGACCCCGAGCAGTCGGAGCGGCAGCAAGGGTGGCTCCTGGCACAGGAGGCACGCTACAGCGCACGGCGGTGGCAACTGGCGGCACAGGCGGCATGGTTCGACATCGGGGGGTACTATGCCCGCATCTACCTCAGCGAGAGCAACCTGCAGTACCAGTTTGCCATCCCCATGCTCAACGGACGCGGGGCACGTGTGGCGGCGGTGCTGCGGTGGCAAATCACCGAGGCCCTGACCCTCGGCATGAAGTACACCCTCACCGCCTACCCCGACCAGGAGCACATCGGCACCGGCGACACCCAAACCGAGGGTAACACACGCCAAACGTGGCACTTACAGCTGCGGTGGAAATTCTGAAAATTTTTCGCTCAAAACCCTGGAAAACGCCCAAAATGGCAGGTTTTCAATATGCTGATTTTCAGTACTCAAGAACCACCCTCTTCTTCCTCTCTTCTTCCTCTCTTCTTCCTCTCTAGGGACATGTTCCGCCCATGCCCGGGGAACTGCCCAAAAGAGCCTCGGAAGGACAGGGTAAAATGCAACGCGGAGAATCTTTGAAAAAATTTGGCGAAGTCGCACAAAAGATGTATCTTTGCATTTTACAATTGTACAATAATGGCCAACGTAAAGTGCTCAATACCAAAAGGTACACGCGATTTCCTGCCTGTGGAGATGGCGCGCCGCAACTATATTTTCGACACCATACGCTCGGTTTTCCGCGCCTTTGCCTTCGAACCCATCGAGACGCCGGCGCTGGAGAACCTCTCCACCCTGATGGGCAAATACGGCGAGGAGGGCGACAAGCTGCTCTTCAAGGTGCTGAACTCGGGCGACTTTATGGAAGGCGTTGACTTCCAGGAGAGTCCGAACAAGGTGGCGGCCCGCATCTGCGACCGCGGCCTGCGCTACGACCTCACGGTGCCCTTCGCCCGCTTCGTGGTGCAGCACCGCGACCAGCTGGCCTTCCCCTTCCGCCGCTATCAGCTGCAGCCCGTCTGGCGCGCCGACCGACCCCAAAAGGGCAGATACAGAGAGTTTTACCAGTGCGACGCCGACATGATTGGCAGCACCTCGCTGCTGAACGAGCTGGAGCTGGTGCAGATGATTGACATGGTGTTCAGCAAGCTGAATATCAACGTGGTGGTGAAAATCAACAACCGCAAGGTGCTGGCCGGCATCGCCGAGATGATCGGGGCGCCGGAGCGGCTGGTGGACATCACGGTGGCCATCGACAAGCTGGACAAAATCGGCCTTGACAACGTGCGCAACGAGCTGAAAGAGCGCGGCCTGAGCGACAGCCAGGTGGCGGCGCTCGACCCCGTCTTCGCCCTCTCGGGCGATGCGGCGCAGAAACTGGCCTCGCTGGAGCAGATGTTTGGGAACGTGGAAGTTGGCAAGCAGGGCGTGGCCGAATTGAAGGAACTTTTCGGATACATCGCCGCCGCCGACATACGGTGCGAGGTGGAACTCGACCTCACGCTGGCGCGCGGCCTGAACTACTACACCGGCGCCATCTTCGAGGTGAAAGCCAAGGATGTGAGCATCGGAAGCATCTGTGGCGGAGGACGTTACGACAACCTGACCGGCATTTTCGGCATGGCCGACGTGAGTGGCGTGGGCATCTCGTTCGGCGCCGACCGCATCTACGACGTGCTGACCGAGCTCGAGGGATTCCCGCAGGACCTCTCGCAGGCGGCACGGGTGATGTTCATCAACTTTGGCCCTGCGGAACAGGCTGTGTGCGTGGCCATTGCCTCACAGCTGCGCCGCGCCGGGGTGGCCACCCTTATCTACCCCGAGGCGGCCAAGATGAAGAAGCAGATGGAGTACGCCAATCGCCGCGGCGTGCCCTTCGTGGCCTTCGTGGGCGAAAGCGAAATGCGCGACAACACCGTAACCCTCAAGAACATGACCGACGGCACACAGGAGACCCTGGCGGTGGCCGACATGATAGAGAAACTGAAGTGAAGCGACTGACATTCATACTATTGCTGCTCCTTCCGCTGGCCACCCTGGCGCAGGACACGCTCTTTGTGCGCGTTACCGATACCGTAACCGTGCTGCGTACCGACACGGTAACCGTGCTGCGCGTGGACTCGGTCTACATCCTGCGCACCGACACCGTCATCCGCCGCGAGGCCGACACCGCCGCCCTGAGCGCCATGAAGGAAAAAGAGAAATTCTACCGCGAAATCCTCTCGGCCAACGGTGTGGACAAAGAGAAGCTGGAAGCCGAGCGCAACCACTATATCCGCATGGTGGACTCGCTGCGCTCCCTGGTGCGCATCGCCGAGCTGGAGAACGTGCGCAAGGACGAGGCCAACAAGTACCTCGAGGAGCGCGTCCGCATCGCCGAAGAGCGCACCGCCCAGGCCACCAACCGCAAGAAGAAGGTGCGCCCGATACAAGGCGTGGCCATGCGCTTCTTCCGCACGCCGGAGTGGGAATTCATCCTGCGCAGCGGCGAGCAGCAGGGCACCTACGAGAAACTCCTCAGCAACCGCAACGCCGGCAGCGTGGAGTTCGACTACGTAACCGGTGCCTCGGTGATGCTGTGGGATCTTACCAAATACTTCAACCGCGACCCCATGTTGGGTGCCGACAGCGTGCGCCGCACCATACGCCGCTTCGACCAGGACTTCGCATACGACCTGGGACTCTATATCGGATTCGGCGGCAGCAACCTGTTCAAGAACTTCTACGTCGGCGGCAGCTTCCGCTTCGTCGACTTCTTCTACCTCACCGCCGGCGTCAACATAGCCGAATACACGGTGCTCAAAGAGGGCTACGAGGACAACAGCCGCGTGGGCGACAACCTGAGCCTCAAGGACGTAACTGCCAGCGCATGGCTCATCAAGCCCTTCATCTCTCTCTCCATCGACCTGGACTTTTTATCGTACATCAAAAAATAGCCTATGATATTCAATTCTATCCAATTCGCCCTATTCCTGCCGATAGTGTTCCTGCTCTATTGGTTTGTGTTCGACAAGTGGATCTCCAAGTCGCCGCACCAGCTCAAGCTGCAGAACGCCTTCGTGCTGGTG
>ONBB01000011.1 GCA_900315935.1 uncultured Bacteroidales bacterium
CCTCAAGGGTATCATGGAGAAGATGGAGCAGGGTCCTCTGACCGGTTCCTACGCCCGCGACATCGTCGTCAACATCTACGACGGTAAGATGCACCCCGTGGACTCCAACGAAACGGCCTTCAAGATTGCCGGCCGTACAGCCTTCCGCGAGGCCTTCAAGCAGGCTGCCCCGAAGATCAAGGAGCCTATCTACGACATCGCCGTCACCGTGCCCACCGAGGCCCAGGGTGGCGTCATGACCGACCTGCAGGGGCGCCGCGCCATCGTCATGGGCATGGATGCCGAAGGCAAGTACACCACGCTGAAAGCCAAGCCCCCCCTGGCCGAGATGAACCGCTACTGCACCGCCCTGAGCTCGCTCACCAGCGGCCGCGGCACCTTCGCCATGACCTTCAGCAGCTACGAACTCGTCCCCGCCGACGTCCAGCAGGCCCTCCTCAAAGCCTACGAGGAAGCCGCCGCCGAGGAAGAGTAAGCGTAAGCCTCTACTTAACACGAAAGAGGATGCCCTGCATTGGGCATCCTCTTTTTCTTTTGGCAACCGAGGAGTTATTGAAGAATGAGAGTAGGATAGATAACACCCGTCGTGCAGCAGCCGTATTATAGACTCAAATAAAACCTTTATAAAGCAGAGAAGCGAGACCTGTCGGTCTCGCTTCTCTGGTATTTAGCGTATTTGTCTGGCAGAGTTATCTGCGACGGCCACCATTGCCGCCGGAGCGGCGGTCGCCACCGCGGCCACGGTCGCCACCTTCGCGGCGGCCACCTTCGCGGCGGGCGGGCTTCTCCTCGACGTAGCCTTCGGGCTTGGGCAGGAGGGCCTTGCGGCTGAGCTTGATTTTGCCGTTCTTCTCGTCGAAGGCGATAACCTTGACCTGGAACTCGTCGCCCTCGTGGATGACACCTTCCAGCGTTGCGGGATGACCCCACTCGTACTCGCTGATGTGCATCAGACCTTCCTTGCCGGGCAGGAACTCCATGAAGGCACCGAACTCGACAATGGAGACGACGCGGGCGTCATAGATGTCGCCCACCTCGGGCACGGTGCAGATTTCCTTGATCCACTTGATGGCGGCATCGATGTCGTCCTTGTTCTGCGAGGCGACGTCGACGATACCGAACTCGCCCACCTCCTCGATGTTGATGATGGTGTTGGTCTCGGCCTGGATTTTCTGGATGACCTCGCCACCCTTGCCGATGACGGCACCGATGAAGTCCTTGGGAATCTGGATCTGCTCGATGCGGGGCACGAAGGGCTTGTAGTCCTCGCGGGGCTGCGGGATGGTCTCGGTAATCTTGCCGAGGATGTGCAGACGGCCTTGGCGAGCCTGCTCGAGGGCCTTGGCCAGCACGTCGTAGCTGAGGCCGTCGACCTTGATGTCCATCTGGCAGGCGGTGATACCGTCGGCGGTGCCGCAGACCTTGTCGAGATAAGACCCATGGCGATACCGGCCACAGGCTTGCGGATTTTAACACCGGCATCCATCAGCGCCATGCAACCGGCACAGACGGTGGCCATGGAGGAGGAGCCGTTGGACTCGAGGATGTCGCTGACCACGCGGATGGTGTAGGGGCAGTCGGCCTCGGTGGGGAGCACCTCCTTGAGGGCGCGCCAGGCCAGGTGGCCGTGGCCCACCTCGCGGCGGCTGGTGCTGCCGGAGCGTTTCACCTCGCCGGTGGAGAAGCCGGGGAAGTTGTAGTGCAGCAGGAAGCGGCGCATGCCTTCGATGACGGCGCCGTCAATCTTCTGCTGGTCGAGCTTGGTGCCGAGGGTGCAGGTGGAGAGGGACTGGGTCTCGCCGCGGGTGAAGATGGCGCTGCCGTGCACGGAGGGCAGGTAGTCGGTCTCGCACCAGATGGGGCGTATCTCGTCCAGCTGACGGCCGTCGAGGCGGGTGCGCTCGTTGAGCACCATGTCGCGCATGGCCTCGCGCTCCACGTCGTGGTAGTAGCGGTCAATCATGAACTTGATTTCGTCGGTGAGGGTCTCCTCGGTGTAGTTGGCATCGATGAACTCCTGCTTGATGGCGGCGAAGCCGTCCTCGCGCATGTGCTTGTTGGCGATGCCCTGCTTGGAGAAGTCGTAGCACTTCTGGTAGACGGCGTCGCGGACACGCTGGCGGAGCTCCTCGTCGTTTACCTCGTGGCAGTACTCGCGCTTCTCGGTCTTGCCGGCATCGGCGGTGAGCTCGTTGAGCACGCGGCACTGGATCTTGATGGCATCGTGGGCGGCCTTGAGGGCGCCGAGCATGATATCCTCGGAGACCTCTTTCATCTCGCCTTCGACCATCATGATGTTGTCCTCGGTGGCGGCGACGATGAGGTCGAGGTCAGCGCGCTCGATGTCCTGCATCGGGGTGTTGATGACGTACTGGCCGTCGAGGTGGCTGACGCGCACCTCGGAGACGGGGCCGTTGAAGGGGATGTCGCTGACGGCCAGGGCCGAGGCAGCGGCCAGGGCGGCCAGCTGGTCGGGCATGGTATCCTTGTCGCCAGAGATGAGGTAGATCATGACCTGCACCTCAGCATGGAAGTTGTCGGGGAAAAGAGGACGCAGGGCGCGGTCGACCAGGCGGGCGATGAGAATCTCGTGCTCGGAGGGACGGGCCTCGCGCTTGAAGAAACCACCGGGGAAGCGGCCCATGGAGGCGTATTTCTCCTGGTAGTCGACGGTGAGGGGCATGAAGTCGACGTTTTCGCCCACCTCTTTCTTGGCGCAGACGGTGGCGAGGAGCATGGTGTCGTTCATGCGGACAACGGCAGAGCCGTCGGCCTGTTTGGCCAGCTTGCCGGTTTCGATGGTGACCATGCGGCCGTCGCCGAGGTCAAACCGTTTGGTAATGACGTGTTCGTTCATTTTGTTTTTTATTGTTTTCTGTTACTTTACCGCAGCTGCAAGAACCGTTCCTGCAGCCTCATAAAAGTGTTAATATTCAATCTACTATCTCCTTCGGCGGGCATCATAAGACCGGCAAAAAGAAAGTGCAAAGATACGACAAATTCCTGACATACAGAAAAAAGATTTGGCAAATATCGAAATAATGTGTACTTTTGCGGCTTGAAAAAAATGCCGCCGTACAAAGCACACTCGCCTATAATTCAACAACAAAACCTAGCAAAGACAAACAATTAAAAATAAGGAAAGTATGAACACACTAACCAACCTGCCCGACCTGCTAGGTCTACACATCGGCAATCCGCTCGGATTAACACCGCTGGCGATGCTGATTATCATTTTTGTAGTGGTTTCAGTGATGACCGTCTTCAACCACCAGATACGCTACCGCGACGGGGGGCGGTTCTACCCCGTACTGTACGGACTCTTTGGCGTGTCGCTGCTGGCGGTGTTCTACTATGTATTTCAGGCCGACCTGCCGAAAATTGGAGATAAAGCGTGCATCGGATGGCACTGCCGCTCGCTGCTGGCCGGCGGGACAACATGGGCCATTGTGGGCATAGCCTTGACCACGATTGTGTCGTTCGGCCTGTTCATCGCCACAATGCAGATTGTAGCCCAACTTTCGGTCGAGGCTGGAATGTCGCTGGAAGAGAAGCGCTGGAAAGAATGGAAGTGGGGATTGGCCATTGTCCTCCTGGGAGTGTCGGTAGCCGGTATAGCCTTCGAGATAGACCATACCGTCGGGAGCTGGGCCCTGCTCGTTACCGCCCTGCTCACGGTGGCATTTGTCATCTTCAAGATAGTGCGCGACACCCTCTACTGCGGCAATTTCCTGTGGGCGCTGCTGATAGGCGTGGTCTTCCTGCTCGGCACCGCCGCATCCATGGCGCTCTTCCTTGAGGTGATACATGCTTGCGTATATCTGACCATATTCCTCGCGGCATTCCTTGCCATGGCAAAGGCCAGAAAGAAAAAACCCGCCAAGAAATGAAGAAACCCCGGTCGTTCTCGCGACGCTTGAGCCGGCAGGTAATCATATTTGTCGCAATAATTTTTGTGGCACAACTGGTTGTTGTGGGACTGACGTCCAACAAGATTATTGCCGACGAGGCCACCCGCTCTACACGCCACATGCTCCACGGCACCATCAGCGAGATAGAGCTTCCGCTGGGCGAGGTGGAGATAGCCACGCGTACCGTAGCGGCCCTCATAGCCTCTCTGCCCGACGCGAGCAACGCCGACATGATAATGAGGCGTACCGTGGAGGCAGACTCGCTCATCTGCGGAGGCTCTGTCATCTTCCCCTCCGCGCAGGGTGCCAAAGCCGCCATGACTTACCAGGACTCGACCGGCGAGGTCCACAGCTACCCCTTGAGGGGCGGGTGGGCCGACGAGTCGTGGGTGGGCCGATGCCTGGCCCTTGTCGACCAACACCGCGCCCCCTTCTGGGTCGACCCCTACCAGGCCGAAGGCCGACGCAACCAGCGTGTTACCGCCTATTGCTATCCCATCTTTCGCGAAAAGGACGGCGACAGCACACTCTATGCCGTCGTTACATCCGAACTGCCCATTGACTGGATAGAGCACAAATGCGAGTCGCTACGCCCCTACCCCAACTCGCTGACCACCATCGTATGCGGCAACACCGTCATCGGACTGCATGACAGCGTGCTGATGGCACAGATACAGGAAGCCGTGGCCACGGACAAGAACCTGCAGGAACTGCAGGAAGACATGAAGCGAGGGGTGGACAGCATGCGCCGTATCGGTTCCGGCTCCAATGTCGGATATGTTGTCTACGGCCCGCTGCGCAACGGATGGATGGCCTCGGTGGTATGCCAATACAAAGAGGTGCTCTACCACTCCTCGCTAATGCACACCAACCTGCTGATTATCGGCATTATCGTCTTGGTGGCCCTCTACTTCATCTGCCGCTTCACCATCCACCGCATGACGACTCCCATCACACAGCTCTCCGATGCCGCCCTGCGCATGGCCAAGGGAGACCTCAACACGCAACTGCCCGAAATCAAAAGCGGCGACGAAATGACGCACCTGCACGACTCATTCGTCTACATGCAGAACTCGATTACAGACTATATCAACGAGCTGAAAACCACCACAGCCGCCAACGAGCGCATGGAGTCGGAGCTCGGTGTGGCACGCAACATACAAATGGGCATGCTGCGCACCGACTTCCCCCCGAATGTGGCGGCCCTGCTGGTTCCTGCCAAGGAGGTGGGCGGCGACCTCTACGACTTTGTACAGAAGAGCAACTATCTCTACTTTACCATTGGAGACGTATCGGGCAAGGGTGTGCCGGCCTCGCTGATGATGGCCATCACACGCGCCGGCCTCCGCTTTGTGGCCGGCATGGAGCAGACGATGGACAAACTGCTGGAGCGTATCAACGTCAGTGTTACCGACACCAACTCCAACAACATGTTCGTTACCCTCTTCATGGGGCGCATCAACCTCGACACGCGCTGCATGGAGTACTGCAATGCCGGCCACAACCCCATCATCGTGGTGCCCCCCGACAGCGACCCCTACTTCCTCAAGGCCAAGCCCAACCTGGCCATCGGCCTTTTCGAGGACTTTGTCTACGAGGCCGAGAGCCTCGACCTGGCCGCCGGCACCCGCCTTATCCTGTACACCGACGGCGTCAACGAAGCCGAGCGCGCCGACAAGAGCCTCTTCGGCAACGACAGGCTCCTGGTATGGGCCAAGAGTTCCCTGGTGCGCAACACCGACACCCCCGACAAGGAGGTGGTCGACAACCTGTACGCAACCGTGCAGCAGTTCGCCGACGGCAACGTGCAGAACGACGACATCACCATCATGAGCATCCTAATCCAATAATCCGATGAAAAAGAGATTCAACCCCATCAAAGATAAAAGCAGCGAGATCATTGAGTTCCTCATGGCATCGCCCGACATGCCCGCCGACGAATCCCTGCAGTTCAAACTCCGCCTCTCCATCGAGGAAGCCGTGGAGAACGTGGTGCGCTACGCCTATGAGGGAGGCATCGGGTGGCTCGAGGCCGGCACATCGCTCGACAAGGACACCCTGGTGCTTACCATAGAGCTGCGCGACGCCGGCGTGCCTTTCAACCCACTGGAACGCGAAGACCCCGACATAACCCTCCCGGCCGAAGAGCGCGAGATTGGCGGCCTCGGCATCTTCCTCTGCAAACAGATGATGGACAGCCTGAGCTACCGCTACGAGGATGGCAACAACATCCTCACCATGACAAAGAAAATCAGCAACTAACGCATTAACCGACCATGGATATAACAATCAAGAACGAAGGAGAGAAGACGTTTGTAACACTCGACGGACGTCTGGACACTACCAACGCCGACCAGTTCCAAGCCGATATCCAGCCACTGATGACCTCGCCCAACCCCGACATCGACATCGACTGCACAGGCATGACCTACACCTCGTCGCAGGGGCTGCGCATATTCCTCTCGCTCCAGAAGAGCGTCCTCGCGCGAGGCGGCAAAATGGTGATGCTCAACATGAACCCGCAGGTGAAGGAGGTATTCGACATCACCGGCTTCTCCAACATCATAGCCATACGATAGCCCGCCATGAAACTGGACATGCACTGCGAGATGATTCTCGACGAGTACCGCGAGCGGCTTCCCGTGCTCAACAAAATCAGGGAGGTGGTGCACGACATACTGCAACGGACCCTGGAGGAGAACGACATGGCCGTTACCGCTATCGAGGGACGCGTAAAGACCGAGAAGAGCCTGGCCGGCAAGCTGGAGCTGAAGGGCAGCAAGTACCGCACCCTCGACGATATCACCGACATCGTGGGCATGAGAATCATCACCTTCTTCAGCGACGAGGTGGACAAGATAGCGGCCCTGGTGGAACGGATGTTCGAAATCGACTGGGACAACTCGGTCGACAAACGCAAGATGCTGGAAATCGACCGCTTCGGCTATATGTCGCTCCACTATATCTGCCGCATCCCCAAGACGCTGTACGAAGACCCGCAGCAGCCATTAATCAACCAGATACGGTTCGAGCTGCAGATGCGCACCGCCCTGCAGCACGTGTGGGCCAACATGCAGCACGACACCGGCTACAAGAGCGAGGTGGAGATTCCCATGGAATACCAGCGCAGCCTCAACCGGCTGGCCGGCATCCTCGAGCTGGCCGACGAGCAGTTCAGCCTCATACGCAAGGAAATCAACGACTACCGCCGCAACGTGCAGTCGCTCGTGGCCAGCGGCAACTTCGACGAGGTGCCGCTCAACGGCGACACCTTCCGCAGCTACTGTGAGCTGCAGCCCTTCCACCGGCTGGCCGAGAAAATCGCCACCATCAACCAGGCCGAACTGTATGAGGACAGCCCCATGCCCTACTACAAGGTGCTGCTCCGCCTGGAGATGAAGACCATCGGCGATGTGGAACGCATGCGCGCCGAATGCAGCGAGGGGGCCTACCAGCTGGCGCTGATACAGTTGACCGGCACAGGGCTCGACATCGTGGCCTACTCGGTGGCACTGCAGAACCTATGCATCGTCAAGATACTCAAGCAGGGCTACGGCACCGCGGGCCTCACCAGCATGTTCGCCAGCATCTACGGCGAGAGCACATACAACGCCCAGCGCGCCGACCGCATCTACCAGCAGGCCCTACGCGCCAACCTAATCTAACGCATTATGGACACCACGCTATTCGACAGGGCGGCACAGTTCGCCATCGAGGCCCACCGCGGCGGCGAACGCCGCGGCAAAGGGTTCCCCTACATCATCCACCCCATGGAGGCCGTTACCATCGTGGCCTCCGTAACCAACGACCCCGAAATGCTGGCCGCAGCCATCCTGCACGACACCGTGGAGGACACCGACGCCACTATCGAACAAATCGAGGAGCTCTTCGGCGCGAGGGTGGCCCGCCTGGTCCACGTCGAGACAGCGCAGAAGGGAGCCTCCTGGCGTGCCCGCCGGCAGGTGCAGATAGAGCGCTTTCGCCATGCCGACCGCGACAGCCTGATTGTGGCCCTCGGCGACAAACTGTCCAACCTCCGCGCCATCGCCGCCGACTACCGCGCCATGGGCGACACCCTCTGGAGCCGCTTTCACGCCCCCGAGGGGAAGAAAGACATAGAGTGGTACTACCGCGGTCTCGCCGATGCCCTCATACCCCTCGCCGACACCACACCCTACCAGGAGTTCCGCTCGCTGGTAGAAAGCACCTTTGGCGCCGAATAGCCCCACGCCCTACCCTGGCGCCAGCCTCCAAAGTACATGATTAAAAAAGGACTACCCAGAGAACCCGGGTAGTCCCAACCATAACCAAATAAATATGAAAAACTATTTTCTGAGGTTGAGTTGTTTGATGATGGCGCGGTAGCGCTCGATGTCCTCTTTCTTGAGGTAGTCGAGCATGCGGCGACGCTTGCCCACCAAACCGACCAGAGCGCGCTCGGAGACCTGGTCTTTCTTGTTTTTCTTCATCAGCTCGGTCAGGTGCTGGATGCGGTAGGTGAAGAGGGCAATCTGGCCTTCGGCGCTACCGGTGTCCTTTGCAGACTTTCCGTACTGTGCGAATATCTCTTCTTTCTTCTCTTTTGTCAGATACATAGTAACTTACGTGTTGTTTCTTCTATTATTTCGTTCTTGTTTTCGACTGCAAAAATACAACCTTTTTTTGAACTGGCAAAATATTTTTGCAAAAAAGTGCATTTTTAACACTTGTTAGGAAATTTGACAACCATTCTGCGAGGAGTATAGGTGAGGCGGCAGGCGGAGGGCACTCTGTAGGGGAATGGTAGGGGAACGGTAGGGGAATACAAAGGCACTGGAAGGATATGGAAGCTTATGGTACCCTATTGTTGTCAATCGATAGCAGCACCTATCTGCCGGGCCAGTTCAGAAAGCTCCTCAGAGCTGATTTCCAGATGATTGGAAAAATTGAGATCGGAGGGCTTGTTGAGCGGCACGAGGTGGATGTGGACGTGGGGCACGTCGACTCCGATGACGGCCTGGGCCACCTTGATGCACGGGCAAACCTTCTTGAGGCCGCGGGCTACGCGCTTGGCGAAGAGCTGGAGCTCGCAGAGCGACTCATCGTCGAGGTCGAAGATGTAGTCGACCTCCTGCTTGGGGATGCAGAGGACGTGCCCCCGGGCGATGGGATTGATGTCGAGGAAGGCGAGGCAGTGCTCGGTCTCGAAAACGCGATGGCAGGGAATTTCGCCTGCCACTATTTTGCTGAAGATGGTGGCCATGTTAGCGCTCGATTTTGGTGAGTTCGAAGGTCATCTTGCCGGCAGGCACGACCACGTCGACCACATCGCCCACCTTGTGGCCGAGGAAAGCCGAGGCGAAGGGCGAGGTAACGGAGATCTTGCCCTGCTTGAGGTTGGCCTCGCTCTCGGGCACGATGGTGTAGACCTGGGTCTGGTTGGTCTTGGTGTTGCGGATGGTGATGATGGAGAGGAGGAGCACCTTGGAGGTGTCGATCTTGCTCTCGTCGAGCAGGCGGGCGTTGGCGACGAGGTCCTGCAGCTTGGAGATGCGGGCCTCGAGGTGTCCCTGGGCTTCCTTGGCGGCGTCGTACTCGGCATTCTCGGATAGGTCGCCCTTGTCGCGAGCCTCCGCAATGGCGGCCGAGGCAGCGGGGCGCTCGACGACGATAAGCTGGTGGAGTTCGTCCTTGAGTTTCTGGAGTCCCTCCTCACTGTAATACTTGATTTCAGACATGATATTGTTTTCTCTGGGTTTTAAAAAGTGGGAAAGGCTTTTATAATAAGCCTTTCCCAAAGAGGTTTATGTACTCTGCATTAGAATTTCAGGCTGGCTCCGATGGCATGGGTGCCCTTGAGGGGGGCGGCCGTCTGATAGGAGTAGTCAAGTGTGATGGCGGTGTTGCTGCCCTCCTTCTTGGAGAGGGGAATGTCGACCGAGGCACCGGCGCAGAAGCCGTTCTTGGCCGTGGCGGGGTCGCCCGTCCAAAGACCGTCCTGGAAGATGTAGCCGCAGCGCAGCTGCACCATGTTCAGAAGGCCATACTCGAGACCCAGCGTGTAGTTGTCGCGCAGGAAGGCGTTGGAGGTGAAGCTGCCGGCCACGGTGAGGCGCTGGTCCCACTTCTCGAAGAAGAAGTCGTAGGAGAGGCCGATATTGAGGCAGGTGGGAAGCTCCATCTCGGCGGCGCGGGTCTGGACGGTGAAGTTGTTGCCGGCGGTGTTGACCATCTGCAGCGAGAGGCCCGTGCCGCCGAACGACATCGAGGGACCCCAGTTCTTCAGCGAGATACCGAACTTCAACTGGTCGTTCTCACCGGTAACATACTGGATACCGGCATCAATACCGAACCCGGAGGCCGACACGTTGTCGGTGCTCTCGGTGATCATCTTGATATTGACACCACCATGGATGGTGTTGGTGAAGCTGTGGGCATAGGCCACGTTGATATTCATATAGCTGGGCGAGAAGGTACCAGCCACACCCTGGCCGTCGGGGCTCATGTAGGTGGTAACATCTATCTCGCCGAAGCTCATGGCCATGACGTAGACACCAAGCACACCGGCGTCGAAAACGCGGACACCGAGGCCGAAGGTGTTCATAGAAGCACCGCTGTTAAGACCCTTGCTGCCACCATAGAGGATGGTGTTGGTGTAGCCTACCTCGATGTTCTTGACAAACGCCAAGCCAGCCACATTGTTGAACATAGCGTCGAGGCCACGGACGTTGGCAATATTCACTCCACCCCAACCAGTGCTGCGGGCCCAAGGGTTGATAAGCAACTCCGAGGCGCCAGCCGTACCGCGACGTTCATCGTTGCCGGCCTGTGCCGTGGGCATGGCCAGTCCGCAAACTATCGCGACGGCGGCAAATATCTTTAATACGTTCTTCATAATCTGTAACTTTTTGATGTTGTCTTACACTGTGTTAGAATTGGAACGAGTTGAGGTCGACAGGACGCATGGTTCCGAACCATTTGATGACACGCTCGCCGATGCCAGGCACACTGACATGGATGAGGTACATACCGCCGGCGATGGGAATACCCGTCTGGTTGTGGAGATCCCAATCGACCGTGGTGCCCTCGGCCTTTTTGTCCTTAGTATACTCGCGCTCGACAGCGGTGGGTCCGATGGTACGCACCAGGGTGCCGTCGACGGTGTAGATGCGAATGAGGCAACCCTTCGGCTCGCCATTCTCGACACCGGTGGGCAGGTTAATGATGCGCACCTTGGTCTCGAGCTGGCTGGCGGTCTCATAGTCGGAATAGCTATAGTATGGATTGGGAACCACGTTGATGAGGCTAAGTATCGAGTCGATATACTCCTGGCGTGCATTGGAGGCCGTGGCGCGGTTGTTGATTGCAGCGTCGGACTCATTGATGACGAACTGGTATATCGGCAACTCGCGGTTGCAGTTCTGCACACCCGCGGCCACCGAGGTGGTGTTGTTGCGCGACAGGAAGTTGCCATAGGGGGCGCGCACATCAATGTCGATAGTTACGTCGCAAGGCATCTGCATGGGGTTGTCGAACTCGTAGCGCGGCGAGGAAATCATGGGCATGGTAACCCAAGCCGTGGAGGCATAAAGCAGGGCTATCGAGTCGCGAACCGGCAGGAAGCCTCTCACATTGCGGGTAATACCATTTACCATGGACGGCTTACCTTCGTCGGAGACATATTTCATCATACGACGCACCGAGCCGAGCATCGTCATGGCCCAGCGACCTGCGTCATAGGAAGGCGTGGTGTAGTGGGAAGTGGCGTAGTCAAGGTTGCCGCTGACCATCTTGTAGAAAGGCTGCTTGGTGGCATTCATGACATAGACGAAGTGGCGTCCACCCATCACATAGTTCTGGGTACCCTCCATCTCGGTGCTGACGGGATTCCACAACATGTCGTTACCATGGTGCTGCACATAGCGCGAATCCTCGCCGAACATGATGTTCAGGCGCTCGCCGGTAACAGTGTTGATGGCGTAGCCGGGGAACCAACCCATACCGCTGTCCGAGATGTAGGCAGGATTGCTGGGGTCGGTGGGATCGGCGGCGATACCGAGCTCCTCGCACGTCATGCCGTTCTTGTCGACCGAAGCGTGGCAACGGGCGCTGAAGCGGCGGGCATTGCCTTCGGACTGGGTGTGGTCGTCGCACATCTCAATGACCGGGCAACGGGTCCACTTGGTCGTGTCTTTCGTGAGGACAACACGCACGCTGGGCAGCGTGGCCATGCTATTGAAGTAAAGCGACTTGTTGAAGGTGCTGACCATCAGCTCGCGCTCCAACTGGTTCTTGTTGATGCCCATGCGGGTAAGGGTGGCATCGTCGGCCATATAGTAGGAGAAGTTGAAGGCAGGATGGAAGGGCAGCGACGAGGCGAGGCCGTAGGGTGCCCACAGGCCACCGACCACATTCTCGAACACCTCGTACTTGTCAACGGGCTCGGTCTGGGGGGTGTTGCTGTTCGAACCGGATTGGAGGTAGGCACGGAAGTAGTCTTCATCCAAATAGTCTTCGTTCATATTGTACTTGGATGTGCGATTGATGAAGCGCGTATAGGCATTGGCCGAGAAGGCGCCGCCGGAGCGAATCCAGTTGTAGCGCATCATGACGTCGTTGTCGGGGATACCGCTGAGCCACTGGAGGGTGGAGTCAGTGAAGGTCATGCCGGAACCCAGCAAGGCACCTTTGTTGACCACACCGCCCCAGTAGTCGTAGTTGTTACCCATAATGAGAGCACCCTCGGCGGGCAGATCATTGGGGGACGAGGTAACGGCCTCGGGGTTGACCAGCGTGACGGCCAAACCCAAATCCATGAAGAGCTGCTCGTTGTGGCGACCGATGGAAAAGTCGGACCAGAGAGTGTCAATGTATTTCACAACACCGTCCTTTACGACAGAGTCAAAATGGCGGCCGTCCTCATGCACGATGCACCAACGGGTTGTGTTGACAACACCGGCAGCACTGTCGTTGAACGAGCGGCCACGACTGTCGGTAGCCTTGTTCCAGAAGAGAAGGTTGAAACGGCCTTCCTTGATCTTGAGAGGATCGATAACGCGGACGTTGATGGGGCCATAGTTCTCCTCATACATGGGGTTGGCCACGATGCAGGGGTTGGTCATGACGGAAAGGTCGACACGGGTCGAGGCATTGAAACGGACGTTCATGGTGCCGGGAGCCTTGGCCGGCTGACCGGGGGCACCCATCAGCGAATCGATGGAAGCCTGCGAGAGGCGGAGCATCGAACCACCGTTGCCGTAGCCACCCAGACGGATAATGTTGGGGCACATGCCAAACTCGGACTGGGCAATACTGCCACCATATTCAACAGCAGGGTTGTGGGGGATGACCGTGATGGGGGTAATGCTACCCTGTTTCTCATTTTTACGGCCGGCGAGGTAGGGTTGCTTCTGACCTTCGAGGAAGTCGGCCTCGGTCTGCGAGTAGGGAGCATAACGGTTGTGGGCATAGGCGATAGCAACAAAGTAGTACTCCTTGTTGTTTACAAGGGTACTGCTCGAACCCGAGGCAAAGGCATCCTTGGTGATGCGGAAGACGTGCTGGATGCCCTTGTTGGCACCCTCGACCATCACTTTGCCAGTGAGGATACTGGTGGCAGAGTTCATGGTGTAGTTGACCAGCGTTCCGATAGGCTGCGAAGGAGCAGCATTGGGGATGGTGTCGAAAACCAAGACAGTGTCGCCATCGACTCTCTCACGATGGGATGTAATCTCGAGACTGTCGTAGTAGTTTTCAATATCGCACTGGGCAACAAGAATGGCCTTCTCCGGATCATCGATATCAGCGATGGAGGTGTTGGCATCCCGGAGCTGATAGATCTGATAGCCTTCAAACTTGTATTTAAGCTGCTCAATGTCGTACATGCGAGGATTGCCATTGGCATCCTGATAATACTTGGTGATACCCGGGTCAAGCTCGTTATACTTCTCACCATAGTTGTTGGAAGACGGCTCTTCATAGGTGAGATAGAGGATAACCTCATTGTTAAGTTCCTGGGCCAAGAGAGTGGGGGCGTCGGGACCGTCGAGCACCTTGAAGCAGTTCTCGAAGAGGGTCTGGCAGACATCGTCTACCTCACGAAGCAGCTGGACAGAACTCCACTGGTTACCCGAAGCAGCCTGGGCAAAGGGAATACCCACAGTGATGTAGTTGAGAGCACCGGGCTTGAGGGTGAAGGGACCGGCGGACTGCATGAAACGACGGTCGCCAGGTTTGTTATCCGCAGTAATCTCGGTCCAACCCTCGGGGCCGTAGTTGTCAACATCACCACCCGAAGGGACTGCACCATCGGTACCCCAGTTCCAAGGATCGCTGTTGCCGGGGAACATGAAGTCGCAATCAAGATTGGTGGTACCGGTGGCAATGGCATTGCCGCCGAACTTCATGCGCTGACCATTCTTCCAATAGCCGCGCAGGTAGTTGTAGTAGTCGCTAGCTTTGGTCGGTTCGCCACGGACACCATCACTACTGTTGTCATAGTAAACGAAGCGGCGCATACCGAAACGCTCGTCGTCCACAATACCGTTACCAAAGTTGACACCGTTGATGGCACAGTTGCCGATGGCATCACCGGGGACGAAGTACCAGCAGTCGGGAGTGAAGTTGTCAGCATCATAGGAAATCTGGATGGTATCGTATTCAATGAAGACACCGTTCTCATCCTTCTTCTCATACGAAGAGAGGAGCTGTTTCATCTGGGCAGAGCCGACGGACTGAATCTTGGGGATGTCGATCTTGGGATTGTCCTTGCCGTCAGGATCCATATAGGGACCCTGGAAGAAGTCGATACCGACAGCAGGAGGGATACCGGAGTAGCTGCCCGAACCGGGAGTGTCGGTTGCCTTGCCATTGTAGCAATAGCCAAGACCACGCCTCACATCACATCCTACATAGTCATCGAAAGCATAGCCCAGATCCGGGTCGACCCACTGGCTGAAGTAGGTCTCTCGGAGTTCATAGGTGGAGCGGTTGATAATCTCATAGGAATAGAAAGTCATGTCGTTGATACGGTCGTTGGTGGAGAAGGCGAACGCCTGGGCACGGATCTCGAGACCGATAGGCTGGCCACCCGTCTCAGTGTGAGTGTTACCCATGTCGTTGAAGACCCACCAAATGGTCTGGTCACCCTTGAGCACCTGGTCGGAAAGAATACTGCCGGAGATAATACCATCACCACGGGTCTCTTCCATAGAGGGAATCTTCACCGTTGCCTTGTCAGGATCCTCGTTTTTGATGGTACGGGGGCAAAGCTTGTTATCAAAGTCATAGTAGGGATAATCGCCGAGCTGAGGATTATAAACACCATCACCATCGGCATCAAAGAACGGAGCCAGGTAGTTGGTGATGTCATCGCCATTGCCGTGGGCGGGCCAGTTCCTGATCACATCGGTGATAGCCTCCTGGGGGTCGGAATTCGTTTCCACGGAGGCACTGTCATAGGTGAAATGCTCCATCAAAGCCAGCACCTCGTTCTTGGTGATAATCCAGTGCTTGTCATAAGCATTACACACGGGAAGGTCGATAGCGGCGGTTCCGTTGATTTTGAGCGGACCGGGCCAGTAGTCGTCACCCTCCGAACCAAAACGCAAGGCAGCGATACGGATATTGTCATTAACGTCGGTACCACCAATCCACAAAGCAGCGCAGAAGAGCGGACAGGTGTTACTGTTCTTGGGCAGGTGATACTGGGCGACGCTGCCATCGTACCACATATTGCCATAGCCATTAATCAGAGCTCGCACATTGTTGATGTTGAGCTCGGCTGTGCTCTGGGCACGCTTACAGGCAGCGGCCTTGGACTTCACAGCAGCTTTTTTCGCGTTGGTACGCTTGCACTCGATACATTCGCGAGCCGACACAGACCCAGCGAAAGACACGAGCAGCAAAGACACCAAGACTAGTTTGCTATATATACTTTTCATCTTTATAATATTTTACACGTTGGGACTAGAAGTTATACGAGAGAGACAGTTTGATAGTGCGAGGACTGGAATAGCGCCAATAGTTGTTGCGGAGAACAATCGAGTAGATGTCGCGATATGCCTCGGGGTCAAGGTGGGCATTGATTGCCTGCTGCATGGCAGGATCGGTGAGGTAGCCATCGTCCTCGGGGTTACCCGTAACAGGCCATACGCTGGTAACATTGCGGATGTCGAACAGGTTGTTGATGGTGATAGCAGCAGAAATCAGCGTGGTACGCTTGCCAACCTGGATGGGCCACTGCTTGTCGATAACCACATTGAAGTAGAAGCCCCACGGCAGACGTGCACCGCGGTAGCTACCGACGATGGTCTGCTGGGAGTGCGACAGCTGGCGGGTATAAGGACGGCCAGACTGGGCCACAGCGGTGAAGTTGACACCGAAGTTCTCAAGGAGTTTGACCTCCTTCTTGCGCTTTTCACCAGTCTCCTTGTCCGTTACTACACGCGTATAGACAGGGCCGTTGTACTTGTTGCCGCTGGCATAGCGGAAGTCAACATTGGCCTTGAACTCGTGGCGACGGTCGTCGGCAATGGGGTTGAGCATCTTAAGGGTGGTGTAACCCTCCTTGATAAGCTCGGTCATCGTGGTGCCGGAAAGACCGGTACCCTCGGCATACTGGAGAGTATAGTTGGCATTGATACGGATGTTCTTGGTCTGACGGAGGTCGTAGGCCAAAGTTACACCCTTGGTGGTGCGGAAGTCCTTGTTGTCGTAGCTGTAGTAGTTGGGGTTGGGGTCAGCACCGGCATACTGCACAATCTGAATGAGGTCGCGGGTCTCCTTGTAGTAGGCAGAGGCGCTGATGGCGGAGCTCTCGTTGAGAGCCTGCTGGAAGCCCAACTCATAGTTGGTGATGCGCTCGGGCTTCAGGTTGGGGTTGTTGATAGTGTTCGAGTTATAAAGCGAAGTGAGCTGAGTCATGTACAAGTAGCCTTCGTACTGGGCAGACCAACCGGCGGAAGGACGGCGGGCGATAATATCGAAACTGGCCTTGAACTGGGATTTCTCACCGATGGGGAAGGAGAAGGCGATACGCGGCATGGCGACAATCTGAGGAGTATAACGCTCAAATGCTTCGGTACGGACCTCCTTGTTGCCATGGGTGTAATAGGGCGTGGGCTTACCCGAGGCGCCGCCGACACCAGCATAGGAGTTGAGAGCAACACCTTCGGCATTGTACCAATTACCCTGGGGGTCGCGATAACCCACAATCTTGGGCTTTGTAGCATCATCCTCCTGAACGACCTGGTCAACATAGGGAACCCAGTCGCTGCCTGCCTCATAAAGATAGCCATCGCCACCGCTAACCAAGGTGGGATCCTTGCGGATATCGGCAACCGTATAGGATTCATACAGCAGATAGGGGTCTTTCATGACATACTGGTTGCCGTTGAAATAGTCAACACGGACACCGACATTGAAAATCAGGTCTTGGAAGTAGAACTTGTCCTGGATATAACCAGCGGCATAAATCGGAGAGAACGAGGGGAGGTAGCGGTATTTGCCATCGGTGTTGAAGAACTTGTCGAGGCTCCAGTTGGCTCCGTTGTACTTCTTACCGGTGTGGTCGAAACCAGCATAGCTGACATAAGAGTTACCGCTGTTGAACATCTCGTCGGCAGAGAACATGTCGAGACCACCGGCCTTGACATAATCCTCGGGCATATAGCGGTCGACATCGATCCAGGTGTACTCATCAATTGCACTGCCGTCGGTATTGGTAAATCCATTAGAGATAAGGTAGTTACGGAAAGTCTCATCGAACAGCGTCTGCTTTTCGCGGTTCAGCAGGCGATTGTAATTGACATACAGCTGCGAGCCACGCTCCTCATAGATGGGGTGATTGATATCCATCTGGTCGATATGCACATTGGCCTTTTCGCGCATCAGACGCCACAAGCCATAGGCACTAACACTATAATAGGAATTCCACATCTGGTCATATTGGAAACCAACCTCGATTTCATGGCCATAGATATCGGCCGATGCCTTGGCCTGGAGGAAGAGGTAGTCGTCCTGAGTCATGCTGAAGGAGGCACCTTGGGTACCGACATTGCCAAGCAGGCCATAGATGGACGAGGGGGAGTCACTGTTGAAGAGACCCTTGTACTGGCGGATACGGTCGATATTGAAGAGCATGTAACGGACATCCTCGAACTCGGAGCTGTTGAAGAGCTGCTCATTGTAGTTCGAAAGAATCGGATTATAGGGGCTGCCGCCAACATAGGTAATACTCGGGCTCCAGTTATTCTGAACCATGGCCCAGCGCTGGGTACCATAATAGTCAATCAGCCTCGGCTCATAGCTGGGATTCTGTTCGGTTCTGAACTGGCCAATATAACCATATTTGAATACGTCATCCAGGCTGCCGCCGAAGTTCTCATTATAGGTCTGGGTAACATAGCGGTTGACCATACCGGTAATGTTGTACATCACGTTCTTGATGGGAGAGGCAGCCTTGGCTTCGTCCTCGTTGGAGCTCTCGGGGTCGCGGAAACGCTGGGTGAAGTCGAGGGTAAGGGCATAGTTTCTCGCCTTGCTCACAGAAGAGCCAGAGAGAGGCATCGAGAGAGGCGAGATGCCGGCATTGGGGCTATGGACTGCACTGAACTCACCGGTAACCGTCAATGTGGCATATTCGGAGAAACGGAAATCGAGCGCACCCTCCATTCCCACACTGTAATACTGCAGGTCGGGGACACGGCTGGCACTGGTGAAGTCGGAAGAGGTCAGTCGGGTGATGTCATGGAACGACCCACGGCGCAACTCCGTCTCGGCCGAGTAGTTGATGGTACCCGTGAGAGGATCATAGGCAAGGGGTTTGTCCTCAAACTTGCGGACCAAATCATCGTTGACAATCAGGTAGCGATGATCCTTGACACGGTAGAAGGGGGAGTTACGATAGTTGGCCTGGCCGGTGAAACGGAAGCCAACGAGCGTGCGCTCCAACTCGGAACCGTCGTCCTGAACCGTCTTCTTCTTATAGACGGGGCCGGTGAGATAGACTACCAGAGAATTCAAGAAACGATAGTCAAGATGGCCTTCCCAACGAACCATACCCTGGAACTTGGGGGTTGGCGGCTTGAGGGTAATAATCTGCGTACCACCGATAGCCTCACCGATGCTGGCAGGAGTACCACCAAGGATAACCTGGATTTCGGCGATAGCGTCCTTCGGAACATTGATACCCGTACGTTTGCGGACATTACCCTGCATCGTAACCATACCATCCTCACCGCGGGCAGTACTGGTGCCGCCGTCGTTGTAGCCCATGCCGCCGACGGTGGCGACAATCGACTCGACAGAGGTACCGGGCATGCGCGCAATATCCTCGCTGGAAAGACGGGCTCCCTGTTCGGCAGAACCTATTTCAATCACGGGAACACGCTCTTCCACAATCTCAATTGTCTCGAGGTTGGTTGCATTGGAGTTGAGCTGGACATCGACAATGGTGAAACCCGAAGCTTTCACATTGATGCCAGTGCGCTGGTAGCGGGTGTAGCCGACCGAGGAGACCTCGACGTCGTAGGTACCAACAGCCAGAGGTTTGATGGTGAAAACACCATCAAAGTCGGTGGTGCCACCATGTACCTGTTTGCCATCTTGCTTGACGATGACGTTGACGAAGGGCAACGGTTCCTTCGTTTTGGCATCGGTAATGGTACCCTTCATAGTGCCTTGAGCGAGGGCGACCATTTCCGCCATCAGCAAGAGTCCGAATGTCAATAGTACTTTTCTAAACATTCTCATTGCGTTTACATGTTAAGAGATTATTGATTTTATTGATTTATTTCATTGTTATAGGGGTTGTTCAGTATCACCTGGCTGATGACCGCCTGACGGAGGTCGAAGCCGGATGCAGCCTGGACATTGGACAGAGACGGTTCCACCGAAGCCCCCTTACGGACCTGGGCGGCGGGAGCCTGCGGCCTGGCCACCACGGGCTGGGGGCGGGGCTCCTCAACTGTCTCATAGGTAAAGTACGATTCGTCATCCGCACGTGCCTCGCCGGAAGCAGCCTGGGCTGCCTCCTGAAGACCTTCCTGCTCGGCCAAGACACGCTTGAACCGCGCGAACATCGAGAACGCGAAGAAGGCTAGCATGAAGAGTATGACGAATACGATATCCATTGTCGGGACTGATTACTTCACATTGACCAATTCTTTGCTTTTTTCTTTGCCGGAGATTTCGTACACCACGGCGCAAGCGATGCAGAGCGACGAGAAGACACCGACGAGGACACCGACGAGGAGCGCGAAGATGAATCCGCGAATCACCTCACCGCCGAAGATGAACATCATAAGCAGGGTGACGAAGGTGGTGCCGGAGGTATTGACGGTACGAGCCAAGGTGGAGTTGATGGCATCGTTCATGTGGGTCACGAGGTCGCGCTTGGGATAGAGCTTGCGGTACTCACGGACGCGGTCGAAGATAACCACGGTGGCGTTGATGGAGTAACCGATGACGGTAAGCACGGCCGAGATGAAATACTGGTCAACCTCGAGGTTGAAGGGCAGCAGGCCGTAGAGGAGCGAGAAGATACCGATGACAAGGAGGGTATCGTGGGTCAAAGCGGCGACCGAACCGATACCGAAGCGCCAGCTGCGGAAACGGAGGCCGATGTAGACGAACATCACGAGCAGACCGCCGATAACGGCCCAGATGGAATGGATGAGGTTGTCGTGGGCGACACCCTTGCCGAACTGGTCGGCCTGGATGATACCGAGGGGGTTGCTCTCGGCCGACTTGAACTCGTCGAGGGTAATCTTCTTGCCGAAGTGGCTGGCACTACCGGCGTAGAGTTTCTCGACAATCTCGTTCTTCACCTCGTCGCCATCCTGGTCAATCTTGTACTTGGTGGTAACCTTCACCTGGTTGGAGGGACCGTAGGTCTTGACCTCGGGGGCCTCTTCGAACTGCTTGGCCAGGTCGGAACGGACGTCAAGGACGCTGACGGGCTGGTCGAAACGGACCACATAGGTGCGGCCGCCGGTGAAGTCGATACCGAAGCTCAGGCCGCGGACGGCGAAGCTGGCAATGCAAACGACCAAGGCGATACCGGCGATGGTGTAGAAGAGTTTGCGCTTGCCGAGGAAGTCAATCTTGGAATCGCGGAGGAAATTCTCGGAGAAGGGGAAGGAGAAGTTCATCTTGCGCTGGTGGTTGAGCGCGGAGTCGATGAAGAGGCGGGTGATGAAGATGGAAGTGAAGAGGGAGGTAACGATACCGATGCAGAGGGTAACGGCGAAGCCCTGGACAGCGCCGGAGCCGAACATGATGAGGACGACACCGAGGAGGAAGGTGGTTACCTGACCGTCGATGATGGCGGAGTAGGCGTTCTTGAAACCGTTCTCCACAGCATTGGCGACACTGGCACCGGCACGGAGCTCTTCCTTGATGCGCTCGTAGATGATAACGTTGCCGTCGACAGCCATGGCCATGGTGAGCACGATACCGGCAATGCCAGGCAGCGTGAGCACGGAGCCGATGGAGGCGAGCACACCTATAAGAAGGAATACATTAATAATAAGGGCGATGACGGAGACCCAACCGGCGCGGTTGTAGAACACCACCATGTAGATGAGCACGATGACGAAAGCCAGGATGAACGACCAGAGACCGTTGCGGATGGATTCCTGACCAAGCGAGGGGCCGACGACGGCCTCAGAGACGATGTTGGCGGGGGCGGGGAGCTTACCGGACTTGAGGATGTTGGCAAGGTCCTTGGCCTCCTCGAGGGAGAAGTCGCCAGTGATGGAGGAGCGGCCGCCGGCAATCTCGCCGTTGACCACAGGGGCGGAATAGACGAGGTCGTCGAGGACGATGGCGACGCACTTGCCGACGTTCTCGCCGGTGATGCGCTTCCACTCGCGCGCACCCGTACTATTCATAGTCATAGAGATCTCGCTCTTGCCGTTGTTGGAGAAGTCCTGGCGGGCATCGGAGATGCAGCTGCCGTCGAGCAGCGGGGAACCGTCGCGGGTGGTAACCTTGATGGCATAGAGGGTATAGATGTCGCCACCCTGGAAGTGCTCGTCGGCCTTGGGCGACCAGAGGAACTTGACAGTGCGGGGGTCGTAGACCTTCTTTGCGGCAGCCTGGTCGAGCATGGCGCTGATGGCGGCACGGTCTTTCTCGCGGGCCAGACCCACGATGGGGCCGGGGGCCACCTGTCCGTTGCCGTCAATGTAGGGCTGCAGGAGAGCGAAGAGGGGGTTGGCCTTGGCGGCATCGGCGCTGGCGGAGGCCGAAGCGGCGGTGGCGTTGTCGGCGGTGAGCTGGTCGAGCAGGCTGGTGCTGTCGGCAGCCTCAGCGGCAGTGTCGGCAGTGGCAGCGGCCTCGCCACCGGCGATGGAGGCCAGATAGCTGTTGGCGGCATCGAGGAAGCGGAATGCCTCGGTGTTGTCGTAGGTCTGCCAGAACTCGAGCTGGGCAGTACCCTTGAGGAGTTTGCGGACACGTTCGGGCTCCTTCACACCGGGCAGCTCAACGAGGATGCGCTCCGAGGCGGAGAGCTTCTGGATGGTGGGCTGGGCCACGCCGAACTTGTCGATACGCTTGCTGATAATCTGGTAGGTACGTTCGTAAGCCTCGGAGGCTTCGGCGCGGACCACCTTGATAACGTCTTCGTTGCGGTCGCCCATCTTAATCTTGTCGCGGAGGTCGCCACCGATGAAGTAGGAGGAGAGGGAGACCTCGGGGTCGAGGGCCAGAATCTCGTCGTAGAAGAGGGTAACGAAGTCGCGGTTGGTGGTTACCTTCTGCTTGGCGAGGGCGTTATCGATAGCCTGGTTGAAGAGCTTGTCCCCGGTGTTGCCGGCGAGGGCGCGGACAACGTCGACGGTGGAGACTTCGAGCATGACGTTCATACCGCCCTTGAGGTCAAGGCCGAGGTTGATTTCGCGACCCTGGCACTGGCGGTAAGTGTAGCCGAGATAGACTTTCTCGTTGGCCATCGAGTCGAGATAGCGGGCCTCACGGGCATTCTGGAGAGAGTCGGCAATGGCCATGGCCAGAGCGTTGTCGGAGGTACGGGCGGCTATCTGCTGTTTTACCTGCTCACTGTTGATGTAGTTTTTTGCGTCAGTTTTGGCTCTGCCCTGCACAACATTTGTTACAACCGTAAACGACAATTGGAACAAACAAACCAGAGCAAAAGCCCAAGCTAGAAATTTGATAAGTCCTTTATTCTGCATACTTTATCTATGATTTTATGTTTTTTATTTTCGCTACTTTGAATGTGCAAAGATAATAAAAATATTTGACATAGATATAAAAATCAAAAAAAAAGATGTACCTTTGCACCGAATTTCAAGAAAAACAGAGAGATATGCACGAAAATTTTTATTTGACCGTCAAGGAATGGTCCGACGAGGACAAACCACGCGAGAAAATGCTCGCCAAGGGCAAGAAGGAGCTGTCGAATGCCGAGCTGCTGGCCATCCTGCTGCGGAGCGGCATGCCCGGCAAGAGTGCGGTCGACATGGCCAAGGAGGTGCTTCGCCAGGCAGGCGACAGCCTTACGGCGCTCTCGCGGCTGGAATACAGCCAGTTGGGCAACATCAAAGGGCTCGGCGAGGCCAAGGCCACCACACTGATGGCGGCACTGGAGCTGGGCTGGCGGATGCAAGGCGAGATAAACCAAGACAAAGAGTTGATAATCAGCAACACCAGCGACCTGTTCAACTACCTGACCCCGCTGCTGGCCGACCTCGACCACGAGGAGTTCTGGGCCGTATACCTCAGCAACCGCAACAAAGTGCTTGGACGACAGCGGATTGCGATGGGCGGGCAGACGGGGACATACGTGGATCCGAGGGTGCTGTTCCGAGGTGCACTGGAGTGCAAGGCCGTGTCGGTCATGGTGGCGCACAACCACCCGTCGGGCCTGCTGAAGCCGAGCAGCGAGGACAAGGCGCTGACCAAACGGCTGTACGAATGCGGCAACATTATGCAAATCAAGCTGTCAGACCATCTGATTATAGGCATCACTTCAAGCGGAAAGGCTGACTATTACAGCTTCCACGAAGAAGGATTGCTCTAACGCATTCGATTTAACATAAATCGTGTTAAATTAACATCTATTAGGAAACATGGGCAACTTCCACAGAAAAGGTTAACATCTGTTAAAATTGAGAAAACAGAGAAAAATACCACTGACAATACACTATCAACCTGTCAATTACAAACGAAATCTCTCAAAACCCTTACCCTGTCTAGTTCCAGAGGCATCTGGTAGGGGATCTCTAGGGGAATAGTTCGGCCTTGGTAGGGTAAAAACAAGCAAATGTTAATGGTTGTTAAACAAGGGATGTGTTTAACAACCATTAACATTTAGTTTTATCTCGAAACAGCCACCTGGACGCTGACCGATTCCAACTGGCCGCCCAGCGGGGGATTGAGCTTGTAGACTTTTACCTTAACATCCATGATATCAGCAAACTGCGCGAGCACGGCCTCCCCTACCCTGCGCGCCACATGCTCCAGCAGGTGGCTGGGCGTGGCCATCTCGCGCTTGACCACCTGGTAGACATCCAGATAGGAGACCGTATCTGCAATGTTATCAGACACTTCCGCACGCGTAGTGTCGGTATTGAAGGCGAGGTCGACGCGGAAATGGGTGCCGATGGTGCGCTCCTCTTCAAAACAGCCGTGGTGGGCATAGAAACGCATATCGTTCAACTCGATGAGTGCCATCAGATTATATTGTCAAACTGGTGGAGGAAACGGAGGTCGTTTTCGAAGTAGAGGCGCAGGTCGCGGATTTGGTATTTGAGCATGGCCATTCGTTCCACACCCATGCCGAGGGCAAATCCCGTAAACTCCTTGCTATCAATGCCGCAGGCGTCGAGGACGTTGGGGTCAACCATGCCGCAGCCGAGGATTTCGAGCCAGCCGGTGCCCTTGCAGATGTTGCATCCCTTGCCGCCACAGATGTTGCACGAGATATCCATCTCGGCCGAGGGTTCGGTGAAGGGGAAGTAGCTGGGCCTGAGGCGAATCTGGGTCTGCTCGCCAAACATCTCCTTGGCGAAATAGAGGAGCGTCTGCTTGAGGTCGGCGAAGGTAACCTTGCGGTCCACATAGAGCGCCTCCACCTGGTGGAAGATGCAGTGGGCACGGGCGCTAATGGCCTCATTTCTAAACACTCGGCCCGGGGCGATGATGCGGATGGGCGGCTTGTGGGTTTCCATGACGCGCACCTGCACGGAGGAGGTGTGGGTACGGAGGGCGACCTCGGTCTTACCTTCCTCTTTTTCAACGAAGAAGGTGTCCTGCATGTCGCGTGCCGGATGGTCGTGGGGGAAGTTGAGGGCGGAGAAGAGGTGCCAGTCGTCCTCGATTTCGACCGACTCCTCGACGGTGAAACCGATGCGGGCAAAGATGTCGGCAATCTCGTTCATGACGACCGAGAGCACATGGCGGCTGCCGCGCGGCGCGAAGTCGGAGGGCAGGGTGAGGTCGTGGCTCTCGCCCGTCTCCTCGGCCTGTTCGACGAAGTTCTTGAACTCCTCCACCTTGGCCGTGGCGGCGGCCTTCAACTGGTTGAGCGCCACGCCCATATCTTTCTTCTGCTCGTTGGGCAACGCCTTGAACTGCTCGAAGAGCTCGGCCATAACGCCCTTGCGCCCAAGGAATTTGATGCGGAATTGTTCCACCTCGGCGGCGCGGTCCTTGAATTCCTCTATGCGCGTCGCGCGAATCTCTTCAATATATTTTGCAATAGTCTCTTTCATAACTATTTAATCACTTTTACACTGATAATGCGTACATCCTCAATCGGGCGGTCCATTTTGTCGCGCTTGACGGCGGCGATACGGTCCACAACATCCATTCCTTCAACCACTTCGCCGAAGACGGTATAGTCTCCGTCGAGGTGCGGCGTGCCGCCCACAGTAGTATAGACCTCGCGCTGTTCGGGCGTGAATTTCTTGCCGAACCGGGCTTCCATCATGCCCAATTCAGCCTCGCTCCATACTTGACCCTGAGCGATATAGAACTGGCAGGAGGAGGATTCCTTGCGAGGATTCACCTGGTCGCCCTGGCGGGCTGCGCAGAGGGCGCCGCGCTTATGGATATGCTTGGGGACGAACTCGGCCTGTATGGTGTAGCCGAGGCTGCCGTCGCCGAGCATCTGCCCGGGGTTGGCGGTCTTGGAATTGGGGTCGCCGGCCTGTATCATGAAGCGGTCGATGACGCGATGGAAAAGCACGTTGTCGTAGAACCTGTCGTTGACCAATTTTATGAAATTATCCCTGTGGCGAGGGGTGTCGTTGTAGAGCAAAAGGGTGATTTTACCCATGGAAGTCATCATTTCAACACGCACCTCCTCATCCGCCCTTAAACTCTGATTCAGTGGCTTTTGCGAGAAGAGTGCAGAGGCTGCCAGCAAAAAAATTGCCAAAAAAGTGAACTTTTTCATTTCTTGATGCATAAAATTTACTAATTTTGCATGCAAAAATAAGAAGAAAAACAGAAACAACAAGTAAAAAAAACCAAGTTTTATGAAGAAAAAGCACCTCATTCTGTCCGCAACATTGTTATTCAGCATGTTATCCGTAGCACTTTTTTCCAACTGCGATAGGGACACCAACTGCTATTTGGACGTAAAAGTGGTCGACAGCGACACAAAAATGCCCATTCCGCTCGCCGTTGTGGAGGTATATCAGGACGGTGGCACCGTGAACGCCACCGGTATCACCGGCAGCAACGGCGTCTACTCGACCTATTTCGTAGCGCCCGCCATCGTCAGCATCAAGGCTAAACTCGACAGTATCAACGACAACGGAGTCCGTGTGGGCGAACGCCGTGCCGCCGGATCGGTGCGCCTCGTCGAAGGCGAAACCAAGACCGCACAGCTCACCATGACGAAGCAAGTATTCTACAAAAAATAGACATAAATATCATAGAACATGGTATTTAAACCCACCGAGCAAGACCTCGGGCAACTGCAGCAACTGGGCCTTGCCACCGAGCAGGTCCAGCACCA
Organism: uncultured Bacteroidales bacterium; assembly: GCA_900315935.1. Taxonomy (GTDB): domain Bacteria; phylum Bacteroidota; class Bacteroidia; order Bacteroidales; family P3; genus Colimorpha. Next base: position 26,884 of record ONBB01000011.1, read on the forward strand.
AATCGACAACTTCAAGGAGGGCTTCCCCAAAAGCCAACTCGATGCCGCCGCCACGCCCGACAACGGAGGCATCATCTGCCTCGGCGACAAAGAGATAGCGCGCTACGAGAAACAGTACCGCACCCTCGGACGCGACAAAAAAGTGCAAAAGTTCGTGCCCGCCTCCGGCGCCGCAACGCGCATGTTCAAAGACCTTTACAGCTTCGCCGCCACCTACTTCGGCGTGGCACACAACTTCGAGAAAGAGTTTCCCGAAGTGAAGGAATTCCTGGAGAACATCCGCACCTTTGCTTTCTACAACGACCTGAAAGCCTGCATGTTGAAATCAGACCTCGACATCGAGGACTACCTGCAGCGCGGCGACTACTCGACCGTCATCAACTTCCTGCTCAAGGAGCAGTACCTCGGATACGGCAGCCTGCCCAAGGCGCTGTTGAAGTTCCACCGCTACGGCGAGGTGCAGCGCACCCCGCTCGAGGAGCACATCGTCGAGGGTGCACTCTACGCCCGCAACACGGACGGCACTGTGAACCTGCACTTTACCATCTCGCCCGAACACCGCAAGGGGTTCCGCAAGAAGATTGCCGAGGTGAAGCACTACTACGAGAGCACCTTCGGCATCAAACTCAACATAACCTTCTCGGAACAAAAGCATTACACCGACATTATAGCCGTCGACGAGCAGAACCAGCCCCTGCGCGACGAGGAGGGCCGCCTCATCTTCCGCCCGGGCGGACACGGCGCACTGATAGAGAACCTCAACGAGCAACGCGCCGACCTTATATTTATAAAGAATATAGACAACGTGGTGCCCGACTGGATGAAGCACACCACGGTGATTTACAAGCAAGTGCTGGCCGGCATGCTGCTCGAGCTACGCGAGAAGGTGTTCGATGCCCTCCGCACCCTCGACAGCCAGCCCGACAAGAAGACCCTGGGCAAACTTGTCCGCCTCGCCAAACAGGAGCTTAATATCATGGTACCAGAGGATTGCGATGCCAAGACGCTGCACTCCCTGCTCAACCGCCCTATGCGCATCTGCGGCATGGTGAAAAACCTCGGCGAGCCGGGGGGCGGACCGTTCTACACCATTGATACCATGGGCAATAGGAGCCTGCAAATCGTGGAATCGGCGCAGGTGAACCACAAGGAGCCGAGCCAGGAGGAGATCTTCCAAGCCTCGACCCACTTCAACCCCGTGGACCTCGTCTGCAGCACCAAGAACTACCGCGGCCGCTACTTCGACCTGCGGCAGTATGTCGACCCCAAGACGGGCTTCATCAGCAAGAAGAGCAAAGGGGCGCAGACACTTAAATCCCAGGAACTTCCCGGCCTGTGGAACGGTGCCATGGCCCACTGGATCACCCTCTTCGTGGAGGTGCCCGTGGCCACCTTCAACCCCGTGAAAACCGTCAACGACCTGCTCCGCAAGGAGCACCGCGAAGGCTGAGCGGCAAGAAAGTTTTATTTTCTTGCCCGAAACGCAGCGGGGAAGACACTGTCAGCGCCACGAAGGATAAGCCACGCGGCGACTGCCAAGAGCAACAATGTCAGCACACAAGCCCACCAGTTAATGGTGCGGCTTGTTTCTTCTATTGTATAGTCGCCCATAATCAGGCGCTCGGTGCTGACCATGTGCTCGGTGGTGCCACCGCCAGGCATCTCGACACTCCAGATGACACGCGTATCCAGGCTCCAATGCTCACACGACCATCGAAGTGCATCGAAGCCCACGGCGTTGATTTTGTTGATGAACGCCAGTTCGGGAAATGAGGTGGCCACATTGCCAATCGACTTGAATTCGCCCGGCAGGCTGGCCAAGACGAGGGTCAGCAGCGTGTCGTGGTATCGGTTCAGCAGGGCTTGCTGCGAGCTGTCGCAAACCGCCGCATAGGCAGCCATTTCCTTCTCGAAAAGGCAGTGGCTTAACCACTCTACATACTTGGTATTCAGCTTATCCAGCAGGGCGTACATGTTGGCGCCGTTCCAGTCGGCAGGCAGTTCGAGAGGCATGAAGAGAAGTCGCTGCTCATCGTCGGTGAGATACTGCGAAATGGGTACCGGCAGGCTGTCGAGAGCCGGGAAGACTGCGGTGTAGCTGTAGCGCGTGGTGAACCAGCGAAATTGTTTGTTTACAGTTACTTGTGGGCGCAACATGCGTGGCAGGCTGTCGTGCTCTACAGTCCAGCCGCCGCGCTTCATGGCCTGGCTGTAGGCATAGCGCATGGTGTCGCGTTCGCTGCGGAAGTCGAAGAGCTGGGGCTTGTCGAGAGCGGTGCGCTGCCAGAGGCCGTATGGAGAGTCGGCGAGCGAGGTGGTGTCAGCCGTGAGGAGGGTGCGGGTGCCATTGAGGTGGCGGTCCACCCGGTCGGTAACCACATAATGGGAAGCACAGGCGGAAAACAGTGCCGCAGCGGCAAGGAAAAAGAGGTTGCGTTTCATAACAATGTATATATTATTTGATGGTTATACAACGAATTGCGATAGCCCGCAATGGGGGCGGGTTCCGGGGATGGCGGGGTGTCGATGCGGAGGCTCACCAGTTCGGCCAGGGTAACGGCCCTGTCATGGCGGGGCTGCATCGTGGCGACCGAGGTGCCTACGGCAAGGACAATAGCCAGGGATACTGCGACTTGCCGTTGACGGTGGCGACGGTGCAGGGTACGACGCATTCCACCGAGGATGGCATCGGTGTCGGGAGCGTCGACAGATGCTTTCTGCACCCTTGTTATCAGATTGTTATATTCCATATTTCTTGAGTTTTTCACGGACGGCGTTGCGGGCGGCATAGAGGTTGGCCTTGAGCTGGTCGGGGGTCATGCCGGTGGCCAAGGCTGCCTCCTCGGCGGAGAGACCCTCCACCTCGCGCAGCTGGTAGACCATGCGCTGCTTGGGCGGCAGCTGGGCGGTGGCCTGGCGCAGCAGGGCGAGCAACTCCTCGGCTTCCAAGAAGTCGGCATCTGTCATGCTTTCAAACGCTTGCACCACCGCCTCGCGATGGCGGCGGCGACGGCGGAGCTCGTCGTAGCAGCGGTTGCAGGCGATGCGGTAGAGCCAGGTGGAGAGGCTGTAGCGCGGGTCGTAGCGACGCGCCTTGCGCCAGAGGCGTATGAAGGTCTCCTGCACCACATCCTCGGCGATGGCGCGGTCGCCCAACAGGCCGTAAGCCAGACGGTAGAGGGGCTCGCGGTGGCGGTCGATGATTTTCCGCAAGGCTGCCTCGGAGCCTTGGGCGAGTTGCCGCATGAGTTCAATGTCGCTGTCGTTTGCCATAGCGCTTTTACCCTTTATACGCTCCAGGGAGCGGAAAGTAAAATCGGGAGTGCAAAAATAGCAAAAAAAATTGACACAGTACAATAAACGGAGCCAGCAACGCGTTATGCAATAAATACTATTAATCTTGAAGTAAGATGAAAAAAGGAACCATTATTGGAATCGTGGCCGCGCTGGCAGTCGTCGTGCTGTGGGGCATCGGCGTGAACAACAAGCTCGTTACCGAGGAAGAGAACGTCAGCAAAGCCTGGAGCCAGGTGGAGAACGTCTACAAACGCCGCATGGACCTCATACCGCAGCTGGTGAACACCGTGCAGGGGGCCGCCAACTACGAGAAGAGCGTGCTGACCGAGGTAACCAACGCCCGCGCCGGCGTGGAGCAGACCACCGTGGACCCTTCGACCCTCAGCGAGGAGCAAATCAAAGCCTACCAGCAGGCACAGGACAAGCTGTCCAAGGCCGTGGCCAACACCATCAAGGTAACCGTCGAGCGCTACCCCGAGCTGACGGCCACCGCCGGCTTCCGCGACCTGCAGACCCAGCTCGAAGGCACCGAGAACCGCATCGCCGTCGAACGCGGAAAGTTCAACGAGGCTGTGCAGAAATACAACACCAAGCTGCGCCGCTTCCCCACCAGCCTCCTGGCCGGCATCCTGGGCTTCGACAAGAAGGGCTACTTCACCGCCCCGGCCGAGGCCGCGGAGCCTGTGCAGGTGGAGTTCAATTTTTAAGGAGTCAAGGAGACAGAAGTTAAGGAGTCAAGACAAATGAGGAGGTTGACCATACTGCTGGCACTGACGCTGCTGTGGCTGCACGCTTCGGCACAAACGGAATGGACACCCGAGAAGCCGTCCCGACTGGTGAACGACTACTCGGGCATCCTCACCGCCGACCAGCGCGAGGCGCTGGAGCAGCGACTTGTAGCCCTCGACGACTCCACCTCGAACCAGATAGCCGTCGTCATCACCCCCACCCTGCACGGCGACGACGAGAACGCCGTGGCACAACGCATCGGCGAGCGGTGGGGCGTGGGGCGCGACGAGTTCGACAACGGCCTGGTCATCCTCATCAAGAGCAAGACCCCGGAAGAGAACTGGGGCGCCGTGGCCATCGCCACAGGCTACGGCCTCGAGGGCGCCCTGCCCGACGTGTTCTGCAAGCATATCATTGACGACCAGATGATTCCGGCGTTGGGCGACGGCGACTACTACCGCGCCCTCACCCAGGCAATGGACGTGATAGAGCCTGTGGTGCGGGGCGAATACAGCTACGCACAGTACCGCCAGGACGGCCAGCGCGACGCCCTGCGCGGCATGCTCATCATGGCCGTCATCATGGCCGTGGCCGTCATCCTCATCCGCCGCTACGCCAAGAAACACCCCGACCAATTCAAGAACAACCATTGGGACAATAACAACCATCGCCGTGGCGGTGGCGGCGGCATCTACATGGGCGGCTTCCCCGGCATGTGGGGCAGCGGCGGCATGGGCAGCGGCTTCGGCGGTGGCGGCTTCGGAGGCTTCGGCGGCGGCAGCTTTGGCGGTGGCGGCGCCTCGGGACGATTCTAGCCATTTGGACGACAACTCCGACAACAATGACAACATTGGGAAAACGCAACATGCGTTTTCCTATTTTATTCCGGGCAGAAGAATAGCCCTCCGAAAAAAAATTTGGCCAGTAAAAAAAATGTTAGTATCTTTGCAGGACGTTTGCAATGGCGCACAACGCAATTACAAACTGACAATCAAGGATATAAACAATTAAAAAGTATACACCATGGGTATCAATGCTAACAAAAAAGTGAAGAGAAGAAAGGTCCGCGTTACCGGCAACAAGAACTCCACCAACAACTGGGGTATCACCGCCGCCGGCTGGAATGCTGTGCACAAAGCCATCATCAACGCCGAGGACTAAGCGTCGCGACCACATGGGAGCAACGCTCTAAAAAGAAACTCAATTTAAGAGTTAAGAATTAAGAGTTAAGAGTTTAGGGAACACCCAACTCTTAACTCTTAATTTTATATATACCCACCACATCATAACTCATAACTCATAACTCTTAACTCTTAACTCCCATGCAACAGACCACCCTCTGCTACCTGGACGACGGCGAGCGCTACCTGATGCTGCACCGCGTGAAAAAAGAGAACGACGCCAGCCACGGCAAGTGGATCGGCGTGGGCGGCAAGTGCGAGGCCGACGAGAGCCCCGACGAGTGCATGCTGCGCGAGGTGAAGGAAGAGACCGGGCTGACCGTAGAGCGATGGCAGTACCGCGGCATCGTAACCTTCGTCTCGGACACCTGGCCAAACGAATACATGCACCTCTTCACCGCCGACCGCTGGACGGGCAGCCTCAACCCGGACTGCGACGAGGGCGACCTGGCATGGATTCCCAAACGCGACCTCATGGACGTCCCGCTCTGGGAGGGCGACAAAATATTCCTGCGCCTGCTGATGGACGAGGCGCAGCCGTTCTTCTCGCTGAAGCTGGTCTACCGGCAGGACCAGATGACCCAATCCACCCTCAACGGCAAGCCCATTTCGGCCTGACTCCCCACCCCCTCCCCGACAGCCCCCTTCCCCATGCCTTGGAGAGGAAGAAGAGGGGAAGAAGAGGGTGCTTGTTAATCACTGGCTATCAACATGTTGAGATTTGCCCATTTGGGCTGATTTTCTGGATTTTTTTCAAAAAAACGTGCAGTTTTTGCGGGGCGACCCAATGAACTAGCGTCCAGAGCGTTATCCCCATTTTTGGCTATTTTGGCAAAAATGATGCTCCGATAGCGTAAAAGTTCGTATCTTTGCACCCGAAAAACAACCGTCATGAACCTCTCCGTCCTCCTCCTCGGCACCCTCCTCCCGCTGTTGGGCACCATGCTCGGCGCCTCGATGGTCTTCTTCATGAAGCGCGAGATGCCCGACCGCCTGCAGAAAGCCCTGTTGGGATTCGCCAGCGGAGTGATGGTGGCGGCCTCGGTGTGGTCGCTGCTGCTGCCATCGATGGAGATGGGCGGAGGCGAGGGCATGGCCTCGGTGCTGCCCGCCGCCGTGGGCTTCCTCCTTGGCATCGGGTTCCTGCTGCTGGTCGATATGCTGACGCCCCACCTCCACGTCGGTGCCACACGCGCCGAGGGGCCGCGCGCCCACCTCTCGCGCACCGCCATGCTGGCCCTGGCCGTAACCATCCACAACCTGCCCGAGGGCATGGCCGTCGGTGTGGTCTTCGCCGGCAGCGGCCACGGCCTCACCGCCAGTGCCGCCCTGGCCGTCAGTGTCGGCATCGCCCTTCAGAACATCCCCGAGGGCGCCATCATCTCCATGCCCATGCGCGCCGCCGGCAACTCGCGGTGGCGTTCGTTCCTCATCGGCACCCTGAGCGGTGTGGTCGAGCCGCTGGGTGCGGCGGCCATCCTGCTGCTGGCGCCGTGGCTGGTGCCGGTGCTGCCCTACATGCTGGCCTTCGCTGCCGGCGCGATGATGTATGTGGTGGTCGAGGAACTCATCCCCGAGGCATCGCAAGGCACCCACTCCAACCTCTCCACCATCGGTTTCGCCCTAGGCTTCGTGCTGATGATGGTGATGGATTTGGCGCTCGTATAGGTAAAAAAAACAATAAATATAACTGATTGTATATCAGTATAATCACCCCATCCCCTCCCCAATCTAGTGTAAAAAAAATATTACAGATTCAGAAAAAGTGTGTATCTTATGCACCTGCATAACTATATAAACAAAGATAACCTCTAAATGTTAAATTACAGATAATCAATAATATGAATGTTTTGATAAAAAAAGAAATGATCGCTTTGGCAGTAACATTTTTGCTGGGCCAATGTATTCAGGCACAGACATGCGACGACCTGCCGCACGACAGTCTGCCGTTCTACGAGAATTTCGAGACATGGAACACGGGAGTGTACGGTTCTGTCGAGACTTGCTGGACCAAGTTCTGCTCCTATGGGGATTTCTACGACGGGCCTTTTGTTCAGCAACAGTCGAGCTATTCCTCGGCGACGGGCAGCTACGTGACGAACAGGGTAATGATGTTCCGGGTATCAGTGGGTGACGAATGGAGCGAGGGACTGGTGGAGTATCTGGTGTTGCCGCCGATGCAGGATGTCAGGGTGCTGACGGCAGATTTCCAAGTGAAACGGCCCAACGCTCATCCGGCCATCGAGGTGGGGGTGATGGAGGGTAACGACACCGCCACCTTTGTACCCGTCCAGTTGTTCGCCCCATCGTCCTTCAACCAATGGACTTCCTACAGTGTTTCGCTGTCGTCCTATACAGGGATGGGAAACCGTATTGCCTTTAGGGCCAGGGAGGTGGGGTCGTATTTTGCAGAAATATTTCTCGACAACATTGCGGTATGGATTGACTCTTGCGCGGCTCCCTGCTGCCTGAGTGCGACGGGCTTCGCCGACAGCAGTATCGACCTCACATGGTTGGCGGTGGACACCACAGCCGAGTTCCTGCTCACCGTGGCGGGCGTCGACACTGCTGTTGTCACCGGCAACCATTACACGCTGGGTGGATTGAGTCCCCTGACGGAATATTCCGTCACGCTACGCGCCCTTTGCTCTTCCGACACCAGCGACTCCTACACTGCCACTTTCCTGACGCCTGTCCTGTCGCTGCCCTACCATGAGCATTTCGACTCCACGTCCTTCCCTGCGGGATGGAAGAAGATTGGCGGCGGCCAAGTGACGCTGAACACCAACCTGCCATACGACGGCATGGGTGCCCTCTATTTCATGGAGGGAGCCAACGACAATGTGGCATTGCTGCCCGTCTTCCCGCTCGAAGTGAGTGACCTCTACATCGACTTCTTCGCCCGACCCGAAGGCACTCCCCTTTGGGGCTCGGCAGAACTGGATGTGGGCTATGTGACGGATGCCGATAATGCCGGCACCTTCCACACGGTGGCCACGCTCCATCGAAACGATTTCCCAGGCAGTGCCTACGGCGAGCGGTATGTCACCTTCGACGGAGCTCCCGCTGGAGCCCGTATGGCCTTCCGCCACCGGGGCACCACCTACTATGGCAACTGGCTGGTGGACAATGTTGAAGTGGGCGATTCCCACTGTCCAGCACCGTGGATTCGCAGCGTCGACAGTCTCAGCGCCACCGAGGCACACCTCTCGTGGCAGTCGCTGGGCGAATGGGTGAATTACCTTGTCGTCCTCGGCACCGACACTACCTTTACCACCGACACTGTGTTGACTCTCGATACACTCACCCCCAATACCGACTATATTGCCCGTCTGGCACGAATCTGTACGAACGGCGACACCAGTGCCTGGGTCAACCTCTCGTTCCGCACCGAATGTGCCACGCTGACCTACGCCGACATGCCCTACACGGAAGACTTCGAGAGCTATTCTCCTGGACAGAACAGCAACATCAGCCCCTGCTGGCGCATGCTGCATCCGGGTGGCTATGGTGCTTCGAACCGTCCCTTTGTCTATTTTTACGAAGGCTCACAAACGCTCCTGTGTGGTGCTATCTGGGGTACCTGCGACTATATCGTGTTACCTGCAGCCGACGCCGTGTCGGGTCTCACGCTCTCGTTCCAGACCAACACATCCTATCTTGATAAGGTTTATGATGTAGGCGTGATGACCGACCATGACGACCTCTCCACCTTCACGCTGCTTCACACCTTCAGCCCTGTTTATGCAGGAGTGTGGGAGACGTGGGAGCTGCCGCTGGCCAGTTACGACAGTACAGGCCAGTATGTGGCCATCTGCATTAGGACGGCTCCTGGCGTTGAAGATTTTATGAACGTCTATCTTGACAATGTCACCCTCTCCGTGACCGATGCATGTCCCCAGCCTGCTGCGGTGACGGTGGACAGTGTCGACGGCACCACTGCATGGGTCACTGTCAACGATCCCGCAGGTGTCGGCAACTATGTGTTGACGCTTACCTCGGCCTATGGTTTCGACAGCCTGACCATCAGCGGAAACACCCACACCTTCATGAATCTCCTCCCTTCCACGGCCTACACCCTTTCCGCCCGTACCCTTTGTCCCGACAACACGCTGACCAATGCCGTCGCCACTCGCTTCGCTACCTCCTGTGTCTCCATCGCCACCCTGCCCTACCGGGAAAACTTCAATAATACCCGACGCAGCGAGATGCCCCCTTGCTGGAAGTGCTGGCCCGCCATGGGGTATGCTCCTCCACATGTGTCTGACAGCAGCGAGGAGAATCAGGCCAGTCCCGACGGCTCCCCGTCGCTCTACATGGAGACCGGATTCTTCCGCACCACCGACTATGCTGTGCTACCACCCTTTGACAAGCCGTTGGACAGCCTAAAAATCAGTTTTTGGTATCGTTATGAGGATGTCGCCAAGGGTATCCTTTCTGTGGGCTATATCAGCGGATATCCCTCCAACATCTATTCGGGATTGGAGAGCCTCGACTTTGTCGCCGTTGAAGACATCGCCCCCGTCGCGGGATTCGGTGGCAACGTAACTGTCAACCTCGACAGCATTCCCGACTCCGCCACGCATATCGTCTTCCGTTGGTTCTACAACCCTGGCTCTAACTATTCGTCGGTAAGCATCGACAACATTATAGTGGATTTCATCACCAACGCCGACGATGTCAATCCTCCCCTGCCCGACACGGTGTGGCATACCGTAACAATTCATGCGCGATGGAGGGATAGCTGGGAAGGAGATGGCGAGGAATTGGATTCTTACGTTACGGGGGCTGGCACCTACCGCGAGGGAGACACCGTTACGCTTTCGGCCGACAGCTTCAGCCCCAAGTGCCCGGCAAGCCTCTATGGCTGGGTATTTGTGCCGGGAGACACCATTATGGAGAATCCCTATAGTTTCGTCATCACCTCCGACACGGTGGTTACGGCTGTGTATGCGCAGGGGGTTGGCATCACGGATGTCGTCGGCGCTTCCTTTGCTCTCTACCCCAATCCCGCCAGCACGGAGGTTATGCTCGACTGCGGCGGGGATGCGGAGGCCATCTTCATCGACCTCCATGGCCGCGAGGTGCTGCGCACCCGATGCCGCGAGGGCAAGAACCGCATCGACATCGGCTCGCTGCCCGCCGGGGTCTACTATGTACGCCTTGCCGCCACCGCCGCCAGCGCAACGCTGAAGTTGGTGATTCAATGACAGATAGCGCATAAATATCGTGAACGCGGGGGATTTTTTCCTCGCGTTCCGTTTTTTCTTCGTATCTTTGCAGCCAAATTCACACCGTTATGGATAAGTACAACCAGCGCGGCGTGTCGGCCTCGAAGGAGGACGTGCACAACGCCATCAAGAACATAGACAAGGGGCTTTATCCCAAGGCTTTCTGCAAGATTATCCCCGACCTGCTGGGCGGCGACAAGGACTATTGCAACATCATGCACGCCGACGGCGCGGGCACCAAGAGCAGCCTGGCCTACATGTACTGGCGCGAGACGGGCGACCTCTCCGTGTGGAAGGGCATCGCCGTGGACGCCATCGTGATGAACACTGACGACCTGCTGTGCGTGGGTGCGCTGGACCATATCCTGCTCTCGTCCACTATCGGGCGCAACAAGCAGCTGGTGCCGGGCGAGGTCATCTCGGCCATCATCAACGGCACCGAGGAGTTCTGCCAGACGATGCGCGAGATGGGCATCGACATCGTGCTCACCGGCGGCGAGACGGCCGACGTGGGCGACCTGGTGCGCACCGTCATCGTGGACAGTACCGTTACCGCCCGCCTGCGCCGCGCCGATGTCATCGACAACGCCCGCATCAAGGCCGGCAATGTCATCGTGGGCCTCGCCTCCTATGGCCAGGCTACCTACGAGACGGCCTACAACGGCGGCATGGGCAGCAACGGCCTCACATCGGCCCGCCACGATGTCTTCTCGCACGAGTATGCCGAGAAATACCCCATGTGCTACGACACCTCGCTGCCCTCCGAGGTGGTCTTCTGCGGCTCGAAGCGGCTGACCGACGCAACCGAGATGCCGGGCGTGGATGCCGGCCACATGGTGCTCTCGCCCACAAGGACTTACGCCCCCATCATCCGCCGCGTGCTTGACGAGTACCGCCCCAAAATCGACGGCATGGTGCACTGCTCCGGCGGCGCGCAGACCAAAGTGCTGCACTTTATCGACAACCTCCATGTCGTCAAGGACAACCTCTTCGCGGTGCCGCCGCTGTTCCGCATGATTCACAAGGAGAGCCACACCGACTGGCAGGAGATGTACAAGGTGTTCAACATGGGCCACCGCATGGAGCTCTACACCGACGAGGCCACGGCCCGCGGCATCATCGACATCGCCCGCAGCTTCAACGTCGACGCCCAGGTGGTAGGGCGCGTGGAGGCCGCCGACAAGGCGCAGGTAACGGTCAAGAGCGAGAACGGAACCTTTGAATATTTTAACTAGATAAACTAGAAATACTAGAATCTCTAGAAAGTCTAGAATCTCTAGAAAAACTAGAATTTCTAGAAAGTCTAGATTTTCTAGAAAAAGAAAAAAAACTATGGCAGAGACAACCTTCTCCGACACCTTCTCGAACCGCAAGCAGCTGCGGCTGGAGAGCGGCGAGGCCGACCGCCTGTCGGCCCGCTCCTACAACCTGGTACTCACCGGTTTGCTGGCCTATGGCCTGCTGCTCAACGCGGTGATAGTCTACTATTTCGCCTACCCGCTGATGAACGCCCTGCAGGGTGTCAGCCCCTGGGTGCTGCTGCTGGGCTACCTGGTGCCCACGCTGCTGGGCATCTTCATGGCCGCCAAGTCGAGCAACCCGATGGTGAGCTTCATCGGCTACAACCTGGTGGTGCTGCCCATCGGCATCATGCTGGCGCTCATCATCCCCGGCGTGCCGGCCGGCATCGTGGTGAAAGCCATGGCGTTGACCGGCATGGTAACCGTTACCATGACACTCCTCTCGCTCATCGCGCCGCAGGTGTTCATGGGGCTGGGCCGCACGCTGCTCATCGCCCTGGTGGTGGGTATCATCGCCGAGCTGGTGGCCACCTTCCTCCTCGGCTACCGCGGCCAGCTGTTCGACTGGTTTTTCGTGCTGCTCTTCTCGGGCTACATCGGCTACGACGTGGCCAAGTCGCAAGCCTACCCCAAGACTCTGGACAACGCTGTGGACAGTGCGCTGGACATCTATCTCGATGTGATAAATCTGTTTATCAGGCTGTTGCGAATCCTCGGCAGCCGCGATTGAGAAAAAATTTTCACGCTCACACAATAGAACGGCACCGGATGCGTTATGGTGTGAGTTTTAAGCGATAGTAGCTCAGTTGGCAGAGCGGCGGCTTCCCAAGCCGCAGGTCGCGGGTTCGACCCCCGTCTATCGCTCACGGAATCAAGCAGGTATCCCCCTCGTTCGGGATGCCTGCTTTTTATTTTTCTGTCAGTACAAATGGAAAAAGTATCCAAATTTTCCCATCGATGGGAAATAATGGGAAATGGCCTATGTATTCCCCTAGAGAACCCCTACCATTCCCCTACCGCCTCCCTGCCATCCGCGCCACAATCGCCCTCGCGTGTGCGAATATTTTCGCGATATTATAATAATATTCGTATCTTTGCAAAATTGAACAAACCCATAAAAACAACCTAAAAGTATTACACACAACCACTTATGACTGAAACAGCCACCCCCAAGAACCTCAAAAAGGAAGTCTACGCCTACCTGCTGCTCACGCTTGGCAGCGCCCTGTTCGCCATCGGCGACGTGATGTTCGTCAACCCCTACCTGATGGCCCCCGGCGGCACCTACGGCCTCTCCAACGTCTTCAACACCCTCTGGCCCTGGAAGATATCCTTCTACGCCATCTGCATGGACATCCCGCTGCTGCTCATCGGCACCTGGATCCTCGGCCCGAAGTTCGGCGTGAAGACCATCGTCTCCACCGCCCTCATCTTCTTCTTCACCTACCTGCTTGAAATCTGGTGGGGCTACAACCCCGTGATTCTCGACGGCAGTGTCGCCAGCGCCCCCGTCGAGGGCCTCTCCATGGTCCAGATACCGCACGACGGCGGCTGGTTCGTCCCCGACTACTTCCTCAACACCGTGGTGGCCGGCCTCATCTACGGCCTCGCCATCGGCCTCATCTTCCGCAGCGGCGCCACCAGCGGCGGCTCCGACATCATCTCGATGATACTGCACAAGTACACCAAGATCTCCCTCGGCACCCTGGTGATGATCGTCGACGGCATCATCACCCTCTCCACCCTCGTGGCCTTCGGCGACATCCGCCTGCCCATCTACTCGGTCATCATCATCTACATCGAGGGCAAGGTCATCGACCTGGTGGTCGACGGCATGAAGAGCTACAAGACCATGTTCATCGTTACCGACGAGATCGAGGCCGTGCGCAACTACATCATCAACGACCTCAAGCGCGGCGGCACCTGCCTCACCGGCACCGGCCTCTACCAGGGCAACGAGCGCAAGATGCTCTACGTAACCCTCGACCGCGCCGACATGGTCAAGCTCAAGTCCAGCCTGCACCGCATCGACCCCAAGGCATTTGTCAACATCATGGATAGCAGCGAAATCCTGGGCACCGGCTTCCGCGCCCTTCCCAAAGAATAGCCCACACACAATAAACCGGCCGCAACAGCGTTACAATCAATCATGAAGGTACTCCAGCTCTGCAACAAGCCCCCCTACCCGCCCGTCGACGGCGGCACGATGGCCATGAACAGCATCACCCAGGGCCTCCTGGACAAGGGCTGCCAGGTCAAGGTGCTCACCGTCAAGACCGACAAGCACCCCGTCCGCGAGGACAGGATTCCCGCCTCCTACCGCCAACAGACCGCCTTCGACTCGGCCTACATTGACCTCGGGGTCAAGCTCTTCCCCGCCATCGGCGCCCTGCTCACGGGTGAGAGCTACCACGTCAAGCGCTACATCAGCGACACCTTCGCCCGCAAACTGCGCGGAATACTGCAGGAGGAGCAGTTCGACATCATCCACGTCGAATCCATCTTCCTCACCCCCTACGTGCCCCTCATCCGCCGCTACTCCAAGGCCAAGGTCATCCTCCGCGCCCACAATGTGGAGCACCTCATCTGGAAACGCATCGCCGCCTCGTGCCGCACCCCCTTCCGCCGCTGGTACCTCAAGCACCTCTCGCTCACCCTCCGCGCCTACGAACTGGAGCACCTGGCCGACTACGACGGCATCGTGTGCATCACACGCAACGACGCCGACCGTTTCGTGGCCGACGGCTGCCGCCGGCCGGTGGTGAGCATCCCCTTCGGCGTGGAGCCCCCGGCCACCGTGGCGGCACAGGAAGAGCCCGACTCGCTCTTCCACATCGGCGCCATGGACTGGATGCCCAACAAGGAAAGCATCCAGTGGATGCTCGACGAGGTGTGGCCCGTGATTCACGCGCAGGTACCCCGTGCCAAACTCTACCTGGCCGGACGCAAGATGCCCGAGGCATGGATGCAGGCCAGCATCCCGGGCGTAACGGTCGTGGGCGAGGTGGCCGATGCCTCCGAATTCATCTCCGGCAAGAAAATCAACGTCGTGCCCCTGCTCAGCGGCAGCGGCATACGTGTCAAGATTATCGAAGCCATGTCGATGGGCAAGGCCGTCATCACCACCACTGTCGGCGCCCAGGGCATCGACTATACCGACGGCGTGGACATCCTCATCGCCGACACTCCGCAGCAGTTCGCCAACCAGGTGCAACGCTGCCTCGACGACGACGCCTTCTGCCGCTCCGTCGGCCAGGCCGCCGCCGCGCTTATCCAGCGCCAGTACAACGTGGGGATGCTGGCCGACCAACTGATTGACTTCTACAACAAAAGACTGCAATTATGAAAAAGCTACTCCTTTTCCTATCGCTCCTGCTCTCGGTGAGCGCCACAGCCCAGCGGCTCACCATCCCGGGCACCGACGTGCAATACCGCCTCAACAGCGAGGACTGGGTCTACGTGCGCACCTTCGAACACCCCAGCGGTGGCGACATATACCTATACGCCTACACGGGGCACGAGGTGATAGACCTCGAGGGCGACACCGTGCTGCCCTTCCTCCGCATCTATGTGGTGCGCGACTACGACGGCGACCTCTACGAGCTGGCCTACGAACGCTATGAGGCCCAGCCCTACCAGTCGCTCAAGGAGTACACCAAAGGCGACGGGCTGCCCGCCTCGGGCGGCCTCGGCTACATCGGCGCCTACACCAACCCCTCGGACCAAAAGGACTACCAGTTCTACATGACCTACTTCTACAGCAAGCGCACCTCGGTCGAATTCCGCCTCGAAACCACCAAAGACACCTTTAACGAAATGGACTTCGAGTTCAAGGACATATTGAGCTCCATCAAATAACACCCCTGAAAATGAAAAGAAGCATCCTCATACTGGCCGGCCTGCTTGCCGCCACCTCCCTTGCAGCCCAGTCCGGCACCCAGGAAGAATACGAGGCTCGGTTCACCAGGCTCAACAAAGTGTACGCCAAGTCGCCCAACGATGTCGAAGCGCTCTACAACCTCTCACTCTTCTATTACGAGAGCGGCAACCCCATGCGCAACCTGCCCATGGCCATGAAATACATCCAGCGCACCGAAGCCTGCCACATCAAACTCATCGAAAACGACAAGACCGGCGAGCTGGCCCGCCTGGTGCGCAGCGGCATCACCCTGCCCTCCATCCGCCAAGTCAAGCAATCCATCATCGACGACGCCTACAAAACCATCGAGATGCGCACCGACATGAGCGGTGTGGAGCTGGACACCTACATGGATGCCTTCGGCATCGACATCGAGCTTGTGCGCCTGCTGCGCCAACGCCGCATCAACCAGATCTACGACGAAGACCTCCGCATCGGCACCGCCGAAGCCTATTATCACTTCATCGACATCTACCCGGGCACCGACGAGGCCCAGCAAATGGAGAACCGGCTGGCCAAACTGGCCCCCGGACTCTTCGAGGGCCTGACCGCCGAGAATGAAATCGACGCCGTCGCCGCCCGCTACCCCCTCAGCCCCTCCGTGCAGCGTGCAGCGGAAAAACAAAAGAGCCGTCAGGCATACGCCATGGCCAGCCGGGGCAACACCGTCGAGGCATACACCGACTTCCTGCACCGCTACCCCGCCAGCGACGAGAGCGAACAGGCCCGCGAACGCCTCGACAACCTCCTCGCTGTTACCTTCTCCAAGTGCAAGACCGCCATGGACTACGGCCTCTTCGCCACCACCTACCCCGACATCTCGCTCGCCGACAAGGCCCTCGCCCAGATGCGCATCCTCATGTACGACCAGCAGGATGTGGAGGCCGCCCGCTACTACCTCGAGAATTTCAAACTGGACCCATTCTACAACGAAGTCTTCAGCCGCTACTACACCTGGCATGCCGCCGAGGGCAACGGAGACCCCATCCGCCACTTCGTGCAGCGGCATCCCGACTTCCCCTACCAGCGCTCGGTGGAAGACGACCTCGAACGTGCCGAGAAAATCGACCACGTCAACCTCATGGCCGACTTCATGGAGGTGGAATACGCCCGCTATGCCGACTACGTGCGCAAGCTTATGGGCAAGGGTATCGCCATCGTCCCCCTGCAACGCATGATACAGCTCCAGGTGGCCTCAAACAACTACCAGGCCGCCCTGGACCGCGTCCGCCGTTTCGACATCTGCTTCGAGACCACCTCCAACAAAGAATACCGCGAGCTGCAGCGCGTGCTCTCCGCTCCGGCCACAGGACGCAGGGCCACGCGTGAGTTCTCCGCCACCTATCACATCATGAACCCCTCCGTCAACGCCCGTGACGGCCACCTCTACTTCACCCGCACCTCGGGCAGCAGTCGCCGCATCTGCTACGCCGTCCGCGAGGGCAACGAATGGCGGCCGGCAGGCGAAATCGTCCTGGCGGGACTCAACTCCACCGACGGATACTCCTTCTACGGCTTCTACAACGGCGGCGCCAGCATGCTCATCGGCCACGAAGGCAACATCCTGATGGCACAGAAGGAAGGCGACCAGTGGCGCATCTCCGACATGCCACCCTACCCTGTCAATAGCGACCACCTGGAGGTCGACGCCTATATGCTGCCCGACGGCAGCGGCATGCTCCTCGCCTCGGACCGCCCCAACGGACGCAACCTGCAGTCTTCCGGCGCCTACTTCCATGGCGACACAGCCCTCGCCACCGACCTCTACTTCATCCCCTACATCAACAACGGATGGGGCGACGCCGTCAACCTCGGCATCACCATCAACACGCCGTACTGCGAACGCTCGCCCATCCTCAGCCGCAACCTCAAGACCCTCTACTTCGTCTCCGACGGACGGGGCGGACTGGGATATGGCGACATCTACATGAGCACCCGCACCAATGTGCACGACTGGACCTCCTGGTCCGAGCCCCAGAACATCGGCAAGGAGTTCAACACCGGCTTTGCCGAGGCGGACATCAGCTTCAGCCCCGACGAGAAACGCATCTTCTTCTCCTCCAACCAGGACATGGGGCGCTACTCCTGCTACAGCCTGCCTACCACCCATGAGGCGGTCGACTCGTACCAGCCTTACACGGTCGACATCCTGGGCATGGAATCGGCACTGCTGCGTGTGCGAGTGGCCGACCTCGTGCAGCAGTCGGTTACCCAGGTGGTCGACTGCTCCGGCGAGAGCAATGCCGTTACCTTCAACGTACACAAAGACAAGCAGTACGCCGTCATCGGCGATGCCGGCACCTACTTCGTCCCCGCCATCATTGTCGACCCCAAGGCCAAGGCAACGCCCCGACTCAAGGGCTACACCTTCCCCGTCCTAGTGGCGATGGACAAGACCGTGCCGCTGCTGGCCGTCGACTTCGACCCCACCTCCTCGAGACTCACCGCCGTCGCCGAACTCCAGCTGCAACAGCTGGCCCACTTCCTCACCCTCAATCCCGGCGGCATCGCCGAGATTTCCATCGACGTGGCCGGCAGCGACGAAACCCTCTGCTACAACCTCTCGCTCGAACGCGGACGCCTCATCCGCAACTACCTCAACTACCAAGGCATCGACAGCTCGCGCATCATCATCTCCGCCTACGGAAACGTCAACGTCAAGCGCCAGGGACACTCCGGCGTTGGCGTCAAATTCAGGGAATAACCGACAATACAAACCTCATGGAACAACACCGCACCATCACCGTCGACGGCCATACCGTCCACTATCGCGACGAAGGCCGTGCCAACAGCAAAACGCTGGTACTCCTTCACGGATTCATGCAAAGCCTTGACGTGTGGAGCCCCTACGTGCTCACCTACATGCACCACCTGCGTGTGCTCACGGTCGACCTCCCCGGCCACGGGCTCTCCGACATCTCGTCCGAGACCGTCACCATGAACCAGATGGCACGCACGGTCAAGGCAGTACTCGACCACGCCGGGGTCGACCAATGCGTCATGGTGGGGCATTCCATGGGCGGCTACGTGGCACTGGCCTTCGCCGACCTCTTCCCCTACAGCCTGCGCGGCCTGGGACTGGTCTGCTCGCACGCACTGCCCGACACACCACAGCACCAG
This sequence comes from uncultured Bacteroidales bacterium, assembly GCA_900315935.1. Lineage (GTDB taxonomy): Bacteria > Bacteroidota > Bacteroidia > Bacteroidales > P3 > Colimorpha. Next base: position 45,662 of record ONBB01000011.1, read on the forward strand.
CAGGGACGCCAGGCCGCCTGCCAGCAAGTGCAGGAAAACCGGGCCTCCTACGTTGTCGACTACATCCACTCGCTCTTTCTCCAGCGCAACCGCGGCGTCCTGTCGCAAGACATCAAAGACCTCTGCGACCAATGCCTCGAAACCCGCGCCGAAGCCATCATCGCCGCACAGCAGGGCATGATGCAGCGCCCCTCGCGCCTCGACGTCCTGCAACGGCTCGAAGTGCCGACCCTCTTCATCTACGGCAAAGGCGACACCCGCCTGCCACTCGAATACGCCATCTCGCAGGCCATGGAAGCCAGCCATGCCGAAATCCTGCTACTCGAAAATGCAGGCCACATGCCCTTCATCGAAGAGCGCGAATACGTCAAACCACGCATCAAAAACTTCGTCGACACCTGCTATTACTAATATATCTGTACGCGCGCAAGGCCACACTAGTATACCCCACACAACCAACTGAGAACAAATTACTTACAACATAACTCTCCATCCCTCGCTGCGTCCACCCTACCATAAGCTTCCATATCCTTCCAGTGCCCTTGTATTCCCCTACCGTTCCCCTACCATTCCCCTAGAAAACCCCTCCCCTCTGCTGCCCCCTTTTTAGGAAAAATTTTAAAAAATGCTAAAAAATTTCTCCCATTGCAGAAAAAGATGTACATTTGCCACAATGAAATAAACATAAAGTTTAACACAAAACATTAAATATCATGAACGTACAAAACATTATGACCAACCTGGAGGCCAAACATCCGGGTGAAAACGAATACTTGCAGGCCGTCCGCGAGGTCCTGGAGAGCATCGAAGAGGTGTACAACCAGCACCCCGAGTTCGAGAAAGCCAAAATCGTCGAGCGCCTCGTCGAGCCCGACCGCATCTTCACCTTCCGCGTTACCTGGGTCGACCGTAACGGCGAAGTCCAGACCAACCTCGGCTACCGCGTGCAGTACAACGCCGCCCTCGGCGCCTACAAAGGCGGTCTCCGCTTCCACCCCAAGGTCAACGTCTCCATGCTCAAATTCCTCGGCTTCGAGCAGATCTTCAAAAACAGCCTCACCAACCTGCCCCTCGGCGGTGGTAAAGGTGGCGCCGACTTCGACCCCGTTGGAAAGACCGACGAAGAAATCATGCGCTTCTGCCAGGCCTTCATGTATGAGCTGTGGCGCAACATCGGTGCCGACCAGGACAGCCCTGCCGGCGACGTGGGCGTTGGCGGCCGCGAAATCGGCTACCTCTACGGTGCCTACAAGAAACTCGCCCGCGAGCACTCCACCGGTGCCCTCACCGGCAAGAGCTACGGCTGGGGTGGTTCCCTCATCCGTCCCGAAGCCACCGGCTTCGGCGCCATCTACTATGTCGAGCGCATGGTGAAAGAGCGCGGCGACAAGATGGAAGGCAAGCGCATCGCCCTCTCCGGCTTCGGTAACGTCGCCTGGGGTGCTGCCATCAAGGCCACCGAACTCGGTGCCAAGGTTGTCGCCATCAGCGGTCCCGACGGTGTCTGCGAAATCGAGAACGGCATCACCAAAGAGATGATCGACTACATGCTCGACATGCGCGCCTCCAACCGCAACAAGGTCGAAGACATGGCCACCAAGTTCCCCGGCCAGGCCAAGTTCACCGCCGGCAAGAAAGCTTGGAGCGTCAAGTGCGACATTGCCTGCCCCTGCGCCTTCCAGAACGAGATGGCCGAGGCCGATGCCAAGGAACTCATCGCCAACGGCGTCCAGTACGTCGCCGAGGTCTCCAACATGGGTTGCCAGCCCGAGGCCATCGCCGCCATCCAGGGTGCCAAGATCCCCTTCGGTCCCGGTAAGGCCGTCAACGCCGGTGGCGTCGCCACCTCTGGCCTCGAAATCTGCCAGAACGCCGGCCACATCAACTGGACTGCCCCCGAGGTCGACCAGAAACTCCACAAGATCATGAACGACATCTACGACATGTGCGTCCAGTACGGCAAGCAGGCCGACGGCAGCATCAACTACGTCAAGGGTGCCAACATCGCTGGCTTCATGCGCGTCGCCAACGCCATGCTCGCCCAGGGTATCATCTAATCATGAACTGATTGGTCACACTTCCGAGGCCGCCCGCCGTGCGGGCGGCCTCATTTTTGATTAAAAAACACCTATCCTTATCAACATTTCCACTTATCAACCTATCAACTCTACAATGAACTGGTTCCAAACCCTCTTCCTCGAACACAGCGTAGCCAACTCGCTGCTCATCATTTCCCTTGTCATCGCCGTGGGTCTCACCTTGAGCAAAATCAAAATGGGCCGCGTCAACCTGGGCGTCACCTGGATACTCTTCGCCGGTATCGCCGTGGGCCAGCTGGGCCTCTCCATCGACGCCACCACGGCCCACTTCGTCAAGGAGTTCGGCCTCATCCTCTTCATCTACTCCATCGGCATTGAAGTGGGCCCCAAATTCTTCGCCGCCTTCAAGTCGGGCGGCCTGCTCCTCAACGGCCTCGCCGCGGGCATCGTTCTCCTTGGCTGCCTCACAGCCTTCGTCATGCAACGCCTCACCGGCACCGAACCCGCCGCCATGATCGGCGTGCTCTACGGTGCCGTCACCAATACCCCCGGCCTCGGTGCCGCCCAGCAGGCCTACTCCGACCTCGGCGCCGGCTCCAGCCCCCTCTTTGCGCAAGGCTATGCGGTGGCCTACCCGTTGGGTGTCATCGGCATTATCCTCAGCATCACCCTCCTGCGCTCCCTCTTCCGCATCAACCTCGAGCGCGAAAACGAACTCTATCAGCGCAATGCCGCCCGCAACGGTATCGAGCTTCAGCGCGAACTCGACGCCAAACAGGGCCCCAAGACCCACCAGCCCAACCTCTTCTTTATCTTCATCGGCATCATGCTCGGCGTGGTGCTGGGAGTGTTGCCCATCCATATCCCCGGCATGTCGGTGCCGGTACGCATCGGTTTGGCCGGCGGTCCGCTCATCGTATCCATCCTGCTCACCTACTTCGGTCCGCGCCTGCACATCAACACCTATACCACCGAGAGCGCCAACCTCATGCTACGCCAGGTGGGCATCAGCCTTTTTATGGCTGTGGTGGGCATCGGCGCCGGCCAGGGTTTCCTCCAGACCATCGCGGACGGCGGCTATATGTGGGTGCTCTACGGCGTGGTGATCACCATGGTGCCCTGCCTGGTCATCGGCGCCATCGCCCGCTGGCTGTGCAAGCTCAGCTACTTCACCATCGCCGGTATGATCAGCGGCGCCTGCACCGACCCACCCGCCCTGGCCTATAGCAACGACATCTGCGGCGGCAGCCAGGCCAGCATCGCCTACACCACCGTCTACCCCCTCTCGATGTTCCTGCGCGTGCTGGCGGCGCAAATCATGGTCATCCTACTGTGTATTTAGACGCATAATATTGAAATCATGATACTTAAACTCTACTGCATGGCAGCCAGTTGTTCCATGACAGCGGCCTCATAGGCAGTATTTTCCTTTGCCATCGAGACAGTCCGTATCTCCACAGCAGACTTGTTGTTGTTTTTTTCACAGCTGGTCATCGGGATGCCAACTGTCATCATTGCAGCAACCATGAGGCCGCACTTTGCAAACATTGCTTTCATGTAATTGTTGTTTTAAAGTTTTACATTTTCGACGCGTCTTTACCCAATAGTGCCTTAAGCAAACGAAAATGTGAACTATAAAAACAAAAAAAAGAGCACCTCGAAAGAGATGCTCCTAGAAAGATGGGCGGCGACTTACTTTTCCACAAACAAGTGCAGTATCATCAGCGAGGGCGGGCTTAACTTTGGCAACAAAAAAGGCGAGGCCGCCGCGCATCCGCGCGGCGGCCTCGCCCATTTTTATAAGCAGCTCAACTCAGCAGAAGTTCACTATCGCGAATGTCAGATGGCATAAAAAGAAAACCGCGATGCATCCCAGTGCAATCCAGTTGTTCCTGCCCAAAGCATAGGCAGCGAAAGAAAGGCAGGGTAGGGTAGCCATCGCGATGATACCTGCCGTTGTATAGAATCCGCAGAAATACATCATCCAGAACAACAGGTACAGCAACAGACAATCCCAGGTGACGAGTCGCCATGCCCGTGTCATTGGTGAAGGGGCAGTGTCCCGCCGAAGCAATAATAATGCTGCTATCATCAGCACCTGTGCCACAGACGCGATCCCGTCCATGACAGGCGTCTGCGATTCCACATGCAGCGGGTCGTCCGATGGTGGCCACAACATCCATAGAATGTTAGGTATCATCACTGCCAAGAACAATGCTCCGGCCCACCAATCCACCTTAAAAGAATATCTCCAACGTATAGACATGCCTTTCTAACGCCAAGACCGCCGTATTATTATTTAGACAACAAAAAAAGGGAGCCTCGAGAGAGACTCCCTTTAAAAAGATTGGCGGCGACCTACTTTTCCACAAACAAGTGCAGTATCATCGGCGATGTGAGGCTTAACTTCTCTGTTCGGAATGGGAAGAGGTGAACACTC
>ONBB01000001.1 GCA_900315935.1 uncultured Bacteroidales bacterium
CGACGGGGGCGTGTGTACGGCCGAAGCAGTGCTTGTTCATCTTGACGAAGGCGTTGCCCTCGGTCATCTGGTCGCGGGCGGCGCGCTCGCGCAAGCCCAGCAATAACGCCTGCCGCGCCGTGGCCGCGAAGCGCACCATCGACACAAACCACTCGCGTTCAAGTCGCTGGCTCTCCGTGTTCGGATAGTTTATCTCCTTGCGGTAGGCACGCACCACCTGTCGTCCGCGCCACAGGTAGCCCACCACCGTGCCCACCTTCCCCGAGAAGGCCCCGAGGATGCCTTGATGTAATTTTGCCATATCTATGTGTTTTAATGTTTTACGACAACCCTGACAACATTTGAAAGCGCAACATGCACCATCCACCCTGCCGGCGAGTGCCAGTAGTCGCTGTTGTCGTCAGAAATAGATTGTCGTCAAAAAAAGTTGCTATATATAATATAACGCAGAAATTATGGCACCTTTGATTTTTAACTAAAATTTAACACTTCGACCACTCCCCTAGCATTGCCGAAGGGAGGAAGAAGAGGGTGCCAGTGGAGCGCTGGTTGTCAGCGCGTTGTGTAGGTGTGGATTACTCGTCGACGTGCTTGCGCGAGCCGTCGATGGCCTCGGTTACGTTGATGGCGTAGTCGCCCAGTTTCTCGTACTGTGCGTAGAGGCTGCTGTAGGCGTTGCCGATGGAGTAGTCGTACACGCCCAGCTTCAGCGCGTCGAGGTGCTGCGAGCGCAGGCGGTCGCGGTAGGCGTTGATCTCGTGCTCGGCGGCGTATGCGGCGTCGAGGTCCACGTGGTCGTAGTCATGCAGGTTGCTGTCCATGATCTGCAGCGCCTTCTCCACCAGCTCGCGCATGTGCTCCAGGTTGGCGTTCTGCCCGGCGTCGAAGTGGACGGCGTCCTCGCGCTTGTTCTTGCGCGTCATGGCGATTTGGTAGATGGTGTCGCCGATGGACTCCAGGTTGTCTATGATGCGCAGCATGGTGCTGATGCGTTCGGAGGCGTGCTGGCTGACGTCGCCCGAGCCGACACGGGTGAGGAACTTGGCGATTTCGAGCTCCATGCGGTCGGTGATGTCCTCGTACTTGGTGATGCGCTGCATGATGCCGTCGAACTCCTCCTCGCTCTCGGCCGTGCGCAGCCCCGGCAGGAAGGTGTACATCCGCAGCACTCGCTTGGAGAACTCCTCGATTTCGCTCTTCGCGCTCTGCAGGTTCAGCTCGGCTGTCGAGAGCCAGTTGCCCTCGATATAGGTCAGGCGGAAGTCGTCCTCCGTGCGTTCCTCGTCCTTGCTCTTGACCATCCAGTCCACGATGCGCAGGATCTGCGGGATGAAGAAGGCAAGGATGACCGTGTTGCCGACGTTGAACACCGTGTGGAACAGCGAGATGGCCATCGGAACCGACTCGCGATTGTAGTCAGCGTCGCTCACCGGGGCATAGGGGCTGCAGCCGGTGATGCCCTCGGTCAGCTGCGCGATGAGGCGCATCAGGGGCGAGAAGACCGCCAGCGTGATGAGCACACCCACCACGTTGAACACCAGGTGCGCGCGCGCGGCCTTCTTGCCGGCCGTGTTGGCCACCATCGCCGCCAGGTTGGCCGTGATGGTGGTGCCTATGTTCTGACCCATCACCAGCGCCACCGCCACGTCGAACCCTATCCAGCCGTTGTAGCACATCACCAGCGTGATGGCCATCACCGCCGCCGACGCCTGCACCAGGCAGGTCAGCAAAGCCCCGATGACGATGAACAGAAGTATCGAGCCGAAGCCGTAGTCGCTCATCGTGGCCAGCGCCTGCAGGAAGGCAGGGTACTCCTCCAGGTTCGGCATCGCCGCCTGCAGCAGGTCCATGCCGATAAGCAACAGCGCCAGACCTATGACCGACTGGCCGATGGACTTCATGCGGTCCTTGTGCGAAAAGATAAAGAAAAGGCTCACCGTGGCCAGCAGCATCGGCAGGCTGAAACCCTCCGCGCTGCCGCCCAGGCCGAAAAGGGTGATAATCCACGCCGTAACCGTGGTGCCGATATTGGCGCCCATGATGACCGCCACCGCACCCGCCAGCGAGAGCAGGCCGGCGTTGACGAAGCTCACCACCATCACCGTCGTGGCCGACGAGCTCTGGATGGCCGCCGTAACCACCGTGCCGGTCAGGATGCCGCTCACAGGTTTCCCCGTGAAACGGCTCAGCACCGCCCTCATCCTCGAGCCCGCTATCTTCTGAAGGCCCTCGCTCATCAGTTTCATAGCAAAGAGAAACACGGCCAGCGCACCGGCTAAATTCAAGACAATGAATATGATATCTGTTGCAGACATAACTCTTTTATATTAATTTCCGACTGCAAAAGTACATATAATATGCTTACCTCCCTGTTACGTTTTTGTTAAGTTTTGGCACAAAAAAAGGAGCCTGCCGAAGCAGGCTCCAGTTCTAAAGACTGTCAAACAGTAAGCTTAGATGAGCTTGCTGCCGGCTTTGAACTTGGCGACCTTCTTGGCGGCCACTTTGACGGGCTTGCCAGTGCGGGGGTTCTTGGCGGTGCGGGCTTTGCGCTTCACAACGCTGAAGGTGCCGAAGCCAATGAGGGTAACTTTCTCACCCTTCTTCAGCTGCTCCTGGATGGTCTCGAAGCAAGCGGTCATAGCCTGTTTGGCGGCAACTTTGGTCATGCCGGTTTTGTCGGCCATTGCATTAACAAGTTCGGTTTTGTTCATGTTGATTGGGGTTTTAATGGGTTATTAAATGTTTGGTTTCTTGTCGATTAATCACGCTGCAAATGTAAGAACTTTTTTTTGTTTGCACCAAATTTTTTTTCAAATTTTTTTAGTAAAACTTAAGGCGCTTTCGCTAATCGACTAATACCCAATTACTTATATTTTTTCCGCAAAGGAATTCTTCGACGTTATTTTTCCGTTTTCCGCTCATTTGCAGGCTCAAAATGTTGACAAAACCATCGTTTGTGCTGATTTTTAGAGTCTTTTTTCCATCGCATGCGAGGGCTTTTGCAGTGCCTGTCGGGGCGGGCGTGAATGTAGCTTTGTAGATTTTGAACGGCACCTCTTCGCCCTCGGGCGAGCGGAGGGTCAGCGTGGCAGCGGGGTAGGGGGCGAGGCCGCGGATGAAGTCGACCACGCGCTGGCCGGGTTGGCCGAAGTCGATGCGGGTGTCCTCCTTGAAGATCTTGGGTGCCGTGGTGGGTGTGCCCTGCTGGGGGGTGGGGGTGAGGGTGCCGGCGGCCAGGCCGTCGAGGGTGCGCACCACGAGGTCGCGACCCATCTCGGCCAGCCGGTCGTGCAGGGTGCCGGCGTTGTCGTCGGGGGTGATGGGGGTCTCGGCGCGCAGCAGGATGTGCCCCTCGTCAATCTGGTGGTTGAGCAGGAAGGTGGTTACGCCGGTGCGCTCTTCACCGCGGATGATGGCCCAGTTGATGGGTGCCGCGCCGCGGTAGGCCGGCAGGAGCGAGGCGTGGAGGTTGAAGGTGCCGTGGGGCGGCATGTTCCACACCGCCTCGGGCAGCATGCGGAAGGCCACGACGACGAAGATGTCTGCCTGGTAGCTCCGCAGGGTCTCGAGGAATTCGGGGTCGCGCAGGCGTTCGGGCTGCAGCAGGGGCAGCTGGTGGTCGAGGGCATACTGCTTGACGGGGCTGAAGATGACCTTCTGTCCGCGCCCTGCCTGTCGGTCGGGCACGGTTACCACGGCCACCACCTCGTGGCTGGAGCAGTGGATGGCGTCGAGGCTCTCGACGGCGAAGTCGGGGGTGCCAAAATAGACTATCTTCACGGCAGAGAAACGGCGATGTCGGTGAAACGGAGCATCTTCAGTGCGGCGATGGCGCCTTCAACGCCCTTGTTGCCGTGGCGGCCGCCGGCGCGGTCGAGAGCCTGTTCCATGGTGTCGCAGGTGAGGACACTGAAGATGACGGGTTTGTGATTCGCTAGCGAAACATTGCTGAGTCCCTGCGAGACAGCCTGGCAGATGAACTCGAAATGGCGTGTCTCACCCTGGATGACACAGCCGATGCAGATGACGGCATCGATAGAGTCGAGTTCGGCGAGGGTGTCGGCGGCATAGGTAAGTTCATAGGTGCCGGGGACACGGTAGATGCGTATGTTCTCAGGCTTGACGCCGTTTTGACGCAGGGTACTTACGGCACCCTCGAGCATGGCGTCTGTAACCTCGGGGTTCCATTCGGCGGCGACGACGGCAACGGTGTAGGGTTGTCCGGAGGGGACTGCGGTGGGGTCGTAGTCGGAGAGGTTGGTCTTTTTCATGGGGATGGAGTTTAGAAGTCTTTTATATTATATGTATTGGTTGTTGTAGCGGGGCGGCGTTTGCCTTTGGGCATTTCTTTTATTTGGCTGGCATCGGGCTTGTGGTGCGACTCTTGTCCTGCACCGGGTTTGCGGATGCCGAAATAGCTCTTGTTGAGGTGCAGCCGGCGGGTGCGGAGGGTGTAGTTGTCGAAGTCGAGTATCCACTCGGGGTCGAAGGTCTGGTAGAGGAAGCGGCATTCGAAGTGCAGGTGCGGGCCGGTGCTGTTGCCGGTGTTGCCGCCGAGGCCCAGCACCTCGCCGGCTTCCACCTGCTGGTGGGGCTGCACGTTGATTTTGGAGAGGTGCCCGTAAAGGGTCTCCAGGCCGTTGGGGTGGCGCACGACGACACAGTTGCCGTAGCCGCCCATGCGTGCCGCCACGCGCACGATGCCGCCGAAAGCGGCATGGACGGGGTCGCCGGTGTTGAGGGCTATGTCTACGCCGTGGTGCCCGCGCTGCCAGCGCCAGCCGTAGTTGGAGGACTTCGTCTTTTTCACCGGGAAGCAGAAGTCGGCCGTGTCGGTGGCCAGTCGGAGGATAATCTCGTCGGGCAGCATGTCGAGTTGTGTGCGCCCATGGGGATTGACGCGGTGTTGGGGAAAGGCGTCGTACCAAAGAGGCACCATGGCACGGTCGAGGGTAGGCTTGGCCGCAGCGGTGTCTTTGGCGGCAGGGGTGGGTTGGACGGGCTTGCGCTCGGGTGCAGCTGTGGGTTTGGGCTTGTTGGGATCCACCTTCTTGACCACCTTGGGCGGATTCTTGGCGCGTTCCATGCGCACGGCGATGAGTGAGTCGAAATAGGACTGCTGAGCTTCGACGGAGCCCAGGCCGCCGAGGAGGATGAGCAGCAGGATGAGGGCCCGCCGCAGGCGGGCCACGGGGATGCCCAGCTGTTCGCGGTACTTGGCCACGGTGCGCCGTGCCAGCGGGTAGCCTTGGGATTTAAGCAGGCTGGCCAGGGCATCGTCCGAGAGCGGCGCCTGCTTGTTTTCGGCGGCGATGGCGTCGGAGAGGTGCTGCTTGATGGCTTCGACCGACACCTCCTCGCCATCCTCGCCCATCATGCCCTTGGAGAAGCAGTCCTTGAGTGGTATGGTGCCGAAGTCGGTCTGAAGGTATTTGCTGTTGGCCATGCGGCTCACGGTGCTGATGTCCAAGCCCGTGGCCTCGGCCACTTCGCGCTGGCGCAGGGGCTGCATCTGGTCGGGGTCGCCGGTGAGCAGGAATCGGCGCTGGTGGCGGATGAGGTAGCGCATGATGCGCACGATGGTGTCGTGGCGCTGTTGCAGCAGGTCGATAAATCCCTGCGCGTCGGCCTGCTTCGAGCGCAGGAACTGGATGGTCTCGCGGTCGCCTTTGCTCTTCTCCATCTCGGCCAGGAGGTCGGTGTAGTAGGTGTTGAGCGATAGGCGTGGCAAGTTGCCGTCGTTGAGGTAGAACGAGAGTTGTCCTTCGTGCTGTTGCAGGATGATGTCGGGGGTGAATATCTGGGCAGTGAGGTCGCTTTCGGCCTCCGAACTGCCGGGCTTGGGGTTCAGGCGGCGGATGAAGGCGGCAGCCTCCTCCAGCTCTTCCTGGCTGATGCCCAGGGTGGAGCAGATGCGCTCGTAGCGGTGGTTGGCCAGGTCGTCGAAGTGCTTCTCCACCACCTTCAAGGCGTTGCCGACCACCGCCGAGTGCTCCATGCGGTGCAATTGCAGCAGGAGGCACTCCTGCAGGTTGCGGGCACCGATGCCGGGCGGGTCGAGGCTTTGGACAATGCGGAGCACGTCAAGCACTTCCCCGCGCGAGGCGTCGATGCCTTGGCGGAAGGCCAGGTCGTTGGTCAGCAGGTCGATGTCGCGAGCCAGGTAGCCGGCATCGTCGAGCGACCCGATAAGCTCGGTGGCGATGCGCTGCTGGCGGTCGCTGAGGTCGCGGCTGACAAGCTGCGAGGTGAGCCGGTCGGCGAAGGAACTGCTGTCGGCCACGATGAACTCGTGCTGCCGGATGTTGGGGTCTCTCTCGATGTACTCGCGGTAGTCGTATCCGAAGTCATCCTCGTCGCTGTCCCAGTCGGAGCGGTCGTTGTCCGAGGCCGAGACGATGTCGTCCAGGTTGTCGGTATTGGCGGGTGCCTCGGCATCGAGGAGGGGGTTCTTCTCGATCTCCTCCTTGATGGCTTGTTCCAAGTCAGTAACAGGCAACTGCAGCAGACGCATCAGTTGTATCTGTTGCGGTGAAAACTTCTGCTGCAGTTGCTGTCGCTGGACTTGTTTCATTGTTTAGCGGACGATGTCCATTTCTTCAATCAGGTTCTTGGCACCGGCGTAGACGTCGATGACCCAGAGCATGTAGCGGCTGTCGAGGCAGATGCAGCGCTGCAGGTTCTCCTCGAAGTCGATGTCGCCGCTCATGGCCTCGCTGTTGCCGTCGAAGGCCAGGCCGATAAGGCGGCCGCGGGCGTCGATGACGGGCGAGCCGGAGTTGCCGCCGGTGATGTCGTTGTTGGTGATGAAGCAGGTGGGCAGCTCGCCGCGGCGGTTGGTGTAGCGGCCGAACTCCTTCTTGGCGTAGAGCTCCTTGAGGCGGGTGGGCACCTCAAACTCGTCGCCCACAGGACCTTCCTTCTCGATGATGCCCTTCATGGTGGTGTAGTAGTGGTAGGAGACGCCGTCCTTGGGGTCGTAGCTCATCACGTTGCCGTAGGTGAGGCGGATGGTGCTGTTGGCATCGGGCGACATGAGTTTGCCGTTCTTATCGTTGATTTGGAGGATGCCGTCGGTGAAGTCGCGGATGCCGCGCTCGAGGCCGTCCTTGGTCTCCTTGCTGCCGAGTTCATTGACTGCGCGGTAGCTCTCGTAGGTTTCCTTGCCGGCGATGAAAGCGGGGTCTTTCTGCAGTTTCTTGAGGTCGGGCTTCTCCATGAACTTGGCGAAGCTCTCTTCGGTGGCGAATACCGACTTCTTGAACATGTCGTCGACGTATTTGGTGAAGTCGCCTTTGCCTTTCTTGCCGGCGTTGAGGAGGAACTGGGGCATGTAGTCCTCGCCCATGTGGGCGTAGACGTAGTTGAGCAGGCCGGTCATGACGCGCTTCTCGGTCTGGGGGTTGTAGTCCTTGTAGAAGTCGGCGGCCGAGGTGCGGATGCCTTCGATGATTTGGTCGCGCATCTGGTCGTAGCGGGGATCCTGGATGGCTTCGAAGGTGTTGCCGATGCGGAAGGCGCGCAGCAGCAGTTCGGGGCCGCTCAGCAGACCTTCGCGCAGGTAGAGGCTGGCCTCTTCGGCGGTGCGGCGCTCGGCGTAGCCGTTGGCGATGAGGTCGAGGGCGCGGCTGTATTTGGGATTACGCTGTTTGCGGGCCCAGTCCATGTATTCGCGTTCGACATCCTTCTTGATGCCCATGGTGTTCAGGTTGGCGAGGGCTTTGTTCTGCTCGTTGCTGTATTTCCAGTAGTTGGAGCAGGAGGCGTACTTGGAGGCGTACTTGATGCGGGTGGCCTGGTCGGCGGCCATCTCTTCGCGGAGGATGTTGATTTTGACGGTGCGGATTTCGTAGACGAGCTTGTTGGTAATCTCCATCGTCTCCTCGAGGCCGTAGGAGGTGAGGAAGTGGTCGGTGGTGCCGGGGAAGCCCATCACCATGGCGAAGTCGCCGTCGTTGATTTCACCGGCGCTGACGGGCAGGGAGTGCTTGGGCTGCAGGGGCACGTTGTCGGTCGAGTAGTCGGCCGGGGTGCCGTCGGGGGCGGTGTAGATGCGGAAGAGGGAGAAGTCGCAAGTGTGGCGGGGCCAGGACCAGTTGTCGGTGTCGCCACCGAACTTGCCCATCGACGAGGGAGGGGCACCGACGAGGCGCACGTCGCGGTAGATGATGTGGACGAAGAGGAAGAACTGGTTGCCGTTGAACATGGGCTTCACCGTGGCGTTGTAGAGGGTGCCTTCGGTGGCCTTGGCGGACAGCTGCTCGGAGATTTTCTCGATGGCGGCCTCGCGGTCTTCCTCGCTCATGTCGTCGGTGATGACTTCCTTCACCTTGTCGGTAACGTCCTCCATGCGGACGAGGATGGAAGCGGTGAGACCCGGGTTGGGCAGCTCCTGGTCCTTGGTATAGGCCCAGAAGCCGTCGCGCAGATAGTCGTGCTCGACGGTGGAGTGTTCCTGAATCTTGCCGTAGCCGCAGTGGTGGTTGGTGCTCATCAGGCCCTGCTTGGAGATAATCTCGCCGGTGCAGAAGTGCCAGAAGGGCTGACCGGCGTTGCCGAGACCCACGATGGCGTCCTTGAGGCAGGAGCGGTTGATGCTGTAGATGTCTTCGGGGGTCAGCTTGAAACCGGCACGCTGCATGTCGGTGTAATTCTTGCCGATGAGAGACAGGAGCCACATGCCTTCGTCGGCACGGGCGGCGTTGGGCAGCACCAGGCTGAAGGCCAACGCGAGTACTAAAGTGCGAATTTTCATTGTTTTAAATTGTTTTTATTGTTCGTTTATATATATTTTCGAAAGTGCAAAGATACAACTTTTTTTTCAAAACAGGGGTTGCTTATGCAAAAGTAACCCTATTTTCCCATCGATGGAAAATAATGGGAAAGGGCCTATGTTGTGGCCTCGCGCATCCTCTGCCCGCCATGCCACTGGCATGGCTCATCCTAGGGAACCCCTACAGTCCTCCTACCGTCTTGTTCACCGCAGGAGTGTTACCGTACCGACGCCGTGCAGGAAGCGGTTCTCGGCGTCGCGCAGGCTCCACTGGTAGATGTATGCCTCCTGTTTCACAGGTGTCCCGTCGTGCGTTCCGTCCCATGGCTGGGTGATGTCCTGCGTGCTCCAGACGTGCAGTCCCCAGCGGTTGAAGATGCGCAGGTCCCACTCCACCACCTCGTAGGTGGTTACGCAGCCAAAGCGGTTGTTGGTCGCCTCGTCCGGGGTGAATATGTTGGGGAACCACACCGAGAGGGTGCATGTGGGCATCACCACTGTCGTGTCGGCGCAGCAGCCCCATCGGTTGCACGAGGTCATGGTTACTGCGATGCTGTCGGGCAGCGGGTAGGGGACGATGCGGCGCATGCGCTCGCCGGTGAAGTGGGCCCCGTCGTCGAAGTCCCATGTTGTCCTGTGGCGCCCCTCCGAGCAGTCGCGCATTGTTACTACTGGATGGTCGAAGTCGATGCATTTTCGGCTGTTTTCGATGCAGATCGCCGGCGCCGGCGCCACATTCACGGTATGGCTCGCGATGGTGTTGCCAGTGGCATCGGCGAGGATGTAGGTGGTGGTCGTCGTGGGGTGCACCACGATGGGGTTGCGCCCCTGCTGCGTGGCCAGCGTTGGATCGGGCGGCGTGGCACTCCAGTGGAAAACGAGTGTCCCCTGCGCGGTCAGCTCCACGCTGTCGCCAGGGCAGATGTCGTCGGCGCTGGCGGTGATGCTGGTCGACTCGTAGGTAAGGCGCAGCACTACCACAGAATCGCAACCATTGGCAGCGGTGTAGGTAAAACGGTATTCGCCCATTTGTGTCAGCAGGGTGTCGGCGAAGGCAAGGGTGTCGCCCGCCGTGAGCGAGACCTCCACGATGGTCTCCACGGTGGGCAGCACTTCAAGATGCAATACCATGGAGCGCAGGGTGTCGCCCACGACCGCCGAGTCCCACAGGTGGAACGTGCCAGGGCTGCATTGCGAGGCGTCGAAGGTGAATCCATAGCCCGAATACAGCGTGCCGAGGCAGGTGGTGTCGCGGTATTCCACGGTGTCGCGGATCAACCTGTAGGTAAGGCGCAGCACTACCACAGAATCGCAACCATTGGCAGCGGTGTATGTAAAGCGGTATTCGCCCATTTGTGTCAGCAGGGTGTCGGCGAAGGCAAGGGTGTCGCCCGCCGTGAGCGAGACCTCCACGAGGGTCTCCACGGTGGGCAGCACCTCCAGATGCAGCACCGTCCAGCGCAGCGTGTCGCCCAAGTCCACGGAGTCCCAAAGGTGGAACGTTCCCGGGCTGCATCGCGAGGCGTCGAAGGTGAATCCATAGCCCGAATACAGCGTGCCGAGGCAGGTGGTGTCGCGGTACTCCACGGTGTCGCGGATGGGCTCTATAGGTTCTTCCTCGGCAATGTTCAGTCCGATATTGTATCCAAATCCCACCCACGACCCCAGGCCATAGGCGCGGGCAGAGAAGGTGCCTTCCGGGCTGTCGATGACATGGGCGCCAAAGGCGAGGTTCAGGCGCGCATGGCTGTATGCGGTGCCAGGGACGGCAGCGAAGGAGGAGGCGGGAACCACTTGCCCGTCAAGGGTCAATGTACCCACTGCCGAGTTCTGCGCCACGATGTTGAGGTAGGTCTCGGTGATGTAGAATGAGTTCCAAGGGTCGTTGTTGCATTGGTGAATGATGAAGTCGCTATGCTGAATCCAACGGTTTACAGGCGGCAAAGTGGCCGCTCCCGGGTCGCCGAGACTTCCCCCGTTGGCGTAGCTGACCATGTAGAGGCAGGCATAGGCGGGCTGGGTGGTGGTGATATAGGCGGTGCTGTTGGACGATAGCTGCACCTCGTAGCTTTGGCCGGAATTGAGGGTAGTGGCGAGGGTCCCGTTGACCGACACAGCACAGTTGTCGTGCCCGGCAGTTACGAGGATGCGATCCCCTTCATACCTGTTCAGGGTGGAGTTAGCCACAAACTTGGTTCCCCACATCGTTACGGGCATGGCCTGCTCAAAGAAATGGTCGCGGCCAGTGTTGGTGGCGTTTGATCCTACACGTCCGGAGCCGCAGCCTTGAAAACATGCGAAGGGCTTGTTGTTGGAGGAGACCTGCATCCCGGAGAAGTTGCCGTTCTGGTTGGCCCTTAACATCACCGATTGGCCTGCGGCAAGCGTAACGGTGAAGAGGCTGCCTACCGGCTGGCTGAGTTGAGTGACGGTGCAGGGCAGCGTCATGGTGAGTATGGTGTTATCCTCGGTGGCCACAAAACCCACGTTGTCGGGGTGGTCGCTGTTGTTGGGGTAGCTCTGTATGAGGTAGGTGTCGGAAAGAACACTGGCGGGCAACACGTTGCAGAAATCCCAGGAGCCTTCTTTGTAGTTGCAGGCGAAAAGGGTAACGGGCTGGTCGGAGGTGATGTGGTAGCCCAGGGCATAGGGTTGGCCAGAAGGGAGAGTGGAATTGGTCGGGAATGTGATTTGCACCTTGTCGCCGGCAGTCAAGTTGGAGGTAGTTGTCCATCCGCTCTGTGGGTTGGTGGCGGTAAGGGTTGCATTATGCGGAGCAGTGGCAATGACCGAAAGGACGGCTTGGGAAGGGGTGTCGTCATTGTTGAGAAAGGTTACCCAGAAATCGGTGCCGGAAGTGGATTGGATTGCACCTTGTGAGGTTTGGCCATGGGCGGAGAGTTCGGAGAAGAGGGTAAGGAATACCAGTGCGATTGCTAGTGTTTTGATTTTCATTTCCTTTGGCTTTCTTTTTTACTGATTGAGCAATTGCAAATATACAAAGTTTGGAGCATGTGGCAAAATTTATTTTAATACCACGGTACGGGAGGGTGAAAAAGTGGAAAAACGGCTCGAAATTGTATGTTCGCAATCGGGTGGTTTTCAGTGATGTAGATGGACCCTCTTCTTCCTCTCTTCTTCCTCTCTTCGGGGGTGGGAGGGGAGGCCGCCCGGAGGGGGTGGGGAGAGGTTGGCGGCTGACGGCGGAGGGCGAAAAGTTATCAACAGGCACGCCCGTGTGTATAATACGGGTATGGAATGCCTTTTGTGGCATGCAAGAGGTTGTATGTCAGTGTTCTGGGAAATAATTTTCAGGATATGAAACTTTTTCTGTGGAAATTCGTTTATGGTTATGAACAACAAAAATTGGTTAAAAAAAACAAAAAAAGGAACTTTTTGGCAGAAATTGGAATATTCTTCGTAATTTTACAACCTGAAAAATTATAGGCAAAAATGGCGTTAATCCTTGGTAAAGAGTACTGTAGAATCGATTCTAACGGTCGTTTCAAGTTCCCAATTGCGTTGAAGAGGCAGTTGGAGGACGAGGATGGTCGTTTTGTGATTCGGCAGAGCGTCTATGCCGAGTGCCTAGAGCTGTGGACCTATGCCAGTTTCAGGGAGGAAGTGGAGAAGCTCCAAGGGATGCTCAACCCCTACCGCCGCGAAGACCGCGAACTGCTGCGCAAGCTGACCGAAGGCAATATCATCGAGCTGGACTCGAACGACCGCCTTCTGGTACCTGCCGAGCAGAAGCACGTGATAGCGACGGCCAAGGAGGTTGTCCTGCAATCGACCGGCAAGTTCATCGAGCTCTGGGACCGCGCAGCCTACGACCGTATGAACACCGCCGGCGGTGACTTTGCCCAACGTGCAGAGGCGTTGCTCGGCCTAAGCCAGAGCGATGCCGATGGAGAATAGGACGTATGATTACCATGTGCCGGTGATGCTGGCCGAGAGCCTGGAGGCGCTGAATATCAAGCCCGATGGGACTTATGTCGATGTTACATTCGGCGGCGGTGGCCATTCGCGCGCCATCTTGGGGCGCCTCGGCCCCGAGGGGCGGCTCTTCGCCTTCGACCAGGACGAGGATGCGCTGCGCAACAGTATTGACGACCAGCGGTTTACGCTCATCAGCGAGAACTTCCGCCACCTGCGCAACTTCCTGCGACTTTACGGTGTGCGGCAGGTCGACGGTGTGCTGGCCGACCTGGGGGTGAGCAGCCATCAGTTCGACGAGGGCGAGCGCGGTTTTTCCACGCGGTTCGACGGGCCGCTGGACCTGCGTATGGACCGCCGCGGCGAGACGACGGCATCCGACCTGGTGAACAGCCTCGACGAGGAGGCGCTGGCGCGCCTGCTGAGGCTCTATGGCGAGCTGCCCAACGCGCGGCAGATGGCCAGGGCCATCGTGGAGTTCAGGAGCCGGAGGCCGGAGGCCGGGGGCATCCGGACCACCGGCGAGCTGAAGGAGGCCGTCTCGCGGCACCTGCCGCGCGGCATGGAGAACAAGTACCTGGCCATGCTCTTCCAGGCGCTGCGCATCGAGGTGAACGGCGAGCTGGAGGCCCTGAAGGAGATGCTGCAGCAAGCGCAGCAGTTGCTTTCGGTGGAGGGGCGGCTGGTGGTCATCAGCTACCACTCGCTCGAGGACCGGCTGGTGAAGAATTTCCTGCGCTGCGGCAACTTCGAGGGCGAGGAGGAGAAGGACTTCTACGGCAACCTGCTGTCGCCGATGGAGCCGGTGGTGCGCAAGGCGCTGCAGGCCAGCGACGAGGAGGTGATGCAGAACAGCCGCGCCCGCAGCGCACGGCTCCGGGTGGGACGGTTGAGAAACAAGAGCTAATAATATAAAGGTATAATATAGAATATGGAGATAAAAGACTAGTATGGGAAACAGGTTCAGAGAAAAGGTGGTCGAAGAGGGCCTCGAGGCCGAGGTGCAGTCGCCGGTGGTGGACGATACCGCGACGGGCGAGGCTGAACCCGAGGCATCGCAGGAGGAATCCAAACCCACCAAAGGCAGCAAGGCGATGCGCGGTGTGGGCAAGGTGCTGGGCGGCGACCTGTTGGCCGACAACCTGGTGCTGAAGCAGATACCGCTGCTGATGTTATGTCTGTTGTTCCTGCTGCTCATCGTGGCCAACCGCTACCGTGTGGAAAGCCTCAGCCGCGAGAAGATGGCTGTCATGGAGCGCATCAACGACCTGCGCGAGCACCGCATACAGATGCAGCAGCAGTACCAGAAGAGTGTCAAGATATCGCAGATAGTCGAGGATCTCAGTCAGACCGGCGTGGGCATCACCTCGGGCCCGCCCTACGAAATATAGAAAAGCGAAATGAGCAACGACGAACATAAGAAAGACAAACGGATGACCCGCGGTGTGGTGGTGCTCTACCTGGTGCTCACCTTGGGCCTGGGCACAGCCATCGTGGCGAACACCGTCAAGATACAGTTTGTGCAGGGCGACATGTGGCGCGAGCTGGGCAACAAGCGCGAGTCCATCCTGCAGACCAATTCCGCGCGCCGAGGCAACATCTACTCGAGCGACGGCAAGATACTGGCCACCACGGTTACGGAGTGCTACCTCTACCTGGACTTGCTCGACACCATAGTGCTCGACAACAAGGGCAAGCCCCGCCTCAACAAGAAGGGCGAGCCCTTGGAGAGCGGCATCCCCGACTCGAGTTTCCACCGCTACCTGGACACCGTCAGCCTCCTGCTGCACGAGGCCGTGCCGATGTACCCTGCCGACCACTACCGCAACCGCATCGCCCTCGAGCGCGCCAAGGAAAATCCCAGCCGCTGCTTCGCAGTGCTGCGCTCGCCCAAGGGTTATCCCCTGTCCATCCCTTACTCCACATGGCTCACCATCAAGCGCCTGCCCGGCTGGGGGCGGGGTGTAGTGGCCAAGGTTGACGGGCAAAGCGTGCAGCGCCAGGTGCGAGCCCATATTTATGGCAACCTGGCCGGCAACACCATCGGGTTCGAGAACAACAAGCATAACTTCACGGGTCTCGAAGGATACTACGACAGCATCCTCCGCGGCCAGGACGGCATCGCCCTCTGCCGTCGCCTCACCAAAGGTATCTGGCTGCCCGACGAGCCGCGCGAGCGCAAGGAAATTCCCCAGCGCACCGATGGCGACAAGGTGGATACCATCGTGGTGCAGAACAAGGTGGACGGCCGCGACATCGTCTCCACCATCGACACCCGCTACCAGGACATCGCCGAGAGCTCGCTCCGCAAGGCCCTGCGCCGGTACGGCGGCACGGCCGGCTGTGCCATACTGATGGAGATGGAGACCGGCTATGTGCTGGCCTGTGCCAACCTGGCTGTCGACACCCTGCGGCACGACTACCGCGAGGTGCGCGACCGCAATGTGGCCGTCAGCGACGTATATGAACCCGGCTCCACATTCAAGACTGTCATCCTCACCGCCATGCTCGAAGACTCGCAGGTGAAGATTGACACCTCCCTGCGGCTGCCGGCACGCTACAAGAACTTCGGCGGCGTGAACGGCGAAATCAAGGATGACCATGGCGACTGGGACTCGCTGAGCCTGAAGCGCGTCATCGAGCAGTCGTCCAATGTGGGTATGTGCGACCTCGGGTGGCAGCTCTATTCCACCCGGCGCGACACACTGCGCCACCTGGTGGAGGGCATGTTCCCCTACGCCAACATCAACCCCGACGTCAAGGCCAGAGAATACCGGTCGTACATCAACGACCTGCATCAGTCAAAGCGCGACTTCCTCAACTTCTGCTACGGCTATTCAACCCGCGTGTCGCCCCTGCAGCTTATCACCTTCTACAACGCCCTTGGGGCCGGTGGCCGCATGGTGAAGCCCCTCTTCTGCCGCGCAGTGGTCGACGAGAATGGCCGCCAGCGCGAGGTGAAGCCGGTGGTGCTCAACCCCAGCATCTGCAGTCGCAGCACCGCCAGGCTGATGAGCGAGTTGCTGGAAAATGTGGTCGAGAACGGCACCGGCAACAATATCAAGAACAACACCTACGGCATTGCCGGCAAGACCGGCACGTCGGTGTTCAGCTATTCCAACCGCAAGCGCTACAATGCTTCGTTCGCAGGCTTCTTCCCTTCGGAGAATCCGCGCTACACCTGCCTGGTGGTGGTGGAGGACATCCCCTACTTTGGCCGTCAGGCTGCCGAAGTGTTCAAGTCCATCGCCGACTGTGTGGTGGCCATCGACAAGCGGTTGAGCGACGGCGGCGTGAAGTCGGTGTGGCCCACTCTCGAAGAGGATAGCGCCAAAGCCCTGCAGCGTCCCACCGTGGCTAAGGGCGACCAGACCTACCTGGCCGATATCTACAAACTGCTCCGCGTTCCCTACCGCACGGCCGACCCCGACAGCCGCTGGGTCTCCTACCAGCCCGCCACCGACAGCACCCAGGCCACCTATATCCCCTACGCCCCTGTCGAGGGCAAGGTGCCCAACTGCTACGGCATGACCGCCAAGGATGCCGTCGAGCTGCTGCAGTCGATGGGCTACCGCGCCCGGGTACGTGGCTACGGCCGTGTGTTCAACCAATCGGTCAAAGGACAGGCCGCCCAGGGGACCACCGTCGTGCTCACCATGAAATAAGAAAGAACCGCATGAAACTGAAAGATATAATAAAAGGCATAGATGCCCAGGTGCAAGGCAGCGCCGAGGTGGAGGTGAAGGACCTCCAGTTCGACTCGCGCCGCGTGTCGCAGGGGACCCTCTTTGTGGCCCAGCCAGGCACCCAGGTGGACGGGCACGACTACATCGCCAAGGCCGTCGAGGCCGGTGCCGTGGCCGTCATTTGCCAGCACCTGCCCAAGGATGCGCCCGAAGCCACCTATGTGGTGGTGCCTGACAGCAGCGAGGCCCTCGGCTTGGCTGCCGCCAACTTCTATGGCCACCCTTCGCGCAGGCTGAAACTGGTCGGCATCACCGGCACCAACGGCAAGACCACCACCGTTACCCTCCTGCACCGCCTCTTCCGCCATCTGGGTCGCCATGCCGGCCTCATCTCCACCATCGTGAACAAGATTGACGAGGAGGAGCTGCCCGCCGGCCACACCACGCCCGATGCGCTGGAACTCAACCAGCTGCTCTGCCGCATGGTGGAGGCTGGATGCGAATACTGTTTCATGGAGGTGAGCAGCCACGCCGTGGTGCAGCGCCGCATTGCGGGCCTTGAGTTCGCCGGCGCCCTCTTCAGCAACATCACCCACGACCACCTCGATTTCCACAAGACCATGCAGGCATACATCGCCGCCAAGAAGGGTTTCTTCGATACCCTTCCCGCCTCGGCGTGGGCGCTGGTCAATGTGGACGACAAGAACGGCCGCGTCATGGTGCAGAACACGCGGGCCGCGGTGAAGACCTACGCCCTGCGCCAGGCTGCCGACTTCCATGGGAAGATAATAGAGGAAGGTTTCGACGGCATGCTGCTCGGCATCGGCAACGATGAGGTGTGGTGCCGCCTGGTGGGCCGCTTCAATGCCTACAACCTGCTGGCTATCTATGGCGCCGCCGTGCTGAGCGGAGTGCCCCAGGCCGAGGCGTTGCGTCAGCTGTCGCTCCTGGAGCCTGCCCCTGGGCGCTTCCAGTACGTCAGCGGCCGCGGCATCACCGCCATTGTGGACTACGCCCACACGCCCGACGCCCTTCAGAATGTGCTCGACACCATACGCGACCTGCGCCGCCCCACGCAGCAGATTATCACCGTGGTGGGCTGCGGTGGCGACCGCGACAAGACCAAGCGTCCCGAGATGGCACGGATTGCCAAGCGGTTGAGCGACAAGCTGGTGCTTACCAGCGACAACCCCCGCACCGAGCAGCCCGACGCCATCCTGGACGACATGGAGGCGGGCCTCGATGCCGAGCAGCTCAGCCATACCGTCCGCATCACCGACCGCCGCCAGGCCATCCGCACCGCCTGCCTCATGGCGCGCGAGGGCGACATCATCCTCGTGGCCGGCAAGGGGCACGAGAAGTACCAGGAGGTGAACGGCGTGCGCTCGCATTTCGATGATGTGGAGGAGCTGGAAAAGGAGTTGGGAGTTAATAGTTAAGAATTAAGAGTTAAGAATTAAGAGTTAAGTATTATGCTATATTATCTGTTTGATTGGCTCGACAAAGCATTCGACTTCCCCGGCGCGGGTGTGTTCCAGTACATCTCGTTCCGTGCGGCTGCCAGCATGGTTACATCGCTGCTGGTCATGCTGCTGTTGGGCAAGCCCTTCATCCGTTTCATGAAGAACCGGCTGGGCATGACCGACGACGTGCGCACCGAGCTGGGCCTCGAAGGCGCCGCCCTCAAGTCGCAGACCCCCACCATGGGCGGCCTGCTCATCCTCTTCGCCATCATTGTCCCCACGCTCCTCTTCGCCAAGCTGGACAACATCTATGTGCAGGTGATGCTCGGCACCACGGTGTGGATGGGGTTGGTGGGATTCCTCGACGACTACCTGAAGAAGACCCGCGGCAAGGCCGGCCTGCCGGGCAAGTACAAGGTGCTGGCGCAGGTGCTGTTGGGCCTTGTGGTGGGCTTGCTCATCATCCACCACCCCGGCATCAGCGGCTCCACCACCACCACCATTCCCTTTGTGAAGAACAACGAGTTCGACTACGCCTGGCTTGTAACCTGGATGGGTCCCTGGGCGCAGGATCTGGTGTGGGTGGTCTACGTGCTGGTCATCGTCCTTATCGTTACCGCTGTGAGCAACGCCTCGAACCTCACCGACGGCATCGACGGCATCGCCACCGGCGTGGCGGCTGTCAACGGCGGCGCCTTGGCGCTGCTGGCGTGGGTGTCGGGCAACGTGGTGATGGCTTCCTACCTCAACACCATGTACCTGCCCAACATCGGCGAGCTGGCCGTGTTCAGCACCACCTTTGTGGGTGCCACGCTGGGCTTCCTGTGGTACAACTCGCATCCGGCCGAGATATTCATGGGCGACACCGGCTCGCTGGCCATCGGCAGCATCATCGCCGTCTTCGCCGTGCTTATCAAGAAGGAGCTGCTGCTGCCTGTGCTGTGCGGCATCTATGTGGTGGAGAACCTCTCGGTCATCATCCAGACCTCGTTCTGCAAGTCGTACCGCCGCCGCAACAACCTGCCGCCCGACCAAGTGGTGCCGGTGGAGAAGCGCCCCTTCCGCATGACGCCCCTCCACCACCACTACCAGAAGAAGGGCATGGCCGAGGAGAAGGTGGTGATGCGTTTCATCATCATCGCCATCCTGTTGGCCATCTTCACGCTGTCGACCCTCAAACTGCGTTAGAAATATCATATCAACCTATCAACAGATTATCATGACAATAGACACCCTGGCCACCCAAGGCCGCGACAAAATACACACTGGCCTTTCCGGCATCGACGCCCACCGTCTGAAGGTGATTCGCAATGCCTCCCTGCGGGCCTGCTTCAACCGTCTGGAGGACACGCGCCACCGCCTCGAGTTTGTGGCCCGCATCCGTGGGCGCGAGTATGTGTGCGATGCCGCCTCGCGTTCGGTCAATGCCACGTGGTATGCCCTCGAAAGCACGCAGGGCGGCATCGTGTGGATTGCCGACGCGCCGCAGGAGGAGATGGACTACAGCCGCCTGGTGCCGCCGGCCCTGCGCAAGGTGCGCATGCTGCTCATCGTCGGCGGCGACAGCGAGGCCATGCACAGCGCCTTCGACGGCGTGGTGCCTTCGATAGTGCCGTGCGACACGATGGCCGAGGCCCTCCACCATGCTTACAACTATGAGGCCGACGATGTCAAGGTGCTCTACTCGCCCGCCTGCCCCTCCGAGCAGTCGGCCGACGAGCGCGCCGCCAGCTTCTGCCGCGAAGTCAATGATTTATAACCTATGAAACTGACCAACATATTCCGTGGCGACAAGACCCTCTGGGTGCTTTTCCTCCTCCTCGGCATCGTCTCGCTGGTGGAGGTCTACAGCGCCATCGGTCTGGAAGCCTCCAAGTTCGCCTCCCGAACGCCCACCGAGTTCTTCTTCCGTCATCTGCTGATTGTGGCGGGTACGTGGGGAGTGGTCCTCTTCCTGTCGCGCGTCAACTACCGCTACTTCTCGCGCTTTGCCGTGCTGGCGCTGTGGGTGTCGGTGGTGCTGCTGGTAGTGCTGCTGGCACTCAAGCTGAGCCATAGCGATATAGTTGCAAAATCGGGCGGCCGCTGGCTGCCGGTGCCCGTCATAGGCCAGTTCCAGCCCTCCGAGGTGGCCAAGGTGGCGCTCATCCTCTTCATGGCCCGCCTCATGGCCATCAGGAAGGAGGGCTTGGACGAGGTGGGAACCTTCATCCAGATGCTCCTGCCGATTGTGCTGGTGGTGGTGTTTGTGCTGCCGACCAACTTCTCCACCGCGGCACTTATCGCCATCTCCTGCTACCTGATGCTTTACTTCGGCGGCGTCAACCGCACCTGGTGGTGGCGCCTCCTGCTGATAGGTCTGGTGGCCGTCGTGGCATTCCTGGCCATCAGCTACTACCGCTACGAGCATTCGCTCCTGGCCGACAGCACCCCCAAGACCGAACAGCAGCTGCTCGAGCGTTCCGAGACCTGGGGCCACCGTGTCCACTCGTGGCTCAATCCCGACCCCGAGGCGCTCACGCAGGAGAACATGGCCCGCATGGCCATCGCCCGTGGCGGCGTAATCGGCGTGGGACCGGGCAACACCATCCATGCCCGCCTGATGACCCAGGCGCACAGCGACTTCATCTACGCCATCATCCTCGAGGAGCTGGGCCTGGTGGGCGGTATCAGCGTATTCCTGCTCTACAGCTTCTTCTTCTTCCGCTGCATACGCATCGCCTGGCGCTGCCGGGGACGCTTCGGCGCGCTCACGGTCATCGGCCTCGGCTCCATGATATACATCCAGGCCCTGGCCAACATGGCGGTCGCCGTCGGCGTGCTGCCCGTTACCGGCCAGACGCTGCCCTTCATCTCCTACGGCGGCACGGCCTACCTCTTCCTCGGCTGCGGCCTGGGCATCATCCAGTCCATCGCCGCCGATACCGATTCCGAAAAGGAACCCCTCCCCGAACCCTCGCCCGAACCCCAAGTCGACCCCCCTATCATTCCATAAGCTTCCATATCCTTCCAGTGCCTTTGTATTCCCCTAGAGATCCCCTACCATTCCCCTAGAGAATACGGACAGAAAACCTAAAAAATAGTTAAAAATTAGTATAAATTAACATAACATCATCATGAAAGTCATCATCAGCGGAGGAGGCAGCGGCGGACACATCTTTCCCGCCATCGCCATCGCCAACGCCCTCAAGGCACGCCACCCCGAGGCGGACATCCTCTTCGTCGGTGCCGAAGGCAAGATGGAGATGGAGAAGGTGCCCGCGGCGGGCTACCGGATTGTGGGCCTGCCCATCGCCGGCCTGCAGCGCAAGCTCACCCCCTCCAACATCGTCCGCAACCTGCAGCTGCCTTTCAAGATGATGAAAAGCCGCCGCATGGTGAAGCGAACCCTGGCCGACTTCCATCCCGACGTGGTGGTCGGTGTGGGTGGTTTCGCCAGTCAGCCCACCCTCAATGCCGCCGCCTCGCTCGGCATACCCACCCTCATCCAGGAGCAGAACTCCTACGCCGGCCTCACCAACAAGACCCTCGCCCGCAGAGCCCGCACCATCTGCGTGGCCTATGAGGGCATGGAACGCTTCTTCCCCAAGGACAAAATCGTCTTCACCGGCAACCCCGTCCGCGACATGATAGAGAACAACTGCGCCACCGCTGCCGAGGGTCGCGCCCACTTCGGCCTCGAGCCCGAGGGACGCGTGCTGCTCTCCGTCGGCGGAAGCCTCGGCGCCCGCTCCATCAACCAGATGCTGCTCGGACACCTGCACTTCTTCCGCGAGAACAATATTCAGGTCCTGTGGCAGACCGGCCGCTGGATGTACGACGAGGCCGTCGCCGCGGTGGACAAGGCCGGTGTGGGCCAGTGGGTCAAGGTGTACCAGTTCATCTCCCGCATGGACCTCGCCTATGCCGCCGCCGACATCATCGTGTCGCGTGCCGGCGCCATCGCCATCTCGGAGCTCTGCCTTGTCGGCAAGCCCGTGGTGCTCATCCCCTCGCCCAACGTGGCCGAGGACCACCAGACCAAGAACGCCCTCGCCCTCGTCGACCGCGGCGCCGCTGTCATGGTGCGCGACGCCGACTGCCACACCCAGGGCCTGCGTACCGTCAAGGAACTCTTCGACTCGCCGCTGCAGACCCGCGAGATGTGCGCCGCTATTGCACGTATGGCCGTCCGCGGATCGGCCGACAAAATTGTTGACCAAATAGACAAACTGCTGCCATGAACTACTACTTTCTCGGCATAGGAGGCATCGGCATGAGCGCCCTCGCGCGCTTCTTCCACCGCAGGGGCGACCGCGTGTGTGGCTACGACCGCACGCCCTCGCCGCTCACCGACCAGCTGCAGGCCGAAGGAATCGCCGTCCACTTCGACGACAACCCCGACCTGCAACCCTCCGATATCGATTTGGTTGTCTACACCCCCGCCGTCCCCACCGACACGCTCGAGTTCCAGGCCCTCGTGCAGCGCGGCGTGCCTATGCAGAAGCGCTCCCAGGTGCTGGGCGAGCTCACCCGTGGCAAACGTTGCATTGCCGTGGCCGGCTCACACGGCAAGACCTCCACCTCGGCCATGATTGCCCACCTGCTCGCCAAAGCCCCCTGCGGATGCAGCGCCTTCCTCGGCGGCATAAGCAAGAACTTCGGCTCCAACCTCCACGTCGACCCGCAGAGCGACCTCGTTGTGGTCGAGGCCGATGAGTACGACCGTTCCTTCCTCCAGCTCCACCCCCACATGGCCGTCATCACCGCCACCGACCCCGACCACCTCGACATCTACGGCGACCACCGCCACATGCTCGAGGCATACCTCCAGTTCGCCAGGCAGGTAGACCTCGAGGGCCGCCTCCTCATCAAGGACGGCTCCTTCCTCACTGCCGATGGCGAATGCCTCCTCGACCAGGCCCTCGCGCACCTCACCTATACCGCACGCGGCGTCGAGGCCGACTACTACGCCATCAATGTCCGCACCTATGGCGGCAACCTCTTCTTCGACCTCCGCACCCCCGACGGCGTGCTCTACGACCTCGAGTTGCAGGGTACCGCCCTCTTCAATGTCGAAAACGCCGTCGCCGCCTCGGCCATCGCCCTCGCCTGCGGCCTCGACCAGTACCAGCTGCGCCACGGCCTCAAGACCTTCCAGGGGGTGCAGCGCCGCTTCGACTACCGCATCCGCGAGAAGAACCTCGTCTATATCGACGACTATGCCCACCACCCGCAGGAGATACAGTCCACCATCGAGTCGGTCCGCTACCTCTACCCGGGCAAGCGTGTGGTCGGCATCTTCCAGCCTCACCTCTACAGCCGCACGCGCGACCTGGCCGATGGCTTCGCCCTGGTGCTGCAGACCCTCGACGAGGTCATCATGCTCCCTATCTACCCCGCCCGCGAAAAGCCTATCCTCGGCGTTACCTCTTCGATGGTGCTCCGCAAGATGGACTCCATGTCCAAATACCTCTGCACTCCCGATCAGGCACTCGAACTCGTCCCAGCCCTCTGCCCCGATGTGGTGCTCACCCTCGGTGCCGGCGACATTGACCGCCTGGTGCCCCGTCTGGAAGCCGTTTTAAAAGAGACTATGCTATGAAAATGAAACGCTCTGTCAAAATATCGCTCATTGTATTGGGTGCCGCGCTGCTGGCCGTGCTGGTAGTGGTGCTCAAT
Source organism: uncultured Bacteroidales bacterium (assembly GCA_900315935.1). Lineage (GTDB taxonomy): Bacteria > Bacteroidota > Bacteroidia > Bacteroidales > P3 > Colimorpha. Next base: position 23,523 of record ONBB01000001.1, read on the forward strand.
GTGTCGCGTTCCAACTCGCAGGTGCGTGGCCTCGAAGCCGACATCCGCTACGGCTCCACCCCCATGCTGGTCTCCGGGCAGACGGTGGTCGACAGTGTGGTTGCCGCACTCCCCACCCTGATGCAGCAGCAGGTGAAGGCTGTCGATTGCGAAGCCGTGGCCGAGGCGGCGCGCCGCGTGCCGTTCCTCACCAATGTCAGCGCCTCGGTCAGCGTCAGCGGCCGTGTGGTGGTGCGCGCCGACCAGCGCCGACCCATCGCTCGCCTTTTCCATGGCGACCGCGAGCGCTACCTCGACCGCGAGGGAGCCGTCTTCCCCGTCTCACGCGTGGGTAACTGCAACGTGCTGGTGGCCGGTGGCGACTTCTCCGCACCCCTGCGCCCCGACAGCCTCGACGCGCAGCTCACCGCCCTCTGGCAGGTGGCCTCCTACCTCGACTCTGAAAGCCGCTACTCCAAACTCATCGACCAGATATTCGTCGAGCGCGACGGCGACATTATGATGGTGCCCAAGGTGGGCGACCACGTGGTGGAACTGGGCGATGCCAACGACCTCGACGGCAAGTTCGCCAACCTTGTGGCTTTCTACCGCAAGGGCATGCCCCGCGCCGGCTGGGACACCTACTCCAAAATCAGCCTCAAATTCAAAGGACAAGTAGTTTGCACAAAGAAATAAATCAAAAATACAGACACATTATGGAACATGAACTTATTGTAGGCCTCGACATCGGAACCACCAAGATTGCCTGCTTTGTGGGTATGCGGGGCGAAACGGGCAAGGTGAAAATCCTTGGTTTTGGCAAGACCGACTCGAAGGGTGTTGAGCACGGTGTGGTGAAAAATGTGGCCGAAACGGCCGAGTCCATCAAGCGTGCCGTCAACGATGCCGCCGACCAGGCCAATGTAGACATCGACGAGGTGTGGGTAGGTATCGCCGGTCAGCACATCAAGTCGCGCCCCTCGCAGGGCAGCGTGATGATCCCTGCCGAACATCGTCTTATCACACAGGAGGATGTGGACCGTCTCATTTCGGAACAATACAATACCTTGCTCGAACCCGGCGAGGAGATTATCCACGTGTTTCCGCAACAGTTCATCGTCGACCGCGAGGAACTCAGCCGCGAGGTATCGCCCGTCGGCGTGGCCGGCAAGGTGCTGCAGGCCAACTTCCACATGGTTACAGCCAACAAGCAGCATCTCGAGTTCATCAAGTATGCCGTCCAGGATGCCGGCCTCACTATCAAGGGTGTCGTGCTCGAACCCGTGGCTTCGGCCAAGGCGGTGCTCGACGAGGGCGACCGCGATGCAGGCGTGGCCATGGTCGATATCGGCGGTGGCACTACGGATATTGCCATCTTCCACGACGACATCATACGCCACACTGCAGTCCTGCCCCTGGCTGGCAATGCCATCACCAACGACATTCGCGAGGGTTGCAACATCATGAAGCGCCAGGCCGAGAGCCTAAAGGTGAAGTTCGGCTCCTGTCTTGTGCAGGCTGTATCGGAAAATGACATCATCTCCATCCCTGGCATCCGCAGTCAGAATGCGCGTGAGATATATATGAAGACCCTTGCCAGCATCATCAATGCCCGCACAAAGATGATTATGGAGCAGATAGACTATGAAATCAAGCTCTCGGGTTGCCACAAGAAGCTCATCGCCGGCATCACCCTTACCGGCGGCGGTGCCCAGCTGAAGAATATCAAGGAGCTCTGCGAGCTCATCACCGCGACTGATACCCGTATAGGTATCCCCACCGAACACCTTGACAAGGACAGTGTCTCGTATACAGAGCTTGCCCACCCGATGTATGCCACCGGCATCGGCCTCGTCATCTGCGGCCTCGAGAAGACGGAGCAGGAGGGGGCCAGGGAGTCCAAGACCGCCAAGGGAAAGACCGACCTCTTCAAGGATATGGAGGAGACGCCCGCCCTGGAGCCTGCCCCTGAACCCAAGCCAAAACAGCCAGAAAAGAAGGCTAAACCAGGCAAGGGACCCAAGGATTTCTGGGGGGCTATCGAGAAGAAACTGGGTGAAATCTTCGACGAAAATATAGAGTAGTTAATTAAGTTGTTGAAAACTAATTGGTAATATGACTCGTTGAGCAGGAATAAGTTCGTATCTTTACAATGTCTTTTTGAGTGGTAATATTCGAATAACCAATTAGTATTCAATCAGATAGAAATACACAAGCACATGGAAAACAACATAAATCCGGCCAATCAACCCACGCAGCAGGCCACATTCTTTGCATTTGACTCGCCCAAGGGGCAGTCGTCCTACATCAAAGTCATCGGTGTAGGCGGTGGCGGCGGCAATGCCGTCAACCACATGTACAAGCAGGGTATCGAGGGTGTCGACTTCATTGTCTGCAACACCGATATGAAAGCCCTCAACGCCAGTCCCGTGCCCAATAAGATACCGCTGGGCGACCTCGGCCTGGGTGCCGGCAACAAGCCCGAGCGCGCCAGACTGGCCGCCGAGGCCAAGCGCGATGATATCCGCGAGGCTATCAGCCACAATACCCAGATGCTCTTTATCACCGCCGGTATGGGCGGTGGCACCGGCACCGGTGCAGCACCGGTTATTGCCGAAATCGCCAAGAGCATAGAGCTCGACAACGATGAGAACAAGCGTATACTTGTGGTGGCCATTGTTACCCGTCCTTTCGGTTTCGAGGGACGCCGTCGCCGCGAGCAGGCCGAAGAGGGTATCGAAGAGCTGCGCAAGCATGTGGACTCCATTATCGTTATCAATAATGACAAGCTGCTGACCGAAAAGAATATGCGCATCAGCGAGTCGTTCGGCAAAGCCGACGATGTGCTGCTCACCGCTGCCAAAGGCATCGCCGAAATCATCACCGAAAACGCCTATGTCAACCGCGACTTCCAAGACGTCAATACCGTCATGGAACATTCCGGCACGGCACTCATGGGCACCGGCAGCGGCGCAGGCGAGAACCGCGCCCAGGAGGCTATCGAGGCCGCCACGACATCGGTCCTGCTGGACGACAGCGACATCCGCGGAGCCAAGAATGTGCTTCTCTACTTCACCTATTCCTCGCAGCGCGAGATGACCATGGAGGAGATGGAGGTGATTACGGACTATGTGCTCGACAAGACCGACGGCACGGCCGACATCATTTGGGGCGCCGGTCCCGACGAGAGTCTCGGAGACGAACTCAAGGTTATCCTCATCGCCACGGGTTTCGAAAAGTCGAATCTGGTGTCCGAGGAGCCGAAGCGTTATGAGCTGCCCAAGGACGAGCCCAAGGACGAAGTCAAGCCCCAGCCGGCTCCTATGGTCGAGGATCCCTTTGCCATCGAGCTCATCCACCGCGCCCAGGAGGCCGTGAAGGCCGAAGCCCCTGCCCAGCCTGTCAATGAGGCCGAGGCCGACGTGGCCGCGCATGTTAGCCGCGTGTTTGTGCTCGACGATGACCTCATCGAGTTTGAGCAGCCCGTCCAGCCTGTGAACCTCAAGCCCGAGGTGAAGGTGGACTCCATGGTGGACGACATCCACATTGTGGCCGCTCCCGAGGCCGAAGCCATGGTAGCCGAGGCTCCTGCCCCGCGTCCTGCTGTGGCCGAGACGCCCCGTCCGGCTCCCACGCCCATCAGCGAGACACCGGCCCGCAGCGCATTCGAGAGCATGAACGATGTGAAGCTTGCCAACGACCGTGCCAAGCGCATCGCCTATATCAACAGCCTCCTCCACGGCAATCCCAGCGGTGTCGATGCGGTGCACGCCATGTCCACTCAGGAGATTACCGGCGCGGAGCTCTACGAGGGCAACGCCTCGGGTGTGCGCGAAGCTGCCTCCGTCGTCATCCGCAAGGACGGCACGATGGGTCGCAACGGATGGCTCGACAACCAACCCGATTGATGCCTTGAACCGCAAACTGATAGGTATACTCTGCGCCGTCGGGGCGGCCGTGTGCTACGGCACCAACCCCCTGGGAGCGCTCAATCTCTACGCCGAGGGCATGAATACGCCCTCGGTTCTCTTCTACCGTTTCGGCCTAGCGTGGGTGATTATCGCCGTGGTGATGTTCTGCCGCAAGGAGAGCCTGCGGGTAACGCAGCGCGAGTTTCTCACCCTCAGCGCCCTCGGGCTGCTCTTCATCGCCTCGTCGCTCACGCTCTACCTTTCGTTCCGCCTGATGCCAGCCGGCGTGGCGTCCACTATCCTTTTCACCTACCCCGTGATGACGGCCGCCATCATGACCCTCGTCTTCCGCGAGCGTATCACCCTGCCCACCGTGGCGGCCATCGTGCTGTCGCTGGCTGGGGTGCTGCTGCTCTACTGGGGCGACAGCGACGGCGCCTTGAGCCTAGTGGGCGTGGTGCTGGTACTGGTGTCGGCGTTGACCTATGCGCTTTACATCATTGTGGTGGACAAGAGTCCGCTGCCCATGTCGGGCTTCAAGGTCAACTTCTACGTCTTGGCATGGTGCGCCCTCGGCATGGTGTGCTACGGCCTGATGAGCGGTCAGCCGCTGATGCTGCCGCCGTCGCCCAGGGCGTGGCTGTGGGTGTCGTGGCTGGCTGTAGTGCCGGCCATCATGGCACTGGTGATGATGGTGTACGCTGCCAAGTACCTGGGCTCCACCCCGACGGCCATCCTTGGGGCGCTGGAGCCGTTGACGGCCGTCCTTATCGGCATCCTGGTGTTTGCCGAGCCCTTTTCGCTGCGGTTGGCCGCGGGCATTGTACTCATCCTGGCGGCGGTGGCGCTGGTGGTGCTGACCAAGGCGCGCCGCACTGGCGACAAAAAAGGGCAGCCATCGTCATGACCGCCCTGGGGTTCTCTAGGGGAACGGTAGGGGTTCTCTAGGGGAATACAAAGGCAATGGAAGCTTATGGAAGCTTATGGTAGGGTGCCCTTTTTTTTTACTTTTTTATCACCCGCGAGAGGGCGTCAGTTGGGCAGTTCACCTCCCGTGGGATGCCTATGTAGGTCAGCGAGCTGACACCCGTGAGGTTCACCTTCAGGCTCTCGGTGCACTGCACCACGACGTTGCTCGCCCCGCTCATCTCGCCGCGCACTTTCTTGGCGGTGAAGTTCTTGGCATCCAGGCCGCTGGCACCGCTCATGTCGAGGTCGAGGGTCATGAATACGCTGCCGGTCATCAGTGCCGACGAGGCGCCTTTCGAGTCGTACTCGACCATTCCGGCCTCCACGTGTCCGTGGAACCACGAGGCACCGCTCAGTTCGATGTCCACCTTCTTGCCCGTCAGGTTGCCCTCGAAGCGCGAGGCGCCGCCGATGTCGAGTTTTAGGGCGTCGCCGCTCAGCCCCAGCGGGGTGGTGAACGTCGAGGCGGCCGAAAGTTCCACCTTGGTCAGCCGCGGGTTGTGCGGCAGGATGACCCGGGGGCGCTCCTTGAGGCGGTGCTGCCCTTTGAGGCGGATGGTCAGTTCGTCGTGCTCCACTTCGACCACCACCTTGTCGTGCAGGTGGGCGGGCAGGGTTACGAAGGCGGCCTTGACGGTGTCGCTCACCACCACGTCGAAGGCCGACTTGACGTCGAGCCGCGTGTAGGTGCCGCTGATGGCGTAGGCGCGGCTCTCGGGACCCGTGCCGGGGGATTTTTTCTTGCGCTGTGCGTTGGCGTCCACGCTGCCGACGGTCATCAGCAGGCAGGCTGCCACAAAGGTAACTAGTGTTCTCATAGGTGTATCTTTATTTTATTCTTAAATTCTTGGTTCTTACTTCTCACTTCACTGCGTAAACGCGTATCTCACTATGTTGGAGCCCATGCGGAGGGCTTTCTGTCGTGTGGCCTGGCTGTCGCCGTGCACGTCGGGGTCTTCCCAGCCGTCGCCCAGGTCGCACTCCCAGGTGAAGAAGCACACCAGCCGCCCCTCCCACACCAGGCCGTAGCCCTTGGGCGGCAGGTTGTCGTGCTCGTGTATCTTGGGCAGTCCGTTGGGGAAGTCGTACTTCTGGTGGTAGATGGGGTGCGAGAAGGGCAGCTCCACGAAGTCCAGCTCGGGGAATACGCGCTTCATCTGCGGCACCACGTACTCGCGCATGCCGTAGTTGTCGTCGATGTGCAGGAAACCGCCGCCGATGAGGTAGGTGCGCAGGTTCTGCGCTTCGCGGTCGGAGAAGACCACGTTGCCGTGGCCCGTCATGTGGAGGAAGGGATAGTTGAATATTTCGGCGCTGCCCACGTCCACCGTGGCCGCCTGCGGCTGCAGGCCCATCTGCTGGTCTTGGTTGCAGAAGGCGATGAGGTTCTTCAGCGAGGTGGGGTTGGCGTACCAGTCGCCGCCGCCACCGTACTTGAGCAGGGCCAGCTGCGGTTGGGCGGGCAGCACCAGCCACATGGAGAGGAATGTCAATATGAGCAACGGGCGTTTCATGATTTGTCGTTAATGAAATTGAATGCTGCCACGGCATAGAGCGCCGCCGTCTCGGTGCGTAACCGGCTGGGGCCGAGGCTGACGGGCTGGAATCCGCATTGCAATGCCAGGGCGATTTCCTCTGGGGAGAAGTCGCCCTCGGGGCCTATCAGCATTGTGGCCGCCTGGCCGGGCTTCAGCGCTTCGCCCAGAGGTGTGCGCGGCTGGTCGGCCTCGCAGTGGGCGATGAGTTTTATCGAAGGGTGAGGAGTGGGGCATGAGGAGTTTAGCCACTCTTTCAGCTCCACGGCGGGGTTGATGCGGGGGAGGGTGAGGTGCAGGCTCTGCTTCATGGCGCTGAGGGCTATCTTGTGCAGCCGCTCGGTCTTGAGGAAGGTGCGCTCGCTGTGGTCGCACTGCAGCAGGGTGATTTCCCCCACGCCCATCTCGACCGCCTTTTCCACCAGCCACTCCATGCGCGACGGGTTCTTGGTGGGCGCCACGGCCAGGTGAATCGAAGCCGGACAACCGGGCGTTGTAGATTCTTGGCGGAGGCTTTCCACCACGCAGGCTTTGTCGCTGGCCTCCAGGATGGTGCAGTGGTAGAGTGTGCCGCGGCCGTCGGTAACCGCTATGGGGTCGCCCTGGCGCAGGCGCAGCACACGCACGGCGTGGCGGCTCTCCTCGGGGTCGAGGGTGCATAGGTTTCCTGGGGTTATATCGGGGCTGTAGAAAAGTTGCATGGCGTGTCAGGTTATCATTCCGGAGGCAATCACGAGGTGCGCCGCCGCGTCGTAGACGGTGGCATACTGGCCGGCGGCGATGCCCTGTATGCGGTCCGCGCTCTCGATGAGGGCGCTGCCGTCGGCATTCACCGTGAGGCGGCCGGGGTGGAACTCGGGCGTGTGGCGTATCTTGAACATAATGTCCTCGCCGCCGGGGTTCACACCGCTCAGCCAGCGGAAGCCGGCCAAGGGGATCCTGCGGCCGTACTGCGCCTCGGGGTCGTAGCCCTGCGAGACGTACAACACATTGTCCTCTATGTCTTTGCGCACCACGAACCAAGGTCCGCCGCCGAGGTAGAGCCCCTTGCGCTGGCCGATGGTGTGGAACCAGTAGCCGCGGTGCTTGCCCAGCACACGGCCCGTCTCCAGCCCCACGATGTCGCCCTCGCGCTCGCCGAGGTACCTCTTTATGAAGTCGTTGTAGTTGATCTTGCCCAAGAAGCAGATGCCCTGCGAGTCCTTGCGGGTGGCCGAGGGCAGGGCGGCCTGGGCGGCGATGGCGCGCACGTCGGACTTCATCAGGTGGCCGATGGGGAACATCAGGCGCTCTATTTGCCTGTATTCCAGCTGCGAGAGGAAGTCGGTCTGGTCCTTCACCGGGTCTTTGGCCGTGGCCAGGAAAGTGGTGCCGCCGAGGATGTCGGTGGTGGCGTAGTGCCCCGTGGCGATGCAGTCGTAGCCGTGGCCGCGCACCTCGTCGAAGGCGCCGAACTTGATTAGCCGGTTGCACATCACGTCGGGGTTGGGCGTAAGCCCACGGCGCACGGAATCAATCGTATAACTCACCACACGGTCCCAGTACTCGCGGTGGAGGTCCACCTCCTCGAAGCGGCAGCCGTACTTCTTCGCTATCCACTGCGTGAGCTCGATGTCCTCCTCGGCGGGGCAGCTGATGTAGCCCTCCTCGTCCTCCATCCCGATGCGGATATAGAAGATGTCGGGCGTGATGCCCTGCTCCTTCAGCAGGTGCACCACCACCGAGCTGTCTACGCCTCCCGATACCAATGCGGCTACGTTCATCTCCTTTTTACAATTTACAACCCTCTATAACGCCGTTCCGTCCCGTATATTGCCCGTATGTTCCAAAAACGATGCAAATATGTGGGATACAGCGAGTTGTACTTTTGGGCAATTTTTCGTCAAAAAATCGGAAAATGTCCGAAAAAGGTAGGTTTGCAACTGGTTGGAAAACAGTGTGTAAGAGGCACCCTCTTCTTCCTCTCTTCGGCCTTGGCAGGGGGATGGTTAGTGGCCGCATCCGACCACTAACCATTGGGAGGGTGTTGGCTACTTTTTGACGAGCTTGAGGAGGGTGGCCTCTGCGGCGTTGTCGTGTCGGGTCCTGATGCGGACGACGTAGGTGCCGGAGGGTAGGGTGGAGACGTTGAAGGCGGAGGTGCCGTTGAAGGTCTGCAGCACACGGCCTTTCGTGTCCAGAACCTCGATGGTGGCCACCTCGGCCTGTAACCCAAGGATTTGTACCGAGCCGTCGGTGGGGTTGGGGGAGAGCGTGAGGCCGTCGGCCTCGATGGAGTTGATGCCCGAGGTGGGTATCGAATCGATGGCGCAGGGCGTGCTCCAGTCGCTCCAGCCTTCCCAGTCGCCCGCAGTGCAGAACCCGCGGACGTAGACGCTGTAGGTGAGGCGGTCGTCAATGTCGGTGTATTCGATGTAAGGGGTGGTGGTCGGGGTAATCAGTCCCGCCTCGGGGTCGCCGTCTGGCTCGGTGCGCGAGACTTCCCATCTGACGTTGGCGGTGTCGGTCCATTCCACGCGCACTTTGATGCTGTCCCTGGAGGCCACATGCGGCTCTCCGGGGGCGGTGCAAACGGTGTCCAGCTCGCCGACGGTGTCCACCTCAATGATGGGGAAAACCAGCTGGAACCGCTTGTGTGTGAAGTAGTGCCATGTGTTATCGAGCCTTGAGGAGTCGTAATATGTGAACTCGGGCATGACCGTTGCGCAATCCTTATATGTTCCGTTGACATCCATGGAGGTGTAGGTGCAGTAGTCCCACATGTGCGATGTAATATATGAAAGGATGGCGAGGCCATTGGGGCCGCTGATATCGATGTCCGGAACGGCGCACCCCAGGTAGAATGAGTCGGTAACGGTGATGGCGCTGTCGAAATAGTATTCGCGCAGCGAGACGATGGCCGTGCCGTCTTGCATCTCGTCGCAAGAAGCCGCACCACCCCTTCTGGGCAGCTCCATGTAGCGTTTGGGATGGGTCAGATAGTCGTCCGTCCAGCATACGCGCGCTTTCTCCACCAGACCGCCGGCAGTGGCGTCGAACAGCACATAGTACAGCGTGCCGTCGATGGAGGTGTCCAAGTCCTCTTGCATAATGCTCCTGTCGAGTCGGGCCCAAGTCGATGCAACGCCAATCACCTTCAGCGGAGTGTCGGTGGTGTGTTTCATGTAGCCGAAGGTGCTGAACGCGGTGCCGATTACGCTGTCGGTATGGCCTGTTGCGTTGAGGGTTGGCCACCAGCCTTTTTCGTAGTGGTAGATGGGGCAGCGGCCGCGCACCGTGTCGCCGACCCGATGGTAATAGTCGCTCTGGGCGGCAACGCTGCCTGCGAGAGCCACAAACGATAACAGAAATAGAATCCTTTTCATGTTTTTTTTGTTTTTGTGGCAGATACCTATGCCGGTTCATTTTGTGTTGTGGTCGAGGAGTTGCCTGAAAAAAGAAGCGCGGGTATCGCAGTTCATCGCTCATCCCGCGTACAAGGCCTTCGCATTGCCCACCGTCTGGAGACAAGCAATGCCGAAGCCCACGCTGTAGGCGCAACATAATACTATGGTACGCCATACCATGAACGATGGCAATTGCTTTATCTTGCAGACGGGTATGAGGTTGCGAAGTTCTGTACGCCGCAGATAAAACGTTTCGCTCAACGATTCTTTGTTCAATATCCTATCGCCCACCCTCTACGTATATAGGATTGTGCAACGCATTGGAAGTCAGCGCTAACTGCCGCGTTGCAACCCGCCGACGCTTCGGGAGTACGACGATGCAAAGATACAAATTTTTTCTTACCCCACCAAAAATATTTTGCAACCTGCAGTTGTGCCCAGGCATATCCACATTTCGCCGCATGCCAGATTCTCTTTCGTTCTCGCGCGGCCTGATTAGAAGAAGAAATATCTCAGCACAAAGAGTATCGCCAGCACCCACATGGTGGGGGTGATGTTCTTGAATTTGGCACAGCAGGCGTTGAGGAGTACAAAGCTTATTTTGGGGACGGTCTTATTTGCGGACGAAGCCTTTTTTGGTGCGCACTATGTGGCCGTCGGACTGCATCTTGGACAGGATGCGCGAGAGTGAGGGGCGGGCCACGCCGAGTATCTCGGCGACGAGGGCGATGTTGGTGATGGTGCCGTGGTTGTCCAGGTGTTCGAGGACGCGTCCCTGCAGCCCCATGGTGGAGAAGGAGCGCACCTTGCCGGCCAGGAAGCGCGCCTGGCCGGAGATGGCCAGCAGGAAGGCCGACATGATGTGCGGATACTGCCGCATGAAGTTGTGGAATGCATCACGGTTGATGTACCAGATAACGGCGTCCGTGATGGTTGTGATTTCAACTAGCATGGAGTTGTCTTCGGCGTAGAGGAATATTGGCGCCAGCAGCTGCGGACCGCTGACGTGTTCAACCACAATCTCGCGGCCCTCGTCGCTGCCCATGCGCACCTCGACGGTTCCTTCGGTGATGGCCATCAGCGAGAGGTACGGGTCGCCGTGCCGCAGCACCGAGCTTTTGGCCTCGAAGGACTGGCGCTTGTGGGGCTTGCTGAGCAGCTGCTCCAGCTCGGAGTGGTTACATTGCTCAAACAGAGGCAGTTTCTTCAGTTCGGTGGTCTTTGAAATCATACGGCAAAAGTATGAAGTAAAAACCGCCTTGTCGGTATCAAATGTTACATATAGTGTTAATTTTGGCACCGAAGATATCTTTTCTGGCAGGATCACCTTGACCACGCCCGCAGTCCGCGTGGTGTGGTCCTCCAGGTGCCATATCATAGATATAATAAACAATCGACGGAGGGACGCTGTGGTGCATCCCTCCGTCGGAGGTTGGGTGTTGCTGCCGCCTAGGCGTTGTGTTTGGGCTTCGAGCCCGCCAGGGCGTAGAACAGTATGTATGCGAAGCCGGCCACCACCACCCAGTAGGAGGGCTGGTATCCGCTGACGCCGAATATGTCGACCACGCCGTTCATCAGCAGGGGAAGTATGCCGCCGCCGCACACCAGCGCCATGAACAGGCCCGAGGCGCGCTCGGTGTACTTGCCCAGCCCCTCGACGGCCAGGTTGAAGATGCCGCCCCACATCACCGAGGTGCACAATCCCACGCATACCAGCAGCGCCGCGCTCAGCGGCACGGGGTTGAGGCCGAATCCGTGGGCTCCGTTGAATCCCGGGAAGGAGACCATGATGGAGGTGGGTACAAAGATGGCGGCGGCCACCAGCGCCACGGCCACACCCGCCGCCACGGCCAGCATCTTGCGCGCCGACACGCGGCTGCCAATCAGGCCGCCCACCAGACGACCCACCAGCATCAGCAGCCAGTAGAAAGCGGTAACCGAACCGGCCACGGCCTCGGCGCTGATACCTTCGGCAAAGAAGTGCACATCGGGGTTCTGCAGCCACTTGTTGAGCACGTTGGGGGTGCCTACCTCGACGCCCACGTAGATGAAGATAGCGATGGCGCCCAAGACGAAATGGCGGTACGAGAGCAGGCCCTTGAGCGGCAGGGCCTCGCTGCGGTCGCCGCCGGCTTCGGGCTCGGGTATGCGGGTGAGCAGGATGACCACGAAGGCCAGTGCGAAGATGGCCAGGGCGGTGTACATCAGGGGGAAGGTGTCGCTGATTTTGGCATCGACGATGCTCGGGATGAGCAGGCCGGTGAGCACGATGACGGCGGTGCCGCAGAGCGAGTTGAAGGTGCCGCCGAACTGGATGAGCTGGTTGCCGCGGTTGCCTCCGCCACCGAGGCGGTTGAGCATGGGGTTGACCACCGTGTTGAGCAGGCACATCGAGAAGCCGGCAATCAGTGCGCCGACCAGGTAGACGCCGAAGCTGCCCACCAAGCCCGACACCAGCTGCACGCCCACGCCCACGAAGCCGACGGTAACGGCGATGAGCGATGTGGTCTTGTAGCCGCGCCGCTGCAGCAGGTTGCCCGCAGGGATGCCCATCAGCGCGTAGGCGATGAAGTTGGCGAACACGCCCAGTGTGCCCTGCCAGTTGGGGATGGTGAACTGGTTCTTCAGGATGTCGCCCATGGGCGAAGCCAGATTGGTTACAAACGAAATCATGCCGAAGAGCAGTATCATCACAATGATCGGCACGGTGTAGTTCTGTTTCTTTTCCATAATATTAATGTTTTAAGATTTACTTAACGGGTGGCCACGACACGGTGTGCCGGCAGGCCGTCGGGTTTGACAAGGTAGATGCCCGCGGCCGGCAGGCGCAGGGTCTGTTCGCGGAGGGCGCAGGGGGCGCTCAGGCGGCGACCCACCTTGTCGTACAGGACGAGGCTGTGCCCCTGCGGGTTCTGCACATGGATGGTGAGGCCCGTGGTGGTACACACCAGGCCGTCGTCAGCAACGGGCGTGATGCCGACGGCGTCGGCCAGTATGCCCTGGATGGACCAGGTGTAGTAGCCGATGGTCATCGTGTCCACCAGCTCCCAGGTGTCGCCGTTCTTCACCCACGAGCCGTCGTCGCAGCCGGTATAGGGGGTGATGCCTTGCGAGTACTTGACGCTGTCGGTGGCGAAGGTAATCCATACGGGCTGCGAGGGGTCGAGGTCAACGGGGCGGCTGAGGTCGATGGTGCGCCATCCGTGAGACTCGAGCGGACAGACATCCTCGTACAGCGGCACCTCGGGGCGCTCGCCTTGGTAGATGCGCAGCACATAGTCGCCGGAGGTGTAGATGAAGTTGCGCACCTGCACCAGCTGTTTGTCGGCATCGAAACGGCCGGCGGGGATGCGGATGCCCCACTCGCTGTGGGCCAGTGTGAAGACGGTGTCGAAGTTTGGGGTGAAATGTTGGCCGTAGGTGAGGGTGTCGCGGCTGAGGGGTACGAAATAGGCCGTGTCGCAATAGTCGATGGTGGGGTAGTAGAAGATGGGGTTGGCGGTGTTGCCGCTGGCCCAGTGGGAGAAGCGGTATCCCTCGGCCGGGTGGGCGCGGAGGAAGATGCGGTCGCTCTCTACGGCATAGGTGCCGCTGCCGCTGACGGTGCCTCGCGAGGGGTCGGCGCTGACAAGGGTAACGGTGGAGGTGCTCTCGTTGGGCGTGATGGGATACATGTGTACAAGGGCCTCGTTCATCTCGTTGTAGGCGTGGTAGCCCTGTTGACCAGCCTGGCCCATGGTGAGGTTGCTCAGGGTGTAGTATCCGTTATAGGTGCCACCCCAGCCCCAGTTGACATGGTAGAGCCCCTCCTCGTTGTAGCCGTCCAAAACGAAGGCGTGCCCGCCGGTGCTGCTGCTGCCGGTGTAGATGAGTGGGCGTCCGGCGTTGAGCTCTTCGCTGATGATGTCGTCCCACTCCTCGTCGCTGAATGCCTGCTTGAAGGCGGTGTACATGCCGGGATTGTAGGAGAAATACTTTTCGAGGCCCAGTTCGGCCGACTCGCGTTGCAGCATGCCGCCCGAGTGGGCGTAGGCGCCGCTGGCTCGGATGCCGTAGCTCATGTCCATGGACACGCCCACGTCGAAGCACAGCTTGGCTACGGCGTCGATTTGGGTCTGGGTGCTGTTGGCCATGAGGCGGTCGGGCATGTGTGCCCAGTCGTAATGGGTGGTGTCGTAGTTGGCCTCTATCAGGCCGAAGGTCGGCGAGGTGTAGCTGTGGCTGCCGCGGCCTTTGGCGGGGTGTCCCCAGTAGCGCATCACCTGGGCGGTGGCGGTGGCGGTGCAGCCGGTAACGGAGAGGGTGCCGTTGGCCGAGGCGGGGCACATGCTGTTGTAGAGGGGCGACTGGTTCCAGCGCGAGGTGAGCAGTGGTGCCACCGGGGTGTCGTGGCGACGCTTGGGGGTGCCGGCCAGCAGGCGTTGCCACGCATCGGCGACTTCGGCCGAGGCTTCTATGCCGATGGCTACGGCCGAGGCTATGTCGCGGTCGTAGGATTCAATCCAATGGGCCACATGTGCGGGCATGTCGGCCGTGGGGAATGCCTCGGTGCGGGAGTAGGCCAGCAGGGGGAAGGCGCAGTTGTCGGCGGCCAGGAGCACGAATCCGTGTCCGTCGGAACCCGTGAAGAGGCGGCAGTGGGTGAGTGTCTTCGGGGTGGCGTCGACCAGGTCGATGCGTTGCAGTACCTGGCTGGCGGCCAGGCGCAGGGTGGCGTGGTCGACAGGTTTGGCGTAGGCGGCCACAGCCAGGGTGGCCAGCAGGGCCAGGGTATAGGTCTTTTTCATCAGTATGGGGTGTTATTGTTTGACGGCGACAATGCGGCGTGCCGACATGCCGTCGGCTCGCAGGATGTATATTCCCGGGGAGGGGAGGTCGAAGGCCAGGCTGGCGGCATCGGAGGGTGCCGTCAGTTGCCGGCCGGCGATGTCGTAGAGGACAAGCAGGCGGCGGTGAGGGTTGTCGACGGCGAGGCTCAGTCCGTGGAGTGCCAGGGCGAGGCCGTCGCCGGCCAGGTCGTCGATGCCGGCGTTTTCGGAGAAGTAGGCGGTGAGGCTCATGTCGGCCTCGATGACAAACGAGTAGGGGTTGTCGGTGCAGCCGTCGCTCCAGCTGTCGAAGTCGTACCGGGGGTGGGTCTTGACGGCGGTGGCGGTAACGGTGTCGCCCGGGTAGTACATTCCCGACCCTTCGGTGATGCCCCAGGAGTCGTAGTTGCTGCGCAGGGAGAGGCGCACCTTGTCCGACTCGGCCATGATGGCGCGGATCATCCAGGTGCCGTAGGTGCCGTCGACCTCGTGGGAGGGTCGCCAGATGTCGCCGTCGAGGAGCCAGGCGCCGTCGGGGTTGCCGGTGTAGAGCGAGCGTTGGGTGGCGCACTGCATGCCGGTGGCCGAGAGGGTGATCCAGAGCGGCGCGGTGTCGTAGACGGGCAGCGGGGCCTCGATGGTAACGGTCTGCCATCCGGCGGTGGTGAACTCGTAGTCTTCGGCGACGAGCACCATGGAGGGCTGCTGTCCGGTATAGACGCGGAGGTGGTAGGTGCCGGGGTCGACGGTAACGAACTGCACCTGATGCAGCTTGCGGTGGCGGGGGATGAGGCTGCCCGGGAGGCGGATGCCCCAGGTGAGGCTGCCGGAGGAGGGGGTGCCGTACCAGTCGTAGCCGAAGTCGCGGCAGTAGGCCACCGTGTCGCCGCCGAGGGGGCGGAAGTGGGCCGTGTCGCTAAGGTCGGCGGTGGGGGAGTAGAGGCGAGGGTTGTTGATGGCGCCGCTGCTCCAGCGGTCCAGCACGTAGCCCTCTGCGGCTGTGGCCAGCAGGGTGGCCCGCAGGCTGTCGGAAGGCAGGGTGGCGGTGCCGCTGACGGTGCCCGCAGCAGGGTCGGCACTGGCGCCCTGGAGGGTGTATGTGGCGGCCGAGGGGTGGACGGGGTGGATGCCCACTATCATCTCGTTGGCTAGGTGATAGGTGGCGGAGGCGCCGCTGGGTGCCTGGATGAGGAGCGAGTCGATGTTGTAGTATCCGTTGTAGGTGCCGTCCCAGCCCCAGTTGACATGGAAGAGCTGGTACTCGTCGCAGCCGTCGACCACAAAGGCGTGTCCGCCGCCGGCACTGTTGTGGCCGGAGTAGATGATGGGTCGGCGGGCCGCCAGCTCGGCGGTCGCCAGGGCGCGCCACGAGGCGTTGCTGTGGTTGTCCTTGAAGGCGCAGTAGAGCGAGGGGCTGAAGTTGAAGTGCTCGCGCAGCACGCTCTCGGCCGAGGCGGAGTCGAGCGAGGCGAAGGAGGAGATGTAGGCGATGCTGCTGCCGCTGCGGTATTGCATGTTGAGTGCGATGCCGAGGTCGGCGATGAGGCGCGCCACTGCCGCCACCTGTTCGGTGCTGCTGGCGGCGTTGAGGGCGTCGGGCATGAGGCTCCATTGGTAGTTGGCCTGCGAGAAGTCGGCCCGCAGGGTGTCGTGTGCGGCATAGGAGTAGTAGGCGTGGCTGCCGCGCCCCTGGACGGGGTGCTGCCAGTATCGCATCAGCTGGGCCAGCGCCACGGCGACGCATCCGGCCGAGGTGCCGGCGGGGCAGAGCGCGTTGTAGTAGGCCCCTTGCCCCCACGTGGTGGTGAGGAGGGGTTCGACAGCTTCGCCGCTCTTGGGTGCCGTGCCGAGCAGGAGGGCCTGCCATGCGGCCGAGGCGTCCTGCTGCTGTTCGCGTGCCAGGGCCAGCTGGCTGCGGTAGCCGTCGAGCCAGGCGGCCACGTGGGGCGGCATGCTTGCGGGGTCGGCGGGGAACGAGCCGTCGGGCGAGTAGGCCAGGAGGGGGACGGTGCAGTCGTCGGCGCTGAGGAGCACGAAGCCGCTGCCGTCGGCGCCATGGTAGAGGCGGTAGTCGGCGACGCCCTGCGGCGTAACTTCTACGGCGGCTTTGCCGAGCACCCGCCCGGCGACACGCAGGGCCACGGCGGGGTCGACGGGTTTGGCCATGGCTCCGAGCGTCAGGAGCAGCAGTGCGGCGAGGGTGGCTATCTGTTTCATTTGCTGTGGTTTGCTATATATTGTATTGTATATGTCAAGGTGCAAAGATACGAAATAAATTGGAAATCGGGAATTGAAAGTTGAAAAATCCTCTCCGAAAGGGCAGGGGGCGGTAGGGGAATGGTAGGGGAACGGTAGGGGAATACAAAGGCACTGGAAGGATATGGAAGGATATGGAACCTTTGAATGGGAAAGGTGTGAAAATAAATTTTGTCAGACTGGAAAAAAGTCGTATCTTTGCATTTGCTTTTGACTGGCGCATAGTCTGCCAATGGTCTGATGGTCAGAAGTCTAGGATAAAAAATGTTGAACCGTGCCGGGGCAGAGGGCACACAAGAAAGCGCGGAGCTTACTCTCCGCAGACAAAAAGAATGGATTACAAGAATGTAAAACCGCTGGAAGATTTCGACTGGAATGCTTTTGACGAGAAAGCCGGCAAGATCAGCGAGCAGACCGCCAACGAAAAGAATGCCGCCTACGACCAGTCGTTCAACTCCTTCACCGAGCAGGACGTCATCGAGGGCACCATCGTGGCCATCACCGACCGCGAAGTGGTGGTGAACGTCGGCGCCAAGAGCGACGGTGTCATCCCCGTCAGCGAGGTGCGCTACAACCCCGACCTGAAGGCCGGCGACAAGATCGAGGTCTACGTCGACAGCCAGGAGGACGCCAACGGCCAGCTGCAGCTCAGCCACCGCAAGGCCCGCATCCTCAAGAGCTGGGAGCGCGTCAACCAGGCTTACGAGAGCCAGGAAATCATCACCGGTTACGTCAAGAGCCGCACCAAGGGCGGTCTCATCGTTACCGTGTTCGAGAACATCGAGGCTTTCCTCCCCGGCAGCCAGATCGATGTCAAGCCCATCCGCGACTACGACGTGTACGTCGACAAGCAGATGGAGTTCAAGGTGGTCAAAATCAACCACGAATACAAGAACGTCGTTGTCAGCCACAAGGCGCTTATCGAGGACGAGATCGAGGCCCAGAAGGCCGAGATTATCAGCCACCTCGAGAAGGGTCAGGTGCTGGAAGGCATCGTGAAGAACATCACCTCCTACGGTGTCTTCGTCGACCTCGGCGGCGTGGATGGCCTCATCCACATCACCGACCTCAGCTGGGGCCGCATCAGCCACCCCGAAGAGATTGTCCAGCTGGACCAGAAAATCAACGTCGTCATCCTCGACTTCGACGAGGCCAAGCGCCGCATCGCCCTCGGTCTCAAGCAGCTCACCCCCCACCCCTGGGATGCCCTGGATGCCAACCTCAAGGAAGGCGACCACATCAAGGGTAAGGTGGTTGTCCTGGCCGACTACGGTGCCTTCGTCGAGGTCATGCCCGGCGTCGAGGGCCTGATCCACGTCAGCGAGATGAGCTGGAGCCAGCACCTGCGCTCCGCCCAGGACTTCCTGAAGGTGGGCGACGAGGTGGAGGCCGTCATCCTCAACCTCGACCGCGAGAACCGCAAGATGAGCCTCGGCATCCGCCAGCTCATGCCCGACCCCTGGCTCAGCATCGCCGAGAAGTACCCCGTCGGCAGCAAGCACAACGCCACCGTGCGCAACTTCACCAACTTCGGCATCTTCGTCGAGCTTGAGGAAGGCGTCGACGGCCTGATCCACATCAGCGACCTCAGCTGGAGCAAGAAAATCAAGCACCCCGCCGAGTTCACCAAGATCGGTGAGAAGATCGACGTCATCGTCCTCGAGGTCGATGCCGAGAACCGCCGCCTGAGCCTCGGCCACAAGCAGCTCGAGGAGAACCCCTGGGATGTGTACGAAAGCCTCTTCACCGTCGGCAGCGTCCACCAGGGCAAGATTGTCAACATGAACGACAAGGGCGCCACCGTCATGCTGCCCTACGACGTCGAAGCCTTCGCCCCCATGCGCCACCTCGACAAGGAGGACAAGAGCAAGGCCCGCCAGGGCGAGACCCTCGACTTCAAGGTCATCGAGTTCGGCAAGGACAGCAAGCGTATCGTTGTCTCCCACACCCGCACCTTCCAGGAGGGCACCGACAGTGTCCGCGAAGGCGACGAGAAGAAGGGCGGCCGCACTGCCACCGCCAAGTCGGTCAAGCAGATCAACGAGAGCCTCGAGAAGACCACCCTCGGCGACCTCGACATCCTTCAGAAGCTCAAAGAGGAGAACAGCTAATTTGTAGTTGTCCCGCCTCACAGGCTATATCCCGGACAGGCGCGCCGCTCGCGGCGCGCCTGTCCTTGTATTTTACTTTTTTTTCACCTCATTGACAACAAAATGCCCTTTCTGTTGTCTATACAATTGGACGCAGACAAAAAAATACTTGCGTAAATTAATAAAAAACACTATCTTTGTATTTGCGAAGCAGTGTGCGTGGAAAGTGTAAAGTATTGTAAAATAGAAATATAAGATATATTATGGATATGCAGAAACGTGTAGCAATCGTGGTAATGGCCCTGCTGGGTCTTTTGGTGGAGATGCCGCAGGCTGCGGCGCAGACCGAGTGGAACCAGGCCACCGCTTGTCCGGGGTGGAACAATCCGACCAACTTCTCTTCGGGTGGCAACCGATACAGGGGCGGTGTGGGCACCAAGACCCAGCAGCAGTGCCCCGATGTGATGACCGGCGTTACAGGTGTAACCACCCTGCCTGGTGTAACCACCCAGACGGGTGTCAAGACGGCCGCGCAGATCGATGCCGGCGCTGCGCCGATAGTGGGTGCCAGCTGCTCCAATTCTGCAGGCATTCCCAATCAGAATGCCCAGTTGGCCATTATGACTAACACCACGGGTACCGACCCCAACACGGGTGGCAACCTGAAATATGTCCCCACGCAGTTCAATACCAACGACCCCAACGCCACCGCGGACAACCCCAACACCAACCTCACCAAGAGTATCCGCGTGGGCGACGGCTGCGCCAACAGCGGTGCCAGTGCGGCCGGTCTCTACTACAGGTTCCGCGTAACAGCCCAGAATGCCATGCTCTACCTCTACTACGCCATTGTGGTCGAAGCTCCTGGCCATGGTATGCGGGGCAATCCAGCCTTCATTGCGCGCGTCATGACGAAAAACGCCTCCGGCAACTGGCACCAGCCGAACGACACGCTGGCCTACTACATCACCTCCACGCCTACGACCGACAATTCCAACACTTGCCCCAACCTGACGCGGGTTCAGGCCGGTGTGGGCGGTTGGGGCAGCACGGGTAGCGGTTATAGCACCGTCTACTATAAACAATGGGAGAAGGTGGCCATCAACTTGACCGATTATATATATGACACGGTGGAGATACAGGTCATCATGTATGACTGTGAGTATGAAGTTCACTATGGCTATGCATACGTCGCCGGCGAGTGCCGCAAGATGACCATCGAGAGTTCGGGATGCCCGGGCGGTATGTCGACCGATGTGGCCACCCTCTCGGCTCCGCGCGGCTTGCAGAACTATGTGTGGTACGCCTCGGACTTTGGCGGCACCATCACGCCCAATCCCACCAGCAGCATGTTCGCCCCGGGCGGCAGCCACAACTATGTTACCTTCCGCCGCCTCACCGACACCATCGGTCGCCCGCAGGACGGCGCCTACGACTACCATGCCCAGGCGTCTGACTTCACTGTTACGCGCCGCCGCAACAGCAACGGCCAAATAGTAAACATCGACTCGGTCGACCGCCTGCAGATTTTCATGTGCGAGATGACCTCCGCCCTCGACCCCAACAAACCCTTCAAGACCCGCCTCTATGTTCCTCTGCGCAACGACAAGCCCAGCATGATAGTGGATACCCTCTACAACTGCGACGGCGACGTCAAGGTGTGGAACTTCAGCGAGGTGCCGGGTTCCGCCGGCAGCGTCATCACTGCCAACACGCAGTGGGAACTCTACGGCACGCCCGACTGTATCGGCACACCTTTGGCGCAGTATGTGGGCGACAGCGTGGAGCTCAATTTCACCGACTCCGACCCCAAGGGGTTGCTGGTGCGCACCGTAACGGCTGATGTGTCGTGCTACTCCGAAGCCACCTATCCCATCCTGCCGCGCATCAATCCCAAGGCCGGTATGACTATCTCCAACAAGGTGCTCTGCGACGACGGCGAGACCACCATCACCGACACCACCTCGGGCGACAACACACGCGTGTGGTCCTTCCTGCCGGCCAATGCCGAAGAGGGCGACACCAATCTGGTGCCGTGGAACAGCACCAGCTCCACCGTGGTGCGCTCGTTCACACATGCTGTCGAACCTATCAAGCTGCAGGTTTACAACGGCCTCTACACCATCTATCGCGGCGACACCTCGTGGTGCAACGCCGTGGTGCGCGACACGGTGGCCGTCTTCCTCCATCCCGATTTGGAGGTTACGGGCGACACCATCGTCTGCGAAGGCAGCCGTACCAACGCCACGGTCCGTGCCGTGGGTGTCGAGGGCTGTACCTACGAGTGGTCGCTCACCTTGGGCCAGGTTACAGGCAACCTGCCCGCCGGACCTACGCTGGCGGTGGTGCCGTATGCCGACAAGGCCACCTATTTTGTCAAGGTAACCAGTCCGCAGGGATGCGTGGCCTGGGACAGCATCCATGCCTATATGGTGCGTCCCAAGCTGGCTATGGCTCCCGAGGATGGCCGCATCTGCCCCGAAGGGACGGCTACCCTTATCGGCTCCGATGCCGACCACTACAGCTGGACTGCCTCGCCCGACGACCCGTCGCTGGTTGGACAGGAGAATCTGTCGCAAATCACCGTCTCGCCCAGCGTTACCACCACCTACACCATGATAGGCCACGGCACCAACGACTGCGATGCCACTCCGCTCAAGAAGACCGTTACCATCGTGCCCCTGCCGGTGCCCGAGGTGCGGGTAACACCGGCCTATATCGACTCTGACGACCCGAAGGTGGTGCTGCGTGATGTTTCGCGCTACAGCGTCCTCTCCGAGTGGCAGTTTGAGGATGGCGGCACGGCTACGGGTCGCGAGGTGAAACACACCTTCGACGGTGTCATTGGCCGTGATTCGATGGGTGTTACGCTCACGGCCTACAATGAGTTGGGTTGCCCCATAGTCTACCCCTTCGCCATACCGGTCAACCTCTTCACCGGCTGGTTCCCCAACGCCTTCACCCCCGGTTCGCAGGATGCCAACGCCCACTTCTCCTTCTTCACCATCAACGACTACGAATACTTCCACATCTATATATATAACCGCCGAGGCGAGCTGGTGTACGAGTCGGACGATGTGCGATTCAAGTGGGACGGCACCCGCATGAACGATGGGGAACCCCTCCCGCAAGGTACCTATGTCTACACCTGCCGTTACCGCAAGCCAGGCAGCACGGTGCTCAGCAGCAAGTATGGCAGCGTCACCCTTGTGCGTTGATGACTGACAAACTGAAACTCCTCCGCCGTCATTGGGGCTACGATAGTTTCCGCCCCATGCAGGAGGAAATCATAGACTCTGTGATGCAGGGCCGCGACACGCTGGCCCTGCTTCCTACTGGTGGGGGCAAGTCGCTTTGCTATCAGCTGCCCGCCTTGATGCTCGACGGCCTCTGTCTCGTGGTCTCGCCCCTTATTGCGCTGATGAAGGACCAGGTGCAGCAACTCAATGCCCGTCGCATCAAGGCCGCCTGCATCGTTTCCGGCATGAGAAGCGAGGAGGTTACCGGGGTGTTGGCCAATGCCGTCAGTGGCGAGCTCAAACTCCTGTTCGTCAGCCCTGAACGCTTGAAACAGCGTCTTTTTATAGAACATTTCCGCCGTATGCGGATGAGTCTGATAGCTGTCGACGAAGCCCATTGTGTTTCGCAATGGGGCCACGACTTCCGTCCACCCTATCTGGAGATTGCCTCCATCAGAGTCTACCATCCCACGGTGCCGGTCATGGCCCTTACGGCCACAGCCACCCCTGCTGTGGCGGACGACATCTGCACGTTGCTGCAGATGCGCCAGTGTCGTCGTTTCTGTGCCAGTTTTGTGCGCCCCAATTTGGTCTACCGTGTGTGCCATGACGACGACAAGACGCACCGCTTATTACATCTGATACGGAGCATCGGCGGCTCGGGAATAGTCTACACGCGTAGCCGGCGTGGCACCCAGTCGACAGCCCAGACGCTGCAGGGCCACGGCATCGCGGCCACCTTCTACCATGCGGGACTCACCGCCCGTGAGCGAGACAGCCGCCAGAGCATGTGGATGCAGGGTGGGTGCAGCGTCATGGTGGCTACCAACGCCTTCGGTATGGGCATCGACAAGCCCGATGTACGCTTTGTCATCCACTTGGACCTGCCCGAGTCGCTCGAATCCTACTTCCAGGAGGCGGGGCGTGCCGGCCGTGACGGGCAGCCGGCCTATGCCATCATGCTATGCAATGAGGCGGACATCCTTCGCCGCCGCCGAGACCTCGATGCCGATTTCCCCCCACTGAAATATATACGCAATGTTTACCGCGCCCTGTGCAACGTCTACCGCATCCCCATGGGCAGCGGTGCCGATACGCGCTTCGATTTCGACTTGGAGCAGATTTGTAAAACCTATAACTTCCAATTGCGTGAGTTCTATGCTGCCTGTCGCTTTCTGGAGCGTGAGGGGCTGATTTCCATTCCTGACCGCGAGAATATTGCCTCGACGCTTTATGTGCCCATTGCTCGCGATGAGCTCTATCGCTTTCAGGTGAACCACCAGCGCCTCGGCGAGTTGCTGCAGTTGCTGATGCGCATGTATCCGGGCCTGCTGACCGAGGCGGTGTTCATCGACGAGCGCAAGGTGGCGCAGCGCTGTTTTTCCGAGACATCCGATGTGGTGGCCATGCTTATGCGGCTGAAGGAGATGAAGATTGCCGATTACCGACCCCACACCGACAAGCCGCAGATTTTCTTCCTCGCACCCCGCATCGACGAGAATTCCATCTGTGCCATGCAGCACAACTACGACCAGCTCCATCAGGCCGCCGAGCGCCGTCTCGATGCCGTTTGCACCTATGCCATGCAGGACACGATCTGTCGCAGCCGCTTCCTTGTGAACTACTTTGGCGAGCAGGGCGTTGCCGACTGCGGACGCTGCGACGTCTGTCGGAAGGAGAATCTCTCTCCGCCGCAAGTGGAGCAGTTGATTCTCGCCCATTTGCAGCGAGGGCCGCTACCCTTGCATAGCCTCGGGCCCCTGATGGCCGCCGATGGATGTAACGATTTCACCCGGGTCCTTCGCCAGATGGTCGACCGTGGCGAGGTGCTGTTCGATGCCAATATGATACTCCATTTGCCCTAGGCGATAGCCCTGCCCGATGGCTACGCTTCCATTCCGCTACCAAGGAAGAAGAGGGGAAGAACAGGGTCTCTGGAAGTATTGGTTTCCAGAGCAATGCAAATGGGCGTTTGGGGAGGTGATTAGGTTTTTGAAAGCTTTTTTAGCTCGCTGTAAAGGCGTGCTACAGGCAGTCCTACTACATTGTAGTAGCACCCTTCGATGGCGCGGATTCCCACCATCCCTATCCATTCCTGGATGCCATAGGCACCGGCCTTGTCGAAAGGACGGTATGTGTCCACATAGTAGGCCAGCTCCTCCTCGCACAATGGTGCGAAGTGGACGTGGGTGCATTCTATAAATGATGTTTCGCGTGCGCGCGTGCGTAGGCAGACGCCGGTGTAGACCTCGTGGCTGTTGCCGGCCAGGGTGCGCAGCATTTGCAGTGCTTCCTCCCGACTGTGGGGTTTGCCCAGCACATGGCCTTGGTGAACCACCACTGTGTCGGCCGTTACCAGCACCTGGTCCTCGGCCAACTGTTCGGCCGGGTAGGCCGATGCCTTGAGGCGTGAGAGATAGCCGGCCACCTCGCTGGCGGCCATGCCGGCGGGAGTGGTCTCCTCCACGTCGAGCGAAATGTATTCTATAGGGTAGCCCAACTCGGCCAGCAACTGCCGGCGGCGGGGCGATTGGGATGCCAGCAGGAGTCTCATTTTACCTCTTGGCCACGGCTGAACGTGGCTTTGTATACCTCGCGTCCACCGTCGTACCAGCTCCATTTCCCCTCTTTTTCTCCGTCCACAAACTGGCCTTTCTCCACTGGGGCACCAGCTTCGTTGTAGCGCTCGTACTTGCCGTTGAGCACTCCGTTCTTGAAGTTCTGGCGAATCTCGACCTTGCCGTTGGGATAGTAGCGAACCTCTTCGCCGTGCTTCTCGTCGTCGAGGTAGTGGATGATGTAGCGTGTGGTGCCGTCGTCATAGAGGCCGCGCCACTCGCCGTCTTTGGCTCCGGCACGGAAAGTTCCGTAATAGTCCACCTTGCCGTCCTCATACCAGGCGGTCCATTTCCCCTCTTCCCATCCGTTTTCATAGCGGCCTTCGTGCAGTTTGCGGCCACTCTCGTAATAGGTGGTCCACATGCCTTCGCGCTTGCCGTCTTGGTAGTTGCCTTCGCGCCAGCGCTCGCCGGTCTCATAGTAGTAGGTCCATCGGCCGGACTCTTTCCCTTTGCTGTATGTGCCGGTGATGCCCACTTTGCCGGTGTTGTGCCAGTAGTAGGTCCAATTGCCATCCTGTTCGCCATCCACCAGGTTGCCCTTCATGTCGGGTTTACCATTGGTGAGGTACCAGGTGGCCTCGCCTTGCAGCTCGCCGTTGCGGTATTGGCCGCTGAAGCGCATGACACCGTTGCGGTGCCACTGGGTGGTCTTGCCTTCGCGGCTGCCGTTGGCATAGGTGAATTCCTCTTCCTTCTGCCCGTTGTCATGCCACGAGCGGTAGAGGCCGTTGCGTTTTCCATTCTCCACGCTCACCTCGCTCTTGAGGTCGCCGTTGCGGTGCCACGAGCGGGAGGTGCCAGTACCATAGCACTCCTCGGACATGCGGCTGCCATCCTTGTAGTAGGTGGTCCAGATGCCGCTGCGTTCACCGTCTTGGTAGGTGCCCTGTTGCGACACTTTCCCGTTGGGGTACCACCAGGTCCACGCACCGGTACGTTGGCCGTTGGCATCGAGGGTACCTTCGACCGACACTTGGTCCGAGTTGTCGTATTTCTTTTGGTAGCGGCTTTGAGCCAGCACGAGGGCCGGCATCAGCAGTGCCGCGAGGGCTATGCAGGCTTGCTTCTTCATAGGTTCGATTCGGTGTAAACAAATACTATTTTGGGGGATGTGGCCTTGTCGGCTGTGCCGTTCACAATGGCATGGCTGGTAGTGTGTCGGCGTTTGTCGATGAGCATTATCATTCCTTTGTCGTTTCCTTGGCGCAGAAGTCCTTGCAGGTGTTGGGTAACGCGCAGGCGGTAGTAGCCCAGGTCGGCGTGGTAGGTGCCGTCGAAGCCGTTAAGGGTATACATGTCAATCATGTCGTCAATAGGCACAAGGCTGTCCATTCCTGCTTTCTCCATGATTATTAGCTTGTCGGGTACAAGGGAGCTGCTCTCGGATGCCAGGGGCAGGCGCAGTTCTGCGTGGTGAATCACTGCCAGGGGGTGTTCCTCGTGGAAGGTGCGCAGGTCTCGGTCGAAGTTCAGGTGGATGCAGTGCCCACCCAGGGGTTCCAGATAGAGGCGGTTGCTACCGTCCACGCTGTCGGCAGCGGCGAGCACGGTGCCCGAGTAGTCGTGTTTGAAGTGGGTGAAGAAGGCTGTTCCGGCACCCATCAGGAAGTCGTAGGAGCCTGTGCGTACTTCATCCTCAATGGTGTAGTGGTAGTAAATGGTGATGCAGGTGGCAGTGGAGGAGAAGTCGATGCTCATCATACCGTTGCCCGAATCGTCGGCAATGCGCACACGCAGACCCTTTGCCGTGGCGATAAAGGCGGATGCCGAGTCGGCTTGTGTCAACATCTGTTTGGCCACTTCGGTGTCGAGGTGCAGTCGCACGACACTGTCGGTGTATCCTACGGACACTGTGCCGTCGTAGAGTACTTTGTCTTCTTGTACAGGCAGTTCGTCGGTGCTATAGTAGCGTCGGTCGCTTTCCACAGCCTCGGCCAGCTGCTTCACCTCGAAGTGCATGCGGTAGGTGGCGGCTGTGTCGGGATGCAGTTGGTGCTTGACCAGCGACATCACCACCGAGTCGATCTGCAGGCCGGAGAAGTCGAGCGTAATGACATCCTCGGGCAGGGCCACTTGAGCGAAGAGTTCCGCGGAGGTGCGTCCAAATATGGGGTCGACCAGATTGCCGACGATGCTGTAGGCGTAGATGGTGCTGGTCAGCAGCGAGTCTTCAATTTGGCTCCACGCATGGTCGGGATACAGGGTGTCGTATTTTGGGGCGTAGAGGGTAGCGGGGTCGACCAAGTCGATGCCGAGGGTCGACTCGTCGTCCTCGCACGAGGTGAAGCTGGCGGCCGCCAACAGCAGTGCTGCGATGGCTGCGAGTCGAGGAAGGAAGGTGTGTCTCTTCATAATCTTTAGCTTTCAAATTTGCTTATGCCCACGATGCTGTCGTAGAACTTGTTGATACGGGCATAGAACTCGTCCCGGTCTTCGATATAGTCCAGCACATTGCGTTTGTTCTCTTTGGCGAAGGCCACCAGTTCGGGGTGTGCGTTGGGAGAGCCGATGATTACGCCTTGCGAGTAGGTGATGGCTGCTTTCATCAGGCCGAGGTAGTTGGTCTCTCCGTAGAGTCGCAGATCCTTGGCGGTGGCGTTGTCGGTCTTCATCTTGCGCTCCAAGTCGCCACCGATGGGTCCGTTGAAACCGTCGTCCACCAGAGTGATGACCATCTTGGTGCCGCTGAAGAAGGCGTTCTCCTTGTTGATACGGCGCAGGTAGAAGGGTATCATGGCGGTCAGCCATCCGGCGTAGTTGATCAGGTGGGGCTGCCAAGCCAGTTTGCGCACAGCCTCCAGTGTGCCACGGCCGAAGAAGAGCAGACGCTCGTCGGTGTCGGGCAGCGGCTGTTTTTTACCGTTGAGCAGGCTGTTGCCGTCGATGACGTATTCTTCGTTGTCGATGAAGTAGACCTGCATGCGTGCCGACGGGATGGAGCCGACCTTGATAATCAGCTGCCGGTCGCAGTTGTTCACTATCAGGTTCATACCCGACAGGCGAATCACCTCGTGGAGTTGGTGTTTGCGGTCGTTCACGTCGCAAAATTTGGGCATGAACACCCTGATTTCGCGCCCCATTTCCTGCACTTTAGCCGGCAAATAGCGTCCCATGACACTCAATTCGTTTTCCGGTGAAAATGGTACAATCTCTTGATTTACAAATAGAATTCTCCCTTTTGCCATATTATTGTATAATATATACTGAACTGCAAAATTACGAAAAAAAAGTCATCTGACCAAATCGTGGCGTTTTTTTTCTCTGATTTCAAAAAAAAGTTGTACTTTTGCACTCCGATTTAGCGTATTCCAGATGAATACAAAACCTCATAAGGATAACAGTATCAAAGATTTAATTGATCGAGCCCGGCGCTACTGTGCGCAGGCTGAACAGTGCGAGGACTCTGTCAGGCAGAAGCTGGTGGTATGGAAAGCGTCGCCCGAGGAGTCCAACGCGGTGGTCTCTGCCCTTGTAGCCGAAGGTTATATCGACGACCATCGTTATGCCCGTGCCTATTGCGAGAGCAAAATCCTCAAGCACCAGTGGGGGCGCCAGAAGGTGCTTTACCATTTGCGGCTGAAGCACCTCTCGCGCGCGGCTGTTGACAGCGGCATCGCCTCGGTGAGCGATGAGGACTACCTTGAGGCACTTCGCATTGCCGCGCAAAAAAAGCTCGACGAGTTGCATGCCCCGTCGCCCGAAGACCCGGAAGTGCGTCAGAAACTGACCGCATTCCTCGTGTCGCGAGGCTTTACCCTTTCAGAAATCAATCAGTCTCTAAATCAATAAACAAGCATTCATGAAACGCATTATTATTCTCGGTGCAGCCCTCATGGTTGCCGCCACCCTTCCCGTCAATGCACAGGATGAGTCTGTCCTCACTGGCGGCAAGTGGTCCACCTCCTCCACGCCCGCTCTCAAGATTGGCGAGTTCCTGTTCAACAACTGGTCCTCGACGGGCAACTCCCAGATTGACGTTACCGCCACCTTCTTCGGCAACTATAAGTACACCCATCCCAAGTACACCTGGGACAATGTGGCCGACTTGGCTTACGGCTATGCCTGGCAGAACCTCAACCCGAAGGACTCGGTCTTCTTCGAGACCCGCCGCAAGAGCAATGATAAGATAGACCTCACCAGCGCCCTCACTTGGACGCCTTTCTCCAAGTGGCCTGCCTGGGGTGCCTCGTTCACGGCCAACCTCAAGACCCAGTTTGGCGAAGGCCGTGAATACGCAGACCTCTCCGACCAGGAAGGCAAGGTGGTTTCCAGATTCTTCGCTCCGGCCTACCTGACCACCGCCCTCTCTTTCGAATACAAGAAGCCTGACTGGAGCGTCTCCCTCTCGTTCCTCACTGGCAAGACCACTTTCGTGATGGACGATTCGCTCATTGCCGCCGGCTACACCTATGGTGTCTATCAGAAAGACCTCCCCAACTACACCCACGTTGACTTCTCGCTCGGTAGCTATGTCAAGGCCCAGTATCTGAAGAAGGACATCCTCCCCAGCCTCGACCTCTACGCCCGCCTCGAGCTCTTCTATGCTTACAAGAAACCCTCCAGCATGAATTGGGATGCCATCAACAATTTTGACCCCGAGGTGGCCGACAAGCCCGAAGGTACGGAGTACAGCCTCGGTCATGGTATCCTGGATGAGTACAACGAGTCATGGACCGACCTCCAGGGAAAAGGCTGGCTGGCCCGCCGTGCTTTCGAGACCGACCTTGACTTCGAGGTGAAGCTTGACTACCGTTTCTCCAAGCACATCGCCGCCAACTTCGCCCTTAACCTCAAGTGGGACACCGACTTTAGCGGCATAGGCTCGATGGGGCACTGGCAGCTTTACCAGATGGCCGGTGTGCAAATCTTTTTCAACTGGAAGACTCCTAGCGAGTGATAAATTGAAGCAGAACCATTTCGCCCAGTTGCATTCCGATGTACTGGGCGAAATTGCTATTGCTGATAGCAATCTCCAACATGCCCGTTGCCGACACCGTCAGGCAGAGCTCGATGCCGCCGGCGCGGGCTGCCCTGTGTGTCGGTTGCGTAGGTTTTTGATAGTATGAGCTGCGGATTTCTGTGATGCGGTATTCGCGTACCTGCATCATGAACGGGCGCCCTTGGCTGAGGTCCATGAAATCGCGGTAGGACATGCCAAGGTAGGCATTTCCGTAGCTGTCTATATATTGTATGGGGATGCGGTACTCGTCGCCTTGCGACACCCAGGAGGGGAGCATGCGCTGGCGCAGTTGCTCCACGCGTGGCCCCAGGTCGGCCATCGGTGTGCCGCCTGCCAGTTTGGCGGCTGTGGGGGCGAATAGGGAATAGGCTGCGAAATTGTAGATGCGCATCTCCTGCAGCGGAATGCTTACGGCCTCCTCCACCTCGTGGCCGAAGGCCATCGTCGGCAACCCGTTGTCGCAGCAGATGAAGTATTGGCCCCGGGCTTTCACCACCACAAAGGCGTTCTCCTGCGTCGGGTCCGATGCCACGTCCACGATATGGATAGTGCCGGCGGGGAAGGCCAGGCAGGCGTTCCGCACCACAAAGGTGGCTTCGGCCACCTTGAACGGCTCCACGGAGTGCGCCACATCCACCACCTCCACGTCCTCGATCAGGCTGTACAACCGTCCTTTCACCATGCCGGCGAAGAAGCTTTGGTTGCCCCAATCCGTTGTCAGTGTGATAATTGGTCTTTTCATTTCGCGCTGCAAAATTACACATTTTTTTTCACACTGCCGAAAATATTATTTTATAGCCTCCGTGATCCGAATTTTTATCGATAAAAATCGCCAATCAAATTGTTTTTTATCGACAGCGGAAGAATGCTTGCTGCATCAGCGTTTCAGTTGTTTTTGCAAGTTTTTCGATAATATTTAAACCTCTATAAGTGTTTGATATTTAATTGTTTAATTTTTAATATATATCGGTAGTCGAACAATTCCCCTACCATCCCCCTAGAATTGCCCTAGAGAGTGCGGTGCAATATGAAGGGTATATCGATACATTTTCCGCCTGCCCGCCCCTCCCGTATTCCGTCGCTGTTTGGGATTGCAGCGCCCAAAATGTTTGCCCATGTCAGAAAAAAATTGTATCTTTGCCCTTTGGCAACAAGCCTTATTGAATAGATACAATAATAATAATCAAACGATTGCAATCAATATGCCATTACTCTCGATACGCAATTTGCATGCCTCGATCGGCGAGCGCGAAATATTGAAGGGTGTGAACCTCGACATCGACCGTGGCGAGGTGCACGCCATCATGGGACCCAACGGTAACGGCAAGTCGACCCTGGCCGGAGTCATAGCGGGCAACCCGAAGTACACGGTTACCGCCGGCGAGGTGATTTACAAAGGCAAGAACATACTGGACCTGCCGGTCGATGTGCGCGCCGCCGAGGGCCTTTTTCTGGGATTCCAGTATCCGGTGGAAATCCCGGGCGTGAGCATCGCCAACTTCATGCGCACGGCCGTCAACGAGCAGCGCAAGTACCGCGGCCTGGACCCCTTGTCGGGTGCCGAGTTCCTGAAGCTGATGGAGGAGAAGAAGAAGGTGGTGGAGATGACGGCCTCGCTGGCCAACCGCTCTGTCAACGAAGGCTTTAGCGGCGGCGAGAAGAAGAAGAACGAGATATTCCAGATGGCGATGCTGGACCCCACGCTGAGCATCCTGGACGAGACCGACTCGGGTCTGGACATCGACGCCCTGCGCATCGTGGCCGGCGGCGTTACGAAGCTGCGCACCAAGGAGAACGCCACCGTGGTGATTACCCACTACCAGCGCCTGCTGGACTTCATCGTGCCTGACTTCGTGCATGTGCTGTACGAGGGCCGCATCGTCAAGACGGGGCCCAAGGAGCTCGCCCTCGAGTTGGAGGAGAAGGGCTACGAGTGGATCAAGGAGGAGCAGCAATGATACGCAAAGACAAGTTGCCGCGCCCGTGGGGCGACGACTGGCAGCAGCCCGCGGATGTCCGCGGCGAGCTGATAGAGGTGCCCCGCGGCACCGACCTGCGCATCGTGGCCTGCGACGACCGGTGGGTGCTCGAGCAGATGGGTGCCGGGGTGCAGTGTGCGCCCTCCAACTCGCTGACAACCATCAGCATCGGAGAGGATGCCCGCGTGGAATACTACCGCCTGCAGGGCATGAACACCCCCGAGCGCTGCCTCACCGACCTGCGCATCGACATGGAGCGCGGCTCGCGCCTGCTGCTCTCGACCGTTACGCTTGGCGGCGGCCATGTGCGCAACAACATCGAAGTGCGCATGCACGGCCCGCACTGCGAGGTGGAGGCCGGCGGCCTGTACCTGGTGGACCGTGAGCAGCGTTGCGACAACTATATCTTTGTCGAGCATGCGTCGCCCGAGTGCCGCAGCCGCGAGCTGTACAAAGGCATCCTCGACGACGCGGCGCGTGCCCGCTTCAACGGACATGTCCTTGTGCAGGACGGCGCCAGCAAGACCGAGGCATACCAGACCAACCGCAACATACTGCTCACCGACAAGGCCCACGTGGAGACCCGTCCGTTCCTGGAGATATACAACGACGACGTCAAATGCTCGCACGGCAGCACCATCGGCCAGCTCGACGAGCAGGCGCTCTTCTACCTCATGACGCGCGGCATCTCCGAGCGCACGGCCGTTACGATGCTCAGCTACGCCTTCTGCGACGAGGTGATACGCATGATTGCCCTGCCGGAGCTGCGTGAGCTG
Source organism: uncultured Bacteroidales bacterium (assembly GCA_900315935.1). Lineage (GTDB taxonomy): Bacteria > Bacteroidota > Bacteroidia > Bacteroidales > P3 > Colimorpha. Next base: position 56,032 of record ONBB01000001.1, read on the forward strand.
GTGGGCGATATGGTCAAGAAACGCCTGCACGGCGAGTTGACCCCCTGTGTGGAGTGCGCCATCCAGTGCTCCTCGCCCTGCAACGGCCCCGACGCCAACTTCAACATAGACCCAGCCAAACTCTGATGCTCCGCCGCCTGACACTCCTTGCCCTGATGGTTGTGCCGCTGATTGTAAGCGGCCAGGAGGGGTGTGGTGTCAAGCTGAAAGGCTCCGATAGGTCGGACATGGAGAAGGCCCTGACGCACTACAACGCCCACCAGTACCGCGAGGCGTCGCAGTTGTTGCGCAAGGTGGCGCAGAAGAACCCGAAGGCGGCCGAGCCGCAGTTCTGGCTCGGCATGGTGTCGGTCAAGAACGGCTTCAACGTTACCGGTGTGCGCAAGTATTTCCCCAAGTGCCTGGAGCTCTGCCCGCAGTACCCCAACGCGTTGGCGCACTACTACATGGGCATGATCCATTACACCGACGAGCGGTACGACGAGGCCATCGGGTCGCTGGAGCACTACTTCCGCCTGGCCAATGCGAGCGACGACAAGGCGCAGACGGCGGTCTACGACGAGGCGTCGGCCTACCTCCATTGGTCGCGCTTCCTGTCCGAGGCCAACCTCAACCAGGCCCCGTTCGACCCGCGGCTGGTGGCGGGTGTCAGCTCGAAGCGTAACGAGACGCTGCCCTATATCACACACGACGGCCGGCAGTGCTACTACCTGCGCCAGACGGCCGCCAAGCAGGACCGCAATTCGTTTTACGTGAAGACGGGGGAGAATCTGCAATGGAAGCTTTTTGTCAGCCAATGGGATGATACCGCCTTCTCGAAGGGCACGGAGCTGCCCGCCCCCTTCAACCAGGGAGTGCCCGAAGGCAGCGTCAGCCTGACGGCCGACGGGCGCGAACTCTACTACTCCCGCATCACCCACGCGGGCGGCTATGCCAACAGCGACATCTATTTCACCACCCGGGAGGATGGCCGATGGAGTCCGTTGCAGAACGCCGGCACCAACGTCAACGGCGACCGCACGTGGGAGTCGCAGCCCTCCGTCTCGCCCGACGGCTCGGTGCTCTACTTTGCCTCGAACCGCAAGGGCGGCTATGGCGGCACCGACATCTGGCGCTGCCGCCGCCTGAAGAACGGCGACTGGAGCCGGCCCGAGAACCTGGGCTCGGCCATCAACACCTCGGGCAACGAGAAATTCCCCTTCATCCATGCCGACGGCCACACGCTGTACTTCGTCTCCGACGGGTGGCAGGGCTTTGGCGGCTACGACATCTACTTCGCCGACGTGAACGATGCCGGCAGCCGGCAGCCGACCAACCTGGGCCTGCCCATCAATACCGACGGCGACGAGCTCTCCTTTGCCGTTACCACCGACGGCACACGGGCCTACTTTCCCGGCCGCCTGCCCTCGTCGACCAGCAGCGAGGTGCTGATGTTCGACCTCTACCCGGCGGCGCGACCGGAGGCGATGGCCTGCTACAGGCTGGCGGTTACGGATGCGGACGACAACCCCATACAGGCCGAGGTGTCGTTGGAACGCGGCACCACCTACCGCGGAGAGGGCAGCATCGGCATGCTGCTCTCGATGCAGGAGGACAACATCCTCACCGTCAGTGCCGAAGGCAAGATGCCAGGCGTCGTGAGCATCAGTGCCGCCAGCATGCGTCGCGGCAAGGCATCGGGCGAGGTAACGCTGCTGCCGGCGATGAAAGGCACCGAGGTGCCGCTGCAGGTGAGTTTCGTGGCGGGCAGCCGCCTGACGGCCGACTCGGAGCGGGTGCTCAAGGCTTGGGCCGCGTGGCTGATAGAGAACCCGCGGGTGCATGTGGCCATCGAATGCCGCAAGGCCGCCGAAGCCAAGGCGATTTACGACTACTTCCTGTCGCAGAAGCTGCGAGCCGAACGCCTCAGCCATCGCGGCGGGACCGATATTAACGCCTGCAGACTGAGAGTGCAATGAAATCCATGTGGCGCATAGTCAAGTATTTGAAGCACTTTCCGACGCAGATAGTGTTCAACGTGCTGTTCAACCTGCTGCATATCCTCTTCAGCGTGGGTGCCTATGTGATGATAATCCCGTTTGTGGAGCTGATGTTCGGCTTGAACTCGGCGCCGGCGGCCGAACCAGAGCTGGGGCTGAGCCAGCAGCAGGTGGTCGACTGGGCTTTCTGGCACCTCTACCGCTACAAGGCGCTGAAGGGCACCGCCTGGTGCATGGCGATGGTGGGCGCGGCCTATGTGGGGTGCTCGCTGATGAACAACCTGATGCGTTTTCTGTCGCAAATCTTTTTGGCCCAGATACGTACCGGCGTCATAGAGCGCCTGCGAAACGACATCTACCACAAGATAACCATCCTCCCCATTTCCTATTTCAACAGCAAGCGCCGGGGCGACCTGATGAGCCGCATGTCGAACGACCTGGCGGGACTGGAGTACAGCGTGGGCGAGTTGCAAGCTTTTGTGAAGGATCCTATCAATATATTGGTTTTCAGCGGCATACTGCTGTTTGTCTCGTGGAGGCTGTTTGTGCTGTTCCTCCTGGTGCTGCCGGTGGGGGTATGGCTGATAGTGCGTATCGGGCAGCGGCTGAAGCGCTCCTCGCAGCGCGGGCAGGCCGAACTCGGTGGCTTGACGGCGATGCTGGAGGAGTCGCTTGGCGGATTGAAGGCCATCAAGTCCTTTGTGCGCGAGGAGGAGAGTGAGCGCCGCTTCGACGAGGCCAACCGAGGTTATGCTCGCACGATGATACATGTGGCGCGCAGCCGCGACCTCTCGGGGCCGGTGAGCGAAATACTGGGCACCTTGGCGCTGGTCATCATCCTTATCATCGGCGGCTGGCAGGTGTTCGACGGGTCGATACAGCCCTCCATCTTTGTATTCTTTGTGATTATCTTTGCGCGGCTGATACCGCCGATTCATGCCATCGTGCGCGCGTACAATATATTGATGAAGGCCGATGCCTCGGCGCAGCGCTACCTCGAGGTGCTCGACGCCGACGAGGTGATAATGGAGAAGCCCGGTGCCACGGTGTTGGAAGGCTTTGCCGACAGCATTGTGCTGCGCGACGTGAGCTTCGCCTACCATGAGGGCAGCGATGTGCTGTCGCATATCGACCTCACGGTGCCGCGTGGCTCGATGGTGGCCGTGGTGGGGCCCTCGGGGGCTGGCAAGACCACCCTGGTCGACCTCCTGCCGCGTTTCTACAACTGCTCCGGCGGCGACATCCTAATTGACGGACATCCCATCAGGGAGCTGAATATCAACTCGCTGCGGTCGCAGTTCGGCCTGGTGTCGCAGAACTGCATACTGTTCAACGACACCGTGGCGGCCAACATCGCCTTCGGTGCCGAGGACTACTCGGACGAGGCCATCCGCGAGGCGGCACGCGTGGCCCACGCCGACGAGTTCATCGACCAGTTGCCGCAAGGCTATGACACCGTTATCGGCGACCGCGGCATGACCCTCTCCGGCGGCCAGCGCCAGCGGCTGAGCATAGCGCGGGCGGTGCTGCGCAACACGCCCATCCTCTTGCTCGACGAGGCCACCTCGGCCCTCGACTCCGAGTCGGAGGTGGCGGTGCAGCAGGGGCTAGACGCACTGATGCGCGGGCGCACTTCGATTGTCATCGCCCACCGGCTGAGCACCATCCGCCATGCCGACCTCATCGTGGTGATGGACGGCGGCCGCATCGTCGAGCGCGGCACCCACGACCAACTGCTCCGGCAAGGAGGCTTGTACAAGAAACTTGTTGATATGCAGTCGTTTGCATAACCTGCGTGATTTTTTGCAAAAAAGAGGGAAACGGGCCTCAAAACGGAGGTTCGTAAGTGGCTGTCTATTAGTAGTTTGATACCACCCTCTTCTTCCTCTCTTCGGCCTCTCCAAGGGGATGGTAAAATTATTTTTTGCCAGTTCGGAAAATGTTCGTATCTTTGCAATTCGAAATCGGACGCGTTCCGATGCGTAAGGGAGTATAGCTCAGCTGGTTCAGAGCGCCTGCCTTACAAGCAGGAGGTCACTGGTTCGATTCCTGTTACTCCCACCGCCAGATGGCCGGCAACCCAGTGAAAGGGCTGCCGGCTAATGCTTTATAACATATTTTAAGAATAAAAATTTGTGCCGTATGGAGAAAAAGTCGTACTTTTGCAAAAATATTTCAAACGAAAGTATTATTAACATTTTAAAAACCAACATCATGAAGAAAGTTTTATCCTTCTTTGGCGCTGCCCTGTTCGTGGCCGCCATGACCGTTTCCTGCGGAAACAACAAGCCCGCCGAGACCGAAGAGGTCATCGATGAGGCCATCGAGAACGTTGCCGACGAGGCTTCCGCCACCGTCAGCGAGGCCACCGTCGACATGAACGCCATGCTCGACGCCGCCCGCGAGGCCGGCCGCGCCAAGTGCAACTGCTACAAGACCGACGCCGCCAGCGTTGAGGCCTGCATCAAGAGCATCCTCAGCCAGAGCTACGCCGCCTACCAGGACAACGCTGAATTCAAGGCCGCCATGGAAGAAGAGTTCAACGCCTGCGTGAAAGAGAAAGCCACCGAGGCCGTCAAGGACGCCGCCAACGAGGGTATCAAGAAAGGTGCCGAGGCTCTCTCCAACGCCCTGAAGAAATAAGTTGACCGAAAACTTGAAAAACAGGTCTGCCCACCACAACAGACCTGTTTTTTTATAGGATGGCACGACAATGAAGAGAATATGTCTACTGATGGTTGCAGGGCTGATGCTGGCGGCTTGCCGCCCGGAGCAGCGCCCGGCCGACGTGCTGGCGCCCGAGGCCATGGCCTCGCTGCTGGCCGACGCCTATATGCTGGAAGGCTTCTATGCCGTGGAGACCGGGTACCGCTACGACACGATGCTGCCCGAGGTGCTCGCGGCCTATGACGACATCCTGGCCCGCCACCACACCACACGCGAGGCGGTGGAGCACAGCCTTGAGTACTACTCCACCCACCCCGACCAGTACAAGCCGGTGCAGGACAGCGTGCTGGCGTTGCTCGACCGCTCGGCGGCACCTGCTGACACCCTCCCCGCCACCGCCCTCTCCGACTTCGACCTCGAGGTGGTGGAAAAACAATGAAAAACGCATTGCTTGCACACTTTTTTTCTTGTATATCAGAAAAATAGTGTAATTTTGTGCAAAACTAAAGTTCAACTTTAGTTTTGCATGAAATGCCTGAAGGGTTCTTTTTGGCTAGATGCCACATCTCATCTGCCAGTAGTATGTGTGGAGCGGTTGAGACTGATGCTGTCGACGGGAATTCGTTTTAAGTCTTTAATATTTTGGAACTGACGTTGCAGGGCGGCGGGGTCTATTGGTCTGTCTTTTTGGTTGTTCATGTAGGGTAGGGGGGTCAGGCGCACATCGGCGAGCCAGTGCCCATCTTCGTAGCGGAGAAGCAGGCTATCGTTGATGCTTTTGATGGGTGTCTGTTTGTGATAGTGGATGCTTGCCGTTGAGTCGCTTAATCGCACTATTTTCTTTATGGTGAACACCGACGGGCGGTTGGAATTGATGTATGCGGTGTCGGCTTGCGACATGAGGAAATTGAGTGTTGGAATGGTATTCTCGCGTGTGTAGCGGGTGCAGTAGGGTTTGGCTTCGTCAATGTGGTAGTCGCCCATCGCCTGTAGGTAGCCTAGTGCATTGGTGCGCATTTCTTTCTCCTCGTGGCAGGTGCAGGATCCAAGGATTGTGGTTGCCATAAGGGTGTAAAATATGGTCTTGCATTTCATGACCGGAGAGTTTTTAGAGGAATAGAGATGGAAAAGCCCCGCATCTCAAAGGCGAGACCGGGGCTTTCCGTTTGTTTTTTATTGTCCATTGCGGCTCGCATTTAGCGGGTACGCTTCAACGGAGCGGTTTGTCTCTGCTGATTATTGTTATTTTTAAGGTCTTCAGCGACGCGCTCTTCTGCAGTCTTGACGGCCTCTTCGGCTTTCTTCTCGACCTTCTGCTCAACTTTCTTGGCAGTGGCTTTGGCAGCCTTTTTGACCTCTTCCTTGACGGCGGGGACAACGGTGTCGATTACATCGGTGGCAGCGGCTTCCATCTCATCGGCAATCTGTTCGATAGCCTCGGTGGCGGTGGTGTCCTCTTCAGCGGGCTGGGGATTGTTGTTGCATGCCACAAGGCCAAAAGCAGCGACAGCGGCAATAGCGGCCAGTTTGAAAATCTTCTTCATTGTTTTATCTGTTTTGAAAGATTTATTATTTTTTCTTCATGGCAGCCTTCTGAGCGGAGGCGGCGTCGAACTTGTAGTTCTGGATGGAGACGGTCATGTTCTTCTTCGTGGCATTCTCGAGAGCATTCTCGATATCCTCTTCGGAGGGGGTTCCATCGATTGCCTGGAGTTCAGCGAGAGCTTCGTCGAAGGAGTACAGGATGACAGCAACATTGCAGGTGAGGGTGAGCTCGGTGGCATCGAACTGGGCGTTGGGGAGCTTGTAGTCGCTGCCTTGGGCGGGGCCATAGAGCTGCCAGTCGCCCATAATCTTGTTGTAGGCATTTTGGCTCTGGTAGTAAGCCTCGACAATGGCATCGGTGGGGAGAATGCTGTTACCGCTAACTTCCTGTCCGTTCATGGAGTAACTCCACTGGGCGGCCAATGCGTAGCCGTACTGCGGATCGGTATCGAGGTCAAATCCAACGCGGAACAGGGGGAACTCGTAGCTCTCATTGTTGAGACCTTTGGCAGCTTCGAGGACGTAGAATGATTGTCCTGCAGCCACTTGGAAAGCATCGGTGAAGCCAATGGTTTGGTTGGCACCGTCCCAGCTGACGGTAATGCTGCTCTGCTGACCAGGGTTAGGGTTGGGGTTAGGGTTAGGATTGGGTGTGGGCTCCTCGGTGTCGTCATTACCGCAGGCAACCATCAGGCTGCAGCTCAGAAGGGCGATGCCCATCAGTTTGAAAATGTTCTTCATGTTGTTTTTAATGTTTTTGGGTTAATATTTTCGTTCTAAAATTTGGTGCAAAAGTACGTAAATTTCCCCACACGGCAGCCATTTTTTTTCTATTATTTACTATGGTATTGAATTTCAATGTATTGAGCGATGTTAATTATTCTTAACATTTCCTGTTTCTTGCCTACAGCAAGGGGGTCATGTAGTATGGAAGGTAGCAAATTGGCTCGTCGATGCGCAGGTCGCCGGAATGGATAATGTAGGGTGTGGCGAGATAAGGACCGAACTTTTTCATCAGTTTGTTAAGTGACGAGGTGGTGTAGCGAGCACCGCTTTTCACCTCGATGGGGGAGATGTTGTGCCGGTTGGTGGGGGTGGGTTTTCGGATGAGGAAGTCGATTTCCATGCGGTCGTCGGCCACGGGCGAGGCTTTGGAATAGAAGTAGAGCGTGTGGCCGGCGGTCTGCAGCATCTGTGCCACGACATTCTCGGCAATCATGCCCTGGTTGATTTCCAGTTTGTCCAAAAGGAGCTTGGCATAGATGTCGTTGTTGAGGAGGCCGTTTTCATCGAATGCCAGGCTTATGAGCAGGCCGGTGTCGGCCATGTAGCACTTGAGCGTGGTGGTGTCGCGGTTGAGGCGCAGGCCGATATTGGGGGCTGTGGTGTTGTGGCAGGTGTAGACAATCATGGCCTCGCGGAGCCAGAGGAAGGCGTTCTCGTAGTCGCGGAAGCGTGCGCCGGGTTTCAGCGCCGCCAGGGAGAATTTCTTCTCATGTTTCTGGAGCTGGGCGGGAATTTCGTCGAAAATGTCAGCCACCTTTGCCTCGTAGCCTTCGGCATATTTGTATATATCGGTGCGGTAGAGGTCGAGAATGGTACGCTTGACTTTGTCGACCTGCTCGAAGCTGCGTGAGTGGACGTATTCGGCCACGGCCTGTGGCATGCCGCCGACGATGAGATACTGCCGGAATAAATCCATGGCTTTTCGGTGCAGCAGTTGCCCCAGTGGTTTACGGAGATGGAAACAATGGGCGATGGTGTCCATCATCTGCTCGTTGCCGCTGGCCCAAAGAAATTCCTCGAAGTCCATGGGGTACATCTTCAGATGCTGCTCCTCTGAGGGAATGATGATGTTTTTCACGTTGCGCCGCAGTGAGGTCAGCGAGCCGGTCTCGATGTAGTCATAGCGGCCGTCGGCTACCAGGTACTTGATGGCCGCACGGGCTCGCGGGCATTCCTGCACCTCGTCGAAGACCACAACCGACTGGCGAGGATGGAGCTGGACATGGTAGTAGGTAGTGAGGTTGAGGAATAGGGTGTCGAGGTCGTCGATGTAGTTGTCAAACAGTTGCTTGATGGAGGTGGGGGCACTGCCGAAGTCGACAATGAGCGCCGAGCGGTATTCGTTTTGGGCGAATTGCTGCACAATGTAGCTCTTGCCTACGCGTCGGGCACCATCGATAAGAATGGCGGTGCGGCCGTTAGATTCTTGTTTCCAGTGTTTTAGTTGGTCGTATATTTTTCGTCTCATGCCCAAGATAACACAAAATGAGATTATTTATTGTGCAAAAATGACACAAATTGAGATTATTGTTTTCCTAAAATGACGCAAATTGAGATTATCGCCGCACGTCGAGGGCGTCGCGCAGGCCGTTGGCCAGGAGCATAAAGGCCAGCACCACCACCATGATACAGGCGCCGGGAAGCAGGGCCAGGTAGGCGCTGTCGAGCAGCAGGTAGCCGTAGTTTTCTTTCACCATCATGCCCCACGACGGCATGGGCGGCTGCACGCCGATGCCGAGGAACGAGAGGCCCGCCTCGAGCAGTATGGCGCTGGCGAAGTTGGAGGCCGCTACCACTACCACGGCACCCATGATGTTGGGCAGCACGTGCCGCACCAAGGTGCGCGCGGTGCTGTAGCCCAGCGCCCGCGTGGCTTCGATGTATTCTTTTTCTTTGATGGAGAGCACCTCGCCGCGCACCACACGCGCTATGTCGACCCACATCGTCAGGCCCACGGCCACGAATATCTGCCAGAAGCCCTTGCCCAGCACGAAGGTGATGGCGATGACCAGCAACACCGTGGGGATGGACCACACGACGTTGATGAGCCACATGATGACGTTGTCCACCCAGCCGCCGCGGTAGGCCGCCAGGGCGCCGAGGGTGATGCCCAGCAGCAGGGCGATGAGGATGGCGATGAAGCCTACCGAGAGGCTCACACGCGACCCTATCATCAGCATCGACAGCACGTCGCGCCCGTAGGCGTCGGTGCCGAGCAGGAATCGCCGCTCCTTGACGAAGGCACTGGCGGCGGCCACCGCAATGGGTTCGCCGTTATAGGGGGTGGCCAGGATGCTGTCGCGTGCGCGTTCATATTTTATTATAGGAGTGGCGGCGTAGGGCAGGGGCTCGCCGTGGAGCATGCGAGAGAATGTTGAATTTTGAATTTTGAATTTTGAGTTTTCTGTTTTGGTGCAGAGGAAGGTGGCGCGGGAGCCGGGCTTGAGGGTGGCCAGCTCGAGGTACTGCTGGTTGCAGTGGGGGGTGGGGTCGGGGGTGATGAGGTAGCCCAGCACCGCCACCAGGGCGAAGAGGCCGATCACCACTAGGCTGGCCATCGACAGCGGGTTGCGGCGGAAGCGGCGCCACATCAGGCTGTCGAGCGACTGGCCGGCCAGGTCGGCGGCGGACTTCTTCTTGAAGGGGTTTTTCATTCTGGTTTTCTGGATTTTCTAGATAATCTAGATATTCTAGATATTCTAGTTTTTCTAGATATTCTAGTTTTTCTAGATATTCTAGTTTGGTATTATAAGAATCCCAGTTCCAGCTTCACCTCGTCGGGGATGCGGTCCATGGTCCAGGGTGGGTCGAAGGTGAGTTCCACGTCGACGCTCTTCACGCCGCTGATGTAACTCACCATCTGCTTCACCTCCTGGAACATATATTCTGCCTCGGGGCAGTCGGGTGCCGTCATGGTCATGAGCACCTTGACGTTGAGGTCGGCATCGACATCGATGTTGTAGATGAGCCCCAGGTCGTAGATGTTGACCGGTATCTCGGGGTCGTAGATGTTGCGCAGGCAGTTGACGACTGCGCTCTTGATGGTCTCTTGATTGGGTTCCATGGCTATTTTCTTGAACTACTTAACTCCTTAACTACTGTCTCCTTAACTACTTGAGCTTATACGCCAGCGCATACATCTTCATCTGCTTCACCATGGAGGTGAGGCCGTTGGAGCGGGTGGGGGAGAGGTGCTCCTTGAGGCCGATGGCGTCGATGAAGGCGAGGTCGGCGTCGAGGATGTCCTGCGGGGTCTGCCCGTCGAGGGCACGGATGAGGAGGGTGATGATGCCGCGGGTGATGACGGCGTCGCTGTCGGCGCGGAAGAAAAGGCGTCCGTCGCGATGCTCGCAGCTGAGCCACACGCGGCTCTGGCACCCCTTGATGAGGTTCTGCTCGGTCTTGTCGCGCTCCTCAATCTCGGGACACTCCTTGCCCAGCTCGATGAGGTAGGCATACTTGTCGAGCCATTCGTCGAAGTTGGCGAACTCGTCGATGATTTGCTGTTCTATTTCCTTGATGGTCATGTTGTTCTATTTGGGTGCTTTGTGAATCAGGTAGGCCGCCGCCAGGGCATACACCACCTGCGGCAGCAGCACGGCCATGAAAGGCGGGAGGTTGCCGTTGGTGGCGAAGACGGTGGTTACCTTCATGAATACGATGAACGAGAAGGCGATGGCGATGCCCAAGGCCAGGTGCATGCCAGTGCCGCCGCGGGTCTTGCGGGCCGCGATGGCCACGCCGATGAAGGTCATCACGATGATGGCCAGCGGGTTGAGCAGGCGTTGGAAGAGTTCGATTTTCGAGGCTTTCACCGTGCCCGTGCCGCGCATCTCCTCGCGCTGGATGTAGCGTATGAGCTGGGGCGTGTTCATGGTCTCCACGCGGGTGGAGAGCACGTTGAGGTCTTCGGGTAGCAGGTGGAAGTCTTTCTCTGCCTTGTGCTCTCGTGTGAGGGTTTCATTGCGCAGGCTGTCGATGGTGCGCAAGGTGTACTGTGTGCAACTCCAGAGCCCCGTGGCGGTGTCGTAGGCGATGGCGTCGGCCGTCTCGCGCTGCAGCAGGCGGCCGTCGGGGGCGAGCACCTCGCGGCGGAACTTGTAGGCCCGCTGCTGTTTCACGTCGTAGCTCTCGGCATACACCTGCACGCCGCGCTCGGCCTGGAAGTGCAGGTTGGAGTAGTAGTTGGTGGCCTTCGACTTGACGTATTGCTCCTCGAAATCAATCAGGTGGCGGTTCGAGATGGGGATGACGAAGTTGCCCAGGATGAACACCACAACGGCCACGATGGCGGCGCCGTAGGCGTAGGGGCGCAGCATGCGGCGGTAGCGGATGCCGGAACTCAGGATGGCGATGATTTCGCTGTTGCCCGCCATCTTCGAGGTGAAGAATATCACCGCGATGAAGATGAACAGCGGGCTGTAGAGGTTGACGAAGCCGGGGATGAAGTTGAAGTAGTAAATCGACACAATCTGCCACAGTGTGGCTTTGTGCGAGAGAAACTTGTCCAGCTTCTCCGACACGTCGAAGGTGATGACGATGATGATGATGAGCGCCAGCGCCAACAAAAACGTCGTCAGGTACTTGCCGAGGATGTATCTGTCTAGCCGGTAGTGCAGTGGCGACTGGCGCATCACTTCTTTGAGGTTGCTTACAACAGTTGTTTCTGGAAGGCGGTCAGGCTTTCCAGTACGTTGGTTTTCACGTGGATGAACTCATCGATGCCGTAGCCTTTGTAGGTCTCCACCATCTCTTTGGGGAAGCCGGCCAGGACGAGGCTCTTCACCTTGCCTTTCAGTGCCTTGCATACGGGTTCGGTCAGCTCGGCATACTCGTCGTCGCTCGAGCAGAGCACCACCACGTCGGCGCCGCTCTCGAGGGCTGCCTTGGCACCCTCCTCTGCGGTGGCGAAGCCGGGGTTGTCGATGATTTCGTAGCCGGCCACGCCGAAGAAGTTGGTGGCGAAGCCCGAGCGGGCTTTGCGCATGGCCAGGTTGCCGTAGGTCAGCAGGAACACTTTCGGACGGCGGGCGGCCTTCTCGGTCTGCATGCGCAGGGCCTCGAAAGGTTCGGCGCCGCGGTACACCTTGAGGGTCTTCACCTCGTCGCCCTTCTCACCCTGGCAGCAGCAGTGGCCATCGGTCTGCACCTTTTCGGCCATCTTCTCCAACAGGTTGGGGTACTGGTTGGTGCCGAGGATGGTGGTCTTGCGGGTGGCGATGTTGTTGTCGCGCTCGCGGGCTGTCTTCTCCACCTCTTCCTGCACGTAGCCGGCACGCAGGGCCTTGCAGTAGCCGCCCAGCTCTTCCACCTTCAGGAAGTGCTCCCAGGCGCCACGGGCTATCTGGTCGGTCAGGTTCTCGATATAGTAGCTGCCGGCAGCGGGGTCGACAATCTTCTCCAGGTAGCTCTCCTCTTTGAGCAGCAGCTGCTGGTTGCGGGCTATGCGGTAGCCGAACTCGTCGGCCTCCTTGTAGGCGTTGTCGAACGGCAGCACCGAGATGCTGTCGGCACCGGCCACGGCGGCCGACATGGCCTCGGTGGTCGAGCGCAGCATGTTCACATAGGGGTCGTACACCGACTGGTTCCAGCGGCTGGTGGTGGCGCCGATGAAGAGCTTGTAGGCGCAGTCGCACTCGGGCTTGTACTGCTCCACGCCATCTCGGTGAAGTAGGTGCTGCCCACGCCGAAGTTGACGGCAATGCTGCGGGCGGCATGCTCCATCTTCACGCCCATGTCGGTCAGTCTGGAAACCAGCTCGTTGGCGGCGGCCAGGGTGAAGCCCAGCTCCTGCACGGCATTGGCGCCGGCGCTGTTCAGCAGGCTGCCGTCCACGGTCAGCACGCGGAACTTGGGCAGCTCCTTCGAGGCGTACTCCACCAGCTGCTTGGCCATTTCGAGGTCGCCCTCTTCACCGCGGTGGAACTTGCCGTGTTTCAGCGCGTGGCGGAACATGTCCCAGCTGCACGAGCCGCAAAGCTCCTCGGTGTTGTAGCCCTCCTTGCGGGCATATTCCACATAGATCTTCAGCAGCCCCAGGTAGTCCTCCGAGCAGGTGAAGTTCACGCTCACGGCGTTGATATAGATGCCCTTGAGCAGGGCGGCCATGTCGTCGAGGGATTTGACGTTCTTGGCGCAGAGGCCCAGCGAGGTAGCGCCGCGCTCCACGGCGTCCATCGCCACGCGGTTGGCCTCCACCACATCCGGGATGCGGATGTCCTGGCGCACCTCCCACTCGTTGCCGCTCTTCTGCTTGCCGCGTGTGTAGGGCTTCTCGCCAGGGTTACTATCCAGATATTCAAGTCCTTCCAGGTCCTCGGCGCGGTAGTAGGGCTTCACCTTGAAGCCTTCCAGCGTGCGCCACACGAGCTTCTTCTCGTAGTCGGCACCTTTGAGGTCTTTGTTGATTACCTCCTCCCATTTCTCGGTCGAGACGGGCGGGAATTCGCTAAATAATCTGTTGTCTTCCATTATGTTGTATCGTTTATTGTTTCATGTAAGCAAAAAGCAAAGATACAACTTTTTTTTGATTCGTGCGCAAAAATATAAAAACGGCTTCCGAATTCCACCTTCTTCCCACCCCATCCCCCGGCATGGCCGAAGAGAGGAAGAAGAGAGGAAGAAGAGGGTGCTTGCAATATGCTGACAGACAGCGGATTGTGTTTGGGTCAAAAATGGGCATTTCCGGCACTTTTTCCCGCTTTTTTGCATCTCTTTTCCGGTTGGATGGTTCCTGCTGGTTATCAGTGTTTTATGTGATATATTTGCCTGTTCGGGAAAAAAGATGTATCTTTGCGTTCAAATCCAATTGGCATGAGCGAACATAACCCATTCATAATCTGCAAGGCTTCGGCCGGCAGCGGCAAGACGTTCACCCTGGTGCGCGAGTATCTGCGCTTTGCCCTGGCCGGCGACGAGCAGCGTGTCGGCGAGAACTTCCGTCGCATCCTGGCCATCACTTTTACCAACAAGGCTGCCAACGAGATGAAAACCAGGATTATGGAAACGCTCTCCGAACTGGCCGTCCCGGGTTCCTGCCCGGCGCATGCCGGCATGTGCACCCCGCTGCTCGAGGCCATCAACCAGATGGACTTCCACCGACACCGGCCGCTCGCCGAAGCTGACCTCCGCCGTCGCGCCGCCACTCTCCGCTCGGCCATGCTCCACCGCTACTCCGACCTCTCGGTTTCCACCATCGACAGCTTCATGCACCGCGTCGTGCGCACCTTCGCCCACGACCTCGGTCGACCCGTCAACTTCGAGGTTCGCATCGAGCAGGACGACCTCATCGAGCAGGCTGTCGCCAACCTCATGTCCCTCGTCGGCACCGAAGGGCACGACGACCTCACGCGCGCCGTCTCCGCCTTCGCCGTCAGCCGCATGGAGAACGAGAAGGGCTTCGCCATCGAGGGTGCACTCGCCACCCTTGCCGCACAGCTCTTTGCCGAGGATACCGAACAGTACCTCAGTCTCTTGCGCGAATATACGCTCTCCGATTTCATCGAGATTCACCACCGCTATACGACCGACAACCGCCTTTTTGAGCAACAGCTCAAGTCGCTGGGTGCCAAAGCCCTCAAGCTGCTGGCCTCGGCCTCCATGGACGAGTCGGTCTGCAATCAGGGCGGCCGTGGCTACCTCTCGTTCTTCAACAAGCTGGCTGCGGGTGCCGTGGCGCAGCCCAACGCATACGCTGTCAAGGTGTTCGAGGCCGTGGACTACTGCGGTGCCACGCTCTGCAAGGCCAAGGCCCACACCCCTGCCGCCGATACCGTCGCCCAGCCCTTGCGTGAAATATATTTCGAGATACAACATCTTCTCGACGAACAACTTACCGACTACAATACGCGCATCGTCCTCCTATCCAACCTCTACTCCGTGGCCCTCCTCGGCGAGCTCAGCCGCTGTCTGCAGGAGTACTCCAGCGACAATGAGGTGATGCACCTGTCGGAGTTTAATAAGTTGATTAACAGTGTGGTGCTCGAGCAGGATGCCCCGTTCCTCTACGAGCGCCTCGGTAGCCGCTACACCCACTTCCTCATCGACGAGTTCCAGGATACCTCGCTCCTGCAGTGGCAGAACCTCGTGCCGCTGCTCTCCAACGGTGTCTCTCAGGATAGTGATTCTCTGGTGGTTGGCGATGCCAAGCAGGCCATCTACCGCTTCCGTCAGGGCGATGTGCGCCAGTTCCTGCGCCTGCCGCAGGTCGAGGGCATGCCCGACCACAGCCGCGTCCTCGGCCGCTGCCGTCCTCTGCACCTCGACACCAACTTCCGCACCCTCCGCGCGGTGGTACGGTTCAACAATGCGTTCTTCTCCTGGCTGGTACGCAACCATTACGCCGACAACCAGTTGGCCCTCGACGCCTACATCGGTCCCGACCTCTCGGTCAAGCCCGAAGAGGAGTCGCTCTACCAGCAGGTGGCCCCCAAGCATGAGCAGGGTCCCGAAGGGTATGTCGACATCGCCTTCACCGACCCCGACGACTCCGAGGCCATTCCCGCCCGTGTGCTGCAGATTATCACCGATATGGTTCAAAAGCAGGGCTATCGTTATCGCGACATCATGGTGCTGGCCCGCACCCGTCGCGAGTTGGCCACCATCGGTGCCTATCTGCGCGAACACAGCGATGTGCCGCAGAGTTCGGCCGAGTCGTTCTACCTGCGCGGCAGCCACGCCGTGATGGCGCTCGTCGCGGCCCTCCGCTCCCTGGCCGACCCGGCCGACCGTGTCGCTGCGGCCGACCTCCTTGTCCGCCTCCAACGCCTTGGCGTGCTGGCTGGTAGCCACTTGGATGCTTTCGCAGGTGCAGATGCCTTTGATCTCTGCACGCTCCTCCGTGCCGAGGGCATCGAATTCGACCGCGACCACCTCCTCTCGCTCGACCTCTACGACCTCTGCGAGCAGCTGCTGCGCAACCTCCGCCTCGATGGCATCGACACCCCCTACGTCGCCTCCCTCCTCAACCGCGCCGCCGCCTTCTCGGCTCGCCACATGCAGGGCATCTCCGATTTCCTCCGCTGGTTCGACGACCACCCCGACCTCTCGGCCGCCTGCTCCGACGAGGGCGACGCTGTCCGCCTGCTCACCATCCACAAGGCCAAGGGACTCGAGGCGCCGGTTGTCATCTGCCCGTTCTTCACTCCCAGAGCCAAGCCTTACAGCCTGTGGGTCAACGTGCAGGACCGGTTCTACACCGACGGCAAGTCGCTGCCCGCATCATACGTTACCCTCGGCAAGGACTCCGTTACCCGCTTCGACCCCGACCGCGACCGCGAGCGTGCCGACAGCCTCTTCGATGACCTTAATATATTATATGTCGCATTCACGCGTCCGCGCGAGCGGCTCTATGCCGTATGTGCCCAAAGCAAGGGCGACACGCTGACTTACAGCCGTTTGCTGTCGCTCTATCTCAAGGGCGACGCCTCTTTCGGCGACCCCGATTCGCCCCCCGTCAGAAAGGAGGAGGAGAAGGAACGCGTAGAGGATGTGCGACTCGGGCGTCTCTCTTTCCCCGAGTGGACCTCGGTGGTCCGTGTGGCCTCGCCCGCCGAACGCGCCATCACCCCCCTGCTCGAGGAGAGTGTCCGCTTCGGTATCTACGCCCATGAGCTGTTGGCCGATATTCAGCATGCTGACGATGTCGATGCCGCCATCGCGCGCTTCCTCAGACGCCAGCCCGTCGGCATCTCCGAGGCCGACCTCAACAAGCTGCAGTCCTTTGCCCGCGACGTGGTGGTCAACCCCCTCACGGCCCGCTTTTTCTCCCCTGATTACCAGGTGAAAACCGAGTGCGCCATTGTCGATGGCGACAGCGAGTGCCGCCCCGACCGCGTAGTGATTACCCCCGACGAGACCTGGGTCATCGACTTCAAGACCGGCAAGGATTTGGGGAGCGTCCATAACAGTCAGGTGCAGCTCTACTGCCGCACCCTCGCTGCCATGGGCTATCCCCGTGTCTCCGGCTGGCTCCTCTACTTTGATCCTGTCCTCACCCTTCGCCCTGTGCCACCCCTCCCCTGACCATCCCCCTACCAAGGCCGAAGAGAGGAAGAAGAGGGTCCTCTAAAAGTCTGCCAGCCAGCCTGTTGCAAAACCACCCAAAATGCCTCTGAAGGCAAAATGATGCCGGATTTTGCAACTAGTTGATAGTGTTGCGTTTATAAGAAAAATCAACTTTTTTAACAAAAAAGTGTTGGTAATTCAGTTTTTTTTCGTAATTTAGCACTCGAAAACAAAGGGCTCGAACGGCCCGAAAATGAGAATAAACAATTAAAAAACAATAATATGGAACTCAAGAAAAATCCCAAGGCCGACCTCGAAAAACGCAGAGGTCTCTATCTGGAGATAGGCTTGGTGGTCGCTCTTGTAGCCGCCCTCGTCGCTTTCAACGTCAAGTCCTATGACCGTGAGGCCAAGGAAGCCCTCGAGCGCGAGGCTGTCCTCGAGGAAGAGGAGATCATCATCCAGACTGACATCCAGGAACCGCCACCCCCTCCGCCACCAGAAGTGCCCGAGGTAACCACCGTCATTGAGGTGGTCGCCGACGACAAGGAGGACATCAAGGAGGTAAACTTCAGTGCTGAGGTTACCGACGACACCAAGAACATTGAGATTACCCCCGTGGTTGTCGAGGAGGAAGAGGAAGTGGCCGAAGAGCCGATCTTCACCGTCGTTGAGAACGACCCCGAGTTCCCCGGCGGCATGGAAGCCCTCTACAAGTACTTGGCCCAGAACATCAAGTACCCCCAGCTCGCCCGCGACAACGGCATCACTGGCAAGGTGTATGTTACCTTCGTCGTTGAGCGCGACGGCTCCATCGCCAACCCCAAGGTACTCCGCGACATCGGCGGCGGCTGCGGCCAGGAAGCCATCCGCGTCGTCAAGTCCATGCCCAAGTGGACCCCCGGCAAGCAGCGTGGCAAGGCTGTCCGTGTGCAGTTCAACCTCCCGGTCAACTTCTCGCTCAAGTAACACATCCTTTTCACCAGAATACGGGAGCAGCAGGTCCAGTCCACTGCTCCCTTTTGTTTATGATTAGCGTCAACAACCTCTCGGTGCAGTTCACCGGCACCAACCTCTTCGACAACGTAACCTTCAACATTGCCGACCACGACCGCATAGGTTTGGTGGGCATGAACGGTGCCGGCAAGTCCACACTCCTCAAGATACTCTGCGGCTGGCAGGAACCCGAAAGCGGCTCCATTGTCATCGCCTCCGGCCAGACCGTGGGCTACCTGCCCCAGGAGATGGTGCCCGACACCGTCGGCACGGTGATTGAGGAGGCCCTCACTGCCTTCAGCCAGCTCGACGAGCTGGAGCAGGAGCAGGAACGCCTCTCGCTAGCCATCGCCGAACGCACCGACTATGAGTCGGCCGACTACACACGCCTCCTGGAGCGGCACCATGAAGTTACCGAGCACATCGCCATCCTCGGCGGCAGCCGTCGCCGCGAGCAGGCCGAGAAGGTGCTGCTGGGTCTCGGCTTCCAGCACTCGGATTTCGACCGCCCCGTGGCCGTCTTCAGCGGCGGCTGGCAGATGCGTGTCGAACTGGCCAAGCTTCTCCTGCGGCGCCCCGACTTCCTGCTACTCGACGAGCCTACCAACCACCTCGACATCGTCTCCATCCAGTGGCTCGAGGGCTACCTCTCCTCTTATCCCGGAGCTGTGGTGCTCGTCAGCCACGACCGCACCTTCCTCGACAACATCACGCGCCGCACCATCGAGATTACCGCTGGCCGTATCTACGACTACAAGTGCCCCTACTCCGAGTATGTCGTCCAAATGCAGGAACGCCGTGCCAGCCAGATGGCGCAACTCACCAACCAGCAGCGCCAGGTGGCCCAGATCGAGGCGTTCATCGAGCGCTTCCGCTACAAGGCCACCAAGGCCAAGCAGGTGCAGAGCCGTGTGAAGATGCTCGAGCGTATGGAGAAGATTTCCATCGACGAGGTCAGCACCGAGAGCATCCACTTCCAGTTCCCGCCCGCCCCCCACAGCGGCAAGATTGTGGTCGAGGCGCAGCACCTCGGCAAGGCTTACGGCGAGAAACAGGTGTTTGACAATGTGGATTTCCTGCTCACCGCCGGCCGCAAGGTGGCCTTTGTGGGCCGCAACGGCGAGGGCAAGTCGACCATGGCCAAGGTCATCGTGGGCGACATCAACGACTATACCGGCACGTTCCGCCTCGGCGCCGGTGTCTGCGTGGGCTACTACGCGCAGAACCAGGCCGCTATGCTCAACCTGGACAAGACTGTCTTCGAGACTATCGACGACATTGCCCAGGGCGACATACGCCCCAAAATACGCAACATCCTCGGCTCCTTCCTCTTCTCCGACGACGACATCGACAAGAAGGTCAAGGTGCTCTCCGGCGGCGAGAAGGCGCGTCTGGCGCTGGCCAAGCTGCTCCTCACGCCGAGCAACCTGCTTGTCCTCGACGAACCCACCAACCACCTGGATATGAACTCGAAGGACATCCTCAAGAATGCCCTCCTGCAATATTCCGGCACCCTTATCGTCGTCTCCCACGACCGCGACTTCCTCTCCGGCCTCACCGACGAGCTCTACGAGTTCCGCGACGGTGCCGTCCACGAGTTCAAGGGTGACATCATGGAATTCCTGGAACTTCAGAATAATCAGAGTATTCAGAATAATCAAAACACTCAGAATAATCAGAACATTCAGAAAGAGACCTCCGCCTCCAAAGCCGCCTACGAGCAGTCCAAGGAGCGTGAGCGCGAGCGCCGCAAGCTGCAGAATGTCGTCAAGCAGAAAGAGCAGGAGATAGAGTTGCTGGAAGCCTCCATCGCTGCCAAGGATGAAATCCTGGCCACCGGCGAGGCGCAGTCCCCTGAATTCTACAAGGAATACCAGTCCCTCAAAACCCAGCTCGAGCAGAAGATGTCCGAGTGGGAGGATGCCGTCATCGCTGCGGAGCAATAGCCCCCTCTCGGCACACACCAAGTGGCCTCTCTGGTTTTGCGTTAGTTTGCTTGTGAGGAGCAATACCCGCTGCTAGCTTTTTTTCTTGTCGCCTTTTTTTCTGCCATGCATCTGCTGGCTTTCCATCTCGGTGCGGCCGATGCGCCAGGTGAGGCCGAAGCTGAGGTAGCGGCTGGTGTGGGAGCTCTCGCTGGAGGAGGGGTTGTAGGGGTTGACGCTTTCGCCGCCAGTGCGGACGGTGTTGAAGAGGTCGTTGATGTTGAGGAAGAGCGAGAGGCGGCGGTCGAAGAGGTCGGTGCTCACGCCGCAGTCGACGGAGAAGTATGGGTCAACCTCGGCCAACAGTGTCTGTGTGCGGCTGCGGTAGATGGCGTTGGCGAACACTTGCAGCTTGTCCCACAGCTTCGCCCAGAAGTTGAGCCGCAGGGAGTAGCACAGCATCTCGCTCTCGACCCACTTCCCGGGTCGGTATTGCACGCGGTAGTAGTCGTCGAATAGGTTGGCGTAGAAGCGGATATTCATGAAGTCGGCGGGTCGCAGGGTGGCGTTCATCCCGAGACCTCGGTTGCGGGCGGAGCCGATGTTGAAGGGCTGGCTGAATGCCACGATACGCCCAAACGGGTCGCAATGAGCCACATCGGTGAGGGTGCCGGTCTGGTCGCGCATCGACTTGTACCACGCGCTGACGCCGATGCTGCCGAGGTGGTCGAAATAGCGTTCCCAGCCGAGTTTCAAGTTGTCGGTGTAGCCGTTGCGAAGCGTGGGGTTGCCGGTGGAATAGCCGTCGTAGCCGTAGGTGGTGAATCGTGTGAGCTGTGTGGCGGTGGGCGGCATGACATAGTGGGTGTAGCTGAAGGTGAAGTTGTGCATCGACTCGGTGCTGTACGAGGCGTGGAGGGTGGGGTTGAAGGTGAGGCTGTGCCGGCTCACATTGCCGCTGTCGGCCATGGGATATTGCAGGCGGTACCAGGTGTTGTTCATGGCGAGCGATATGCCGAGGGTGAAGCGTCCGAAGTGATGCTCGCCACCGGCGTAGAGCGAGAGTTCGTATGTACTGTTGGTGTAATTGTAGCTGCGCAGCGAGTCGGTGTGGCTGCCGAGGGTCTCTTCCACCTCTTTCCGCTCCGGCGCGAGGCTGGCCATGAGGCCGAAATCCACTTCGCCACGCTTGCTGTAAGGCAGCGCGATGTCGGCGGTGATGCCGTGCCACTGCGAGGGGTTGAAGTTTGTGCGGAAGCGAGAGGCGTTGAGGTCGGTGAGGCTGTCGAAGCTGCGCAGGTCGCTGGCATAGGAACGGTTGCGCGTCAGTGTGCCGGTGTAGTCGACGAAGAGCATCCCGCCCAGCGTGTCGAGTTTCTTTTCCAGCATTACGCCGAAAGCGGCATCGGCCAGCAGGCTGCCGTTGCGTTGGGCCTCGTTGTAGAAATAGCGTCCGGGGGATGAGATGAACTCCGTGCGTTCGGTGCGACCGTCAATGCGGCTGCTGTCATGCGTGGCGGTCGTCCACAGCCATAGGTTTACCAGCGTGTTGCTGTCGATGTTGTAGTCGAAGTCCAGCCCGAAATTGCCACCAAGGGTGCGGTTACGGCTGTGCCCTTTGGTAGAGATGGATGCCGAGAGGGTACTGTCGGGCGCTAGCAGGCTGCTGCTGCTCGAGGCATCGCCGCTGTAGCTGTCGTAGTCGCCGCTTACAAAGATGTTGAATCGTACCGTCTCATTGCTCCACACATAATCCACCCACGGCCCCACCTGCGGCTTGCTGTTGGCGTTGAGGCCGATGCACAGCAACTCGTTGCGTTTCACCTTGGCGCTGGTAACTATGTTGACCACGCAGTTCTGTGTGTGGTACTTGGCCGAGGGGTGGGCTATGACCTCGATGCGCTGCAGTGTGCCGGCGGGCAGCGACTTGAGGTACTGCTTGAGGCTTTCGGCTTTGAGGTGCGACGGCTTGTTGTTAATCCATATCGAGACCTCGGCACCGCCGCGATACTTGATGTTGCCCTCGGCGTCCACTTCTATCCCCGGGGCGTTTTGGAGGGCATCGGTGGCGTTGCCGCTCTGCACACTGGGGTCATCGCCCACGTTGTAGTATACCTTCTCGCCGTCGGCGGAGTAGAGCGGATGGCTGGCGGTAATCTGTACCTCTTTCAGTTGGGTGGCATTGTTTTCAAGGGTGATGGTTCCGAGGTCGGTGTCTTTTTCGATTTCGACCCTCCGCCAGTGGGGCAGGTAGCCCATGAAGGTGATGCGCAGCAGATAGCTGCCGCCGGCGATGTTGCTGATGGCGAACCGCCCGTCCATATCGCCCGTGGTGCCGTAGGCGAATGCGCTGTCCGTCTCGTGCAGCAGCACGCAGTTGGTGAATGGTAGAGATTCTCCTTTCGCATCGGTCACGTTGCCGACAAGCGAATATGATGTTTGTGCCATTGCAGCACCGGCCATGCCCATTGCGAGCACCGCCATGATGATTTGTTTCAGCATGATTGTGTTGATTAATAATGAACCAATATATTTCTAACCGGGAGGTTGGAAATATTCAGGGCGCCCGCATCGCCTCGTGGAACGTGGTGGCCTCGTTTTGCATGGCAGGGGCATCGCCGTCGGGTGTCCACGTCAGGTGGCGTAAGGATTGTTCATTATTAACTTTGGTATGCATAATCAGGGTTCTTACACCGCTTCGGCGGCGGCGTGGGCGGTGGAGAAGGCTATCTGGAGGTTGTAGCCGCCGGTGTCGGCGTCGAGGTCGAGGAGTTCACCTATTATATACAGACCGCTCACCAGTCGGCTTTCCATCGTCTTGGGGTTCACTTCGGAAAGGGAGACACCGCCCTGGGTAACGATGGCCTCGTTCCAGTCGCGTGTGCCTGTCAGCGTGAAGGTTGCACCTTTGAGCCAGTCGCGCAGCCGGCGCCGTTCCTCGCCGGTGATTTGGTGCAGGCGCTTGTAGTACTCGATGTGCAGTTGTTTCAGCGCCAGCGGTATCAGCTCGGCGGGCAGCCAGAGGCGCAGGGCGTCGTTGAAGATGCGCGTGCCGTTTTGGTTGAGGTCGGCTTGCAGGCGGCGGTCCAGTTGCTCGTGAGTGAGACCCGGCTTGAGGTCCAGGCGCGCGGTCAGTGGCTGCCCTCCGTGCAAGGGACGGCTGGCGATACGGCTGGCGGATAGGACAATGGGGCCTCCCAAGCCGTCTTCGGTGAAGGTCATTTCGCCGATGCCGGAGCGGAAGACACACTCCTCCACCACCGCTTCGCGGCGGTCCCCCTCCCCTAGCTTAGGGGAGGAGCTGAAGAGCGACAGCTGTACGTTCTTCAGCTGGAAGCCTACCAACTCCTCGGGTATCTGCTCCTCGCAGCGCAGGGCTACGAGCGAGGGCACGGTCTCTATCACCGTGTGCCCCAGTTCGCTGGCCATGCGGTGGCCGGCGCCGGTGCTACCGGTGGTGGGGTAGGAGAGGCCGCCGGTGGCGAGGATAATGTGTCGGCAGGGGATGCGCTCGCCTCCTTGCAGGATTACGCATGTTGCCTCTGTAGGGACGTGGCGTGCCGCGTCCGCTGTGGGCGAATAGCTTGCTTCGGGCATGGCGCTCCGTGTCCCTACGGACTTCACCGTGGCGTTCTTGCGGATGGTAACGTTGGGGTTCTGTTCCAGTTCGCCGATGAGGGCGAGGAAGATGTCCAGCGCCTTGCCGCTGGCGGGGTATACGCGGTTGCCGCGCTCCACAGTCAGCTCCACGCCTCGGCTTTCGAAGAAGTCCATCAGCTCTTGGTTGAAGAAGCGGCCGTAGGCGTTGCGGAGCCATACACCGCCAGTCTGTCCGGGCTTCTTGGTGGTGCCGGCGGTGGAGGAGCCGATATGGGGCAGCGTGTCTCGGAGAGGGTTGGTATTTGTCAGGTTGCAACGCCCCTTGCCGGTGATGCGCAGCTTGCGTCCGCACTGGTCCATCTTCTCCAGCAGCAGCACACGCTTGCCGCGCCCGGCGGCCACCACGGCGGCCATCAGACCCGCCGCACCGCCGCCAACCACTATAACATCGTATTCCATAGTGCATTCTGCCCCCCTCTCCTCCCAGGAGAGGGGCTGGGGGTGAGGCTTTTTAGATCTTCGCCGACACGTTGATGAAGTCGGCCGGGTGGATACAGAGCACCGGTATCTGCGAGCGGTGCACGATTTGCTGGGCGTTGGTGCCGAGGAATATCTGGCTGATGATGTGGTCCTGTTCGGTGTTGATGACCACCAGGTCGGCCTTGATGTCATCGGCGTAGTTGAGCACCGTGTCGCAGTAGTTGGAGTAGGGACGGATATCGAAGTGATATTTGACACCTTCTTTTTCAAGGTAGTCCATCGACTGCTGGACGTAGGTGCGCAGGGCGTGCTCCTCCTCCTTGAGGTCGAGCAGGCCGAGGATGTGCACCTCGGAGCCGAATATCTTGGCCATCGAGGCTGCGGGCGGCACTTTCTGGCGCGAGTTGGCGTTGACGCGGATGGGCACCACGATGCGCTCCAGCTGCTTGTGGAAGTCGTAACCCTGGCGCACGGTGAGCACGGGACAGGGCGAGTCCTGCACGATGCGCACCGCCTGGCTGCCCATCCAGTATTTCTCGAAGCCCGAGGCGCCGTTGGTGCCGATGATAATCATCGAGGCCAGCTCGCGTGTGGCTGTTGTGGCCAGGGCCGGCGCCACCTTGCCGCTGGTGATCTGCCAGCGCAGCTTGCCGTGCTTCATGGCAGGCTGGTATTTCTCGCAGAGGGTCTGCAGCTTGTCCTCGGCCAGGTTGGTCATGATGTTCAGCTGCTCGCCGTCGAAGAGCAGTTTCTCGCGGCGGGCCCAGATGAGGATGATGTCGCTCTGAAAGCGGTTGGCCACGTCGATGGCCAGTTCGAGCGCCACATAGGAGCCTTCGGAGAAGTCGGTGCCGACTATGATTGGTTTCATGCTTGCTATTTTTTTGTTAATTTCTGTTATAACGCGCATCGAATTGTTTTATTGCAACGGAGTGGATTTTTTTCTTTTTACGTCTAATCTCCCAACCCTCCAAGAGATGCCCTGGAGAGGCAGAACCAAGGCAAAACCTATACACTTCAATCTGCTGTGAACCATGGGGTTGTGTCTGTCTAGAAAAGGGGCGTTTTCGCGGTTTTGGGGCAATTTTTGTACTTGGGTTGTATCTCGCTGTGGGACTGCAAGTTGCGGTCTGTGCGGAAGGTTTGTTTGGCTATGTCGGCAAAAAAACTTACCTTTGCACCATGAACCGAAGGTCTCGAACACCTTATAAACAGTTGAACCAGTGAGAAATGATAATCTCGATAGCCATTCTATCTCCGCGAAAGAGAAAGAGTTAGAGCGTGCGCTGCGCCCCTCGGGGTTCGACAGCTTCGCCGGTCAGCATCAGGTGGTGGAGAACCTCAAGGTCTTCGTCCGCGCCGCCAAGGAGCGCGGCGAGCCGCTTGACCACGTGCTCCTCTACGGCCCTCCCGGCCTCGGCAAGACCACCCTCTCCAACATCATCGCCAACGAGCTGGGCGTCGGCATCAAGACCACCTCCGGCCCCGTGCTCGACAAGCCCGGCGACCTGGCCGGACTGCTCACCTCGCTGCAGGACAACGACGTGCTCTTCATCGATGAGATTCACCGCCTCTCGCCCGTAATCGAGGAGTACCTCTACAGCGCCATGGAGGATTTCCGCATCGACATCATGATCGAGTCCGGCCCCGCCGCCCGCAGTGTGCAGCTGAATCTGAAACCCTTCACCCTCATCGGCGCCACCACCCGCAGCGGCATGCTCACCGCCCCGTTGCGCGCCCGCTTCGGCATCAACTGCCGCCTGGAATACTACGATGCCGACACGCTCACCAAGATTGTCAACCGCTCGGCCGGTCTCCTGCAGGTGAAGATTACCTCCGAGAGCGCCATCGAGATAGCGCGCCGCAGCCGCGGCACCCCCCGCATTGCCAACCGCCTCCTGCGCCGTGTGCGCGACTTCGCACAGGTCAAGGGCGACGGCACCATCACGCTCGACATCGCGCGCTACGCCCTCCAGGCCCTCAATGTCGACCGCAACGGCCTCGATGAGATGGACCTCCGCATACTGACCACGATTATAGACAAGTTCCGCGGCGGCCCCGTCGGCCTCAACACCATCGCCACCGCCGTCGGCGAGGATGCCGGCACCGTCGAGGAGGTCTACGAGCCCTACCTCATACAGGAGGGCTACCTCATGCGCACCCCCCGCGGCCGCGAAGCCACCATGCTCGCCTACCAACACCTGGGCAAAATCAAGACCAACGGCAACCAACAAGAATTATTTTGAATATTATGCGAATACTAATCAAGAATATCAAGGAACTGGTGGGCGTCGAGTCCACGCCTCGGCTGCGCAAGCAGGGCAAAGAGATGTCCGTGCTGGAGACCATAAAGGATGCCTACCTCGTCATCGAGGACGGCAAGTTTGCCGCCTTCGGACCGATGAGCGAGTGGAAGTCAGAAAGTGGGAAGTGGAAAGTGGAAAAGGAGGTCGATGCCACCGGTCGGCTGGTGATGCCGAGTTTCTGCGACTCGCACACGCACGTCGTCTATGCCAACTCCCGCGAGAAGGAGTTTGTCGACAAAATCCGCGGCCTCAGCTATGAGGAGATTGCCAAGCGCGGCGGCGGCATCCTCAACTCCGCCAAGGCCACCGCGGCAGCCACAGAGGACGAGCTCTACGCCTTGGCCCGGCGGCGCCTCGACGACCTGATGCGCATGGGCACCGGCGCCATCGAGATCAAGAGCGGCTACGGACTCTCCACCGAGAGCGAGCTGAAGCTCCTGCGCGTCATACGCCGCCTCAAGGAGACCACCCCCATGACCATCAAGTCGAACTTCCTCGGCGCCCATGGCATACCGATGGAGTACCGCGGCCACCAGGAGGATTATGTCGACCTGGTCATCAACGAGACGATACCGCGCGTGGCCGCCGAGGGGCTGGCCGACTTCATCGATGTCTTCTGCGACCAGGGCTTCTTCACCGTCGCCGACACCGAGCGCATCCTCGAGGCCGGCATTAAATACGGCATGCGGCCCAAGATACATGCCAACGAGATGGCCATCTCGGGCGGCGTGCAGGTGGGCGTGAAGTACAATGCCATCTCGGTCGACCATCTGGAGCAGATGGGCGATGCCGAGATTGAGTGCCTGAAGGGCTCCGACACGATGCCCACCGTGCTCCCCGGCTGCGCCTTCTTCCTGGGACTGCCCCTGTCGCCGGCCCGCCAGATGATTGACGCCGGCCTGCCCGTGGCCATGGCCTCTGACTACAACCCCGGCACCTCGCCCTCCGGCAACATGCAGCTCATCTTCTCCATGGCCTGCATCCGCTACCGCCTCACCCCCGAGGAGGCCCTCAACGCCACCACCCTCAACACCGCCTACGCCATGGGTGTCAGTAACGAAGTCGGCTCCATCGCCGTCGGCAAGAAGGCCAACTTCTACATCACCAAACACATCCCCGGCTACGAATACATGCCCTACGCCTACGGCGAGAACAAAGTCGAGCGTGTGTTCCTCAATGGCCAGGAAATCTAGAATAACTAGTTAATCTAGAAAGACTAGAATATCTAGAAAGACTAGAATATCTAGAATTTCTAGAAAATCTAGAATATCTAGAAAAAAAAGAAAACCCATGATCACCGCCGAAAACCTCAACAAAAGCTACGGCTCGCTGCACGTCCTGCGCGACATCTCGCTGACCATCAACCAGGGCGAGGTGGTCTCCATCGTCGGCCCTTCGGGTGCCGGCAAGACCACCCTTTTGCAGATCCTCGGCACCCTCGACCGCCCCGACAGCGGCACCCTCCGCTACGGCGACACTGAAGTCTCCAAGCTGAAGGAGAAAGACCTGGCGCGCTTCCGCAACGAGCACATCGGCTTCGTCTTCCAGGCGCACCACCTGCTGCCCGAGTTCACGGCGCTGGAGAACGTCTGCATCCCCGCCCTCATCAAGGGCACTCCCATGAAAGAGGCCGAGGCGCGGGCGATGGAGTTGCTGTCCGTGATGAAAGTCGACCAGCGCGCCACGCACAAGCCCGCCGCACTCAGCGGCGGCGAGCAGCAGCGTGTCGCGGTGGCGCGGGCACTGATGAACCGCCCCATGGCCATCCTGGCCGACGAGCCCAGCGGCAACCTCGACACCCAGCACGCCCGCGAGCTCCACCAGCTCTTCTTTACCCTCCGCGACCAGTACCGCCAGACCTTCATCATCGTAACTCACAACCCCGAGCTCGCCGCCATGGCCGACCGCCGCATCACCCTCCGCGACGGCCAGCAACAACCCTGACCACTCCCTTCCAAAACAAAACTCCCACTAGGACCCAACTAGGAGTTACCTAGGACCTACCTAGGAGTTATCTAGGAGTTGACTAGGACCCGACTAGGAGTTGACCAGGACCCGACTAGGAGAAATGTAGGACTTATCAATGGCTTATCCGATTCCCTTGTACTTAACTAATAATCCACAACTCATATCTCACGACTCCCCCTCTGAACTAGAGGAGGTGGCCGCCGCAGGCGGACGGGGCGTGTCTCCTGGAACACCTCGTTGGGGCGAATCATCATTCGCCCTCTCAAAAAGTCCCCATCGGGGACGCAGGATAATAGCCGTGGGCGCCAGCCCACGGAACGGAATCCATCCCACCCAGAGCCCTGTAAGGGCGACGGAAGCAAAAAAAGCATTGTTTATAGCATGATACAATACATCGCCGACAAAGACCACTACACCGAAGTCCTCTCGCGCTGCGAGACGGTCAGGCACGACCTCTGGATTGGCACGGCCGACCTCAAGGACCTCTATGTCGGAAGCGGGGCCAGGGTGGTGCCCTTCCTCTCCATCCTCGACAAACTGCTCAAACGCGGTGTCGAGGTGCGGCTGCTGCACGCTAAGGAGCCGGGCGAGAACTTCCGTGCCGACTTCGACAACTATCCTGGTCTATGGACGAAACTGGAGAGAAAGCTCTGTCCGCGAGTGCATTTCAAGATAATGATATTCGACTGCGCGGTGGCCTATATCGGCTCCGCCAACCTCACCGGTGCCGGCATCGGCATGAAAGGCGACAACAACCGCAACTTCGAGGCCGGAATCCTCACCGACGAGCCCCAATTGGTCGATGCCGCCGCCGACCACCTCGACAGCGTCTGGCAGGGCACGCACTGTGCCAAATGCAGGCGCAAGGACTTCTGTGGCGACAGGATTTCCAGATAAAACCACCCTTATGACAGGAAATGACAAACTTCGACTGTATTTTTGCCACTCGATAAAACTAAAGAATGTAAGATGAAAGACTTCGCAGCCATAGACTTCGAGACCGCCAACGAATGCCCCTCCAGCGTGTGCAGCGTGGGTGTGGTCGTTGTCCGGGATGGAGTGATGACAGATAACTTCTACAGCCTCATCAAGCCGGAGCCCAATTATTACCGCTGGTTCTGCCAGCGGGTGCACGGCCTTGGGCATGACGACACGGACACTGCCGAGGTCTTCCCCGAGGTGTGGGCGCGGGTGGCTCCGCTGATAGAGGGCATGCCGCTTGTGGCGCACAACAAGCGGTTCGACGAAGGCTGCCTCCGCGCCGTCATCCAGGTGTATCAGATGGATTGGCCCGACTATCGCTTCCGCTGCACCCTGCAGACCTCTCGACACAAGCTACCCAACCTCGAGAACCACCAGCTGCACACCGTCTCTGCCGCCTGCGGCTACAACCTAGAGCACCACCACCACGCCCTGGCCGACGCGGAAGCCTGCGCTGCCATAGCAATCAAACTGGGACTTTGATTAAATTTGAGAATTTTGTCCCAACAAGTTGCACTTGACAGAACCATACTGTTTCTGTAGATTCAGCTACGAAGTGTAATAAAGGTGTGCCATATCGCGACACATTACCATAAAAGATTACATCACAGAACTCTCTATCCATCTTTTAAGTTCGCCTATTAAATTATTCTCGGTTTCACATTGCAAATTACAGTAATCAGAATAATTTATAATGGATTATATTACAAAATATCAATACCATTGAATGCTTCATCCCAGAGCGATAAATCATCCTCGTCGGTAATATCGGGAAGTAGGTAATCTTCCGGATATATTTGGTCAATAACTGCGGGGTTTTCAGGAATCGCCGTCAATAATTTCTCATCTGATGCTTTAAGCCTTTTACGTATCTTTTTAAAGAATGCTACCTCGTTGTATTCGATGGATTTGTCCACTTCGATGGTCTGGATGGCTATACTTACCAATTCACATTCTTCCTCCTCGGTCAATGCAGCAGTTTTTACCTCGTCAAGGTATCTTTTCAGGAATCTGTTGCCTTCACTCCGCAGTTGCGTCAGATAACCTGAAAGCAACTGTTGCAAATCCATTTCTTTGAACTGAGGAAGTTCTTTGATTTTCTCCACTTCTTCTGGCGCAATCTCGCCATCACAGGCAATACAGCAAAAGGCTGTCTTTAAATATATTTCCTTTCTATCCATAATGATTTGTGTTTATTTGAATCCAATACGTTTTTTCTCAGGTTCTTTTGGCTTTATTGATGATGGGTGAGTCTTGATGCTTTCATTCAATATCTCCATGGTTATCTTTTCGTTTCGACTCAATGCAAGTCGAGCGGCTTCATCAACAAGGTACCGAATATCCGATGATACATATCCGTCAGTCAGAGTAGATAGTTGTTCATAATCGATGCCGAAGTCTATATAACGATCTTTCAGGTACATCTCGAACATCTCGCGACGAGCCTCTGCATCGGGAGGGCCAACAAATATTTTCTTTTCCAAACGGCCGGTACGCAACATAGCCTCATCTATCTCGTCTGGCAGATTGGTGGCACCAATGACAAAAACACCTTTTTCTCCTGTACGATCCATCTGCGCCAACATTTCATTTACAGCGCTGCGGCTCATTTCGTGAGCATCGCTGTTTCGCTTTGGAAGCAGTTCGTTTATTTCGTCGATGAAGATAATAGTCGGTGCGTTTTCCTCCGCCTCCTTGAACATGGCAGCAATGTTTTCTTGTGTTGCATTAACATAGCGACTTTTGAGGTCAGAGGGGGTACGCATAACGAAGTTGAAACCCACTTCCTCGGCCAGTTTCTTGGCAAAGAAAGTCTTTCCGCAACCAGGAGGACCATATAGCAACATACCGTTGGGCATGGATATGCCATAACGCTTATATTTTTCAGGCTCACGCAGCAGGTCAATCACATCACGCTGCAGTTGTGCTTTCAGTTCTCTCATTCCTGCCACATCCGACAGTCCGTTGCCGGTCTTTATGGTTTTGGCTTTCTTTCCCTGCTCTTTCTTTTGAGTGTTTGTCGTATTTACAGATACTTTTACCTCGCCCCGAATAGCCTTTGCCATCTCTTCTGCCGACTGAAAACGTTCTTTTGGGTCAACAGTAAGAGCTTTAGCAATTGCCTCTACCATACCGTCAGGAGCAGCGATTCTGTTTAATGACATTACCTTTAATGGCTTCTCCCGTTCGCTTTGTAAACGATCTTCAAAATCGTCTCCATTCTTCACTTGCCACGGAAGTGTTCCGTACAGCAAGCGATAGGTCATCACGCCAACGGAAAACAAATCGCTCTGTGGTGAATAGATTCCATTCATTGCCTCTGGTGCAAGATAATATGGCAACAATCCCTTCTTGTCGAACGCTCGTCGTCCGTTGCTCAGCCTACGAGCGTGACCAAAGTCTATTATCACCGCCTGTTTTGTGGTTGCATCAAGCATAATGTTCTGCGCCGTCAGCTCATTGTGGATTATGGGGTCTGCTTGGGAATGCAGATATTGCAACCCGGCGAGTACATTGCATACCCATTCACGTACTTCGTAGGGATTGCTCCCCTCACGATTAATATTCTGTTCTAATGTTTCACCGCAAATAAAGTCACTTACCAAATAGGCCATTTGTCTTCCATCAAGCATTATTTCTTGTTGCTCTACGAGGTGCATTACATTGGGATGTTTCAATCCCTTCATAATATCCAGTTCAATGACGTTATCGTCCTCGTCGAACTGCCTGCCGTTCAGCCTAGCAAGATCTATCAACTTTAGGAAATAGTTTCTTCCCGAGGCATCTTTTACACGATACGTCTCGGCATAGTCGCCCTGCTTGATAGGGAAAGCAACTGTATAGTCGCCTACTTTTTGTTGTTTAGAAAGTGTAAACATACTCATTTAAAATCAAAATATAGTCTCCCTAATAGCAATAGTACAAACACCGTTATCGTCAACTCCTTACAAACAAGTTATTCTTATAAATCATCTAACATATTATACTACAGCTGAACCTTTTCCTGTTCCTCAATTGGTAACAAATCGATTATTCGGACGCAAACTTGTCTCACCTCCTCCCAATCAGGATTGTTGTTCACCATCTCCATTCCCTGATTGAGAAGTTGTTTTGCTGTAGCAGCATTGCGCCACTGGTAGTGGCCAAACTGCTGCTGATGTTGCTGCAAAAAGCCCACAAGAACAGCAGGCAGTGCTATTTGAGTAACCAGTCTGCTTAAATCTTGGAGCACTTCGTGAGCAGCTTTGACATCACGCATTCGAATGGTCTGGTCAACCACTCGTCTCATTTCAGCCACAGCAGCATCGTCGTGAAGCGACCAAGTCTCATTGTTCGCCCGTTCCAGTCGGTCAAATTCGTCACGCAATTCTGTTTCTACAGTTTCCCACTCATGATTTTTCTCAACCTTTTCTAAAGCAAGAGACACTCTACGTAGGTCATCAAGCAAGTGCTGCATATCGTCATCTTTGCTGTGTTCATTTTCTTTCCTGCGGTCAAGGTCGACCATTTTTTCTTCAATCTCTGCTAACTCGCTTGGAGTAGCTGTTCTTTTGAGTGAATGCAACTTGGATTGAGCCTCGGCAAAGCGTCTGAGCCATTCCTTGTAACTCATAACACTACGACTATCTACAACAATGTCTTTCTCTACCGTTTCTCCCAATTGAATAAAGAATACATCCAAATGATAGCCCTGAGAGTTGTCCACTTTGAGTGTTATGTCTATCTCGCTCCCTGCGGATACAACTGCTGGCACATCATCTCCAGTAATGACAATGTCTGTCACGTGGTCATTATGGATTGCACTGCTGCCTTCCGTAAACATTTCACCTAGATAAATTGGTATAATCAGACGGTCAGTCTCGTTGCCCGGATTGAGTTGGCGTGGTACTTTAAGTCCGTTTCTGATACCCACGGCAGGGAGTGACTGGTTTTTCTCCAAACCCTTAAGAGGTACAAACACATCTCTGTCCATCACTGCGTCGTGAGCCTCAATACCAATGTTGTATGGCAAAGGGGCACTATCAACCTGACTTCCTTGTATAATGGTCAACTCGTTGGGGAAACAAGGCAGTTTGTTACCGATTTCATCACAGACAGCAATGGTGAAAGCATTGGCACGACCTTCCTTTAAAACACACTCCACGGCATCGCCTGTAGCAGTCAACGCTAGTTTTCCACTTGACCACGAACCGTCACCACTTGTCACCTCAAACATCAGGCTTTTGCCACTTATGCCTTTGCTCTCATTTGATAGTAGTTTTACAATCACGTATTCGCTTGGCAGAACAGATGTCGACTTATACCCTAACTCTAAAGCAACTTGTTGTTCTTCAGCCGATGCTTTCACATCGGCATCATATTCCTGCGTTGTGGCATAAAGTGCAGCACCACGAGCAACAGCGGTCATTGGGTCTATACTGGTATCTACATTTGCCGTGATTTGTTCTTTCAACATCTGTCTCAAGACTGGCGAGTATGTGGGACCACCAACAAGAATCAATGAACTAAGGTCGCCACCCTTCAAATTGTTGCGTTTCAGCAACCCCTTGACAATATCCAAAGCCTTTTGGAATATTGGAGACAGGACTTGTTGCATCTGTTCTGCAGTAATAACCATATCCAACTCCAATGGTTCGCCCTCATCATCCTCTCCAAATTCGTCCAGCGGTGACATAATGTCAACCGACGGCTTAAATGATAGCTGGTTTTTGACTTGTTCAGCATAGTATTTAACAGCATCGCGCAGAATCACGCGCTTGGTTGCATTTGCCATAATGCCATCAATGGCATAATTATCTTTCAAATAAGGTATAATTATCTCGTCAACGATAGCAGAGTCAAGATTTTTGCCGCCAAGGTAGTTGTCGCCCTCGGTGTCTTTAACCTGCATAATACCGTCTTCCACTTGAAGCAGAGCAGCATCAAATGTTCCTCCGCCAAAGTCAAACACCAACCAATATCCATTCTTGTTGTCGGTGGTCAGTCCGTATGCCATCGAGGCTGCGATGGGTTCTTGCAGCAACGAGCAATGATCTATGCCGGCCAGTTTGGCGGCACGCATTGTGGCTGCAATTTCAGGTGCCTTGAATTTGGCAGGAATGGTAATAACACAGGCATCGACAGTATCGTCGCCAATGAACGACTTCAGCGTTTTGAGCACTTCCGCCGACAATTCCTCGCTACTGTAGCTACGCTCCATATTGCTACTTGCATACTTTGTATCAAGTCCCATAGTGCGTTTGAACTCAATGAAGACATTACTTGACCCGGTTTGCATTGTCTTGGTTGAACGAGCCTTGTCTTGCTTAAGATCATTCATTGCTGAGTCACCAACACGGACCTGACGTTTCCGAGTAAAAGATACACACGATGGTAGAGTGTCTTTCAGGGTATCGGTCTTCTTGATGGTTGGCTCCCCATTCTCCATCTTGCAGATTGCGGAATTGGTGGTACCAAGGTCAATTCCATATTTCATTTTTAGCTTAGCCATATATTTGTGTATTATATGTTTTGACTTACGGTTATTTGTGCGGCTTGTATCATCTGTCCCTTATAATTTATTTGGGGCTTGGTTATTCCAGTAATAATTCGTTTGCCACGTTCAAGACTATCATCATCATTAAACGATGGCGACACTTTCATTCCCTCTACATAATCTTTTCCAAGCATATCCACCAGCTCATACCCATTGGCAAGAAGATTATCTTTCATCTGTTTGACACTCCTTGTTAAATGTTTATGACCTTTAATATTGCTATCCATACGATAGAGCGTCATTTCCATAAATGTAATACGGTCAGCCAAAGCTTTGACAAGGCTGTGGTCAGGCTCGCTTGTGGTTTGATTAGATTGTGGAGCATTCAATCCTTCGGAAATCTTTTTTAGTTCCCCGATTTCTTTGTCCATCTTCTCAACCATCTGACGGTTGAGGTCGTCAGCACGGGCACGAAGTAGTTCAATGTCATCGCCTTTCTTGGCAATAAGTTTGCGGAGGATGAAGTATGCTGCAACCAACAGCAAACAAATTGCTACTGCAATCACTATACCCCATACTACAGACTTATGTTGGCGGGTACAGGTTTCCTGTACTGCCATTTCTGCGTCCGTCATACGCACCCCATAGCGTTCGTCAATAGAGTCCATCTGATTGTGAAGACCACCAACCTTTTTCTCAACTGTCTCACTAAGCAGATTTACCTTTTCGCTATTGCTCTCCACCTGTGTCGCAAGCTCGTGGGTTCTTTGCTCCAACTTGGTGAGTTGTTCCTGCAGGGCTTTGTTTTGCTGCTCAAGTGAGCAATTACGGATACTGTCTGTTGATTGTGCATAAACAGATGTTTGCAATAAAAACAAAGCAATAATTAGATGTATTTTACTCCTCATTTCTATAGATTTTTATAAAACTGTCAAGTGTTGTTCTTATAAAATTGTTTATTCGTTTTTTGTCTTTCAAATGTTCAACCCAAGTAGGTGAGTACTTATAATAGAATCTTACGAAAGCACGACCTATCGGATTCTTTTGCAGCACATCGTCACGGAACCCTCTCAACACCATTACTTGTGGATGATTATAGTCACCATATACCATTGTGGCAATGTAGCATCCGCCACCATCACCACCTCCACTATTGCCACCTGTTGCAGTATTTAGAGTGTCGTATATATCCTTTAAAGTAGTTCTGTTGGGAAGATAACGGTTCTGACGGAAATCGTTTTCCATATCAAAACCATCCATTATTCTAATAGCCTTCCAAGCATTATTTACTACAGGTTGTACATTTAATCTGATTATAGTGGCTTTTACTTGTGGACTTGCATTTTGAGAAGCATGGATTAACAAGTTTTGATTATCGTTAACTTCCCCAATAATATTGCCCAAAGCCAAACCTACAACTTGTGTTGATGTTTTCAAATAGAAAGGATTGTCTTCCCCAAGTTTTTGTTTTATTGATTGCAAACTTTGTTTTGTTGCGTTTAGAAGATCCAGGGAACGATTAGTTCTGTCATTCTCGTGAGTTAATGAGATTGTTTTTTCTCCTGGATTTTTAAGGAATGACAAAATTGCATTCTGAACTATCTCCATCTCATTCTCTACCTCTGCTGGCGGCAGGTTCTCTTTCTTTTTGCGTAATATGTCAACATTGTGTTGGATATGGTCGCGGGCCATCTTGCCAACGGCAATTTTGAGAGCGTACTCGCCAAGTTTCAAAGCATTCTCAATAACATCTCTGTTCTCTCCATCTATCTTGTTGAAATAGTTGATAGAGCATTGCAGTATCTGGTTGGCTAGTTTGTCTACCAAACGGCTGTAACGAGAATCATCGCTACCAACCAATTTCTGTAACTGTATACGTACCTTATTGGTGTTATTTGCAAGCTTCTTGCCCGCTTCCAGCTGTGCTTCAGCATTATCTGTGCTGATAGCTTTACAGGCAACAATCTCTTTTTCAATAATGTCAAGAGGCTTCTTTATTGCAATATTTCGAAGCTCGAATTCAATTATTTCCGAACCTCCAGGTAGCACTGTATCCTTCCCCCAATCTTGAAGGAGTGTAGACGCTTCTACCTCTTCTGTCAAAGTCTGGAGGTATAGTTTTATCAAGTCGGAAGCGCTCATCTCAAATGTCTGTCCTACAATAGCGTGACACATCTGGCTGTATAGACCGTTCGTTATGGAGTAGAAGTCAAGCAAAGCTTCTTCGTATTTACCAGCTTGCAATTCAAGTATAGATCGGCAGAGCAAAGCCTCCCACGAATAACTTTTTGAAAAGAGTTCTAATGCTTTCTCGTTATTTCCTTGCAGCAAATGGTCGTATGCCAATTTACCCATAGAATCAGAGGGTTGCGCAAACCAAAACAGCGCATGCCTGATTTTGTCTTGCGGAAGGTTGATATCGCGTTCAGAGGTTGCAACAGACTCTCTGCTGCGATTGACAGGAGGCAAAATACTAGGCAAATCCAGCGGAAATACAACTTCTTTTCCTATGTCTAACAATCTCATCTTGCCTTTGTTGGCAGCAAGGTCTTTCGCACTGGCATTCACAGGTATGCCAAGCATTCGGAATGGGTTATGTTCTATCAGTTTCATCGGGCGTGGAGTGTATAAAAATAGCGTGGAACGTTTACTTTGTCCGAACGCTAGGGTTTCCACGCCCTCCAAAATCAAACAAGTCATTCCACGCCGATGAACGGCGTTTCGTTGACCTATTCTCGATTTTGGCATCCCGAGCTGGGATTATTGTGGAAATTTAGCGTTCAAGAATAGCACGAATCGCTATTATATGTCTATGTCTTTATTTTTTTGTTATCTTACATGTCGTCACTTCATTTTATTTTTGCGGTTGCAAAAATACGCATTTTTTTCGATACCAATGCTTTTTATGATAAGGTTCCCTGAAAATATAGTGAGAATCAACCAATTGAAATTAAGTTTCTCATTTAAAATGCCCAAAGAATTTGTATGGTTGATTGTCTGATTGTTACAAATTTCGGTCTAAAGGACAAAAATGATGCTTGAATTTTCGGTCATTATGTCTGCGATTGAAAACAAAGATGTATCTTTGCATCGCCGATGAAGCGGAGACTGGCTCTGCTGGAGAGCAACCCGTCAAGGAATAATCGGCCAGTATTATACCAATGAAACTGGACTCCATCCATAATGGCCGGAGTCCTTTCCCGTTTCATTGGGCATTACTGCTATGCCTTAAAAAACTCAGTGATAAACTTTTGCTTCTGTTTTTGTGACAGGCCGTTGTGCACGCGCAGCTTGGTCTTCAGTTCCGAGAAGTGTCCGTCGATGGCGTTTGTTGTGTTAGGCATACCGATGTCCATATGGTCGAGATAGGTAAATAGGTATGGCAGATTCCGTTTCAGGCTCAAGTATGCCGACTTCAGTGGCTTGTGCTTATAGTGACTCCTGCCTGTTTCCTCGTCTGTCGTGCGTTCATTTAGGTAGCTCTCCCACTTCTCGTGCCATAGTCCAAGTGCGCCTTCAAATGATTCGCGGTCAGTCTTTGTGAGCATCAGGGACAGTGAACGCAACTCCTTCCCGGGTTCTGTCTTCGGACGTTTTGTGAGGCGCGTGGTCACTATCTTCTGCTGGTGAAACTGGCACATCTGTATCGGTATGTCGGGAAAGGCGTTGAATAACCCGCGCCGTCCGTCGCACACTATCCCGAGTATTTCATACCCCCTGCTCTTAAGTTCCGCAATCCCTGCCGAATATTTCTCCACAGTCTCGTTGCCGACATTGTATTTCAGCAGGTTCTCGTTGGTGATGGCATCCTTGAACAGCATTGTGCCGTGTTCTCTTCCCCAATAAGTGGTATCCATCAGCACAATCACCTTTCGCGGTTGCTTGTCCTGGAATGATGGCTGGTATCTCATCAGCCTCCGTTGCACCGTTTTGGCTGACACCCCGTGCGCGGCACCTATCTCTGCATAAGTCTGCTTGCGAACAACATACTCTTCCCATAGTACCGAGTCATCCAGGCGCTCCCCTCCGTTAAATTGCCTCCCGCATTGCCAGCATTTGTATCTCTGTACCCCGTTTACATGCCCGATTTTCTTTACTTTCTTGCATCCGCAGTGCGGACATTTTTTTTGTTCATGACCTTTGACTTTGTCAAAGTAACGATAAAATCACGCTTTCTCGTCGGTTCGACCATTAATTTTGTCCATTACGTCAGATTTTCCTTTCTTGATTCCGGTTGCAAAAATAGGCAATGTGTATACCAATACGTGTCATACGTTGGGTGGGTGCAAAAAAAGTATCCAAATTTTCCCATTGATGGGAAATAATGGGAAAGGGCCTATGTATTCCCCTAGAGAACCCCTAGGGAGTCCCTACCGTTCCCCTACCGTCAGGCTGGGGAATAGGTCGTTTTCTTGATATTTTTCAACCATCTTTTGGGCCTCTTCGCGCATCTCGTCGCGGAGTGTCTCCGGCTTCAGCACCTCGGCGGTGCTGCCGAGGGAGAGAATTCGCTGGCGAAGGTCGAAGGTCGGGCGCACCCGCAAGGCAAAGATGGAGTATTCGTCGTTTCTGCGCAGCTCCATTTGGGAGCGGTGCAAGGGCAGGGAACGAAGGTAGTTGGCCTGGCGTGCATCCACTTTCAGCCAGATGCTCTCCACCTCACCGTCGCCGATGGTGATGCCGAATACCCCGTCGAACATCTCTTCAAGGTCAAAGCCGGGGTCGCGGCGGAAGGTCTCCTCCTTGATTTCAAGGTTGCTGACCCGGTCGAGGGCGAAGATGATGTGCGGCATCTCCGCCTTGAATCGCCCTATAAGGTACCACCGCCGCTCGTACATCTTGACGGCGTGGGGCTGGAAGTTGAAATAGTGGGTGGCGGTGTCGGCCCAATAGGGTTTGTAGTCGAACTCTACCAGGTGTTGCTCCTTCAGTGCCTGCAGTACAGCCGGGAGGTGCTCCGTGTTGGCGCTCTCGATGCTTATATATTGGGCCGTATCCCTGCTGTCGCTGACGATGCGGTTCACAGCGATGGAGTCCATAAGCCAGCGGCGGAAATAGTCGTTGTCGCCGTTGTCGGCTATGTGGTAGCGCCAGTCAGCTCCGCATTCTATCTCGATGCCGAAAATCTCCTTCACCTCCTTGCGGTGGCGGTGGAAGGTGCGCCTGATGTATTTCTCGCCGTTGCTTACCTCGTCGTCGTGCTGATAGGCGTCGGAAATCTGGTTGAGCGTGAGGCCGGTGTCGCCAGCCCGCATCAGGGTCTCCACCAGCCAGATGTATTTCTTCAGCGTTGTCATGGGTTGTTCTTGTTGATCAGGTTGACCACCACCTTTACCATCACCTCCTTCTCCTCGGGGCGGCTCTCGGCAATCATCAGCGTGAGAGCCACAAGGGTGTTGTCGGCGATGCGCTTGCTGCCATCCTCGCGGTAGAGGATGCGGTTGTTGTTCAGGAACCAGAGGAACAGCGTGGCGGCTATGCGTTTGTTGCCGTCGCTGAACGAGTGGTTCTTGGTAACGAGATAGAGCAGCATGGCGGCCTTCTCCTCGGTGCTGGGGTAGAGCTCCACGCCGTCGAAGGTCTGGTATATCTGTCCGATGGAGCTCTTGAACGACTCGTCTTTCTCGTTGCCGAAGAGGGCGCTCTCGCCGAAGCGTTCCTTCAGCGAGCGGATGGCCTGCATAGCGTTGTCATAGGTGGCATGGAAAGGGGCCTCGCTGGTTGTATCGTTGATGGTAAGCCGCTGGTAGTCGAAGCTGTCGAGGGTGTCGAGCGCATAGGTATAGTCGGTTACCACGTTGAAGAGCGCATGGGTCTCGTCGGTAGAGAGTAGTGGCTGGCTCTGTATCGTCCGCCCCAGCATACCCACCAGCTGCCGCAACTCGCCGATCTGCTCCTTGCGGATGCGCTCGTTGACGGCATAG
Source organism: uncultured Bacteroidales bacterium (assembly GCA_900315935.1). Classification (GTDB taxonomy): domain Bacteria; phylum Bacteroidota; class Bacteroidia; order Bacteroidales; family P3; genus Colimorpha. Next base: position 96,670 of record ONBB01000001.1, read on the forward strand.
CCCTTGACAAGATAGTCCTTTAAGACCTTGTTAGCCCATTGGCGGAACTGCGTACCACGCTGACTTTTCACTCGATAGCCGACGGAGATAATGACATCGAGGTTGTAAAGTGTAGTATAATATGTTTGGTCAGCATCAGTACCCATATGTGCAAATTTTGCACATGTGATATCTCTCGTCAATTCTTTTTCCTTGTAGACGTTGTTTATATGCCTGCCAATCACCGTTCTGTCCTTTTGGAACAATTCTGCCATCTGTGCCTGCGATAGCCAGACGGTATCCTTGTCCATTTTTACCTCCAGATTGGTCGCACCATCTGCAGTCTGATAGATGATTATCTTGTCGTTGATGTTCTCCATGCTTAGAATAACGTTATCTGTACCTTTTTATTGCATTGAGGGATTATCGGAGGTTTTCTCCGGTTCATCAAGCAGATATAGTCCATCAAAAGTTGAATCCTATTCGTTTGGTCGAGGTGTTGCTAATACACTCCGAGTCGCAATGCGAGGCCAAATTCTCGGCGGTGGGGACGGTGTTGCCGTGCAGGATGGCGTCGATGGCGTAGTGGCGGGCGATGTTCTCTATCTGGCCGCCGCTGAAGTCGTAACGCTCGGCCAGTTTCTCCGCATCTGCAATGTCAAGCGTGGGCAGCATTTCTTTCCAGATGGCGGTGCGGGCTTCGACGGTGGGCTTGTCGAAACGTATCTTGTAGAGAAAGCGGCGCTCGAAGGCTTTGTCCATGTTCTGCGCGAGGTTGGTGGTGGCGATGAGTATGCCGTCGAGAGTTTCCATCTCTTGCAGGATAATATTCTGCAAGGAATTCTCCATCTTGTCCACCGCCCGCTCGGCGCCCTCCTGACGCCTGCCTATGATGGCGTCGGCCTCGTTGAACAGCAGTATGGGAGCGATGCTGCTTTCGCTGACACGCTGGCGGTAGGTGTCGAATAGCGCTTTGATGTTCTTCTCGCTCTCACCCACCCAGCAGCTCTTTAACTCAGCGATGTTCACCTGCATGATGTCGCGTCCCGTGCGGCGCGCCAACTGCATCACGGTCTCGGTCTTTCCAGTGCCAGGTACACCGTAGAAGAGACATGTGAACCCGCAACGGAACCCCTGCTCCTGCAGACGGGTATGGATATCGCTGTAGTTCCTCTCGTCAAGCAGGCCAGCCAGTTCGTCGATGTTGTGGGTTATTTCCTTTGAATAGAATAGCGTGCGAGGTTTGATATCTGTGGTTTTAATCATGTTGCGGAGCGACTTGGAGGCTTCCAATGATGCGAGCTGCAGCTCGTCGAGCAGTTCACGCTTGGCCTTCATTGTGAGACGGAAATAGTAGCGGTCACCCATGCCGTTACTGTTGCTGAACTCCACCAGTTTCATGTTTTGTAATTCGATCTCTCCTCTTTCCAGTTCCGATCTGATACTACGCATCTCGCTTTTGCTGAACATACAATCAATATCATGAAAACCAACCATATCGTCGTTTTTGTTTACGAACAGATGGCAGAACATCATCAGCAGTATCAGGTCGTTGTGCATATATCTATATGGGCAGTATTTTTTCAATGCTTGAACAAATAATAAATGTTGGTTGCTTTCAAGCAACATGACAAACCGTTCACGTGCAGATTTGTAGTCCATTTCATCATCATCAACCATGTCGACTATTATGGCAAGTTCATCAAATAGCTCTCGGCAAGTCAGCCCAGACATTTTTCTAGGGGCATATACTTCATCAACTTTAAAGGCATCAACCACCTCCAGAGGAACACGGTAGGAAACTCTATCGGTATTCCGTTTTCTGATAATCAGCCCACGATTGACCAGAACGTCTATGTCGTTGGTATAGCGGATAACACGTGTAGTACGGCAACCTGTTGCCTTAACGATGTCGCTTGCATAGATATTGCAGTCGTCGCTTTGGTCGATGAACAAAGCCAACATCACGCTCTGCTCTTTCGTAAGATCAAGGCGCGTGGAAATATGTTTTATATAACGACTTGCCTTACGATAGAACTCCGGCGACAGCTGAGAATCTTTCGACAGATCTACGATGTTTTCTACTGCCGTAAGCAAGTCCAACTTGCTCCTACTTTGTTTTTTGCTTTCAGTTTCCATAACTAACTTCTTTTCTTGATTTCGACTGCAAAAATACAAAAAGGGTGTGTCAAATCACGACACACCCCGTGCGGCGGAGAGAAATAAACTGCAGTTAGTCTAATTTTTTAAAAACATCTATCATGCGACAGGAAATCTTTGGCAACAGTTCCATTAGCCTGTCTATATCATTCTCCTCAAGGAAGAATATCAGAACCTCGCTCTCCTTTATTCCTCTATCCGCAACCTTACCCGGATGCAATGCCGGCATGCTTACCACAATATCAGCCGCTTCCTTGCGCAGATTTCTCAGCCGCCGCATCTTGTATCCAACTTCATCGTTCGACGGCTCGCCGTATTGATTTAGCCGGATATAGAACCTCCCGGAGCGAATATCCACCCGCCAAAACAGGCTTTCGCAATATCCATCCTCTTTTCTCGCTATATCTATCTGTGTCCATGGACGGCCGAAGCTGGTCCCATTCCTTATTTCGAGGTAAGGAACCCCCTGCTCATACATATTCTCGACAATACAATCGCACAAGTATTTCTGGCCATCGGCGCTCCATAGCACATCATAATCATGCTTATTGAAGAGTCTTTCATGTAGCGAATTTATATTCTCCAGAAATGTAACCGTGATGTACTCGTAGTACATCTTTATCAGCGAGTGCAGGTCGACCATCTTTTCCAACACGGACGCCATCTCACCAACAAAGATAATGTCATAATGCTCATTGGAAACCTCTTTGCATTCCTGCGAATTCACATAGGCCAGCTTGTAGTAAAAATAGCGATAGCAATCGGGATAGATCTCCCTGTATCGTGCCAGTTGTCCGCTGTGGGGCATGCTCCAGGTTTTGTCCTCAAACAATGCCATTTGCCGTTCGCCGTCATCCTCAAAGCGGAATGCCAGCAGCACGTCGACATTGTTTTCTTGCCGTTTCAGCTCTATGCCGCCAATCGGTCGGCCGCGATCCGCCTTCTTCAATATCAACTTGTCGAAGAATGTCTGTTTCTGTGTTTTGTATGCTTCCTCTGAATCAAGGAAGTAGAGCAACCACACGAGGAAGGCATCCGTTGTCAACTCTTTGGGAGCATGAAAGAAAATGTTTGTTTTTGCATCCATCGTTATCTGTTTTTCGTTTCGGGATGCAAAAATACAAAAAGGGTGCGTCACATCGTGACGCACCTTTTGAGAAGCTCTTTTTACTTGCTAATACGCATACTCCCCATGCTTATTTACAAAACTGCGTGCAATCTCGTATGCTGCCTGAAAATCGCCTTTATCATAATAGTATTTCCACGCACTGGATATGACTTTGAATATCCCGCGACTATTATCTTCAGAGTATTCTGCGCCATACTGAGTGAGGATATTGTTCATTTTAAACAAGCCGGCTATGTCGCCACCATACATGACAATATTATTTTGAGTCAACGAGTGGGCAATTGACGCAATGATATGGTATTTTTCATCAATCAAACACAGATGATTTTCCTCCGCTTTCGGGAAAGTGAATATATCTTGATCAACAGGTAACAAATCCCAAATATGGTACGTTTCAATATCTTTAATCAAAGAGTCCACATAAGCATCGATACCTATACCGCTGTAAAGCCCCATCCATGTAGGATGAGGGAGTTTGAATACGTGGGTGGATGAATTGCGCAGATAGTAATAGTCATATTTAATCTTAGCATGGGATAATCTCAAACAATTTTTCCTATGCTTTGCATCAACGTTGTACATACTACTTAGAGTATCATCATTCATAAAATAGTCCTCGTTGGCTCCACTATAGACAATGAAAACCACTTTGGGCGCGCATGAGTTTATAATATGGTTCAAGTCATCAAATTTTCTACTAGCCGTCTTTACTGCATTCCAGGCTTGCTGTTCTGCACCTGCCCACTGACTTGTCACTTCATATCTCTCGATGGAGTTGGCTTGTGCCCACACGAAACTTTTTAGGATGGATTGTACCTCTTTGTCAGAGGCGTTCTTATCCACAAGTTTGCAAAAATCAACATGGTAGAACCTCGCTAAAAACCTGAAAACAAATGCCCAGAAAGTTGCATGCCAATTCGAAGCCCATCCAAGCGGCAGGAATTGGTTCAGGCAATCGTCCGAATTATTCAAATAGTCATTAGCATTTCTACTCATGAAGTCTTGCATCTCATTCCATCCGTAGGTCTCCATGCCACAGAAGGCAAATCTATACTTTGCATTTTCATAACATTCGCCTACTCCGGGGAAATGAGGCCCGGTTATTCCTTTAATGTTCAAATGTGCCAGTTCTTTCTTAAATTCCTCAATCAACGGAATAAACTCCGCATTTCTTCTGTCAATGATGTTTTTCATACTTGTATATTAATTACATTATAAACTGTCCTTTATTTTGAAATCCTGTCGCCGCAGAAGGCTTTTCGTTTGCACTTGGAACATCGTCGCCCTTGCCAGACGCTGTCGAGGTGGTCGGCGGCGGCATCGACCAATTGGGGCTCGTCGGTGAGGATGCCGGCCTCGAAGTTGCGGTTGTTGTCGCCTTTCATACCGATGCCGGCACCAGTGAGGTTGGCGGAGCCGATGTAGGCGGTGGCGCAGTCGAAAATCATTATCTTGAAATGCACCCTTGGGCAGAGTCTCCGCTCCAAGCGGCTCCACAACTCAGGATATTTGTCGAAATCCTCGCGGAAGTTCTCACCTGGTTCTTTGGCGTGCAGCAGACGCACATCGACACCCCGTTTCAGCAGCTTGTCGAGGATTGAGAGGAACGGCACAACATTCTTGCCGCTGCCGACATAGAGATCTTTGAGGTCGGCAGTACCAATCCACAGGTCGTGCTTGACCTTCTCGCAACGCGAGAGGACTTCTGTGTAATGGTCCTTGTCTGCGATGTATTGTATCATTCTACTGGCTGAGTTTGTTCCACTGGTGAGAGCCTCCTTGGGAACAGCCCAAGGAAGAGGGGGGGCGCTCGTTGTTGATGGTGATGCCACATTTCCTGCACTGGTAGGTGGCATTGCCCACATGGCCAAGATGATTCCATTGATGAGAGCCTTTGGCGGGACATCCAAGAGTGGATGGATTACGTTTGCTCTCCAGCAAAGTTCCACACTTCTTGCAGTTATAGTTCTCTTGTCATACTACCCCTAAGTTATACCATTGATGTGAGCCACCCGCTCGGCAGTTGAGGGCTGATGGTGTACGTTCGGATTTCACCAAGGTAGCACATTTGCAGCACTGGTAGTTCTTTAAATCTCCTGTTTTATCAAGGTTGATAATAAACCCCGGAAGAAAAACAATCAATATTATTGAAACCAAACGTCTTAACATATTTCTATAACGTATTTGGTTGTGGAATCTCTGACAGAAAGGCGTCGAGTTGCTCTTTTATAGTTACCAAATCAATAGAATTGCCGACACTGCATTTATACCACCAATCATTATCCTCTTTTAATAGATTGTCTCCGCCGAGAAAATCCTTGTTCTCTTGGGTCACAGTTGTTCCCAAGGCCTTTCTTATGCCACATTCTACAGACGATGGTTTCCCGTTTTCTTTTGTTGCTGGCCATTCTACACACGCCATATAGTTTCCTCGCTCAATACCAACACCAACCCACTGTCTTGCCCAATCTTGTTCGCGTTTTAGTTCGTAGTCATTATGGTCTGAAGCCGCAAAATGGATTATTGCATCGGGGTATATCTTCATCACTTCCTCAAACAACTCTTTTCTTTCCACAAGAGTGTCGGAAAGTATGGGCTGACAAACGAGCTCTTTTATTAATTCGAAAACCTTGTCATAAATTCTACAGAAACGAGCATATGTGACGTTTGCAAATTTAATACTTGAAGCGGCATCATAAGTCACTTCATATCTCACCCTTTCCACTTCTTCATCATAATCCAATGCAACACGATTAGCATAATACTCGCTATAATCTTCACCGTCGTTTTTGCTACGATTAGATTCATACGATATTGCAGCAAAATTTCCTATGCTATCCAACCACACCTTGTCATACTCTCGGTAATCCCCTTGTTTTCTGTCAATACGTTTTCGTGCAACAATATGGTCAAAATCCCACGGTCGATTGTATTCTGCCCACATATCCTGCCTTGCAGGGTCATAGTTGGGAAAATGAGTGTTGATGTATTCTCGTTCAGCATACAGAAGCATCTCTCTTGACTCCGTATGACCATTCCAGAATATCCTATCAAAGAACTCACGTGCTGGTGCAGGAACACTATGCCACACTCTCCAGCTTGGACTTTCCCCAATATTGGGAACATATCCACGAACATCCGCCGGGCTGTATATATGCAAGAGACTACAATTGTGCATTAACATGGAGATGCCCTTTTGGATGTTGTTTATGGTTATGCCATCCTTGCATCTCCGAAATATCTCCTGCACACATCCCTTTTTGTCATTGTTCGCGGAAAACCAGTGCAAACAAAATGCGAGTGCCCTGATTTGCGAGGCCGTTAATTCTGTAGGAGATTTAATGTTCTCATACGCAAAATACATCAACAGCAAATACACATCTGGGGAATTTCTTGCAATGATTGTGCGTAATATGCTTGGAGTCCGATTTGCTCCCTCCCCATTAACGCCCAACCATTCATCTATTTGCTCAAGTATTTTTTCCAAATGGGCATTGTATAGATATGTAATTTTTTCTCTCTCGGCATCTTTCCTCGCATAACTACGGATTTGACGAATGCTTAGTTCATTTTTCAATGAGTCGTCCTCCTTGTCGGTCAAAGCCAAGCGGAATGCCAGCATAACAAGTTTCGATGGACTCATATATTTCTTTGCAAGCCTATCGTTTATATCCTTAATAGTCGGCCAATATGCTTTGATGGCCGAATAATTCAAATCATCTCTTGAAATTGCCGTTCCTCCCGTATTCAGTCGCGTGAAAAGCACCTCAAGAGTTGTCTGTTCAACAGTATCCGTTTCAGATTCTGTCTCTGACTCCATCACCTCTTTGGGAAGATGATTACAATTGATGTAGTAATTGTCAAGAGCCACAATGCGAGGGAATAGAACCTCTTTCAGATAGCAACACGCCTTTTCATTAAAATCAATCTTCTTGCTATAGGCAAAATTTGTTTCCTTAAAAATAGTTATCGTTTTATGCAAGAAAGCCTCTGCATCATTATTTGTTGTTTTTGATGCTTCCAACAAACACCATAATGGTATAGGACAGTTCGCTTCTATCGGCCAGGTTCCCGTCAATGAAAATTCACGATTATAAATATTCCCTTGAAGCTCAAATATATCTAACGATTTCCTTTTTTCTCTGGTGTTTAGGCGGCTGCAGTCATCATCGTTTTTGAATCCCCAAGGCTGTGGAATTGTTGTGGCTTTAATCCAAAACATTCTGGTGCTATTTTTTACAGAAGGTGGCACCAAATCTATCCAAAGTACTGCTCTGGCATCCTTGACCGTATTAAAGCCAATGCTTATCGCATTGTAACGCTGCTGTCCATCCATCAAATAGTATTTACCTTTCTGGCCTTGTTCAACAATATCAGACAGCATAAAAGACCCTATAGGGAACCCCCGAAGTATGGAGTCCCACAGAAGTTCTACTTGGCTCGGTTTCCACACAAGACCACGTTGTAATGCTGGTATTGTAACCTCTGAGTTATCAGCCGTCCAACCAGCAATTTCCCTAAGCGAATATATCTTGTTTTCCATAAATCCTTTTTATTGGCTTTTCGTTTGCACTTGGCACATCGTCGGCCTTGCCATACGCTGTCGAGGTGGTCGGCGGCGGCATCGACCAATTGGGGCTCGTCGGTGAGGATTCCGGCCTTGAAGTTGCGGTTGTTGTCGCCTTTCATGCCGATGCCGACACCAGTGAGGTTGGCGGAACCGATGTAGGCGGTGGCGCAGTCGAATATCATTATCTTGAAATGCACCCGCGGACAAAGCCTCCGTTCCAACCTGCTCCACAAGCCAGGATACTTGTCGAAGTCTTCTCGAAAGTTCTCTCCCGGTTCTTTGGCGTGCAGCAGACGCACATCGACGCCACGTTTCAGCAACTTGTCGAGGATTGAGAGGAACGGAACCACATTCTTGCCGCTGCCAACATATAGATTCTTCAAGTCGGCGGTACCAATCCACAGGTCGTGCTTCACCTTTTCGTATAGTGAGAGGACCTTTGTGTTCCTTGTCTGCGATATATTGTATCATAAAAGATGTTTATTCTGGCGAAGATGGGTAATACCTATTATCAACAAAAAGCATACGTTTTTGTTGCTCATCTGAGAGGTGTAATCCAGACACCATTGTCATCAAGAATTTTAACATATATATTCCTCGAGAAAGAATGGTATTACTATTCCACTCATCGCTTTGTGCCACTTTGATTTCACTAATTGTTCCGTCTTTGTATCGTTCTCTTTTATCTTTCCAAGAGCTGTTTTGTAATTCTGAATTTTTAGCACCTTTTATGATTGTCAGGTTACCCAACGTATTGATTATTATTTTTTGTGCACGCCAGTTCTCATCATCGGACAAGTCTTTCCCACCGAGATAGTCTTCCATAACTTTGTTCCAGTTTGTTTGGTAGGTTTGAGGAAGAATGTGTTCAATATTGATATCATAATAATTATCCCAGCTAACATGAGGCAAATCATTTCCTTGCAGATGGTGTTCATATTCCATAAGGAAGAATTTCAACCCGTTCCAGCGATGAAATCCTTTTGCGCCTCGCTCATATTCAAACAGCCAGTTGAATTGACCTATCATACCGTCAATGTTGCATTCTGTATTGATGTATCCTTCAAGCTTTTCGTTTAAATCATTCAGATTTGATTCTTTGTCATGCAACTCTCTTGCACGCATTGCATAGGTCCTCTCATCAACCACATTCATACTGGGAAGACTGTTCCTGAAACCAATTTTCAAGAGTAGGTCAATGCATCGATTAGCTTCTTCGGGGTAATCATTCTTGAAACTCAAAATTGTAGCTATAAGAATACGCATTTCTTTTGAGTCGTTTAGGAAACGTAGCTTCTTTATTCGTACATCATTACTATTATAGACCTCATACCAGTATGGAACAAACTCGGCAATGTCAAGAACGTAATTCTCTATCTTTTTGTAGTTCACAAAGGGTTCTTTTTCCGCAGTGTCATCAGCACCATATTCAAGCGGATAGTTTTGCGCTCTGTTGCAGAACATTTGGAAAACCTTTTCTTCGGCTGCTTGAATAGAAAAAGAAGTTTCTTTGGGCTTCCTTATCAAAGTAAGATGCGCGGACAAGAAATCATCTTCGTCAAGCATTCCTTCAGGATTCTTGCCAAGATAATCATAAACTTTTCGCCATGCGTCGTTTACATTGTCCGATAATTTGATTTTCTCGTCGGGTAGACAAGGGAGTTTTGCTGTCAGGAATAGTAAGCGATTTTTGAGTTTCTCAAGAATGCTTAATGGTTTCCCTCGGTTATTCATTGTTTCGAATACAGCTTGCTCTGAAACGCTGTTACTTATATATTTAATATCAAAAACAAGTGCTGTCTGGATTCGACGAAGAAAATCTCTTTTCTGGTCACCTGATAATATGTTTATTTTTTCTCGAAACCATTCTTTTGCTTTCTTCAGATTGTTTGTATAGACATTTACAAACTCGGTTGGGAGGACAACAGTTGTGTCCTCAAATATTCTGTTTAGAAGAAATGACCTGTTCTTGTCTTTCTTTCCATAGGAAAACAAATATAACCGTGTATTTGTGGAGTTTCTGCTTTTGAATAGGAATGTGTTTTGTAGTTCTGCTTTCTCTTCTTCATCGGGATAGGCCTTAATCAATTCACAAATCATTATTTCCAAAGTGGTCAACCTCTGCTGCCCGTCAACCACTGCATAGAAACGGTTTCCTTTGTCCTTAAACCATCTTTCCTCTTCTGGGATATTGTGCCGGCTGATTTCTTTAAGGCTGATTGTCCCTGTAAAATGAGGTTGGTAATCCCCAGTGCTAGTATCCTCGTTTATATCCCAGATGTCCTCCCAAAGATCGTTCCATTGACGTACTCCCCAAGCGTATCCTCTCTGGTAATCAGGGATGCGAAAGGCTTTTGTTGCAAAAACTTGAGCCAGTCTCAAGTCGTTAGTTTCATTGCTTGCCATAATTCTTTATTGTTATTTCTTAAACCATTCAAGTAACGTTGCAGCATATCCAGCATCATATCTCGAGATTGTACGACGATATACACCGCCAGGATTACCCACCCCATCTGGCACGTATGCAATGGGCTCTACTATTAGATTCGAGCAAAGATCTGCGCCGTCGTCACGACCATTGTATATGTCGTACTTCATTACGTCATGGTCATTAACAAATTTTACTTGCTCTTGATGACCGAAAAGATGTAAGGTTTCTTTTTGTTCGTTATAATCAAAGATGCGCCACCCTAAGGGTTTGAATGCTCCAATATAGCCATATCCTCCCCTTCGGAATAAAAAGACTATATCATTTTCACCAACTTGTCTCAACAAATTAGTTCTCCATTCTTCTTCATATTCAATCAATGATAGCTCGTTTATCCCATCGTCAAGAGCCTTAATTTGTTCATTGCCCAACATCGCAAAATGCCAAGCTGTTTCATATGGAATCTTTTTATTTGATACTATCTCTGTGTTTTGAATAATCTCTTCTTTTGAGTTGTCTGCTTCAATAACAACATGATTATTTGAAGAGTAATCTTCAGGAGTGATTGCTTTCCATAAATCATTTATTGTTTTAATTACATCTGATTCATTTGAAGCATCATCAATCGAGAGTTCTTTACGCAAAGCATTGGCTATGCGAGCATAACCTTCAGATTGTTTTATGTCACCTTCACCAAATAGTTTACTTATTTCTTGTGATATTAATGTAAGAGTGTTAGCATTAGCATAGAACACAAGGTCTTGAAAAACCCTCCTGCGTAGTGTATGTAATTTGTCTTCATTTAGTTCGCCAGTGGTAAGCGAGGAATACAATTCACCAAGGAACTTGTTGTATGCATCAATTTTACTTTCACGAATTTGGATGTTTTCCTTATTTTGCTTTTCTCTGTTTCTTCTTTCGTCTTCTGCCTCATTTTGTTCATTCTGTAGTTTTTGTTGCTGTTTGGTTTGTTCGACTAGTAATAAATTTGTAATAATTACAGTGACACCTGCACCCAAACATGCTGCCAAGAACTGAAATGGCGCATCTTTCCATCCAAAAAGGTGACATAATACAGCTGCAACCAAAAGAAACAGCATCATTAAAACAGAGATGATGGAAGCCCGATAGGTCTCTGTCCATTTTTGTTTTTTGCTATTTTCCGATGTCATAATCTTTATATGTTTTGTTTCAACTCCTCTTCATCCAACTTCGGCCGGCGCTTGTGGAATAATATAGTCCTTTGCTGGTGGTGGCTAAAAGTTCTCGGCCGCCATCGGCAAGGCTACGAAACTCACCGCATGAAGAGCCTGTGTAGCGCGACATCCAGGAACGGCCCTCGCTGGTGGAATAATACACACCTTTCGTGGTAACGGCAAGCAGCTCGTTGCCATAGGGCAGCAGGTCAAGGAATGTTCCACAGGATGAACCGCTGTAGCGCGTCATCCAAGAACGACCGCCGCTGGTTGAATACTCGACCCCTTTTGCTGAGACGCGCAGCATCTCTTTTCCGAAGTTGATTAATTGTGGCATACAATTCGTTTTTTTAATTTGTTGAATACTAAAAAGGCACAAGTCATAGGTTCAATTCATCTTAGCAGAGGTATCGCCAGAGACCTTTAACAGAGACGGAACTTTACCTGAATGTCTTATGCCTATAGAGGTGCCATTACAGCACATATAGGCAAAAAGCATCGGCATCTGTCCTTCTGTTAGGTCGAAAACTGGCGATTTTCTACTAAAGGAACTTATCCAATATGCATTTTGCCGTGATTTGTTGTCTTCCAAATCACGGTGCAAAAATACACATTTTTTTGATACCGATGCGTTTTTTAACATATTTCCCAAACAATTTTTCTTTAGGTGTGTTTTTTCTGCAGATTTTACTTTCTTGATTCCGGTTGCAAAAATAGGCAATGTGTATGCCAATACGTGTCATACGTTGGGTGGGGGCAAAAAAGTAACCATTATTTCCCATCGATGGGAAATAATGGGAAAGGGCCTATGTATTCCCCTAGAGACCCCCTAGGGAGTCCCTACCGTTCCCCTGCCGTCTAGCAGGTGAACGGGGCAATTTTAGGTGGGGAGGAGGGTTAGTTGCAGTATTTTTTTTGTGCTATCGGTGATGCGTGTCCGCTCGTCGGCCCGCAGACCCACGACCCATATCGTGCGCCCTTCGCTATCCTCCAGCAGCCACACCCACTGCTTCTCCAGCCGGCTCAACCCCAGGTCGGCGAGGAAGTCGCTCACCAGGCGGCTCCCCTGCATACCGAAGGGCAGGAAGCGGTCGCCGGTCTGCCAGGGGCGCAGGCGCAGGGGTGGGCGCAGTCGGTCGCCATCCACGTAGATGACCCGTCCCGAACGATCCCACCGCTCGGGCAGCGGTGCCTCGGCGATGCCTATCGTTGGCGGGGTGGCCTCGGTGCGCGGGGCTATGATCAGCTGCCCGCGGTGCAGCGTAAGGCTGTGGGTGGCGGTGTGGAACAGTTGTCCGCCGTCCGTGGTCAGCGCCTCGGTCAGTTCGTCGACCATGGCGGCGTTCACGCCGTAGGGGCGCAGCAGCTCGTAGGTGAGCGTGCGCTGCGGGTTGAGGCGCAGGAGGTCGTCCGTGCGGATGGCGGTCAGCGGCGGGTGGGGGTAGGGGAGGAGCGAGGCGTGAGGCGTGAGGAGTTGTTGGCGCAGGGTGTCGACATGCCGCCGGTAGACTTTGCCGGCTTCGTCCAGCCGCTGCAGGTTGGCCTCCATGGTGGCGTCGACCTTGGGGTAGAGTTCGCGCAGCAGCGGCATCAGCTGCAGCCGGATTCGGTTGCGCCGCGCGCAGGGTTCGCTGTTGGTGTGGTCCTCGACGTAGGCCAGGCCGCGCTCGGCGACGTAGCGGTCTATCTCTTCGCGGCTGAAGCCTAGCAGGGGTCTCACCACACGGACGCCATTGATGTGCGCCTCGGCGCGGATGCCGCGCAGTCCCTCGATGCCGGTGCCGCGGAAGAGGTTGAGGAAGAAGGTCTCGATGTTGTCGTCGCGATGGTGGGCGGTGGCCACGCAGGGGTAGCCGTGCTGGCGGCAAAGGCGGCTGAAGAAGTCGTAGCGCAACTCGCGTGCAGCCTCCTCGATGCCCATCTGGTGCGTGGCGGCGTAGGCGTGGGTGTCGTAGCGTTCGGCATGGAACACGGCTCCATAGCTCTCGGCCAGGCGGCGCACGAATGCCTCGTCGCGGTCGCAGTCGCCGGGGCGCAGGTTGAAGTTGCAGTGCGCGATGGCGAAGGGGATGCCTGCGCGGTGGCAGAGGTCGGCCATGGTTACCGAGTCGCGTCCGCCGCTAACGGCCAGCAGCACCGTCCTGTCGGTAGGCAGGAGGTGCTGCTGGCGGTTGTTGGCTGTGAAGCGTTCGAGCATCATCGCATGATCATCTTCTTCATGCGGCGCTGGCCGTCGACTTCGATGCCGTAGAAGTATACGCCCGACGAGTACTCGCCCATGTCGAGGGTGATGGTCTGGCGGCCGGCATCGTAGTGCTGCTCGAAGCTGTTGACCATGTGGCCCATGGCGTCGATGACGAAGAAGCGCACCTTGGCGGCGTTGGGCAGCACGAACGGGATGGTGGTCTTGCCGGTGAAGGGATTGGGGTAGTTTTGGTCGAGCACCAGCTCGTCCTCCAGCACCGTGGGCACTCCCTCGAAGTGGTTTATCACCTCGACGACGGTGGTCTTGTTGTTCTCGGGGTTGGCATCCTGGAAGCGGGTGTCGCCTTCGCCCGAGTAGGAGCGGGTCATGCTCTTGGGGATGCGCTGGTTGAACTGGATGTGGGTTGTGTCGCCTGGACGCAAATAAATGGTCGGCGGGTTGGAGGCAGGGAACGAGAGGCTGTTGCCGTTGATGGTAACGCGTGCGTGGATACCGCGGTTGACCACAGTCAGGTTGCCTCGGTTGATTACCTGCAGGCGCACACGGCAGTCGGGTTCACCGGTTTCTTCCACAAGGACCTTGGTCGCCTCGAGGTCGGTGTATAGTGTCTCGAGCACCTTGGTGCTGTCGTTGCTTTGGTCGTTGTCGCCGTCGATGCTGACAAAGCCCGTTACATTGGGGTAGCCCATGGCGCGGTGCGGCAGCTGGACGTTGAACATGTGGTAGGCGGTGCTCAGACCCGGTAGCGGTCGGGCGCGGCTGTAGGTTTCGGTTACCATCGTGTTGGGGTCGTCGTCGATGAGGAAGCCCACTCGGAATCCGTTGGCGCCGGTCGAACCGCGGTTCTCTATCTTCAGCTGGAACATTACGCTGTTAAAGTCCGAGGTGTCGACCACTACAGCGGCGGCAGCCAGGTCGGTTACCAGCGAGATGGCCTGGACGCGCTTGATGATGGTGTCGTTGTAGATGTATTCGTTCTGCTCGCTCTTGATGATGCCGGTCAGTTTCATCAGGCCCATCGGCGCACGCAGGCGCTGGCGGAATGTGTAGTTGAAGTAGGCCAGCGGCTGGAGCGGCTGTCCGAGGTACTCGGTGAAGTCGATTTCCTCGTCCACGCGGTTGACATCGTTCACCATGTAGCTGGCGGTGGCACGGGCTATCGGGTTCACACCGAAGTTGCGTATGCGCAGGGTTACTTGAACCGATGTGTCGCCGGCCACCACTTTGTCTCGTGGGTAGATGAACTCATGGGCACTGATATCGTCGTCGAGCGGCGAAAGCGAGAAGTGCTTGATCAGGGTGTCGTTGTCGCGGTAGATGTCCAAGTCCCACTGGGTGAAGGCCATGATGTCGAAGTTCTCGGGGAAGTCGTTTGTTACCACAAAGGGAACGTCGAAGGTCAGTGTGTCGGAACCTCCCGGGGGAATGAGGCAGGTAACCGTGCTTTCGCGGGAGAGGAAGGTACCATAGGTGGTGTATCCCAGCTGGAAGCTGCGGGCCGTGTCGGTGCCGAAGTTCTTCACCACCACCTTGGGGTAGTAGGTGCGGCCGTACTGTGCGATACTCGGCTCGGTAATGTCGATGACACCCACATCCGTCGGGATGGGAGCACGGCCAATCTTGAAGTTGTCGACGGCGCAGCCTTCGCCAAAGGAGGCGGTGGCGGAGTTGCTGAGCGGCGTGTTGTATACGAAGCGGAACTGCAGGCGCTCCTGGAAATCACCGCTGATGGTTTTGGTCGACAGCCAGTAGCGGTTGTAGTCGGAGCCGCCGCTGGAACCATCGAACACGCGGTCGTCGGCGTTGTTGTACCAGTTCGTGGCTTCTTCGAAATCGACTTTTACCCAGCGGTTCATATAGTTGTAGAACTCCAGATGTACCGAGCTGCCACCTGTCAGGTTGCGACGCAGGTAGAACGACAGCGTGTCGGGTTTCACCTGCGAGATGTCGATGATGGGACTGTAGAGGTAGCTGGCGTTGCCGCGGCGTCCGGTGGAGATGGTGAGTTGCGGGTCGGTTACCCAGGCGTAAGGCTCCGAGTGGGGACCGGTGATGCGTACCTTGTTGGGCGTGCCGTGGGTCCAGTAGTTGCGCATGTAGGCATTATAGCCCTTCGGTGCATACCACATGTTGATGGAATCGAAGTTTTCGTCCACGACTAGTTCTACCACATGGAAGCGGTGGTACTCGTACTGCAGCGTGTCGTTCTGGTGGATGGTGTCGCCCTCGGTGTTGTGCCAGATGGTCAGTGTCGAGGTCCCCAGCGGCAGGGTGTGGACCGGCAGGGTTACGTCGCCACTGGTGCCGGGCTGCAGGGTGCCGGTGAAGTTGACGGTGCCTTCGGCTGTGGGGTCGATGGTATCGCCGTCGAACCTGAAGTGGAACGTCGGGTTGGTCAGTGCCGTGGTGCCTTTGTTCATAATGCGGAACTTGACTTCCACCGTCTGGTCGTTGCGCACCAGCTGGTTGCGTGGGGAGACAATCTGTGTGATGGACAGGTCGGTCTCGGGCCCCTCTTCGTCCACGAACAGCAGGAAGTCGATGGCATGGCCGTCCTTGTTGTCGGCGATGCCTGAAGTGGGTATGACGCTGGCGTCAGAATAGTCATTGTTGGAACCTACACACACACGCATGCGCATATATCCATAGGAGGCTGAGGTGGGTATGGTGATATATGCCCTTGTGGGCTCGTAGTTCCAATGCAGTTGACCGTTCACCACCACTTCGTCTCCGGCAAAGTTTCCGCTGCGGTCGAAGTCAATCATCGCCCAGGTCTTGTAGCGGAAGTCCTCGGCCATCGGGTCGGTGGGAGTTATCTCTACAATCAGTGTGTCGCCGGAACCTCGCGTTACGTGCAGCACAGGATATTCGTGATTGTTGTAGGAGGTCGCTTCGGTGTAGCCGCGGCCCATGGGCGGGAGGTCGAGGTTGATTTCGTTATAGGATATGCGCGTGATGTCGAATGTTGGGTTGCTGGACTTGGTGGCAGCATAGTTGTTCTCGGCCAGCGAGCGGAAGGAGTGGGCTACGCGTATGGTGTCGTTTTTGCGCACTACGTCGCTGGGCAGGTCGGTCCAGATGAGAAGTGAGTAGTTTTGGAGTTGGGTGGGGGTGGTGATGTTGAGCAGTTCGCTGAATGTGTATTCAACCGTCTGTCCCGATGCTATCGGGGTGGTGCAGACTTCGCTCACTTCCTGTATGACATTGGCACCGCGTTTGAGTTGGTAGGCCACGGGCACATTGGTCTGTGCCGAGGTTCCGTAGTTGATGATTCGTATGCGCACGGTGTCATTCTCCATGTATACACGGCTGCCCAGCGGTGCCAGCACCTCGTCGAATGCCACGTCGTTGGGCACTAGCTGGTTCACTTGAACGTGGACCTGTGAGAAGTGGCTCTGGCAGTTGTTCTGGCTGCGACAGGAGAGGTAGTATACCGAGTCGTCAAAATATTGCGGCGTGTTGCTCCATAGGGTCGAGGCGTTGTAGTTCGTTGGCTGGTAGAATGGCGCGGCCGTCGAGTCGCGATACCACATGATGGGGCGCTGGTTTTCCTGCGAGGCACGCACTGCGCCCCAGGTTCCGTAGCTGAATATAGTGTCATATCCTATGGGAGGCGCAGGTGTGTAGTAGGAGTTGATGGTGGGCGATGCACTGTTGGTATTGGCGGTGGTGTCGTTGTCGTTTGACACGTCGTTGACATAGTTGCACCAACCCGACACTTTGACCGTTATGTTGGAGGCATGGCCGGTGGGATAGAGGTTGGCAGAGTCGGTGAAGGTGATGGTGGTGTTGTTGCCGATGTACAAATCCTCCGCCAGTGTGATGGTTTCAGAGTTGCTGGCTGGCAGGGTGGGGATGGTGATGGTGGTCGGGGTCATCTGGGTGGCCGTATATCCAATGGCCAGTTCGGTATTGGCGGGAATTGTCTTGAATCCCTTGTTGGTAAGGGTTATGTGTATGGCGGTTTTGTGCATGTAGCATCCGGGTGTGGAGGTCGACATCCTTGTTGCCTCGAGGTTAAAGGCCGGTGCCAGGTAGAACGGGGTCGAGATGTTGTTGTTGCTTTCGGCGCTGTCGACGGGGATTTCTACTACTACATGCACGATGGCTGTATCGATTATTCCGAGTACCGTGGGCATCATGATGGTGTCGCGTTTCATTTGTGCCGGTTGGAATGTGCCGAGCGACTTGGGCGTTGTGGTGGTTGTAGCTTCATGGCCTTCGATATAGGCGTACCACGACACGTCGTTCTCCGTAGAACGTCCGTTGTTATAGAACTGGGCTATGATGCGCACATCGTCGCTCTCGATGTTGGGAGGCATGTTGGTGGCACTGAAATTGAGGCTAACAGGCATCGAGGGGTCGAGGATGCGCACTACGGCCATGTCATGAGTCTTGATCTCCATTTCGTGGGCGCCAATGGTGGGTGCCGGTATAGGCGGACGCATCTTGCCGTCGATGTCATCAATGACGTCGGTGTTGTATTGTGCCAGTGCGACGAAGTTCGTCATCAGAAGGTGCAAATCGTTTTCGGAAGTGAAGAATGGTTCGTCGAATACCGAGTTGCCATCTGCTCCGTTTCGTGCTTGCAGCGCCGAGAGTGAATTGGCGGCAAACTTCCAGAAGAGGGGCGTGGTGCCGGCACTGTAGTAGGCGTTGAAGTTCGATGCGGAGAGGGTGTTCAGTTCGGACACGTAGTAGGCATATCCGTTGCTGAAGTTGGCGAAGATGTTGTTCATCACTTGCAGGCCGCTCACCGTGGCGCCTGCGCGGAATCCGTAGGTCTTGGTCGACTGGCTGGCGGTGGTGCCGTTGCTCACGCGGATGGTGTTGTAATAGATGTTGACATTGGAGGTCGTCGAGTCAGCCCAGATACCAGCTGATTCCTGTGTATTGTTGGCAGGGTTGGCAGGGTTCTGTACACGGCTGCTGGCACTGATCATGTTGTTCGTTACATACCCCTTGTTGGTACTGGTGGAGGCTATGTTGGCCAGCTGTATACCACGTTTGCCGCCAGTCTGGTTGTCGATGAGGTATATCTGGTTCTTCTCTACCTTGAAAGTGCCTTCGGTTTGGGCCAGATACATGCCAGTCAGTAGTCGATTGGGCTTGCCGGGTGTGCCGGAGGTTATCTGGTTGGATCGGATTTCCAGGTTGGTGATGTTGCGCAGGTTGAGACCCAGGCTGGTAAAGTTTCGGAAGATGTTGTTGGTCAGTAACAGGTTGCTGTAGCCCGTGCCGTTGGTCTTGATGGAGTAATATCCACTGTCGATGATGCAGTTGGTAACGGTAAGGTTGCTGATATTGTCATTGAGCACCACGCCTGCGGCGGTGGCTGCATCGGCGGTGCCTTTCACCTTGATGGTCATACTGTCAAGGGTGATGTTGTCGCCGTTCTGCATAACCAGTGCATTGGCATGGTTGCCAGCGTTGCCGGTGCCGGTGGGACGTGCCTCTATCTTGAAGTTGGAGAGGATTACGTTGGATGCGCTGTCGAGCCGCATTACATAGTTGTCGGTTTGGGTGGTAGCAGCGGTCAGCAACACTTCGTTGCCCATACCGACAAAACTGATGGTGTTGGTGTCAGATGAGCCTTCGATGTGGCCGAGAGCAACCTGTTCGTTATAGGTGCCGTTGGATACCTGGAACACCACCGGGCCCTCGATACCGGCCACGTTCAACGTGTCGATGGCTTCGCCAAACGAGCTGTAGTCGGCATCGCTGAGAGCGATGGTATAGGTTCCGCGGCAGAAGTGGACGATGAATGATTGTGCGATGGTGTCGTTGCTGCTGGTAAAGTCGTTGGGTGTGTGTACAATGGAGGTAATTGTGTGGCGGCCGGGACCGAGTTCCTTTTTGAAGAGTTGTTCTGTGCGTTGGTCGCCCGAGGCAATGGTTCCTGCAACTGTGAGGCTGTCCAGCCCCTCATTGTCGAGATAGTAGTAGATGGTTACGTTGCTGCGGTCGTCGCTACCCTGATTGCGGAGGTTGATGAAGATGGGGATACTGTCGCAAGAATTATAGTGGATGGTGTCCGAGCCACTAGGCCAGTAGAGTGCCATGTCGACAGGCGGTATATTGGTCATTGTTACGTTGAAGGTGGAGATAGGACCAGTACATCCATAGGTTATCGTGTCAAACATGATGTTGGGACGGTTGGATTTGCGTGTTCCTGCAACGGTGGGGGCAAACTCGCTGCTGTTGTACTTCATCAGAACCGAATTGGTTTTGGTGGTGTAGCGCGTTTTGCTGCCATTGTTGATGGCGGCAGGCAGGTTGTAGTTCACCTCAACCACCATGCTGCTCGTGCCGTCCCATTCATAAGGAGTGTCGAAGGCATGGCGTACCCAGTTCTGGGCCTGCGAGCCGGTGATGGTCAGTTGGTCGTAGGAACAAACGGTCTGGGTTTCGTACCATGACGTGGAGGGGAAGGCTGTGTCGGTGGTGGCACCGATGCCAATAGTGTAATTGTACAGCGTCTGTGATGTGTTGTTGCCAATGGCATCGAGGTAGAAGTGGATTGCTTCCACGGGACCGGCCTCCAGTCCAGCGGCATGCAACTCGCTGGCACTGTAAATATACTGCTGGCGGGCGTACTTGTTTTTAACGTTGTAGGGGTTGGGTTCGCTGTCGGTGCTTTGGGTGGTGCCGATGCCGATGACTCCGTCGCGACGCGTGGTTACGATATGGGCCACACCCATCGTGCCGTTCATGTACAGACGGTCGGTTATATAGGTGTATCCTGTGTCGACGGCATCCATATCGTAGTTGTACCAGACGGGAGTCAGATTCAAGGCAGAAGCTGCCATTGTAATGGTATCCCTGTCTGCGTAGAATACTGTTCGGTCGGCAGGCGGTACGGGTGCTGCTGGCGTGTAGAGGGATGTGGTGGAGGCATACGAGGTGTCGTTTGAGCGTATCTGGTCGTTGGCAAGTGCATCGGCCCACACTTTGATGATAACCAGCGAGTCTCTGTCGAAGGCCATGTTCAATTGTTGAGTGAAGGTGTGGGTGATGACTCCATTGGCAGGGATGCCGGTGGTGATGGTCTCGCTCACTGTGTCGCCGCCGGCGCAGTAGTTGAGTGTCAGTGAATCCACAGGTTGGATACCGTAGTTGTGCACCGTTACGGTGATGTCTTCGTTGCCCATGGCGCACTGCGTTGCGGGCAGGGTTGGCGGGGTAAGGTGCAGGTCGTTGAGCGGAGCGTTGTTCAAGGTGATGTTCACCTTGCCGAAATAGCCGTCGCAGCCATTGTCGGAGTAGCGCATCCAAGCTGGGTCGTTGGTGTTGAGGAACATGGGCTGGCTTGGAGAGGCAGCGCGCCAGTCGTTGGCGTTTCCATAGAATTGGGTTCTTACCAGACCGCACACCGTATTGCCTGCGACGGAGAAGCCATTGCCGCTCCACACGTAGGAAGGCTGGCCGATGAGTGGCCAGTTGGAGGTGGACGAGGTGGCGTTTAGCACCAGCATATCCTCCACCACTCCGCCGTGACGGTATACGAATGCAACGGTCGAACTGTGCTGCACAGTTATGCTCGACAGGTTGCTTGACCCTGTGGTGACGGTCATTGTGGGATTGCTTGAAGAAGCGTTGACGAACTGTACCACCAGTGACTGGCCAGGTTCAATGCTGACATCGCCAAAGACGTATACCTTGTTGTTTAAATTAGCGGTGTTCGACATGGTCATCAGCGTGTCGCCCTCCAGGTAAGCCGTGGCATCGCCGATGTTGGTCAGCTGCAGGGCCACCTTGCGGTTCGATATCATCCAGTAGGGCATGTTGGGTGTCAGGCCCAACACATTGTTGTTTCGGGCAAACTCCAACTGCGTGATGCGGACAATGGGCATGTTGCGGCGCTGGGCGATGTAGAATACTGTGTCGGTACGTAAGGTGTCGGTGGTGAAAGTAGGACCTACATGGAAGGGTGCGGCATCGGTGGAGTCGCGATACCAATAGATAGTCGAGCTGCGCGAGGGGGCCGAGGTGTTGCCGTAGACGGCCCAGTTCTCGATGCCGCCGGTAGGAGTAATGGTGGCGGTGGTGGCGTAGTCGGGAGTGAGATAGATGTCGGTGGGGGTTACGGGGCGGTATCTGCTCAACACATAGAAAGTGTTGGTGTCGTTGGTCAGGTTCGGGTCGTTGGCGAAGATGGTCCACACCTTGATGGTGTACAGCGAGTCGCGCTTACCATTGGGGGGCAGGGTCAGCATGCGGCCGGTGAAGATGGTTGTCGTGTCTTCGGCCGGAACGGTGTCCGTGATGTTCACCGTGTTCACCATGCCACCATTTATTTGGTAGGCCAGGCTGAGACCCGTAGTGGTGGTATAGGCGTTGACACCGCTGTTACGCAGGCGTACTGCCAGCTCGACACTCGAGGGCATGTAGCAGGTCTCCAATTCGGGCGACACAAGCGCTTCGGGCTCGAAGTCGTAACCCAGCGAAACAAACTCGAAGGCACCGGGGCAGGTGGCAGTTGTGCTGCGCAGGCTGTCGAACATGTCGGTGGGGACGGTGGCCAGCGGCATACCCACACCCTTGATCAAACGGTTGTAGGTGCGCAGGTCTACCAGCGAGCCATTGAGGAAGTAGGGATTGGTAGAGATGGAGTTCGCGTCTTCGGGGAAGGCGGTTACCCAGTCTTCAATGCTGGCGTAGGCGTTGCCCAGCTGGCGGCAGAGGGTGCCGCTGGTGGAATAGTACACATTGTACCCCACCGTGTTGTTGGGGCTGGGGAAGTAGTTGAAGGCGTAGTTGTTGTTGTCGAGGGCCACCAGTATGTTGTTGATGAAGCGGTTGTTGGCAATCGTGCCGCCGCCAAGTGTGGCAGCCGACACGTTGCTGCGCGTCATGGCAGTCATCTTGACCGAGTTGTACACCACGTCAGTCCAGGTAGCCTGGATGACGTTCAGGGGTGAGGTCATAAGGTTGGCCGAGCCGTCATCGTTGCACACTATCATGTTGTTGGCAATCAGGGCGTGGGTGGCCGAGGTGCCGATGACATTGCTCACGCCGATGGCGCCGGCGCCGTGCGAGGTGTATATCTTGTTGGCCAGCACGCGGGTGGCACCGTAGCACTCGTAGAGCAGGAGCACATAGCTCGAGTTGGTGGTTACATCGTACATCTCGTTGCCCTGTATCACGGCATTGCTTTGGTTCTGTACGCTGATGGCGTTGTCATTCTGGTTGTAGAACGTGCTGTTGAGCACACTGTTGTTGAGCGACAGTATGTCGGCGGCCAGACCCGTCATGGCTACGCCAATGCGTCCACCGTGGAAGGTGCAGCCGTCCACTACCATGCCATCGGAATAGCCACTGTTGATCATGGAGGCGATGCGCATCGTGGGGAGGGTGGAGTTGAGGCTGTCGGTGAAGGTGCATCGCTCGAAATGGCAGTTGTCGCTTCCGTCGCCCAGGCTAACCATGTCGGTCAGCGAGCCGTCCACGCGCACGAAATTGATGTCGCGGAACCGTATGTTCGATGCCTGTGCCAGATTTACAATGCTGGACACGTTCATGTCGGCATCGGAATAGAACGTAACCCCTGTGGTGGCGGGACGGAAGACGATGTAGTGGTTGGCGGTGAGGCCGTTGATAGCGGGTACGGTGAAGGCGGGGTAGCGGCCGGGGGCGATGTTGACGACGAGGCTGTCGTTGATTCCGCAGCGGCTGACGGCATATAGGAACTCCTCGATGGTGTTGAAGTCGGGGTTGGTGCCACCGATGTTGCGGGAGCCGTTCATGGGACCGTCGCAGACGATAAACGCCGAGCTGGAGGTGTCGTTATAGGGCTCGTGGTCGCGGAGGCGCTGTGTGCCGGCAGTGAGGGTGTCTTCCACCCAGGCGGTGAGGGTGTGGAATCCGGCAGGGAGGTTGATGTTGGTGGCGATGGTTACATCAGTGGTCTGGTTGGCATTGAGTGAACCTGACCAGTCGTAATGACCTGTGATGGCACCGTTGTCGATAGAGTAGCTGATACGTATGCCGTTGGTTGTCAGTGCGCCGAAGTTTTTTAGGCGCACGGTGAGTATGTCTGGGCGGTTGACCATGGGGGTCTCGTAGTTGGGGTAGACCAATTCGCTGATGCCCATGTCATGGAGCAGGGGCAGGTTGGCTTCCTGGTGGAACACAAAGGCGGGGCGCCGGTTCTCGGTGTTGTAGGCTTCGCGAATGGTGTGGCCGTTGCCACCCACCGACTCGTCGCCGCCGTTGTACCACAGGGTGGTCTTGCCGGTGGCGGTAGCTATCATCTGGATGGTAGCCGACGAACGGTTGAGGTTGTCGTCGTAGGATGCCTGCATCAATATATCCTTGCCGGCGTAGCGGAAGGTGTCTTGCAGTTGGATGGTCTGCGTGCTGCCGATGATGGCGGAGTTGATGGTCAGGGGGCCGTCGTAGACGGTCTGCATGTATGATTCGGTGAAGTATCTGACGGCGGCTGAAGCGTTGACGGTGTAGTTGGTGGGCACGTTGGCCATCTTGATGCGGTAGCTTGGGCGTGTGATGGCGTTGTTCACGTTGGCGCCCAGTGTCATGGTGAAGGCGGTGATGGAACCGGGTTCATAGCCAGCCTGGGCCAGCAGGGCCGAGTCGTAGACCCATTCGCTCTTGTTGTCGGCTCGGGCGGGGAAGGGTATGAAGTTGTAGGTCGAGGTGCCGGTAAATCCAGGGGTCAGTATACCAGGTTGCGCCACACCGCGCACACAACGGTATTCCACCCAGCCGTTGGCGGCCAGGGGGAAGGTAACGCGGTTTGCATTGGTCGTGGCGTCGCGCACCACGCAGTAGAAGTACATCATGGTGTCGTAGCCTTCGAAGGGTATGTGTCCGCTAAAGCGGTTGTTCACACCGCTGACCGGGGTCATGTTGACGCGGTACTGCTGGGGGCTGCTGCCGATGCGGTAGATGAGGTATACCGAGTCGGCGTTGATGCCTTCGGCCACAGTGGTCCTGGCATCGAGTACGATGTCGGCGCCACGGCTGCTGGCGTAGTTCGGCATGTCGGGGTATTTGAACATGCTGATGTTGGGACGTACCATCAGGCTCGGGCTGGCGTTGATTTTGATGTTGTCGATGTACCAGCTGCCGGCCGGGCTGTTGTGGGTCTTGCTTGCAATGACGAACTTGATCTGCAGTTTGCGCTGCGAGGTGGTCAGGCCGGTGGTGATGACGTCGTTCAGGTCGAAGCGTTCACTCTTCCAGCAGTCGTTGTCCGGGTTGCCGCCGAGCCAGTCGTCGTACGAGTTGCGGTTGAAGGCACCTGTCATCTGGAACTCGCTGCTACCGCCGTTGGTCATGTTGTAGTATTGCGAGTTGAGCTGCGTCCACGAGGCCGGGTTGTCCGGCTGGTCGGGACGCTTGAAGAAGATGCGGGCAATCAGGTAGTCGCCGTTGTTTTCGCGTATCGGGCAGATGTGGTCGAACTCGAGCGAGATGTACCTCAGCGTCAGGTCTTGCGTGAAGTCGAGCGTGTCGAGGTAGAGCGTTACCTCGCCGTTGGACGACTGGTCGAGCTTCAAGGCGCGCGCCCCGCTCATTTGCAGGGTGGTCGAGTAGCCCAAATTGGCCGCAACATCGGTGCGGTAGTTTACGTTCTCGCTAGTCTCGAAGCCCTGGTAGAACATTTCTGTTACCTGCGCTTTGGCGCTGAAGGCTCCCAGGAGGAAAATGATGCTCGGAAGTAGTGTTCTGAGTTTCATAATGCGTTTATTATATTATATATTTTTTATTTTCAGTTACTTATGTAAATAACGGCAGTTACTTTAATCTGCAAAGTAACACATTTTTTCTGACATGGACAAATATCTGCCCATTATTGTTGTCAGAAACGGATGTTTTAAGATAAATTAACAGGCCGGGAGGCTTACATTCCTCTCTGTTCCAGCGCCTCGTACATGAAGACGCCGGCGGCCACGCTCACGTTCAGCGAGGCTACCTCGCCCACGATGGGCAGTTTGGCGCGTATGTCGCTTATTTTCAGCATTTCGGAGCTGATGCCGGTCTCCTCGTTGCCGAGGATGAGCAGGGTGGGGCGGCGGAAGTCGACTTGTCGGTAGTGTACGGCACCTTTCTCGGTGGCAGCAACCACTTGGTAGCCACATTGTTTGGCTAGGTTTACCACCGTCTTGAAGTTGGCCTCGCGGCAGAGCGGCAGGCGCAGCAGGGCACCGCTGGAGGTCTTGATGGCATCCTGGTTGATGGCGGCCGAGCCGCGGTCGGGCACCACCAGGGCATCCACGCCCGTGCACTCGGCCGTGCGGGCGATGGCGCCCATGTTGCGCACGTCGGTGATGTGGTCCAGCACCACCACCAGCGGGCAAGCCTTCTCCTCCGCCAGGGCGGGCAGCAGGTCGAGGGCCGACCGGTAGGCCACCGCTGCCAGTGTGGCCACCACCCCCTGGTGGTTGCCGCGCGCCAGGCGGTCCAGCTTCTCCGCGGGTACGAACTGGAACGGGATGCCGCCTTCGCGCAGGCGGCTGACGAGGTCGGTGCCGAGTCCCTTTTTAGGTCCTCCGTCGTGGCTGCCGAAACCGCTCTGAAGGTAGACGCGTTCGATGCGGGCTCCGCTCTCAATGGCTTCAATCACAGGGCGTAAACCGTATATCTGCTGGCTGTTGTTGCTGGGCTTTTCCATGGGTGGTAGGTGTTGTTTTTCGGACTGCAAAGATAGCAAAAAAAACTAAAACGGCGGTTCTTTTTATTATGTCTATATGTTTGTATTGAAAAATACAGGGGAAAAGCATAGGACATACTAGGGGAATGGTAGGGGAACGGTAGGGGAATACAAAGGCACTGGAAGGATATGGAAGCTTATGGTACTTTGGGGGTGTGGGTTGTGAGTTGGGTAGGGGAATCGTCCTTAGGGTGCGTTGACGGTACTGACGGCCAGGAGGCGGTCGGCGCGGTCGGAGGGCAGGCGCTGGTAGAGGCAGAGGGTGTAGCGGTTGGGGGCCAGGCGGTGGTTGCCTTCGAGGCGTGCGGTGGTGCCCACGGCGCTGCCAGACGGGAGGAAGAGCAGCTGGTAGGCGTAGTAGCCTTGTTTGAGCAGCAGGCGGGCGGTGTAGGCGCGGTAGGTGGGGTTGTACTCCATGCGCGACCGCTCGTCGAGCTGCCAGTCGGTGAGTGCGCCGACGATGTGCACGCTGCCGTCCAGGTAGGGCTGCGCCATGGGGAGCGAGAAGTTGACCCACACGTATTCGGCCTCCAACAAGGGGTTGCGGCGGTCCCAGGCGTTGACTTTCATGCCGCCCTGGAGGGTGGTCTCGACGATGTAGGGCTTGCGCGAGCGGTCCTCGTCGGGGCGCAGGATGGCGTAGTATTCGCCTCCGTACTCTTCGATGCGGGCGATGTTGTACATCGGCGAGCGGAGGTTTGCGGCATCGAAGAAGCGGTAGTTGTTGCCCGCCTCGAAGATGTTCTGTGGCCGCTGGCGGTAGGCGAGGCGTCCGCGGTCGTAGCCGGCGAAGGCGAGGGCGCGCTGGTTGTCGAGGCGTCCGTTCTGCTGCGCTATGAGGGTGAGGTACTGTGGGTTGAGCGGCATTTGGCCCGGGTCGACGAGGGCGTCGACTTCCTGGCGGCGGTCGATGTCGATGCCGTCGTAGGGGCGCCCCACCGTGCCGCCGAGGGCGACGGCCTGCTCGCTGACCCATAGGCGGCGTGTGAGGACGACACTGTCGGGCTCGCCGGCCAGGTGGACGGTGAGGAGGTAGTTGCCCGAGTGGGTGAATTCGCTGTAGGGCTCGGGCAGGGTGTGGCGGTAGTGGATGTAGGGTCGTAGGGTGGTGAAGGAGAAGTCGTAGGCGGTGATGGCGGCGGTGGCGAAGCCGGCGATGAATTCGTAAGCCTCCAGGCTGTCGGGGCGCCAGTGGGCGTCGCAGTGGCGGAGGGTGTACTCCAGCTCGAGCGGCTGGTCGAGCAGCAAGTCGAAGCTGAGCGCAAGGCGCCGACCCGATTCGAGGGCGATGACCGGCGGTTCCAACTCGCTGCCGACGGGATGCAGCATGACCGTTTTCACCCAGGGGTGAAAGGCCGAGTCGGCAACCCGCTGGGCGGCAGTCATCGTGTTGAACGCCAGTACGATGAGGAGTGGTATGAGTATACGTTTCACACTGCAAAGATACAACTATTTCCGAAACCTCCAAAAAATGCTTATTCCCCCATTTTGCATTTTTTTCTTCATGGTTGAAAAAAAAGTCGTAATTTTGCATTTTATTTTATTTCCATAAATACGAATGGAGAAAGTATACATAGAGACCTACGGATGCCAGATGAACTTCGCCGACAGCGAGGTGGTGGGCTCCATACTGACTGGCGCTGGCTATGGCCTTGCCGACGAAGTGGAGGGGGCTGACTTTGTGTTGATTAACACCTGTGCCATCCGCGACAACGCCGAGCAGCGCGTGCGCCACCGCGTGCGCGAGCTGCGTGCGCTGCAGAACCGCCGCCGCAACCTTCGCATCGGCATACTGGGGTGCATGGCCGAGCGTCTGCAGAGCCGCCTGATGGAGGAGGAGGACAACCTCTCGTTCGTCTGCGGCCCCGATGCCTACCGCCGCCTGCCCGAACTGCTGGCCCAGGTGCGTGGCGGACAGAAAGCCGCCGAGGTGGAGCTCAGCACCACCGAGACCTACGCCGACATCGAGCCCGTGCGCCTGGCCTCCAACGGCATCTCGGCCTATATCAGCATCATGCGCGGCTGCCAGAACTACTGTGCCTACTGCGTGGTGCCCTACACACGCGGCCGCGAGCGCAGCCGCGACCCGCAGACCATCGTCGACGAGGCGCGCAGCCTCTTCGGGCGCGGCTACCGCGAGGTAACGCTGCTGGGGCAGAATGTGAACAGTTACGGGTGGAACGCGGAGAGTGCCGGCAATAGGGTGGGTTTCCCCGAGTTGCTGGCGAGGGTGGCTGCCATCGACCCCGCGCTGCGGGTGCGCTTCGCCACATCGCACCCCAAGGACCTCAGCGACAGCCTGCTGGAGGTGATGGCGCAGCATGCCAACATCTGCCGCTGCATTCACCTGCCCGTGCAGAGCGGAAGCAACCGTATGCTGAAACTGATGAACCGCAAGTACACTGTCGAATGGTACCTCGACCGCGTCGACGCCATCCGCCGCTACCTGCCCGACTGCTCCATCACCACCGACGTGATAGCGGGCTTCAGCACCGAGACCGAGGAAGACCACCGGCAGACGCTCGACCTCTTCCGCCGTGTGCGCTACGACTACGCATACATGTTCAAGTACTCGCTGCGCGAGGGCACCTACGCCGCCAGGCACCTGGCCGACGACATAGACGAGGCCGAGAAAACACGCCGTCTGAACGAAATCATAGCCCTGCAAGGCCAGATAGCGCTGGAAAACAACCGCCGCGAGGTGGGACGCGAATACGAAGTGCTAATCGAAGGCGAGAGCCATCGCAGCAAGGAGCGCCTTTTCGGACGCAACAGCCAGAACAAGGTCATCGTGTTCGACCGCGCCGACGCCCAGCCCGGCACCTACCGCCGTGTGCGTGTCGACGACTGCACTGCCGCCACGCTGCTGGGAACATTGACAGATTGAACCTTTAAAATAACAAAGATATGAGTATCAGACAAAGCATATTCGCCCTGTTCGCCACCGCCCTGCTGGCGGCATCCTGCGCCACCGCCACTCCCCGCAGCTTTGAGCGGGTGGTGGACAAGGCTGAAACCGACGGCGCCTCCTACTCGGAGCAGGACTGGGCGGCTGCCGATGCGCAGTACGAGGAATTCATGGAGAAATACAGCGACATGGAGACCCTTCGAAGCCTTACCCCGGAGAAGCGGAAGGAGGTGGGACGCCTGGCGGCGCGTTACCTCAAGGTGCGCACGCGGGTGCAGATGCAGGACATGCAGGATGCGCTGGAGGTGGGCTCCGACCTCACCAAGGGCTTCCTGGATGAATTGGGTCTCACCAACATGGACTCCATTGAATCACAAATGCACGGATTCGAGGCGTTGATGCAGGAGTTTGAAAGCCTCTTTGAGATAGACGAATAATCCCTTGTAATATTATGGCAAAACAGAAAAAAGAAGGTTTCTTCAAACGTTACCCTTGGGTGATGCACCTGCTGGTGATGCTGGGCATTTCGGTGGTGATTGTGATGCTGGTGTTTGTATTCCTGCGCATCTATGCCCGTCAGGGGCACGAGTATGAACTGCCCGACGTGGTGGGGCAGAATATCAGCGATGTAATGCTTGCCGACCAGTTGGACCTCAACTACGTGATACAGGACTCCATCTACCGCCATGGTACCGAAGGCGGCCTCATCCTCACCCAGGACCCCAAGGGCGGTTCGCTCGTCAAGCGCGGCCGCAAGGTGTATGTG
The DNA here is from genome assembly GCA_900315935.1 of uncultured Bacteroidales bacterium. Lineage (GTDB taxonomy): Bacteria > Bacteroidota > Bacteroidia > Bacteroidales > P3 > Colimorpha. Next base: position 126,688 of record ONBB01000001.1, read on the forward strand.
AGCATCACCGCCTACAAGGCCGACGATGCCGTGTTGCCCGAGCTGGCGGGGCTCTCGGTGCGCCAGGCTGTGTCCGAGATCTACAGCGTGGGCCTCACCGTCGGACGCCTCAAGTTTGTGGAGGACCCCTACAAAAACAGCGTCATCGACCAGACCTGCCGCGGCAAGGCACTCTATGCGGGACAGCAGGTGGCCAGCGGCTCGGTGGTGGACCTCACCGTGGGCCTCGGCGACGGCAGTGGCGCTAACGTGGTGCCCTTCGTCATCGGCAAGACCGCCGACAAGGCGCGCCGCGACATACTCTCCCTTTCGCTCAATGTGGGCAAGGAACACTTCAGCGGAGTGAAAGACAAGAGCAAAGCCGTCGTCTACCGACAGGAACCCGACTACACGGGTGTAACCAAGTACCCCTACGGCACCGAGGTGAAACTGTGGTACACCGATGCCGACGAGCAGGAGGTGAACCGCATGGTGAGCGAGTTCAAGGTGGACTCGAGTAAGATTATCACCACCAACCTCAACGAGATAGACGACGGACGTCCCACACCGGAACAGATTGAGACACAAGACGATTGGACATGGTAAGAAAAGCCATAGCATGGATGGCACTCTGGCTGCTGCCGGCGGCGTTGGCGGGGCAGGAAGTGCTGCTGCCGTTGCAGAGCGGCCCTGTCCAGCCGGCACGCAAGACCGAACCGGCGTCGGTGTCGCTGCCGTTCTTTGACGATTTCGCCAAGGGCGGAGGCGCGATGGATGCCGCCCTGTGGGCACCCTGCGGGGCCACGGCCGGCAACGGCGACCGCCTGCTGCCGCCCACCATCGGGGTGGCCACCCTCGATGCCATCGACGCCACAGGCAACCTCCATGCCCTGGCCAACACATCGCTCTTCCCGGCCGACACCCTGACATCGGCACCCATACGCCTCGACGGGCGGCGCGCGGCCGACTCGCTGGTGCTCAGTTTCTATTACCTGCCGGGAGGCGGCGAAGGCAACCTGTGGGAGCGCACGGGCGAGGTGCCCGACCCGCAGGACAGCCTTATGCTGGAGTTCTACCGCCCGCAGGACAGCACGTGGGTCGCCGTATGGAGCACGGGCGGCGTGAGTGTGGACACCCTGGTGGCACGCACCGGCCATCGGTGGCAGTATGTGGCTGTCGCCATCGACAACGCAGCCTATATGGACAGCGCATTCCGCTTCCGTTTCCGTAACTATTGCAGTCTCGAGCCCACCACCAAGCCTGGCATCAGCGGCAACTGCGACATGTGGCATCTGGACTATATCTATCTTGATTATGGACGCACTTTGCGCGGTGAGCCGGAATTCCGCGACGTGGCCTTCGTGGCTCCGGCGGTGTCGCTGCTGAGGCACTACCGTGCCATGCCGGCGCGCCAGTACCGCCCGGGCGAGATGGCCACGGCGCTGCAGATGACCATCGGCAACCTCTACTCCTCGCCCCTGGCCACCCACTATGGCTATGCGGTGGTGGACGAGCAGGGCGACACGCTGTACCGCTACGACGGAGGCTACGAGAATGCGCCGCCTTTCTTGCCGGCGGAGACTTACCAGAGCGAGGCAGGCCATGCCACACCGGCACTCGCCTACGCCTTTCCCGCCATGCGCGAAGCCACGACCTATACCATCGTGCACACTGTGCGCGAGGGCAATGCCTCGGATGTGCATCCGCAGAACGACACGGTGCGCTACCGTCAGGTGTTTGCCGACCATTACGCCTACGACGACGGCACAGCCGAGAACGGCTACGGCCTCACCTCGACCGCCAGCCGTATCTATTTGGCCTACCGATTCGACCTCAATGAGGAGGACACGCTGACGGCTGTGGACCTGCACTTCAACCGCACCTATCGCGCAGAGAACGAGCAGGTGCCCTTCCGCCTGGCGGTGTGGCAGGCCGAGGGCGGTCGACCTGGTGCGCTGCTCTACCGCGACAGCGAGCGCCGCTATCCCGACACCGAAGGTCTCGACCGCTACCACCGCTACGTGCTCGAGGAGCCGCTGGTGGTAAACGACAGCATCTTCGTGGGATTCGAGCAGGAGAACAACTATTTCATCAACCTCGGATTCGACAGAAGCCTCAACACGGCGGACCGCATCTGGTACCTCACCGGCACCGAGTGGCAGCAGAGCATTTTGAGCGGCTCGCTGATGCTGCGACCGGGTTTCGGAACGAGGGCTGCAGTGGGGGTGGATGAAGTAGTGGTGAACAGCCATCGGGTATACCCCAATCCCACGGCCGGCAGGCTGCACATCGACGGCCTCCAACCCGGAGCATTGATTGAACTCTACGACGTGCAGGGGCGCCGCTGCGCCAGCCTCATCGGACAATCCACCCTCGACCTTCGCACATTGCCCGACGGGCTTTACCTGCTGCGCATCGTGCCGCAGGGCGGGGGAGGGGCTTCGCTGCACAAAATCATCATCAGACACTAGCCTATGGCCGAAGAGACCGAAGAGATACAGGAACTGTACGAACACCACCGCATCGTGGTCGACCGCGGACAGGAGATGCTGCGCATCGACAAATACCTGCAAATGCACCTCACCAATGTGTCGCGCAACAAGGTGCAGCTGGCGGCCAAGGCTGGCTGCATCCACGTGAACGAGCAGCCGGTGAAGTCCAACTACCGCGTGAAGCCGCTGGACGTGATTACCGTCCTGCTGCCGGAGCCGCCCCACGAGTTCGAGCTGCTGCCGGAGAAGGTGGACTTCAAGGTGGTATATGAGGACGAGGATGTCATCGTGGTCGACAAGCAGCCGGGGCTGGTGGTCCACCCGGGCGTGGGCAACTACACGGGCACCCTGCTCAACGGATTGCTATACTACTGCCAGGACCGCACCACGCGTGGCGGCGCACAGGCCGTGCCCTACCTGGTGCACCGCATAGACAAGGACACCTCGGGGCTGCTGTTGGTGGCCAAGAACGAGGAGGCGCAGGCCGTGCTGGCGCGCCAGTTCTTCTACCATACCATCGAGCGCAAATACAACGCCCTGGTGTGGGGCGACATGGAAGGCGACAGCGGCACCATCACGGGCAACCTGGGGCGCTCGCCGCAAGACCGCCGCATCATGTGCGTATACCCCCACGAAGAGGGCCTGCCCGAGGAGATGCAGCGCGGCAAGCACGCCGTAACCCACTGGCGCGTCATGGAGCGTTTCGGCTACGTTACGCTGGTGGAGTGCCAGCTGGAGACCGGCCGCACACACCAGATACGCGCCCACATGAAGCACATCGGGCATCCGCTGTTCAGCGATGCACCCTATGGCGGCGACACCATAGTGAAAGGCACCACCTTCTCGCGCTACCGCCAGTTTGTGGAGAACTGCTTCGCCGTGCTTCCGCGCCAGGCACTGCACGCCCGCATCCTGGGCTTCGAACACCCCGCCACGGGCAACCACATGCACTTCGAGAGCCAACTTCCTGAAGATATGATAGCTTGTATCGAGCGCTGGCGCAACTACGCCAACCATCACGACACAACTGAATAGCATTCTTTAAAATCACAAAAAGTATTGCCAGCTGGCGGAGACACTTTTTTCGGCCGGGTTCTCTAGGGGAGCGGTAGGGGAATACTAGGGGAATACTTCGGCTCTGGTAGCTGGTGGTAGCTTGTGGAACCCTACCCTGCCAAAACCTTCCACATCCTACCAAACCAATACAAAAACAAGTTGTGGACCGCGGCAACGCCGCGGTCCACAACCACTTTCAATTTTCAATTTTCAATTCTCATCTCATCACGACGATGCGCCGTGCCGAGCCGGTGCCTGCCCTCCGCGCTGGTAAATCTTGGCGCTCACGCCATCCACGCCGTCGATGCCTTCGGTGGTGACGTAGATGGTGTCGTGGAGGTAGACGGTGTCGAAGATACTCACATTAACAAATGGGGGAAATTATTGTTCCCACATTCCGTTTTCAATTTCGAAAACTTGTTCCTCGATTATGGCGGCTTCGAGGAGGGCGTCGTCGCCGGTGAGGTAGGAGTCGATGGTGCGACCGAAGGGATTGGTCTCGCGCGAGGTGTAGGCGTGGTAGTATTGGTTGAGGAAAACCCAGTCCCAGGAGGGCTGGCGCACGACGTTGTTCTCGTCGATATAGGCCGTGTAGCGGGCCAGCAGGGTTCGGACGGCAGGATGCTGCATCGGGACCCAGAAAATGGGCAGGCACCCCAGATATATGTCCTCGATACCGGGCACCTCGCGGTAGGTCTCTTTCATCGGTGCCAGGGCTATGTTGCGGAAGTCTTGACGCGTATCCTGCTTGCCGATGAACCAAGTCATGCGCAAGTCATAGCGTTTGATGTCGGCACCGTCGAAGTTCTTGGGCACGATGACGGTTTCGTAGATTTCGGTGTCGGTTTCGTCGTCGTAGCCCAACTCAAGGAGGATGGTGTCGGGTTTGGTGTAGCGTCGGACGAAGGCTTCGTTGTCGAGCGGCACTTTGAGGTCATCGTCCTCGTAGATGGGTATTTCGCCGGCCTCCATGGCGTCCCAAAGGATGTAGGCCAGGCTCTTCTTGCCGTAGGCGTGTTCGGGGTCGTCGGGGTAGTACATGAATTGGTTGAACCGCTCGGCGAGTTCAATGGTGCGCCAGTGGTCGGTGGTCCATACGATGTCCTCATAGCGAAGGAAGGGGAATGCGAGAGGACGCCGGTCGCCGACGGGTTGACCCGTGGTGAAATCGTCGGGTGTGCGCACCGTCTGGGCTGCGGCCGGGGCTGCAGCAAGACAGAGCAGGAGTATGAGCGGCAGGCGTTTCATGACAAAAAAAGAGTTAAGAGCCGATGATACGAAACTCTTAACTCTTAACTCTTAACTCTTAACTGACTAATACTCCCACATATCGGACTCGATGTCGAAAATCTTGTCCTCGATAATTTGCGACTGGAGGATGGCGTCCTCGCCGGTGAGGTAGTCTTCTAGCTTTCGGTTCTGGGTGTTGGACTCGCGGACGATGTAGCTGTCGAAGTAGCGCTGGATGAAGATGTCGTCGTAGGAACGGCCGCGGACATCGTTGTTCTCATCGTAGGCGTTGGCATTGACGAGCAGGTTGCGCACGCGCATGTCGTCCATGGGTATATAGAACGAGATGGCGGGAACCTCTTCGTTGTTGACGTTCTCCTTGAGGTAGTCAAACGACAGGGCCAGGATACGAACCTTCTGGCGGGAGTCCTGCTTGTCTATGTACCATTTCTCCTTGATGTGCAGTTTCTTGGCACTTTCTTTCTTGAAGGAACGGGTGAATGTTTTGGTTACCATCAGTGCTTCACCAGTCTCATCGTCCCAAATTTGGTTGCCCTGTTCGTCGGTAGCTTCCACCTCTTTGGTGTAGGCTTCGCCAGCCAGCTGACGCATGGCCTCTGCGGGATCGAACTCCTTGACCATGTCATCGGTTTCGAAGGCGGGGATTTCACCGTTCTCCACGGCTTTGACCAGAAGGTTGACCAGATTGACTCGGCCTTGAGTATCCTTCTCATCATCGACGGGATAATAGAAGAACTGGTTGAATTTCTCGTTCAGGTCAATGTCTCTCCACACCACCATTTCCCACACCACGTCGCTCTCGCGAACGGCAGGGTAGGGCATGGCCTTCTTACCAGTGGAGCTGACCTTCACGTAGAAGTCGTTAGGGTTGCGCTGGTCGTCGGCATCAATGATGCTTTGGGCGTTGGCAGCGGAGAAGCAGGCCATCGTCGCCAACAGACTAATCAAAACCTTTTTCATATCTCAAATTATTTTAGTGTTGCAGTGTAAGTTACGGATTTGGTCTTGCCATCGGGCATCATCACGTCGGCCAGGATGACAAGTTTGTCGCCTTTGTTACCTTTGCGAATCATGGAGACGGCAGCCTCCGACAGGCGTGCGCCCGTGCAGGTCTCTTCTTTCGCGCCGACTGAAGCAATCATCTTCACGATGCGGATCATGCGGTTGTCAATCTTGAGCAAGAAATTGGGATCCTTAGCCGGGATAACGGCAGTGCCGTCGGTAATGTCCTTCTTGGAGATCTTTCCACCAGACTCTACACCGTTGATTTTCAGGATGGGTGGCGGGATGTCCTTGACGATGACTTTCTGCGTTCCGACAGGGGTTATTTTTTTGTCAATATTGGCGTTCACTTTGATAGTGAGGGTTTTGGATCCGGGAGTGGGCTTGATGATGTAGCTTCCCTCACCTTCGCCACGGGTGACACTGGCACCGCCATCGACTTCAGCGGTGAGGTTGCGAGTGTCGATACCGGCAGCCGAGATGGTGATGGGGTTGTCCAGGCCGGCATAGACCACCTGGAGGCCATCGAGACGCACCACACCGGCAGGTTTGGCCACGTAGTAGACGTCATTGATGGGGTACTCCTTGGTGCCGCCATCGGGCGAGGTAACGTATGCCGTGCCGGTGACGCGTTGGGGACCGAGGTTCATACAGGTGGTACGGTAGACTACAGCGCCGCTGTCGCCGCTGGTCAGCTGCTGACCGTTGACAACGGCACGGAAGGTCTGGCGCGAGTCGTAGGCACCGACGTTGATCTTGGTCTCGTAGGTGCCGCCCTGCAGGATGTAGGTACCCTTGGTGGGGCGCGAAATCATGGCAATCTGGTCGAAAGACATGTCGCCCTTGCTGACCTTCTTGTAGAGCATGTTGACGGCGTCGAACTCGGCATTCATGGTCTCGGCTTTGAGGCGGGTGAGGGTAACCAGTGCGGCACCAGTGATGACCTCGTTGAAGTTGAGCACCTCCCAGGAAACGGGATTCCCTTCCTTGTTGTAGCCATCGTTGACGTTGAGAGCCATCTTGACGTGGGTGGAATCTTCACCGAGGGCCTCGTTGACCTTCTGCTTGAACTCTATGATTTTGTTCTTGATCTGGATGGCACCGAGGTTGGGGTCGGGGTTCTTCACGTCGCCGCCGATGAAGAACTGGGCGGGGGCGTGGTTGTCTTCGAGCTGTTTGTCGGTGAACCATGCATAGCCAGCACTGTCGAGCGCTGCCTTGACGTTCTCATTGATAGAGTTGCCGTTCTCGTCGCGCAACATGAGTTCAAGGGTACGGTCGGTGCCAGGGAATTTGTACTTGACGTTGCTGGCCACTTTGGTACCGATGAAGGTGAACTGCATGCTGTCGATGAAGGCGGTAATTTCGCTGGAGAGTTTTTTTATCTCCTGCGCGCGGGTGTACATCTCGCGCACCTTGTCGGGACTGTTCTGCATGGCAGCGTCGAAGTTGCCGTAGGTGTCGTCGAGTTTAGCGGTGATATTCTTGTTGGATTCATGCATGGCAGAGGCAACGCTCTTGAAGCCTTGCACGACTTCGGCCGAGACGTTGAGTGCCAGCATGGCGGTGTACACGAGGTACATCATGGTGATCATCTTTTGTCGCGGGGTTTCCGGACAGTTTGTTGCGCCCATAGTCTAATGTGTTATTACGTGTTGATGCCCGTTTTAGTTTGTAAATCTGTGATTTAGAGTCTGGTCTGCATGGCAGCGAGCATGTTGCCGTAGACGTTGTTGAGCTCGGAGACTTTGCGGGTAAGGGCGTCGACTTGCTCTTTGTATTTGGTGATACCTTCGGCGGAGTTGGCGAAGTTGGCCATCATGGTGCCCATCTTCTCCTCAAACTCCTTGTTGAGGTTCATCTGTGTGGAGGCATTGTTGATCTGCATCTCGTACATGGCGTTGATGCTGCTGAGGCTGGCGGACATCTTCTTCATCTCTTCGACGTAGGACACTTCGCCGTTCAGGGCCTGCGAGGTCTCCTGGTAGATGGTGGAGAGTGTCGAAACGGCCTCGGGGGCGCCCTGCATGCTCTCGAGCAGGCGGCCGGCCTGGCTGGCCACGCCGTCGAGGTTGGAGACAAACTTGTCGGTGGCAGCGGTAACGCTGGCCATGTTGTTCATGGCGTTGGCGCTGTCGGCGAGGTTCTGCATACCCTGACCCAGGCGGTCGATGAGTTCGGGTGTGATATTGGCATCCTCAAGCATTTTGTCAAGTTTGGCCGAGAGGGGGTCTTGGCTAACGGGCAGGTTGGCGGCTTTGGCAATGGGATTGCCGTTCTCGTCGTACTCAATGTCGCCTTCTAGGCCGCTCTCATCAATCATGCCGGCCAATTCGGGGTATACAAGGCTCCAGTCCCACTCTTTGTGAGGCGGTTCGAATGCGGAGAGGAAGAAGATGACGCCTTCCACACCCATACCGGCAATCAGCATCATGTTGGCACCGGGCCAGTGCATGATTTTGAACAGGGCACCGATAATAACGACGGCGGCACCCCAGCCATAGAGATATGCCATGAAGGTCTTGTAGCCTTTACTGCGGACGAGATTGTTGATGAAGCTCATAATTCAATGTTTTTTTTGTGTTGCTTATTAATGTGATGTGTTATTCTTATATATTATAATAATGTGCTTTTAGCGAGCCACGTTGGAGGCGGTACGGAGGTTGTCTCCCTTGACACGGCCGAGGTAGGGCTGCACGCAGCGGAAGCCGATGTAGCACTTGGCGGTGTCCATGAATTCGTAGTCGCGGGTCTGTACCTGGATGAAGTACTTCTGATCTTTCCAGCTGCCGCCGCGTATCACTTTCTTCTTCATGGACAGCGGGTCGTCGTCCTTGGCATCGTAGGTGTATACGGGAGTGATGGCGTTGGAGACGATGTAGGTGGATTCGTTGAAGGCATCGAGGCACCATTCGCTCACGTTGCCCGACATGTCGTAGAGACCGTAGTCGTTGGGAGCATAGTGGCCGACCATGAGCGTGCGCACGCCGCCGTCGTCGTCATAGGCACCCTTGAGGGGCTCGTAGTTGGCGAGGAAGCAACCATTGGGATTGCGCACATAGGGACCGCCCCAAGGATAGCTCTGGGCCTGGATGCCACCGCGGGCGGCAAACTCCCATTCGCTCTCGGTGGGCAGGCGGAAGTCGTTGAGGGTGGAGTAGTTGATGTCCTCGAGATACTGGTTGAGCATGTTGGAACGCCATACGCAGAAGGCACGGGCCTGGCGCCAGCTGACACCGACAACGGGGTAGTTGTCGTAGGCAGGCGAGGAGAAGTAGCTGCGGGTGAAGTCCTCGTTCATGCTGTAGGCATAGTCGTGAACCCAGCAGAGGGTGTCGGGGTAGATGTTGACATATTCACGCTGAATCTGCGAGTTGCGGTTGTTGAGACCCTTGGGTCGCACGGCAAACGAGGTGCCGCGGTGCTCGCTCTTGGCCTGCACACCGTTTTCTTTTTCGGCAGCCTTCACGTAGTCAATGAAGTAGTATTCGTAGTTCATCTTCGACACATCGACCGAACGGCGGTGGTTGATGTCAACGATATAGAAGCCGCCGTCAATAAGGTACTGACGGATTTCCGGGTCGGAATAGTCAATTTTGGTCTTGTAGTTGAGGATGGGCGGGTCAAGCGGCTCACCATACTTGTCTTCTTCAATGAGGAAGCCTTCTGCTCCGGCCTCACCGAGGATGCGGCGGGCGATGGAGTCGCGCACAGCGTACACGAATTGGCGGTATTCGTTGTTGGTAATCTCGGTCTCATCCATAAAGAATGAGCTAATCTGCATCTTGCGGGGCTGCGGAGGGGTGCCGTAGGTTAGATTCTGCACACCTGCGCCCATGGTGTAGTTGCCTTGGTTGATGAACACCATGCCTTTGAGATCGATGTCCTCGAAATAGGGACGGCTGGCAACGCCAGTTACTTCGCCCTGATTGGCTGACTTGCAGCTCCAAAGCAGGGCTGCCGATGCGGCGAGGATGAAAAACAACTTCTTCATATTGTTCAATGTTTTATTGTATACTAAACGAATTTTTCAAGAAAAAGTTTCATTTATATATGTTATACTATAGTTATTTATAATTGGAAGCGTGTGTTGCGCGACACTGTTGGTGTACGTTTTGAGGTACTTATGCGGAAGTTTCCGCTGACGAAGAGTTCCAGCGAGCCGAAGCTGCGACCCGTTTTGGCAAAGCCCAGTTTCGAGGTGGTGAGGTCGTAGGCGACGCCGACACGCAGCCACTTCCAGTTGACACCTGCCAGGAAGGAGAAGGCATCGTTGATTCGATAGCCCAAGCCGCCCCAGAATGCGTTCTCATAATCGAGCAACACGGCTGCCTCGGCTTGGTATATGGCGAAATCAGCTGCTTTGGCAAGGAACGACGGTTTGAGTTTGAACGAGGGATTGAACGGGAAGGTGTATTCGTAGCCACCCATGAGGTAGAGTGTGCGTGCGTTTTGGTATCCGAGGGCATCGCTGTGCGAACCGAGAAGGTTTTTCACCGAAAGGCTGGCGTACCACACACCGGGCACTTGATAGTACAATCCGGTGGAGACGTCAACCATGAATTCCGACACATCCTGTCCGCTTATGCTGGGGTCGCTGGTCGAGGAGCCAGGGTTGGTCGGGTCGCCGGTCAGGTCTCCTGCACCACGTAGGTTGGAGGTGTTGAATGCAAAGTTGTACAGGTTGGCCTCGACGGCAGCAGAAAGGTTGCCAGGTCCCCAATAGATGCGGAATGCGTAGTCGATGTTGATGGTGGTGTTGTTGTGATAACCAATGGATTGCGAGTTGAAGACAGCGCCTATGCCACCATGGAGGAACGACACGGGCATGTCGAATGAGAAGAGGTAGTTGGTGGGGGTAGTGCCGGCCTCCAGACCTTGGACAGGGGCTTGGAGATCAAGACCCATCCACTGGTTGTTGTAGAGCAGGGTGAACGAAATGGCGCCCGAGCTGCCTGCATAGGCGGGGTTATAGCTCAAGCGATTGAACATAAAGTGGGTGTACTGACCCTCGTTTTGGGCAGTGACAATGGCGGAAAATAGCATTGTCATCACAAAAAATGATGCTATTTTGCGAGTCCAATATCCCGTCTTTAGTTTATTTAGTGATGCCACAGTGGCCTGATTTTTATCGTGTTACATGATGTTATATCCTATTCCGACGACCTCCTTGTCGTGTGAATTTGATTGTGCAAAGATAATAATAATAATTCAAATATGGCAAAAAAAATTAATTTTTTTAACATTTTTCACTCCGAGGGCACTGTTTTGCACTGCGGGAAGGTGGGTCTCAGTGCGCGGCTCAATTCGTTGGCGCTCTTCTGTGGAAGCCTGACATCCAGTATGATGCGTATGTGGGCATGGTCCGAGCTGTCGACGAGGATTTTTTCCTGGTAGTATCGGGGTAATTTTTGTATCGAGGCAAAGGCTTCGCTATGGTTCTCTACTGTGCAGAGCGACAGGTTGTAGCGTTGTACGGCATGCGAAGTGGATGCCTCGTTTTTGTGGATGGGCAAGTTGAGCGGCGCCGGCTCGCTTTGGGTGTCTGGTTTGGCTTTGGCGGTCTTTGCTTTTTTCCGCTCTTTCTTGGGTTTGGGTTCGGCTTTGGGACCGCCGAATTTGGAGTAGACCGAGTCGAACATGGAGTCCTGGGCCTTCCATCGCGCAATGTATTCTTCATTTGGCGGCAGAATCCGTACAGTAACTGGCTGGCACCCTTTGATTCCGATACTGTTGGCGGCGCGGTGGCTCATGTCGAATACCCCATGTTTAGGGCAACGGTCGTTGACGCGTACAATTACCTGCAGTCCAGTGTTTTGGTTGGTAACCATGACGTAGGTGCCCAACGGGATTTTCCAGTGGGCCGCGGTGAAGAGGTTCTGGTCGAATATCTCCCCATTGGCAGTTTTGCGCCCCTCGAATTTGTTGTGGTAGTAGGTGCCTTTGTTGGGGTACTCGGTAACGGTGTCGTCTACCGAGTAGTTCTGCCCGCAAAGCGTTAGTGGTGAAAGCAGTAGGAGTATTTTCGCTATGTTCCGTAGTCCTACCATATCACTGCGTCTTGGTGGAACCATTGTCCGTGCAGCCGCAGGACCTGCTCGATGACGTCGCGCACGCATCCGCGACCGCCTGGGTGGATGGAAATATAGTCGCACATCTCCCTGATTTCCACTGCTGCATCGGCAGGACAGGTGCTCACTCCGGCGCGCTTCAGAATGGGGTAGTCCGGCAGGTCGTCGCCCATACAGAGCACCTCCTCTTCGCGCAGACCGTTCTTTTGCAGGAAGTCGTTGAAGGTCTTTGTCTTGTCTCCGCATCCCGTGTAGCATTGCTCTACGCCGAGCGAGGCCATCCGGTTGTCGATGCTCTTGGAGGTGGCACCGGAAATGACGGCCACAATATATCCCTTCTTGACGGCATATTGTATCGCGTAGCCGTCCTTGATGTTGCCGCAGCGCACCGTCTCGCCGTCGCCGTAGGTCCATACGCTGCCATCGGTCATCACGCCGTCGAAGTCGAAGACGAAAGCGCGTATTGCGCCCAGTTTTTCTTTGTAATTTATCATGTTGTCAGGGTTTTGCATATTCCAGCATCTCTTCGTACACCTCGCGCCAGCCTTGCCAGCCGTAGAGGTCGGTCAGGTTCTGGTTGTGGATGATGCAGCAGAAGGTGCCACCCACCTCTCGCACGCTGTCTATTAGTTCTTTGTATTTGTCCAACCCCTCTGCGGGCGTCAGCGCCATGTATTTCTGCAGCGTGGTGTCCATCACGCAGAAGGGGTGGATGAGCAGTTCGGTCTCGTGGTCGCGCTCCAGGTCGTAGAACGGGTACTGCACGCTGATGCCAGCGCGGAATCCCGCCTCGTCGGCGTAACCCATTGTGTAGTCGTGCTTTATGCCGGCATGCGCCAGTATGCGGTACGACCGCGGAAGCCTCAGCCTCAAAAAATGGTATCGTGCCCGCACGATGGTGCGGTGGATGATGGCTTCCATGCGCTTGATTTCGGTGTCGGCTCCCATCGGGTGTTCCAGCGAGTGGTAGCCTGGATGGATGCCCATCTTGGCGTAGTCGTCCAGGTGCTGCACCAGCTCCCGCATGTGGGGGTTGAGGTACGAGGCCGGCTTGTCGTATTCGTCGTAGTCGGCCAGCAGCACGAAAAACAGCAGGTGCGACCCTGGCGCGCGTTCCTGTTGGGTCGCAATGATGTAGTCGAAGGTGTCGTAAGGATCCTCCTCGCGGTGGAGCAGCACCCGGAAACGTCGCCGTACCTCCTCCCAGTCGCGCCGCGAGAATATGTCGCGCCCCAGCCCCATCAAGGTGCGGAAAGCGCCTTTGTGCAGGTAGCACCAGGCGGCATCGATGTCCACCGTCTGCACAAAGCGGTAGTTCTGGCTGGGTAGCGTTATGTCGGGATAACGTTCTGTCAGTTTGCGCTTTATGAGTTGCGCCCACTGGTCCACCACCGGCTGTTGCAGGAAGCCCTCGCGGTAGGCCAGGCTCTCCTCGGCGCCGAAGCGTCCGTGCTCGTCTTCGCGGTGTGGGAGGTACTCTTCGTATCTGGAAACCAGGTAGAACGTGGCCGCCAGCGGGTCGAAGTCAAAGTCCAGGTCGCGCCCGTATACAGGGAACATAATCCACTGCCCCTCGCGGCATTCGGCGTGCGGCTCCTGCTCCTCGATCGAGGTCTCGAACAGCAGTCCCTGGCTTTTGATGAACAGGCTGTCGCCCAGACGTTTGTGGCCATAGCAGAGCTTGGCATCGCCGTGGTTGAGGAAGTATTCCTCGTCGGTGGTGATGCTGAAATCGGCGTGCAGCAGGTGTTGGAACACCACGTTGAGCGTATAGCCCAGCCGATTGGTCAGTTTTGGCACATGGATCAACAGCATTTCAAAGTGCAAAGATACGACTATTTTTTGAATTGGAACATTCGAGGCGGTATTTTTCTCCGAGGCGGATGGCGCAATTGGCTCCTGCACAGTGTCCTATGGGAGCACCGAAGGCTACGGGGAAATGGCAGTCCCGGATGGTGTCGAGGGCTATCTGCTCCGCTGTGCGGCCGAAGGGGATGGTGTTGTCGTGCATATCGCTCAAGCGGCCGACAATCAGTCCTTTGAGTCCTTCCAGCATGCCGGCCCGGCGCAGCGCCTGCATCATGCGGTCCACATGGTAGAGGTATTCGTCGAGGTCCTCGATGAGGAGTATTTTCTCGCGCGTATCTATTTGTGAGTGCGACCCCAGCAGGCTGTAGAGGATGCTCAGGTTGCCTCCCACCACCGCGCCCTCCGCCGTGCCCTCGCGGTTCAGCGGGTGCGGCTCCCAGGCCAGCGGCGTCTCCTGCCCGAATAGCGCGGCTCGGAGTGTCTGCGTGTCTGCGTTGTCGCCTTTGGCGGGGAAATTGATGGGCATCGTGGCGTGCAGTGTCGGCACCCCCAGCATGGCGTGCACGTGACTGTGCAGCACCGTGGCGTCGCTGTAGCCCACAATCCATTTGGGGTGCTGTGCAAAGCGTGTGAAGTCCAGGCTGTCGATGATGCGCACCGTGCCGTATCCGCCGCGGCAGCAGAGGATGGCGCGCACCTCGGGGTCGTCCAGCTGAGCCTGCAGCAGGGCGGCGCGGTGCTTGTCGCTGCCAGCCAGTTGGCCTTCATCCGCGTAGAGCCCTTCGGGCACGCGCACCCGCAGCCCCCACGCCTCCAGCCGCGCCACCGCGGGCGCCATCTCCTCCGGGCTCACCCGCCGCGCCGGTGCCGCCAGCGCCACCAGGTCGCCCGCCTTCAGCGGTGGAATTGTCGTTTTCATGCAGTCATAACGCCGCTGTGCGTATTTTATTGCCCGTCGCCAACTGCAGGAATTATAGCAGCAAGGCAATGTCCACTTCAGGTTCGCTCTCTCTACGTGTTTTATGTTTGTGATAAGTTTGATTGGCTTGCCCCGTGCTGTGTGTGGGTGCGGGATGGCAGGGATAAGTGTATTGGGTATTCGAAAATCAACGCACTTTCCCTGCTTCGGCACCTTCACGGTTTCCCGTCCCGCCAACGATGGTGCACCTATCGTGGCGTGACTTTTTATTTGTTTTCCATTCCTTAAACAATATATAATACGGCTTCGTTTGCTGGTTTTCCACCTCCGGCTGGCGGACGATGCCTGTTTCCACGCTGCCGGATGTTTGGTATCCTGCCCCTTATTCCATAAAGATCCCTAGGTAGGTAAGAAGAGGGTAAGAAGAGGAGAAAAAGGGGAGCGCTTTAGAATACTGATTATCAGGCAGGTAAAAATGGGCCATTTCGCCCCTTTTTTCGGCTTTTTTGCGAGATGCTTGTTGTTTTTGTAACCTGTTGGTTCCTAGTGTGTTTTGTTGATTTTTGCAGAAAAGGTTTGGTGGATTGGAAAAAAGTGCGTATATTTGCACTTTCAAATCCTAACACAAACCCATCTATGACCCTCCAGAAAATAGTAGACACGCTGGGCGCCACCGTCGCCCTCGGGCAGGAGCGCCTCGACATGGAGGTGGAGCATGCCTTCGCCTCGGACCTGATGAGCGACGTGCTCACCCTCAAGGACACCCCCATCCTCGTTACCGGCCTGTGCAATGTGCAGACCATCCGCACCTGCGACATGGCCACCCTCGAGGTCATTGTCTTTGTGCGTGGCAAGAAGCCCACCGAGGACATGATCGAGCTGGCCGAGGAAAACGACATGGTCCTCATCTGCTGCCCCTATTCGATGTTCAAAGCCTGCGGCCTGCTCTACCAGGCCGGCCTCAAACCCTTGTTCTAATGTTGAATTTCGAAAGTCGAATTCTGAATTCCGCCTGCCGTGGTTGTCAGGTTCATAATTCAAAATTCATAATTCAAAATTGAAGAAAATGCACCAGGAATATACAGTAGTGGAGGGCGACTTTGTCAATGCCGGCAAAGCCTCCTCGTCGGTCAAGAAGACCCTCAAGCAGCTCAATGTCAACCCGCAGGTCATCAAGCGGGTGGTGGTGGCCCTGTACGAGGCCGAGGTGAACGCCATAGCCCATGCCTACGGCGGCACGGTGTCGGTCGACATCGACGCCGATAAGATACGCATGGTGGTGGCCGACAGCGGCCCCGGCATCCCCGACATCGCCCTCGCCATGCAGGAAGGCTACTCCACGGCGCGCCCCGAGGTGCGCGACATGGGCTTCGGCGCCGGCATGGGTTTGCCCAATATGGAGAAGAATGTCGACAAACTCAACGTAACCTCCGAGGTCGGTGTCGGCACCACCGTCGAGATGGAAGTCAATTTCAGGTAAGAGTTATGAGTTAAGAGTTATGAGTTGGCAGGCGCATTGTCCGACTCATAACTCTCAACCCATAACCCATAGCTCTTAATTCTTAACTCATAACTGAATTTATGTTTTACCACGCCCTACAGATAGACGACCCGCGCTGCATCGGATGCTCCCGTTGCATGAAGGTCTGCCCCACCGAGGCCATCCGCATCCATGGCGGCAAAGCCTCCATCCAGGAGCACCGCTGCATCGACTGCGGCAAGTGTTACGAGGTCTGTCCCGCCCAGGCTATCGCCATCAAGGACGACGACTTCGAGGCTTTCCGCCAGTACCCCCACTCGGTGGCGCTCCTGCCGGCCGTCTTCATGGGGCAGTTCCCCGACGACATCAGCGTCTCGCGCGTCTATGCCACCCTCCAGGAACTGGGCTTTGCCCACGTCATGGAGGTGGAGAGCGCTGCCATGATCTACAAGGATGCCAAGGAGCGCTACGCCCGCGAGAACGCGGACAAGATGCCGTTCATCTCTTCATTCTGCCCCGCCATCGTGCGCCTGATCCAGATCAAGTACCCCTCGCTGGCCGAGAATGTGATGCCCGTCAAGGTGCCGCTCGACCTCAGCGCCATGTACGCCATCGCGGAGCTCACCTCCCGCGGCATACCGCGTGAGGAGATAGGTCTCTTCTACATCACCCCCTGCGCCGCCAAGATCGCCGCCGTCAAGGCACCCGTCGGCGAGGAGAAGAGCCTCATCGACGGCGTGATAAACATGAACCTGCTGTACAACAGGGTATACAAAAAGATAAAGGAACTGGGCAAGAACCACCAGTACAAGCCCCAGAACCGCCAGCGCCTCTCGGCCGATGCCATCCTCTCCACCCTCACCAACGGCGAACGGCGCATCTGCACCGCCAAGCGCTCCTACGCCATCGACGGCATCGAAAATGTGATGGACTTCCTCGACAAGCTGGAGAACGACGAGGTGGAGGGCGTGGAGTTCCTCGAACTGCGTGCCTGCGACCAGTCGTGCGCCGGCGCACTGCTCTCGTGCGACAACCGCTTCCTCTGCGGCGAGCGCATGTACACCCGTGCCCGCAAGGCCGCCGAGCGCGAGCGCAACGGAGAGATGCCGCGCGACCGCGAGATGGACAAGTACAAGGACTACCTCATCGACCATGCCGTGCTCGACGAGGTGCAGCCCCGCTCCATGATGGTGCTCGACCCCGACATATCGAAGGCCCTCGAGAAGATGGAGCGCATCGAGCGCATGAAGGAGCACCTGCCGCAGATAGACTGTGGCGTGTGCGGCGCACCCACCTGCGAGGCTTTCGCCACCGATGTGGTCTGCGGCCAGGCCGACCTGCACCGCTGTGTCTTCTACCGCCTCCACCTTGAGCAGGCCGGCAAGATGACCCTCTCCGAGGGCCGCTCCAATATGTATGCCGTATGGGGCGACGACCGCATCAGCGGCGAGATAGAGGTGTAGAAAACAAAGCGGGCTGCCAATCGGCAGCCCGCTTGCGATTCATTCGGTCATTGTCATTTGGTAGAGCCGGACGGAGCCGTCGATGGTCTTCTCCTTGGCTTCGTTGCCGTATTTGTCGACGTCGACGACGTTGCGCGGCGAGTGGGTGATGCAGAGGGGGCCGTTGAGGCAGCCGCCCTCGCACGCCATCCCCTCGAAGAAGTTCTCCTGGGCTTTGCCCAGCTTCAGGAGGGTCATCTTGGCGCGGCACTCGTCGAGGCCGTTCATGGCACAGGGCTTGATGCCTTCGATTCCCAGCTGCTTCGCCACCTCGGCCACGCCTTGCGCCACACCGCCGCTCTTGGCGAAGATGCGGCCGTAGAAGGATGCGTTGTCGAGCTGTGTGTCTTCGCACTGGGTGGTGTCGATGCCGCGGGCGTCGACAAAGGCTTGCAGCTCCTCGAAGGACATGACGGAGTCGATGGCGCCGCCGGTCTTCTCGAGGGTGTACTCCATCTTCTTGGAGGCGCAGGGGCCGATGAAAACAACCTTGGCGGTGGGGTCGGAGTGCTTGATGAGGCGTGCGGTGGTAATCATAGGCGAGGGCGAGTGGGAGATGAGTCCGGCGACCTCGGGGAAGTTTTTCTCCACATAGGCGACGAAGGAGGGGCAGCATGAGGTGGTCATGACGCCTTTCTCCTGCCACTCGTGGGCCTCCTTCCAGAGGGTGATGTCGGCTCCGAGGGCGGCCTCGACCACTTGGTGGAAGCCGAGCCGGCGGATGGCGGTTACCACTTGCTCGATGCGTCCGAAGCGGCACTGGCTGACGATGGCCGGGGCGATGACGGCATAGACGCGGTAGCGCGTGTTGTTCTCCGACTCCTGCAGCATGCGTATGATGTCGAGCACGAGGCTTTTGTCGCTGATGGCTCCGAAGGGGCAGCGCAGTATGCAGGCGCCGCACTGGATGCATTTCTGGTTGTCGATGACGGCTTTGTCCTCATCGTTGATGGTGATGGCTTTGACCTTGCACGAGACGATGCAGGGGCGGTGCTGTGCGATGATGGCTCCGTAGGGGCATGCCTTGGTGCACTTGCCGCACTCTATGCACTTCTGCTTGTCGATCACAGCGTGGTGGCTCTCGATGGTGATGGCGTCCTTGGGGCAGACATCCTTGCAGGCATGCATGAGGCATCCGCGGCAGGCAGGGGTTACCATCATGCCGCTGGCGGGACATTCGTCGCATGCCTCGTAGAGCACCTCCACCACGTTGGGGTTCTCCTTGTTGCCACCCATGGCCAGGTGCACACGCTCCATGAGTACGGCGCGCTCCTTGTGCACGCAGCAGCGCATGTCGGGTTTGGGACCGGGGGCGATGGTGCGGGGGATGGTGTAGGCGTTGTCCAGTCCGCCCTCGTAGGCGCGACGGATGACCTCGCGCAGGACTTTGTATTTGATTAGTTGGACGTTGGAGTCGAAAAGATGTTTTGTTTCCATAATTTCAGTCATAATTAACGGTTACGGATTTGCCCATTCGGCGCAGGTTCTCGGCCAGGTGCTCGACGAGCTTGAGCTTCATGGTGATGTCTATTTCCAGTCCGGCATGGGCGGCGTTGACGTTCTGTCCGACGAAGAACACGACGTGTGTGGCTTCCTCGAAGATGATGTTGGCCAACAGCGACCCGCCGTCCTTTTTGACGTAGGTCTTGGGTGTGAGGTCTTTGACCGATACATACTTCTCCGACAGGGCCAGCAGGCGACGCATGGTGATGACCCCTTCGGTGGTGAGGTCGATGCCGTCGATGAAGCCGATAGGCGGCACCTCCTTGTCGGGGAAGTCGAAGCTGGTCTTGAGCTGGCGGCCGAGGCAACGCGCCACCACCTGCGACGTGGTGCCGCCGCAGACGATGCGTTTGTCGGCACCCGTCATGAACTGCTGCACGTAGTGCTCGTCCTTATCCTTGTCGACTGGCGGGCCGACCATGATGTGCACCTCGCAGCGAGGGCGGATGCGTATGGCGGCCACGGTGGTGTCGTCGCCCGGCCGGTCGAGGTACAGGTCGTTGCAGGCCGAGGCCAGCAGACATGCGGCGGCGCGGGCCGACATGTGGGCGTCGATGTTCTGCTCGAGGTGTTCCATGATTTCCTTGCGCTGCCATCCGAAGTTGAGCATCTGTCCGATGCCGGCGTGGATGGTGCCGTCGCTCATGACGAAGACCATGTCGCCAGCCTCGAGCTGCAGCTCGGTGTGGAAGACGCGCTTGCCACAGATTTCCATGGCGGTGCGGGGGAAATCCTGGGTGTGTCCGCGGTGGTACCAGATGGCCTCGGGGTTGTCGAACTCGAAGAGGTGCCCGTGGCCGAGGTTGTCCACATGGATGACCGAGAAGGTGGAATAGGCCACCTGGCGCTCGTGGCAGACGGGCAGGGTGGAGATGATGGTGCTGATGCACTCCTCCATGTCGGCGCCGCCGGAGACCATGGTGCAGAGGATCTTGGAGGTGAGGGTGGAGAGGATGTTGGCTTTGACACCGCTGCCCAGGCCGTCGGCCAGCACCACGGTGGTCCAGTCGCCCCGGACACTCATTTCGACGTTGTCGCCACAGAGTTCCTCGCCAAAGTGGTTGAGCGAGGTGTATCCGTATTCAACACAGAGTTCTTTCATGTCAGGTTCCTCATACTTTAGCGGTTTTCCAGTCGGAGGGGCGGCCGTCGTCGGTGAACTCCGACTGGCCGTCGGCCAGCATCTTCTTCAGGTTGAGCAGGGCTACTTTCGTTTCGGCGGTGGTCTCGCCAAGCAGCGAGGCTATCTCCTGCGCCACGCGCATCTGTTTCATGATGACCTGGTCGGTGGTGGCGATGGTCTCGAGTTTTACCTTCTTGAGTTTGGTGTCGTAGTTGACCTCGGCCGTGATGTCCTTCATCAGGCCGAAGAGGAGGTTCTGCTCTTCGAGGTAGTTGACGGTCAGCTCGATATAGTTGCCGGTGGTCTGTAGGCGCAGGCGTGGGTTGGAGGTGTTGCGGTGCTGGCTGTAGGCGTTGTAGAACTCGATGGGAGGGAAGAAGTCGCCGAGCGGACGCTTCTGGAAGTTGTCGGGCGAGCCGCCCATGCCGAGCATCTTCATGGCGGTGGCGTTGAGGTCGACGATGTTCATGTCGCCGTCGACCAGCAGCACGCCGTGCGGCGAGTTGCGTACAATCTCCACGGCCAGGCTCTCGGCGCGCTTGCGCATGTAGGGGAGGCACATCTCGATGTCGGCATAGCCGTTCACCACGGCCCATGCTTTCTCGCGGCAGGAAGAGTAGCCGCAGGAGCCGCAGTTGAGTTCGTCTTCGGGGCGGAACTTGCCGGTGCGGTGCAGGATGTCCTCGATTTCCTTCTCGGTGGCGGGACGGCTGTGGTTGCGCAGGCGGGGGTGCATGTATGAGAAGTCGACTTCCGGCGGCGTCGGCGGGGTGTGTGGCCGGGTGGCCAGCTCGCGCTCCACGTAGGCCAGCACGTCGCCCTCGGCCTTCAGCATGCCGCCGTTGTTGCCGATGCTGCAGGGGCCGTTGATGCACCCGTCGGGGCAGATGTTGATTTCGAGGAACACGTGGTCTAGATCTTCGATTTTTTCCAGGGCCTGCATGCAGCGGTCGATGCCGTCGATGGCCAGGTAGGTATACCCTTCGGGCAGGGCGTCGAACGAGCGTATGATGCCGCGCGTAACGGGGAATGCCTTGGCACGGTTGGCGGGCTGGGGCTTCTCCGTAACGGTGAGGTTGGATATGTTGGAGAGGTCTATCTCCTTCTCGGCCAGCAGTGTGCGTAGTTCCTCGAAGGTGAGCACGGCGTCGATGAGGTGGCTCTCGGCGCCTTCGCGTTTCTTGGCGATGCAGGGGCCGATGAAGACCACCTTGGCGTCGGGATGCTCGTGCCGTATCATCTTGGCATGGGCCACCATGGGCGAATCGACCGGGGCCAGGTAGGGCAGGGCTTTGGGGAAGTATTTCTGTATCAGGTTGCAGGCTGCCGGGCAGGCCGAGGTGATGAAGTTGCGCATCTCGCCCTTGGCGAGCACCGCTTTGTAGGCTTCTACCACCGCCTGGGCTCCCACGGCCGTCTCCTCGGCATCGGCGAATCCCAGCTTGGCCAGCGCGATGCGCAGGGCGCCGAAGTCTTTTTGCCCGAGGCTCGAAATGAAGGCCGGTGCCACGGTGGCGAAGATTTTCTGCCCGCTGGCCAGCAGGTCGCGCACCACGGGCACCTCGCTGTGCACTATTTTGGCCTCCTGCGGGCATACATGGGTGCAGTGGCCGCAGAGGATGCAGCGTTCTTCTATGATTTTGGCCTGGTGCTCTTTGACATCGATGGCCTTGACGGGGCATTCGCGAAGGCAGCGGTAGCAGTCCTTGCACTGCACTTTCTTGAATTCTAGGAAGTCGGACATGGCTATTTATCAATTAATGGATACACTTGCGAGGCGAAGATTTCCTCGGCGTTGTCGGCGTTGACGTTGTGGAGCATGAGGGTGTCGGGATTCTCGCATACCACCGTTACCCCCTGGGCGCAGTGCCCGAGGCAGAAGCTGGCCTGGAGGTCGACCAAATCCTCCACATCATATTTTTTCAGTATCTCTTTGAAGGCTTCTATCACGTTGTACGAGCCTTTCAAGTGGCACGAACTGCCAACACAAACTTTGATTGTCATCTTTTCTGTATTTTTTGGATTAATTTATATTCGCTTTAAGGTATTGTCTTTCTATTGATTATCGAGATAGGCAATACGTTTTTATCGATGCAAATATACATGTATTTTGCATACTGACCAAATTTTTTTTACTATTTTTTTTGAGGATATTTCTTTTGGGAAATGGGTGATTTCACACCCTCGCAGAAGTTAATGTACCATAAGCTTCCATATCCTTCCAGTGCCTTTGTATTCCCCTACCGTTCCCCTACCATTCCCCTAGAGGGTCTGGATGAACTCGCCGTGGTGGCGGATGTGCTCCTGCAGCTCGCGGTAGAAGCGGTGGTGGCTCAGTGTCTGGGCGTTGCCTACTATAATAAGTTTCATGCGCGCACGAGTCATGGCGACGTTCATGCGGCGCAGGTCGCGCAGGAAGCCGATGTGCCCTTCGGCGTTGTCGCGCACCAGCGAGATGACAATCACGTCGCGCTCCTGCCCCTGGAAGCCGTCGACGGTGCCGACGGTGATGTGGCGGCGCAGCTTGCGGAAGTAGTGCTGCATCTTGAGCAGGCGGCGGATGAGGCGTGCCTGGCTGCGGTAGGGGGTGATGATGCCGAAGTCGATGCGCTCGGACTCGATCTTCTGTGGCGACAGCATGTCGATGTAGTCGCGCAGGGCGTGGATGACCAGCCGCGCCTCTTGGGCGTTGGTGAGGGAGCCGGTGTGGGTTCTCTTTTCTGGATATTCGGAGGATTCGGAATGTTCGGAGTTTTCGGAATGTTCTGATGTGTCGAGCCAGGTAAGCGGTGTGTCCAGGGGCGACACCATCCGTTGGGCGGCTTCGGGCGCGGCCTGCAGCTGGCCGTGGTAGAACCAGCGCGAGGGGAAGGCCATGATGTCCTCGTTCATGCGGTACTGTGTGGTCAGCAGGCTTACGCAGCGTGGATGTTGCGCCACCACCTTCTCCATCAGTGTCTTGGAGAGCCCTCCCTTGGCGGCGCCGAGGCTCTTCACGGTGGGTGGCAGCTGCTGGTGGTCGCCCCCCATCACCACGCGGTCGGCCCGCAGTATGGCGGCCCAGCAGGCGGGCTCCAGCGCCTGGGCGGCCTCGTCGATGAAGAGGGTGCTGAAGCGGCGACGCTCCATGAGGCGGTAGGCGCTGCCGATGAGGGTGCAGCTGACCACCCGTGCCTCCTCGAAGAGGTCGGCGTTGATTTTGATTTCCAGCTCGGTCTGCCGGTTGCGCAGGCGCTGGGCGCGTTCGCCACCGGCTCCTTCGCGCAGGGCCTTGCGGATGTTCCACAGCTCGTGGTAGTCGGGATGGGCCGAGTAGCGGCGCTCGTAGCTGCAGTCCAGCATCTCGTCGCTCATCCTCAACGGGTTGCCCACGCGCAGCACGTGCACCGAGCGGCGCATCAGCTGCTCGCTAATCCAGTCGACGGCGGCGTTGCTCGGCGCGCAGACCAGCACCTGTGCCTCGCGTTGCAGGGTCTCGATTATCGCCTCGACCAGGGTGGTGGTCTTGCCGGTGCCGGGCGGGCCGTGGATGATGCTCACCTCCTGGCACTCCACCACCTTCTGTATGGCGTCCTGCTGGCTGCGGTTGAGCCAGGGGAAGGAGAGGGCGGGCAGCTGGCGGAAGCCTGGCTGCGCCCGTCCCAGCAGCACGTCGCGCAGGCGCACGAACCGCTCGTCCTCGCGCCGTTCGGCGGCGGTGAGGGATTCAGTCATCACGCGGAACGAGGTGTTGTCCACCCCCAGCTGCACCCCCAGCAGGTGGCGGTCGGCCAGGGTGCGCAGGCTCTGCATGGCGGCCTGCGAGGGCACCGACAGGGTCATCCAGCCGTCGCCCACGCGTTCCACGTAGCACTGGTGCGGCACTTCGCGCGCACCGCTGTCTGTAAGGTAGAAGAGCGTTGTGGGGTGGCCGGGCTCGAAGTCCAGTTCGACCTCATCCTCGCTCACCTCGAAGCGCAGGTCTATTGTCAGTTGGTTCAGTGCGTTGCGGCCGCTGTTGCCTAGGGTGACAGGGTAGCGGCATGAGGGTTCGTGGATGGTGTTGCCGAAGGTGCCCATCCGACGCTCGAGGCTCCGCTGGTACGCCTGGCGCTCCTCCTCGAGCTCCATCGCCACCAGTTCCCGCAGACGGCTGAAGTATGTGCCGGTGTTTTCCACGCGCGCTACCGTTTCTTTTTGCCCTCTTGCTGCGGTTGGTCGGAGACCAGCTTGGTGTCGTAGCCTATCTTCTTCATGCCCTCCTGGAGGGTCTTGACGCTGGCCTTGCGGGAGTCGTAGGTGATGGTAACGTGCTGGGTCTCGAGGTCGGTCTCTACCTTGCGGACGCCTTTTTCGAAGCGCATGTTGCCCTTGATTTTGTTCTCGCACTTTTGGCAGTGCATCTGCGGGGTGGGTATGAGGACGGCGACGCGTATGTTGGCGGCGCCGAGGCCCAGCAGGAGGGCCATGAGGGTGATAAGGATGCTGTTTTTCATGAGGATTTATTGTTTAGAATGTGGTACGTATTCCGGCGTAGGCCATGATGCCGTGGACAGGTCCCCATACGAGGGTGGGCTCGAAGGCGGGGCCGTAGGGGTCGGCGGCGTTGATGACGGGGTGCGGCTGGCGGTAGTTGGTCAGGTTCTCGCCGCCAATATATAATGAGAAGTGGCGGAACTCGCGGGTAACCTGCAGGTTGATCTGCGGGTAGGCGGGGAACTCGTCGTCCCACGAGGCGGTGCCGTCGGCCAGGGTGTAGGCTTTAGGCATGCGGCCGCCGCCGTTGAGTGCCAGGGTGAGGTCCACCTGCCAGATGCCCATCAGCGGCTTCCAGCCGATGGTAACGAGACCCTTGTAGCGGCTTTGGAGGGGTTTCTCCAGCAGTTGGCCGCCGTAGGTGCACATCACGTGGTTGTAGCGGAAGGCGGCCAGGAGGCTCCATTCGTCGCTGGGGTCATAGGTGGCGTCGACCTGTGCCGTGTGCGAGTAGGACTTGCCGTGCAGGTGGTCGAGGCGGATGGCCGTGGGGTCGCTGTCGTAGTCGACGATAAGCTGGTCGGTGAAGTCGGTGTAGTAGTACTCGGCGTTAAGGGTCAGGGTGCGGTCGCCCACGGGGATGTAGAAGGCTGCGCTGATGCCCGTGTTGAGGGCGCTCTCCAATGTGGGCTGGAACAGCATCTGCTCGGCGAGGGTCATCGGCTGCACCGACACCACGCCGTGAGCCATGTCGAGGGTGCGACCCGAGGCGAGGACGTAGTGGTACTCGGCCAACGGGTGCACACTGCGGTGCCCGAGGCCGGCCGAGGCGCGGAGGGTGATGTGGTCGCTGGCCATCCATTTGAGGTGCATCCTAGGCGTCAGGTAGAAGCCGTTGAGGTTGATGTGGTCGGCACGCAGGCCGGCCATGGCGGTGAACTTGTAGGAGGGCTTGTAGGTGTACTGCACGTATGCGCCGGGGGTGGTCTCGCGCCAGGCCATGTCGCCCTGCCCGGCCGCCAGCAGCAGGCGCTCGTCGGCATGCTCCATGTTGAGGCTCAGGCCGGTGGAGAGCGAGTGGTCGTGGTTGAAGTCGTGCTCCAACACCAGCTGGCTGCTGAAGTTCACCTGGTCGTTGCCGTACCCTTTGGGACCGAAGGTGCCGTCAAGGTTGTAGAGGCTACCGTTGGCCAGTAGGGCGATGTTGGTGTTGTGCTCTTGCTCGAGGAGGTAGGCGTGCTTCATATAAGCCTCCATGCGGCGGGCGTCGAGCTGTATGCGGAAGGGGTTCTCCACATGGTGCACCTGTCCGCCCTCGCGGCGCTCCTGCAGGAAGCCGAGGCCGGCGTGCATGATGTAGCGCCCTTTGGCGTAGTACCAGCGGTTCATCAGGTGCAGCTGGCGCAGGGCGGGGGAGTCGAGCCAGTGGTCGCCGTTGTCGTCGTGGTGGCCGAAGTCCTCCTCGTAGTGCGCCAGAAGGATGGTGCTCAGGTGGTGGTTCAGGTGCCGGTTGACAGCGGCGTTGAACTCGCCTTTGAGGCGGCTGTCGCCGTAGAGGTTGAGGCTGACGGCGGGGTCGTCCTCGGGCTTGAGGTATTCGACGTTGATTTGGCCGGTGATGCTCTGGGGGCCGTTCTTGACGCTGGAGGCACCCTTGCTGACCGAGATGGACTTCATCCAGGCCCCCGGCACGTAGCCGAGCGAGTAGGGGAGGCTGGCGCCGGTGGAGGCGGGCTGCCCTTCGGTGAGCATCTGCACGTATTGTCCGCTGAGGCCCAGCAGCTTGATCTGACGGGCACCGACGGCGGCATCGTTGTAATTGACGTCGACCGAGGGGTTGGTGATGAAACTTTCGCCGAGGTTGCAGCAGGCGGCGCGGAAGAGCTCGCCCTGCCCTATCTGGTGCCCGTTCTCGGCGCTGCCGAGGCGGCTCATGCCTTCGGCGCGGGCTTGGATGGAGACCTCGCCCAGGGTGGCGGTCTTCACCGTGTCGGTTTGCTGTGCCGCCAGCCCAAAGCACAGGGACAGGCATGCGCACAGCATGAATGTTTTTTGCATAAATGATTGATGATTAATGCGTTTGACAAAAGGTTGGTGCCGTAAAGAACAGGGCACCATGTCAAACACGCATCACCATGGAAAGCCGCCCGGGGGGCGGAGAGGTTGGGGACTGGAGCGAGGAGTGGGGGGGGAGGAATGAGGAGTGAGGAATGAGGAGTGGGGAGTGAGGAGTGGGGAGCAGAAAGGCTTGCGTAAGTTCCACCGGCACCTTGAGGGTGGCAACCACTTCGCTGTCAGACATCTGCAGCACTTCGACGGTCATACAGCTGCGGTCCGAACCGCAGCAGCCCTCGTCGAGGGGCAGCACCAAGGTGGTCTCGCCGGAGCATGCGCAGGTCATCAATCCCACTCCAGACGAGCTGAAGAGGATGATAATCAGCGTAGTGATGGCGATTGCGGTATGTGCAAGGTGCCTCATTTCGAGTGCAAAAGTACGAATTAATTCCCATTCGACCAAATTTTTCTTTCAACACACTGGGTATCAGTGAGGTGTGATTTATCAGAATGCTGCGGCAAAAACTGCGAAAAAAGCCGAAAAAAGGCTCAAAATGGCTCAATTTTAACTGGCTGATAATTAGGACATAAAAGGCTTCCCCTTTTTCTCCTCTTCTTACCCTCTTCTTCCTCTCTTGCGGAACGGAGGGGGTGGGCGGAGGGGATGGTTGGAAAATTGGTTTGCGTGTTTGACAAAAAAGTTGTATCTTTGCATTCAAGATGACAATTGTGTTTTAACGACAAATTACAGTAAATTAAGATGATACGACTATTGCATAGAATCGTTTGGGGGATATTTTTTCTGTTTTTGACCCTTACGGCCCTGTCGCAGGGTGCAGCCAACGCGGTTTACCTCGACGACCGCGAGAACCACAGCTGGAGCTACTACAGCGACCCCGCCAACCCCGTGCGTAGCCTGAACCCGGCCGATGTAAAAATCACTTACTACGGCTACGGCACCAACACGATGTACAGCAGCAACGCGGCCACGCCTTCGGGCAATCCCGACGTGAACGTGGCGGCCTCGCAGGTGGGTATCGGCATCGACGCTCCCGGCAAGAACACCTATGTCTACCTCAAGACCCTGGAGCGCCGCGGAGGCACGACGGCGACGAGCAAGGCCGCCGCGACGGGTCCCTGCAAGTACCGCGTTATCCCCAACCCGTTCAGCATCCGCCCCACCCACGGCAGCGGCGACACGCGCTGGCGCGGCTTCTACCGCTGGAGGGTGAAACGCCTGGTGGGCGGCGCCATCTACACCGACATGGCCAAGACGCAGAGCGTGGCGGTGGGCGGCTATGTCGACCCCGAGCAGCTGCTGTGGCTCGCCCCGGCGGCGGAGTACGGCATGGAGATTGACCTAGAGGCCATCTGGGCGCGCGCCTTCGTGTTCACCGCCACCGAGGCGGCCACGGGCATCAATGCCATCGGCCTCACGACGGCGCAGTACGCCACCGGCCCCAACGCCCACGAGCGCAACTTCGTGGTCATCACGCCCTCGAACATCGGCACCATCACCAGCGGCAGCGAGACCGTGCTGGCCTACAGCATGCACCCCTCGACCATCATGGGCGTGTATCCCGACGGCACCGACGGCAGCAACAGCACCCGCCTCACCGCCGTGCCGAGCAGCGTGTTCCTCAACCAGCACTATTTCTGCATGGCCGACACCAAGTTCGAGTACATCTGGATCAACGGTCCGACCAAGACCTTCGCCGGCAACGACTTCAACATGACCATCGGCCGCCGCTGCGTGAACCTGAACGGAGGCCAGAGCCTGCGCCGCGTCGTGGGCATGAGTCTCGCTATCCCTTATCGCACGAGCCGCATCGTCTACACCATCGACACCAACTATGTCGAGACCACCGACACCACATGGAACGAAGACCATACGTCCTACACCATCGCCATGAAGGCCGTCTACGACACCACCGACATCCAGACGGTCTACAGCATGGCCTTGAAGGATGCATACGATGAATACGACTTCGAGTCGGCTTTCTTCACCCGTATAGAGAGCGGCCAGTACAAGGACGTGCTGCCCCACTGGTGCGGCATCGACCCCTCGGGCCTCAACAGCGACTGGTACTGGACCCCCGGCGTTGTTGGAGAATCGAACCAGCCAGGCATCTACTACGGCTCGTGGAACTGCCCCTTCATCAAAATCTCTCATACCACCTTCGGCAGCGACTACGACCGCAGCATCAACCAGCACAACCAACTGAAAATCACTAACTATATCTTTGGTTCTTACTCCCACTGGTTCAACGAGTTGCCTGCCACCACCGGTGTGGACCAATACAACTGGTACGTCAAGAGCGGCGACTTCCTGCCCGGGCGCTTCGACTATGGGCAGGGCGGTGCCACCGCATTCTACCTAGGCGGAGTCGGCTACGATACAGGCTACATGGGGCACCGCTGCATCTACGTCGAGGGCGGCCTGCTGCAGGGCATCGCCGGTGGCATGGACGAGTCGTACGATGTCAATGGCAACTATCAGTACGCGTGGGATTTCGTGGATCTGACCGACACCAATATATGGATACGCGTCTACGGCGGCCACCTGCGGGGACATATCTACGGCGGCGGCGAGTACGTGGAGTCCGGCGGCAAGAAGCGCATCGTCGTAACCGGCGGCATCGTCAACGGCTGGATAGCCGGCGGCGCCAACGGCACCAACACCACGGCCGGCGAAGTGAACGGTGACACTTACGTGTATGTAGGCGGTCGCGCCCGCGTAGAGCATTCGGCCGCCGACCCCAAGATCGGCGCCGCGTATGGCGGCAATGTCTTCGGTGCCGGCTGCGGCCACCCCGATGCCACCAGCACCACCGCCACCACGGGCAAGGTGAAGAACTCCACTGTGGTCATCGCCGACAGTTGCTACATCTCGCGCAACGTCTACGGCGGCGGCCACTTCGGCGGCGTGGTCGGCACCGGCGCCCGGATCTACATCCTGGGTGGCACCGTGGAGGGCAAGGTCTTCGGCGGCGCCAACCAGCAGATGGGCAAGCAGGTGGACATCGTGATGCGCGGCGGCCAGGTGAAAGGCGGCGTCTACGGCGGCTCCAACATCAGCGGCGCCATCCAGGGGCCGGTCAACGTGAACATCCAGGGCGGCACCGTGGGCTATCCCGACTGCGCCGACACGCTGGGCTGCGTCTTCGGCTGCGGCTATGGCGAGAACACCTCGGTGGTGGGCAGCGTCTCCGTCGCCATCGGCAGCGCGTTGTCCAAGCGGCCCCACGTGAACGACCCCGTCATCCACAGCAACGTCTACGGCGGCGGCTTCAAAGCCCCCTACAATTCCGAAGGCAAGACCTTCCGCGTAACCACTTGGAACGGTGAAATCAAAGGCTCCGTCTACGGCGGCGGCCTCGGCACCACGGCCGTCATCAACGGCAACACCAACGTCAACATCTTCGGCACCACCACCGTCCGCGAAAACATCTACGGCGGCGGCAACATGGGCAAGGTGTCGGGCAACACCCAGGTGATTATCGGCGAAGACAACAACACCTACACCATCACCGCCGTGCCCAACAATGCCGCGATGGGCAGCGTGTCGGGCGGCGGCACCTACCCGGCCAACACGGACATCCTGCTCCGCGCCACCCCCGCCGGCGGGCACTGGTTCAAGCAGTGGTCCGACGGCAACACCAGCAACCCCCGCAACGTAACGGTGAGCCGCAACGCCACCTTTACCGCCGAGTTCGAAGTTACCCCCACCTTCACCATCACCGTAACGTCCGCCGACCCCACGATGGGTACCGTGGAGGGTGGCGGCACCTACCTGGCGGAGAGCGTAATCAGCATCCGCGCCACCGCCAGCAATGGGCACCGCTTCACCCGCTGGAGCGACGGCAACACCAGCAACCCCCGCTCCGTCACCGTGCGCGGCGATGTTACCTACACGGCCGAGTTCGAGGAGAGCGTAATCGGATGGGTCGACCTGGGACTGCCCAGCGGCCTGCTGTGGACTGAGGTCAACCTGGGTGCCGAACAGCCCTCGGACTACGGCGACTACTACGCCTGGGCCGACATCACCCCCAACAAGGCCAACTACTCCAACGCCACCACCGCCTACTACAGCGGCTCGGCCTACACCAAGTACAACAGCACCGACGGCCTGACTACCCTGCAGCCCGAGGACGATATCGCCACCATCACCCTCGGCGGCGACGCACACATACCGACCATGGCCGAATGGCAGGAACTGCTCAGCAACACCACCGTTGCCAACGAGACCCTGAACGGCGTTGCCGGGCGCAGGTTCACCAGCAAAATCAACGGCAACTCCTTCTTTGTGCCCTTCACTGGCTACAAGAGCAGTACCTCCACCTACGGAGCCGGCAGCAACACCTACTTCTGGTCCTCGACCCTCAGTTCGAGCACCAACAACAACGCCGTCGACGTCTACATCACGACCTCCTCGGCCAACTTCTACAGCGGCAGCAGCGGCGAGAGCCGCCACTACGGCTTCCCCATCCGCGCGGTGCGCAGCAGGTAAACCCTCCTCAACAGAAAGAACATGGCAGACAAGAAACGCGAAACCTTCGGCTCCAAGCTGGGCCTCATCATGGCCACGGCGGGCTCGGCCCTTGGCCTGGGCAACATCTACCGCTTCCCCTGCGAGGCCGGCGCCAACGGCGGCGCCGCCTTCCTCATCGTCTACCTCGCCATCGCGCTCCTCATCGGCACGCCGCTGATGGTGGCGGAGTTCATCATCGGCCGCCGCTCCAAGTCCAATGCCGTGGGTGCCTTCAAGGTGCTCTCCGGCACCGGCAGTGCCTGGCCGCTACTGGGCTACCTCGGCGTGCTCTGCGCCTTCCTCATCCTGGCCTTCTACACCACCGTGGCGGGCTGGACCCTGGGCTACCTCGGCAAAGCCGCGGCCGGCCACTTCAGCGGGCAGGACCTGGCCTCCATCCAGCAGCAGTTCTCCAGCTTCACCAACCACCCCTGGCTGCCCATCGTATGCCAGCTGGCCTTCCTCGCGCTGACCGCCGTGGTGGTGATGCGCGGCGTGAAGGACGGCATCGAGCGCTGGAGCAAGATACTCATGCCTATGCTCTTGGTCATCATGGTGGTGCTGTGCGTCAAGTCGCTGACCCTGAGCGGCGCCGCCGAGGGACTGGCCTTCTTCTTCAAGCCCGACTTCTCCAAGATTACCGGCCGTGTGCTCATCTCCGCCCTCGGGCAGAGCTTCTTCTCGCTCTCCATCGGCATGGGGGCGTTGATTACCTACGGCTCCTACATCAGCCGCAAGGACAACATGGTCTCCAGCGCCGTGGGCGTTACGCTGGCCGACACCCTGGTGGCCGTCCTGGCGGGCGTCATCATCTTCCCCGCCGCCTTCAGCTTCGGCATCCAGCCCGAGGCCGGCGCCTCGCTGGCCTTCACCACCCTGCCTATGGTCTTCCAGCAGATGACCGGTGGCTACTTCTTCTGCCTTATGTTCTTCCTGCTGTTGGTGATTGCCACCCTGACCAGCACCATCTCGCTGCTCGAGGTCATCGTGGCCACGCTGACCGAGGAGCTGCACCTCTCGCGCACCAAGGCCGCCCTGGTGGGCGCCGCCGGCACAGCCGTCATCGGCGTGCTGGCCACCCTGAGCTTCCGCGCCGGCAGCCCGCTCCACATAGGCTCCAGCACCGTGTTCGACCTGCTCGACCACGCCACCGCCCTCTATTTGATGCCCATCGGCGGCCTGCTCATCGTGCTCTTCCTCGGCTGGAAGATGAAACGCGCCGACGTGATGGACGAGCTGACCAACGGCGGCACCCTCCGCACCGGCATCCGCAAGGCCATCTACCTGATTATCCGCTACCTCGCCCCCGTGGCCATCGCCGTCATCTTCGTCAGCCAGCTGGTGATGCGGTGATTTTTTGTGTTAAATTTTCATCTGCCTCCCTGCAATATGGAAATTTTGTGTACCTTTGCACCGCAATGGCTGCGAGTGTAGAGATGTGCAAGTGCCTTTGCAACAGTGCTTTGAATGGAATATGCCGTCGAGGTTCCGCCCTGTAATCGGGTGGACGAAGAGGGAATCGCGTGCAAATCGCGAGCTGTCGCGCAACTGTAAATCACCAGCGTTCCGGCAGGCAACCGTGCCATTGGACCCCGCAGCGGGTTTGAGAAGGCGCTGTGCCGGGGGTGAAAGCCAGGAGACCTGCCCCGATGGGTTCTTATGTGGCAATGCTTTCGCGTCAAAGGCTTCCCACGGCAGCGGTCCCGTCGGCCGCCTGTTTCTGTGTCCTTTTCCTTTTGTTGTGCATCGCATTGCCCACGGGCAGTGTGGATTGTGAATCATTGATACAAAATATAACAACAAAAATATGAACTGGAAACAACAATACAAGCGAAAGGTCTCGAAACCCGCCGAGGCCATCAAGTCTATCCGCGACGGGCAGTGTGTGGTGATGGGCCATGCCGCCGCCGCGCCGCGCCTCATCCAGCAGGCGCTGGCCGACCACTGCGAGGACTACAACGATGTGCTCATCTACCACATGACCACCCTGGGCGACAACCCCTGCTACAAGCCCCACTGCTTCGGCCACTTCCGCCATGTGAGCAACTTCCTGGCCGCCAACTCGCGCGAGGTGATCGAGCGCCGCGAGGGTGATTTCTTCCCCGCCTACTTCAAGGATGTGCCCTCGATGATCGGCAGCGACATACCGTGCGACGTGGCCGTCTTCCAGACCACGCCCCCCAACGCCGAGGGCTATTGCTCGCTCGGCGTCAGCTGCGACTACGCCAAGGCCGCCATCCGCGCCGCCAAGACCGTCATCATAGAGACCAACGAGATGATGCCCTTCACCTATGGCGACACCCTCGTCCACGTCTCGCAAATCGACCACATCATCCCCTGCGCCTACCGCCTGCAGGAGCTGCAGCTGCCCGCCCCCGGCGAGGTGGAGCTGGCCATCGGGCGCCACTGTGCCTCGCTCGTGGCCGACGGCGCCACCCTCCAGCTCGGCATCGGCGCCATCCCCGACGCCGTGCTGCGCTCGCTCGCCGACAAGAACGACCTCGGCATCCACAGCGAGATGTTCTCCGGCGGCGTGATGGACCTCATGCGCAGCGGCGTCGTCAACGGCAGCCGCAAGACCCTCCACCGCGGCAAGGCCGTGGTCACCTTCATCATGGGCACACGCGAGCTCTATGACTTCGTCGACGAGAACCCCGACGTGGAGTTCCACCCGGTCGACTATGTCAACAACCCCCTCGTCATCGCGCAGAACGACCGCATGGTCTCCATCAACTCGTGCCTCGAGGTGGACCTCCAGGGGCAGGTGGCCAGCGAGACCATCGGCATACGCCAGTACAGCGGCATCGGCGGCCAGGTGGACTTCATCCGCGGCGCCTCGCTCGCCCGCGAGGGCAAGGCCGTCATCGCCATGCCCAGCACCGCCGCCGGCGGCAAAATCTCGCGCATCAAGCCCTTCCTCACCGAGGGCGCCGCCGTCAGCACCTCGCGCAACGACGTCGATTACATCTGCACCGAGTACGGCATCGCACGCCTCAAAGGACGCACCCTCCAGCACCGCGCCGAGGACCTCATCCGCATCGCCCATCCCGACTTCCGCCCCCAGCTGGCCGAGGAGTACGAGCGCCGCTTCCACACCCGCTACCAGGGGTAGGCGGAAACATAAATTTGGCCATGTCGCGGAATAGTCGTAATTTTGCCGCCGATTTTCGGTTATGAAACAGATACTGCTTATCAACGACGTTGTCGGCTGCAGCCATGTGGGCATGGTGGCCATGCTGCCCATCCTGACCCATCAGGGGCATGCCGTCTACAACCTGCCCACCGCGTTGGTGTCCAACACGCTGGACTACGGCCACTTCAATATCCTCGACACCACCGGCTACATGCGCGGCACGCTGCCCGTGTGGCGCCAACTGGGCTTCCGCTTCGACGCCGTATGCACCGGCCTGATGTTCAGCGAGGAGCAGGCGCGGCTGGTCGGGGACTTCTGCCGCCAGGCGCGCGCCGACGGCACCGCCATATACGTCGACCCCATCATGGGCGACGGCGGCCGCCTCTACAACGGCATCTCGCAGCGCCAGGTCGAGCTCATGCGACAGATGGTGGCCGAGGCCGACCTCACCTTCCCCAACCTCACCGAAGCCTGCCTCCTCACCGACACCCCCTACCGCGAGGAGGGCATGTCGTGGGACGAGGCGCGTCGCATGCTCGATGCCCTCGCCGCACTGGGTGCTCGCGACGTCTTGATTACCAGCGCCCGCGTCGACGGCCGTACCTGCGTCGTCGGCCGCTGTGCCGCCGCCGCCCCTCATTCCTCATCCCTCATTCCTCATTATTTCTGCCTTCCCTACACTGAAATCCCCGCCGCCTTCCACGGCACGGGCGACGTCTTCAGCGCCCTCCTCATCGGGCACCTCCAAAACGGCCTGTCCCTCGAGGATGCCACCGCGCGCGCCATGCAGGTAGTCAGCCGCCTGATAGACCGCAACCGCCACCTGTCCGACCCCTGCCGCGGCATCCCCATCGAGCAGTGCCTCGACCTGCTTTGAGCCCTTTTTTTGGCCGACCCTACCATAAGCTTCCATATCGTTCCAGTGCCTTTGTATTCCCCTACCGTTCCCCTACCATTCCCCTACCGCTCCCCTAGAGGGTGCCTGCGGAATGTTTTTCTCGATTTGAAAAATATTTTGTGTGTAAATTGCATATATACAAGTATTTGTGTTTGTCTTCGCCAGAAATGAGGAGGGGGTCACCAAAAATGGTGAGAAAATTTTTCAAAAAGTGCCTGCAGATTGTTTTTATTTTGTATATTTGCAGCATCCGACGGTATCGGCTATGGTGTCGTAGGTTATTGTAAATCAATTAAATAAATATAATATTAATCCTAAACAAAAAGGACTTTATGACAAAAGTTAAATCTTTGGCTGACCTG
Organism: uncultured Bacteroidales bacterium; assembly: GCA_900315935.1. Lineage (GTDB taxonomy): Bacteria > Bacteroidota > Bacteroidia > Bacteroidales > P3 > Colimorpha. The sequence continues at coordinate 162,309 of ONBB01000001.1, forward strand.
AAAGCCATGCGCGAGAAGCTCCAGTCGAACCTCGACGTCCGCGAGAAAGCGGAGAACCCCGAGGCCCTGGTGCAGGTCAAGGTAGCTATGGCCACCTGCGGCATCGCCGCCGGCGCCAAGCAGGTAATGGAACACATGATGCAGAAAGCCGACGAGCTGGGCATCGCCGCCGTCTTCACCCAGACGGGTTGCATGGGCTACTGCCACGCCGAGCCCACCCTCGAGGTGCGCGTCCCCGGCAAGGACCCCATCGTCTTCGGCCACGTCGACAACAACCGCGCCGACGAAATCCTCACCAAGTACGTCAAGAACGGCGAACTCGTCGAGGGTATCATCCCCGTCAACTACGAAACGATTGACAAGTAAAATGGTTGATACGTTGATGGGTTTATAGGTTGATACGTTCTTGCAACGTTCCGAGGGTTTCCCCCGACAACTTATCAACATGTCAACATATCAACATATCAACAGAAAGAAATTATGGCTAAATACAAAATGCATATTCTGATCTGCGGCGGCACGGGATGCAAGTCCTCCAACAGCCTCCAGATCATCGACAATTTCCACAAGATTCTCGCCGAGAAGGGTCTGGCCGAGGAGGTGCAGGTCATCAAGACCGGTTGCTTCGGCTTCTGCGAGAAGGGCCCCATCGTCAAGATCATGCCCGACAACACCTTCTACACCAACGTTACCCCCGAGGATACCCTCCGCATTGTCGAGGAGCACATCATCAAGGGTCGCAAGGTGCCCGAGCTGCTCTACACCAACCCCGAGAACAAGGAGCACGTCTCCGACTCGCGCCACATGGACTTCTACAAGAAGCAGATCCGCATCGCCCTGCGCAACTGCGGTTTCGTGGATCCCGAGAACATCGAGGAGAGCATCTCCCGCGGCGGCTACGAGGGTCTCGCCAAGTGCCTCACCGAGATGACCCCCCAGCAGGTCATCGACGTCATGAAAGCCTCCGGCCTCCGCGGCCGTGGCGGCGCCGGCTTCCCCACCGGCCTGAAGTGGGAACTCTGCGCCAAGAACAGCGCTGACCAGAAGTACGTCATCTGCAATGCCGACGAGGGCGACCCCGGTGCCTTCATGGACCGTTCCATCCTCGAGGGCGACCCCAACAGCATCGTCGAGGCCATGGCCATCTGCGGCTACGCCATCGGTGCCACCAAGGGTCTGGTCTACATCCGTGCCGAGTACCCCCTCGCCATCGACCGCCTGAAGATTGCCATCGACCAGGCTCGCGAGTACGGCCTCCTCGGCAAGGACATCCTCGGCAGCGGCTTTGACTTCGACATCGAGCTCCGCTACGGTGCCGGCGCCTTCGTCTGCGGCGAGGAAACCGCCCTCATCCACTCCATGGAAGGCCAGCGCGGCGAGCCCACGCTGAAGCCCCCGTTCCCCGCTGTCAGCGGCTACATGGGCAAGCCCTCCAACGTCAACAACGTCGAGACCTTCGCCAACGTGCCCGTCATCATCACCAAGGGCGCCGAGTGGTTCGCCAGCATCGGCACCGAGAAGTCGAAGGGCACCAAGGTGTTCGCCCTGGCCGGCCAGATCAACAACGTGGGTCTGATTGAGGTCCCGATGGGCATCACCCTGCGTGAGATTATCTACGAAATCGGCGGCGGCATCAAGGACGGCCGCGAGTTCAAGGCCGTGCAGACCGGTGGCCCCTCCGGCGGCTGCCTCACTGCCAAGCACCTCGACACCCCCATCGATTACGAGAGCCTCATGGCTGCCGGCTCGATGATGGGTTCCGGCGGTATGGTCGTCATGGACGAGACCAGCTGTATGCCCGCCATCGCCAAGTTCTACCTCGAGTTCACCTGCGAGGAGAGCTGCGGCAAGTGCACCCCCTGCCGTGTCGGCAACAAGCGCCTCTGCGAGCTGCTTGAGAAGATTACCAACGGCACCGGTACCATGGACGACCTCAACGCCCTGCGCAACCTGGCCGCCGTCATCAAGGACAGCGCCCTCTGCGGCCTCGGCCAGACCTCGCCCAACCCCGTCCTCTCCACCCTCGACAACTTCTGGGACGAGTACGTGGAGCACGTGGTCGACAAGAAGTGCCGCGCCGGCGTCTGCAAGAAGCTGATGAGCTACGTCATCGACGCCGAGAAGTGCATCGGCTGCGGCAAGTGCGCCAAGGGCTGCCCCGTCGACGCCATCTTCCGCACCGACTACATCGCCCCCGGCCACAAGCTCGCCTCCATGGTCATCGACACCACCAAGTGCATCAAGTGCGGCGCCTGTATCGGCAACTGCAAGTTCGGCGCTATTTCCATTAAGTAACATTTAATTAAGGATACATTAATATGATTAATCTCACCATAGATAACAAGCCGGTACAAGTCCCCGAAGGCACCACCATCCTCAAGGCTGCCCGCATGGCCGGCATCGACATCCCGACGCTCTGCTATTTCGAGCTCGACGGAATGAAATTCGAAAACAAACCCGGTGGCTGCCGCGTCTGCATGGTCGAAGTGAAGGGTCGCCGCAACCTGGCCCCTGCCTGCGCCACCGACGTGATGGAAGGCATGGAGGTGCTCACCGCCTCCCCTCGCGCCCTCAACGCCCGCAAGACGGTCCTCGAGCTCATCCTCAGCGACCACCCCAACGACTGCCTCCAGTGCGAGAAGAGCGGCGACTGCGAGCTGCAGAACCTCGCCGCCCGCATGGGTATCCGCAAAATCCCCTTCACCGGCGAACAGACCACCTACGCCAAGGATAGCACCCTCAGCGTCTACCGCGACATGGACAAGTGCGTCTACTGCCGCCGCTGCGAGACCATGTGCAACAAGTTCCAGACCGCCGGCGCCCTGAGCGGTGTCAACCGCGGCTTCCCCTCGGTCGTGGCTCCCGCCTTCGAGCAGGCCCTCGGCGACAGCAGCTGTATCAACTGCGGCCAGTGCGTCCAGGTCTGCCCCGTCGGCGCCCTCACCCTCGTCGACAATATCCAGAACGTCCTCGACGCCATCGCCGACCCCACCAAGACCGTCGTCGTCCAGACCGCTCCCGCCGTCCGCGTCGCCCTCGGCGAAGAGTTCGGCATGGAGCCTGGCGAGATTGTTACCGGCAAGATGGCCGCCGGCCTCCGCCGCCTCGGCTTCGACCGCGTCTTCGACACCGACTGGAGCGCCGACCTCACCATCATGGAGGAAGGCACCGAGCTCCTCGGCCGCCTCAAGAAAGCCCTCGCCGGCGAAGAGGTCAAACTGCCCATGTTCACCTCCTGCTGCCCCGCCTGGGTCGCCTTCTACGAGAAGAACTTCCCCGACCTGCTCGAGTACCCCTCGACCGCCAAGTCGCCCCAGGGTATGTTCGGCGCCGTCGCCAAGAACTTCCTGGCTCCCAAGATGGGTGTCAAGCGCGAGGATATGGTCGTCGTCTCCATCATGCCCTGCCTCGCCAAGAAGAGCGAGCTGGCACGCGAGGAGCTCAGCGTGAACGGCAACCGCGACGTTGACTTCAGCCTCACCACCCGCGAGCTGGCCCACATGCTCAAGCAGTGCAACATCGACCTCAACCAGCTGCCCGAAGAGGACTTCGACAACCCCCTCGGCCAGTCCACTGGTGCCGCTGTCATCTTCGGCGCCACTGGCGGCGTCATGGAGGCTGCCCTCCGCACCGCCTACGAGGTCCACACCGGCAAGACCCTCCCCCGCGTCGACTTCGAGGAGACCCGCGGCTTCCAGGGTATCAAAGAGGCCACCATCGACTTCGACGGCTTCCCCCTCAAGATTGCTGTGGCCTACAGCCTTGGCAACGCTCGCAAGCTGATGAACGAGGTGCGCGAAGGCAACCCCAACGGCTACCACTTCATCGAGGTCATGGCCTGCCCCGGCGGCTGCATCGGCGGCGCCGGCCAGCCCTACCACCACGGCAAGAGCGACATCGTGCGCCGTCGTATGGAAGCCATCTACCGCGAGGACGCTGGCAAGCCCATCCGCAAGAGCCACGAGAACCCCGACATTGTCGCTATCTACAAGGAGTACTACGGTGAACCCTGCGGCCACCTCAGCCACGAGCAGCTGCACACCCACTACTTCGACCGTAGCGACAAAATCGAGGCAACGAAATAAATTAATCCGTTTATGGTTTACGGTTTAAGGTTTAAGGGAGCTGGCGCGACCGAAAACCGAAGCCCCTTAAACTTTAAACCTTAAACCTTAAACCTTAAACAAAAAGAAAAATGGCAAACATCAAGTTATCCGAAGATAAAATCAACGTCATCAAAGAGATTGCGAAGTCCTTTGGTAACAACAGCGGCGAGGTCATCAATGTGCTGCACCAGGTGCAGGGCAAGTTCGGCTATCTGCCCGCCGAAGTCCAGGAGGTCATTGCCCACGAGCTGAACATGCCCGTGGCCAAGGTCTATGGCATCGTTTCGTTCTACAGCTTCTTCACCATGGAGCCCAAGGGCGAGCACCCCATCGACATCTGCCTCGGCACCGCCTGCTACGTGCGTGGCGCCGAGAAGGTGCTCGACGCCTTCGCCCGAGCCCTCAATGTCGAGGTTGGCAAGTGCACCGCCGACGGCAAGTTCTCGCTGAACACGCTGCGCTGCGTGGGTGCCTGCGGTCTGGCCCCCGTGGCCATGATTGGCGAGAAGGTCTACGGCCGCCTCACCCCCGACATGGTTCCCGGCATCATTGCCGAGTACAAATAAGCCAACAGGTGAGAACCAGCAGAGAGGGCACCCGCAAGGGTGCCCTCCCTATTTTGTATTTTGCTGATTGTTAGTGTTGTATGTGGAGTATGGAAAGTATAGGGTACCATAAGCTTCCATATCCTTCCAGTGCCTTTGTATTCCCCTAGAGATCCCCTACCGTTCCCCTAGAAGGTGCTCTTTGCTGTCCTGCGAAAAATATCACAACCGCTAATTATAAAATATCTGAACTTGAATGCGGTATGTGGTGATGTAGGTGAGTGGGGGGGCGTAACTATTTCAGCATCCAACTGATGCCGGCGAGGGCGTGGATTTCGTCGGTGGCGTCGAGTCCGTAGTCGGAAGCGCCGGCTTGGACCGAAGCCGAGAGCGAGAGTTGGAGGCTGGGGGAGGCTTGGTAGTGCAGTTCCATGTCGGCGGCTGTCTCATGGAAGATGTTGCGGTTGCTGATGCCGAGGCCAAGCATGAGGCAGTCGGTGGCTAGCCAGCGGCCGGCAAGCGAGTACTGCAGCTGGTTGACGGGGTCGATGCTGTTGCTGGAGGAGTAGAGGTTCCACATGTAGCCCAACGAGTAGTCAATCAGGAACCTGCCGCCCACGCGGTTGCGGAACTGGAGGCCAATCTCGGGTTGTACATAGGACGGCCTCCATTCCCGGCTGTATGCGTCTTGCGAGGAGGGCGCGGAGATGTGGGTGAAGAAGGCCGTCTGTGGCAGCCATCCACGCCCGTCGAAGAGCTGTAGTTTGGCTCCGACAGCGGGGGTGAGGCCGAAGAGGTCGTTGGTGGTGCTGTAGCTGCCTGCGAGGTCAAGGGTCAGCTCGGCGCGGTTGCCGATGCCGAAGCGCAGGCCGGTGGCGGTGCCTAGATTATGGCCGCTTTTGCTACCGAGCATGCCCTTCCATGCCCAGTGCATGTATTCAAACTGGCTGTTCCACTGTATTCGGCCTTGACCCAGCACGTTGGGGCCGGTGGTGGCGACAAGGGGGGTGGTGTCCTGCGCACGGCCGGTGGCAGCGCCGAGGAGGGCGAAGGCGCCCATCAGCAGGGCGGCAAAGAGCATTGGGTGGTTGGATTTTTTCATTGTATTATGAATTTTGATTTGTGAGTGGTGTCGGGCTAGAGGAAGAATTGGAGACCGGCGGTGTAGATGTTCTCACCAGTAACGACGTCTTTGTAAGTGGGAAGAAGATTGACAAAGAGGCGTACGCCGTGCAGCAGACCCAGTTGGGAAGTAGCGGCAGAGAAGCCCACTTCGAGTTTCCAGGGATAGAGGCTTCTGCCGATGAATGTATCCTCCGTGCCGATGGCTTCTGTTGTGTTGGGGCCGGTGCGGGAGATGACCATGTCGGAGAGGACAAAATGTCGGGTAACGGCATAGGCCGGGTGCACGTCGAGGCAGAGGCGCAGCCATTTGCGATGCTTGGGGATGGGGAACCAGCTGACCATTACGGGGATGCCGAGGTAGCCGTGGAAGGCGTGGGCGTGCTGGGAACCCTGCACGGGGCCGGAGGGAAAGTCGATGCCCTCCATGTCGGCGGTGGTTTCGACGCGGTGGTAGAGTGGCTTCCAATCGAAGTCGTACTGCAGCCCCGCCTGGAGGTGCCATCTGGGAGAGAGTTCATAGGTGTAGCACAGAGAGAGGTGCAGCGCGAAGCCGTACTTGGAATAGTAGGGAGACATGTCGTTGCCGTCGGCAAAGAAAGTGGTGCTGGCACCGATGCCGAGTGTCAGCTTTGATTGGCCTGTGCTGTCGCAGGTGGCTGTACTGTCGGCCTGGGCGCGGCTGCCGAGGGCAAGGCCAAGGGCGGCGATGATGAGGATGGTGCGTTTCATAATATTATATGTATGTTTGTGGTTTGGTTGGACTAAAAGATGCTGAAGGCCAGGGTCGTGCCGTCCATAAGGTCGGGCTCGGCTGGGCGGAAGAGGCATTTCCAGATACTTTGGTTGCGAGGCTGCTCGTTCGATGACGGTTGTTGCAGGGTTTGCGGAGCTGGTGTGGGTTCGGAATCGGCCAGTGGTGCCGGCTCGGGCAGGGGAGTGGCCAGGGTGTCGGGCTCCTCCTGGACCTGTGGTGCCGGGTATGTGGGGAGCAGGGTGTCGGGGGCGGCTTCTTTGGAGACAAAGACCTCGGTGGCCGCGGGCTGTGGTGGCGGGGCGGCAGGCTGCGATTTGCGGATGGGCCTGATTCTGGGGGCGGCATACTGTGGCGCTGTGGGTAGCAGGGTTTGGGACTCGACGGGTTGGATGCTGTCCGATGCCTGTAGAGCGCCCTCTGCTATCAGCGGCCCCTCGGTTGTGCCGTGGGTGGTGATGTACCAGATGCGCACCGCAGTGAGGATGAAGAAGATGAGGCATGCCACAGCAGCCACTCGCGGCAACCACAGGCGCCATGCCGGACGCTTGGAGAGCGCCTCTCCGGCCATCTGGTCGATCATACCGGCCAGGGCATCCTGTCGGCGCTGGTTGCGGCCGGCGTGCTCGAGGCTGGCGAGCAGTTGCTCGAGTTCCAGGGGGGTGTTATCTTTGTTGTTCATATTCGGTAATCATTTGTTTGAGTGAGGCGTAGGCTCGCGAAAGGAGGGTGTAGACATTGCTGGTGCTGATGTGGAGTTGGGTGGCAATGGCGGCGGTGTCCTGGTCGTCGAAGTGTTTGAGGCGTACCGCCAGGGCCTGCCGCTCGGGGAGGCGTTCAATCAGATGCAGGGCCAGTTCTAGGCGTGGGTCTTCCGAGGGGGCTTCCTCCTGCAGGACCATGCGGTCATCGATTTCCACTGTGGGGCGGCGCTTGCGCAGCAGGTCGATGCAGCGGCGTTTGACCAGGGTGATGCACCACGCTTCGCGATTGACCACGCGGCGGAGTTTGTCCCTTTCGTTCCAAAGGGTTACGAAGCAGTCCTGCACCACGTCGGCGGCATCGTCCTCGTTGCCCAGCAGGTGCTCGGCCATGCGTTGCATGACGGGCTGCAGGGGCAGGTAGTCGAGTTTGAACTGGTTTGTTTCGTCGCGTTTCATACCTTGTAGTCGGGCGGGCAACGAAAATCTTACAAAGAAGATGTATTTTTTCTAGAATTTACTAGAATAGCTGGAAAAACTAGAATATTTGGTTACCCCAGAAAGCTTTGCAGTGCCAGCTCGTAGCCTTGGAGGCCGAGGCCGCAGATGAGGCCGCGGCAGGCGGAGGTGATGTAGGAGTGGTGTCGGTAGTCCTCGCGTGCGAAGATGTTGGAGAGGTGGACTTCGATTTTGGGAGTTGGTACGGCGAGGAGTGCGTCGCGCAGTGCGACGGAGGTGTGGCTGTAGCCGCCGAGGTTGACTATGAGGCCGTCGGCCTCGAAGCCGAGGTGCTGGATGAGGTCGATGAGTTGGCCTTCCACATTGCTCTGGTGGTAGGTGATTTGCACGTCTGGGTGTGCGTTGCGCAGCTGGTCGAGGTATTGCTCGAAGGTGATGGCGCCGTAGACCTCGGGCTCGCGTCGGCCGGTGAGGTTGAGGTTGGGTCCGTTGATGATGGCTATTTTTTTCATTGCGTTAGTGCGTTAATGCGTTATTTTCAAGGGTAAACTGGTAAATGGTAAAACGTGGGTTGGGTGGGATTATTGTGTGTATTTTTTTGCTGCTGTGCAATAAAGCGTTACTGAGTGCGTTAATGCGTTAGTGCGTTAATGCGTTAATGTTTATGAAAATGTTTAAGGTTATAGGTTATAGTTTAAAGATTATAGGCTGCGCTTTGGTTTTCTGCCTGCCGATGGAGGCAGGGGCGCAGAAGGTGAAGTTCTCGAAGTACTTTACCGGCGGCACTTTGCGAATCGACTGTTCGCGAGAGGGCGATGCGCGGGGCGACACGGTGTGGGTGAGCCGGTGGCTGGACCGGTCGGCGGAGTGGCACGGGAGCCGGACGCAGCTGATTGACCCGTTCGACAACGGGGACTACCGTGTGGAGATGCGGGATGCGAAGAGCGGTCAGGTGATTTACAGCCGCGGTTACAGCAACCTGTTCCGAGAGTACAGGGAGACGCCGAAGGGTCGCAAGGAGAAGGCGCGTTTCGAGGAGACGCTGCTGCTGCCGATGCCGAGGAGGGCGGTGAAGATTGCCCTTCAGCGGCGCGACAAGGATATGCGGCTGGTGGACGGTACGGTGGTGGACTTCAATCCCGCCAAGGATACGCTCTATTTCAACTACCATATCGGCGAGCGCACTGACCTGGAGCTGAACGGGGACCCGAAGGAGAAGGTGGACGTGGTGATTGTGGCGCAGGGTTACGAGCCAGAGGATCCGCAGCTGCGCATCGACTATTACCGCATGAAGGAGATTCTCTTCGGCCAGGAGCCTTTTTTGTCGCACCGCAAGGATTTCAACGTCTACGGTGTGTGTGCGGATGTGGAGGCGGGGTTCGGCACTTTCGGCATCGACCGCTACCTGATGACGTTCAGTGTGTGGAAGTTGCACGATGCGCTGGGCACCACGCCGGCGGACCATATCATTATCATGGTGAACAGCGACACATACGGTGGCGGTGCGATTTATAACTTCTACGCTGTGAGTTCGATGCACCGTTTGGCGGAGTATGTGCTGCCGCATGAGTTGGGGCATTCGATAGGTGGGCTGGCCGACGAGTATGTCGACGAGGACCTCTCCTACGGCGACCTGCACCGCACGGCCTACGAGCCGCTGGAGCCGAATATCACGAATCTGAAGGATTTCGGCTCGAAGTGGCAGTCGATGCTGCCGGCCGGCACGCCTGTGCCGACGCCGGAGGATGCGGGAGCGCCGAAGTCCGAGTGCGGCCCGCTGGGGGTGTACGAGGGTGCGGGATACGCCTCGAAGGGGGTCTACCGCCCTGTGATGCACTGCATGATGCGCGATTATGCGCCATTCTGCCCGGTGTGCAGGAAGCGCATGGAGGAGGTGTTTAAGCTGTATACCAGATGATTAAGGTTTAAGGTTTAGGGTTTAGGGTTTAATGTTTAAGTTTAAAGTTTAAGGTTTAATGTTTAATGTTTAATGTTTAAGGTTGTAGGTTGCGCGTTGCTTTTTGCCGGCTTGCTTTTGGCGGCGGGCTGCAGGGAGGAGGGTTTTGTGGTGGATGACGGGAGGGTGGAGCTTTCCTTTTCGTCTGACACGCTGACTTTTGACACCGTATTTGCCACCGTCGGCACGGCGACGCGCCGCGTTACGGTTTACAACCGCACGCCCGACCACCTGCGCCTCTCCTCGGTTACGCTTGAGGGGGGGCGCGCGAGCCGTTTCCGCCTGAATGTGGACGGCGATACGTCGCTGGTGGCGAGGGATATAGAAATTGAGTCGGGCGATAGTGTCTTCATCTTTGTCCAAGCTCATATCAACCCCAACGACGCGCGGGAGCCTTTCCTGGTGGAGGATGCGATTGTGTTCAGCAACGGGCAGCGGCTGCCGCTGACGGCGTGGGGGCGCAATGCGGTGTATCATAGGCTGTTGCCTACGGACAGCACCTGGTTCACGGCTATCGACTGCGAGGGGTGGGACCACACGCTGCCGCATGTCTTTGTCGATCCCGCGGCGGTGCTGGAGGGCAACACGTTGACGCTGACGGCGGGCGACGAGCTCTACTTCGCCGACGGTGCGCTGCTGGTGGTCGACTCCGCCGCGCGCCTCATCGCACAGGGGACGGCGGAGCGGCCGGTGCTCTTCACGTCGCTGCGCCAGGACGGCTGGTACCGTTTCCTCCCTGGCCAGTGGCAGACGGTGTGGTTCTACAACCACAGCGTGGGCAACGTGATCGACCACGCCGTGGTGGAGAACGCGGTCGGCGGCCTGCGCGGCTATCCGGGCTCGGAGGTGCGGGTTACGAACACGGTGGTGCGCAATATGTCGGACTGCGGCATCATCGGCCAGGGTGCGACTATCAGCGGTCGCAACTTGCTGGTCTACGACTGCTACGCCTCGCTGACGGTGCTCACGGGCGGCAGCTACGACTTCGCGCAGTGCACCTTTGCCAACTATTGGACTTACAATGTACGCAAGATTGAGACGGTGGTGCTTTCCAACTGCATGACGACGCAGGGTGGCGTGGTGGGCGGCCACCTGCAGCGTGCCAACTTCGAGGACTGCATTGTCTGGGGCAGCTACCACGGCGGCGAGCTGCTGCTGAACGCGATTCCGGGCTACGAGATGAACTACAGTTTCCGCAACTGCATCGTGCGCGGCGGCGACCGCGACGAGGACCCCCTGTTCACGGACCCGAAGGAAGACGACTACACGCTGCAAGAGGGGAGCCCGGCGGCGGGCATCGGATATTCATTCTATTAAAGTTTTTTGGTCGGCCTTCGGCCTCAAAATTAAAAGAAAATTTATTCAGAAAATATTAAAGTTTTGTGGTCGGCCTTCGGCCTCAAAATTATAAAAAAATTCATTCAGAAAAAAGTTTTGTGGTCGGCCTTCGGCCTCAAAATTATAAGAAAATTATTGAAAATTGTTAGAGCAATGTACGAATATTTTGAAGGAAAACTGGCATCGCTGGAGCCCACGCAGGCAGTGGTAGACTGCGGCGGGGTGGGCTACCTGCTGGAGATCACGTTGAACACCTACGAGTCGCTCCGCAAGGCCGCGGGCGAGGGCGTAAAGCTTTACGCCCACCATGTGGTGCGTGAGGACGCGCACCAACTCTTCGGCTTCCACGACCTGGCGGAGCGCGAGATGTTCCGCCTCCTGGTGGGGGTGAACGGTGTGGGGAACCAGACGGCGCGGGTGATGCTGTCGTCGCTGACGGTGGACCAGCTGCGCAATGCGATCGCTACGCAGGATGTGAAGCTGGTGCAGCGCGTCAAGGGCATCGGTGCGAAGACGGCGCAGCGCATCGTGCTGGAGCTGGCCGACAAGGTTGGCGGTGTGGGAGTGGGTGCGCAGGTGTCGGGTGCGCAGGTGTCGCCTGCGCGCGACGAGGCTCTCACGGCGCTCACCATGCTCGGATTCGCAAAGCCTGCGGTGGAGAAACTGCTGCTCGGCACCGAGTGGGTGCATTCCGACGGCTCGGCGATGACGGTCGAGGATATCATCAAGGAGGGTCTGCGGAGGCTCTGATGCCCCGCCTCCATCTGGCAGCGTTTCCTTCGGCGGATAGTGATTATGTGTTGTAATTCACTGAAGTTGAGAAGGATGTGTTTCTGTTGTTTTTTTTCTCTAGCCATTACTGTACCATAAGCTACCATATCCTTCCAGTGCCTTTGTATTCCCCTACCGTTCCCCTACCATTCCCCTAGGGAACCCGGGTGGATGGGGTGGAAAAAATGTGTCATTTTTATATTCGCGTACAATATAAGGGGCGAGGTTGCGTTTATGGTGGGTTAAAACAGTCTGAATTGAAGGTCCGCCATATACTGACAGTGCTGCTGATGCTGCTGTTGCCCACGCTGGTGTGTGGGCAGGCGGACTCGGTGGATTATAGGCCGATGGGTTCGGGTTATGAGCCGTCGTCGATTACGACGGTGGTGGAGTATGATGTGGAGTCGCGGTCGTATGTGCGAGTGCGGAAGCTGGGGGATATGGTATTGAGCCGGGAGTGGATGACGATGCAGGAGTATCAGGACTGGCAGATGGAGGAGCTGATGCGGCAGTACTGGACGGAAAAGGTGAGCGGCACGCCGCTGGACGCGCCGGACGAGGGTCTGCTGAGCAAGATACCGGGTTTCGCGCAGATTACGCAGAAGCTGGGTATGCTGGACGACAAGCCGCTGATTTCGGTGGATCCGTCGGGGACGGTGGAGCTGACGTTCCAGCTGGTAAACAATTACCGGAACGATCCGCAGCGCGATGCGTCGGAGCGTTCGGTTACGACGTTTGATTTCGACGAGAATATCCAAGTGAACCTGAATGCGAAGATTGGGGACATACTGGATTTTTCAATCAATCAGAATACGAAAGCGACGTTCGATTTCGAGAATCAAAAGAAGCTGAAGTACGAGGGTAAGGAGGATGATATACTGCAGTTGTTGGAGGCGGGTGATGTGTCGTTTCCGCTGGGTACGACGTTGATCAGGGGGAGCCAGCAGCTGTTCGGTTTCCATACGAAGATGAAGTTCGGGAAGCTGAGCATCGACGCTGTGGTGAGCCAGAAGGAGACGTCGACGGAGAATATGCGTGTGCAGGGAGGTGCGAGCAGCCACGAGTTCGAGATCAGGGCTGACGAGTACGAGGAGAACCGGCATTATTTCATCGGGCAGTATTTCTATGAGAACTATAACGGTGCGATGAGCACGCTGCCGGTGGTGAACAGCAATGTGCGTATTTTGAGGATGGAGGTGTGGCGGACGAATGTGGGTGCAGCGGTTACGCAGAACCGGAACCTGGTGGCGCTGACGGATTTGGGGGAGAGTGCGCCGTCGAATCCGCGAGTGACGGGTTACGGCAACCGTTATCCGTCGAACAGTGCGAACAACCTGTTGCAGGTTGTGGATCCCCGGGCGGTGCGGAGCGTGAATTCGGTTACGTCGCACATGCAGGGGCTGGGAATGGTGGCCGGTGCGGACTATGAGAAGGTGGAGAGTGCGCGGTTGCTGAATGCGAATGAGTATACGTTCAACCGCCAGTTGGGATTCATCACGCTGAACCAGCCGCTGGCGAATGACCAGGTGTTGGCGGTGGCGTATCAGTACCAGGTGGTGGGTGATACGAATGTGTATCAGGTGGGAGAGTTGACGACTGACGGTGTGAATGACCCGAACACGCTGGTGGTGAAGTTGCTGAAGGGTACGGCAGTGGATACGCGGAGTCCGTTGTGGCGGTTGATGATGAAGAATGTGTATTTCCTGAAGAGCAGCCAGTTGAGCCGTGAGGGTTTCCGGCTGAATGTGTTGTACGAGGGTGGGGAAGGCGGCGTCGGAGTTGGCTTTTTCACGGAGGGTCCGAAGGAGGGCGTGCCGCTGATAGAGGTGTTCGGGTTGGACCGTATGGACGGGAGCCAGAGTTATTATTATGCGGACGGAGTGTTCGACTGGTTTGATTCGGCGGCGTTCAAGGGAGGTATAATCCAGGCTTCGACGGGTAGGGTGTTTTTCCCGTATGTGGAGCCGTTCGGAAGGGATTTGCGCGAGATGCTGGGAGGTGGTGAGTTTGCGGAGCGGGTGTGTTTCGATTCGCTGTACACGATGACGCAGGCGCTGGCGCGCCAGTATGCGGAGAGGAACAGGTTTTATCTGGAGGGGTATTATACGTCGAGTGTGAGCGGCGAGATTTCGCTGGGGTACAGTGTTGCGCAGGGGAGTGTGAGGGTTACGGCCGGGGGTATGCCGCTGGTGGAGAATGTAGACTATACGGTGGATTATACGATGGGTACGGTGCGGATTATCAACGAAAGTATTTTGTCGTCGAATACGCCGATCAGTGTGAGTTCGGAGAATAATTCGTTCAGTATGACGACGAAGCGTATGCTGGGTCTGCATCTGGACTATGAGGTGGAGCGTGATTTCCGGGTGGGGGCGACGTGGATGAACCTGCATGAGCGGCCGATGATGCTGAAGAACAGTTTCGGGGAGGAGCCGACGTCGAATATGATATGGGGTCTGGATGTGGAGTACAGTCATGAGGTGCCGTGGGTTACGAAGATGATGGATATGCTGCCTGGGATTTCGACGAAGGCTGAGTCGAGGCTGACGCTGCAGGCGGAGTTTGCGCATTTTGTACCCGGTATGTCGCGGACGGGTGCGAGCGAGAGCGGGGTGTCGTATGTGGATGATTTCGAGGGAGCGGAGAGCAGTATCAGCCTGACGGCGGTGAATTCGTGGTTTCTGGCGAGCACGCCGCAGGACTGGCGTGAGCCGATGGGGCTGTTCCCAGAGACGGCGCCGGGGAGCGGGCTGGCGTATGGTTTCAACAGGGCGAAGCTGGCGTGGTACCGGATCAGCAATGATTTCTATTATGGTTCGAACCGTCCGGGGAATATTACGGACGATGATTTGTCGCAGCCGTATGCGAGGCGTATCTATGAGCAGGAGGTGTTTCCGAACAAGGACCGTGTGGCTGGCCAGCCGACGTATGTGTATGAGTTGAATCTGGCGTATTATCCTGAGGAGAGGGGTCCGTACAATTATGATGTGGGTCCGACGGGTTACAGTGCGGGTGTGGCTGAGGATGGCCGGTTGCTGGATGCGGGGAGCCGCTGGGGCGGTATTATGCGCAAGTTGGACTATACGGATTTCGAGACGCAGAATGTGGAGACGATTGAGTTCTGGCTGATGGATCCGTTCATTGAGAATCCGGAGCACAGGGGTGGCAAGTTGTATATCAACCTTGGGGATGTGAGTGAGGATATATTGCGCGACGGTAGGAAAGGTTTTGAGAACGGTTTGCCGACGGGGCCGGAGGTGGAAGGTGTGGACACGACGATATGGGGCCGAGTGCCGAACACGCAGCCGATAGTGAATGCGTTCGACAATGACGCGGGAGCGCGTATGTACCAGGATGTGGGATACGACGGGCTTGGGTCGACGAACGGGTTGGAGGACGAGCAGAGTTTCTTTGGGTGGTACCTGGAGGCGATAGCGCAGCGGCACGGTGTGGGGAGCGAGGCGTACCAGCGTGCGCTGGCGGATCCGTCGAGTGATGATTTCCGTTATTTCCGTTCGTCGTATTATGACGAGAGGGATGTGAAGATTACGGACCGATACAAGCTGTATAACAATCCGGAGGGCAATTCGCCGGTGGAGGAGAACAGCGAGGAGGATTATATGACGTCGGCGTCGGCGTATCCGAATGTGGAGGATATCAACAGGGACAATACGCTGAGCGAGGCAGAGAATTATTATCAGTATGTGGTGGACCTTGAGCCGGGCCGTATGGTGGTTGGGGAGAATTATATTGTGGATATACAGGAGGCGCGGGATGTGCAGCTGGCGAATGGTGAGTATACGAGTTGCAAGTGGTACCAGTTCAGGATACCGATAAGAGAGCCTGACAGCAAGGTGGGTAATATCAACGGGTTCCAGTCAATCAGGTTTATGCGTATGTTCCTGAGGCAGTTTGAGGAGCCTGTGATATTGCGTTTTGCGACGCTGGATTTGGTGTATTCGACGTGGCGGAAATATACGGAGGATTTGTTGCAGCCGGGTGATTATGCGACGGGGGCGGAGGGGAGCACGTTGTTCAATATATCGACGGTGAACATCGAGGAGAACGGGAGCCGGCAGCCTGTGCCGTATGTGTTGCCGCCGGGGATAGAGCGTGAGGAGTGGTATTCGTCGGGTAACAGTTCGATGCGGCTGAACGAGCAGTCGATAGCGCTGGATGTGGACGGTCTGGGGAGCGGTGATGCGCGTGCGATATACCGTTCGACGAGTTATGATTTGCGGCAGTACGGGCATATGAAGATGTTTGTGCACGCGGAGCAGAAGTATGCGGAGGAGGGTCTTGAGGATGACGACATGGTGCTGTTTGTGCGCCTGGGTAGCGACTATACGAGTAATTACTATGAGTATGAGATGCCGCTGAAGCTGACGCCGTGGTATACGCCGGCGGACGATGCGTATGCGATATGGCCGCGGGAGAATGATGTGGACATTGACTTGCAGCGGATGGTGCAGTTGAAGACGAACCGCAATAGCCGCATCCGAGCGGGCGAGGGCGGTTATTCGCCGTCGCTACTGTATTCGGAGGTGGTAGGCGGGAGGAAGTATACGGTGCTGGGAACTCCGAATCTGGGCAAGGTGAAGGTGATAATGATAGGTGTGCGGAATCCGAAGAAAGAGAGTCTGACGGACGGGAACAATATGCTGCCGAAGTCGGCGGTGGTGTGGGTCAATGAGTTGCGTTTGAGCGACTACAGGAACAAGGGAGGCTGGGCTGCGATGGCGCTGGCGCGGACGAATTTGGCGGATGTAGGCAACCTGCAGCTCTATGGGTCGTACACGACGGCGAATTTCGGCAACTTGGAGGATCCGCTGATAAAGGAGGAGTTGGTGAATACGTTCACGTTCCAGAGCACACTTGATTTGGAGTTGGGCAAATTCCTGCCGGAGGATTGGGGGGTGCGTATTCCGTTCTATCTTGACTATAACCGCGAGATAGGGAGCCCGGAGTATAATCCGTACAATCCCGATGTGCTGTTGAGCGACGACCTGGCGACGTATGGGACGGAGGCGGAACGCGACAGTGTGCGCCAGATGACGCAGCGGAGGCGTTCGACGACGAACCTGACGCTGGCGAATGTGAAGAAGGAGCGGACGGGTAAGGGTGCGCTGAAGCCGCATTTCTATGATATTGAGAATTTCTCGTTTTCATACGCGTACAGCCGTGAGCGTTCGAGCGACGACGAGGTGGAGAGTTTCAGCAAGGATCAGCACCGTGGAGGCTTCTCCTACAGCTATGCTCCGAAGGCGGAGCCAGTGAAGCCGTTCGACAAGGTGAAGTTGTTCAAGGGTAAGAACTGGCGCATATTGAAGGAGTTCAATTTCTATTATATGCCGAAGAGCGTCAACTTCAGCACTGAGGTGTATCGCGACTTTGAGGAGACACTGCTACGGAACAAGAGTGCGGCGCTGATTATTATCAAGCCGACGTATTTCAAGCAGTTCTCGTGGCAGCGAAGCTATGGGTTGAACTATGACTTGATGCGCACGTTCAGGATACAGTACTCGGCCAATGCGGATGCGCGCATCGACGAGCCGATAGGGCGTATAGAGACGTCGTCGGCGAGCGATTCGATATGGCGTTCGATAGCCCGAGGGGGTACGATGCAGAATTTCCAGCAGTCGATAACGGCCAGCTACGAGTTGCCAGTCAACAAGTTGCCGTATATGGACTTTTTGCGTGCACCGCTGAGCTACCGCACGAACTATACCTACCAGGGCACGACGCCGGCTTTGCAGTCGATGGGCGGAGTGCTGCAGTCGTCGAATACGTTCCAGGCGTCGGCGACGGCGGATTTCAAAATGCTGTACAACAAGTCGAAGCTGCTGAAGGAGGTGTGGTCGACCAATCCACCGCGGAAGCCAGCGAAGCCTGCGCCCAAGGCACAGGCGGGCAATATGAGCAAGAAGGACTCCATAGCTATGGCTGACAGCCTGCGGCATGAGCGGCTTATGGAGGTGCTCAAGAGTGTGCGCAATGCGGCGCTGCGCATCGTTACCAGTGTGCGCGACATCAGCCTGCAGTACAACCATACCACAGGGAGCCGCCTGCCGGGCTATATGGGCGAGCCGATGTTTGTGGGGCTGGACAGCCGCAACCGCTGGACCCCAGGGTTGGGCTATATCCTCGGATACGATATCGATGTGGTGGAGGATCTGCGCGCCTACGACCTGCTCTCGCGCGACACCCTCTTCAACGCGCCCCACGAGATGAGCGGCGTCAACACCCTCTCGCTGCAGGCCAACGTCGAGCCCTTGCGCGACTTCAAGATTGTGGTCAATGCCACACGCAACTATACCACACGGGACGAGTATTTCTACAAATACATGTCGGACTACGACGAGGTGTACGGCCCGATTTCGCGCACCATGACGGGTAACTTCACCACCACCACGTGGAGTTTCGCCACCGCCTTCACCGATGCCGACGAGCTGTTTGCCCGCTTCCTGGACAACCGCATGGTGGTGGCCCAGCGGCTGGCGTCAGCCAATCCCGACCCGTACAGCGACCAGCTGGTGCTGGACACGATGAACGGGCAGTACTATCCCGCCGGCTACAGCGCCAACTCGCAGACGGTGCTGCTGACCTCCTTCCTCGCCACCTACCTGGGCAAGGACCCCGGCAGCCACAGTTTCTCGCCGTTCACGGGCTTCCCGCTGCCCAACTGGAATGTGAACTACAACGGACTCAACAAGGTGCAGCTGCTCAAGAAGTGGTTCACCAACATCACCCTCTCGCACCGTTACTCCTCCACCTACACCATCGGCAACTTCTATACCGACGCGGCCATAGGGGCAGCGGACGGGTATGACTACGGTGTCGAGACGGTGCTCAACAATGTGGGCGACTACATTCCGCCGGTCAGCATGGAGGGGGTGCAGATATCGGAGCAGTTCAATCCGCTGATACGGGTGTCGGTCAATATGGTCAACAGCTTCCAGTTCAACCTCTCCATCCAGAAGAACCGCACGCTGCAGCTCTCCTTCGCCAACAACCAGCTGACCGAGACCACCCGCGACGGCATCACCTTCGGTGCCGGCTACCGCATCAAGAATGTCGAGTTCGACGTGCACTTCGCCGACCGCACCCACCACCTCAAGAGCGACATCGTGCTGCAGCTCAACCTGACCTACAACGACAACATGACCACCATCCGCAAAATCAACCAGAACCTCTCGCAGGTGTCGTCGGGAGCCTCGGTGTGGATGGCTGAGCTCAGCGGCGAGTACGCCCTCACACAGAGCCTCACCCTCAAGGCGTTCTTCCAGACCAATATCAACACCCCCTATATTTCCAATGCCTATCCCAACTCGACTACCAAGGGTGGCTTCACCGTCCGTTTCTCATTCTAGACCACAATGAAAAAAGATAGATTCAATGACTTCGACAAAGAGGTGCGCGACCTGGTGCTGGACTTCGAGCGCACTGTGCTCAAAGGCGAGCGCCAGTTCTACGACATCGACGAGCTGGAGGTAATCATCGACTACTACCTCGAGGTCAACGACCAGGAACCCCTCGAGCAGGCCATCCGCTATGCCGAATACCTATACCCCGACAGCACCGAGGTGCGCATCCGCCGCGCCCACCAGCTTATCTCGCAGCAGTTTGTGGAAATGGCGATAGACCTCCTGCAGGAGCTGCGCGAGCGCGAGCCCGACAATACGGACATCGCCTACTCCCTCGGCGTGGCATACGGCGCCAAGGACGAGCCCGAGAAGGCCATCTCGCTCTACGAGGAGGCCCTCGCCGACGGATGGATGCCCGGCCGCGTATACTCCAACATCGCGGAGGAGTACTACAAACTGGCCGACTACCCCCAGGCCATCGCCTACTACGAGATGGCGCTCCACTACGACCCGGGCGACGAGGTGTCGATCTACAACTATTACGATACCTGCCTCATCGCCCGCCGTCTGGAGCAGGCCGTTACCACCCTGACCGACCTCACCAAGAAGGATCCCTACAACCGGCATGCCTGGTACGTACTGGGTATGGCCCAGCGCGAGCTCGGCCTTTACGACCGTGCGGCCGACGCGCTGCAGTTCGCCATTGCCATCGACAAGTCGTTCGTCGATGCCTACGTGGCCCTCTCGCAGGTGCAGGACCTCGCCGGCGACACGCCGCAGGCCGTTACCACCATGCTCCGCCTGCTGGACCATACCGACATGCACGACCGCGTCTACCGCACGGTGGGCAACCTCTACGCCCGCGACGGCAACTTCGACACCGCCATGCTCTACTACCGCAAGGCCATCGACCACAACCCCGCCGATGCCGAAGCCTTTGCCGCCAGCGGCATGTGCTACCTGCACCTGGGCGACCTCCCGTCGGCGCTGGCCTCGGTGCGCAAGGCGCTCAACCTGGAGGACGCACTCGTCGAGCAGCGGGGCGACGGAGGCGATGCCGAGGTGTTCTTCGCTGCCGCCCTCGTGCACGATGCCGCCGGGCATTTCGACATGGCATCCGAATGCTACGAGCGCATGATTCTCGCCCAGAACTGCAACGAAGCGCAGTGCCAGGCGTATACCCAGTTCCTCTTCGACCACCAGGTATACGATATCCTCATCGAGTTCGGCGAGGAGTCGCTCGCCCTCTACCCGCGCGACACCTTCTACAGCACCTACCTCGCCGCCGCCTACTTCTACACCAACCGCTACAACAAGGCACGCAAGATGCTGCCCGATGTCGACCCGCAACTTCTGTCCGAACTCTGTCCCGGCATTATAGCCCACCCCCTCCTCGGCCCCCTCGTTCCACCACCCGCCGACCCGAAGGACCCTCTAGGGGAATGGTAGGGGAACGGTAGGGGAATACAAAGGCATTGGAAGCTTATGGAAGCTTATGGAACCCTAGAATGGAAATGAATATTGTAAATATATGAAACTGAAGAAACTAGTGCTTTTTATGCTGCTTCTGGCAGCAAGTGTGGCGCCCCAGCGTGTGGCGGCGCAGCAATCCGTCAATGTGGCCGAGGCCGTCCGAGGCGATTCGGCCGGCGGCGGCTTCGTAGCCGACATCCTCCACTGGTACGACGCCCACATGAACTACTGGGCCGTGGCTGGCCTGATGACCGTCGAGAGCTCCTTCATTCCCTTCCCCTCCGAGGTGGTCATCCCGCCGGCGGTCTACGTGGCCTGCAACCCCGAGAGCAAGGGCGGCATGCAGGTGTGGCTGGTGGTGCTGTTCGGCACCGTGGGCGCACTGCTGGGCGCACTGATCAACTACTTCCTCTCCCTCTGGCTCGGACGCCCCATCATCTACGCCTTCGCGCGCTCCAAGGTGGGTCGCATGCTGCAGCTCTCCGAGGAGAAAGTGCAGCGCGCCGAGGAGTACTTCAACGACCACGGCAACGTCTCCACGCTGGTGGGGCGCTTCATCCCCGTCATCCGGCAGCTCATCTCCATCCCGGCCGGCCTCTCGCGCATGAACCTCGGCGCCTTCTGCTTCTTCACCACGTTGGGAGCCCTGGCGTGGAACATCATCCTGGCCCTCTTCGGCTGGCTGGCCTACAAGGCCGCCGACCCGACGGTGATTGAGAAATACAGCAAGCAGCTGAGCGTCATCATCATCGCCCTCTTCGCCGCCGCCGTGGCCTTCCTGGCGGTGCGCTACTTCATCAAAAAACGCAAACAATAATGGATATCAACCATATACGCACCCAATTCCCCATCCTCGGCGAGCAGGTGCACGGGCGGCCGCTGGTCTACCTCGACAATGCGGCCACCACGCAGAAGCCCCTGCGCGTCATCGAGGCCATGGACATCTACTACCGCACCCTCAACGCCAACATACACCGCGGCGCGCACCACCTGGCCGCCGCCGCCACCGAGCGCTACGAGGCCGTCCGCCGGCAGGTGCAGTCCCTCATCAACGCCCGCCACAGCCACGAAATCGTCTTCACCCGCGGCACCACCGAGAGCATCAACCTGGTGGCCAGCTCGTTCGCCAAACTGCGTTTCACGGGTGATGGAGACGAGGTCATCGTAGGCGGCATGGAGCACCACTCCAACATCGTCCCCTGGCAGCTCGCCGGCGCGCGCCTGCGCCCCATACCCTTCAGCGACGAGGGTGTGCTGGACATCAAGGCATACCGCCAGCTCTTCTCCGGGCATACCCGCATCGTGGCCGTCAACCACGTCTCCAACACCCTCGGCACCGTCAACCCTGTCAGGGAAATCATCGACATCGCTCACGAACATGGCGTGCCCGTCCTCATCGACGGCGCGCAGGCCATCTCGCACCTCCCGGTCGACGTGCAGGCGCTGGGGTGCGACTTCTACTGCTTCTCCGGCCACAAGATGTACGGCCCCATGGGTGTCGGCGTGATGTACGGACGCGAGGAACTGCTCGACGCCATGCCGCCCTACCAGGGTGGGGGAGAGATGATTAGCGAGGTGAGCTTCGAGCGCACCACCTACAACCAGCTGCCCTTCAAATTTGAGGCCGGCACCCCCTCGGTGGGCGACGTCATCGGCCTCGGCGAGGCCATCGCCTTCATGCAGGAGGTGGGCATCGGCACCCTCGCCGCCCACGAGGACGACCTGCTGCGGTACGCCAGCGAAAGGCTGCGAGAGCTGCCAGGCGTCAGAATCTACGGCACGGCGCCGGAGAAGACCTCCGTCCTCTCGTTCCTCGTCGGCGAAGCGCACCCCTACGACGTAGGCACCCTCCTCGACCAGCTCGGCGTCGCCGTCCGCACCGGCCACCACTGCACCCAGCCCATCATGGACCGCTACGGCATCCCTGGCACCGTCCGCGCCTCCTTCGCCGTCTACAATACTCGCGAGGAGGTGGACGCTTTCGTGGCTGCGCTGGAGAGGGTGATGCCACTTCTTGGGTGAATGATATGTTGTAGTTAAGGAAGAATCAGACAAGCCCCGTCAGGGGCATAGGAATACAGGCAGGGAATTTATTCCCTGTAAATGAAAACGGAAAAACAAACGAAAGCCCCGTAGGGGCGTAGGACTATGGCCACTGCACTCGTCAAAATTGATGTACATTTGGTTTTCCATGTGAAATCAACATTGAAGACCATAAGAAAAGAAGATAAAACCCGTCTTTATGAATATATAGGCGGCATCATTAAGTCCATGGGTGGCATCCCGATGGGGATTGGTGGTACGGAAGACCATGTTCACATATTGTTTTCCCTCCCCAAGTCGTCATCAATCGCCGAATGTGCCAAGGTAATCAAATCCAAATCCAGTTTGTGGATAAAGACGATAGATACCTACTACTCAATGTTTTCGTGGCAGGAAGGATATGGGGCATTCTCTGTGAGTCCCACGTTGTTGGATAAAACAAGAGCCTATATACAGAATCAAGAATCTCACCACATAAAGAGGACGTTCCGGGAGGAATGTATGATGTTTGCGAAGGCTTATAATGTTGAGTTTGATGAAAAGTACATGTTTGTTGAATAGATGTCCTGCGCCCCTCCGGGGCTTGGGCGCTTGTGGCATTGTTTGTGCAGGGAATGAATTCCCTGCCTGTACTCCTGCGCCCCTCCGGGGCGAAATCCCACCGATAAAACCATTTGTGCATGCTGACTAATTTACACATAGAGAACTATGCCCTTATCCGCGAGAGCGATATCCAGTTTGGCCAAGGCTTCGTGGCCATCACCGGTGAGACCGGCGCGGGTAAGAGCATCCTGCTGGGTGCCCTTGGACTGTTGCTCGGCCAGCGGGCTGATGCGGCAGTGCTGGCCGACAAGGGGAAGAAGTGCGTGGTAGAGGCCCGTTTCGACATCGAAGGGCTCGGCCTGCAACCCCTCTTCGACGAGGCCGACGTGGACTACGACGACACCCTCATCCTCCGCCGCGAGATACTCCCTTCGGCCAAGAGCCGCGCCTTCGCCAACGACACACCCGTCCAGCTGCCCTTCCTCAAGCAGCTGGGTGCCAGGTTGATTGACATCCACTCGCAGCACCAGACCCTCACCCTGGGCGACAGCGCGTTCCGCCTGAACCTGCTCGACACACTCTCGGGCGGCACCGAGCGCCAGCGCTACGAGGATGCCTACCGCACCTACTCGCACCTCAAGCGCGACCTGGAGGAGCTGACCGCCGCCGAGGCTCAGAACCGCAAAGAGCAGGATTACCTGCAGTTCCAGTTCGACGAACTCAACGAGGCGCGGCTGCAGCCCGACGAGCAGGCATCGCTGGAGCAGGAGTCGCAGCTGTTGGCCCATGCCGAGGCCGTGCGCGAGGGCATAGCCACTGCCGCCGCTGCGGTGGACGACGAGACGGAGCAGTCCGTCCTTGCCCGCCTGCGACAGGCCAAGTCGGCGCTGGGTCATGTGGCACAGTACCATCCCCAGGCCGACGAACTGCTGAAACGGCTGGAATCGAGCCTGATAGAGCTTGACGACATCAACTCCGAACTGCAGTCGGCCGCCGCCGGCATCACCTACAGCCCCGAACGCCAGCAGGAGGTCGACGACCGCCTGGCGCTGCTCTACCGCCTGCAAAAGAAGCATGGTGTGGACTCCGTGGCAGCACTCATCCAGTTGCGCGACGAGCTGGA
Organism: uncultured Bacteroidales bacterium; assembly: GCA_900315935.1. Classification (GTDB taxonomy): domain Bacteria; phylum Bacteroidota; class Bacteroidia; order Bacteroidales; family P3; genus Colimorpha. Next base: position 186,608 of record ONBB01000001.1, read on the forward strand.
CCAACGCCTGCAGGGCATCTCCACCCTAGACGAGCGCATACAGACCCTCATGGAGGAGGTTGACAAGGCATTTGCACAGGTTCAGCAAACGGCCGACCGCCTCACCGCCAGCCGCACCAAGGCGGGCCGCCTGCTGGAGAAAAACATACTGCCCACCCTGCATGAGCTGGGCATGCCCGAGGCGCGCTTCGAAGTGGAAATCAGGACGATGGCCACCTACGGCGCCACGGGACACGACACGGTTGCCTTCCTCTTCAACGCCAACCGGGGCGGCGAGCTGCGCGACGTGGCCAAAGTGGCCAGCGGCGGCGAGTTGTCGCGGCTGATGCTGGCGGTCAAGAGCATGCTCACCAGCCACTCGCTGCTGCCCACCGTCATCTTCGACGAGATAGACACCGGCGTCAGTGGCGACATCTCCGTGGCCGTCGGCACCATCATGCAGCGCATGGCCCAGCGGATGCAGGTCGTTGCCATCACCCACCTGCCACAGATTGCCGCACGGGCCTCGCAGCACCTCAAGGTATACAAGCAGACGACTGACGACCGCACCGTGTCGCGCATCCGCGAACTTGAGCCCCTGGAACGTGTTACCGAGGTCGCCACCATGCTCTCCTCTGACCCACCCACCAAGGCCGCACTCCAGACCGCCAAGGAGCTTATGTCGTTATAACTACTTGACTACTGACTGCTTAACTACTGGAAAAGATGAAATACTACCTCGTCGGATACATGTACAGCGGCAAGAGCACCTTCGGCCCCTGCCTGGCGGCGGCCAAGGGGTTGGCCTTTGTGGATCTGGACAAAGCCTTCGAGGCCAAGTACCACTACGAGGTGGCGCGCTTCTTCGAGGTCTTCGGCGAGGATGCCTTCCGCAAGCTGGAGACCCAGATGCTGCATGCCACGGCCGACCTCGACAACATCGTCATCTCCACCGGCGGCGGCACCCCCTGCTACGGCGACAACATGGATTTCATACTCGAGCACGGCACCGCCATCTACCTCCAGATGAGCGTCGACGCCTTGGTCGAGCGCGCCCTGCGCAGCCGCCACGTGCGCCCCAAGCTCCACGGCCTGCCCGAACCCGAGATGCGCGCCGCCATCGGCACACAGCTCGCACAACGCGCCCCTATCTACCTCCGCGCCCCCATCGTCCTGGACGGCACCGCCCCCAGCGTGGAGGCCATCCCCTAGGAACCGCTAGGGGAATAATAGGAAGAGCCATGCCAGTGGTATGGCGGGCAGAGGATGCGCGAGGCTACATAGGCCGTTTCCCATTATTTCCCATCGATGGGAAATACTGGATACTTTTTTCCTTTAGTACTCGAAGGCGCTGCCGCCGAGGAACTCGCGCATGATGGAGTTGTGGGGGATGAAGGTGGCGTCGATGGGGGTGATGAGTTCGGAGAATTCAATCAGCTGTTTGGCCATGGCGAACTGTTCGCAGTTCTCGGGCACCTGCTTGAGCAGCGGCTCGGCGTAGTGCTTGAGGATGCCGAGTTCGTAGAGCAGGGCCGAGTTGAACATCACGTCGGCGTTCTCCTGGTAGGGGAAGATGTGCTTGCGTTCGCCGCGCACCACCTCGGGCCAGCGGCGGAGGGTCTCGAGGGCGTCCCAGCCGCGGAAGTTGTTGTCGCGCACGATGCGGCGGACGAGGCGGTTGTCGGTGCCGTGGATGATGTTCTGGTTGTCGATGGAGAGCTGGGTGAGGGCGGAGACGTAGACCTTGAACTTGAGGGCGTCGTCGATTTCAGCCGTGAGTTTGGGGTTGAGACCATGGATGCCCTCCACCACCAGGATGCTGCGGGGTCCGAGTTTGAGGGTCTTGCCGCTGTAGTAGGGTTCGCCTTTCTTGAAGTCGTAGGTGGGTATCTTGACCTCCTCGCCGCGGAAGAGGGCGTTGAGGTGCTCGTTGAGCAGCGGTATGTTGAGGGCTTCGACGCACTCGAAGTCGTACTCGCCGTTGGGCAGCTTGGGTGTGCGCTCGCGGCCGAGGAAGTAGTCGTCGAGCGAGAGCTGGTTGCAGTCGTAGCCGAGGACGGAGAGCTGGACGCTCAGGCGGCGGCACGAGGTGGTCTTGCCGCTCGACGAGGGACCGGCCAGCAGCACCATGCGGGCGCCTTTCTTGGCCACCTGCTCGGCGATTTCGGCATACTTCTTTTCGTGCAGCGCCTCGGCCAGCAGGATGAGGTGCTGGCCACCCTTGTCCTGGACGATGCGGTTGTAGTCGCTCACGGTGGCGGTGTGCATCAGGTCGACCCACTGGTGGTGCTCGCGGAAGATGGCGAAGAGCTTGGGGGTCTCCTGGAAGAGCGAGAGCTTGTCGGGGTGGTCGGGGTCGGCGCACTGCAGCAGGTAGCCGTCCTCGTACTGGCGGAAGTCCCACGTGGAGACGCAGCCGGTCGAGGGGGCCAGCTTGCCGGCGATTTTATGTACGGTGTCGCCGAGGAAGTTCATTTCGATGTAGAGCTGGTCGAGGTTTTCGAGTAGTTCGAGGGTCTTCGGCATGTGGCGCGGACGGACGAGCTCGATGGCGTCGGAGAGGAGCATGGTCTTGGCGGTGAAGGGCATGTCGGCCTCCTGGAGGGCAATCATGCGGTCGCGCACCTGCTGGCAGACCTCCATGTGCGAGGGCAGCTCGAAGCCCTCGACGGCGCTCTCGATGCGGCAGTAGAAGCCGTTCTGGAGCGAGTGGTCGATATGGAGCACCGCCTTGGGGAAGCAGTCGTGCACGGCGGTGTAGAGCATCATGCAGAGCGCGTTGCGGTACATGCGGAAGCCCTGGCGGTCGGTGATGTCAATCAGGCGGATGACCTTGGGGTTGTAGATGTGGTATTGCAGGGGCTCCACCTTGTTGTTGACCAGGGCGCCGAGGATGGGCCACAGCTTCTTGCCGTCGCCCTGCTGCTGTTTCTGTTTGATATACTCTTCGGCGAGCACCGACACGGGAGTGCCGCACTCGACCATCTTGCGTTCGCCTGTGTTGGCGAGGACTATTTCTACTTTGTTCATGGTGTTGTTACACATTTGGGGAGTTAGGGAGATTTTATGACGCCATGACAGCTTCGATTTCAGCCACGGTCTTCGGTATGGGTTTGCCGAGGACGCGGCAGCCGTCGGCGGTTACGAGGATGTCGTCCTCGATGCGGATGCCGCCGAAGTCTTTCCATTTCTCCAGCTCGTCGTAGTTGACGAAGTCTTTGTGCATGCCGTCGGCGCGCCACTTGTCGATGAGGGCGGGGATGAAGTAGCAGCCTGGCTCGTCGGTGATGACGAATCCCTCCTGCAGGCGGCGGCCGCAGCGCAGGCTGCCGAGGCCGAACTGCTCGCTGGGGCGCGTCTCGTCGTCGTAGCCGACATTGATTTGGCCGTAGTTCTCCATGTCATGCACGTCGAGGCCCATCATGTGGCCGAGGCCGTGGGGCATGAGGAGGCTGTGTGCGCCGGCGGCGATGATGTCGTCGGTATTGCCCTTCAGGATGCCGAGACCTTTGTAGCCCTCGGCCAGCACGCGGCTGGCGGCCTGGTGCACCTCCTGGTAGGTGATGCCCGGGCGGGTGGCGCGGATGGCCTCCATATTGGCGGCGAGGACGATTTCGTAGATGGCTTTCTGGCGCTCGTCGAAGCGGCCGCCCACGGGGACGGAGCGGGTGATGTCGGAGCAATAGTTCATGGCGGTCTCGGCGCCGGCGTCCATCACCAGCATGCGGCCCACCTCGAGGCGGTTGTTGTGGCCGTGGTTGTGGAGTGTCTCGCCGTGGACGGTCATGATGACGGGGAAACTCACGGGGCCGTTACCCTTCCATGCTTCGCCCTGCATGAAGCCGGCCAGCTCGTATTCGTAGCGGCCGGGCATGGCCATCTTCATGGCGCCGACGTGCATGTTGTAGGCCGTCTCGACGGCGCGCTCGATTTCCTCAATCTCTTCGGCACTCTTGATGGAGCGCTGCTTGACGCAGGCGAGGGTGAGCTCGAGCGAGGCGTGGCGGTTGACGGCGGAATAGCTCAGGCCGAGCCACTCGGCCAGGTCGGCGCGCGTGTCGGCGCGGTAGGGTGGGAGGTAGAGCGGCAGGGCCGAGGTGGGGCGCTTGCCCTCGAGGAACTTGCGCAGGTCGGCCATCGAGCCGCTGTTGTCCACGCCCACGCTGGCGGCCAGCTCCTTCACGCTCGGCAGGGGACCGGTCCAAATGATGTCGTCGATGTCGTAGTCGTTGGCGAAGATATAGTCCTTGCCGGTCTCGCAGTCGATCACGCCCACCAGGTCTTCGCGTTGCAGGCCGAAAAAGTAGAGGAAGGTGCTGTCCTGGCGGAACCAGTAGGTGTTGTTGGGATAATTGCACGGTGCCTCGTGGTTGCCGGGCAGGATAATCAGGCCGCGGCCGACGTCTTTGCGCAGCTGCTCGCGGCGGGCGATGTAGGTCTCTTTCTTGAACATATCGGGTGCTTTTTTATAATTTTCAATGGTATAATAACGTATCGCAGGCCGTTTTAGTATCCACTGTGGCAAAAATGCTACAAGGTGCTGTGTGCCAGCGGTGTACGTTGTCTGTAGGATTTTTGGAAAAAAAGCGAAAACGGAGCCAAAATTGCAGGTTTGCAACAGGCTGGAAATCATGTGGTAAGGGGTACCCTCTTCTTCCTCTCTTCGGCCTCTATAGGGAGATGGGAAGAGGAGGGGTGGCGGGGCGGTTGGAAGCCGGGGGGTCAGAGGCCGCTGTTGTGGATGACGATGGCGAGGTTGGAGGCGAAGAGTTTGACCGAGATGGCCAGCAGGATGACGCCGAAGAATTTGCGCAGCACGAACACCACCTCGTCGCCCAGCCAGCGCTGCAGTTTTTTGAGCAGGCGGATGACGACATAGTCGATGATGATGTTGAGCAGCAGTCCCAGCATGATGTTGACGGTGGCGTATTCGGCGCGGAGGGAGATGAGGGCCGTGATGGCACCCGGGCCGGCGATGAGCGGGAAGGCGACGGGCACGATGCTGGCGCCTGCCCCGATGCTTTCGTTCTTGATGAATTCGCGCCCCATGACCATCTCCAGCGCCAGCAGGAAGAGCACGAAGGCACCCGCCACGGCGAAGGAGGGGATGTCGATGCCGAACAGGTCGAGCAGCGCCTCGCCCACGAAGAAGAAGACCAGGAAGAGCAGCAGCGCCACCGAGGTGGCCTTGAAGGCGTGGATGTGCTTGCCCTTGTCCTCCATGCTGATGAAGATGGGGATGGAGCCCGTGATGTCGATGATAGCGAACATCACGATGAACACGCTGATTATCTCTACGAAGCTGATTTGCTGGATGATGTCTAACATGGCGGTAGGGTTTTGGATTTGCAAAGATACGCAAAAAAAGCGTATCATGGGGAAAAAAGAGTCCGCCCGCGCCTGCAGGCGCGGGCGGGTCTTGTATGCGGCGTCAGGCCGTTCACGACACGTCGGCGCGGGCCATGGCGTCTTTGTAGTATTTCTGGCTTACAAAGACATCCTCCTTGTAGGGGTTGATGTGGCGTTTCTTGGCGACGTAGAAGATGTAGCCGAGGGCGATGATGTTGGTTACCAGTGCCAGTGCGCTGATGACGGTCATCATGGTGGGGTTGGCGGCCACGGTGTCGACCGTGGTGCCCACGGCAGCGGCCTCGCCGCCGGCCGCCTCGTAGAGCTGCCTGACGGTGGCGGTGCCGTCGGGGTACTGCACCGGCAGCACGGCCCAGCGGAACCACTGGCTGCCGTCCTTGAAGGTCTCCTGGAAGAGGGGGAACACCTGGGCAAACATACACCAGATGGCCAGTGTGTTGGCGCGGTTCTGAATCCATCCGCCGCGGTTCCACAGGATGGCGGCCACGGTGGGGGCCAGCAGCAGGGCGATGCCGCAGTACCAGCTGTGGGTGGGCAGGCAGTTGTAGGTGTAGGCGAAGTTCCAGATGTCGTAGATGACGATGTAGACCCACGTCATGTCGGCCCAGATCATGTCTTTCTTGTCCTTCGAGGCGTAGACGTTCCACCAGGCGGTCATGCAGAAGATGTTGAAGATGCCGGCCAGGCCGTTGAAGACGTTGTGCCAGCCGCCGTAGAGCCATACACCTTCGCTGCTGAGCCACCACTTGTTCCAGCCGTTGACGGCGCTCTCGAAGTCGGAGACGACGGCGATGAGGATGTTGATGGCCACGATGACGAAGGGGAAGGGCTTGAACCAGTGCTTGGCACCGATGCCCCACTTGTATTTAATCATCATGAAGCCGATGCAGCCGGTGAGGGCGGCATAGAGTTTGGCATAGTGGAACCAGCCGTTCATGTAGAGGTGGGTCTGGTTGTTGACCGCCCAGTCGGCGCCGCTGCGCGCGCCAATGGCGATGGCCGCGAAGTAGACCGTCAGCAGCACGGGTATGACGAAGAAGGTGATGGCACCGCCCAGTTTGGTGCGGCGCGCGAATTCATTCCAGAGGATCAGGCCTGCCAGCACCACCAGCAGCATCCCCCATTGTGCAAGGGCATCGGCCCCATAGACTTGGAAAAACATAATACGGTGTGTTTGAATGATTGTTTTCTTTGTTTAAATTGTTGTGTGCCAGTTGTTATGAATGTTCATGCGGCTGGCTTTCCGTCTGCAAAGATACAAAAAATCATTCAAATGGCGGTGGCATAGTTTTGTACGCGAAGGGGAAAATAAATTTGCGCAGGTTGGACAAAATATGTATTTTTGCAATGTGAAATCACACCCGTAGTAAAACCTAACATAATGAAAATGACTGTATTGATGGCTGCCGCCGCCTGCATGGTGCTTTGCGGTTGCAAACAGAAAAACGAGCCCGCTTCGGGCCAGGAGCCTCAGGAGGGCGCCACCGTCTACATGACCACCGAGATCAGCCCCGAGGCGCTGGTGAAGATTTACGAGGCGCTGGGCGTCAAGGCCGAAGGCCGTGTGGCAGTGAAAATCAGCTCGGGCGAGGGCGGCAACAAGCACTACCTGCAGCCGGCCCTGATCGGCGACCTGGTGAAGCATGTGAACGGCACCCTCGTGGAGTGCAACACGGCCTATGCCGGCACCCGCCTCTCCACTGCCGACCACTGGCAGACCATCCGCGAGCACGGCTTCCTCGACATCGCGCCGTTCGACATCATGGATGAGGAGGGCGACATCCAAATCCCCGTGCGCGACACCACGTTCATGAAATACAACCGCGTGGGCAGCCACATCCAGAACTACGACTGGATGATCAACCTGGCCCACTTCAAGGGACATCAGATGGGCGGTTTCGGCGGCGTGCTGAAGAACGCCTCCATCGGTGTGGCCTCCACCGCCGGCAAGCTCTACATCCATACCGCTGGCCACTATGAAGACCCCACCAAGGTAGACGAGGCGTGGGCATACGTGGGCAGCGACGTCCAGCAGGACCACTTCCTCGAGTGCATGGCTACCGCTGCCACCGCAGTGCATGACTACATGAAGGGCAAGGTGCTCTACATCAACGTGATGAACAATATGAGCATCGACTGCGACTGCAACGGTGCCCCGGCGGCGCCCGAGCTGAAGGACATGGGCATCCTGGCCTCGACCGACCCCGTGGCGCTCGACCAGGCCTGCTACGACCTTGTCCACCAGCACAAGAGCGTCGAGGGCGACAACGCCCAGCCGCTGATTGACCGCATGGCGGAGATGCACGGTGTGCACACCATTGAGCATGCCGAGAAAATCGGCCTCGGTAGCCGTAAGTATCAGATTGTCAGCATCGACTAGCGCCGTTTGCAACGCTGTCTATATATCGCCGCGGGCCTGCTGTGCGTGGGTCTGGGAGCCTTGGGTGTGGTGGTGCCGGGATTGCCCACCACGCCCTTTCTGTTGCTGGCCTCGTGGCTCTTCTTCCGCTCGTCGCCCCGCCTGCAGCAGTGGCTGCTGGCGTCGTGGCCGGGTAAATACATCCGTTCCTACCATCGCCGTTGCGGCATGACGGTGGCGCAGAAGGCCGGTGCCGTGGGCATGATGGTGGCCATGGTGCTGATTTCCACTTTCCTCCTAATCCCCGAGGGGTCGGTGGCGCGCATTATTGTCCCCATTGCCGGTGCCGTGGGTGGACTGACGGTCGTCTTCGCCGTTCCGAATGCCAAGGAAGACGAGTAGTCGCATTCCTGTTGTAATGGGTGGTTATGGAGGCGGGGGCGGTGGCGAGAACGCCACCGTGGTGCATGGATGCTATTTTTAGGGGTGGTTATTCCTGCTTGGGGCAGGGAAGTTTTGTTATCAGTGGTTGGCGGTGAGGCGGTTTTCTAGCATGCGGAGCATGTATTGTTGGACGATGGCTTTGAGGCGCAGCTCCATGTGGGCGGCGCGGTCGGGTTCGGCAGCGAGGAGGTCGGTCTTGAGCAAGGGGTCGGCGGTGAAGTGGTAGAGGGCCGTGGTGCGACTGCCGTCGAACTGGAGCAGGTATTCGCCGTCGATGTACTGGTAGATGCCGTTGCTGTAGTTGACAGCCCATTGATCGCCATCGGCGAGAAGGTCTTTGCCGAAGGCGAAGTAGGGCTTGTCGTAGCCGAGGGCGTGCAGGAGGGTAGGCATGATGTCGATTTGCTGGGCCACGCCGTCCAGCATGCCGGAGGGGAGTTCGCCGCGGGGGTCGTAGATGGCGATGGGGATTTCAAATAGGCCGAGGGCGGTGCGGCTTTCGGGGCGCTCGAGCTGGTTGGTGTGGTCGGCGGTGATGACGAAGAGGGTGTTCTTGAACCAGGGCTGTCGGCTGGCGGTTTCGAAGAAGCGTCGCAGGGCGTTGTCGGAGTATCCGATGGTGGCGTGTATGGGCAGTGTGCCTTCGGGGAATCGTCCTTGGTAGCGCTGCGGAACGACGAAGGGGTGGTGGGAGGAAGCACTGAAGAAGCCTGCCATGAAGGGCTCTTCCAGCTGCTCGCCGAGGGTGAGTGCCATGAACTGCATGAATTCCTCGTCCCAGATAGCCCAGTGTCCGTCGAAGTCGTCGCGTCCGCCGAAGCGAGAGTCGGTGCAGTACTCGGTCATGCCGTAGTAGTGGCGGAAGCCTGTGCTGCGGGCGAAGGCTTGGAATCCCATGGAACTGTTGGGTGCGCCGTGGAAAAAGGCGGTGCGGTAGCCCTCGTGCCCGAGGCAGTCGGCCAATCCGCTGAGGTCGTTGAGCGACGAGGGCGTGAGGATGAAGGGCTCGACGAAGAAGGGCAGCGAGGAGAGTGTAGAGGGCATGGCGTCGATGCTCTTGCGGCCGTTGGCGAAGGTGTGGCACCAGGTGAGCGAGTGAGCCAGGAGCGAGTCGAGGAAGGGGGTGTAGGTGTGGAGTGAGGAGTCGGGAGTGGGGAGGTTGTAGTATCCGATGTATTCGCGGGAGAAGCTTTCCATGATGAGCACCACCACGTTGCGGCGGCCGCTGACGAGGGGCTGGGCAGCCGTTGGGGTATGGATGGGGGAGAAGAGTGCCTCGGCCTCGGCGAGGGTCATATAGTGCGGGTCGGAGAAGGCCTGTTTTCCGATGGTGCGGATGATGGAGAAGGGGGTGTTGAGGACGATGGCGGCCTGCTGCGGTGAGTGGACGTACTGGTTGGCATTGCTGACGGTGATGGGGCGTGTGTCGCGTGTGAAGCCGCCGCGCATGGCGAAGACGGCCATGGGGATGGCCACCAGCAGGGCGAGGGTCTGGGGGAGGTAGTATTTAGTGAGGAGTGAGGAGTGAGGAGTGGGGAGTGGGGAGTGAGGGGTTGGGTTTGTGGGCTTGAGGTAGAGCCACCACATCAGTGCCACCAGGGCGATGCCCAGCAGTAGGAGGTACCAGTGGGCGAGCATCTCGGTGGCCAGTATGCCGCCGAGGTTGCCCTCGTTGCTGAACTCGGAGAAGAACGAGGCCGTGGTTCGGCGGCCGGAGTACTGCGAGTAGACGGCGTCGGAGAGGTTGAGTGTGAGGGCCAAGGTGTTGACCGCCATGTATATCCACTTGCACATCGTGTGCCACCAGGGGCGCTTCTTGAGGTGCAGGGGCAGCAACATGAGGACAATCCAGAGCGAGTGGGTGTAGAAGATGGCCGAGCTGTCGAACCGTAGCGAGCCGGCCAGCAGCTCGCCCATGCGCAGCTCACTCCAGCCGTCGGCCAGTAGGTTCCAGTTTTCGAGCACGAAGGCCACACGCGTAACCATATATACCACATAGGCCAGTGCCAGGTTGGCCAGCACGGCGACGACGTTGCTCCAGGGCGAGGGTTTGATTTTCATAGGATGTCAGGGGCGCGAGATGATGAGTTTCTGACGGCGGTCGCCCGATTGCAGGATGTAGACGCCTGGCGTGAGCTGGCTGAGGTCGAGCCAGCCGCCGGATGCATTCATCCGCTGGCGGTTCCCCAGCATGTCGTGGATAAAGACCTCGCCATCGGCATCCACATGCACGTGTCCAGTGGTGGGGTTGGGGTGTGCCTGCAGGCGTTGGTAGTCAACTTGGCGGATACCCACCGTGTCGGGGTCTTCCTCCTCGGCGGCGGGCCCTAGGAGCCACTCTTCGCGGCGGGGCAGCACCACGCGGTCGGCCACCTGTTGCAGGTATTCGGCCTGGGAGGCATCGAGGGTGGAATGGAAGCGGCAGGGGACGACAGGCTCCTCGTAGAGGGTCTCGAAGATGGCGCAGGCCACCAGGTAGGAGCCGGCCAGGTTGGGGTGGATTTCGTTGAAGGCGGGGTGCAGCATCAGGTCGTGATGCTCGGCGTAGTGCTCGCGGAAGCACTCGCCGGCAGGTGCGAAGGGTACGCCCGCGAGGCGCGCGATGCGGGTAACGGTGTCGCGGATGATTCCTTGAGCCATAAGGTAATAATTGTAGTCGCCGTTGCCGTTGCCCGGGGGGATGCCGTAGCCAATTTCGTAGAGGTAGACTTTGGCCTCGGGGCTTGTGGCGTGCAGCATGTCGATGAACTGGCCGATAATTTGTGCCAATGCAGCGGTGGAAAGCGATTGTCCGCCTGACTCGCTGGTACCGGGCTGCAGCACCACCTTGTCCCAACGCTCGTTCCGAACCAGACGGGTTACCTCTTCCGAGGGCAGCAGTGTGGCCAGACCGGTGCCGCCGACGGTATAGGAGTGGACGGAGACATCGTGCCCTTTTTCGTTGGCGATGCTCTCGAATATCAGGGGCATGTCGTTGAAGTAGGTGAGGCTGTTGCCCACAAAGAGGACGCGCTCCTGCGCTGTGGTGAACAGGGCTGCCAGCACAAACAAAATCGAAAGGTACAGTTTTTTCATAGGGGTATATTCAATTAAGTGAGACGCTAGAATTGGAAATAGATGAAGGGTTGGAGGTCGGCGGTAACGAACTGGTAGAGTGTCAGTGCCATGATGACAACGAAGGCGGCCATGAGCCACAGCGGCATGCGGCTGAACCACAGGCGGTAGCGGCGCTTAAAACGGCTGGGAAGCCAATGGATAAGCATGCCGAGGGCGAAAAGGAGGAACACCTGCCAGTAGGAGCCGACGATGGCGGGCACCTGCGCCAGGTTCCATTCGGAGCCTATCTGGCAGACCATCTGCGAGGCGGTCTGCCAGGCCACCTCGTTGGCCTCGGCGGGGTCGAGGTTGGAACCGCTGCGGAAGAAGAGGCGTGTGAAGCTGATGAAGACGAAGGTGAAGAGGATGTTCCAGGCTCGTGGAAGTTGGAAGTTGAAAATTGAAAATTGAGACTTTTTGGCCAGCTCGGTCAGAGTGATGCCGGCGGCGGCGACCAGGGAGATGAACCAGAGGAGGTTGAGGAGTGGGGATTCGGCCAGGTGCCGGGCGAGCGACAGTGCCAGTGCCAGGCTGACGGCGGTGGCGATGCGGATGGGCGTGGAGAGTGGTTTCCACCACTTGTATACGAGGATGCCGAGACCGTTCAGTCCGCCCCAGGTGATGAAGTTGAACGAGGCGCCGTGCCAGAGGCCACCCAGCAGCATGGTGTCCATGTTGTTGATGTTGGTACCCAGTGTTTTGCGGTGGCTTTTGCGGAAGAGGAGGAGCAGCAGGATGAGCGCCACCACGGCCACCACCGCTGCGGTGAACCAAGGGTGCTGGATGCGGAAAGCGGCGATGGCCAGGATCAGGAACAGCAGGAAGTAGGAGAGGATGCCGGCCGAGCGGTTGCCGCCCAGAGGAATGTAGAGGTAGTCGCGCAGCCAGCGCGAGAGCGACATGTGCCAGCGGCGCCAGAAGTCGGTGGGATTCTGCGCCTTGTAGGGCGAGTTGAAGTTCACCGGCAGGTAGAAACCCATCAGCATGGCCACACCGATGGCGATGTCGGTGTAGCCCGAGAAGTCGGCATAGACCTGCAGCGAGTAGAGCATCAGGGCGGAGAAGTTCTCAAAGGGGGTGTAGAGCAACGGGTTCTCGAAGACGCGGTCGACGAAAGAGACGGCCAGGTAGTCGCTCAAGATGAGCTTCTTAATCAGTCCGTTGCATATCCAGAAGACGGCTATGCCGAACTGGCGGCGGCTGAGGAAGAAGGGCTTGTAGAGCTGGGGTACGAACTGGTCGGCGCGCAGGATGGGACCGGCTACCAGTTGGGGGAAGAAGGCTGTGTAGAATCCGAAGTCGAGGATGTTGCCCACGTGGGCGATTTTGCGCTTGTATACATCGACTATATAGCTGATATTCTGGAAGGTGAAGAACGAGATACCGACTGGCAGCAATATCTTCACCGCGATGCTGTATTCGGTGTGGAAGGTGGCGTTGAAGATATCGAGGAAGAAGTAAGCGTACTTGAAGAAGCAAAGGACGGCCAGGTTGAGGACGATGCCAATGGTACACAGTGCTTTACGTCCACGGCGGAAGCTGTCCATGCCGATGCCAAGGAGCCAGCCCAGCAGGGTGGAACCCACGAGGAGGAGCACGAAGAGGCCGGAGGTCTTATAGTAGAACAACAGGCTGAATGCGAAGAGGTAACCATTGCGGAGCACGCGCCGGCGGGGCTCCAACGAGCCGTCGGCCTGGGGACGCTGGCGTGCCACAATAAGGCCGAAGACGATGTAGACGAACAGGAAGAGCACCCAGAAATGAATCTGGGTGAACAGCAGCGGCTGGTCGCTGTTGAATGAGAAGAGGCTTAATATGTACTGCCCGAGTTCGCGCATAAATTACCATAACGCATGTTAGGGGCAAATATTGCAGATGAAAAGTGAAAATGATGCAAGTTGTTGGTAATCAATAGGGAGCGTCTTTTGAAAAACTTGAGCGAAAAATGGAAAATGGGGGCAAAATTGCAGGTTTGCAACTAATTGATAATCATTGAGTAAGGGGTACCCTCTTCTTCCTCTCTTCGGCCTCTCTAGGGGATGGGTGGGGGAGGGGTGTTGGAATCAGGGGTTGAAGGGGCAGGCGAGTTGGCAGAGGTCGCACCCCCGGGTGTAGCCGGCGGTGATGAGGCCGTCGGGGATGGGGCGCTCGTGGTGGGTGGTGTAGTAGGCGGTGCAGCGGCTGACATCGAGCATCGGGGGGCCATCGGGTGCGATGGCGTGGTTGGGGCAGGCGTCGACGCAGCGGTTGCAGTGGGTGCAGGGGGAGGGGTGGGCGGAAAAATCGGAATAATCGGAGTGTTCGGAGTATTCTGAATATTCTGAGCATTCCTCGGTGGTAACAATCTCACCGAGGTTGACCCAGGAGCCCCACTGGGGGGTAACGAGCAGCGTGTGGCGACCTATGAAACCGAGGCCGGCACGTGCGGCCCAGTGTTTGTCGCTGATAGGGACAGTGTCGCAGCAGAGCTTGCCGTCGATGCCCAGCTTTTCGCGCAGGCGAAGGAGCATATCCTTGACCACCTTGTGGTAATCGCGCCCAAGCGCGTATGCGGCAATCTTCCCTTCTCTTTCCACGTTCTTGGGCGGCTGGTAGGCGCTGACGCAGCAGATGACGCTCCGTGCGCCGGGAACCAGCAGCCTGGGGTCGAGGCGCATATCGACGTTGCGCTCCATGTATCCGAGGTCGGCGTGCCAGCCCCGACGAAGCCACTCGCGCAGCGGGTACTCGTTGTCGGCCAGGCGGTCGGCGCGGGCGATACCGCAGGCGTCGAAGCCCACCTCGAGGGCGAGGCGCTTCACCTCGCTGCTATTCAGCATCCTGCTGGTACTTGGCCTTCTTACTGCCCTCGTAGAGTTCGAAATGGAGGAAGCGGCAGTCGAGCGAGCCGTTCTGGACGGGTATCTTGGCCGAGGGGCGGAGGCCGATGTGCTTCATGGCCTCGAAGTCGGAGGTGATGAGCCACACGTCGCAGTCCTGTCCGTAGCGCTGCTTGAAGGTGTCGCCCAGCTGCGTGTACATGGCGTTGAGGTCTTCCACCTTGATGCGCTCGCCGTAGGGCGGGTTGGTAACGATGAGGGTGCGGCCTTCGGGCGGATCCTGCTCGGCGAAGTCGCCGATGTGGAGCATCACGTCCTTGTGCAGCTTGGTGTATTCGAGGTTCTTCTCGCACTGCTGGATCACCTGTTCGTCGATATCGTTGCCCCAGATTTCGCCCTCGAAATCGAGGGAGCCGATCTTGCGGTCCTCCTCGTTCTTGACACTTTTCCACTCGCCGAGGTTGAACTCTTTCCAGCGCATGAAGCCGAAGTGGTTGCCGCGGTAGTACTGGGCAGGGATGCAGTTGGCCATCATGGCGGCCTCGATGAGCATGGTGCCGGAGCCGCACATGGGGTCGTAGAAGTTCGACTGGCAGTCCCATCCGGCGAGTTTGAGGAGGCCGGCGGCGAGGACCTCGTTGATGGGGGCGACGCCGACGCCCTGGCGGTAGCCGCGCTTGTGGAGCGAGTCGCCGCTGGCGTTCATCAGCAGGGTGATGTGGTTGTCGCGTATATGGAGGTTGAACTTGTAGTCGGGCTGCTCGGTGTCGATGCTGGGGCGCTTGCCGAAGTTGCGGCGGAAGCGGTCGACGATGGCATCCTTGGTCTTGAGGGCGGCGTAGTAGCTGTGTGTGAAGACCTCGCCGCTGGTGGTGGAGTCGATCATGAAGGTGGCGTCGACATCCATGATCTTCTCCCAGCGAATCTTGTATACCTGGTCGTAGAGCTGCTGGTCGTCGTCGGCATCGAACTCGGCGAAGGGTTTGAGGATGGCCAGGGCGGTGCGGCAGCAGTAGTTGGCGCGGTAGAGCAGGCGCATGTCGCCCTCGAACTCGACGGCGCGGGCGCCTATGGTAACGTTTTCGGCTCCCAGCTGGCGCAGTTCTTCGGCGAGCACCTCCTCGAGGCTGACCATGGTCTTGGCGACCATCTTGAACTTCTCTTTCATGGTGGTCGAGGGCGTGACCACCTTCCCGTTATTCTTCTGTATTATCATTGTTGAAAATTTGAATCTTTTGACGTAGCTCGCGGCGTGCGGAGCGGTTCTTTTGGCGGAGGGTGCCGTTGTAGATGCTGGTGTTGAGCTCGTAGCCCACCAGAATGACGATGCAGCTGAAATATATCCACAGCATCAACAGCAGCAGGGTGCCGATGGAGCCGTAGAGCAGGTTGTAGCGGCTGAAGTTGTTGATGTAGATACCGAAGCCCCACGAGAGGACGAAGAACATGCCGGTGGCCAACACCGAGCCGGCCGAGAAGAAGCCGACACGCTGGCGGCTGGCCGGGGCGAAGTAGTAGATTATGGCCAGGGCCATGAGCATGGCAATCGAAAGCAACACCCACCGGCCGATGTTGAACATCAGGGTGTTGGCCTTGGTATCGGTGAGCCACCCCTGGCTGAAGATGAGCTGCAGGAGGTATTTGTGCCCGATAAGCAGGCCAAGCACCAGCACGATGATGATGTAGAGCACGAACACCATCATGATGCACAGCAGGAAGCGCTGGAAGAAGGGACGCTTCTCGACGGTCTGGTTGGCGAAGTTGAGCGAGAGGATGAAACCGTTCATGCCGTTGGCAGCCAAGATGATGGAGGTGATGAAACCGATGGAGAGGAGGGTGGTGTGCTTGTGGCCCATGACATCGTTGACGGTGTCGGACAGCGGGGTCATGATCTTGCCGGGGACAATTTCCGAGAGCTCGGTCATGAACTCGTCCTGCAGACCGTCGAAGGGCAGATAGGCGATGAGGGAGAAGATGAAAATCATCAGCGGAGGCAGAGCCGACAAGAAGCTGAAGGCCAAACCCTTGGCACGCTGGGCGATGGAACTGCCGAAGGAGCCAGCGATGAAGTATCCCAGGATGTCGTAGAGCGGCACTCCGCGCCCTCCCGGGAGGGAGAAGTTCTGGAGGAAATAGAGCACCTGGCGCACCCACCGTTTGTAGAGCAGATGGCGTCCTTGCCGGCGCCCCCAGAGGCGCAGCGTGCGGGTCCAAACTTTCAGTGAGGTCATTGCTTGACGAGCGAGATGTCGAGGCTTTTGATGTGGTGGGTGAGGGCGCCGACCGAGATGAAGTCCACACCGGTCTCGGCGTAGGGGCGCAGGGTGGCATCGGTGATGCCGCCGGAGGCTTCGGTCTCGTAGCGGCCTCCGATGCGGAGCACCGCCTCGCGCAGGGTGGGGATGTCGAAGTTGTCGAGCATGATACGGTCCACGCCGCCATGGTCGAGCACGCGCTGCAGCTCGTCAAGGTTGCGGACCTCAATCTCAATGCGCAGGTTTTTACCGTTGGTTTTCAGGTAGTCGCGGGTGCGGTCGATGGCGGGTTCTATGCCGCCGGCAAAGTCGATGTGGTTGTCCTTGAGCATCACCATGTCGTAGAGGCCGATGCGATGGTTGGTGCCACCTCCGCAGGCCACAGCGTACTTCTCCAGCAGGCGCATGTTGGGGGTGGTCTTGCGGGTATCCAAGAGCTTGGTATTGAGGCCGTCGAGCATGGAGACCATGCGGTGGGTTTCAGTGGCGATGCCGGAAAGGCGCTGCATGAAGTTAAGGGCAGTGCGCTCGGCGGTGAGGATGCTGCCGGCATGCCCCTGGATGGTCATGAGGATATCGCCCTTGTGTACAGGGGTTTCGTCGGGAATAAGAACGTTGACAGTCAGACTATTGTCCACGATTTCGAAGACACGCTTGCCCACCTCGATGCCGCAAAGGATACCATCCTGCTTGGCAACCATCTTGGCCGAGTTGACGGCGTCGGGCGGAATGCAGGCGAGGGTGGAATGGTCGCCGTCGCCCACGTCTTCGCGCAGAGCCATTTTGATGAGTTCATCCAGATTGTCAATGTTCGTCATAATAGTCTGATTGTATGAATAATAACTTGTGAACCCGGATGGGAGTCCATAGGGTTCCAGCCTGCAAAGTTACTGATTTTATTTGAATTAGGTGCGAAAAAATGAAGTAAATAATGTAACTCGCTGATATAATGCCAGTTGGTGTCGTGGTAGAAAACTGTGCGAAATCATGTAAAAAGATGGAAAAAGGGGGCAAAATGGCCTGTTTTCAAAAGGCTGGTAATCAGTGTATAAGAGGTATCCTCTTCTTCTCCTCTTCTTACCCTCTTTTTCCTCTCTAGGGAGAGGGATGGGGGAAACGAAAAAAGCCAACCCGCGGAGGGTTGGCTTGTGAGGGTCGGAATGGGGGGTTAGAGGGATAGGCCGCCGTCGACGCAGAGGACCTGGCCGGTAATGTACTGGGCGAGGTCGGAGGCAAGGTAGAGCGAGGTCTTGGCGACGTCGAGCTCGGTGCCGCCGCGGCGCAGGGGGATGTCTTCCATCCAGCCTTTGCGGACGTCCTCGGGCAGCTGGGCGGTCATGACGGTCTCGATGAAGCCCGGGGCAATGGCGTTGCAGCGTATGTTGCGCGAACCCAGCTCTTTGGCGAGGCTCTTGGTGAAGCCCAGGATGCCGGCTTTGGAGGCGGAGTAGTTGCACTGGCCTGCGTTGCCGTTGACACCGACGACGGACGAGGTGTTGATGATGGAGCCGGAGCGCTGTTTCATCATCATGGGTGTGAATGCTTTGCAGTAGTTGAAGACGGAGCGGAGGTTGACCTCGATGACGAGGTCCCAGTCCTGCGGGCTCATGCGGAGGAGGAGCTGGTCGCGGGTGATGCCGGCGTTGTTGACGAGGGCGTCGAGGCGTCCGAACTGTTTCTGCACCTGCTCGGCGACGGCGAGGGTCTGCTCGTAGTCGGCGGCGTTGCTGGCGATGAAGGTGGAGGCAGGGTTGAGCGCCTGCAGTTCGGCGAGGAGCGCGTCGCTGTCGTCGTTTTGTTTGAGGTCGGTAAAGATGACGGTGGCGCCTTCTTCGGCGAAGAGGCGAGCGGTGGCGCGGCCGATGCCGCGGGAGCCACCGGTAACAAGGGCGATTTTGTTTTCTAACAGTTTCATACTATCTTTTTTTTCAATTTGTGGGGGCGGGGGTGTCGATCAGTGCGAAGGAGAGGATGCCTTTGACGCACACTTTGCCGTCGACTTTGCCTTCGGCTTCGCAATGGAAGATGAGGCCGCGGCGGTCGGTGATGCGTCCGCGGAACTCGATGGTGTCGCCTGGGCGCACGGGTTGGCGGAAGCGGGCTTCGCGGATGCCGCTGTAGAGGGGCGTGCGGCCTGCGGCCAGCTCGTCGCGGACGAGGATGCAGCACGACTGGCCCATCATCTCGCACAGGATGACGCCGGGGACGATGGGGTTGCCGGGGAAGTGTCCCTGGAGGAAGTACTCGTCGCCGCGCACGTGGTAATGTGCGACGGCCCATTCGCCTTCCATGGTAACGTCGTCCACCAGCAGCATAGGCTCGCGGTGGGGGAGGAAGGTCTTGATTTGGTCTCTGTTAAGCATAATTCAATGGCCTCACCCCCGGCCCCTCTCCTGGGAGGAGAGGGGAGTGGAATGAGGGCTTTTCTGTTATTCGTTAAAACAATTGTTTTTTTATTTGTTCTATCACGTGATTTGTGTTGTTTGCTACTTCTTCGTTGCGAAAACGGATGACGGTGTAGCCCATTCGGGCGAGGTCGAGGGTTCGTCTTTGGTCGTCTTCTTTCTGTGCTGCCTCTTCGTGGTAGCCGCCGTCCACTTCGATAACCAGTTTTTCGCGCAAGCAAATGAAGTCTGCTATATAGTCTCCGATTGGGTGCTGTCGTCGAAAACGGATGCCGGGTATCTCTTCCCGCAGTGCGTCCCACAGTATTTTCTCATACAGGGTCATCTGTCTCCTATTCTCTTTGGCATTGACCTTGAGCAGGGAATACCTGTCGGGCGAGGCTGTTTTGCTGAGGAATGGCATACGGGTTGGCATTCTGCTCCCCTCTCCTCCCAGGAGAGGGGTCGGGGGTGAGGCCTTTCTATCTCCTCAACGCCACGCAGGCATTCTGGCCGCCGAAGCCGAGGGAGTTGCTGATGGCGATGTCGGCCTGCCAGGTGCGGGCGGTGTGGGGGGTGTAGTCGAGGTCGCACTCGGGGTCGGGCTGGTCGAGGTGGATGGTGGGCGGGATGATGCCGTGTTTCAGCGCCAAGGCACTGATGATGAGCTCGACGGCGCCGGTGGCACCGAGCATGTGGCCGTGCATCGACTTGGTGCTGCTGACGACGGCCTTGCGGGCCTCCTCTTCGCCGAGGGCTTTCTTGATGGCGGCCGTCTCGCCCTTGTCGTTGAGGGGTGTGCCGGTGCCGTGGGCGTTGATATAGAGGTTGTCGCCGGGCTTGAATCCAGCCTCCTCGAGCGCCAGGCGCATGGCCTCGGCGGCACCGCGTCCCTCGGGGTGGGGGGCGGTGTAGTGGTGGGCGTCGCAGGTGTTGCCGTAGCCGCAGACTTCGGCGTAGATCTTGGCGCCGCGCTTGAGAGCCAGCTCCTCGCTTTCGAGGATGAGCACGCCGGAGCCTTCGCCGAGGACGAAGCCGCCGCGGCGGCTGTCGAAGGGAAGCGAGGCGGCCATGGGGTCGGTGGCGGTGGTGAGGGCCTTCATGTTGGCGAAGCCGCCGATGGCCATCTTGCAGACCGAGGCTTCGGCACCGCCGGTGATGACGGCGTCGGCGCGTCCCTCGCGGATGAGGCGGTAGGCTTCACCGATGGAGTGGGTGCCGGTGGCGCAGGCCGTTACGACGGGCAGGTTGGGACCCTGCGCGTTGTGGGCGATAGCCACGTTGCCGCCCGCGATGTTAGCAATCATCTCGGGGATGAAGAGGGGCGAGATGCGGCGCACGCCGCTGTTGATGAGGTTGGAGTGCTCGCGTTCGAAGGTCTGTATGCCGCCCACGCCGCTGCCGATGGCGGTGCCGAGACGGCGCGGGTCAATGTCCTCGCCCACGCGCAGGCCGCTGTCGTCCATGGCCTGGCGTGCTGCCGCGAGGGCGTAGAGGGCGAAGAGGTCGTTGTGGCGCACCATGGCCTTGTCGATGCCGTAGTCTTCGGGACGGAAGTCCTTTACCTCGGCGGCAATCTTGACGGGGAGGTCGGTGGGGTCGATGTGGGTGATGGGTCCGATGCCGCATACGCCTTTGAGGAGGTTGTCCCACAGCGTGTTGATGTCGTTGCCCAGGGGGGTGATGCACCCGAGGCCGGTGATGTATACTTTGCGCATAGTCGTTTAATGTATTCTACTATAATTAATATTTCAAAATCATGGTTCCGGTAACGAATCCGGCGCCGAAGGCGCTGAAGAGCATGGTGTCGCCGCGGCGGATACGGCCTTCGCGGACACCCTCGTCGAGCAACAGCGGGATGGAGGCCGAACTGGTGTTGCCGAAGCGTTGCACATTGGTGGGGAACTTGCTGTCGGGTTGCTTGAGGTTCTCGCGGATGGCCTCGTTGATACGCAGGTTGGCCTGGTGGAGGAGGAAGTGGTCGATGTCGTCGAGGGAGAGGCCGGCGGTGTCGACAGCCTTCGAGATGTCGCGCGAGGCCGAGGTAACGGCCATGCGGAACACCTCGCGTCCCTTCATCTGCAGCGGCATGCGGGTGTCGATGCCTTCGCGCGTCTCGTAGGGGGTGGGCTCCATGGGGTTCTTGTAGACGATGACGTCGGGCATGGGCACGGAGGTGAGCTTGCTGTAGATGAGGCTGTCGCCTTTGGTGACGACAACGGCAGCGGCGCCGTCGCCGAAGAGGACGGTGCAGTTGCGGTCGTTCCAGTCGCAGAAACGGGTGCACTCCTCGGCGGCCACCAGCAGGATGTTGCGGGCGCGGCCTGTGGTGAGGAGGGCGTCGCAGAGGTCGAGGCCATAGACGAAGCCCACGCAGGCCGAGTTGACGTCCATGGTGGGGCAGTTGGGGCCTTTGATGCCGAGGTTGGCCTGGATGATGGCGGAGAGGTGGGGGGTAACGTAGAGGTTCGATACGTTGGAGCAGATGATGAAGTCGATGTCGTCGGGGCATAGGCCGGAGGCGTCGATGGCACGGCCGGCGGCCTCGGTGGCCAGGTCTTCAAATCGTTCTGTGGTGATGATATGGCGGGTGTTGATGCCTGTGCGCGCGGTAACCCACTCGTCGCTCGTGTCGAGAAACTCCGATAGCATGTCGTTAGTTACGATTTTCTTGGGCAGCGCGCTACCAGTTCCGATAATTTTCATGTGTTAAAAATTATTAATTTCGGGCTGCAAATATATGCAATAAATTTTGAATATAGCGTAACTGTGAAAAACTTTTTTTTTAAAAACATGGATGTCAGATAATTGAGTTTTTTATGAAATTTTAAGAAATGCTTTAATCCTGTTATTTAACTAGTGCCATGTCGCAAATATTGCGTATTTTTGCACCTCGAAACGAACAGTAAGGAATCTATGCAATTCAGACTCACCTACCAAGAAATCAGCAATCTGATAGAGAAGAAGGCCGGACGCAGTATTCCGGTGATTTATGGCGGTCCGCACACGGTGCGCATCGCCTACGATGTCAATGTGCTCTTCAAAACTGCCAGTGTGGGGCTCGACCTCACGGTGGAGAGCGTCGAGGGTGGCAACATCACGCTTTCGTATGCCGGCGGTGCGGGTATCGACTTCATGGTGCGCACGGCCCTCGGGCACGCCAAAAGCCAGCCGGGGGGCGACATGATAGAGATGTTGCCGGATAACCGTATCATGCTTATGCTCAGCAAGAATGCCCAGGCGGGATCGCTGTTCGAGCATGTCGACCTGCAGGATATACGCTTCGACGAGCAGTATGCCATCGTCGAGTTCCAGCCGAAGGGCATGTAGGGACTACTCGTTGTGGTATTTTTCGTGCCGCAGGATGGTGTGGGCGCGGTAGAGTTGCTCGAGGAAGAAGAGTCGTACCATCTGGTGGTTGAAAGTCATCTGGGATAGAGAGATTTTATGTCCGGCGGCAGCGTACACGGCGGGTGAGAATCCATAGGCACCGCCAATGACGAAGGCCAAGGTGCGTACTCCGGCATTCATCTGTTTCTGAAGGAATTCCGAGAATCCTACGGAGGTGTATTCCTTTCCGTGCTCGTCGAGCAGAACCACCTGGTCCACCTTCTCCAACTGTTTCATTATCAGTTCGCCTTCCCGCTCTTTCACCTCTTCGGGGCTGGCTTTGCCCAGGTTTTTCAATGCGGGGATGACTACCAGCTGCATGTCGCAGTAGTGCTTGAGCCGCCCCAGGTATTCCTCGATACCTTGCTGCAGGTAGGATACGTCGGTCTTCGAGACTACAATGAGTTTGATATTCATAGTTTTATCAGATGACGAAGCAGTGTCGGGCGGCAGCGTGTGATGTGGAAATAGGGGGTCTGCTCGGTGCCGAAGGAGCGGTAGTAGAATTCGCCTCCGGGTTCCATGCTGCCTTCAAAGTCAAAGGCTTGCGTGCGGTCGGAGAGGTGGCGGATCATCTGCCAGTCCAGATAGGTCTGTGCGTTGGCCGGAGCCTCCTCGTTGGCGGCGGAGAGTAGGGCGTAGGCGCAGCGTTCGTCGTAGGCGACGAAGGCGGCGCAGAGCAGTTTCTCCTCGTTGCGCAGCCCCCAGAGAAGCCCTTGCCCGCGCTCCAGGGCGGCGGTGCATACGCGGGCAACAAAGTCCTCCGTCAGCAGGTCGTTCCCCAAGCGGCGCTTCCAGTACCCATTGTGCATGCGGGCGAATGTTTCGGGCGTAAGTGTCGAGGTGTCAACGGTGCAGGTGCCCGCCAGGGTGGAGAGGTTCTTGCGCCGGGCGCCCGAGGCTTGGCTTATCAGTGCATCGGGGTCGGCGATGGAAGGGAATCGGTAGGTGTAGCGTGTGGTCTGGTGGTAGGAGGCCCAGTGGAAGGGGAGCCAGTTGGTAACTGCGGGTGAGAAGTTCTGTGAGAAAATGTTGATTCTCAAAGCTTCCAGTTGCTTGGCCAATGCCTCTCCCACGCGGTTTTCCAAGGCGATGCGTTCGGCAGAGGTGCTACCCTCGGGGTGGTTGTACCAGGGACCGTTGTACTGCGTCAGCTCGGGTTGCAGTATGTAGCGCAGGCCGTAGCGCGAGCCGTGCAGGTAGGGCAGGGCGCCTTCAACGGTGCCGTCGGGTCGGCAGGCCAGCAGCACGTCCCATTGTTTGCCCTTGCAGACGGCCTCCATCCACCAATATTGCTGAAACAGAGGGATTCGCGCTCCCTCTGTTTCGCATAGTTGGCGGTATTGTTCTTTGGCGGTCACTGTATCTGGATACTCACGCGGTTGTTCTGTATACGGCCCTCGTAGGTCGAGTTGTCTCCGATGGGGTTTTCGTCGCCTTTGGCCTCGATTTCAATGCGTTTGCCGTCGATGCCCAGCAGCACAAGTGCTTTCTTGACCTCCATGGCGCGCTGGCGCGAGATGCCGATGCAGTATTCGGCAGTGCCCTGGTTGTCGGCATATCCGGTCAGCAGCAGCCCCTTGCGTTCGTTCTCGACCAGGAATTCGGCTATCTCCTCGATCATGGGCTTCCACGACTCCTGGATGGTGGCGTCGTTGGGGAAGAACTTGATGTCCTGGAACTTGCGACTGGTGGTGTCGGCGGCGAAGAGGGCTTTCTTCTTTGAGCCGAAGTAGAGCATCAGGCCCACGTGTATGATTTCGTCGCCGCGCATGGAGTTGTAGTAGTTGGCTCCCTTGAAATACTCATAGTCGATTTCGGCCACCTGGTATTGTATCTTGTTGCGCATCTCCTTCTTGGTCTTCCAGCCGTTGAATTTGTCGAGGGCGGCCATGGCTTCCTTGCGGGCCTTCTCGGACAGGGCGTCGCGTTCGGAGCGGTCGGTGATGTCGGGGTTGATGGCGTAGAGGGCGCACATGGTGAGCGTGGCGCGGCTCACCTTCTGGAGGTAGTTCATCACCGGCTGCAGCTCGGCCCAGTCGGGGTTCGACGCCTTGGTGGCGGCGTTGAAGTCCATGTAGTTGTAGGGCGTGTAGTACAGCTTGGCATCCTTCGTGCTGAAGGTGGTGTACTTGTCGAAGGTCTGGTAGTCGCTCTCGCGCACCTTCTGGCGACCCTCGATATAGGGCGAGGCGTTTTTCTTGCTGCGCTTGGAGGGTTTCTTCTGCGCCATGGCGTCGGTGCTGCACAGCACCATCAAGGCGGTCAGTATCAGTGTGATGGTTTTCTTCATTGCGGTCGTTGTTGGATGGGTTTCTGATGTTTTAGTGATGCTGTAACGCCGAAACTTGCATTTTTATTGCCTCTCGGGGTCGGTCAGGGTGCCATTTTCACACACCACGACGCGGGCGGGGTATTTGTCAATCATCATGAAGTCGTGGGTGGAGATGAGCATCGTGGTGCCGGTCTGGCGGCCCACGTCGATGAGCAGTTGCATGATTTCGCCCGAGGTAACGGGGTCGAGGTTGCCCGTCGGTTCGTCGGCCAACAGCAGTGCGGGGTTGTTGATGAGGGCGCGTGCGATACCTACCCGTTGCTGCTCGCCTTCAGAGAGTTGCGACGGCATCGACTGTGCCTTGTCGGCCACACCCACCGCCTGCAGCGTCTTCTCGATCTGGTTTTTGATTTCGTTCTTTTTCTTCCAGCCGGTGGCTTTGAGGACGAATTCGAGGTTCGAGTACACGTTGCGGTCGCCCAACAGGCGTGCGTTCTGGAAGACGATACCCATTTTGCGGCGCAGCTGCGGAATGTGGCGGCGGCGGAGGTTCACCACGTCCATGCCGCACACCTCGGCGATGCCGCCGTCGATGGGGAAGTCGGCATAGAGGCTGCGCAGAAGCGATGTCTTGCCGGCGCCGCTGCGGCCGATGAGATAGACAAACTCACCCTCCTTCAGGTCGAGGCTTACCCCCTGCAGCAGCGACCCGTTGTCGGTGCTCAGGGAGACGTTCTCCAAGTGTACAATCGTCTTGTTTTCAGTGCTGTTGGTGCTGTTTTCCATGTGCTTGCAGTGTCTGTTTTACGGATGCAAAGATACGAAAAATATTCTATCCGCGGGAAGAAAAAAACAGAAACCGTTCCATATCCTTCCATATCCTTCCAGTGCCTTTGTATTCCCCTACCGTTCCCCTACCATTCCCCTACCGTGTTGCCGGTTACCGCCGCCAGAAGCCGGGCAGGAAGAGGATGATGACCGTCATGCATTCCAGTCGGCCGAGGAGCATCAGCCCCGAGCACACCCACATGGCCGGCGCGGAGAAGTGGGCATAGCTGCCGAATCCGCCCGAGGCGCCGAGGCCGGGGCCGTAGCCGGTGAGGCATCCCACCGAGGCACCTATCGCTTCGGTGGCGTTCACTCCGCCGAGCATCAGCGCCATCACCCCCAGCATCAGCGTCGCGCCGAAGACCATAAAGATGACCATCACGTTGTTGATGAGGTGTCCGCTTACGGGTTGCCCGTTAAGGCGCACGGGGTCCACGGCGTTGGGGTGCAGCCGGTTGCGCAGTATGCCGCGGGCGTTGCGCAGCAGGATGAGCACACGCATCACCTTCAGTCCGCCCGAGGTCGAGCCCGCCATGCCGCCGCAGATGCCCAGCATCAGCAGGAGGTATACCGCCGGCGTCCACCACTGCGTGTAGTCGCCGATGACGGAGCCGGTGGTGGTCAGCGCGCTGAGGGTCTGTATGGTGCCTTGGCGCACGGCGTCGCTCCAGCCGTAGCCCGACCGGTAGTGCAGTCCCAGCACCACAAACGCCGACGACAGGGCGCAGATAATCAGGTAGAAGCTCACCTGGTCCACCTTGTGCCTGATTTGCCGCCAGCGGAAGGTGATGAGGAGGAAGAGGAGGGAGAAGTTCACGCCGCTCAGCAGCATCTGGGCAGCCAGGATATATTGCTGCGTATGGGTCAGCGAGGCTATGCTGTCGCTGTAGGGCGAAAAACCGCCCGAGGAGATGTTTGTGAAGGTGAGGTTCACCGCGTCCCACATCTGCATCCCGCTCAGCATCAGCAGGATGATGAATGCCACGGTCAGCGTAAGGTAGACACCCAGCGTGCGGCGCACGGTAACGGTGGTGCGCACCGAGGTCTTGCCTGTGTTGTCGGCGCCCGAGGCTTCGGCCGTGTAGAGCGAGTATTTGTTGATGCCCAGCCTGGGGGTCAGCGCCAGCACGAGCAGCACCACGCCGAAGCCGCCGAACCACTGCGTCATCGAGCGCCACAGGAGCACCGATGCCGGCAGGGCGCCCACGTCGGCGAATGCCGTGGCGCCGCACGAGGTTACGCCCGACATGGCCTCGAACCAAGCCACGGTAAAGCTCGTGGTGCTGCCCGTGAGCAGGAACGGCAGGGTGGCGAAGGTCGACAGTGTGAGCCACAGCAGCGACACCAGCAGGTAGGACATGCGGCGGTTCTTGATTTCCGTCTCGCCCCGGTATGCCCACCACAGTCCGCCGCCCACGGCCAGCGTGGCCGCCGCGCAGCCTGCGATGCGCCACAGCGTCCCGTCGGCGAAGTGCACGGCCGGCACCACGCACAACCCCATCAGCCCCCCCTCGGCCATCAGAATGATGCCCAGGAAGCGAAGCAGCGCTTTCCAATCGGACTGCATTATGTTCAACTTGTCTCTCATCTGTCGGCGAATTGGGCGAATTATGCGAATTGGCTTGCGCACCGATGCTCCCACTTGGTCGTGCACGGTATACGCTCGTGCTGAAGCGATATGCGTCCAAAATTCAGCAGCAGCCCTAGGGATAATCCACTTGCTTTTAGGTAATTGTATACTTGTGCAGTATGTTCGTCTGCCAGTTGGTAAACGCTCTTCAGTTCGACAATGATACTGTTGTAGCACACGAAGTCAGCACGGAAGGTCTTGTCCAGTTTTACACCTTTGTATGAGAGGTCGAAAGTCTTTTCCCTCTCGTATGGTATGCCGCGCATTCGCAGTTCCACCTCGAGGGCATCCTGATAGACGGGTTCCGTGAAACCGTTGCCGATAATGCGATGCACCTCCATTGCGGCCCCGATGATGTTGTATGATTCTTCCTTATATAATATTGAAGACATGTGCTAAAAGTTAATTCGTTCAATTTGCATAATTCGCCGACATATAAATGAGCAGTCTAGCGCCGTCGCCAGTATGAAGGTGAAACAATGGCCAGCAGGGCGAAGATTTCGAGGCGGCCGGCAAGCATCAGCGCCATAAGCGTCCACTTGGCGGTGGCGGGCAGCAAGGCGTAGTCGAGGCTGGCGCCCATCGAGTTGATCAAGGGCGAGGGTCCGAGGTTGGAGATGTTGGCCGCCGCCATGCAGAAGGCGTCGGCGATGCCGCTGCCGCTCAGCGTCAGCAGGAAGGCGCCCCCGATGATGAAGCATATATATAGGAATACGAATCCGAAGATCTTGTTCACGTATTCGCCCGGCACCACCTTGTGGTCAATCTTGACGCTGAAGACCACGTTGGGGTGGAGCATGCGGGTGAGGTAGTTGCGCAGGTAGAGGACGAGGGTCATCAGGCGCCGCAGCTTCAGTCCTCCGCCTGTGGAACCGGCCATGGCGCCGCTGAGGATGAGCAGGAATGTTACCACCGAAGCCCAGAAGGGCCATGCGGGAAGGGTGTCGGTGTAGAAGCCGCAGGTGCTGATGGTGGAGGCGATGTGGAAGAGGCTGTAGGCCGCCGAGCGGTCCCACGGGTTGCCGGCCAGTCCGAAGGCCGCCGCACAGCTGCCGGCCGCCAGCAGGAACACCGCGGCATAGACCCAGAACTCCTGGCTGCCGCGCATCTGGCGCCACTTGAGGGTGAAGAGGTTGTACAGCAGTGCCACATTCACACCGCTGAGGAACATGAAGACGGTGAGGATGCCGAGGGTGAGGTGGCTGTAGCCGCTCATGCCGAGGGAGGTGGTCATGAAGCCGCCGGTGCTCACCGTGCTCAATGCCAGGCATACCGAGTCCAGCACACCGTTGCCGGCCAGGATGAGCAGCACTGTCAGCACAACGGTGATGAGGGTGTAGATGTGCCACATGCGGCTTACCGAGGTAGAGATATGGGGGTGCAGCTTGCGCTGCTGGGTGCCGCTGAATTCGGCGCTGTAGAGCTGCAGTGCTCCGCGGTTGAGGCGCTTGAGAATTGCCACTACGAAAAGGATAAGCCCCAGTCCGCCAATCCACTGTGTGATGGCACGCCACAGCAGGATGCCCTGCGGCACGGCTGTCGGGTCGGGGATAACGGAGGCGCCGGTGGTGGTGAATCCGGAGTAGGACTCGAAGGCGGCGTCGGTGAAGGATGAGAGGGTGCCGGTGAAGAGGAAGGGCAGGGCGCCGCCGAGGGGTACGATGAGCCACACCATGGAGGTAATCCAGAAGCTTTCGCGCTCGTGGAGTTCGTAGGTGGCACGGCGCCCCACTATGTTGTGCAGCAGCAGTCCCGCAGCGGTCATGCTGACGGCGGCCAGCAGGAGGGCGTACTGTGCGCCGTCGCGGTAGTAGAGCGATGCCGCCAGCGGCGCCACCATGGCGGCAGCCATGATGAGCAGCAGCAGCCCCGTGAGGCGTGCGACCAGTCTATAGTTGAAGTGGCGCATCTAGTCGAAGAGCTTGGCCATGGCGGCCATGGCTTTGGGGAGGGTGAAGACGACCACCTTGTCGCCCTGCTGCAGTTTCAGGTCGCGGCTGGGCAGGATGGTCTCGCGGCCACGGATGACGCCGCCCACGGTGCCGCCGTCGGGTATCTGCAGCTCGCCCAGCGTGTGGCGTGTGGCAGGGGCGTGTTTGCCCACCATCAGCTCGATGACCTCGGCGTTGGTGCCGCTGAGCCACTTGCTGCTGACGGCGTCGCCCTTGACGATGAAGCGGGCTATGTAGCTGGCCGTGATGAGTTTCTTGTTGATGATGGTGTCGCGAGATGTCGATGAAGCCGGTATTCTCCACCAGCGCTATGGTGCGCCCCACGCCGAGGCGTTTGGCGTGGAGGCAGGTGAGCACGTTGGTCTCGCTCGAGTTGGTAACACCGATGAAGGCGTCGACATGCTGCAGCCCCTCTTCCTTGAGCAGCTCGATGTCGGTGGCGTCGCCATGGATGATGAGCGGTCCGTCGAGTTGGGCGCTGAGCTCCTCGGCGCGCTGGCGGTTCTCCTCGATGAGGGTGATGCGCATGCGGTCGCTGAGGGTCATGGCGGCGTAGCGGCCTATGCGGCCGCCGCCGGCAATCATAATGTTGCGGATGCTGACAGCCTGCTTGCCGACCACGCGGTTGATGTTCTCCAGTTGGTTGGCACGGCCGATGATGTAGGCCAGGTCGCCGGCGTGGAAGACGGTGTCGCCGTGGGGTATGATGGTGTCGCCGCCGCGCAGCAGGGCCACCACGCGGGCCTGCAGGTCGGGGTACTCGGCCGTGGCCTCGCGCACCTCGCGTCCCACCACCGGCGAGCCCTCCTCGAGGCGTACCACATACATCGTCAGCAGCCCGCCGCTGAAGTCGAAGAATTCCGTGGCGGCGCTGTTGTTCAGAAGGTTGGTAATCTCCTTGGCGGCGATGCGCTCGGGGCATACCATCTCGTCCACGCCCAGGTCGCGGAACATTTCGCGGTGTTTCGGAGCCAGAAGCTCGGCGTTGGTGATGCGGGCCACGGTGCGCTTGGCGCGCAGTTTCTTGGCCAGGATGCAGGTTACGAGGTTGATGCTCTCGTCGTGCAGCACCGAGAGGAAGAGGTCGCAGTGGTCCACGCCGGCGTCTTCCAGCACCTGGGGCGAGGTGCTGTCGCCCGTGATGGTGAGCAGGTCGGTCTCGCTCTCGAGGCGTTTGAGCAGCTCGGAGTGCGGGTCGACCACCGTGATGTTGTGGTCCAGTTCGGTAAGCGACTTGGCCAGGTGGACACCCACCTCGCCGTCGCCTGCTATGATGATGTTCATACGTCAGTCAGATTTCGGGGTGCAAAAGTACGAAAGATTTGCGAACCGACAAAAAAATCTTCCCCCAGCCTCCCAAAATCCCTTCTGAAAGGGTGGAAAAAAGGCTGTATTTTTTTTGAAATTTTTCCGCGAAAAGGGCAAAAATGGCCCGTTTGCAACTGGCTGATAGTTAGTGCGCAAGAGGCACCCTCTTCTTCCTCTCTTCTTCCTCTCTTCGCCCGCTCTTTTTCCCCTCCGGGTAGCGGCGTGGCTACTCCTCGTAACCGGTCTGTTCGTGGGGCAGGTCGGCCTGGCGTTGCTGCTGTTGGCGGGAACGTTTCTTGAGGTATACTTCGATGCCTTTCAGCCCCCAGTTGATGGCGAGGATGGCGGCGGTGGCGATGCCGGCTTCGGCCCACATACCGTAGCCGCAGAGGCATCCGATGGCGGCCGAGCACCAGATGGTGGCGGCCGAGGTGAGCCCCTGGATGGTGATGCCGTTTTTCATGATGACGCCGGCACCGAGGAAGCCGATGCCGGTTACGACCTGCGAGAGGACACGCAGGTTGTCGTTGTTCACCGGGCCGCCGGCCAGGCGTGAGCCCATGATGACGCTCTCACTGATGAGGATGAAGATGCAGGCACCGACGGAGACCAGGGCGTTGGTGGTGAGGCCGGCCTGGTGCTGGCGGAACTCGCGCTGGGCGCCGATGAAGATGCCCGCCACCAGGGCGCTGGCAAGTCGGAAAATGAATGTTTCCAGGGGCATGGGAGTTATGAGTTATGAGTTATGAATTATGAATTATGAGTTATGAGTTATGAGTATTATTGTCTCTGCAATTATTTTTAAACCTTAAACCCTAAACCTTAAACTTTAAACCCTAAACCTTAAACTTTAAACCTTAAACCTTACCATCCAGTACAACTACAATTTCGCCTTTGACCTCTTTCTGCTGGAAGTGGGCAAGTACCTCGGCTAGGGTGCCGCGGGCGGTCTCGGCATGGAGTTTGCTGATTTCGCGGCTGACGGAGACTTGGCGGTCGGGGCCCAGCACGGCGATGAGTTCGTCGAGCAGTTTCACCAGGCGGTAGGGACTTTCGTATATGACCATGGTGCGTTCCTCGTTGGCGAGGGCGTTGAGTGCCGTCTGGCGCCCTTTTTTGTGGGGCAGGAAGCCGAGGAAGGTGAAGCGGTCGCAGGGCAAGGCGCTGTCTATCAGTGCCGGCACGAATGCCGTGGCGCCCGGCAGGCACTCCACCTCGACACCCGCCTTGACGGCTTCGCGCACCAGCAGGAAACCCGGGTCGGAGATGCCGGGGGTGCCGGCATCGGTAACCACGGCGATGGTGGTGCCGCCCTGCAGGCGTTCCACGAGCGAGGCCACCGTCTGGTGCTCGTTGTGGATGTGGTAGCTCTGCAGCGGGGTTTGGATGCCGTAGTGCTGGAGGAGTACGCGGCTGGTGCGCGTGTCCTCGGCCAGGATAAGGTCGACCGAACGGAGAACCTCGACACCACGGTAGGTCATGTCGCCGAGGTTCCCCACAGGGGTCGGTACCAGGTATAGCTTCATGTCTGTAAATCAGCATGCTCCTGCTCGCCTGCGGCTCGCGAAATCTTGTAAATCTTGTAAATTCCGCCTGGGCTGTAGTCGCATCGGCAACAAATTTACAAGATTTACTGGATTTCTGCCGCGGAGCGGCTAGGAGATATTACTCTTCCTCGAAGTCGTCGGGGATCTCCATGTCGTGGTAGACGTTGGTGATGTCGTCGTCTTCCTCGAGGATGGAAATGACTTTGAGCACTTTGCGGATGGAGTCGGGCTCAATCTGACGGGTCGAGTTGGGGATGCGCTGCAGTTCGGCGCTCTCACACTCGATGCCTTTCTCTTCCAGCATCTTGACCATGTTGCCGAAGTCCTCGTAGGCGGTGTAGAGGGTGATGTAGTCGTCCTCCACCTCCATCTCTTCGAGGCCGCCGTCGATGAGTTCCATCTCGAGCTCCTCGAGGTTCATGTCGGCCTTGCGGGGGATGACGAAGACACCTTTGCGGTCGAAGAGGAAGCTCAGGCTGCCGTTGGTCTCGAGGGTGCCGCCGTACTTGTTCATGATGGACTTGACGTTGGCCACGGTGCGGTTGTTGTTGTCGGAGAGAGCCTCGATGAAGAGGGCGATGCCGTGGTTGACGTGGCACTCGAAGGTGAGCTCCATCATCTGTGCAGCATCCTTGTCGTTGGCTTTGCTGATGGTGCGCTGCAGGGTGTCCTTGGGCATGTTCACGCCGCGGGCGTTCTGCACCAGCAGGCGCAGGCGCGGGTTGCTGTCGGGGTCGGGACCGCCTTCGCGCACGGCGATGGCTACTTGTTTGAGAATGTTGCTCCACTGCTTGGAACGTTTGGCATCGGCGGCGCCTTTGGCGCGTTTAATCTTTGACCATTTATTGTGTCCTGACATAATTAAATAATGTATTTATTATATTATATATGTTATTTGATTTGCCATTGCAGGTAGGTGATGGGCTTGCCCTCGGCGAGGAACATGCGCTCGTAGTAGGTCTGGGTCAGCTTGGCCTCGGCCAGTGAGGAGTGTTGAGTGTCGAGTGTCGGGTTGTCGTTGTACAGATCATTGGTGCAGACCCGTATCTCGCACTGCTCGTTGGGCAGCACCTCGTTGAGGGTGTAGTCGTAGAGCTCCTGCGAGTCGGTCTTGAGGTGCAGCACGCTGTCGGTGGCCAGGAAACGGCGGTAGGTGGCCAGGAAGCGGGGCGAGGTGAGTCGCTTGTTGGGCTTCTTGGGCTGGGGGTCGCAGAAGGTGATCCATACCTCGTTCACCTCGCCCGGGCCGAAGAAGCGGTCGATCAGCTCGATGCGGGTGCGGATGAAAGCCACGTTCTCCAGCGGTTCCTCCACGGCGGTCTTGGCACCGCGCCACAGGCGGGCACCCTTGATATCGACCCCGATGAAGTTGCGGTCGGGGTGTATGCGTGCCAGCGCCACGGTGTAGTCGCCCTTGCCGCAACCCAGCTCCAGCGTGATGGGGTTGTCGTTCCCGAAGTGTTCGGCCCAGCGGCCGCGCAGGGCGAAGCCGTCCTTCTCCAGCTCCTCGAACCCCACCTGGAACAGGTTGGGGAAGGTGAGGTTCTCGGCAAAGCGCTTCAGTTTGTGGTGTCCCATCGGTGGTTAGAGTTCTTTGATGACAATGTCGCCGTCGTACCAGCTCTTGATGTGCTTGTAGAGGGCCTCGGCCTTGGTGCGGGTGGGGGCGGAGCCCATGCTGACGTAGTACATCTCGTTCTTCTCGATGATGTAGGCGTCGCATCCCAGCTCGTGCAGGCGTGCGGTCATCTTGGCGGCGGTGGCCTTGTTGAGGTAGAAGCCGGCCACGATGTCGAAGCCCTGCTTGCTCTCCTTCTCCACGTAGACGTAGACGGGGTTCTCGTCGGGCGTGGCGGTCTTCTTGGGTGCGGCCTGTGCGGTGGCGGCAGCGGTTTGCTGTGCGGCGGGCTGGGCCGGTGCCGTTGCAGGCTGGGCGTTGTCGGGCATGATGCCGTAATCGTCGATGATGCGGTTGAGCAGCTGGTCCATCAGCGCTTGCTCCATCAGCTCACCCTGCACGGTGCCGCGCGACTGGTAGGCGTAGCGCTTGCGGAGCCAGGGTTCGGCCTCCTGGTATACGTAGTCGTCGTAGGGGATGAAGCGTTGTACGGCCATGCGGGTGCCCATCAGCTGGTTGAGGCGCTGGTCGGCATACTGGCGCACGTAGTCCATCATGGCCGGACGGGCGTTGCTATAGCCCTGGTCGGCAAGGAATGCGTTCACATAGTCGGCCATCGTGCGGCACACCTGGTCGGTGTTGCGGTTGATGTCGCGGCCGCTGTATTCGAGCATGTCGGTGTTGAAGGTCAGGCTGTTGACATTGGGGGCATCGAAATGCTTGCCGGCCAGTTCGGTGGAGGTGGCGGCAGTGCGCGGATGCAGCTTGAGGAAGTAGTAGGCTCCGCCGGCCAGCAACAGCAGCAATAGCAGCAGGAGCAGCCAGAGCCAGCCTTTGCGGCCCTTCTTTTCCTCTTCTTCCTTTTCTTTCTTCGCTTCTTTCTTGGCGGCCTTGGCCTGGCGTGCGGCTTCTTTCTCGGCCTCTTTGGCCTGGCGTTTCTCTTCTTTCAGTCGGCGTGCGGCCTCCTTCTCGGCCTCCTTGGCTTGGCGGGCAGCCTCCTCTTCGGCGGCTTTGGCCCGGCGTGCGGCTTCTTTCTCAGCCTCTTGGGTCTTGCGTGCAGCCTCTTTTTCGGCACGCTCCATCTCTTTCTGTTTGGCGGCCACTTGTTTCTCCAGTTCGGCCTGCGCCTCTTGCTGTGCGTCGAGGACTTGGGCCACGGGGTTCACCGGCTGTGCGGCGGCCTGTTCGGGTGCCAGCTGGCTGGCGGCCAGGGCGGCGAGGGCGGCGGCACGTTTCTCGGCCTTGAGGCGTTCCTTCTCGGCCTTCTTTTCGGCACGCTGCAGGGCGGCCTCGGCCTCCTTCTCGGCGCGGAGGCGGTCCTCTTCGGCTTTCTGCTCGGCGCGGCGCAGCTCCTCTTCGGCGCGGTGGCGCTCTTCGGCCTCGCGGCGCGCCATGGCTTCACGGTCTTCTTCGATGCGGCGTTCGGCACTGTCGTGGTCGCGCTGGGCGCGTTTGCGTAGTTTGGCACGCTCCTTCTCGGCTTTGGCTTCGGCTTTGAGACGTGCTTTCTCGGCCTTGGCCTCGGCCTTGAGCATGGCTTTCGACTTGGGCAGCTCTTCCACCTGTTTCATCTTCTCCTGCCACTCCTCGTCCACCATCTCCTCTTCTTCTTCCTCCTCGTTCTCCACAATGGGTTCGGGTTCAGGCGCTGCTTCAGGCTCAGGTTCGGGGACACTGACGGGTTCAGGGCGCTGCACCACGGTAACGGCCGGCTCTTCCATGTCGAACTGGGCGAAGGGGTCGTCGCTGCCGCTGTGGTCGTAGGTCTTCACCCCCTCGATGGGCTTCTCGGTGGCGGTGCCGGCTTCGATGACGACACCGTCGGCCATCTCGAAGGCAAAGCCGTTGCCCACCTTGGTGAGGGTGCCGAGGGTGCCGAACTGGTGCTCGCCCGTGCGCTTGATTTTGTCGGCCAGGGCATCGGTATAGTTGACCCACATCTGCTGGGCCACCTCCTCGTTCACACAGTCGCGCTCGGCAATGACTTTCACTATGCTGTTGTCGCCACTGGTGCCGGGGCGGTAGACGACGTTGCGTGTGGCAGGGTAGTAGGTGCCGCTGGCGGTGTCGTGGCGCGGCGCCTGGGTTACGCTGTCGAAGGTGCCTATCTCGGGCAGCTCGACGCGCTGTCCATTTTGCAGTAACTCAACGATTAATTCGGTTATATTCATCGGTATTCGTTATTTTGTTCGGTTCAGTATCTGTTCGGCCTCGGCCAAGTCCTGTGGGGTGTCGATGCCGATGTTGGCGTGAGGGGTGTCGATGACGCGTATGGTGTAGCCAGCGGCCAGCCAGCGCAGCTGTTCCAGTTTCTCGCTGGCCTCGAGCACGGCTACCGGCAGTTGGCAGAGGCGTTCCAGCACCTCGGCGCGGTAGGCATAGAGGCCCACGTGCTTGTAGTATGCGCCTTCGGTCAGCCATCGCTCCTGCGCTGCATCGCGGCGGTAGGGGATAGGCTGGCGGCTGAAGTAGAGGGCGTTGCCGCAGTCGGAGCAGACCACCTTCACGTTGTTGGGCGACAGCAGCTCGTCGGTGGCATGTATGCGGGTGCGCAGGGTGGCGATCTGCACGGTGGGGTCGTCGAAGGCTGCCGTCAGGGCCTGCAGCTGGTCAGGGTCTACAAAGGGCTCGTCGCCCTGCACGTTGAGTACCACATCGTAGTGCCGGCCCGCCTCGTCGCGCAGGCGCTTCAGCACCTCGCCGCAGCGGTCGGTGCCGCTCTGGCAGTCGGCCGAGGTGAGCATCACGTTGGCGTCGAACTGCTGCTCCGCCATGTCGGCGATGCGGCCGTCGTCGGTGGCAATCATCGCGTCGGCACCGAGGGACTGCACCCGCTCCCACACCCATTGCACGATGGGTTTCCCCCCGAGCAGGGCCAGCGGCTTGCCGGGGAAACGCGTCGAGGCGTAGCGGGCGGGTATCACAACGAGCGTCTTCATCATTCGTCGTCGCCGCCGAAGAGGCTGTTGAATATGGAGTCAATCTTGTTGATAATCACGCCCAGGTGCTCGCGGTTCTCCACGAAGTCCAGCTCGTCGGTGTCCACCACCAGCATCTTGCCTTCGTACTCCGAGGCCCAGTGCTCGTAGCGGTTGTTGAGGTTGGTGAGGTAGTCGAGGCGGATGCCGCTTTCGTACTCGCGGCCGCGCTTCTGGATGTGGCGTATGAGGGTGGGCACGTCGCCCCGCACGTAGATCATCAGGTCGGGCTTGGGCAGCAGGGCGCACACGGTCTCGAACATGTGGGTGTAGGTGGCCAGGTCGCGGGTGTTCATCAGGTTCATGCTCTGCAGGTTGGGCGCAAAGATGGCTGCGTCGTCGTAGAGCGACCGGTCGCGGATGAAGCTCTCGCCCGAGTCGCGCAGCTCCATCAGCTGCTTGGCGTTGGCCCACAGCGAGTGCACCATCATGTTGAACGACCACCGGCGCATGTCCTCATAGAAACTGTTCAGGTAGGGGTTCTCCTCCGAGGGGCCGAAAACCGCCCGGTAGCCATAGTGCCGCGACAAAAGCTTGGTCAACTCCGTCTTTCCGGCTCCGATATTTCCCGAGATTGCTATCTGCATACACGTTTTTTAAGGCCATGGTTTCTGCTTTCTTTTTGAAAATGAAAGACATGGCGCGATTTTACCTTTGGTTTTAAAAGGCAAATATACATAAAATCCTTTATATATTACAAAAAATATTCCGCAGCGGCCATTTTTTGTACCTAAATGCCGTTTTTTTTCGCGATGTTAATTTTTTTTCATATTTTTGCAACCCAAAGTGTAAAATATAAAAATATACAATATGCTGAAAATCAAATACATTGTTCCTGTATTGGCGCTGGCGTTGAGCGCCGTGGCGGCACTGTTTTTCGCAGCCTGCCAACCCGAAGACCTGAACAGCGACCTCCCGAAGGGGGCCATCCGCCTTGTGGCTCCGGGATACCAGTCCCCCGATGGTTCCAAACTGGGTGTTGACGAAGAGGGCAAGAATGTCTTCTTTGCAGTGGGCGACTTGCTGTGGGTCAATGGTGTACAGTGCCCCATAAGTGTGAACGAAAATGGCGTTGCCTACTTTGTTCGTCCCGAGAGTGTCGGCTATCCGCTCCGCATCGTATATCCTTATGGTATTGTCGATAATAATGCCCCCACCAATTCCGACAATATCCCCATCACTTTGCCGGCAGAATACACGTATGCCACCGTCCAGGATGGTCCCGGTCGCGGACGCCAGAATGTCCCCGCCCCCCTCTGCGCCAAAATCGTTGGTACTGGCGAGGGCCAAAAACCCAATTCAGCCTTCTTCAAACACATAACCGCAGCCATCACCGTTGCCATCGAGAACAAAACCGGCGCACCGATGGAGTTGGAGAAAATTGTGGTTAAATCAGATTACTTTTATTTGCATGGTTCCAATACTATTAATGTTGAGGATCCCGCCATGAATGGAGTTGAAGGTAATCTCAATAATACAGGTTCAGATGCCCTGTCTGTAAGTTTCTCCCCTGAATGCATTTGCAGAATCGAGAACAACGATCGCGCATATATACAGATTCCCATCCTTGCACAATATAATCCTGTTAATTCTAATCATAAAGCTAAACTCACTATCGGTGTATTGGCCCAGAATAAGCTCCCTGGCGTAATTGCCAACAAGTTCTATTTCGAAAAGACGCAGGGGACTGCTTTTAATATATTACAAGGTCAGCTGGCCTATGCCCCTGCATATTTCGACATCAACATGCCTGACGACGACCCCAACTACGGTCTCCTTGTTGACGGTACATACACCATAGGTCGCGATGCGAACGACAAGCCCCTCAAAGTCTATCTTGCCAAAGGCAACCTGCAGTACGCCGCAGGAACAGTAAATAATTCTACCAATACGAACTACAATACTGCCAATACTCTCGGAAATCCAGATCCCACTGATGCAGGGAATTGGAGTTTTATGTCATCCCAGCACTTAAAGATTGAAAATTTTACTCATAATCAAAATCAAATCACAAGAGAGCGTAGTTGTAGTAATGTATACGGAAACGGATTCATCTCCCAATTTCTTTATGGCTCTACGGGAAATAATTATAATAATATATATACGTGTCATCCTATTGCTACACCTTTTGCTTTGAGGCAGTTAACGGGTCATCCCCAGAACGACCTCTTTCGAAGCAACAATACCGACTGGGGTGTACGCATAGGTGAAAAGTGGTTCACCCTTTCTTCCGCACAGTGGACGACTCTCATTGGTAGAACACTTGTCAATAAGGCTGGCCGCACTTGCCAAGACCGCGGTGCAACTGCATCCGGTCAAACCGGCCTTATTCTCTACCCGGACAAATATGGGGTGACTACTAATCTACTTGCAAAATTCGGATTACCTTTTACCGATGGAACCGCAACTGAGAATGGTCAAGAAGTGTCCTTCACTTACCAAATGGAGAATGCCGGCGTAGCATTTCTTCCCCATGCGGGATATATCAATGTGAAGACGCAAAATTTTAAAAATGGTAATAAAATTATATCGCAGGAATCCAATGCTATGAATGCTATGAATAGTGGTGCTCGTTATTGGACCTCAACAGGTATTTATTATCTAAGCGTGAGTACAACCACTGTAAGTGTTGCAGAAGCGAGTTCTTATGGGACTGTCGCTAATAACACATTCACAGCCCTCGTGCGTCTGGCTTATCCCGCCAATTTCTAAACCACAATAAGACAAATTTTATGAATAATATGACCAAAAAAATATATACCGCTCCGGAACTCACCATTGTTACCGTGTCTGTGGAGCGCGGATTTGCCCAAAGCAACCTCTCCCAGGCCACATTCGGTATCATGCGAGACCAAGCGTTCGAGCTTCTCATCGATTTCAACCCCATCCAGGGATACGAGGTGGTTGATAACGCTGAAAATCCCTTCCCTAATCAAGGCGCGACCAACACGCCCTCCAACAACTTCTGGAACTTCTAGTCTATGGGTGAGAGTGCCATCGAGGTGATGCTGCGGCACCGCAGCATCAGACGGTTTACGGAGGAGCCGGTGGGCGAGGCTTTGCTGCGCGAGATTGTGGAGTGCGGCCTGCGTGCCTCCAACACGGGCAACATGCAGCTATACAGCGTCATCGTCACGCGCGAGGAGCCGCGGCGCAGCCAGCTGCTGCAGCTGCACTACGGCCAGTGTGCCACGGCGCCGCTGCTGCTCACCGTCTGCACCGACGTGCACCGCTACCACCGCTACTGCCAGGTCAACCAGTGCGACGAGCCCTACGGCAACCTGCTGTGGTGGTCCTCGGCGCTGGTCGACGCGAGCCTCTTCGCGCAGAACCTCGGCCTGGCGGCCGAGGCGCGCGGGCTGGGCTTCTGCCACCTGGGGACGGTGATGTACAACACGGCGCAGATAGCCGCCCTGCTGGAGTGCCCCGAGGGGGTGGTGCCGGTCATCACGCTGGCCCTCGGCCATCCCGCCGAGGAGGGCCGCATGAGCGAGCGCATAGGCCCCGAGGGCGTGCTGCACAGCGAGGTGTACCACCCCTACACCGACGACGACATACGCCGCATACACGCCGTGCGCGACACCGACCCCTTCAACCAGGAGATGGTGCGCCAGAACGGCACGCGCAACTACTGCGAGATATTCACCACCAAGCGCTACCCGCGCCAAATGAACGAGGAGGTCAGCGCCAAACTTGAGGCTTTCCTCCGGGGAAGCGGTATGATGAGTTAAAGAGAGCTAGAAAATCTAGAAATTCTAGAAATTCTAGAAATTCTAGAGATTCTAGAAAATCTAGAAAGGCTAGAAAATCTAGAAAAAAAAACGACAACCATGACAGAAATCACACGCACATTCGACCTGCTGGACCACCTTGTGGAACGCTACCCGAAGGACGACATCCTGGCCGGGAAGGTGGCAGGCGAATGGGTGCGCTACTCGTCGCACGACTACTACAAATTCGCCCACTACCTGGCCTACGGCCTCTGCGAGATGGGGCTCAAGGAGGGCGACCGCGTGGTTACCATGAGCGGCAACTGCCCGGAGTGGAACTTCATCGACATGGCGCTCTCCATGAGCGGCATCATCCACGTGCCCATCTACCCGACGCTCTCGACCGAGAACTACCAGTACATACTGCAGCACAGCGAGGCGGCGGCGGTGTTCGTGAGCACCCGCATGCTGCTGGGCCGCCTGCGGCCGGCGCTGGAGCAGCTGGAGGCCAAGCCCCAGATCTACACCCTGGCGCAGGTCGACGGCGAGCACCGCACGCTGGAAATCCTCAAGCTGGGCATCGCCAACCGCGACAAGTGGATGGGCGAGATAGAGCGTCGCAAACGCGAAATCAAGCCCGAGGACTGGACCACGATGATCTACACCAGCGGCACCACGGGCCAGTCGAAAGGCGTTATGCTGAGCCACCGCAACCTCTGCTCCAACTTCCTCGCCCACTCGCAGGTGCAGCCCATGGGTTCCGACAGCCGCGTGCTGTCGTTCCTGCCGCTGAACCACATCTACGAGCGCTCGATGAACTACCACTGGCAGTACAAGGGCATCAGCATCTACTACGCCGAGAGCCTGGGCACCATACAGCAGAACATGCACGAGATACAGGCCGACGGCTTCTGCGCCGTGCCGCGTGTGCTGGAGATGGTGTACGACAAGCTCTATGCCGCCGGCAAGGACCTCTCGGGCCTCCGGAAGAAAATCTACGACCGCGCCTTTACGCACGGCAGCCACTACGACTACTCGGGCCTGCGCAAGTTCTCGCCCATGTACCTGGTGGGGCAGAAGATACTGGACCGCCTGGTATACAGCAAGTGGCGCGAGAAATTCGGCGGCAAGCGGCTCATCGTCATCACGGGCGGCTCGTCCATCCAGCCGCGCATGGTGCGCATCTTCGCCGCCGCCGGCATCAACATCTACGAAGGCTACGGATTGAGCGAGACCTCGCCCGTCATCGCTGTCAACGACCCCGCCCACGGCCAGGTGAAAATCGGCACCGTGGGGCCGATACTGAGCGGCGTGGAGGTCAAATTCGGCGACGACAACGAAATCCTCACCCGCGGCCCGCACGTGATGATGGGCTACTACAAAGACCCCGAATACACGGCCCAGGTAATCGACCCCGACGGCTGGTTCCACACCGGCGACATCGGCGAGCTGGTGGGGGGCAAATACCTGAAAATCACCGACCGCAAGAAAGACATCTTCAAGCTCTCGGCCGGCAAGTACGTGGCCCCGCAGCTGATAGAGAACATGCTGCGCGAGTCGGAATACATCGAGCAGGTGATGGTCATCGGCGAGAACGAGAAGCAGGTGGCCGCCATCATCAGCCCCAACTTCAACACGCTGCACTACTGGGCCCTGAAGCACAAGATGCACTACCGCGACAACGCCGAGCTGATCTCGCTGCCGCAGGTGAACGAGAAAATCCGCAAGGTGCTGGAGGTGTACAACAAAGACCTGGCGCCGCACGAGCAGGTGAAGCAGTTCCGCCTGGTGGTGGACGAATGGACGCAGAACAACGGGCTGCTGTCCCCCACCTTGAAGCTGCGCCGCGCGCCGCTGATGGAAAAATACAAGGACCTCGTGGCCGACATCTTCGGCAAGGACAAGCCCGCCCAGAACGCCTTCTTCTCGGCGTTCAAGAGCATCGAGCTGCCGACGATGCCGTGGCAAAAAAAGAACTAACCAGTCTCATGATTGTCGGACAACGGAAATAACGATAGATGCTGATGAACAGGAAGATATACTTACTCGTGGCGCTGTGTCTGCTCTTGGCCGGCTGCCGCAGCCAGCAGGAGCATGCCTACATCAAAGATGCCCCGCGTGGCGTGGCGGAGGACATCTCCAACCTCTCCACCGCGGTCATCCTGCCCGACGACCTGCTCTATATCTATATCTACAGCCAGATGCCCGAGGCGGCCAATCCCTTCAACGAGGAGACCAACAAGGGGCGCGCGGCGGTCAAGCCGCGGGGCTACCGTGTCTCCGAAAACGGCAGCATCGCTTTCCCCATACTGGGAACCATCGAGGCCGCCGGCAGGACACTGCCCGAACTGGCCCAAATCCTCGAACGGCGTCTGCGCGACGAAGGCTATGTTACCGATGCCGTCGCCTCGGTCAGTTTGATGAACTTCCACGTGGCCGTCATCGGCGAGGTGAAGCAGCCCCGTATGGTGCACTCCGGCAACAGCCGCCTGACCATCTTCGAGGCGCTGGCCCAGTGTGGCGACATCACCTCCGACGGTCTGCGCAACAGCGTGGTGGTGGTGCGCAACAGCGACGGCGCGCAACTGGTGGACACCCTCGACCTCACCAGCCGCCGTGTGCTAGAGTCGCCATTCTACTACCTGCAGCAGAACGACATCGTCTACGTGGAACCCACCCCAAAGAAGAAACGCAAGGCATACCGCAACGAGGACTGGCCGCGCTATCTGCAGATTGGTGTCTCGGGCATCTCGCTGGCATACCGCACAATCTATCGAATCTCGAATGCTTCGCGGTGATTAATGGCCGAAATCGGACGGGGACGGCATAAAAAGGCGCTGCGGCAAGTATTTGATTTACAATCTGTAATTTCTGTTTTTCGACATTCTGTGCCGAAAAATTTGGCCATGTCGGCAAAAGGTTGTATCTTTGCACCCGTTTTTGAGCAAAAATGTCCCATGGTGTAACGGTAGCACTACAGATTTTGGTTCTGCCTGTCGAGGTTCGAATCCTCGTGGGACAACAAATGTTTAAGCCCCTCATTTTGAGGGGCTTTTTTTGTCTAATGAACCATAAGGTTCCATATCCTTCCATATCCTTCCAGTGCCTTTGTATTCCCCTACCGTTCCCCTACCATTCCCCTACCGTCCCCCGGGTCGCCGGGAGGGCGTCGGCATGTCTTAAATGTTGATGTAATGGACAAAAATAAACCCAAATCGGTCATTAGACAAAAATGGTAGAGTGAAGTAGTCAAGAGATTCCCAAATGCCCTGAGAAGCGCTCGAGTTTTCAGGGATTGGGCAAGGTAGAGGATGTGCTTGTCCATGGATTTCATTTTGCTCAGAACCAAGTTGTAGCGCACCAAATCCAGATGCCCGAACTTGCTCGCTCCACACCCCGGCAGAATTTTCAGGAACAACGACAGCCCTCCAAACTAGAGGAGAATGCACTTGTCATCTGTGGCTCACAGAAAATAGTTGCAAATTTGTCATTAAGGTTCCGGGGTAAATGTATTGATTTTTATGTTCATACGTAATGTAACGCTTGCTTGCAATTTGTAATTATTATAAATAAATTTTGCTGATTTATTTTAAAATCGTATCTTTGCACATTGAAGAAAATCATGCCGTTTGTCTCGCATGGAAAGACTTTGGTTTTGTAAGTTGTT
This sequence comes from uncultured Bacteroidales bacterium, assembly GCA_900315935.1. Classification (GTDB taxonomy): domain Bacteria; phylum Bacteroidota; class Bacteroidia; order Bacteroidales; family P3; genus Colimorpha. The sequence continues at coordinate 230,217 of ONBB01000001.1, forward strand.
TGTTATGAATGATTTACAGGCAGTCTTCCAGGAATTGAGGCAGGCCTTCGCCGTATCAGATATCAATGAAATTTAATTAAAAAATGAGAATATCCGTAGCAGGTACCGGCTATGTCGGTCTCAGTATTGCCACCCTGTTGGCGCAGCACAATGATGTTACCTCCGTCGATGTGGTCAAGGAGCGCGTCGACTTGGTGAACAACAAGAAGTCGCCTATCCAGGACGACTATATCGAGGAGTATCTGGCCACCAGACCCCTCTCGCTTCACGCCACCCTCGATCAGGAGGCCGGCTACCGCGATGCCGAGTTCGTCGTCATCGCCGCCCCCACCAACTACGACAGCCAGAAGAACTTCTTCGACACCTCCGCTGTGGAGGCTGTCATTGATGCTGTGCTGAAGGTCAACCCCGACGCCGTGATGGTCATCAAAAGCACCATCCCCGTGGGCTACACCCGCTCGTTGTATGTTAAATACCAGAAGCAGGGTGTGAAGAAGTTCAATCTTCTCTTTAGCCCCGAGTTCTTGCGTGAGAGCAAGGCCCTATACGACAACCTCTACCCTAGCCGTATCATCGTCGGCATCCCCAAGATGATGCCCGGTGCCGAATATCAGGAGGAAAACGAGGCTATCAAGGCTCTCTCCGACATCGACTGGCTCACGGAGCGCGCCCAGGTATTCGCCCGTCTGCTGCAAGATGCGGCTATCAAGGAAGATGTCCCGACCCTCTTCGTCGGATTGAAGGAGGCCGAGGCGGTGAAACTCTTCGCCAACACCTATTTGGCCTTGCGCGTCAGTTACTTCAATGAACTCGACACCTACGCCGAAATGAAAGGCCTCGACACGCAAGCCATCATCGACGGCATCGGTCTCGACCCCCGCATTGGCACCCACTATAACAACCCCAGCTTTGGCTACGGTGGCTACTGCCTACCCAAGGACACCAAGCAGCTCCTTGCCAACTACGAGGATGTCCCGCAGAACATGATGTCCGCCATCGTCGAGAGCAATCGCACAAGGAAAGACTTCATCGCCGACCAAGTCCTCAAGATGGCCGGCTACTACGCCTACACTGAAAATAACGAATACACTCCAAACACTCAAGCAATCAAGCAATCAAACACTCAAGCACTACCTGTACCCACCATCGGTGTCTACCGCCTGACGATGAAATCGAACTCAGACAATTTCCGCCAGAGTGCAATCCAAGGTGTGATGAAACGCATCAAGGCCAAAGGCGCCCAGGTCATCATCTACGAACCTACGTTGGAAGACGGCACCACCTTCTTCGGCAGCCTGGTGGTCAACGACCTCGCCACCTTCAAGTCCCGCAGCAACGCCATCATCGCAAATCGCTACGACTCCTGCCTCGACGACGTCCAGCAGAAGGTCTACACCCGCGACATTTTCCGTCGCGATTGATTTTCAATTTTAAAGATAACAGTGTGGACTGCGGGCCGATGGCTCAAAGTCAAATATTTAAAATTCAAAGTTATGTTTAATATTAAAGCTGTTATCGCAAAAACAAGCATCATTATTCTTGCAACCGTTAGCCTCCTCTTCGCGGCCTGCAGCAAGAACCACGACTCCGGCACCGCCAAGGTCCGCATCCACGTCAACGACTTCTCCATCGAGCAGGAAAGTCTCCCTGGAACCAAGGATATCGAGAACGTGGCCGACTATTCCGGCGTCAAGGCCATCACGCTGGCCTTCTATACCTCCGACGGCACCGAGCAATACCAGGTGACACAGATGCGCGACGACGCAACCACCTATACCACCTTCGGCAACTTCGAGTGCAACCTGCCCATGGGCAGCTACACCATGGTGGTCATCGGCCGCGGCTATGTCGCAGGCGATGTCTTCACCCTCACCAGCCCCACCTCCGCAGCCTACACCGCTGGCCGCGTCCGTGAGACCTTCGCCACCACCCAGACGGTCACCGTCGCCAACACCGACGACCTCAACCTCAACGCCACGCTGACACGGATCGTCCCCAAAGTGATGGTCTTCTCCACCGACAACCGTACCGAGAATGCCGACTCCATCCGCTTCGCCTTCTCCGCTGGCGGCAGGAGCTTCAACCCCACCACGGGGCGGGCCACCACCAACACCGGCCTGGTCAACACCGTGAAAGGTAGCGGTGCCACCGGCGAAACGCTTACCGCCACCAGCTACCTCTTCCTCGCCTTCGACCAGCAGACCATGGACATCACCATCGACGTCCTCGACAACACTGGTACCTCCATCTCCCACAAGGTGGTCGGTGACGTGCCGTTGAAACGCAACCGCCTCACGCGCCTCACCGGCTCGCTCTTCACCGCTGGCGCCCCCGGAGCCTTCACCGTCGAGACCCGCTACATCGACACCCTCGACATCAGTTTCTGACCCGAACTATCAAACAATAGTTAAATAACCGAGCCCTCCCCGCAGCCACACTGTTCTTTCAGTTAAGAGTTAAGAATTAAAGGTTAAGAGTTATATGGCACAGAGTGTTATAGGAGAGTCTAACATTCGCTAAGCGCATCTCGCGATGCTATGTCTTTCTCAAAGAGAAAAAGGGAGAAACTATGATGTCCAAGCTGCTACTCCGTTGTGGCACGAGCATTGGTGCCAATGTTAGAGAGGGACAATATGCTCAGAGTAAGAAGGACTTTATCAGCAAAATGAACCTACGCCAAGCCGAATGCAATGCTAAGCTGGCTTAGCATTGCTGAGGCGCGAACCAAAGGTCATGAGCACCGCTGAAGAAAAAAATATGCAGCGAATAAGGAGGAAGACAGAAGGTCAACCGACGCCAAGCCGAACGCAATGCTAAGCTGGCTTGAGCATTGCTGAGGCGCGAACCAAAGGTCATGAACCAAAGGTCGCGAGCACCGCTAATTCAAAACAAATGTAGCGAGTCAGCATCGCTGAAGAAAAGACAATGCAGCGAATAAGGAGGAAGACGATAGTCAACATTGCATTGAAAGAAGCGGGAGAAACGGATTACCCTCCCGTACTTCGAGTTCGTGTACGATGAGCACTGGGACCATGACCACGGCTGGAGTGGCGATATGCCCGGCAGCCGCTAAGGCGAGTGAATCGAGCCAGATTTCTGCATTTCCGCGCTTTCTGCGGGACAAAAAAAAAACCTCTGCGGGAAAAACCAAAAGTAAACAGTAAACGCTAAACTAAACAAAAACCTGAAACTATTAACCTACTAAGCAACTAACCTACTAAGCCAACACACTAAGTGCAAGTCTAATCTCGTTCATCCAAGGATTCACCTTGATGGGGGCTTGGGCAAAATGGAGGTCAACCTCCGAAATGCCAAGGATTTTCGCGTCGGGGTGATGCGAGCGCAGTTCCACCAGCTGGTTGATGAGTGCCTCACGCGAAAGCCTCTTGTTGTTGACGATAACGCTGTGGTCTCTGAGGTCTGACACGGTGCTGCCACCGATGGCACGGGCAGCCTTATCAGAACCTGTTTCATTGACGAGGATGTAATTTATCTGTTGCATTTTTGGAATGCAAGATTTGGTTTCATTTTGCTATAGTCATTCAATAGATTCGACTTTTGATTTAAGTCATTATTTGAACGACGAAATGGGCGTTGAGCAGTTGAAAGCTATTAATGGTATTGGCAATAAAACTTGTGACAATTTGAAGAGGTTGTTGGGATTCGATACCGTTGCAGTTGATAGGCATATTCGTGACTTCCTTGTTGCTGCTGATATTTTATATGATGATTATTTTGATATAAAAGAAGTTGTAGAGTATGCAGCTGATTTTATGGAAACAGCACGACGAACGCTTGATTATAGCATATGGTCTTATATGTCATCAAAAAGGAAAAACAAAGGTGAATTACTACTTGATTTAGTATTTCTGAATAACAACAGCGCCCCTCCAGGTCTTTACGCGCAGCCGGTGGTCGCTGATGGGGCAGGAGGGTCTTCCACACAGCCCACACCGCTCCAAGAAATAGTCTGACAAGGATCGGGGTGAGGATAACATCTTAACTTATCCGTCTTCCATCTGACATCAAACGAGGAGGTGAATCCGTAGGTCTATCATCAATGGTTCTGGCCCCTACCGGTTTACCGACTTCATTATGTAATTAAACAAATCTATTAGTCTTTTAATAAAAAAACTTTATAACAATGATTAACGTTGGAATTATCGGCTGTGGCTTCGTTGGCGGAGCCCTCAAAGATTGGTTGGAACATAATAATCAAGAGTGCAAACTCTTCATCAGCGACCCTCCCAAGGGTTACAACGACGACCTGAGTAATGTGGACATCGCCTTCCTGCAGATTCACGTCCCCACCGAGGACGATGGCACACAGGACCTGCGTCTTATGACGGAGCTCATCAAGAAACTCCCTAATGTGCCCGTCTTCGTGCGTACCACCATCCTCCCTGGCACCAGCGACCGTCTCTCCAAGGAGACCGGCCACCAGGTGTGCTACATGCCCGAGTTCCTCACCGAGCGCACCCATATCGAGGACTTTAAGAAGCAGACCATGGTCTTCACCGGCGCTCACGAGCTGCTCACCAAGATTTTTGTGGGCAAGAAGTTCACCGTGATGACCCCCATCGAGGCCGAGCTCACCAAGTACATGCACAATGTGTTCGGAGCCTATAAGGTCACCTACTTCAACGCCTGCCGCGAATACTGCGAGCTGATGGGGGCTGACTGGCGCAAGGTGCACACGGGTGTGCTCCTGTCTGGTTATATCAACGACACCCACACCTACGTTCCCGGCCCCGACGGCAAGTTCGGCTATGGCGGCAAGTGCTTCCCCAAGGATGTCAATGCCTTCGCCAAGATGACCGAAGGCACTCCCCTCGGCACCCTGCTGCAGCACTTGCATGAGCTGAACGTCCATTTCCGTGGGGTGGAGGAGCATATCTGATTTTAACATTTCGTAGCCTGGAATTTCGACTGCGAAGTATAAGCGCAGTATAATCGAAGTATAATCCTACCATAATCCTAAAGTAAGCTGACGGCGAGGTGCGGATTTTAACATTTCGAGATACATAAACATCAAATTTTAGATAATGGCCACAAAACTCCGTTTGGAAATCCATCGCATAGCTTTGCAACATCTGGTTGTGAAGGATAAGGGCAAGTCGTGGGAAGACTGCAACTTCTCCGAGCTGATTGACCTTTTCGACAAGAACGACAAGCAGAAGGCTCTTGCAATGCTGTGGACTAAGTTCGTGGAGCAGTTTGGCGACAAGTTTGTGGTCAATACCGATGGCGACAAGGCGGTTACTGCTACCGACAGCTGCCAGCACACGGTGTCGCCCCTGAAGAATGTCATCAACGGCGAAGTGTATGGCGGCACCACCAACCGCGAACAGTCCATCTACAAGCGCAAGAACGCCAAGAAATCGACCAACACGGTGGCTGCCGACGATGTGGTATCGTCCAACTTCTACATCAAGATGTGGCTGCCCTACGACTACACCACCGGTGCGTTGATGATACAGAGCTATTCAACGTCGAATATCTCTGACCTGGTAAAGGTGCATTTCGCAAAGTTTGTGCAGAAATACCAGTTCCGTCTGGGCGTTACTTCCTACTACCCCAAAACCTTTATGGAGGAGCGCAACAAGCGAAGCGAGGTGGTGTCGGTGACCTATGTGAAGGACAAACTCTCCAAGGGTAGCCTCCGCCTCATCAATCCGCTATTTGCCAACCTCGAAGGACTGAGAATTAAGGTGGAGATTACAGGCTTCAGGAAGTCAGTCAATGATTTTTGGAAGCTGTTCAAAAAGAATGGACGCTCGTTGGATGCCGACATCGACCCGCTTGCCCTCAAGAAGGATGACAAGGATGTTACGGTGATGGCCAAATATGTGGATGAGGAAGGCCGTTCCACCACGATGAACCTCGACCAAGACCGCATCCGCAACTTTGCCTACTATTTGTTGCCTGAAGAGGTGATGCTAAAGGATAAGAATACCTACGACTTCATGGAAATCAGCAAACACACCGACTCCATTCTTGAAACCATCAAGAAAGAGATAGGTTACACCAAAACCAAGTAGCCATGAGAGAGATTATTTCCAAAGCATGGGCCTCATTGATCAAGGAGAGGTTTTGGTTTATCATTGTGCCGACGGTACTTGCCCTTGCGGTGGGTTGCCTCACATGGTTTTCAGATAGCGAGGTGAAAGTGTTCGCCGATGTGATTGGCTCCATCGGCATCTTCTCGGCCTTGATGTTTTCGGTGATTTTCATTGTGGTGGAACATTTCCTGAAGCGGCGTATGGACTACAGCAGCGACAATGAGGAGGATAAGCGGTATGTAGAAAACTACCAGGAGTTCACCAAAGAAGTGGTCACACGCATTTCCTTCTCCATCTTTTTGGCTGGTTTGATTATTGTGTTGGCCTTCATCCTGCCGCAGTTGCCTTTCACCAACAAATGGTATTTGGTCATTCGCAACACGGTCTTTGTGTTTCTGCTGCTCCAGTATGCCGGACTCATTATCATAGTAGTGAAGGGCATGTATGCGATGCTGATTGACGACACCGAGCAAAAAAAATAAAGAACAATGGCTTTTATAACCGAAATAACCCAACTCCAACAAGCCTGCCTGCACCATATCGGCAGCAGGGCCGCCGACGAGGGCATCGTGCTTTCATGTGAGCCTCTGCTGCTCGACGAGGCTTCGCTGAAGAACCTCTTTACCTATTGCCTCTCGTCGTTCAAGGAGGGCGAGACCTTCTGCTTCCACAACGAGCTGGGCTTGCAGTTCAACGAAGCCTGCGCTTGCGTGGAAAAGCTGTTTGCCGACCCGCAAACCATAGTGGAGCAGTCACGGAACCTGGCCAAGGTGCTGTATGAACATAGCGAACATCCCGGCATCAAGAGTGGCGACTTGATAGTGGCCTATTTCACCGATTGTCAAATCAATGGCTACATTACTGATGCCGTGGGCCTGTATAAATGCGAGAACCCTACCAGTTTCCTCTCAGTGGTGTGCGAGGCCGACAATGCCCACATCACAACCCTGCAAGGACTGGACCTGAAGCATGTGGACAAAGCCGCCTTGATTTTCAATACCGATGCCGATGAGGGATACCGCATGGCCATCATCGACAACACCAACCGCACCGAGGCCAAATATTGGGTTGACGATTTCTTGCAGGCCAAGCCTTGTGCCGACGAGTATCAGCATACCCGCACCTTCCTCAACGCCACCAAAGCCTTTATCACCAATGAGCTGCCGACCACGCAGGAAGTGTCGCGCGGCGAGCAGGCCGAGCTGATGGACAAAGCCCTACGCTACTTCAAGGAGAACGACACCTTCGCCATGTACGACTTCAACCAGCAGGTGATGGGCGACGAGTCGCTCTCTGCCGACTTTGGGCTGTATGTGGATGACTATATGGCTAAGAACGACTTGGAGCCTGCCGAAAGCTTCGCCATATCGGAGAGTGCCGTGAAGAAGTCGCAACGCTCCATGAAGAGCGTCATTAAGCTCGACCGCAACTTCCACATCTATGTGCATGGCGGCGAGGGACTGATTAAGAAAGGCTACGACGAAGAGACTGGGATGGAGTATTACCAGTTGTATTTCAAGAAGGAAGAATAGGAATTATTAATTTCAGAATAATGGACAATAAACCACTAGATTATCACATACAGAAAGGATGGGTAATATTCCTATTCATTTTCTATACAATGATTGTGTTGGTTGGGATAACACTTTTATTGTACATACTTATTGAGAAAATGACAGGCCAGTTAGGACAGGATGATGTTAAGACCTTTACTTTTTATGTATCTATGCTTGCGAGTACTATGATGACAGGTGTTAGGTATTCACAAAAGCTATACAAGGCGTGTATTGATGGTAGAGTGACATTTGACAACAGCAACAAGTCGGTTGTTATTGGCAATGTCATATATTTCCTGTTGCGACCACTGTATTCTGTTGCATTTTCTGTTCTTTTTGTTATCTGTTTTTTGGGGGGCATTAAATTTTTAGGTGGTGGGATGGATTGTGTCATTAACGAGCGCATGGTTTATTTGGCAGCTATTGCGTCGGGATTTATTGGTTACTCCATCGGCAATGTTTTGGATATTTTTGAGATAGTGAGCAAAGACCATGTCGGTAAAATGTAATAATTATGGTAAAAGAAGACGAAAGAAAAAAGATCATAAATGACCTTCAATCTCTGGCGGAGACTGTCCATGCACTGAAAGAACAGCATCGGCAGAAGCATCCTATTGTTATTGAGTTTAGCGGTTCTCCAAAGGCAGGAAAGACATCCAGTATCAATTCCTTGGAATTGTTTCTTAAAAGGAATGGTTTCAAGGTTAAAGTAGTTCAGGAGAGAGCGAGCGTTTGTCCTGTAACTGACAAACAAAGCCCGATGTTTAATATTTGGACAGCATGTATGTCTCTTGCTGGAATGTTGGGAACACTTGAGGAGAAAAGCAGTAATATCGATGTTTTGATTCTCGACCGTGGTATCTTTGATGCCTTATGTTGGTTTGAATGGCTATATTCTTATGGTAAGATGGATCGGCAACTAAAGGAAAGCGTGGAGGCTTTCTTGTTGCAGAAGGAATTCGTAAAATCTATAGACATAGTGTTTGCATTCAAAACAACACCTGAAACATCTATCGAAAGAGAATATGCTAATCTTCTAACAGATAAACTTGGCTCCATTATGAACCCTCGTGTTTTGCAGACATACCTCGGTGCTATTGAAAAGACTCATAGAGAGAAAGAAAACAAGTTTCAAAAGGTTTTCATTATTGATACAACTACGAGAACACAAGATGAAGTTGGTAAAGATGTAACAGAGAAGACACTAAACACACTCAGGGATGTTTTGATGGAGCGCATTGGTTTCTTTAAGAAAACCGACGAACTTATGGGAATTTTGAATCAGAAAAGTTTCTTTTTGTACGATGAACTAAAACAGCAGTTTGATACCAATCAGATAGCCTTTGATTACCGTGAAGATGTGGAAAAACAAGATTCACTCTTGCAGCCAATCCCAATAGCGGTTATAACAAACACAAAAAACCGGGTTCTTGTAGTAAAAAAGAGTAATATTTCCAGTTCTGAAAAATCACCTGAGAAAGACCGAGTGTTGCCGTATGTAGGCGGACATACCAGACGGGAAGACATTATACCAGGTAAAAAAGAAGATTTTCTCGACATTTGTAAAACAACACTTAAAAGAGAGATACAGGAAGAGATAGGTATCTCAGTGTCGTTAGACAATATTATTCCTGATATAATTTATACTCCAACAGTTGAAAAAAGTAAAAAACACTTGGCAATTTGTTTCAGGGTGACTGTGGAGGAAGATACTAAACTTCGGTTGGATGCAGAAGAGTTAGTTCAGAAAAAAGGTGTTAGTAAGAGTGGAAGATTCCTAACAACCGAAGAGTTGAACAACGAGCCTCTTGAAGATTGGGGTAAAATGATAATGAAAAAATACTTTAAGATAGAGCAATATACATTGTTCAACAACGATAATCAGTAATATTTATTTCTTCACTGAATTAAAAACTGTGTGAAATGAAGATAATAAGAAAGAAAAAGCACGAGGAAGCATTATTAGTCCAATTAATAGAAGAAAAAGAAAAAAATGCAAATCTTGCAGGATATGGACATCTTCCAAAAGCACCGAAAGAGAAAGTGGTTAATGTACCCAATTCCTCAGATTATAAAGAGCCCAATAACAATACCTGTATAGGCTATTGGGAAGATATTTCTGGTTGCGAATTAAAAGATAATCTTACATATTATTGCCCGTCTTGCCAGAAAACAATGAGCAAAAAGGACTCAACTCTCGATGGTGCACATGTGTATAAATCAAGTAATAATAAAGAATGGTATTTTGTGCCACTTTGCAACAAATGCAATAACTCTGAGAATACAGATGTAATGGAGGTTGATACTGTTTTGGTACCAGTTCCCTCTGAGTGTTATGAAAAGAAATCAGAAAAGTAAAAACAACATCTTACACCTTCCTTCTTACATCATACATCTAACGCGGCCTCCCGGTCTTTACACCCAGCTGCACACCAAATATTAAAACAGATCAAACTATGACAACCAACAATAAACCGATAGAGGTGAAGTATTCCGACTCGAAGCTCCGTATCCTTGTTGAGGAGTACATCACCATGCAGAAGCAGGAGTTTACTTTCAAAGACCTTTGTTCTTATGTCCTTTATTGGGCAAAGGAGGAAGGAAAGACTGTCAATACAGGGCTCTATGAAAGCAATGAATTTGATACTGCTGATGGCGACTGCCTCGCTCGGATCCCGGAAAAGATTAAACAAGAAGGTCGCATCGTTGTTGCTGATAACAATACAATATTTTTGAAGACGAAGGAGTAAAACATCATACATCTTACGTCAGACATCAAACGAAGCGCCCCGGTCTTTACGCGCGGCCGGTGGTCGCTGATGGGGCAGGAGGGTCATCCACACAGCCCACACCGCCCCATGAAATGGTCTGAGATGGGATGGGGGAGGAGGACAGACATCTTGCCTCATCCCTCTTCCATCAGACATTTAATGGATTAATTCCCGAAGGGCATACCATTCGAAAATAAACACGAATAATATAGCAAAATGAGAAACAATCATATAGTAATCATGGCCGGTGGCGTAGGCAGTCGTTTCTGGCCTCTAAGCACTCCTGAATACCCCAAACAGTTTATCGACATTCTGGGTTGCGGTAGAACGCTCATCCAACTCACAGTTGATAGATTCAAGGGTATTTGCCCAATGTCAAACTTCTGGGTTGTCACTAACGTCAAGTACGTTGACATTGTTAAGAAGCAGTTGCCAGACTTACCTGCAGAGCATATCCTTGCAGAACCTGCCGCTCGCAACACTGCCCCTTGCATTGCATGGGCCTGTTGGAGCATCCGTCAGGAAGATCCTGCGGCCAATGTAGTGGTAACACCTGCTGATGCCGTGGTGATGAACCCAGAGGAATTCAGAAGAGTTATCGCCAATGCTCTTTCTTTCACCTACAAGTATAATGCCATAGTTACTATTGGCATTAAACCGTCCCGTCCTGAAACAGGCTATGGTTACATCGAAGTTGATACTCAAGCAATCAAACAATCAAGCGTTCAGGAAATCAATGAGGTGAAAGCCTTCAAGGAGAAACCCGACCATGATACGGCTGAGAAGTATCTGAAAGCTGGTAACTATCTTTGGAATGCAGGCATCTTCGTGTGGAATGTAGAGACTATAACGGAATGTATCAAGAAATATAAGCCAGTGATAGCAGACCAGATGGATGAAATAGTAAACGGTCAACCGTCAACGGTAAACAGTAAACTAAACGAAGTGTTCCCGAATTGCGAGAAAATATCTATCGACTTTGCCGTGATGGAACCCGGCGCTGCTGATGGTTTGGTCTACACTCATCCTGCTGATTTCGGTTGGAGCGACCTGGGTAACTGGGCTTCGTTGCACGACAAACTTCAGAAAGACGAGAGCAACAATGGTGCTGTGGGCAATATCAAACTCTATGAATGCAGCAACTGTGTGGTACACGCAGAGGATGCCCGCAAAGTTGTCCTACAAGGTTTGGACGGCTACATAGTGAGCGAGAAGAAAGGCCAAATCCTTGTCTGCCGTCGCAGTGAAGAACAACGTATTCGTGAATTTTCTGTAGAGTAACATTTTCTTAAAAAAACATTTCTTCAATTAAGTAATAAAAATGAAAGTAGCTGAAAAAGTTGTTTTCAATACTATTGTTCTTTATGCCAGAGTCATCATCTCCATGTTGATTTCTTTGGTATCAGTACCATTAGTATTGAAAGCATTGGGAGCGAGTGATTATGGATTATATAATCTTGTTGCAGGCGTTATTGCCATGCTCACGTTCCTCAATGCCTCAATGAATGTTGCGACGCAACGCTATCTTTCAGTGGCGATGGGGACAAGGGATACGGTTCGCCTTAACATTGTTTTTAATGTATCGCTATTATTACATTTGCTTATTGGAACGGTCATTGTAATATTGTTTGAGATTTGTGGTTTGTTTGTTTTTGATGGTTTCCTAAACATAGATTCCGAACGCATCCCTGCAGCAAAAATAGTTTATCAGACCCTTATCGTCAGCACCTTTTTTTCTATTGTTTCAGTGCCATACGGTGCGGTAATCAATGCTAAAGAAGATATGTTGGTATTCTCAGTAAATCATATCATTAAAGATGTTTTGATGCTGCTTCTTGCACTATACCTTTCGAACACTTCTGCTGATAGGTTGATTTTATATGGAATAGGTGTTGCCGTAATATCTGTTATTTATATACTCATAAGCCGAACTGTTGTAAAGATAAAGTATAAAGAGTTTTCTATCCACCCCCGAACTTACTATAAAAAAGATGTTTTTAAAAGTATGTTTGGTTTTGCAGGTTGGAATACTTTTGCTGCCGTTGCAATGATTGGTAGGAATCAGGGAATTGCAGTTGTCTTCAATCTATTCTATGGCACAATCATTAATGCCGCTTATGGCGTTGCCAACCAAGTAAATGGTGTGTTAAATGCCATGACTGCTACTTTTTCTCAATCAATCAACCCTCAGCTGATGCAAAGCAAGGGAATGGATAATAAGGAGAGACTTGAACGTATCTCAATGATTTCTTCCAAATATTCATTCATCTTATATTCTTTCTTTGCCGTTCCGTTGATTATCGAGATGTCTAAGGTGTTGAAGTTATGGCTTGGAAATCCACCTGAATACACTTTGATTATGTCTCAACTTGTTATCATACTCAATATGGTTCATATATATTCCAATGGATTGATGTCTGCTATACAGGCAACAGGGAAAATTGCTGTCTATCAGATAGCAATGAGCATTTTAATATCGCTTAATATCCCCATTTCATATTTCTTGCTAAAAATGGGTTGCTCACCATATTGGTGTTTAGGCTGTTTTATTATTATTGAAGTGGTGTCTTTGTTGCTGCGTATGATTTTTGCTCAAAAATTGGCTGACATTAAGTTTGGACATTTTTTCAAAAAAGTAATTATTCCTACGTCAATTTGTATTGCTATTTCAGCCATCGTTCCTTTGGCGATACATTTTCTATTGCCGGAAACATTGCTCAGGGTTGTTGTTGTTAGCTTGGTATATGCCGTTATCTATCTTTTTGCAATATGGAATATCGCCATAAATAAATATGAACACTCTACCTTCTTGGGTATGGTGCAGGGTATTAGGTCCAGAAAGAAACATTAACATGTATTATCTTTAGAAATTGTAGGACAGTGAAAAAGAGTTTTTCCCAATATGTAGTATTTTTCATCATCTCGGCATTGTACCTTTATCTGGAACAAGGTGAGATGTTTTCAAGGTTGATTATGGAGGAGGAATCGAGTTTTGCAGCCTTGAACTATATTATTGTTGCGATAATCCTAATAGCTGGCATTTCGTATTTCAGAAACAAAAACAAGTGGCCACATGATAAACTTACAAAAAAGTTTGTCAATTTCACCTTGGTTGTCTATGTGCTAACTATTTTTGGGTCATTGCTGTATGCACTTCCTACTAGGAATGTATATGGATACATTCTTGTTCCATTGGTGATGTATCTGTATATGGCTATTTTTGTGCAGCGACAGGAGGAAGAAAAGCTTGTCATTATTACCATGTATGTTATTACGTTAGTGTTAGCATTCTTCTATTTCACCAATTATTTTACGAACGTGTTATATTTATATGACACTGCTCAGGTTACCAATACTTCATATACGATTTTGTATTTTTTACCTTTTTTGTTGTGTGCGCGAAAAAACATATTCCGTATCGCATCAATAATATTAGTTCTACTAGCTGTTATGTTCTCCCTCAAACGTGGCGGTTTTATAGCTTTCATTTTGAGTGTTGCGGTATATCTGTACATCCATCAAATTAAGATGAAGAAAAAGAAGATCAAGCTATGGGGTTGGATAATGGTATTATTTGTGGCCGCGGGAGTGTATTTGCTTGTTGTGAGAATCAACTCTGAGGTTCTTGGAGATTTATTGTTTACTCGCATATCTGGAGTACAAGAGGAAGGCGGATCAGGACGGTCAGGTATTTATAGAGAAGTATTTCGTTTAATAGGGGATAGCTCTGTTTTGGGTATTTTTCTAGGACATGGATGGTGCGGTACGGTACGAGATACCACATTCCATCTTACAGCACATAATGACTTTCTTGAGGTATTCTATGACTTCGGAATAATAGGTTTCGTTTTATATATTGCTTTTATTGTGCAGTTGGTTAAATTATATCGTCGACTTATCCGCAACAATTCAGAATATGCTCCGGCAATGGGTGCTTCTCTTGTCATGTTCTTTGTTAATTCAATGGTGTCACATATTGTCATTTATTGTCAGTATATGTTAATCTTTACTGTTTTTTGGGGCTTTATTAGTGCAAGTGAAAACAAAAAAATGTTACAATGAAAATAGGGATACTCACTTATCATGCAGCCTGTAATTTTGGTGCAAACCTTCAGGCTCTTTCAACAATCTCTTATTTGCGCAATAATGGTCATGAGCCTGTGTTCATAAATTGGATGACAAGGCAGTTGGAGCAGCGGTACCGCAATAATACCTCTCCGATTCAATTTGCGGAACACGAAGCGTTCCGTGGGCACTATTTTAATATGACTGAACGATGTTATAATTCGTCAGATATTGCCAAAGTGATTGAAAAAGAGAACATCGATGCCGTTATTGTGGGTAGCGATGCTGTTATGCAGACCCACCCATTCAAGTCACGTATTGTGAGATCTTCAATTCGACACCCTCTGCCTATTACTTTCCCAACAAAAGACACGATTGCACCAAATCCATTTTGGGGTAGTTTTTACTCTAAATTGAAGCATCATGTTCCAGTATGTTTTATGTCAGCATCATCGCAAAATAGTCCTTATAAATATCTGAATGATAGAGAAAAGCGCAAGCATCGGGAATTACTCTTGCAGTTTTCTTATATTTCAACTCGTGATGATTGGACATCAAAAATGGTTTCTTATATAACCGATGGTCAAATCACCCCGCAAGTAACGCCTGACCCTGTTTTTGCTTTCAATTACAATGTAAGAAAACAACCTACAGAAAATGAGATAAGAGGGAAATACAATCTTCCAGAAAAGTATTGTCTAGTCTGTTTCCATAATGATTGTCCGGTTTCGATGGAGTGGCTTACGAATCTTAAAATTGAACAATCCAAACTGGGTATAGAATGTGTGGCTTTCCCATTCCCTCAAGGCATTGAATTTAGGAACCCGTTTGACAGACAAATTGATTTGCCTTTATCGCCCATTGATTGGTACGCACTCATTAAATATTCTGTCTCATATATAGGCGATAACATGCACCCGATAGTGATCAGTTTGCATAATGCGGTTCCATGTTTTAGTTTTGACCACTATGGGCTTGCAAATAATGAAAGTTCCAGCAAGATTTACCATATAATGAATCGCTTTGGCGTACTGAAGAACCGGATTGCATTTAAACACAATTATTCCGAACCTTCGGTTGATAATGTTTTGGAGTGTCTTGAAACATTTGATAGGGAGAAAGTAAAAATTCATGCAGAAGAATGCCTCTCTGATTATTTGCGAATGATGTCTGATATCACCAATGCTATTTCCAAACAATGATGAAGGTCTTTATTTATCCCCAGCATAAGAAAAAACAAACGATTAATCCGTATTTGGAAAACCAAGAATGGGCTGTCGGCAAACAATTTGAAATTGTTCACCCAGAATATCGTCGAAGATTGCCACAATCTTTACGTTTATTGATTGGTAGCACGAAAGCGGATGTCTATATCCTTAATTGGATAGAAGAAGCGGTCGAGGGTGAAGGCTCACGACTATTACGTGGTTTGTGGACTTTGTTAGCTTTGCAAATAATTATGCTCAGAAAAGCAAAAATTGTATGGATTTTCCACAATATACATTCTCATGAGAGAGAAACATTTTGGTCAAAACAAATCAAACAATTACTATTCCGCGGTTCGACAATAATAGTTGCACATTCTGCAGAGGCTTGCGAGTACGCAAAACAATATGCTCGCTGTCCTGTGCATTTTAAGAATCACCCCATCCCGATTAACAACTATGGTATGTGGGGCGGAGAATTGAAGGAATGCGACTTTTATATTTGGGGCAACATTCATCCATACAAAGGAGTGCTGGAATTTTTGTCAAATCCATTATGTAGAGAGTCTGGTAAACAAATACTCGTTGTTGGAAGGTGCAAAGATAAAGGGATGTCGCAAGAAATCATAAAATGCTGTAACGAGAAAGTTGTTTTTGAAAACAGACAGGCAGGCTTCAGTGAAATTGCTGCTCAATGCAAAAAGGCGAAATATGTGTTGTTTCCATACGTTGGCGATAGCATCTCCAGTAGTGGCGTATTGATGGATACATTGCAGATGGGAGGAACACCGGTGGGCCCGAATCGCGGTGCTTTTGCTGATTTGGCAAGGGAAAAATGTTGCATTGTATATGATGACATCAAAGAGGTTTTTGACTTGCCAGTTAATGAAAAAAAAATGACAATACTGCAAGAATCAAGGGATCGTTTCATGAAGGATAATTCTTGGGAAGCCTTCGGCGCATGGCTTTACAACATACTGAAAGAAGAACACAAGTAAACTTTTTTATGAATATTTTAGCGGTTATTCGGAACATTTATAGAGATTATCTTGCCGAATGGCGCCTGCCGTATACTAAAACAAATCGAGGCAGGGTCAGAATAATGAAACGTATGGGGGTGACCATTAACGGGCCTATTGCAGTCCGAAAAGGATTGGAAATCAGAGGGGGGGGGGGGCAGTTGGTTATAAATCAAGGAGTTAGTATTGGTCCGGGCGTTTTGCTTGATGCACGTAAGGGGTTGGTGATTGGTGAAAGTGCTGTTATTGCATATCAAGCTATCATCTGGTCTCTCAACCACGATTATAACGACATCCACTTTGTTACCAAAGGTGCAAAAACTACAATCGGAAAATATGCATGGGTTTGTAGTAGGAGTATCATCCTTCCGGGTGTCACGGTGGGGGAATATGCCGTGGTGGCATCGGGTGCAATAGTCACCAAAGATGTTCCTCCTTACGCCATTGTCGCTGGAATACCCGCAAAAATTGTGGGATACCGAGAAAAGAAAGAATACGATTATGGATGTAAATAATATGTTTAGCATGCCTGAATTATGAAAAATATCCTCTTACTCACCAATATCTACCCTAACAATGATCCTGAATATGGGGGAACAGCTGTATGCCACACCTTTACTAGAGAGTGGATGGAAATGGGGTACAACGTGCGGGTGGTACATTTCGACTCGCTCTTTCCTCGTCCTTACTACTGGGTGGGGAAATTGTTCAATGAGCGTATCCAGGCCAAGACGGGTACGGTGGCTTATACTAAAACTCCGCGAAAGCCGACTCGCTATACGGTGGATGACATACCCGTCCTCTTTGTGCCGCTACGCAAGTTTGTGCCGCATAAGGCTCCGTCGCAAAAGCAGGCGGAGAAGGCTTTCCGCTATGTGGTGGGCGAATTGAGGAAGGATGGATTCACGCCTGATGTGGTTACAGCTCATTTCGTGTTGCCGCAGTTGCAGTTCATGCCATTATTCAAGAAACAATATCCCGATGCAAAAACTTGTTTGGTACTGCACGGCGAAAGCGGTTTGTTTACCAAGTTTTACCCGGATAGCTACCAAACGATGATGCCATCCGTAGATGTGTGGGGATTCCGTTCACTTGCGTTCCAAAAAAGTTTTGAGAAACGCTTCGGCAACGAGAAACCTATGTTCCTCTGCCACTCGGGTATCCCTGAAAAATACTTGGAGTCGATTAACAAGGATTTGGCCAATGGGGTGAAACGTTTTGCCTTTGTTGGCAGCCTCTATGAATTGAAGAATGTAGACATCACTCTTCGTGCTTTACACAAGGCCATGGTCGGTAAGGAATACACTTTTGATATTGTAGGCAGTGGAGCAGAGCATGATAACCTTCATCGTCTGGTTGATGAGCTGGATATGGGTGACCATATAGTGTTCCATGGTCAGATGAAACGTGACGATGCACAAAACATAGTCAGGAATGCCGACTGTTTTGTTATGGTCAGCTCTCGCGAAGCATTCGGATTGGTCTATGTGGAGGCTATGGCTAAAGGTTGCATCGTGATCGGTACTAAGGGTCAGGGAATTGATGGTATCGTGACCCATGGAGAGAACGGTTTCCTGTGCAAGGCTCGTGATGTAGATGGCCTCGCTGATGTTATGCAACAAATTGTTAACTTGCCGCAATTAGAATTGCAACAGATTTCATCTAATGCAGTTGCAACAGCGGCAGATTTAACGGATAGAAAAGTGGCGGAGCATTATATTAATTCAATTATTAATAGTCACAATTGTTAGGGAATAGATGAATTCAATATGAACAACATTCATCCAACAGCTATTATTGACAAAACCGTTGTCCTTGGCGACAACAACACCATAGGTCCATACACTGTCATTACAGGCAATACCATTATAGGGAACGATAATTACATTGGTCCCCACACCGCCATAGGGGTTCCTGCCACCGATACCAAGCAGGTGGATTATGGATACGAAAACCCTCATTTGGAGATAGGCGATAACAATATCATTCGTGAGTTTTGTGTGGTGGAGCAACCTTGCTATGAAGCCTTGTCGAAGATTGGTAACAATGTTTTTCTTATGCAAGGAGTCCATTTGTCGCATGATAATATACTGAAAGACCATGTAGTTATCACCAACCAATGCGTGGTGGGAGGTATTGCCAAGATTTTTGACGGTGCTGATTTGGGCATGGGTTGTACCATCAACCAGTATTCTATCATTGGCCATTACTGCATTGTGGCAACTGGTGCCCCTTGTATGAAAAATGTGAAACCCTTCAGCCGTTACATCCCCAACAAGCCTATATCAGTCAACGCGTATGCTATAAAGAAGTATGGTTTTATGGACTATTTGGATGAGATAACAGCCTACGTGATGGAAGGGGCAATGCCAACGACGGAAAGAGTCAAGGCGATTGTGGATGAGTTTGACCATTGGGTTGAGAAATACGGGCATGAGACATATAGATAGTTGAGAGTTTAGGGTTTAGAGTCAGTTAATGAGTTCAAAGTTTAGTAGCTTAGAGGGTTCAAGGTTAGTTGTTGGCTGTTGGCGAAGCCAAGAATATCTGTGATTTCTGTGCTATCTGTGTGACAAATTAAAAAATAATCTGTGAGAAATATGAATATACCTTTTCTGTCATTAAAAGAAGTAACAGCTCTTCATGGAGCTGAAATCAACGAGGCCGTCACCAGTGTGGTGAACAGCGGCTGGTATCTCCAGGGTGAGGAGAACGAACGCTTCGAAACCAATTATGCCAATTTTATCGGCACCAAGCACTGCATTGGCTGTGCTAATGGTTTGGATGCCTTGATCTGGATATTCCGTGCCTATATCGAGTTGGGCGTAATGCAGCCAGGTGACGAAGTGATTGTTCCGGCCAACACCTATATTGCCACCATACTCGCAATTACCGAAAATGGCTTGAAACCTAATTTGGTTGAGCCCAAGTTGAACACCTTGGAGATTGATGATGACTTGATTGAGGCAGCAATTACTCCTAAGACCAAGGCTATATGCATCGTGCATCTTTACGGACGCAATGCTTATACTGACAAAATAGGTGAGTTGTGCAAGAAGTATGGTTTGAAACTTATTGAAGACAATGCCCAGGCACATGGGTGTATGGTAAAGGTTAAAGGTTATGGGTTAGAGGTTAAAGAAATGATGACGGGTAGCATCGGGGATGCGGCTGGGCATAGTTTCTATCCGGGCAAGAACCTTGGTGCCTTGGGAGACGGTGGTGCTGTTACTACTAACGATGATGAGTTGGCAGAGGCGGTACGGACGCTGGCCAACTATGGCTCTCAGAAGAAATATGTGTTCAAATACACCGGTCGCAACAGTCGTTTGGACGAGATTCAGGCTGCTGTGCTCGACGTAAAGCTGAAATACCTCGTTGAGGACAATGCTCACAGAAAAGAGGTGGCTAATTATTACTATAATCATATCAACAATCCGCTGGTTAGTTTACCTGATCGCCTGCCCGATGAGCAGAATGCCTACCATCTTTTCCCGATATTAGTGGCAGGTGGCAAGCGTGATGCCCTGCACGACTATCTGGATCAAAATGGTGTAGGCACTGTAATCCATTATCCCATTGCCCCACACAAGCAGGAGTGCTATAAAGAGTGGAATCAGATGAGTTTTCCCATAACCGAGCGTATTGCCGATGAGGAATTGAGCTTGCCCATTGGCCCTGCCATCAAGATGGAAGAAGTGGCCGAAGTTGTTAGACTGATCAACGCTTATAAAGGTTAAAGGCCTGTAAAGGTTAGAGTTTAGAGGTTAAAGGTTAAAGAAATGGAAACGATCTTTAGTTTTGAGAACTTGAAAGTTTATAAGGTGGCGAGAAATCTTGTGAAAGAGATATACCTCTTGCAAGGTGAATTCCCACAGCAAGAGCGATTTGCTCTGGGCGATCAAGTTCGTCGTGCGGCTGTGTCTATCACGGCAAACCTTGCAGAAGGTAGTGGTCGTCAATCGCCAAAGGAAAAGATTCGTTTCATTGAAATAGCTTTTGGCTCTATGACAGAGGTTTTCTGTGAACTTCAGACTGCTTGTGACCATGGATATATCAATGAGGGACAATTGAATGCATTGCGACCTCTGTTCACTGAAGTTGCTAAAATGCTCTCAGGTCTCAGAACATCTCTAACCTCTAAACTGTAACCTGTAAACTTTACAAAAATGAAAATCTGGATTGTTAATTATTACGCTGGCACTCCAGCGACAGCTGGCAACCCTCGCTATTTGAAATTGGCAAAATATTTCATGGAAGCAGGGCATGAGGTCATTACATTCGATGCAGGGAGTACTGCGAATATTGCGGATAGTGAGTTTCAAGGCGGCAACTTTGTGGAAAGGCAATACGATGGTTATAAGTTCGTCCATGTTCGTGTGCCACACTTCGAGGGTAACGGTGTGAAACGAATGCTCTCCATTTGGAAGTTTGCACAAACTATTTTAAAAGGTCACAAACAATTTGAGCGTCCGGATGTCATCTTGCAGAATATCCATCCGCCTTTCGATTATCCAATTGTTAAGTTGGCCAAGAAACTGAAATGCAAGTATATCGCTGAGGCTTGGGATCTGTGGCCCGAGGATTTTGTAACCTTCGGGCTGGTGGGTGCCAATAACCCCGCCATGAAGGTGGCCTACGCCATCGAGAAGCGTTATTACTATGCCGCTGACGACATTATCTTCACCTTCCTCGGAGCTTTCTCCTATCTGAGGCGTCAGGGATGGATGAAAGATCAGGGAGGGAAGATAGAACCCAAACATCTGCATTATATCAACAATGGCATTGATATGGAGCAGTTCGATAAAGACAAGGATGCTTATCCCCGTCAGGATGCCGATATGAATGATCCTGATACCTACAAGATAGTCTATCTTGGCTCCATCAACAAGGCGAACAACGTAAAGACACTTATCGATGCTGCCGCATTGTTGAAGGACAACCCTAAGTATCGCTTCTTTATCTATGGCAACGGCGCCTATCGACCGGAACTGGAGCAGTATGTGAAGGACAACGGAATCGCCAATGTGGTGTTCAAGGAAACACGCATACCGTTGGAAGAATGTGCTTGGGTGGTGAGTCAGGCCACGGTGGGCATCATGAACTACGAAAAAGGATTTGGCCGGTGGGGCGTAAGCAGCGGCAAGATGTTCCAGTATCTGGCCGCAGGCCGTCCTATCGTCTGCAACATCGACATTGCCTATGACAATCTCATCGAGGATAACCATATCGGCGTTGCCCGAGACATTGAGACCCCACAAGAGTTTGCCGAAGCCATCCGCAGCATAGCTGAGCTTCTGAAAGAAGAATACGATGCTATGTGCAAGAGGGTGAGAAAAGTGGCAGAAAAATTCGATTACAAAGTCCTCGCTGCCCGCGAACTCGATGTAATTGAAAGTGTCCCGCAGAAATGGCGGAAATAGCAGAAAATGCCTTCGGCAAATAAAAATTTCTGCACTTTCTGCACTCTCAGCCGGACAATAAAAACAAAATAATCAGCGAGAGATGACCGAGAATCAAATATCATATCAGATAAGGGGCGCAATATATGATGTGTACCTATCTCCGCTTGATGGGCTTGAAACTCGGCATTTTGGTGACCTTTAATACTAACGACATACTTGAAGACAGTATCTTCCGTGTTGTGAATGGATTGTAATAATTCCCGCTGAAATGGCGGAAATAGCAGAAAAGCCTCCGGCAAGAATTATTTCTGCGCTTTCAGCGCTTTCTGCGGGACAAAAAAGAAAACTATCATCAGCGAGAAATAAAAACAAATATTCTGTGGGAGACACATTATCTACCTTAATCCACTCTGCTCTGACAAATCAGCCTATCAGCGGGAACTATACCGAAGAGGAATGGCAGCGGTGCTTCGATATGGCATTGGCGCAGAACGTGCTGGCCATGACCTTCCCAGCCATGACTGCTTTGCCTAAGGAACAACGTCCATCGTTCGTTTTGTGGTCAAAGTGGATGGCATACGCACAAAGTGTTGCTGAACAGTCGCAGTATAAATGTGAGGTGGTCAAGAAGATTGGGGCTTGGTTGGCTGAGGATGAGCTGTCAACTACTCTTATTAAAGGCTTTTCAATTTCAGTACTATATCCAAGACTTGAATTAAGAGAGTTTAGTGACATCGATATTTTCTCGGGTAAGGATTACGATGCTGTCAATGCATGTTTTGCCAAACATGGTGTGAAGGTGGACAGTGTGGATGGTCATCATGCTTACCTCAAAGTGGATGGAATTTCAGTGGAACATCACTTTGCTTTCTCGAATACCAAAGTTAAAGATGGTTTGTTAGGACCAGAAGAGACACTGAAGCAATTGGCTGTTAAAAATCAACAGCCAACCTCAATACCAGGGATTTATTTCCCTACACCAGCGTTCACAGCTCTGTTTGTGGGCTGGCACGCATACGAACACTTTTTGCAAGAGAAGATACAACTGCGTCATGTTATAGACTGGGTGTTAGCTTTACGCGCACTGACACCCAGTGATGCGGTTGTAGTCCGCCAGACAATAGAAAACGCTACTTGGAGCAGGTTCGCTGATACATTGACAGCAATAGCAATTCATCAACTAGGATTACCACAAGAGTGGTTCCCTGCAAATGAAATAGAAATCGCCAACAGTATTGACGAAGTGCAAGAACAAATGGTATGGGACGATATAATAAATACGTTGCATACTCCCCACAGTCACAACTCCAATTCTCGCCGTATAAGCATAGGCAAACGGATACTAAAGAACTCATGGAAATACAAAGCCTTCGCCAATATCAGTGCACAGGAAGCCCTGTGGAAAGATGTTGTAGGACATTTCAAATCAAAAATAAAACGACCACAGATTTAACGGATGAATCGGATGAATCCGTACAATCAGTTCAATCCGTGTTCAAAGCCATTAATCTATTAAGCCACTAAGCAATTAAACTATTAAGCAATTCAGTAAACTTTAACCTTTACAAAGAATGTATAAGCATTTCTTAAAGAGACTCATCGGCTTCCTCGGAGCCTTGGTGGCTGTCATTCTTTTGTCGCCACTTTTCATATTCGTCATGATTTGGCTGCACTTCGCCAACAGGGGTGCAGGTGCATTTTTCTTCCAGACACGAATAGGTAAAGGTGAGAAGCCTTTCAAGGTGATGAAATTTAAGAGCATGACCGATGAGAGGGATGAAAAAGGTGAATTGTTACCTGATGCTCAACGTTTGACCCAAGCAGGAAAGTTCGTGCGAAGCACGTCCATTGACGAACTTCCGCAGCTGATAAATATACTAAAAGGCGACATGGCTTTTATTGGACCTCGTCCACTGCCGCCAGTGTATCTGCCTTATTATACCGATGAGGAGGCCCATCGTCATGACGTACGTCCTGGTATTTCGGGCTGGGCACAGGTGAATGGCCGTAAGAACATTACTTGGCAGCACAAGCTGGAGTGTGATGTGTATTATGTGCAACACCTGACGATGTGGCTTGACATCAAGATATTCTTCATGACTGTAATGAATGTATTCAAACGCGAAGGCGTGGGAGTGGAGAGTAGTGGTGTAGTGAGCCTTTATGACACTCGTGATGTGCAACGCCCGCAATACTTACAGAAATGAGGGAAATAGGCAGTGAGTTCTGGCTGGAACGGGAGCTTTCGGCAACCTCTAATAGAGATGGGTGCTTTGTGCTTTCGGGCAGAACGGCGATAGACTTAATCATTCAAGATATTGCCAAGAAACAGCCTGTGCGCTCGGTTTATATGCCTGCATGGGGTTGCGACTCGATGATTGCGCCGTTTCTCTCACGTGGAGTAGAGATTGGGTTTTATGATATATGTCCCGCAGAAATAGCAGAAAACGCAGAAAAAGCCTCCGGCAGAATAATTTCTGCCATATCTGCGCTTTCAGCGGGACAAAAAGAACTCAGCGAGAGTATTCTCTATGTGACCAACTATTTCGGGTATGAGAACACGATTCCGATAGAAACTGTTAAACGGTTCAAGGAGAAAGGTGCTGTTATTCTCTATGATAGGACGCACTCGTTCTTGATGGTTAATGACCCGTACTTGGAGCTGGCGGATTATAGCTTTGCCAGTATCCGCAAGTGGATGGGGGTGATTGGTGGTGCTGAGGTAGAAGGGGTGAAAGATGTGGTTCTGAAACCTTGTCCGTATTTGGAACCGAAAGAATCGGCCATGCGGATGAAGCAGGCTTATATGGCGGGTGATAACACCATCAACAAGCAGGAGTTCCTGAGTCTCTATGGTGAGTTTGGACATCATCTGGCGGAGGATTATCGCGACTATGAAATGGATGACCTCTCGTATGCCATCTACAAGGCTACCGACTTTGAGGTCATGAAAGCCCAGCGCAAAGCCAATGCACAATATCTGTACGAGCATCTGAAAGGCGTGCGGTTTATGTATGACCTCACAGATAAAGCCGTACCACTGTTTGTTCCTGTCCTCTTCGAGAGCAAAGAGCAACGTGATGCTGTCCGCAGGAAGCTTATCGAAGCCGAGATCTACTGCCCCATCCACTGGCCCAAACCCTCTCAGATTACAGCCGACTTCGAGGCCAACAAGATATATGACACCGAGCTGTCATTGATATGCGATCAGAGATACACCACAGACGATATGGCCAGAATGGCCGCTGTGATTAACGAACACGGATTTAACGGATTAAATGGATAAATTATGGCTTTGATTTACAGCGACCTCAGCTATGCTATCAATGGAGCCGCGTTTCAAGTTTACAACAAATTGGGACATGGCTTTCTGGAAGCGGTGTATCAAGAGGCTTTGGAAATAGAGTTTCAAAGATGCAATATCCCTTATGAGCGTGAAAAGGAATTAAAGATAATCTACGACGGAATTGAACTGAAGCAAACCTACGAAGCAGACTTTGTCTGCTATGGGAAGATAATTGTAGAACTGAAAGCGGTAAGCGCATTAGATGACGCTCACCGTTCGCAGGTTTACAATTATCTTCATGCCACTGGCTACAGATTAGGTTTGCTGTACAACTTCGGATGTTCAGAAGAATTAGAAAAAGAAAGAATAGTAGTTTAATAACGAACACAGATCTAATAGATATTACGGATAAGAATCATTTTTAGATGATAAGTTGGTTTTCTTTAGAAGTATCTTGAAAGCATGCTTTCAGAAGTACTTCAAAAAAAACAGCCTTTATTCTTGAATAAAGCAGAACGTCGGTCTGTCATCTAAAAATAATCCGTTCAATCCGAATAATCCGTGTTCAAAAAAAATCTCCGTATTCAGAGTAAAAAAATCAGTGTGAAACAAATATAATTGAAATATGAAGACTCTTCTAATTACTGGTATTGGCGGGCTGACTCCAAGGAGCATCGCCACCGTCATTCGCGAGAAATACCCCGACTACCACGTCATCGGCATTGACATCGATAAGAAAGCCATGGGGTTCTTTATGTACACCAAAGGCCGCAAGCTGGTGGACGAATACTACGTCTGCCCTCGTTGTGACAGCCCCGACTACTTCCCTTTTATCGAGAAGCTGGTGGCCGAGCGTCATGTCGACTACGCCTTTGTACAGCCTGAAGCTGAAATAGTGATGTGGGGCGACTACTACGAGAAACACGGTAAACATCCTGTGACTACCTTCATGGGTTGCAAGCTGCTTAGCGAGTCGCTGCGCGACAAAGCCATCATGGCCTCGCTGCTCGAAGGCACCGACTTCATCCCGAAGACCATCAAGGTGACGCAGAAAGAGCCGAAGTTCCATGAGGTGGAGCATGAGATTGGCTTCCCCTGCTGGATTCGTGCCACCGAGGGCACTGGCGGTTTGGGTTCATTGCGCTTGGACAACCTCGACAGCTACAAGAGCTGGCTCTTCATCAACAGTAAGATTGAGGAGTTTACCGTCAGCGAGTTCCTCACTGGTCGCCACCTCGCCAACCAGATGCTCTATTACAATAACGAGTATGTGAAGGGTGCCGCTTTGGAATGTGCCGAATATGTGATGGCCAACACCGCTCCGAGCCACGTGACGGGCAACACCCACCTTGCCCGTTTTTTGAACGAGGATAGAATTAACAAGTTCTGTGACGATTGCATCAAGTACCTCTGCGCCAAGCTTAATGTGCCGGCTCATGGGATTCTGAGCTTCGACTTGAAGGAAGACAAGAACGGTAACCTGAAGGTGACAGAGGTCAATATTCGCCATATGGCCTATACGGGCGTGATGACCTGCGTTGGCTTCGACTTGATAGGCGACACCATGACCATCTATGAGGATGGCAATGCCGATCGTGTGGTGCGCGACCAGTACCACCACTACGACAAGCCCTATATCTTCCTCCGCGACGTGGATGTGGAGCCGATAGTGCTAGAGAGTGAAGAGATTTTTGAAAACATGAAAGGATAAGCGATAATGAAAGAACTAGAAGGTAAAAGACTATTGATATTAGGCGGTTTCAATTTGGCTTGCGTCATTGTCCGCCATGCTCAGGCTTTGGGCGCATACGTTGTGGTGGCCGACTATAATGAGAATGCCATGGCAAAAGACATTGCCGACAAATTCGCTTTGGTCAGTGCCACAGACGTGGATGCGTTGGTTGAGCTTTGCAAAAAGGAAAGAATTGACGGCATAACCACAGGGTTTGTCGATCTGCTTCTGGAGCCTTGTTATGAGGTAAGCCAGCGCTTGGGATTACCTTATTATGTTACCCCCAAGATGTTGACCATGTCAACCAATAAGATCGATTTCAAGGAAACTTGCAACCAATATGGAGTGCCAGTTCCACAAACCTATTTCATTGGTTCGCAAATCCCCGAAGAGGTTTATCAGAAGATAAACTATCCTGTTTTTGTTAAGCCTTTGGATGCAAGTGGTTCGCGCGGTGCAGGTATTTGTCACAATCAGGAGGAACTTGACAAGCAGGTGGCCATTGCCGCTGGTTTTTCAGGAACAAACAATGCTATCGTAGAGGATTACATCACAGGACGCGAGTTTTTGATGAACTACGTTGCACAAGATGGTGAGTTCCGTATGGTTTCGATGTTCGACCGCTATGCCAGCTCGGACAGAGGAGGTGCCATCAACTATGCCAGTTTGAGCATGGGACCTTCAAAAGCCGTTGACTATTATTTTGATGAGGTTGAAGGCAAGGTGGTGAATATGTTCAAGTCGCTTGGCTTCAGAGATGGCTTGTATTTCCTGCAAGGTTATTCTGACGGTAACAAGATTACATTCTTTGAAATGGGTTGCCGATTGGGTGGTTCTTATTATGATTTGGAGCGTAAGTGCATTGGCATTGACCCTGTAGATATGACCATAAGATATGCCTTGACAGGCAAAATGACAGAAAACATCAACGCCATTCCAACTCGTGTGGGTAAATACAAAAACATCGGAGTGTGTGTCAACTATCTACTGATTGGCGGTGAAGAAACTATCGGTAAGATTAGTGGTATTGAGGAGATAAAGAAGATGCCGTCGTATGTCGAAAGCGAGCAGCGTCAGTTTGAAGGAGACCATTACAAAAACGACCGCACTGTTGACAGGCCTGTTTTTTCGGTCTATCTCGCAGTTGACGATCTGAATCAGCTTGTTCGCAATGTGAACTATATGAACTCGGTGTTTACGGTAGTGAACACTGAAGGCAAGTCGATTTTGAAAGAGAAGTTTAATCCGGAAACATTACAATAAAATACCCTTTAATTTGTATGAGTATCCGTTTTGTTATTGGTAAATTGTTGTTAAAACTACCGCTTCTAAGGTATAAGCAGTTTGTTTATAGTTTGTTGGGGGTGAAGTGCGCGCAAAAAGGCAATAAATGTTTTATCGGGAATCCTCGTGTGATTGGCGATTACAGCAATATTTATATGCATGAGAATTCAGAGATAGAAAGATGCTGTTTTCTTTTGGCTAAAGACCGAATAGAAATTGGCGAGAACTCTACGCTTGCATACGGTGTTTCAGTTATTACTGGTGCCGACCCCAATGGTCCGAAGAATAAACTGAGTAAATTGTACCCACCGTTGCATGCGCCTGTTGTGATTGGCAACGATTGTTGGATTGGAGCCAATGCCATCATTTTGCCCGGAGTCACGATAGGTGATTGTGTAATGGTGGCGGCTGGTTCTGTCGTTAATAAGGATATTCCGTCAAATGTTTTGGTGGCTGGTAATCCGGCTGTTATAAAAAAGACACTCAATATTGAATAATTATGATTTCGCAAGAATTGAAATCCTCAAGAAAACCGCTTACAATAGTTCATTCTTTTTTTAGGGAAATAGAGTCAATAAAAAAGAATATCTTATTGAAAAGGCGTATAAAAAGATTTGATAAAATGTACGCAGCCTTAGTAAAAGATAATTCTATTTTGACAAAAAAACAAAAGGAAGAAATAGATGAATTCTGGCATGTTTTTGCACCTGTATGCTATTCTTCTTTTAGTTTTTACACAGAAAAGACTGGAATTTTTGATATTCGTTATATTCCGGATTCGTTGCACAGAAGTATTATTGATGGTTTTTTTAATGATTGGACTGCTGCTAAATACTTGGATAATAAATGCTATTATCCACTAATGTTTCAAGATGTAAACATTCCCAAGACTATTGCCTATAGACTGAACGGCCTTTGGTATAGTGATTGGGGCGTAGTAATAAAATATCAGCAAGTCCTAAACGATGTAATGTTTCAGGAGGAATGTTTTATTAAGAAAGCTACTGACTCATGGGGAGGTCTGGGTGTAGTTTATTTTAAACCATCCGATCATTCAGTTGAAGAGTTAACAAAAATAATAGACGGTTTCCCGTGTGATATAATAATTCAACAAGGCATTAAACAAAGTAAGGCTATTGCTAAGGTGAATCCAGATTCTGTCAACACAATCAGAACTATGTCAATGTTGAAGAAAGATGGCACCGTGAAGATTTACTCTTCAATCCTGAGAATGGGAATAAAGGGTGCAAAAGTGGATAATGCAAGTAGCGGGGGTATTTCAACTGGCATTAAGCCTGACGGTAGATTGAAAGATGTTGCCTACAGCAACGAAGGTGTAAGATACGAGGAGCATCCTACGTCGCATGTGAAATTCGGTAGTGTTGTTATTCCTAACTTTAATAAGATTGAAGATTTAGTGGTGAAGTTACATCCTCGATTCCCGCATTTCAGATTAATCTCATGGGATATTGCAGTTGATATCAATGATGAACCAATATTGATTGAGGCCAATTTATGTGATGGCGAACTTGATTTCCATCAATTAAATAATGGGCCGGTTTTTGGTGACGACACCGAGGCCATATTGGCTGAAGTTTTTCATAAGAAATGAGAAAAACAAATAAATAATAAATGAAGCAATTAGTAATCTGTGGTGGGGGCAACAGTGCCCATACCTTGATTCCCTTGTTGAGGGATTCAATATTCGATGTGTCAATTTACACATCAAAGCCCGAGCAATGGGCGAAAACCATCGAGCTGGAATGGCATAATCCAGCTGGGGAAGTAATGGGCAAATATTCTGGCGATCTTAAGAAGGCCTCCAACAATCCCGAAGTGCTGTTTCCGACCGCAGATTACGTGGTGTTCTGTATGCCGGTGCATCAGTACAGGATTGCCCTTCATAACATTGCCCCATATTTGAACCGTGAAAAGCCTGTCGTGATAGGTACCATCTATGGTCAAGGCAATTTCAAGTGGATGGTTGATGAAATACGCAAGGAATACAAGTTTGACAACTTGATTGCCTTTTCATTTGGTTTGATTCCTTGGGTTAGCCGTATGGTGGAATATGGTCATCGAGGTCTCACCTACGGTTGCATGACCGAGAACTATGTTGCCGTTGACCCAATAACAAATTATGACTGGATTAACGAAGAGTTCTTCAACCAGGTTTGCTACCGATGGTTTGGAAAAGGAAAGGCTGATTTGAGCGAGAACTTCATTTCTTTGGCCTTGTCTGTTGACAACCAAATCATTCACACTGCCCGTTGTTGTGGATTGCATAAGAAATTTGGACGTACATGGGCGCACAAGGAGGACGTGCCGCTGTTCTACAGAACGTTTGACGAGATTTCCGCTAATTTGATGGAAGGCCTTGACAGAGAATATTCTAAAATCAGGGAAACCATCAAATTACAGCACCCAGAAAAGAAATTCAAGCACATGGTTGACTATCTCACCTTGGAATATTTCTCGCATAAGTACTGGAGTTTGGATGTGATGGATTCAATCCTTTCATCACAGACGCTTCATTCCATTAAAACGCCCGTTATTCAGAACGAGCATGGTACTTGGGAGATTGACAAAAACCACCGTTTTTTCCTCGACGACATCTACTATGGTAACTGTATTGCCAAGTGGATGGCGGAGCAATTGAATATTCAAACTCCAACTTTGGATGATATATTGAGATGGGCACAAAACGTGAGGGGTGAACGCATTATTGATGAATACGACCACCTCATAATGGACAGCCCAGATTTGAATGTGCCTCTCAAATCGGGAATACCTACAGTGTATGGCTTTAAGACTATTGATGAATGTCTTGTTTAATCATTGAATAACTCTAAAATAGAATAAGAAATGAAGAAAAACAGAAAACCATGGTCAATTTGGTATAAAATGTTTTACCGAATTCCTTTGAGTGTTGTTGATGTTGCTGTCCATTTTAAACCCTGGGTTGTGGATGCAAGAAAAAAAACTTATTATAAAGAAGGACAATTGAAAAACAGGTTGCATATTTTATTTGATTATCTTTATTTCGCCTTTTGTCATGGCGTATCCGTTAAAGATGATTATTATGCAATGGGTATTGATCAAAGAGGGAAAAAGGCAAGAGATTATATCTGCGAGTTAGAAAATACAATGGCACTCTATGCAAAAAATACTTCTATAGGGCTTCCTGCCATGAAGTGGCATTTCGATAGGCTGGCAGTTCTGCAAGATAAATGGATTTTTTCTCAAATGTGCCAAGCGTATGGACTAAAAACACCTCATATTTATGGCTTAATAATGAACGGTAGTATAATTTCTGAAGAAATAAGTGATTTCGAGGATTTTAAATTGCAGGAACGCGATTTGATAATTAAACCTTTGGACGGGTATTGTGGATATGGTTTGTTCCATCTGTGTTGTGTGAACGGGAAGTTGATTGTTAAAGAACAAGAGATAAGTTTAGCTCAATTAAAAGAACGAGTGAAAAAAGGTCTCTTTTTAATTCAGCAGTTTATTGGTAATCAGCACAAAGAAATGAGTAGACTGTATCCCGACGCTGTAAATACGCTTCGTATTACAGTGGCGAGAGAAGGTGATGATACTCGTGTTATGGGACGTATGTGTATGCTCGGTGCCCATGGTACAGACTGCTCAAATTGGCATTATGGTGGTGTAAGTGTAAATCTTAAGGAAGACGGTACACTTGACAAGTATGGGTATTGCAAGATTGATAAGAAAGTAACTGCACATCCTGATACTGGAGTTGTTTTTGAAGGCTATAAGATTCCGTATTTTGATGAAGCAATTGAACTTGCCAGATTTGCTACAAAATGTTTCTATGGTATTTGTAGTATTGGCTGGGATGTTGTTATTACAGATGATGGACCGATACTATTGGAGGGTAACGACGATTGGGGTATTGTGGCTCATCAGATGGTAGAGAACCGGGGCTGGCTTAAAAACTGGGAACAAAGTCATGGTGAAATGAATTTTTAAATGCAATGGAATATACTTTACTAAATAATGGCATTAAAATGCCAAAGATAGGTCTTGGAACGTTCCAAATTCCTACTGATAAGTTTTGTCAAGTAATTGGCGATGCTTATGATCTTGGATATAGAATGTTTGATACGGCTTGGAAATATAAGAACGAAGCATTGCTTTCCGATGCTTTGAAAAGCAATGGGATAAAAAGAGAAGATGTGTTTATATCAACAAAGTGTGATGCGGATGCTTTATTCTTTGGGGGATGTCATGCTGGGAAGAAAGGATGGCTTGATGTTCGCAATTTTACATCTGTACGGAAGGCTATTTTGAAATCTTTTGATAGTCTAGGAATGGATTATATTGACCTCTTCCTTGTTCACTGGCCGTGGCCTGTCCCAATTGCGCAAAAATTTTATGTTGAGTTAACGAAGCTCTATAATGAAAATAAAATCCGTGCTATAGGTGTTTGTTCGGCATTACCTCCTCATTTGTTTGCTTTTCGGGATGTGTCGGATGTGGTTCCGGCTGTGAACCAATTTGAGATTAGTCCGCTGAACACACAGAAAAAGCTGATAAAGTATTGTCAAGAAAGAGGAATAGTATGTGAAGCGATGTCAACTTTCAGCCATTTTCGCAATACTGAAACCAGAAAAGATATTGTTGGGAATACAACTATTGCACCTATTTCAGAAAAGTATGGTAAAAGTATTCCACAGGTAATATTGCGCTGGTTGGTTCAGCAGGGGATAGTTGTTATTCCAAAATCTGCAAATAAAGGAAGACTCCGTGAAAATATTTCTATCTTTGATTTTGAATTATCAAAGGATGAGATGTCAACAATAGATAGTCTCGATAAAGGCCGTTTTCTAAATTATCAGCCAGATCTAACGCTCACTAAGCCCTATTGGGTTAGAGGAAGGTTCCCCAAGAAATACCGAGAATTCAATGATTACACCGAAAAAACTGAATAATATGAGTTTTAATTTAAACGAAGAAGTAATCGACGGCCATTTGGTGACTTCTGAAATAAAGAAGTTATGGGCTGTTGAAATGGACTTGGCTCAAAAACTCCTTGAGGTATGTAAAAATAATAATTTGAAAATATGGGCAACAGGTGGTACGTTAATCGGAGCTGTACGTCATAAAGGATTCATTCCTTGGGATGACGATATGGACTTTACTATGATACGGGATGATTATGATAAACTAATTGAAATTGGGCCTAAGGAATTCTGTGATCCTTATTTTTTTCAGTCTTTTTACACTGATGAACATTCCTTTGGAGGAGTGGCTAAATTGCGCCGTTCAGACACTGCAATGATTGAAAGAGATTACCAGTGTTGTAAGGATTTCAATAGGGGTATCTTTGTCGATATCTTAGTGCTAGATGCCGTTCCTAAAGATAAAAAAGTTTTTGAAAGCCTATATCAAAAAATCACTTTATTAAGAGGGTTGCTGAAAAACTATGAAATGATGGATCCTCGGCATTATTCTTTGAAAACGAAACTTAAACATGCTGTTATTAGTACATATGTTTTATTAAGAAAACCTATAAGAATACAACAAAAGATTGAAAAGTTGTTGTCAAGTAATAGAATATGTGATAATGATTATTGTGCTTTATTAGATTTTTATGCATTGGAGAGACATGACATTTCAAAAATGAAATTTAGGAACAAACATTATTATGATGAAACTGTTTGGTTGCCATTTCATGACATGCAAATTCCAGCGCCTAAGGAATATGATGCTTTATTAAGAGATTTGTTTGGAGATTATATGAAACCTGTAAAAGGAACACAATCGCATACGACCCTTGTCGTGGACACAGAACGTTCTTACAAAGAAGTATTAGCCGAGTTAAGGAATAAATAATAGTATATGCAAGCAATCATTCTTGCTGCCGGTATGGGGCGGCGTTTGGGCGAATATACCCAAGACAATACGAAATGTATGCTCGAAGTCAATGGAGTGAAACTCATTGACCGGGCATTGGAATATCTATACAGGGCTCATATCTCACGTGTGGTTCTGGTGGTGGGCTATAAGGCGCAAAATGTTATCAACTATGTTGGCACAGACTATAAAGGGATGAAGGTGGAGTATGTCACTAACCCTATCTACGACAAAACTAACAACATCTACTCGCTCTATCTTGCCAAAGACTACCTGAAGGAAGAAGATACCATCCTCTTGGAATCGGATTTGATTTACGACGAGACGGTGATTACCAAGTTGGTCGATGCATCTTTCCCCAACCTTGCGCTCGTGGCCAAATACGAGACCTGGATGGATGGTACAATGGTACGCATCAATCAGGACAATGAAATTCTGAACTTTGTGCCCAAAGCAGCGTTCAAATACTCGGACATTGAGTTTTATTACAAGACAGTCAACATATACAAACTGTCAAAGGAATTCTCTGCCACCAAATATATTCCATTTCTTGAAGCCTACAGTAAGGCTGTTGGCAACAACGAGTATTACGAAAATGTTTTGCGCATCATCTCGTTCTTGAGTTCACATGACCTGAAAGCTTTACCTTTGGATGATGGCGAGAAGTGGTACGAGATTGACGACAAGCAGGATTTGGACATTGCCGAGGCTCTGTTTGCCGACGAGGAGCATATCTTGCAGCGTTACTTCGGCAGATATGGCGGTTTTTGGCGTTTCCCACAGATGCTCGACTATTGCTATCTGGTCAATCCGTTCTTCCCGTCGGAGAGGTTGCTCGACGAGATGCAGTCGAACTTCCGCACGCTGCTCACCGAATACCCTTCGGGCATGAAGGTGAACACTTTGCTTGCCAGCAAGTGCTGGGGAGTGAAAGAGATTTACATTATTCCGGGTAATGGTGCGGCAGAATTGATCAAGGTACTCATGGAAAGCATCTCGGGGAAACTGGGCGTTATCCGTCCCACCTTTGAGGAGTACCCGAACCGCATGGATGATGGTAGAGTAGTGACTTACATTTCCAACCATAAGGATTTCCGCTACGACGAGAACGACCTGATGGAGTTCTTCGGGAAGAATCCTGTTGAAACGTTGCTGCTCATCAATCCTGATAACCCCACGGGAAATTACATTCCGCTCGATGGGGTGCGGGTACTTGCCAAATGGTGTGAAAAGAAAGGCATACGGCTGATTCTTGACGAAAGCTTTGTGGATTTCAGCGAGAGTTGGGAAACGGGGTCGATGCTCCACGACGAGTTGCTTGAAGCCTATCCCCACATGGCGGTGATGAAGAGCATATCAAAGAGCTTTGGTGTACCGGGACTGCGCTTGGGTATTCTGGCATCAGCCGACACCGAACTGATTGCTGGCTTGAAGAAGAAAGTGAGCATTTGGAATATTAATTCGTTTGCTGAGTATTTCATGCAGATATTCACAAAGTATGAGAAGGACTATTACAAGGCTTGTTCTAAATTTATCGAAGAGCGCAAACGTTTCATTGATGATTTGAAAGAAATAGAGTTCCTGCATGTGATGCCTACGCAAGCCAACTATGTTTTCTGTGAAGTGAAACAACCTTTCACCGCATCAGGAATTGTGATGCAGATGCTGAAAGGCCACAATATTCTGATGAGCAACTGCCGTGCCAAGAAAGGCTTAGAGGACGATCGCTACATACGTATTGCCGTTAGAGGCAAAGAAGACAATGAAAAATTGGTTAACGCTTTAAAAACATTGATATGAAAGTTATAGATTTCGATAGAATCCAGTCTTTGGGTATCTCAGCCGAAGAGATGTTTTTGTGGACAGAAGAGGTGTGGCAAAAGCAGGATGAATTTATTCTTCCCACTAAGACTCATACATGGCAGGGTGAGAGTGGTCGCTATATAACCATGCCATGCGTTATGCCCAACGAAGATGTGGCTGGTGTGAAGTTTATAAGCCGTAATGTAGATGATGTTAATGGGATTCCAAAGAGGAATTCGAATATCATGTTGCAAAAGATTTCGGAAGAGGGTCTTTATGCAGTGGTTGATGGCATGTGGATTACTTCGATGCGAACTGGAGCTTGTGCCTATTACAATGCCACCACGTTTGCAAAAAAGGAACCAGAAACCTTGGCCATCTATGGATTGGGAACAGCGGCCCGGGCGTTTATGTTTTTCTGGTACAATCTGTACAAGAAACCCATCACAGTGAAACTGATGCCCTATAAGGATCAGGTTGAGTTGTTTATGCAAAGGTTCCCAGAAGTGAATGGGGGGGGGGGGCAACAGCTTGATAAACAACGATATAAAATAAAGTATCAGATTGTAAACTCAATAGAAGAACTCTTTGATGCTGACATTGTTGTATCTTGTGTTAGTTTTGCTCACAATGTAATATGTGAAAATGATAGTGTTTTCAAGAAAGGCTGCAACATTGTGCCTGTACATACTTCCGGCTTCCAAAACTGCGATTTGTTCTTTGACAAAGTTTTTGTGGATGACATTGGTCATGTTGAAGGATATAGATATTTTGAGCAGTTCAAGGAAAGGATGGCGCGAATTACCGATGTGACGAACAAAGTGAAGCCAGGCCGTGAAAATGATGAGGAAAGAACGATAGTTTATAATGGCGGTTTAGCCATATTTGACATTTACTGGGCGAAGAAGATACTTGAAAAATACGAGAGCCAAATGTTAGATATTCCGATGGGGTATCCTAAAGAGAGGTTCTGGATTTGATAGAAGCAATCGTCGCCCATATAAAAACAATTCAACAAAATGAATATTTGTATAGTGGGCGGCGGTCATATAGGCACCACCCTTTTGTGCTACATCAAGCATACATATCCTGGATATAGGGTGTCGTTATTCACCCGCAAGCCAGAGCATTTTGCGGAGACCATCAAATGCAATGACATAGAAGGGGGCTTTTCATACGGTGTAAAGCCCGATTGTGTCAGCAATGATGCGAAAGCGGCGGCTGGAAATGCGGATATTGTTTTCGTTGCCTTGCCGCACTTTGCCGTAGAGAAAGCATTTAGCGATATTGCTCCATACGTTTCCGAAAAGGCAATGATTGGAGTTTTGTCAGGCGGTGGTGGTTGTGAGTTTTTCTTTGGGAAGTATTTCGACCACAATAAGACGTTGTTTGGCTTTCAGCGGGTGCCATTCACAGCCAAGGTGCAAGAATATGGCAAGGAAACGAACCTGAAGAGTTGGAAACCATTTAGTGTTGTGGGTACTTTGCAAAGAAGCAGAATTGACGAAGCGTGTGAATTGATAGAGAAATGTGGACTAAAAACAGAGAAGGCCTCTAACTTTTTAGAGGTGGCACTTACTCCCACCAACCCGATTCTACACACCTCCCGAACATACGAGCTATTTGGACAATATGACAGAGACCATAAGTTTGATCAAAAGTCGAAATTCTATGTTGGTTGGACAGATGCTGCATCCGAAACATTGTTCTCGATGGATAATGAGTTGCATATATTGTTGGATACTATGCACGGAATAGATACCTCAGCCATTAAAAAGTTGTCAGATCATTATGAATCGCCCACTATACCGAAAATGACGGCTAAAATAAACAGCATCGCCACTTTCCAGTCGGTTTATGCCCCAATGAAAGAAGAGGATGGCAAATATGTTGCCGATACCGATTCAAGAATGTTTACTGAGGATTTTCCGTGGGGACTTTTGGTTATCCGTTCCTATTTCGAATATTTCGGCTTACAGGCTCCAACAATGGATAAACTGCTAAATTGGTATGCTAATTACATGGGCTTGGTATGGTATGAAAACGGTAAACTATTCGGAAAGGATTTAAAAAACACAGGTGCCATTCAAAATTATGGAATAAAGAGCAAAGAAGAATTGCTGGCTATGTATAGCCAAAACTAAAAAAGTAAGAAATGAAACAAGTTTTTTTGTCGGCTGATGACTTTGGCCGTAGTCCCAATCGAAACAAGGCTATAGATGAATCCTTCAAAAAAGGATTGATTAAGTCTGCTGGTCTGATTGTGACAGGAAAATATCTGCAAGACGCTGTAAATAAAATGAATATGGGGGGGTACATAAAATATGTTCATTGTCATTTTAATGTGTCGGGAAATATTAATGGCGAGGATTCTTTAGATAAACCCTTGACAGAAAAGATGGCAAAAGACAGTACGTTCTGCGAAAATGGTTTGTTCAAGCCCTACAATAGTCTTCCCTCTAAATCCAAAGACGTTTTCAAATGGCATAAAGTTTATAAAGAACTTTGTGCACAATATAATAAGTTCCTTCAAGTGACCGAGGGGAAAGGCAACCGCGGTCATGTTGATTTCCATCTCTGGTATAACTTGACTTGGCCGGTGTCAATAGCATTGAATTTGTTCACTTGGACGCATCACATCAAGACTGTGCGTTACATTGGAGTTCACCAAGAGCATACCAGACGGAGAATATTCAGAATACTGAGTTGGAATCCATTTGTGAAATGTTACCGTTCAAGTAATATAGATGGATTCCTTACCCACCCAGAATT
Source organism: uncultured Bacteroidales bacterium (assembly GCA_900315935.1). Taxonomy (GTDB): domain Bacteria; phylum Bacteroidota; class Bacteroidia; order Bacteroidales; family P3; genus Colimorpha. Next base: position 269,057 of record ONBB01000001.1, read on the forward strand.
GTTCGAAAAAGAAAAATGCTTTGAACTGTATTGCCATCCTGATTATATGGATGGAAAAGATGTTCTGATGGATAACAGCATTTCTTATTTCGAACATGGGAAGAAGTCGATGGCAGAGCACATTAGAATTGCTCAAAAATATGATTTGGAATTTATTTCTTGGAGGCAAGAATAAGGAATGTTTATACGATAGACTATATTATGAAGGAATTCGATTCAGACTTCCATTATATCAGTAGGTTTCAGAGTACAGGTAATACCTTAGACGACTTTCGTTCGCACGCCAATGGCAATGTGGTAGTGATATGACACATGACGAACTTTGGCTACAGAGATACCAAGAGGTAATTGATTTCATGAAACCAATCATTGCAATCTGTCAAAACATCGCATAGAGGAGCATCTAATGTTGAACTTCATCAAGCACAACCGCAAGTTGCTTAATGCCGGAAAAATGAAGGCAGACTGGATTGAGAAGTTAAATGAACTGCTGGGGTTGGGGAAGAGGTATAGGAGGAAGAATCAGTATGAGTAATTAAAACACTATGCTAAAGCTTATTGCGATTCAAAATATCAAGCCTGGTAATAAGGAGATACAAATTCCGAGACGGTATAATAATATCTGTAAGATATTGCAACCCGACTCGACCTATTTCCTATATAAGGGATATTCTATCGTTGAAAGGAAAATTACTAAAAGGCCCAAACTTGTGTTGGAGGGTCATCTATATTCAGATACAACTCCAAACATTGATATTTGTGCAATAGTTGGAAAAAATGGTAGCGGAAAGAGTTCGATAATAGAACTTTATTTGCGCTTGATGAATAATCTTGCTTATGTTTGCCATCCAGCAATCAATAATGGAAGATTGTTTAATACTCAGTTTGTATGTGATGTTTTTGCAGTTGCTTATTTTAACGATACGGAAACTGGTAGGTGTCATATTGTGAAACAGTGTGGTGCAATCATTGAGTATATGATTGATGGTGAGGTCATTTTCAGACATGATTATAATAAACCTTTAAAGGAACCAGGAATGCCATTGGATGAGTTCCCTTCCTCTGATTTGGCTAGGGAATGCTTGAGTTCTTTGTGCTATACAATGGTAATTAATTATTCAGCCTATTCTTACAATAATGAAGACTATTTGCCTGAATGGAATACGGAGTTTAATAACAGCACTAAAGACGAGAGGACTGAAGCTGAACGTATGGAGGATAGATGCTGGATAGATTCCCTTTTTCATAAGAATGATGGCTATCAACTACCGATAGTTCTTAATCCATTCAGAGAAAATGGTATGGTTGATTATAACAACGAACGAGAGTTAACTCAAGAACGGCTGTATGGTATGTCGTTGTTGTCGGAATCACCTTTGGATTTAATATTGGATGGTTTGGTGGTTGACTCTTTTGTGTTTGACGTTGATGATGACCTAAATCCAGTAGGTAAAACGACGTATGCATCTTATAAGGTACTTTCGGAAATGCTCATCTTGCGTGCTAATAGTAAAATGAGTGGCAGCCAAACAGAACATAAGGCAGACGAGGTGGGTAAACAAATTGTTGGAACATGGAGTAAGTGTTTTGGTGTTGATTTGGAGGCTTGTATCGTTGATGAGATATTTGATGATGGTATTAAGCGAAATTCCAATGTGTTACAGGCTGTTAATTATATTGTGTATAAAACATTAAAAATAGCTCATACATACCCCAATTATCAATATTACAGTAATATAGGGCATAATCTGCATAAAATCGAGAAATTCGTAAAAGAGTTATATCAAGATAATAGCCATATCACACTTAAGATTAGAAGAAGCATAGCTTTTATCATATTTCGACATTATAAAAACGGGGAGTACTCTGTTAATAAGTTTAGGAAGTCATTATCGCAAACCTTACCTAATCGAAAGTCAAAATATGCGAAGGCAAAAAAACAATACCCAGTGGAACGCTTTGCAGATTTGCCAGAGTATGAGTGGATGGATAATGATTTTATGCCAGCACCTTCGTTTAAGGTCAATATGTACCTTAAGGACACAAAAACTGGTGGTTCCCTTATAAGTTTATCGGCAATGAGTTCGGGCGAGCGCCAAATTATTAATTCGTTGTCAACAATGGCATATCATCTTTCGAATATTGATTCGGTTTGGGACAGAGTCTCTGATGCTTCCAATGAGATAACTTATAAAAATATTTGTGTGTTTTTTGACGAGATGGATTTATATCTACATCCAGAGTTTCAGACAAGGATGATTGATGTAATGCTCAAGATAATACAAGGCCTTCATCTGAAACATATAAAAGGAATTCAGGTGATTTGTGCCACCCATTCTCCATTTATTCTCTCTGATGTTTTAAGAGACAATGTTTTGTATTTGCAAAAAGGAAGTGAATACAGGTCAGATAAGAAAATACGTACATTTGCTGCTAATATTGGGGATTTGTTGTGCAACTCATTCTTTATGAACGACGGGTTGATAGGATGCTTCGCTAGGGACAAAGTGGATTCGCTTGTCGATTGGCTGGAAGATGAAGGAGATAATGCAAAATGGGATGTCAAGCCAGCAGATGAATTTGTCGATTTGGTAGATGACCCGTTTGTTAGAATGCAATTAAAGATGATGTTGAAGGAATACAAGAAGGAAAAGGAACTTGCGGATGCGTAAAATAAGGATTGATGCAGATGTTGAAAGTATAGCCGGCGAGTTCCAACTGGAACTGGATAAACATAAAGCTAAAATATTGCAGGCTATAGACGATCTTATGGGAAAGTTTGACGGCAAGCATACTTTGACCAAAAGGGGTGCGGCCATGGATGCGGTCGACGTTAAGAAGTGCTATGATTACATAGACAAATTAAAAAAAGACTATGACAATGGCACGCTGACACTAATGAAGCCTAATGATTTTGATAAGACCCATCAGGTATATAATGGATATTTGAAAGACAAGGAACTGAAGTGGAGCGTAAGCATAGACGGCGATAAGGCAACCCCATTGCATAAACGCCTAACGGGAGCGATGGGATATCAGGAAATAGTAAGAGATGAGATATATCCACCGCTGATGAGGAAGATGGGCATCAAGGTCTGTGTGTATTGCAATGCCAACTATACGGTGTCGGCTGAGAAAGGTAGCGGAAGAGGCTATTTTGAGTTGGATCATTGGAAACCTGAATCGAAGTATCCGTTTCTATGCACATCGTTCTACAATTTGCAACCATGTTGCCCACATTGCAATAAGCGCAAGAGTGCAAGTAACAAATTTGAATTCCTGAAATTATACGAGGAAGATCAGAATGCACCGCTTGACGTTTTGGGGTTCCAGATACCCAAAGGCAGTATGGTTCGCTATTTTAATAATTTGGATACCAGTCATATCAAGGTAACATTCAAGGCAACAGATGCCAGTTTGGAAAAACTAAGGAATGACGCAGAACAGAAGTTTGGAATTGAGGGTATATATAACGAGCATATTGATGTAATAGAAGAAATGATGTGGCGGGCTAAATTCTATGATAATGTTATTGTGGGATCAATGACATGGTTTTATGGTAAACGCAATCCAGTGGTAGATGTTGCACGTTTCAAACTGGGTACTTATGCAGGCGAGGATGAAATTCATAAACGCCCTCTGACGAAGATGATGCAGGATGTTGGAAAACAATTAGGGATTATTTAGAACTCATTTATTGATTAAGATTTTTTCGAATATGAAAGAATACAAAATAATCAGTGTTGAATCCAGAAAAGGTGGTGTGGGTAAAACTACTGCAGCTTTGAATATCGGCTATCTTTTGAAAGAAAGATATCATGTTCTTTTGCTGGATATAGACATTACTGGTACAAGTATCCGGGCTATTCAGGAGTCAAGGTTCTGGATGAATGATGCTCGTCTTCTGACTGAGGAAGAGGGTAAACCCATAAACCTGTTGCAATACTTCACTAATTCGTATCTCAAGGGTGAGGAGTTGTCTTCTTTTTCATCCAAACAAGAGGCTGGGAAAATATGCGTTTATGATGACGAAATCAATGTAATAGCTTCAGAGCTATATGGTGATGATGCCTTGTTACTTTACAATCCGTCATTGCTTTTGGATAATCTTCACGTTTATTGGCTTACAAAACTTATCACATCTATATGCGAGGGCTTTGCCAATTGCTTTAAGGATAGGAAACCGAGTGTCATAATTCTGGATAATTCACCTGGATTTGTTGGGATTGGCAAGGCTGTACATGATATAATGACAGACTTGGGTCCGGAACGGGCAAAATTTATTACGGTATCGTCACTTGACATTCAGGATTTTGAATCGAGTTTGAAATCGGTGTGTGCATTACATCGGCAATATACCGATAAGTATTATGGCGCAAGGTATCCTGAGACTCAAAAAGGCGACGAGAAGTTTTACGCACAGGTGCAATTGTCTGGAGATTCTGAATATATTTACTATCGTACACAAAAGAGAGTATCTGACTTGAAGTCATACCAAGGGCTAATATTAAATAAAGTAGCAAAAGGTATTGTGGAAGGCCGTACAAGGTACGACTTTAAGAAAGAACTGACTTCAAAGCTTGAAGAAATATATGAGGGTTTGTACGAAGACAGAATTAAAGATTATCTTATTCCGTTTGACAATGTGTTGTTAACCCAATTTTACGGGGTCTTTGATGAGAAACAAGGTGCTCAAAATGAGAATCTGTCAACATTAAAGAAACGATTGGCAACCATAGAATGGCAGATAAAGATGTTGGATGAACTGGATGCCAAAGTCCTGCCATACGATTTGTTGCGTCGTGCAGATGGTTTTGATAAGACCATAGATACACTAAAAGGTGCATTAATTGCTAGTGGCTATGATGTGATTGCATCGAAATTCAACCCCGACTGGTCTCCCGTTGAGCCGCTACGTAAGATGATTGCCGTTTTGAAAGACATTGGCTTTACTTCCGAAAGTTTTGAACTCTATGTCCCACGGAGAAACCGCATGGAGCGTGAAATGGGTTATTTCCACGGAATAGCATCAAAGGCCGTAACCTTTGCGGGTGAACAGCAACAGGAACTTGTGTGGCTCGCATCTGTCGTCGCCTCGGTTGCATGTGAATTGAGTTTTTGTTATTCTAACAAGATTCTTTGGAATAATAGGCAAACGTGGAGAAGTAATGAGATTTGGGGTGCCAGCAAAGAAAAATGGGCAAACATGGTAAATGACGCATTGACAGATTGGATGTTAGGTATTGCTGACGGCTATTCTAACTATAAAAAGGAGAGACCAGCGTTGGCCGCTTATGTATTGAGCGACGATGCATCAGTTTATGACAATTATTTAGGTGAGTTATTTGACAGGGCGGAATTCTTTTCAACTTTGAAGTCATTTGTTAGCAGATTGATAGATTTGGGATCTGATATGCAGACTATGGTGAACTTGATTCGTGCCATAACAGTCAACAATGAAGGGAGTTTTTCCATGGATGTTGATTTTGTGTCTTTTCTCAATCATAAAATAATCGATAAAAAATATGACTATTCGTCGGCTAATGATATGATGTATAGCGAATTGCGCGATTCTGACTATATGGCTTCGTTTAAGGAGGTCCTTGGTAGAGTTATTCACAATTGGGGATTGTAGCATATGGAAATGAAATTCTCGTATGATGATTTCCGGGCGAATTATCTCCATAGTGATGCCTTAATGCCTTTATCACCACTCAAACCGTTGGATATAATTGATATGGGCAAATATGACAAGGCTTTGGATAAATGGGGGATAGAGAAACGAATCAGGAATACCTTCGATGAGCTTGAACGTCGATTGGGCTCCAATTATTTCTCGGAATTCGAACGTGTTCAAACAAAGGTAAAGGAGTATGGTGCATTCATGTTTCCGTTGTATAAAATCCTTTTCACTGACATTGCGTGTGAAGATTGGTTGTCGTTGGTTGACTTTCACAAAGGGTTTAGTCGCGACCATTCGGTACACCAGCCTTTGACAGCGTATATTGTATGCAAGCTATTGGGTGGTGGCGATACAGCGGAATCGTTTCAAATACAAGGTGCTTCATTATTAGACAAGGCTCTAGATGTCATAATTAAGGGACAGGACGCCCAATATCTTCGAGACCGGCTTGCTTTTTATGACCCTTCTTCAAAGCTTCTGTCGGGAGATAGAGAACTGTGGAAGGAGGTGTTTTATCAGACGGCAATAATCACGGCAATGTATCATGACTTGGGTTATCCATGGCAGTTCATCGAAAGGATGCACGATTTTCTAAAAGATGATATTTTGCTTTGTGGGCGTTTGCCAAAAGGTAGTTCTGCAATACATTCATACATAGAGGCGCACAACGAAGAGTTAATGTTCCGTCCCTTCTATAATTATGGGGTAAATGGTGCTTCTACTGCTGATATTAATGATGAATTGTTTGAACATTTCTTACACAATTCACATGGGCTACCGGGAGCTCTTGCATATCGCGCATATAATATCGAGTGCTGTTCAAATAAACCAACTAACTCTTTAGGAATCATTAAATTCTGTCAGGAGTGGAGCTGCCTTGCAATTCTGATGCATGATATGCAAAAAGCATACGCCACAAAGGGTCCAGGATTTCCTCGCCTTGATTTCAATACAGACCCGCTGTCATATATTATTGCATTGGCAGATACTTTGGAAGATTTCAATCGGCCAAGTGCTAATATTGTCAAAACCGATGTGGGATGTGAGATAAAATATACATTTCCTTCGCTTTCTGTTGAATTAATAGAAAATAATGGCGATGCTGAAATCCTATTTCAGGTTAATCCGGCCAACCAGGCTCAACAAGAAGAGTTTAAGCGAGAAGACCAGAAAAAATTGTTTGACCAATCTAACGGTTATTTCGATTTGGAATCTGTTGGATTGAAAACTGTGACGATAAGATGTATGTGAGTAAACAGATTTTCATGCATCTTCATATTGGGAGATGAAACAACACTTTGTTCCAAGATGTTATCTTAAGCGTTTCTCAGATAATGAGAAATACATCTATACATACGACAAAACGACATCGAAAAGCTATAATGCTTCGTTGATGTCTGTTTGTTGTGAAGATGATATGTATTCGTTATCGGATGAGTACGTTAGAAAGACAAAAGAAGAAGAGGGTCAAGATATAAACAACTTGTCCATAGAGAAGGAACATTTTGCCCAATGTGTTGAACCCATGTATGCCCAGTTACTTGGATATATCGATGAAATAAAGGATGATTGGGTGGCAGGGAAAGAGAAATATAGGTTGTGCTACAATGAGAAACTTGAGTTGGCACTTCATATAGCCACACAGTACTTGAGGCATCCTTTGATTGGCGAAGCTGAAGTTGACAACTATATCAGATTTGAGCAAGCCAGTGTGGATATGTTCAAACATATTTTGGCAAAACAAACAGGAAACGATGGGTTTGATCAATTGAAAATTAAGGTAGAATGTGAGAAACCAGCACTTCATGCAATGATGACCTATATGGACTATGATGAATTGATGAAATGTGCTGACTTGTTGGCAAAAGATATTTTTGTGTTTTGGGTAAGCGAGGGGAATGACTTTTATACTTCCGATTTCCCGATTTGTGTGCAACCTCATGTGAAAGATGTTGCTTACTCGTATTGTGGTCTTGTGCAATATGGCGGTGAGATAATGATGAGTTTATCGCCCAGCTTGGCAGTCTCAATTTATGACCGAGACTATTTTAAGGACAAAGAGAATATGGATTTGTGCTTTGTTATTGCTGACGACAAAGAATTTCGCAGACATAACTATATGAACTATTTTTATGCCCAGAGGCATGTGTTCGGCTACAAGAATGACTTTAGCCTGATTGATTTTGTTTACCAAACAAACGGTGGGAAACATGTCTTTATGACACCACATCTACAGGCTGAGGTGGTTGGTGGTTTGGGCAAGTATTAAATATCAAGGAAGATAAAGAATATCCTCGCTTTCGAATTGCAAGAATAATTGACTAACAATATGTAGACTAACGGCCATCGGTCTTTATGCGCAGCCGGTGCCGCGATGGGGCAGGAGGGTCATTCCACACAGCCTGCACTGCCCCTCTTTTTCATGATTCAGGGTTGGCGGTTAGTGATAAGCGGTTAAAGATTCAAAGAAAAAAATCAAAGTAAATAATAATAATATATCAACACGCAAAACATCATCATTACCGGTGGAGCCGGTTTTATTGGCAGCCATGTGGTGCGCCTTTTTGTGAACAAGTACCCCCAGTACAACATCTACAACGTGGATAAACTCACCTATGCCGGAAACCTGGCCAACTTGAAGGATATTGAGGATAAGCCGAATTATCACTTCATCAAGGCTGACATCTGCGACTTCCCACTGATGCTTGATATTATGCAGCGTGATAATATCGACGGCATCATCCATTTGGCAGCTGAGAGCCACGTTGACCGCTCCATCAAAGACCCCTTCACCTTCGCCCAGACCAACGTGATGGGTACGCTGAGCCTGTTGCAGGCCGCCAAGGCCTACTGGGAGAGCCTGCCCGAGAAGTTTGAAGGGAAGCGGTTCTACCACATCTCGACCGACGAGGTGTATGGCGCATTGGAGGTGCCCCACCCTGAGGGCATCAAGCCTCCGTTCACCACCAAGGCTAGCAGCGGCGAGCATCACCTGGCCTATGGCGAGAAGTTCTTCACCGAGGATTTGAAGTACCAACCGCACAGCCCATATAGTGCTGCTAAGGCATCAAGCGACCATTTTGTGAGGGCTTTCCACGACACGTTTGGGATGCCCACCATCGTGACCAACTGCTCGAACAACTATGGCCCCTACCAGTTCCCCGAGAAGCTGATACCGCTGTTCATCAACAACATCCGTCACCGCAAGCCGCTGCCAGTGTATGGCAAGGGCGAAAACGTGAGGGACTGGCTCTATGTGGAAGACCACGCCCGCGCCATCGACCTGATTTTCCATCAGGGCAAAGTGGCTGAGACCTACAACATTGGCGGCTTCAACGAATGGAAGAACATCGACATCATCAAGGTGGTCATCAACACGGTTGACCGTCTGTTGGGTCGCCCCGAAGGTGCCGACATGGACTTGATTACCTACGTTACCGACCGTGCCGGTCACGACATGCGCTACGCCATCGACAGCAGCAAGCTGCAGCGCGAGCTGGGATGGGAGCCTTCACTCCAATTCGAGGAGGGCATCGAGAAGACCGTCCGCTGGTATCTCGACAACCAGGAGTGGATGGACAACATCACTTCCGGCGACTATGTCAAATATTACGAAGACATGTACAAAAATCGTTGAGCGGTCAGTGGTACAATATAAAGGTTATAGGTTATAGGTTATTGAGGATTCAGGTTTCAAATCCGTTGAATCCGGACAGTCCGTGTTCGGTTTCTGAATCTAGTAAGCAAATAAGCAATTAAACAATTAAACAATCAAAATATGATCTATCGTGCAAACCGAACGCAGCGAACTTGTTCATTGCTGAGGTGCAGCCGATAGTGCATGGTAAAATTTATTTTAACATGAAAGGTATCGTATTAGCCGGTGGGTCCGGCACAAGATTGTACCCTATCACCAAGGGTGTGAGTAAACAATTATTGCCAATTTACGACAAGCCGATGGTGTATTACCCCATCAGTGCATTGATGCTGGCGGGCATTCGCGACATCCTCATCATCAGCACGCCTTACGACCTGCCAGGCTTCAAGCGTCTGCTGGGCGACGGCTCGGACTATGGTGTACACTTTGAGTATGCTGAACAGCCCTCGCCCGACGGACTGGCACAGGCTTTCATCATCGGTGATAAGTTTATCGGCAACGACAGTGCCTGCCTGGTGCTGGGCGACAACATTTTCTATGGTGCTGGTTTTACCTCCCTGCTCCGCAATGCCGTGAAAGATGCCGAGGAGAACAAGAAGGCCACAGTGTTTGGCTATTGGGTGAGCGACCCTGAGCGTTATGGAGTGGCGGAGTTTGACAAGCAGGGCAACTGCCTCTCGATTGAGGAGAAGCCGAAGGAACCCAAGAGCAACTATGCTGTGGTGGGCCTCTATTTCTACCCCAATAAGGTTGTTAACGTGGCCAAGACCATCAAGCCCTCCGCCCGTGGTGAACTTGAAATCACTACCGTCAACCAAGAGTTCCTGAAGGACGGTGAATTGAAGGTGCAGGTGTTTGGTCGTGGCTTCGCCTGGCTGGATACGGGTACGCATGATTCGCTTTCGGAGGCTTCAACCTTTGTTGAGGTAATCGAGAAACGCCAAGGCTTGAAGGTGGCCTGTCTGGAAGGCATCGCCTACCGCAATGGTTGGATTACCGAAGAGAAGATGCGCGAGCTGGCAAAACCGATGCTCAAGAACCAGTATGGGCAGTACCTGCTGAAGGTCATTGATGAGATGAAAGCAGATGTGAACAGCGGAACGCTTGCTCACGTTTAATAACGAACACGAATCTCACGAATAAATTATACGCCTTATATTAGATGATAACTTGTTATTATTTGGAAGCACTTCTAAAAGTGAACTTTCAAGATGTTTCAAAAGAATAACAATAATTGCTGTCAGCAAATCAATCCCAATTAGGATTGCCATCTAATATAATTCGTGTTTAAAAGGAATAACATGATAATATTTAAGGAAGAGAGTTATGAAGTGGTTGGAGCTGCACTAAAGGTCTATAACACTCTTGGTCATGGATTCCTTGAAGCAGTTTATCAGGAGGCTCTCGGAATAGAGTTCCAAAGGCGGAATATTCCGTATGAGCGAGAGAAAGAACTTAAGATAGTGTATGACGGGGTGGAGCTGAGGCAAACCTACAAAGCAGACTTCGTATGCTTTGGGAAGATAATTGTAGAACTGAAGGCGGTAAACGCATTAGATGACGCTCACCGGTCTCAAGTCTATAATTATCTTCACGCCACCGGCTATCGGTTAGGTTTGCTGTTAAACTTCGGCTGTTCAGATGAACTGGAAAAAGAACGAATAGTTCTTTAAAAGATTCGTTAGATTCGTGCAATTCGTGTTCGAAAAAAGAACTTAGTGTTCAAAAAAGAAAAAGAAATGGTAAGTGTTAATGATGTAAAAATAATCGAACTCCCTAAATTCCTCGACGCAAGAGGCAACTTGTCTTTTGCGGAACAGTTGAATCATATCCCTTTTGAAATCAAACGCACATATTGGATTTACGATGTTCCGGGCGGTGAAGAACGTGGCGGACATGCATTCAGGCTGAATCAGGAGTTCATCGTGGCCCTGTCGGGAGCCTTCGATGTGGTGGTGGATGATGGGCAGAACAAGAAAACCTTTTCCCTCAACCGCTCCTACTATGGCCTGTATGTCCCTGCTGGCCTCTGGCGGGAGATAAACAACTTCTCCACCAACTCCCTCGCTCTGGAATTCGGTTCCGAACACTACGATGAGACGGACTACATCAGGGAGTATGATGAATACCTCCAGTTCAAGGCTCAAAGTTCAAATCTCAAAGTTAATAGTACACCCAATCGTGAACCTTTAACCATTAATCCTGAACCCAGGAAGTACAACGTCTTCGACTGTACTATGGTGGAACTCGACCGTCACCATAGTGACCGCAAGGGCAACTTGAGCGTGGTGGAGAATGGTCAGACTTTGCCTTTTGACGTGAAACGTGTCTATTATCTCTACGACGTGCCAGGTGGTGAGAACCGAGGCTCCCACGCCCATAAAGAACTGAGCCAACTCATCATTGCCGCATCGGGTTCTTTCACAGTCACATTGGACGATGGCAAATGCAAACGCTCTTTCTTCCTCAACCGCCCCTATCAAGGTCTCTATGTGAAACCCGGCATGTGGCGTGACCTGGAGGACTTCTCCTCTGGAGCTGTCTGCATGGTATTGGCGAGCGATGTGTATTTGAAGGAGGATTATATCCGCGACTATAATGAATTCTTTCGTTTTAGGGACGGGGAGTGAATTTGGTATGGTATAGGTTCGTTTCTGAAAGGTGTTTGACATTTTTGAAGTTATTTGTTTTGGCCGAGGTGGAGGTGAACAAATCAATTTAAAATGTAAAATAAAAGGATTGTTATGCAAGATTCTACCAAACTATTATACCGCCAAATAGCCGATCGCTATGTGAAGGTGGTTTGGACGCATAAGATACAGGAATGCCAGGCAGATATTTATCTTGAAAAGTCAAAACGTACCCAAACATTTCTGCGGATACTTTCGGCTTTGACAACAACTGGTACCATTGCAGCCCTTATAAATGGCCTCAACACGTGGATTGTGGCTGTTATCACTGCGTTTGTTGCTGCCGCATCTCTTTATTTAACCCTGTCGAATGGTGACAGCCATACTGAGTATAAAGTAGCAGACTGCAAAAGATTTGCAGCAATAATGCATAATTTACGCAACCAATATGAGTCGTTGATGACAGACATTAAGGCTGAGCTTTTGACAGACAAAGAAATCGTTGAGCGGAGAACCCTACTTGAAAAACTTGAAAATGATGTGTACTCTTCGCCTCTTCCGGCAACCACAGCCAAAGCTGTTAAAAGAGCCAGTAAATCACTCAAGGTAAGCAAAGATTCAACCACAGAAGAGAAAGAATTAGAACTAATCGTTCCATCTCATCTTCAGATTGATAAATAAATTATGACAATATCGCAAGCGTTTGACCAGTTGGATCGAAACTTGTGTGTTTCAATGAACACACGTACTTTGATTTCTAATCGCCATAACAATATTGCCAAACGGGTGAATTACGACTTCCGTGGGCTTTCTGGAAGTACATCTTATACCAGATATGTGGGGTCATACGGTAGAGGAACAGCCATAGAAGGTATCAGCGACATTGATATGCTTATGGTTCTTCCGTATGATACGTATTATAGGTATAACAATTACAATTATAATGGTCAATCTGCTTTGCTGCAAGCAGTAAAGAATTCCATTAAAGTCACTTATCCAAATACAGATTTGAAAGGTGACGGCCAAATCGTACAGGTTTCTTTTTCTGATGGCATGATGTTCGAGATAGTGCCTTGTTTTCTGAATAACGATGGCAGTTATACTTACCCAGATAGTAATGGAGGTGGTAGTTGGTTGACAACCAATCCTGTTCCCGAAATAGAGGCCATAAAACAAATGAATGCGGATTGTAATGGCAATCTTTATCCTTTATGCAGAATGACTCGTGCCTGGAAAGACGAGCATTCAATAGACATAAAGGGTTATTTGGTTGACCTTATGGCTTACCGTTTTCTCTCAAACTATGAGCATCGCACGAAGACATCAGTATATCATGACTATATGATGCGCGATTTCTTTTTATTCCTATCAGAAGTTTCCTATACACAGGCATCGTTCAGAATGCCTGGGAGTAACCGCTTGTACGATAATAGGGGATATTTCCAATCTGCTGCTGGCAAGGCATACGAAGCGGCGGTAGAAGCGATTGCAAAAGACGAGAAGGGTTATCATTACACAGCATATAATAAGTGGAGGGAAATACTCGGTAATGAATTTCCGTACTATCAGGAATAAAAAATGACGACTTTTGAACAAAAAAATATTCGACTCGCTTGTCAACAACTCATTCCTTTTCTTCAGTGAGACTTTAAAGCGATTGCTGGATAAAGATCCATACGGTTCGGGAAAGATAGACAATAATCTGCTTACACTGTCCTGTGCTGAACTCCAGATTTCACTTGACCTGGCAGTTCGTGCCACTTTGATGAAATTGCATGGGATAAAAAGTGTGTTGGTTTCAAGCCATAAGAATCTGCCCGAATGTGAATTGGAAAAACTGTATTCAGAGAATAAGTTAAAAGTTGAAGAGTTTGATAGTCAGAAGAATTTCCTCAAATCAGGGGACAAATGCAGATTGACCAAAGCAGAATACAAAGAAATAGACTGATTTCAGATTTATCGCAACAAGATAGTTCATTTTACCTGTGATTTTTCCAGTCAAGACCTGTCGTGTTTGCGAGACGATGTTCTATACTACATCGTTCATGTGATTTTGGTATTGCTTGCAGATACTACCACACGAGAGACACCTTCGGAGTTCCTTCAAAGCAAGCTGGGGTCTGATGAGTATAAAAGAATCAAGGAATACGAGCCCTATGTTAGGGCAATGGAGCGCTACGCAAAAAAGAATTCAAAGACGGTATGGACTTGTATAGGATGCTCGAACCGCACATACATACCTGAGGAAGACTACTGTTATTGTTGTGGGTATGAGACTCTATCAGGCTATCGACGAGTGGATTGCGGAATTTGCGGAACGAGGAATTCGGTTATTTACGACGACTGGGATATTCACAATGAAGGCAATCGTCATACAATGCCTGGCATGTGCCTAAATTGTGAAGAGCATACATTTGTGTTTGAATGTCCAGAATGTGGAGAGGCACATGATGCTTTATTAAATCATGCAAGGGATTATTGCTCAGAAGGATGTTGCGTGAATAATAAGAAACCTAAAAACTGATGACATGAAATATCTGAAAGGCGTTTGGCGATTTCGCAGGTTAATGTTTTGGCCGAGGTGGAGGTAAACGTAATATTTAGTAAGTAATCAAGAATTGAATTATGAATCACGATCAGATAAGACACTTGCGTAATTTGCGGTTATTGCTGTCGCGAAACAAATCACCCTTGGGGTTTCTTTTAGCAGCAGGATGCCCTCGTTCTGTGAAAGAATCGGCAGGTGCTTCGTTGTTGCCTGACATGAGCGGTTTGACCAAGATTATCAATGATGCTCATGCTTCTGACCCGGCAACTTCCCCATATAAACGTTTGATGGAAGAACTGGGCAAAGCATGGAAAGACTCTTCAAACCTTGAAGAGGTGTTGACCTATATCCGCACAATGAAAGAGGTGTCAACAGGTGGCGGCATTGTTCGTGGTTTTTCTGAAGATGAGCTGACTGACTTGGAAAAAGAAATATGTCAGACCATAGCGACGAATGTTTCTAAAGATTTGCCAGCTGATGACAATTCGTACAAACGATTTGCACGTTGGGTGGGATCTATTGACAGGATGGAGCCTGTAGAGATATTCACGACGAATTATGATTTGCTCATCGAACAAGCTTTAGAGGAACATGGAATTCCGTTTTACGATGGTTTTTCTGGCTCAAGGTATCCGTTTTTTGATGTTCATTCCGTTGAAGACAATAAACTGCCACCGTATTGGGCAAGGTTATGGAAATTGCATGGTTCGGTAAACTGGAAAGCCATGAGCTCGGGCGTTTGCCGTGTGACGAAAGGTGTGGCAGGTTCGCCTGAACTGATTTATCCATCCAAACTGAAATATGACCAAAGTCGCAAAATGCCATTTCTAGCCATGTCTGACCGCTTGACCCAATTCCTCTTAAAGCCTCATGCTGTGTTGTTCGTATGTGGTTATTCATTTGGCGATGAGCATATCAACGATACTATTATCAATGCCTTGAAGGTGAATCAGACAGCAAACGTCGTGGCTTTGATGTTCGGGAAAATGACGAAAGATCCCAATAAAAAACTGACTTCGCCAGAAGCGGTTAAGAGAGCCTTGGAACGCCCGAACCTTAGTGTTTGGAATGATGATGAAGCAGTAATAGGAGCACAACGACGTGAGTGGGCTGAGTTTGTGGATAGCAATAATGAGTTTGCAAATTTCACATTGAACAAAGTGGATAATAGAGTCTCTCTTGGAAACTTTGGTGATTTTGCCACATTCCTGTCAGAACTTATAGGAGACCAACCCGATGCCGACAAATAATAACCCAGCTGTAATAGGTGTTGTAAGAAGCATTTCCGGGACTAATGTATCGGTTCTGCTTTACTCATCCATGAATTCCACTATTTCCTATATTTATGGCAATGGATATAAGATTGGTCAAGTGGGTGGCTTTGTGAAGATTCCGCAAGGTTTTGTCAACCTGTATGGGATTATCGTGCAAATCGGTGCTGATGCCGTCCCAGAATCTTCGCGCGAGGAGGCAAACACCGGTTATCGTTGGATGACTGTACAACTGGTAGGTGAGGGTGCTAAAGGACAGCCCTTTGAGCGGGGTATTTCCCAATATCCTATGATTGACGATGAGGTGTATATTGTGACGGAGGAAGACTTGGTGAATATTTATGGACGGTTGCATGGTGCTGAGTTCGTGTCGGTTGGTACCATATCGGGTGCTGAAAATATACCTGCATTGATAGACGTAAACAAACTCGTATGTCGGCACTGTGCCATAGTGGGTTCAACAGGCACTGGAAAATCAACAACGGTAGCTGGTCTTATCAATACACTGATTGATAACAATATGTTCCCATCATCGCGCATCATATTGGTTGACATTCATGGTGAATACGGCAAAACATTCAAGGACAGGGCTAATGTTTTTAGAATAACACCTGAGGATGCGGTGGAGAAGAATCTTGTGGTTCCTTATTGGGCAATGAGATTCGATGAATTTGTAAGTTTTGCTTTTGGCGACATTTCTGACAACGACAGGCATCCTCTCTCTGATTTGGTGTTAAAACTGAAGAAACTTACGATAGAGAAGAACCCTGTTCTGTTTTCATACTTGAACAAAGACAATATCACCGTTGATACTCCTATCCCTTTTAGCATCAAAAGGCTGTTTCTTTATCTCTATCGACAGATGTTCTCTACCCATACGTGTGCAGGAACTGGTCAGAGGTTTTGTGCGATAGATGAGGATTTCGATGCTACTAAGACGACGGAAGCCTTTGCAACAGATGCTGACGAGAAGCCATTAACTGGTAGTTTGGAACCATTAGTTCTTCCCCAATACAAAGAGCAACAGCAGTCTAGGGTGTTTCTGTCATCGGCTCCCATGTCCATAAAGAGACAATTGATTTCACTTCGGGCAAAACTAGATGATCCGCGTTTTGACTTTGCACTGAACCCGAAAGGATTTGTGCCTGATTCGGTTGGGTATACAGACAGTGATATCAATGCGCTCCTGCGTATTTGGATGGGTGAGAAGACGCTTTCAGTATTCGATGTGTCTGGAGTACCGAGCGGCATATTGCATGATATTATCGGAATTCTACTTCGCGTCATGTACGATTCGTTGTTCTGGGGTCGCAATCTTGCCCAGGGTGGCAAATCGCGTCCGCTGCTGATTGTCATGGAGGAAGCCCACAATTATTTAGGTAGCGATAATAGCAGCCGGGCATCCAAAATTGTACGACGAATTGTGAAGGAAGGTAGAAAATATGGTATCAGTGCCATGATTGTCAGCCAACGCCCATCAGAGATTGACCCGACAATCCTGTCTCAATGCGGCACTACAATAGCATTGAGGTTGACCAATTCCAACGATAGGGGTATTGTTGCCAACACGGTGTCTGACAATCTTTCGAATTTGGTCAACATGTTGCCAATCCTAAAGACTGGTGAATCAATTATTGTTGGAGAGGCTGTGAGGATGCCTATGCGGGCATGCATTACTTTCCCGGATAAGAAGAATCGCCCTGACAGTAATGACCCTGTTGTTGCATCTGATGAGAAAGGCAAAGGTGGTTGGAACAATGTATTGGATATAAAGGACGAAGACTATCTTGATATTGTAAAGGCATGGCGGCTGCAACAAGTAAACTTAAAAAAATAAAGATATGGAAAGACAATACGTGACATCGTCAAACATCTTATCTATCGGCTACGATCCAGACAACATGATTTTGGAGGTCGAATTCACAACGGGTGCTGTATATCAGTATTATGATGTGCCCCAAAGTATTTACGATGGCCTGATGGCTGCCGATTCGCACGGCACCTTCCTCTCGTCATACGTGAAGAAAGGCGGGTATCGTTATGCCCAGGTGTAGTGGTGCTGTTGGGGTGGTGTGTAAGGTTGATGAATAAAGTTTGATATGTTGTACATTAGTTCCATCAGAGTATTTAAGGAATGTGATGAGAGTCTGAGGAAGAATCTTCAGACTGATGAGCCGTTTGTTTTTGGAAAGAATGAATATGATGATTTCTTTGCAAAGAATATCTCTGTATATGCTATCGTGGGCAAGAATGGAAGAGGAAAATCAACCCTTCTGGAGTTGATGTTCAGGATGGTGAACAATCTTAGCTATGTCCTGCTTCGTGATATCCAGCGGTCTGGAGCGTATCCTTTACGTTATGTTTATGGTCTATGGGCAGATTTGGATTATGAATTGGATGGCCAACAATATCGGCTTTGTTGCCAGAATGATAGTGTGGTCTTGATGAGGATTAGCCCAACTAAAGATTATGTGATTGTTGATGCAAAAGTAACAGTACCACATGTGAGTTTGAATTGTGTGGAATACCCCAAAGATGGCAAATATATAATTGATATTGAGCAGTATCGGGAGTTGGCAAAAGAGCTGTTCTACACTGTTGTGGTAAACTACAGCATGCAGGCTTACGTGGAACAGGACTTTCAACATGAAAGTACAGAATGGGGGAATGGTACACCTTACAGTACTCATAGGGCGGTTGATGCATGGATTAATGGCTTGTTCCACAAAAACGATGGTTACATGTATCCCATTGTGCTGAATCCGTATCGCAAAGACGGAAAGTATGAACCGCTGAGGGAAGATGAAGTGATGGCGTTATGATTTTGTTTACAGCTTATTTGATTACGGCTTACGATTTGTGACCCAAGACGAAAGATGGTTGTCGCGATACAATGAGGTGATGGAATTCATGGCCGCGAACCATCGAAATTCTTCCCGCCACCGCATTGAAGAACACGATATGCTGAATGGCTAAAAGCTAACAGGAAAAAGATGAACGCAGGGGAACTGAAAGGAGAGCGGTTGAGTATGTTCAAAGAACTACTCACCTTGGTTGAAGAGAACAAAAGGAAGAATCAATATGCATAGAGATTCCGCATCAGGTGCGGAATGAGAGGAATCAATAAAAAAATAGTATAACAACCATTGTGATTATTGCTTTGAAGACGAGTTGATTAATGGTTAAACAGACGGCCCTCTGGAAAAAAAGTTTGAAAAAAGTGACCATCACGATGGCGAAAAACACTCCGTTTCTGACACTGTATAGATAGTACGGTTTGTTCGCTTCGCACAGAGGGAATAGGGAACGGGCACCTGCCCCGAGCTACTTGAGAGGATAAGTGAGGGAATAAAACGGAGACGGATAGGGCGGAATAAATGAGGGGTGTCACAAGTTGTGATCTTACAGCAATAAAAGCCGAGAAAAACATGTTATCATTGTAGAAATATAGTTTTGAACTTATGACGCAGAAGCATCAGATACAACTGTTTGAAGAAAAGAAAGTTCGCACGATTTGGGACGATGAACAGGAGACGTGGTACTTTTCCATCGTGGACGTGTGCGGGGTGCTCACCGATAGCGACTACCAAGCCGCCCGTAAGTACTGGAAAGTGCTGAAAGGCAGGTTGAAGAAGGAGGGTGATGAAACGGTAACAAATTGTTATCAGTTGAGAATGAAAGCGCCTGATGACAAAATGCGCTCTACGGATGTTGCTGATACTGAACGGCTTTTCCGTCTGGTGCAGAGTATTCCCTCGAAAAAGGCGGAGCCGTTCAAGCAGTGGATGGCGCAGGTGGCGGCCCAGCGTATCGACCAGATGCAGGACCCCGAGCTGAACTTCGAGCAGGCGTATGCGGATTACCGCCGTTTGGGCTATTCAGACAAGTGGATTAACCAAAGACTTCGTTCCATTGAAGTTCGTAAGGAGCTGACTGACGAGTGGGATAGGGCTGGCGTGACCGAGGGGCAACAGTATGCGTCATTGACGGACATCATCACCAGAGGTTGGAGCGGCAAGACCACCAAGCAGTATAAGCAGTTCAAGGGCTTGCACAAGGAAAACCTGAGGGACAATATGACCAACCGATGGAGCAGCGAGAGCAGAGCCTTGCTTGCATGAACTATGCCGAGTCGCGACAGAGGAAGACGGAGTCAACATCGAGTTGGCACTGAATACGTTGGCGGAAGCATCTGCCACCGAGATTAGCAAATCCAAGAACCCCAAGGGCTTCAGACAGAGTGCTGAAGTGACCCGTCAAGGCAGCAAGATTGCGGGAGATGCCCGCAAGAAGCTGGAGGCGCAAGTAGGACATTCTGTGATTTCGCCCAACAAGGCATCGGATTATCTGCCTCCGGCAGAGGATGTGCAGGCGTTGCCGGCAGAGGAGTAATGAGTCGGTGATTGAGATTATTCTCGGTGGTGTGAAATAATTTGTGATCACCGCAAGGTGAACCTTTTCGTGTTTTTGGAGTTTCCCGATTTGAAATAAACAATAAGAATTAATCAATTAAACTAACATATATGTCTGAAAGAAAACGTATTTATCTCTGCCTCGCGCATATGAGCGATGCGGGTCTTGAACAGAAATACATCAAAGAAGCATTTGATACCAACTGGGTGGTGCCCTTGGGGCCGAACGTGAACGGTTTCGAGAAAGACCTTGAAGAGTTCGTTGGACAAAACAAGCGTGTTGTCGCGCTTTCGGCTGGTACCGCTGCGGTGCATCTGGCTCTGATCGCCGCTGGAGTGAAGGCGGGGGACGAGGTGATTGTGCAGTCGTTTACGTTTTGTGCTTCATCACACCCCATCACTTACCTTGGTGCCACACCTGTCTTCGTGGATTCTGAGAAGGATTCATGGAATATGGACCCCGATCTACTTGAAGAGGCTATCAAGGACCGCATTGCCAAGACGGGCAAGAAGCCTGCGGCTATCATCCCTGTGGCTCTATACGGCATGCCGTATCAGATCGACCGCATCATGGAGATTGCCAACCGCTACAACATCCCAGTCATCGAGGATGCCGCTGAGGGCTTTGGCAGCCGCTGGAAAGGGCAGGTGCTGGGCACCTTCGGTAAATACGGTGTGCTGTCGTTCAACGGCAACAAGATGATCACCACTAGTGGCGGCGGTGCTCTTATCACGGAGGATGAGGAACACTGGCGTGAGATTATGATGTACGCCACGCAGTACCGCGAGAGCTATCCGTACTATCAGCACGAGAAGATCGGCTTCAACTACCGTATGAGCAATATCTGCGCCGGCATCGGCCGTGGACAAATGACCGTTGTGAATGACCATATCGCGCACCACAAGCACGTACAGGCTCTGTATGAGGAGCTGCTGAAGGATGTGCCGGGCATCAAGGTGCATGGCAATCCCGACAGCCGCTACGATTCCAACTTCTGGCTCTGCACCATGACCATCGACCCCGAGGTGCGCATCAAAGGTCAGGAGAACGCCTACAAGACTATCGTGACGGGTGCCGTGGGCGGTGCCGCCGGTGTCATCCATGCTGCCGAGAGTGCCCACACGGATTGCGAGCCGAACGCTAATGTGGAGGCTCTGCGTGTTATTATGGACCAGGCCCAGATTGAGGCACGTCCGCTGTGGAAACCGATGCACAGGCAGCCTTGCTATAAGGATGCGCCGGCATACGTCAACGGCGTGAGTGAGGCATTATTCAAGATAGGCATGTGCCTGCCCGCCGGCCCGTATGTGAGCGACGATGACATTCATTATATCGTAGATACGATAAAGAATGCGATAGTAGAGTGAAAAGACAACGACACTAAAACAAGGCGCTTCGGAAACTCCCCGGAGCGCTTTGTTTTTTCAAGATGTCATATGTGTGGACCTAAATTTGCACAAACACAAACAATAAATGCAGAACAATGGCGTTACAATTGCAAATTCAGTGATTTTTCAAGGGGAATAAATAGCTGGCGGAATGGTAAAAGGAGGCTCTCCGTCCTGCCGGTTTGAATGGAGAAAGTAATAGCAGAGCCTGCCAAATGACAGCAACAATGATCAACGTTGGAATTATCGGATGTGGCTTCGTCGGTGGAGCCCTCAAAGATTGGTTGGAGAATAATAATCCAGAGTGCAAACTCTTCATCAGCGACCCGCCCAAGGGATACAATGATGATTTGAGCAATATCGATATCGCTTTCCTGCAGATTCATGTGCCCACCGAGGACGATGGCACGCAGGATTTGCGCCTGATGGCGGAGTTGATCAAGAAACTCCCGGATGTGCCTGTTTTCGTGCGTACCACCATCCTCCCCGGTACCAGCGACAGGCTGTCGAAAGAAACTGGCCACCAGGTGTGTTATATGCCCGAGTTCCTCACCGAGCGCACCCATATCGAGGACTTCAAGAAGCAGACCATGGTCTTTACCGGTGCCCACGAACTGCTTACCAGGATTTTTGTCGGCAAGAAGTTCACTGTTATGACCCCGTTGGAGGCCGAGTTGACCAAATACATGCACAATGTTTTTGGCGCTTACAAGGTTACCTACTTCAACGCATGCCGTGAGTATTGTGAGCAGATGGGTGCCGACTGGCGCAAGGTGCATACGGGTGTTCTCCTGTCGGGCTATATCAACGACACCCACACCTACGTCCCCGGCCCCGATGGCAAATTCGGCTACGGTGGCAAGTGTTTCCCCAAAGATGTCAACGCTTTTGCCAAAATGACGGAAGGCTCCTCCCTCGGAGTCCTTTTGGAACGCCTCCACGAGTTGAATGTGCATTTCCGTGGGAGTGAAGAGCGTATATAAACATTTTTTTCTAGTATATAGGTAATGGTAAAGCCCCTCATTTTGAGGGGCTTTTGTGTTTTATGGCTCATACCCTTCCATATCCTTCCATATCCTACCAGGGCCTTTGTATTCCCCTACCGTTCCCCTACCATTCCCCTACCGTTCCCTGTCCGTCCCTGGGGTGTCCGTGGACCTAAATTCCGATGGCGCGATACAATAAATACGCCCATGCGTCGTTATCGGGTACATGAACAACAAGGTACTCATCGTATATACCGGCGGCACCATCGGCATGGTGCAGGACGAAAACGGGTCGCTGCACCCCTTTGCGCTGGACCGCATCATCGACGCCGTTCCGCAACTCAAGCACTGCCGCTACGACATCGACTCGGTAACGCTGGACAATATCATTGACTCGTCCAACATGACGCCCTCGCTGTGGGTCGACATCGCCGAGATTATCGAACGCCACTATGACCAGTACGACGGCTTCGTGGTGCTGCATGGCACCGACACGATGGCCTATACCGCCTCGGCGCTGAGTTTCATGTTCAAGAATTTGGGCAAGCCTATTGTGCTCACCGGCAGCCAGTTGCCGCTGGGCATGCTGCGCAGCGACGGCCGCGAGAACATTATCTGCGCCCTCGAGGTGGCCTCCTGCCGCCTGGCCACCATCCCCGAGGTGTGCATCTTCTTTGAGAGCCACCTCTACCGTGGCAACCGCAGCACCAAAATCAGCGCCGAGAACTTCGACGCTTTCGAGACCTACAACTATCCCTCGCTGGCCAAGGCCGGCATCAACATCACCTTCAAAGAGCACCTGTTCCTCCCCATGCCGAAGGACAAACTGCTGGTTCGCAAGGTGTTCGACCGTCGTGTGGCCATCCTGAAGCTCTTCCCCGGCATCACCGAGCCGGTGGTGCGCGCCCTGCTTTCCACGCCCGACCTGCAGGGTGTGGTGCTCGAAACCTACGGATCGGGCAACGCTCCGACCGACGCCTGGTTCATCGATGCCCTCGACGACGCCATACGCCGCGGCATCATCGTGCTGAATGTAACCCAGTGCAAGGCCGGTGCGGTGAAGATGCGCCAGTACGCCGCCAGCTGCGACCTCGACCGCATCGGTGTGGTGGGTGCCGGCGACATCACCATCGAGGCCGCCATCACCAAGCTGATGTACCTCCTCGGCCACTACTCCGACGACAAGGAACACGTCAAACTGCGCCTCGGCCAGTCGCTGCGGGGCGAATTGTCCGAATAACTTATGCTTTGCCGCCGCGCCATAGTCCTGTTTGTGCTGCTGGCCGTGCTTGGCCCGGTGGCGACACGCGCCCAGGTGGGCAACCTCGGCCAGTTCGACACTCGCCTACTGCACTATGGCATACAGGTAGGCTATACGCAGTCGAAATTCGACTTCGACTTCAGTACCGACCCCGAGATGCGCGAAACCCTTCAAGGCGTAACCTCCTACTACGCCCCCGGCTTCCATATCGCCATCATCGGCGACCTGCGCATGGGTCAGTGGTTCAACCTGCGCCTCCTGCCCGGGGTAACGCTCATCACGCGCGACGTTACCTACGCCTGGGAGCAGGGCTATCTGGAGACCCACCGCCTGGCCGAGCGCCAGCGCAATGTGGAGTCGGTCTACGGCGACATACCCCTCGAGCTGAAGTTCCGTGCCCAGCGCTACCACAACTTCCGACCCTACCTCACCGCCGGCGTCAGCTATGGTTTCGACTTCGCCTCGCTGCGCAAGAATCGCAACCAGACCAACGAAAGCATCATACGCCTCCAGGCCCACGACGTGCGCTATTCGATGGGCATGGGGTTCGATGTCTTCCTGCCTTATGTGAAATTCGCCATCGAGCTCAAGATGACCTTCGGCCTGGTGGACCTCAAGGTGCAGGATCCCGACGTCTACATCCGTTCGTTCGACAACCTCTCCTCGCGCACCTTCCTGCTAAGCTTTACATTTGAAGGCTGATTGCCTCGGCGCATCGTATGCCGTCGAGTGCGGATGAAACGATGCCGCCTGCGTAGCCGGCACCTTCGCCGCAGGGGAAGAGCCTCTTGATTTGTGGGTGCTGCAGTGTGTCGCGGTCGCGCGGTATGCGCACGGGGCTCGATGTGCGGCTCTCCACCGCCAGCAGCTGTGCCTCGGCGGTGATGAACCCATGCATCTTGCGGTCGAAGTCGCGGAACCCCTGGATCAGGCTTTCCACCACAAAGGGCGGCAGCAGTTCATGCAGGGGCGCACTGACGGTCTGCCCCATGTAGCCGCTCCTGCCCAGCGTGGTGCTGGGGCGGCGTTTGAGGAAGTCTGCCAGGCGCTGCGTCGGCGCATCGATGCAGTCGCCTGCAGCGTGGAACGTGGCCGCCTCCACCTGCTGTTGGAAATGCAGCAGGGCCAGCGGGTCGTTGCTTCCGACGTCTTCGGGAGCCACGGTTACGGCGATGCCGCTGTTGGCGAAGGGTGAGTTGCGGCGCGAGTTGCTCATGCCGTTTACCACCTGCTGCCCGCCTGCCGTCGCCGCCGGCACTATCACTCCGCCCGGGCACATGCAGAACGAGAACACGCCGTGGCCGGCCGCCTGTGTGGTCAGGCTGTAGGCCGCCGGTGGCAGCAGCGGCGAGTGGTTCTTGCCGTGATATTGGATTTCGTTGATAAGCGCCTGCGGATGTTCCACGCGCACCCCTAATGCGAAAGGCTTGGCTTCGAGCAGCCATCCGCGCCGATGGAAGAGGGCATAGATGTCGCGTGCCGAGTGGCCGGTGGCCAATATTACGGCCTGACCCTCTATGCAGTTGCCGTGCTGGTCCACAATGCCCCGCACCGTGCCGTCGGCAACCACGATGTCCTCCACGCGCGTATGGAAGTGATATTCACCGCCAGCGGCCTCGATATGGCTGCGCATGCTGGCGATGATGTCGCTGAGGCGGTCGGTGCCGATGTGGGCGTGGGCGTCGAGCATGATGTCGGGGTCGGCTCCGCAGGCCACAAAGGCGCGCAGCACCTCCGACACGTCGCCCCGCTTGGTGGAGCGGGTGTAGAGTTTGCCGTCGCTGTAGGTTCCCGCGCCGCCCTCGCCGAAGCACCAGTTGCTGTCGGGGTCGACATATTTTTCGCGCGTGATACGCGCGATGTCGCGCTTGCGCTCCTCGACGGGTTTGCCGCGTTCCACGATGATGGGCCTCAAGCCCCGCTGCAGGCAACGCAGAGCGGCAAAGAGACCCGCCGGCCCGGCACCCACGATGAGGACACGTGGTGTCTCGTTGGTCAGGCTCCGAATATTCAGAACATTCTGAATATTCTGCTTAATCAGATTCTCTTCTCCGCCCACCTCCACCGTGCAGTGGTACACAATGTTGCGCCGACGGCTGTCGAGGGTGCGGCGCGTGATGCGCAGGGGTTCGTCGGCTGCGGCGCCGGCACGGCGCCGCACCACCGCCGCATCGGCATACTCCTCAGGCGTGAGGTCTATCAATATTTGTCTGGTCATCAGTGGATTGTGCTATGATTCGTTTCCGTTCCCATACTGCAAAAATACAAAAAAGTTGCCATTCAAGCTTTTTTTCGTATCTTTGCAGACTATGATAAGGAAAAACGCCCGCTTTAACTACCTGATATGCATATACCTTTTGGGTATTGTATTCTTCTCCGCCTTCCGCATTGCCGAGACCGTGGCCTACGGCTCGCAGAGTGCGGCCGGCCTGTCGCTCGACGGGCAGTACGCCAAGGCGCTTTGGATGGGCTTCCGCTTCGACACCACAGTCAGCTGCTATCTGCTGGCCTTGCCGCTGCTCATGATGATTGTGGGCGAAATGGCCCGTATCGGCAAGCGTGCATACTACGCCGTGGTGCACTACCTGCTGATGGTGCTCTACACGGTGGCCTTCTTTGCCTGTGCTGCCGACATACCCTATTTCTGCTACTTCTTCAACCGCCTCGACGTGGTGGCGCTGACGTGGCTGGACGACTTCTCCACCTCGGCCAGCATGGTTGTCAGCGAGCCGCAGTACCTGCTCTACATTGTTCTTTTCCTGGCCGTGGCCGTAGCCTGGTGGCTGCTGGGAAGGCTGCTATATCGGCGTGTGCTCATCCCTCACCTCGACGAGCACCTGCCCTATAGTTGGAGCATACCCATTGCGGTCGTGCTGCTAGGTGCGGGCCTTGTCGGCATGCGCGGCAAACTGTCCAAGATACCCATGCGCGTGAGCACTGCCTATTTCTGCAGCGACCCTTTCCTCAACCAAATCGGCCTCAACCCCGTCTTCACTTTTATCAAGAGCCTGGAAGACAGCGGAAAAAGTCGCAACCAGCCAGTGGAACTCATCGACCCGGACACCGCCCGCCAGATACACCGGGAGCTGCTGGATACGCCCGCCGACAGCGCCCTCCCGCAGGCGCATGTCAGACTGCCCGAGGGCATGAATGTGGTGGTCGTGATGATGGAGTCCATGTCGGCCGCAAAGACCGGAATAGGGCTCACTCCTTGTCTGGACAGCCTCGCGGCCCGGTCGCTGTACTTCACCCAAGCCTGGTCGGCCGGCACACACACGCACAACGGCATCTACTCCACCCTCTACGGCCACCCGGCCATATTGGCGCGCCAGTTGATGAAGAGCACCCCTATGCCCACAATCTGCGGCCTGCCCGGCCACCTGCGGCAGGCTGGCTACCGCACCACCTTTTTCCTCGCCCACGACGAGGACTTCGACGGCATGCGCGGCTTCCTCTACCACAACGGCTTCGACCGTGTGGTGGGGCAGCACAGCTATCCCAAGCACGAGGTGGTGGGCACCTGGGGCGTGCCCGACCATGTGCTGTTCGACCACGTGCTGGAACACTGCGACAGCACCGCCCACCACGGCCCCTTCCTGGCCGCCGTCATGACCGTCAGCGACCACGGCCCCTACATCCTGCCACGGAACACCGGACTGCAGCCCCGCACCGGCGAACTGAAAACCCAGATGGTGGAATATGCCGACTGGTCCATCGGCCGCTTCATGCGCATGGCTCAGCAGCGCCACTGGTTTGCCAACACGCTCTTCGTTTTCGTGGCCGACCACGGGGCCTCGATTGACCCCGTGTACGACATGGCCCTCTCCTACAACCATGTGCCGATGCTCTTCTATGCCCCCGGGCGCATTGCCCCCGAGTCGACCGAACGCATGGCACTGCAAATCGACGTGCCGGCCACCGTGCTGGGGCTGCTCGGACTGCCGCAGGGCGATGGCATGCTGGGCCTCAACCTTATGACCCGCAGCCGCAAATATGCCTACTTCAGCGCCGACGACAAGGTGGGTGTGGTTGACGGCGAACTGTTCTACCTCTACCGCCACAAGCAGCAGCGCGCCAGCCTCTACCGCTACCGGCTGGCCTCTACCGACGACCTTATAGAGCAACAGCCCGAGCGGGCCGACAGCATGCGCCGGCACGCCTTCGGTATGATACAGACCAGCCAACAGATGCTGCACGACGGCACCACCAAATGCAACCCGCAAGATGGACTTTGAACTGAAATCTGACTTCGCACCCATGGGCGACCAGCCCGAGGCCATCCGCCAGCTGGTGGAGGGCGTGCGCAATGGGCAGCGCGCACAGGTGCTGCAGGGCGTTACCGGCAGTGGCAAGACCTTCACCGTGGCCAACGTCATCCAGCAGCTCGGGCGTCCCACTCTGGTGCTGAGCCACAACAAGACCCTCGCCGCACAGCTCTACGGCGAGTTCCGCCAGTTCTTCCCCAACAACGCCGTCGAGTACTTCGTCTCCTACTACGACTACTACCAGCCCGAAGCCTACATCCCCTCCACCAACACCTATATCGAGAAAGACCTCGCCATCAACGACGAGCTCGACCGCCTGCGTCTGCGCGCCAGTTCGGCCCTATTGAGCGGCCGGCGCGATGTCATCGTGGTCAGCTCCGTCAGCTGCATCTACGGCATCGGCAACCCCGAGGAGTTCAAGCGCGGCACCATCACCCTCCGTGTGGGCGACCGCCTGCGGCGCGACGACCTGCTGATACGCCTGCTCGAAGGGCAGTACGTGCGCAACGAGATAGAGTTCGTCAACGGCCGCTTCCGCGTCAAGGGCGACACGGTCGACATCTACCCCTCCTTCGCCGACTTCTGCTACCGCGTCTCGTTCTGGGACGACGAGATCGAGACCCTCGAGAGTTTCGACCCCGTCAGCGGCCAGCGCCTCGACCGCTTCAGCGAGGCGGTCGTCTATCCCGCCTCCAACTTCCTCACCTCCAAGGAGACCATGGCCCCGGCGCTGCTGCAGATTCAGCACGATATGTTCGAGCGGCGCGACTACCTCCTCTCCATCGACAAGCCGCTGGAGGCCAAACGCCTCGAAGAGCGCGTCAACTACGACATCGAGATGATTCAGGAACTGGGCTACTGCAGCGGCATCGAGAACTACAGCCGCTACTTCGACGGCCGCGCACCGGGCAGCCGCCCCTTCTGCCTGATCGACTATTTCCCCGACGACTTCCTCCTCGTGGTCGACGAAAGCCACGTTACCATACCCCAAATCGGCGCCATGTACGGCGGCGACCGCAGCCGCAAGACCAGCCTCGTCGAGTACGGCTTCCGACTGCCCTCGGCGCTCGACAACCGGCCGCTCACCTACGAGGAGTTTTACGCCCTCACCGGCCCCACCATCTACATCTCCGCCACGCCGGCCGACTACGAGCTGGGCGAGGCCGAGGGCGTGGTGGTCGAGCAGGTCATCCGCCCCACCGGCCTGCTGG
The DNA here is from genome assembly GCA_900315935.1 of uncultured Bacteroidales bacterium. Taxonomy (GTDB): domain Bacteria; phylum Bacteroidota; class Bacteroidia; order Bacteroidales; family P3; genus Colimorpha. The sequence goes on from ONBB01000001.1 coordinate 298,371, forward strand.
ACCCCGTGGTCGAGGTGCGGCCGGCCGTCAGCCAGGTCGACGACCTGCTGGACGAGATAGAAAACACCGTCGACAAGGGCGAGCGCGTCCTCGTTACCACCCTCACCAAACGCATGGCCGAGGAGCTCACCTCCTACCTCACCAACCTCGGCATCAAGAGCAAGTACATCCACTCCGACGTGGACACCCTGGAGCGCGTGGAGATTATGCGCGACCTGCGCATGGGCGTGTTCGATGTGCTGGTGGGTGTCAATCTGCTGCGCGAGGGGTTGGACCTGCCCGAGGTGAGCCTCGTGGCCATCCTCGATGCCGACAAGGAGGGCTTCCTGCGCTCCGACCGTGCACTGATTCAGACCATAGGCCGCGCTGCGCGCAACGTGCACAGCAAGGCCATCCTCTACGGCGACAACATCACAGGCTCCATGCAGCGCGCCATCGACATCACCAACCGCCACCGCGAGAAGCAGATACGCTACAATATGGAACATGGCATCGTGCCGCGCCAGATAGTCAAGTCCACCGAGGCCATCCTCGGCACCACCAGCGTCATCGAGCGTGCCGCCGAAGAGAGCAACCACTCGACAGCAGGCCGAGACACCGCCCTCCCCGTCGCCGCCGAGCCCCAAGCCGAATACGGCACAATAAGCCCCACTCCTCACTCCTCACCCCTCACTCCTCACTCTTCTCCCGAGCTCCTCAAACTCACCAAGGAGCAGCTGCGCAAGGAGATACGCGACCGCCAGCGCAAGATGCAGGCGGCCGCCAAGGAGCTTGACTTCATGGCCGCCGCCCGCTTCCGCGACGAGATAAAAGAGATGCAGTCCCTGCTTGAGACTGCACGCTAGCGTTTGTTCTTACTTGCCGCCCTTCTTCCGGTTGCATTCGCGGCACAGCATCTGGCAGTTCTCTGCCACCGTGCGTCCACCCTTGCTCCAAGGCGTGATGTGGTCGGCCTCCATCTGCTCGATGGCGAAATGCTCTCCGCAGAAAGGACATACCCCCGACTGCCGCTCGTACACCTCGCGCCGTGTATTGTCGTCGAAGGCGCGGATGTCGAGATGCTTCTCGTTGCCGTCCATTACATACCAGTAGATGCCGCTCTTCTTTTTAACATCGCTGTCTTTCATCAATTCTTTTACCCTTTCGCGTAGCTCACTCTCCTTGAACGGGTCGTCTTTATGCTTGTTGTACATCTCACCCCACTGCACACCTTTCATCTCTTTCCTTACCTCCGTGAAGTGGGTATTTACCCAATGTATCACGTCTTGATAGTATTGCCATAGTTCGTCGCTGTTCTCATCGGAGCGGTGTGCTATCATGTACTCCCGAATATTGCCATCCGAAATCCATTTGAGCACTGTTTCAAGGTAATCCTGCCGTATGGGTGAACCACTCATATAGTCTTTGCCCAATTGCCAGGCCACGCAATTCGTCTTGCTAAAACGTCGTTTGGCGTGGTTAATCCAAGGACCGTTATATATGGCGTTGAACATTTCCTGTTGGGTAAGTCGCTCTCCCGCAATGTTGATAACCTGAAACCAGTCAATCTGCTCCTCTTCGGTGCCTTCGCAGATGTACACTTGCAGTTTGTAGTCCGTTATTCGCTTTTGCAAGCCCATTAATCCTTTAAAATCAGTGAGATTCCCGTCAAGTGTCATTAGAAATTCGCCCCATACAAATTGACAGATACTTATGGTGCGCTGTTGACCGTCGAGCAATTCAAAGTTGCCCTCCTTATTGCGCACCCAGTACATCACGTTCAGCGGGAAGCCTTTCCACACTGTATCTATCACAGCATTGCGTTTTTTCTCGTCGTAGACGAACTCGCGTTGATACTTGGGGCGGATGTTCAGGCGACCGCCATAGCCGACGATACCCTCTTCGGTGGCGCTGTTGTCGGCATAGCCATCCACCAACTCGCCGATGGTTATTTGTGTCAGTTCTATTTTCATTTCTTTCTACGGATTAAAAGTTTTGCAAATGTTGATTTCAATTCTCCATTGACCCAAATAGCACCTCTGCGATTGAGGTCACCATATTTTGGAGTATCAGCCTTGGAGTATTCTTTTGTCTTTAGTCCATACTCGTTTCCTCTGTCTGTTATCCCTAATATTTCAAATTGTTCTGGATTGTAATTGCAAAGAAATGTAATTGGCACCCCCATTACTCCATCAAAGTCGCATGGAATTTCGATAATTGCAGGGACGTCGATTGCATCGTAGTTGTCGTATGGCTTATATTTAGATGGATCATATGGTTTAAAAAGGTCTATCGTGTCGTGCCTTCTCTTGTGATCAAGATTAGTGAACCAACAAATGTTCCCAAACTTTGCGTATTTTTTACCATTTTCAAAATATGTGTTGTCTTTCACAAAATCTAATGGAACTTCAAACTTTTGCCCACCATAGTGGTAGCCCAACCAAATCTTATCACGCATCAACAATGGAAAAATTTCTTTGTATGTTACGTTGTTTTGATTCCCTATTATCAGGAACTTCTTTTCATATTTCATCAACTGCGCCACATACTCGCGGAAAAGGGAGAACGGTGGATTGGTACATACAATGTCCGCCTGCTTCAGCAGTTCCACACATTCGGGACTGCGGAAGTCTCCGTTTCCCTGCAGGCGGGAAAGAACATTCTTGTCGTTCTGTAACAGGTAGGCCACGTCGCTGAGGTTCACCGCTCCGTCGCCGTTGTAGTCATCCACTTGCGTTATCTCCACTTTGTAGGCTATCTTTTTCGGATCGGCATCTGGCGTGTCGAATTGCAATAGCAACTCATTACCCATCACAGGCGAACCGTCGTAGCAGGTAGCTATCAGCTTTTTCAGCCCAAGGCTGTTGAATTTCAGCGCAAAATATTTGAAAAAGTTGCTCTCGTATGGGTCGTCGCAGTTACAGAACACCACCTTGCCGCGGAAATGCTCGCGGTAGTGCTTCAGTTCATTTTCTATGTCAACAAGTTGAGTGTAAAACTCGTCTTTCTTGGCCTTCATGGCCGCATTGAGGTTTCGGTTGCCTGCCATTGATTGATAGCGTTTTGTGCATTCCTATCAATCGGTGCACACGATAAAAAAGCGGAGTTTCCTACCGTGTACAGGTGTGTCGCAATACCTATGACCAATAAGAAACTCACACAACGTGCGAGCATCTCTATTATTTTTGGTCAAAAGTATATACTATATACCACTAATTATTATTTCCAGTCGTTATACTTTAGCTGCGACACTTCGTACACGCGAAATAATAGTAATGCTTGTTAATATTCATTTTATTTTCTGGCCGCCACTCTCGCGGCCGTTATCGAATGCAAAGATACAAACTTTTTTTCATACCCCCATTTTTTTATTCCAGCCCCTCGCCAGCCATTTCCCTAGAGAGGAAGAAGAGGGGAAGAAGAGAGTGCATTCAACGTGCTGGCAATCTGTATCTTGCAAACGGGCGGTTTTGGGGCGTTTTGGCTGTTTTTGTGCAAAAATTTTGCACTTTTTTCCACTCCGTTCGACACCAAAAAAGGCACCCTGTGCAAGGGTTCGTTGCCCTTGTTGGATGCCGATGGGGGGTAGCAGGGTGGGGGAGTGCCTAGAATGTCATCGATGCCCCAAAGCAGACAAGGATGGGCAGCTGGTTGACCCGCTCAAAGGTTACGCGGTTGAAGTAGAAGATGTTCTGTCGGCTGTATACGTTGGTGGCGCTGAGGTTGAGCTCGAGGATGGAGCGTGCGCCAATGGAGATTTTGCGTTTGACACCCAGGTCGAGGCGGTGGTAGGATGGCAGGCGCCCCTTGTAGATGTCGGCATAGTGGATGCTGTATTCGCCGTTCTCGCGGGTATAGTCGCTGCCGATGCTTTCGCCGAAGACAAGGTTCTGGTAGGTGCCCTGGGTTTGGGTGAAGGGGAACCCCGAGCCGAAGGTCCAGCGGGCACTCACTTCCCACTGGCGCTGCTCGCCGAGGGTGTAGGTGGAGAGTATGTTGATGGTGTGGCGGCGGTCATAGTGGGGGTTATAGGTATAGGATTCGTCGGTTACAGGCCGATCGGTCATCTGTCCCTTGCGCTCGACATAGCCGAGCGAGTAGGTGGCCCACAGGTATAGGCGTTCGAGGTCGAGCGTGGCGCTGATGTCGAGGCCGGTGGCCATGCCCTCTTCGATAATGTATTCCCTCATCAGGTACTCCGATTGGCGATAGGGGCTGTCCTCGCGGGTATAGACGGGGTCGGTGTGGTCGTAGATATTGTTGCGGTTGGAGTTGAGCAGCTGGTCGAAGTGTTTGTAGTAGACTTCGGCGTTGAGGGTGATATGTTCCGTCAGGTCGTACTCGACGCCCAGCACGGCATGCTTGGCTTTTTGCACGCATGAGGTAACCTCATCGCCGAGGAATGATCTCGGGATGCTGAGGTCGGAGGAGCCGGTGAGGAATCCGGTGAAGAGGTTGACGATGTCGTTGTCCGAACGTGCATCGAGGAATAGCTGGCTGTATAGGCCGGCGGCCATCTTGAAGCGCAGGTCGTCGGTGGCGTTGAATTTGGCAGCCAGGCGCGGCTCCGGGCTGAGCGTGTTCATGGAGGCGTAGTAGACCATGCGCACGCCCGGGTCGAGTAGCCAGCGGCCGCTGTTGTACTTGTAGGTGGCAAAGATGGACAGGTTGGTGCTCGGCTGGTGCAGCTGGATGGCTTTGCCGTATTGGTTGGTGAAGTTGTAGTCGGTGGAATAGCCTTCGATGCTGAGGCCGTATTTGAGTTTGTTCTTCCCGATGAAGTTGGTGATCTGCATCTGCATATTGAAGCCGCCGATGTCGCTCTGTTTGATTTCGGGGCTTCCGTCGTCCAGGGTGATGCTGTATTTGGAGTAGGCGATGGTACCGTCGAGGATGGCCGAGGCGCCGGTAACGAGCATGAAGTTGGTGCCGAAGCCGTAGTTCTGCCAGTGGTAGTCGGCGATGGACTGGTAGCCAAGCACTTGGTCATCGAAGCGGAAGCCGAAGAGGTTTATCTTGGAGCCAGAGCCGGAGTTGATGCTGAGCTTGCCATAGAGGTCGAGGAAGTCGAAAGGCAGGCCGCCGGGAACGTAGGAATAGAGCATGTCGGAAGTCTTGGAAAGGTAGGAGTTCTTGGCCGTTACAAGATAGGAGACGGTGGCTTTCGACCGTTCGCTTTCTCGTTTGATGGGGCCTTCGAGGATGAGGCTGGCGCCGAAGGTGTTGAGGCCCAGTTTGCCGCTGTGGCGTTTCTTGTTGCCGTCGCGCGTGGTGATATCCATGACGGACGACATACGTCCGCCGTATTCGGCACCGAAGCCGCCGGTGTATATGTCGGCATTCAGTATGACGTCGGTCTCGAAGATAGAATAGAGGCCGATGGAGTGGAAGGGATTGTATACAATCATGCCGTCGAGGAGCGTGAGGTTCTGTATCATGGAGCCGCCGCGGATGTAGAGCTGTCCTCCTTGGTCGCCGGTGGAGTTGACGCCGGGCAGCACCTGCATGTACTGCGCAATGTCGGCGGTGCCACCGATGGAGGGCATCTGCTGGATTTGCGAGGCGGTGATTTTCTCGACGCTGACCTGCGTCTGCATCTGGCGCTCTTCTTTCTTGTTGTCGGTGATTTCCACCGCCTTGAGCATCTGTGCGGCGGGCTTGAGATGGATGGTGCGGGTAAGTGTCTTGCCGCGAACCAAGGTTACCTGCTCGAGGTATTCCTCATAGCCTATGTATTTCACTTTTAGGGTGTACTGCCCCTCGGGCACCTTGTTGATGAGGAAGAAGCCGTTGATATCCGTGGCGCATCCGTGGGTCGTCCCGTCGAGTACCACATTGGCGAAGGGGATAGCCTCGCCGTTGCTCTCGTCAAACAGTACGCCTTTCACGGTGCATTGCGCCTGGGCAATCTGGATGTTGAATATTGTAAAAGGAAGGAGCAGGAATATGCAGAATGCTTTTTTCATGGTGAGGTTGGTTGCTCTTGGTTAGTGTATTACTTTAAAAATAAGCTCTTTCATTAGTTCTCCGTCTGTGATGGAACCACTGTTGCGCACACCTTTGGAGCGCAGGTCGGCGTCGTAGAGGTAACCGATGCAGGTGGCCAGTTTGCCTAGGGGGTAGTTGGCGGCAGCGGTGGCATAGTCCTTGACAAACGAGGGTGCCACGCCCAGCACCTTGGCGGCATCGCTCTTGTTCTCCAGCTGGTGGTAGAACATCACTTTGAGAAAATATCCGTAGAGGACGGGAAGCATCATCTGGATGGGGTTCTTCTTGGGATTGGCGGCGAAGTGGTTGACGATGCGGTTGCACATCACGGGGTCGCGCCGTCCAATGGCTTTCTGCAGTTCGAATACATTGTAGTCCTTGCTGATGCCTATCTGCTGCTCGACCAAGTCTTCGGTAATGGTGGCGCCGGGTTGGAGCAGGGGATACAACTTGCGCAGTTCGTTGACGATTTTGCCCAGTTCGCTACCCACCGACTCGGCGATGATGTAGGTGGCCTTCTCGTTGATGTTGAATCCGTTGGCTGCCACCTCGTTCTTTATCCAGGTGGGTATCTGGTTGTCCCACACCTTGGGTGTCTCGTAGACCACTCCGTGCTTGTCGATGGCCTTGTAGGCTGCGGTTCGCTTGTCGAGCTTCTTGTGGCGGTAGCAGAATACGATGACCCCTTTCTCGGACGGATGCTGGAGGTAGGTGGCCAGGAGCTCCCACTGTCGCGTGTCGATGTCCTGGGCTTCTTTCACCAGTACTAGGTGCACGGGCGACATCATGGGGTAGCGTTTGGCATGGTTGATGACGGTGGCCATGTCCACGTCCCGCCCATACATCACCGACAGGTCGAAGTCGCGCATCGACGAGTCAACCACCTCGTTCTCGAAGAAGTCCGACAGGAGGTCGATATAGTAGTTCTCCTCGCCCGTAAGCAGGTATACCGGCTTGTATTTACCGGCTTTTGCATCTGCAATCAGTTGTTTTTCAGTTATTGCCATCGTTTGATGCGCTTTTTATCCGCGTACAAAGATACACTTTTTTGTTAAAATGCAGAAATAATTTTGCATCCACTGTAATTATGTTGTATATTTGCATTTTAATCCATAGACACTTGTGATACGCATCTTGTTGTGCATCACCGATTAAGTTGAATTTTATCCTGCCGACAGAACACATAGCAACCGCACCCCATACCCACACGCCTATGAACCAGCCCACCCGCCTGTTCGACCTGCTGCCTTGGCGTCAATCCCTGCACCCCGAACGCCCCGTCTTCCGCTACAAGGAAAACGGACAGTGGCAGAGCCATTACATCGATGAGTATATCGAAAAGTCCAACCTCATCAGCTACGCCTTGCTTCATCTTGGTGTACGCAAGGGCGAGAATATCGCCCTCATTTCGTCTGGACGGCCGGAATGGAACTATATCGACTTCGGCGTGCAGCAGACCGGCGCTGTCCTGCTGCCCATCTATCCCACCATCAGCGAGGAGGACTACCAGTTTATCCTCAATGATGCCGAGGTGCGCCTGCTCGTCGTCGAATCGCCTGCACTATACAAGAAAATCAGCAACATTCGTCCTCAACTGCCCCACCTCCAGAACCTGTGCACCATTGTCCCCACCGAAGGGGCCAAGTCGTTGGATGACATCTATGACATAGGTCGTCAGTATCTTGCATCTCATCCCGAAGCTCCGCAGCAACTGCAAGCCATCAAGGACGCCATCACCACCGACGACGTATGCACCATGATATACACCTCGGGTACCACCGGCACCCCTAAAGGCGTTATGCTGGCCCACAGGGGTTTGATAATGAATGTGGTGGAAATCAAGGAAAGTCCGGGCAAGACTTGGACCCGCGCCCTCTCATGGCTTCCTATGTGCCATATTTACGAGCGTATGATGGGTTACCTCTACCAGTGGCTCTGTTTCGAGATAGCCTACGCCGAAAGCATCGCCAAGGTGGGCGACAATTGTAAGGAAATCCGGCCCCACATGCTCGCCTGTGTGCCACGCTTCATCGAGAAGGTCTACGACAAGATATATCGCAAGGGTGAGAAAATGAGTGGCATCGGCAAAAAGGTCTTCAATTGGGCTATTGACCTTGCTTTCGAATACGACCTCGACGAGTCGAAGCTCTCTCTTTGGTACAAGGTGCAGAAGGCTTTGGCTGACCGCCTGGTCTATAAGGAGATACGCGAAAGTATGGGTGGGTGCCTGGGTATGCTCGTCAGTGGTGGCGCCATCATCCAGCCGCGCCTCACTCGCTTCTTCACCTGTGTCGGCCTCGACCTCTACGAGGGCTATGGCCTCACCGAGACCTCACCCCTCATCGCCGTTACCAACAGTAACAAGAAGGGGCGCAAGATTGGTTCGGTCGGCTTTGCCATGCGCGAGATAGAGGTGCGTATTGACCCGAAGACCAGTGAGATACAGTGCCGAGGAGGCAATGTCATGAAGGGTTACTACAATCAGCCCGAGCTCACAGCCGAGGCCATTGATCCTGACGGCTGGTTCCACACCGGCGACACCGGCTACTTCGACCCCGATGGCTACCTCTTCATTACCGGCCGTACCAAGAGTATGTTCAAGACCTCGATGGGCAAGTATATCAACCCCGAGGTCATAGAGGAGAAGATGAAGCAGTCGCCTTTCATCCTCGACATGATGGTGGTAGGTGCCGAGCAGAAGTTCGCCGCAGCCCTCATCGCCCCTGACTTCGATATGCTCAGGGATTGGTGCCGCCGCCATGGTGTCGGTGCCTCCACGCCCGAAGAGATGATTGCCGACCGCCAGGTGGTGGCTCGTTTCCAGAAGGTGGTTGACAAATATAATGCCGAGCTGGGCACCACCGAGCAGGTACGTCGCTTCGCCCTTGTCGCCGACTCCTGGACCGAGGCCAACCGCATGCTGACCCCCACCCAGAAACTAATCCGCCGTAACGTCGCCGCCGCCTACCAAGAGCAGATAGACGCGCTATTTAAATAACGCGGGAGGCAAATAATCGGAATATAAAACAATTCATTTCATTCATGGCCACACCGATGATCATAGTGACAATTACACCCGTTAGGACACCGAGCAGGTAAACCCAAATCTTTTTCATTTAAAATGAAACACACCATCCTCACCCTGGCAGCGGCGGCCATGCTCTTCACCGCCTGCGGCACTAAACAGGAGACCGTCAATGAAGAGCCCATCCGAAACAATGTTACCACTATGGATTTCAAGAATGTAAGCGAGCGCGTCAATATGGGCGCCAAGCTTTATGTTACGCCGCAGCCGGCGCTGATGATTGCCACCTACGACGCCGAGGGCACGCCCGACGTGATGATGGCCGCCTGGGGTGGCCAGTACGAGGGCAACCAAGTCTGCTTCCAGCTCGGCAGCCACCAGACCACCGACAACCTGCGCCTCACCAAGGCGTTCACCCTCAGCTACGCCGATGCCCGCACGGTGGCCGAAAGCGACTACTTCGGCATCGTCAGCGGCCGCGACGTCAAGGACAAGGTGGCCCGTGCGGGTTTCACCTGCACCAAGAGCGAGCATGTCAACGCCCCCATCATCAACGAGTATCCGCTGGCTATGGAGTGCAAGGTGGTGGAGATGATTGAGCGTGGCAATGGTGGCGCCTTCGTCGTGGGCGAAATCGTCAACGCTGTGGCCGACCCCGCCATCCTCACCGACGGCAAGATCGACATCAAGAAGCTCGACCCCGTGGCCTGGGATGCGTCGAGTTTCAACTACCTCACCCTTGGCGACTCGGTCGGCAAGGCGTGGCACAGCGGCAAGGCCATCCAGTAAAACGAATTGAGGGGCTCGCACTTGCGAGCCCCTCAATTTTGGATTCATCCGTTTGGGGTTCTACTCCTCCGGTGCGAACATCGGGTCCCAGGCGGGCAGCATGACGGGCTTCTGGTCCATCATGGCGCGGATGTTGGCGGGGATGTATTTTTCCTCCAGCACCACGCGGAACATGTACTCGTTGAACCATTCGTTGGTCATAATCAGGTTGCCCTGCCAGCCGCTGTTCACGCCCCAGCTGTTCTCCACCATCCACTTGATGGGCTTGCCCTCCTGGTCGAGGTCGACGGCGCAGAGGGTCATGGCGTGGCTTGAGCCGCTGGCGAAAGTGCTCACGCGCTGCTTCTTGTCCATGCCGAAGGTGGTGCCCATAAGGCTCTCGTAGTCGAAGTTGTTCATGTCCATGAAACCTTTCTCGCTGTCGAGGAACTTGCCCACGTCGCAGCTGAAGTACATCATGGTGCTGTCCTTGATGCTGGCGATGCACATCGGTGCGATGTCCTCGATGGGGAGGTTGAGGTAGCGCCAGTTCTGTCCGTCGTAGACGTGGCGGTCGTACTGTATCTCGTATACTTTATAATATTCGCGCGTGGGGTCGTTCATCACCATGTAGTATTTCGAGAAGTCGGTCTTGGCGAACTTCTGGTAGAACTCCATGGGGGTGTAGGTGGAGGTCTCCACCACCTTGCCGCTGGCGTCTTTCTGCTGCCAGGTGAACTGTGCGGGCGGCTCGCCCATGGTGAGGGCCAGCATGCGGTAGATGGTGGCCAGCATCTCGGTCTTCTGCTGTTGCAGCTTGGCTGCGGTCATGCCCTTCTGGGCGGCCATCTCGCGCAGCTGGAGGCCGTTCTCGCGCAGTTTCAGCGCGATGAGGTTGCTGATGGCGGAGGTGTTGTTGGTGTTGTAGGTCTCGGGCATCGCCTCGGCCGGCACCAGGCCGTACTTGTCGATAAGGTTGGCCACGCCGGTGAATTGGCCGCCGTCGCCGATGGGGTTCTTGAAGAGCCACTCCACTTCCTGGTCGGTCATCGGCTTCTTGTAGGTGTCGATCATGGCCTGCAGGAAGAGGTTGCTCTTCTCCAGCTGGTCGTAGAAGAAGAGGTAGGCCTGCGAGAACTGGAAGTTTTCGGGCAGTTTGTGGCGGCGGATGGCCTGGTTGCGCAGCACGTTCATGCCGGTGAACATCCAGCAGCGGCCGCTCGACTTCTGGTCGGTGATGGCCTTGGAGACCACGCGGTGGCTGAAGTTGGCGTCGAACTTGGTGGCGTTCTCGTAGTTCATGGCCAGCTTCTTGGGGCTCTGGTTCACCATGATGTTGCGCAGGGCGCGGTCAGTGGCCGAGCTGCCGTAGCCTTTCTTCATTTGGTTGAGCATCTCGGTGCTGATGCCGCCGTTCTGTCCCTCGTTCGAGGTTTTCTTCTGCGCCATGGCGCCGCCAGCGGCGAGGGTCATGGCCAGTGCAAGTGCAATGTGTTTCTTTGTCTTCATATTGTACTGTATCTTGTTTGTTGTCATTGTGTTGTTACGCGCCAACGGCCGCCCTTGGCACCACCCTCGCGCACCAGCAGCCCGGCCTCGCGGAGTTGGCGGATGATTTTCTTCACCCCGCTCTCCGACAGCCCGGTTTTCTCCTGCAGTTCGCGCATCGAGATGGTGGCATCTTGCGCAATGAGTGCAAGTATTTTCTGGTTACTTTTCTGGTTACTTTTCTGGTTACTTTTCTCCATCTCCAGCAGGGCATCGAGCAGGCATTTCAACATGAACTCGATGAATGCGGTGCTGTTCCCTTTGCTGTCGCACAGTGCGATGACGCGGTAGTATTCCTGCTGATGCTCCTTGACGATGGTTTCCACGGGTACCCACGCGAACAGGGGGCGCCACTGCATCAGCAGCAGCGTCTGCCACATGCGACCCATGCGCCCGTTTCCGTCGGCAAAGGGATGGATGAACTCAAATTCGTAATGGAATACGCAGCTGCTGACCAACGGGTGGGTGTCGGTGCTTTTCACCCAGTCCACCAGCTCTGCAATCAGTTGTGGCACTCGCATGGCGGGCGGGGCAATGTGCACCACCTGCTTGCCGTCGGTAACACCCACGCCTCCGCTGCGGAAACGGCCACTCTCCTTCACTAGCCCCGCCATCATCAGCCCATGGGCCCGCAACAGGTCTTTGGGCTTGTAGGGATTCAATTCCAGCATCAGGTTGTAGGCATCGACGGCATTCTTCACCTCCGTAATTTCGTTGGGCGGTCCCAGCACGCGCTTTCCCTCGAGGATGGCCGTAACCTGTTCGATGCTCATGCTGTTGTTCTCGATGGCCAACGATGACTGGATGGTTTTGATGCGGTTCTCTTTGCGCAGTTGCGGCATGCGCGCCTCGCCGACAGACACGTTCAGGTGTCCGACAAGTTCGGAAATATCACCCACCAGCCGAAGTATTTCGGAGGTGACGGTGAACGGCGGTATGTATCCAGTCTGTCCCATGGGGCGGCTCTTTTGCGGTGCAAAGATACAAAAAAAAACTGACATGTCGGAATTTATTTGTACTTTTGCAGCCGATTTTTAACATTAAACACAGAAAGTATGAAACACACACGATTCGTTATGCTGGCCGCCGCCGCGGTGATGCTCCTTGGCGCCTGCAGGCAGAAAGCGCCCGAGGCTCCCGCCGAAGTGGCCTCGACCGACAACATCTACCAGTTCTCCGTCCTCGACGGGCAAGGCAACACCGTGAACCTCAGCGACTACCAAGGCGATGTGTTGCTGGTGGTCAACACCGCCACCCACTGCGGCTTCACGCCCCAGTACACCGAGCTCGAGGCGCTCTACAGCCGCTTCAACGCCAGCGGTTTCGAGGTGCTCGACTTCCCCTGCAACCAGTTCGGCGCCCAGGCTCCCGGCTCCAACGAGGAAATCCACGCCTTCTGCACCGGCAACTTCGACATCACCTTCCCCCAGTTCGGCAAGGTCGACGTCAACGGCGACTCCGCCTCGGCTCTCTTCGTCTGGCTCAAGCAGCAGGCTCCCTTCGGCGGCTTCGACACCACCGACCCCCGCGGCGCCTACCTCGACAAGATGTTCCGCGCCCAGGATTCCGTCTACGACCAGAACCCCGACATCAAGTGGAATTTTTCCAAGTTCCTCATCGACCGCGAGGGCAACGTCGTGGCACGCTTCGAGCCCACCGACCCCATGCAGAAGGTCAGCGACGCCATCGAAGCCCTGCTTTGATACGGCCTCGCAGCAATAGACATAATCCAACACAGCCCAGTAAGGGCGGCACAAGACTGCTTGTCAAGGTGCCGCCCTTACTGGGTTAATCTGCGAACACTAACTTGATCCTCTCCTCTTCGGGAGGAGCCTCCGTTGTGCGAACCAGCCTAAACCGGGCAGTATCCTCGGTCTGAAAATCGTCCGGGATTTTGCCGTCAAAATGGCCGAACTCCCGGGGCGCGTACCAGCAGCTGTCCCTTTTGTCAAAGTCGCACTCTTTTTGGTTGGCAATGAAATTTTTCTCGTCCAGCAGGATGGCGTGTGGAACGCCGCCTATGGTGTTTTCCAGGGGGTGCGTTGAGTGAAAGAGGTTGAGTATCTGGTTGTAGTCCTCACGGTAGCCTTGCTGCCTCCAGATATACGCACGGTTGGTGTCTATCCCCATTTGGGAACAATCCTGCATCAGTTTGTTGTAGGCCAGCGTGTCTTCCCTGCCAACCGAAACGATAAAGTAGACTCGCCAAAGGGTGGTGTCGAGTGTGTCCAGTGCCGGGTTGTATACCTCCTTGAAACGGAGTTCGCAACCGTAGCAATAGGGGCTGCAAAACACCAGGGCTTTTTTGTGGGTGGTGTCCGGAAGGCAAAGCTCTGCAATCTGCTCCAGCCCTATGTATTTAGAAGGGGGAACATTGTACAACTGTTTGTTGGTGCGTGTACAGCCAACTATACACGCACCAATCAACAGTGTGGTTAATATTTTATTCATTGATATTATGAATGGGTTTCATGGCTTCTATTGTTTTTTCTGCACCAGTGATAATATTTTTCTCCGCATCAACTCAAATGTAACCCCACCGACTATCCAAACGGCAAGTGTGACCCAGCTGTAATAGGATGGATCCCAATTGTGTGTGAAAAGATATTTTACGGGCGGGATGGAAATCCAGCAACCAATACCCCACCATAGTCCGCTTAAGATTTTTTTCAATCTCATTGTGCTTTTGGTGATTACTTTTTATGGTTCTTATGATGATGGATGAGCGATCCTCCAATGGCACCTTCGAAAGATCCATTCACAGCGCCGGATACGGCACCAGCGACAGCTCCGGGGATTGCCCCAACGCCACCAGCTGCGGAACCGGCAACAGCTCCACGAATAGCGCCACATCCACTGCCCACTAAAGCTCCCCAAGCAGCACCTTCCAAATCTGCTTCGACATAAGGCTCGAGTTTCTTGGTGATTTCTTGTGCTTTATCTTTGATGCGTTGCCAAACAGACGGCCTGTCTTTCTTTGTGCTGCAATCATTGTAGAAATACCAGCTCCATGTCATAAACGAATTCATGCAGACAGCTGCCGAGATGTATACGCAGAAGAAGTCGTTGGGATTTGATATTTCATTCGTTAGTTCATTAATCCTATTTCTGTACAATGCATAGAATTCCTCTTCCGTTTCGCTCTTCTCAAGGGCATCAATGAGAATGTCCATCAACTGGTTAGTACCTGCCGTGATGACATCTAGGTTGAAGTTGTTTTTCACAACTTGGTTGAAATCATAATTGGAAAGAATCGTACTTTCAGTTGGGTTATAATTGTAAAGAGAGAGGGCTTCATTTAGTGAGATATAGTTTTCTCCTAGATGTTGGTTTAGCAGAGGAAGTTCTAAACTTTCAACATCGCTTCTCGTTTTTTGTAATATGTAAGACAAATACGTTTTTTCATCTAGTTGTAGAAGTTCTTTGTTGAGGGTACATTCTGCAATTTCATATCCATGGAAGTAGGCTACCTCGTCATAAATGGCATCCATGGTTTCTCTGTCAATAATATCTCCTATATTGAAGGATATAAACTCTTCTGCTATGCCTTTTTGATTCGAAGAATTATTGATAGCCCCATTGGAGACCGTCTCTTTGTTGCAAGATTCTAAAGTCATAATACACGAGACCCCAAAACCAATGATTAATGCACAACTTATTGCTAGACTAATTTTTCTGTTTTTTTTATTCATTTTTTTTAATGGGTTTTTCATAATAACTACATGTTGTGTTTTGTGATACATTAATTTAATTTACGACGTCGTTTTCGGCGGCAAAGGTATAACTTTTTTCTTAAACAATTCTTTTTTTTTTTTTTTTTTTTTTTTTTTTTTTTTTGTACTGATTTTCAGTTATATATGTGTGAAAAAAAGTTTGTAAGAATGGTGTTTGGTCCCGAAAAAAAGCTATTATTGGGGGCTGCTGATGCAAAAATTGACATGCTTTCGCTTCCCGAGTTGCAGATAAAAATGTTCGAAACTAATAGAAAACCCCGTCCGTTTGGGCGGGGTTTCTAGATCAAAAATCTAAAACAAATTACCTTTTTTTCTTCTCTTAGTCCTTCTTGACGGTGCTGGTACTTCAAGAAGATCTGCTTACGCGTCCTTCTTGGTGATGCAGGTACTTCAAGAAATTCCGCTTACGCGTCCTTCTTGGCGGTGCGGGCACTTCAAGAAGTTCCGCTTACGCGTCCTTCTTGGCGTACTTCTTGTACTTCGACATGAACTTGTCGACGCGGCCGGCGGTGTCAACCAGCTTGAGCTTGCCAGTGAAGAACGGGTGCGAAGTGTTCGAGATTTCGAGCTTCACAACGGGATACTCCTTGCCGTCGGTGTAGACCACGGTCTCTTTGGTGTTGGCGCAGCTCTTGGTGAGAATCATGTGGTCGTTGGACATGTCTTTGAACACCACGAGGCGGTAGTTTTCGGGATGAATTCCTTTTCTCATTTCTTTCTTTTTTGCCGTCTAGCCCGTTGATTGCCAGACGATTGTTTATAATTCGTTTAATTATTTCGTGCTGCAAAGATACAACCTTTTTCCGAATTGGCAAAACTTTTTTTCGCTTTTCTATTTTTTTATCCCCCATCACGCCTTCCGTCCTGGGGCGGTTCCGCACCCCTTCCCGGGCCCTGCCGCCCCCGTTCCCGAAGAGAGGAAGAAGAGGGGAAGAAGAGGATGCTTCTTGATTGTTGGTAATCAGCCTGTTGCAAACGGGCGATTTTGGGCCTTTTTTCGGATTTTTTTCGTTTTTTTCTCCGTTTTTTGGCCGCGTTTTGGGGGCGGTTTTGCCTACGGTTCGGCCGCCGTCGGGGTGGGGTAGGGGAGGCTATTTTTGACGCTTTTTCTGTTTTTTTTCGGACTATATCGGAAAAAGTCGTATCTTTGCATCTGGAATTTTGAACGGCAACTTTGTCAGAATATTGATATTCACTATGTTGCACAAGCGGACATGGCGTAATCGGTAGCCGCGCCAGACTTAGGATCTGGTTCCGAAAGGAGTGGGGGTTCGAGTCCCCCTGTCCGCACCGATATTGAAAACCGAATGCAGAAAACGGGATACCATAGCACACTTGGCGGCCGCACCTGGAGGAAGGGCGCGCTGCTGATGCTATTGTCTCTTTTTTTTGTCGCGCACGCGTATGCGTCCTACATCGTCATCCCGATGGACGACGCGCAGAAGAACCACCTCAAAGCCTACGGCGTCGCCTTCTGGGCGCTGCAGCGTGAGGCCGAGGTTACGTGGCTGCTCAACTACCGCGGCGGGGCGTTCATGACCAAGTATGCCGACGCTATCGAGAAGGAGTGCCGCCTGCGGGGGGTCAGTTGCGAGGTGATTGCCGACGGGCAGAGCTCCGCCATCCTCTCGCACATCGCCGACCCGGCCGTCAATATGGATGCCGTCAAGCTCCAGAAGGCCCCCAAGATAGCCGTCTACTCGCCCAAGAACAAGCTGCCGTGGGACGACGCCGTTACCCTGGTGCTCACCTATGCCGAGGTGCCCTACGATGTCATCTACGACGACGAGGTCATCGCCGGCGTGCTGCCCACCTACGACTGGCTCCACCTGCACCACGAGGACTTCACCGGCCAGTACGGCAAGTTCTGGGGCGCCCACCGCTCGCAGCAGTGGTACATCGAGGACGTGCGCCTCCAGGAGGCTACGGCCAACCGGCTGGGCTACAGCAAAGTGAGCCACCTCAAGCTCGCCGTGGCCAAGAAAATCCGCGACTTTGTCATGGGCGGCGGCTTCCTCTTCGCCATGTGCTCGGCGCCGGACAGCTACGATGTGGCCCTGGCTGCCGAGGGCGTCGACATCTGCGACGTGATGTTCGACGGCGACCCTATGCAGCCCCGCGCCCAGGAGATGCTCGACTACAGTAGGTGTTTTGCTTTCAAAGACTTCCGCATCAGCACCAATCCCCAGGAGTACGAGATTTCGACCATCGATGTCGACGACCGCACCCGTCAACGCCTGGTCAACGAAAAGAATGACTTCTTTGTCCTCTTCGACTTCTCCGCCAAGTGGGATTGGGTGCCCACCATGCTGACACAGAACCACACCCGCGTGGTGCGAGGCTTCATGGGCCAGACCACCGCCTTCCGCCGCGAGACCGTAAAGACCAGTGCCGTCATCCTGGCCGAGAACAAAGAGCTGGGCGAGGTGCGCTACCTCCACGGCGAGTACGGCAAAGGCACCTGGACCTTCCTCGGCGGCCACGACCCAGAGGACTACCGCCACTATGTGGGCGACCCTCCCACCGACCTGTCACTATATCCCAATTCACCCGGCTACCGGCTGATACTCAACAATATCCTATTCCCGGCAGCCAAAAAGGAAAAACATAAAACATGAGAAAGACACTTTTAGCAGCCACGCTACTGCTGGCCACCCTCAGCCTCAACGCCCAAAAGGGCAAGTGGACCGTCTATGACACCCAGACGTCCGACATCTGCGGCAACAATGTCTCCGCCCTTGCCACCGACGGCAGCGGCGCCTGGGTCGGCACCTTCAACGGCCTCTGCCGCCTCAAGGGCACCGGCTGGATGGACTACGCCATGTTCAACGAAAAGCTTAAGGACCAGTCCATCAACTGCCTCATGGTCGACAAGAAAGGCACCCTCTGGGTCGGTACCGACGACTTCGGCGTGGTCGAGTTCGACGGCACCAACTGGACTGAGCACGACGACGTTACCCGCCGCCTCAAGATGAAGTTCGTCAAAGAGATGGTCGTCGACCACGATGGCGTGATGTGGATCGGTGTTACCCTCGGTGGCCTCATCAGTTATGACGGCGACGAGTGGGCGAAATACACCCCCGATGACTGCGACCTGTTGAGCGACTTCATCCTCGACATCGCCGTCGACCGTGCCAACCGCAAGTGGATTACCACCAACGCCGGCATCAGCATCTACAACGGTGTGCGTTGGCTCAACTATACCACCGAGAACTCCGGCCTGCCCGACAACATCGT
Source organism: uncultured Bacteroidales bacterium (assembly GCA_900315935.1). Lineage (GTDB taxonomy): Bacteria > Bacteroidota > Bacteroidia > Bacteroidales > P3 > Colimorpha. The sequence continues at coordinate 316,650 of ONBB01000001.1, forward strand.
GCCCGCTGTGGCCATCGACAAAAAGAACGTCAAGTGGTTCGGCACCCTCAACGGCCTGGCCCGCTATGACGGCGAGAAGTGGCAGGTGTGGAACACCCAGAACAGCCCCCTCCCCGCCAACCAGGTCAACGACATCGTCATCGACGCCGAGGGTCTCCTTTGGATCGGCACCAGCGCTGGCGCCGCCGTCTTCGATGGCGACAAGGAGTGGGTGGTCTTCACCTCCAAGAACAGCCGCATCCCTGCCGGCAACATCTATAAGGTGGCCATCGACGGCAAGGGTGATGTCTGGTTCGGCAACGACCAGAAGGGTCTGGCCAAGTTGAGCGGCTTCGTGCTGCCCGGCCGTGAGCCCGCCAAGCCCGCCGTCAACGACCTGCCCACCGTCGGCGAGACGCCCACCGTGGCAGAGAACAAGCCGTCCACCCCTGCTGTCAGCAACCCGTCGACCTCCACCCCCGCCCCTGCGGCCCAGCCCGCCAAGGAAGAGCGCTTCCGCATCGTGCCTTTCCTGGCCGAAGGCTATGTTACCATCGAGATGGACAGCCCCAAGGCATCGGTCGAGTTTGTCAACAACGCTGGCAAGACCGTCAAGTCAATCTCTGAATACAGCGCCGGTCAGAAGATCAACATCACCAACATCCCCAAGGGCATGTACCGCGTGATTATCACCACTGGCCGCACGGTGAAGAAAATCAAGTTCAATCTGAAATAACACCATCCCCTGTTTATGAAGAAAATCCTGTTCCTGGCAGCCTGCCTGGTAACCGCCTTGGGGCTGACGGCCCAGCAGCTCGACCCCGTCAAGTGGAGCTACAGCGTCAAGGAAACCTCGGCCACCGAAGCCGAACTCCTGTTCACCGCCAAGCTCGATGCTGGATGGCATCTCTATTCCCAGTACACTGACCCGACGGGTCCCCTGGCCATCAACTTCGAGTTCGAGGACAGCAAGGACTACCAGCGCCTGGGCAAGGTGCTTGAACCCAAGCCGCACGAGGAGATGGACGAGGTGTTTGGCTGCATTGTCAAGTCGTTCAGCGGCACCGTGCTGTTCCGTCAGAAGGTCAAGCGCCTTTCCGACAAGGACTTCACCGTCAAGGGCATCCTTAACTACCAGCTCTGCAACGACGGCAGCTGCATCGCCCCCGAGGACCGCGACTTCGCCTTCAAGGTGCCTGGTGCCAAGGAAGAGGCAGTGAGTACGGTGGCCGAGTCCGAGGAAGGTCCCGTGGAGCCCGAGGTGGAACCCGTCGAGGAGGTGGTGCAGGCTGATGCCGCAGACGCAGCACCCGAGGCGGCTCCCGCCGAGCCCGAAGAGGAGAAGCGTCAGAGCCTGCTCTGGATTTTCCTCATCGCCCTCGGTGGCGGTGTCCTTACGATGTTCACTCCCTGCGTCTTCCCGATGATACCGATGACGGTCAACTTCTTTATGCATGGTAGTGAAAACAAGCGCAAGAGCCGTCGCCAGGCCTGGTTCTTCGGCCTCTCCATCGTGATGCTCTTCGCCGTCCTGGGCGCCATCCTGGCTCTCATACTCGGCCCCGAGGTGCTCTACACCCTCGGCACCCACTGGATTCCCAATCTTATCTTCTTCGTCATCTTCTTCACCTTCGCCTTGAGTTTCTTCGGTCTCTTCGAAATCAAGATGCCCGAGAAGTGGGTCAATGCCAGCGACGAGCAGGCCGACAAGGGCGGCTTTCTGGCTCCCTTCTTCATCGCCCTGACCACCGTGCTGGTCTCCTTCTCCTGCACCGGCCCCATCCTCGGTGCCGCCTTGGTGGGTCTCACCACTTCGAGCACCGACCGCTGGGTGTCGCTCGTTACCATGCTGGGCTTCGGCATCGGCTTTGCCCTGCCGTTCACCCTGCTGGCTATGTTCCCCCAGTTCCTCAAAAACATGAAGAGCGGCTCGTGGCTCAACACCGTCAAGGTATCGTTCGCTTTCCTCGAGCTGGCCTTCGGTCTTAAGTTCCTGCAGATGGCCGACCTCTACTGCAACTGGGGGCTGCTTCCGCGCGACATCTATCTGGCCCTTTGGATTGTCATCTTCGGCATGCTGGGCTTCTACCTCCTCGGCAAGCTCCGCTTCAAGGGCGACGACGAGGTGCATGAAATCGGCACCCTGCGCCTCTTCCTGGCCATCGCCGACCTGGCCTTCGTGGTGTGGATGATTCCCGGCCTGTGGGGCGCACCCCTCAAGGGGCTCAGCGGCTTCCTGCCGCCCCAGTCTAGCCAGGAGTTCGATATTGAGCGTCTCGTGCATGAGGGTGCTCCCGCCACTGGCTCGACGCTGCAGGTGGGCTCTCTGCCGGCCGACCGCAAGTATGCCGACAAGCTGCATGTACCGCTGGGTTTCGAGGCTTTCTTCGACCTCGAGGAGGCCAAGGCATACGCCAAGGCCAACAACAAGCCCATCTTCATCGACTTCACCGGCAAGACCTGCGCCAACTGCCGCGAGATGGAGCACTACGTGTGGGTTGACCCCGAGGTGAAGCGCATCCTCAACGAAGACTACGTCATCGTCTCGCTCTATTGCGACGAGAACACCATCGAACTGCCCGAGTCCGAGTGGGTTACCGACGACAAGGGGCGCGTGCTGAAAACCCTCGGCCGCCGCAACCTCAACCTTGAGAAGACGGTCTACAACATGAACGCCCAGCCCTACTATGTGGCCATCGATGCCGACGGGCGTGTCCTTACGCGCGCGAACTATAAATATGATCGCGACGTGCAGAAGTTCGTCGCCTGGCTCAACGAGGGCAAGGCCAATTTCAAGCAGTGAAAACACCATTACACTATTACAATAAATCATTTAGGAAACCCATCCCATGAAGAAAACAGCCCTATTCGTCGCGGCCTGCCTCATCCTGGCGCTTCCGACAGCGGCTAGGCATGTCCCTGTGGCTGATGCCCACAAGGTGGCCGTCCAATTCTGGAACAACCATCGTCCGTCCGACGCCAAGCCTGTTACCGAACTGCAGACGAGGACCTTTACCGGCCTGGACCACCTCTATGTCTTCACCAACGGTGCCGACGGTTTCGTCATTGTCTCGGCCGACGACTGTGTCCAGCCAGTCCTGGCCTATGCTTTCGATGCCCCGTTCCCCGAGGTGCTCCATCCGGCGCTGGCCTACTGGCTCCGCGGCTACGACGGTCAGATTGCCGATGCGATTGAGAATGGGTATGTCCCGTCGGAAGGCATTTCGATGCAGTGGCAGCAGCTCACCACCCCGACGCCGCAGGCCGAGCCCACCCTTCTCACCAATGTACCCGTGATGCTCGCCACACGATGGGACCAGGGCGACCCCTACAACATGTACTGCCCCTTCGACTCCAACCGCTACTGCCGCACCGTTGTCGGCTGCGTGGCCACCGCCATGGCGCAGATCATGAAATACTGGAACTATCCCGCCTTTGGCCAGGACTCCCATTCCTACACCTACCATGGCAACACCTATTCGGCCAACTTCGGCTCCACGACCTATCACTGGCAGTTGATGCCCACCTTCCTTCACGAGGCATCGCTGGAGTACCAGCGCAAGTCCGTCGGCATACTCTCCTACCATTGTGGTGTGGCGGTCGAAATGATGTACGGTTGCAGCTCCATAGGCGGCAGCGGTGCGTATTCCTACATGGTCATTGACGCCATGAGGGACTTCTTCAAATATTCGTCCGACATTCGTGCAGCTTATCGCTACTCCTACTACAACAATGATTCCGCCTGGTGCGCGCTGCTCGACGCCGAGCTCGCGGCCGGACAGCCAATCTACTACACCGGTTCCGACTCCACCGGCGGCCATGCCTTCGTCCTCGATGGCTCCGACACCGCTCGGCGCTACCACTTCAACTGGGGCTGGAGCGGCTACGGCAACGGATTCTACAGCATCAACAACCTGGCTCCCGGCATCAATTACGAGGCATCCGGCGGCAACGCCACCTACACCTTCAACATGCACCAGGATATCATCCTCGGTATCCGGCCTGCCGCCACCGAGGTGTTCGACACCGTCGACTACTACGACTCCGTTTGCGGCGACACGCGCTACGTCTACTTCCGTGACTATACCCTGAACGCCCAGAATATGGACACCCTCCTCCATCACCTCGACACCGTCTTCAACTACCACCTCAAGGTCATCGCGAAGAAATACATCGTTCTTGAGCCCAATGGAGGCACCGGCGAGGCGCGCAATATCAACTATTGCCCCGCCAGCGGCATCGTCTTGCCCGAGTGCGACTACACCAAGACCAACTGCCGCTTCGTGGGCTGGTGCCACAGGCGCAACGGCGAGGGCGACACCGTCCAGCCCGGCACCCACGTGATGCTTAACAACAACCGCCGCTACTACGCCCTTTGGCAGGACACCACCGTTTCTATCTCCGATGCCGACGCCTCTACGCTCACCCTCGGTCCCAACCCCGTGGTCGACATCCTCTCACTGGCCGTCCCGGACGGCGGCACCGCCGAGGTCGTTGTCATGGACCTCCTCGGACGTCCGGTGCTGCGCCGCACCATCATTGGCGGAAAGGGCAAAATTTCCTTCCGCGACCTCCCGGCCGGCCCCTATATTGTCCAGGTGAGCACTGCCGACGGAGTCTATAACCGACGAGTAATCAAGCGTTAGCAAATTATTTTAACAAAAATTTGGTCGGGTGCAAAAATCTTCGTATTTTTGCACCCGATTTCAACAATCAGAGAGTGCGGGGTAGAGCAGTGGTAGCTCGTCGGGCTCATAACCCGGAGGTCATTGGTTCGAATCCTTTCCCCGCTACCAACATCAGACAGACAGGTTGCTTCGGCAACCTGTTTTTTTATGCCGTCCACCGTGGAGAGCTTGCTTGCATAAAGGTGGACGGTATGAAAAAAAGCAATGCACGCCCAGCGGACTGCCTGTCTGATGTTGGTAAAGCCCACCCTCAAGGGATCGCGAGCGCAGTGAGTCAATTCTTCCTGCAGCCCACAAAGGCATCAAAAACGAGATATACAAGCGCAAACACTCTGCAACCACAAAACACAGAATAAGTGAGGCACTGAAGCGATACTGGCAGCACCTACCCAAAGTTTAACATCTACCTTTGTACGGGTATAGAACTTTCAGTTGCTTTTTCCGACACAATATAACAAGACAACAGATAGAAAATGTGAGGTTTTAGTAGGTGTTTAAAGATGAAACCAAACAAACTACCCATTACAAGGATGCTACAATACTTTGTTGCTTACTTACAATTAACAAGGGCAGCAAAAGTTTTTTTGCTAAACCAAAATAAATTCGTACTTTTGCACCGAAAATAAAAAGAAATAGAACCATGTAGAAAACAAAGAGATTAGAATATATTATAATGAGCTGACGCTCTTGTTCTCGGAGTTGTAAACGTCTGTATTCGCTAACAAGATACCATTATGGATATTCGGACTATTGTATTAAAGATGAATCCTGTTTATTATTTTAAACCTCAATCATTGTGAAAAAAATGCCCTCGACTTTTGTCTTCAATAAGATTCTTATTTTGGTGGGGTCAGTTTTTATTACTTCGTGCTTTGGAATCAGAATGATGCCTGATGGCGATACTCGCGATACCATAACACTTGATTCTAACAATCATCCCATTGAGTATAGGGGAAGGTTTAGAGACATTCAAGAAATTGGTTGGGTCCCTTTCGTATCTTCTTATTGGCGAGTTTTGTCTTTTATGGAGGACTCCCCTGCAACGCGGTATTATGATAATCATTATGTATATTGTTTTCACATTGAGTCTAATGACAATGAGTATGTTGCTATTGATTCTGTCCATGTAAGTAATGCACGGGGCAAACAATACCCTTTCCACCTGGTAAACAGGGTGCCATTTGGTTATATGGGAAGTTGTGACAGTACAATACCCGATGGGATGGTTCCCATTGATAGTCTCCCTTGTGTCGTAATGACGGGGCAATATAAGCAGTGCTTTCGCGATGATGGTAGAAAAGTGTTAATTGTTGCAATAATTGTTGACAGGTTCCGCTGGTGGGTCAGAACGCTTGAGTTTGATATATATTTGTCCGTCCGTGGAGAGCAAAAACATTACCATACAAGTCACAAAAAGAAATTCTGGATTACTTTAATCCCACACCCATAAATGGCATCTATCTATTTGCATGTCGCCAAACTACTTTATCATTTTTGATGGTAATGTTGGCATTTTCGGGTCGGGAATGTACTTCCGTAATGCCCATATCTTCTCAAGGTCTTCAAGGAATCGGTGCGAAAAAACGGCATTTGAGCCTACCTAAATGGACAACTCGTCAGGGTTGTCCTTTTTTTTCCGGGGCAATAAAATCCCGTGTCTGGCGTTATATAGATGTTATGCAGATTGAATTTTACTTACTGATACTCTCCGTCCTCTTTTTCGCCAGCATTCTGGCCGGCAAGGCGGGGTCGCGCTTCGGCGTGCCGGCGCTGCTCCTGTTCCTCGGCGTGGGCATGCTCTTCGGCAGCGACGGGCTGGGCATTCATTTCGACAACAACGAGGTGGCCCACATGGTGGGCACCGTGGCCTTGAGCGCCATCCTCTTCTCCGGCGGCCTCGACACCAAGGTGCGCGACATACGCCCGGTGCTCGGCCCAGGCATCGCCCTGGCCACCCTCGGTGTGCTGCTCACGGCCGTGGCCACGGGCCTGATTCTCTACCTGATCCTGCCGCACGACATCGGCGTCTCCCTGCTGGGATGCCTACTGCTGGCGGCGACGATGAGCAGCACCGACTCGGCGTCGGTCTTCTCCATCCTGCGCGGCAAGGGGCTCAACCTCAAGCACCGCCTGCGTCCCACCCTCGAACTCGAGAGCGGAGCCAACGACCCGATGGCCTATGTGCTCGTGCTCACCTTCATCTCGCTTGTGCTGCAGGGAGGCGAGCCGCGCTACGGCAGCGCCATCCTGATGCTGGTTGCCCAGCTAGCCATCGGCGCCGTGGCCGGCTGGCTGCTGGGCAAAGCCATGGTGTGGTTCATCAACAAGGTGGGGCTCGACAATGTGGCCCTCTATCCCATCCTCGTCCTCGCCGGCTCCTTCTTCGTCTTCGCCGCCACCTACTACCTGAAGGGCAACAGCTTCCTGGCCGTCTACCTGGCCGGCCTCGTGGTGGGCAACAGCCGGTTCGTCCACAAACGCTCCACGCGCAACTTCTTCGACGCCATCACATGGCTCGCCCAGCTCTCCATGTTCCTCATCCTGGGACTGTTGGTGAACCCGTCGGAGCTGAAGACCGTACTTGTCCCGGGACTGATTATCAGCTTTGTGATGATATTCGTTACCCGTCCGCTGTCGGTATTTGTCTCGCTGGCGCCCTTCCGCCGCTACACCCTGCGCGACCGCGTGTTTGTCTCCTGGGTGGGTCTGCGCGGTGCCGTGCCCATCATCTTCGCCATCCTCTGCCGAGCCGCCGGCGTGCCCCACAGCGGCGAGATGTTCAACATCGTGTTCCTCTGCACGCTCGTGAGCCTCGTGGTGCAGGGCACCACCCTGCCGCTGGTGGCCAAGTGGCTGCGTGTCAGCAAGCCGCCGCGCCTGCAGCCGCAGGTGCTCTCATCGGACTTCGACATCGACTTCCCCGAGGAAATCAAGTCGGCCACCATGGAAATCGAGATTCTCCCCGAGATGCTGCAACGCGGGGCGCGCCTGATGGACCTCGGCATGCCCGAGAAGACGCTGGTCATCATGGTCAAGCGCGGCGACCACTATTTCGTGCCCACGGGCATGACTCTGCTACACGCCGGCGACCGCCTGATGGTCATCTCCGACAACCAGCGCGAGCTCGACGCCACCCTCCGCGCCCTCGGCATCGCCCCGCTCCAGGAGCGTCCGCCGCAGCCCAGGCGCAGCTGGCGCACCGTCTTCTTCGACGACGGCGGCGAGCGGTGAAGCTCCGGCCTCGTGCACGGCAGCGGTTTCCCCGCCCTCCGTCAGCGGCACGAACGCACTCTGCGAGGCGCGGCCCTCCCTGTCCACCGTGAAGCCCCACATCTTGGTATTCAACTCGTTCCAGCCGTCGGGCAACTGCATCTGCAACTTGCCGTGCCGCCGCTCGGCGGGGTGGGAGAGGAGCCCCTCGCGGGTGTCGGTGTTGTATATATAAATGTACACACGGTCGCTGCCCTTGGCGCGGCTCATGCCGCTATTCTTCTCGAAATCAACGCGCAGGATGCCGTCATCTCTGATATCCGCTTCGCGGAAAAGCACCGGTGCAGCCGCCCCTTCGGATATCCGAATGCGCTCATACTCCGTAGGGACGCAGCGTGCTGCGTCCGCCACCGCCCCGCGCTCGGGAATGCCCGCCACCGCCCCGCGTCCGGGAATGTCCGCCACCGCACTGCGGTCAGGAATGCTGGCTGGCGCTTTGCGGTCCGGAATGCCAGCTGGCGCATTGCGGACGCGGCACGCCGCGTCCCTACATTTCAGCACCCCCTCTAAGCTAGAGGGGGTGCCCGAAGGGCGGGGGCGTGTGGCCTTGGAACCATACTCTCTTCCGTCCTGCAACACACTCCTCCGCCCTTCGGGCACCTCCCCTAACTTAGGGGAGGAGTTCGGTTGCAGACATTTCAACTCCCCCTCT
>ONBB01000008.1 GCA_900315935.1 uncultured Bacteroidales bacterium
TGCGCGAGCGCGCCGCCCGCGACCAGATGACCGAGGGCAACGCCTTCGTCAAGATGAACAAGCACTGCTTCGGCCGTACACACGCCCCCGTCGCCGCCTACGGCGGCGCCACCCCCTCTAGCTTAGAGGGGGAGCTAGAAAGTCTGCAACCGAACTCCTCCCCTAAGTTAGGGGAGGTGCCCGAAGGGCGGAGGAGTGTGTTGCAGGACGGAGAAGAGTATGGCTCCAAGGCCACACGCCCCCGCCCTTCGGGCACCCCCTCTAGCTTAGAGGGGGAGCTGAAATGTAGGGACGCGGCGTGCCGCGTCCGCAATGCGCCAGCCAACATTCCCGGACGCAATGCGCCAGCCAACATTCCCGGACGCGGTGCGGCTGCCGGCATTCCCGAGCGCGGGGCGACTGCGGACACTCCCGAGCGCGGGGCGACTGCGGACGCAGCACGCTGCGTCCCTACAGAGTATGAGCGCATTCGGATATCCGAAGGATCCGCCGCACCCGTGCGGTTTACGGACGCCGAAATTGGCGACAGCGGCATCCTGCGCGTTGATTTCGAGAAGAATAGCGGCATGAGCCGCGCCAAGGGCAGCGACCGCGTATACATCTATATATATAATACAGAAAGCAAGGAGGGTCTCCTTTCCGCCCCCGCCGAGCGGCGCAGCGGACGGCTGCAGATGCAGCTGCCCGACGGATGGAACCATCTAAATACCAGGATATGGGGCTTCACGGTGGACCGGGAGGGCCGCGCCTCGAACTCGGCCTATATCGCCTACGGCACCGAGACTGCCGAGCCTCGGATGGAGGTCGAAATGGAGAATTATTTCGTGGAAAACGGTGAAAAAACGGGTGCCAAGTCAGTGGACGAGAAAAAAAAGGATTTTCAACTCGTTGATTTACAATCATCACCACCAAAATAAATCTTCGAAAAGTAACTTTTATTTCGTAGAATATTATTTTTCTGTAATTTTGCCGATGGAAATCAGCTCCTGAAATCCCTCGGCAGTTTGGCCGGAAAGATATGGGGCTTCCGGCAAAGGTTAAACTAAAAAGACAGATTCTATGAAATCACTGAAACTTCTGGCGGCCATGCTGTTGATGGGGGAGCACTGTGGCCTGCTCGCAGAATGTGACGGAAAAGTATTGGCAGGAGAAGGTGGTGCAGCGCCTGTCCGGGCAGGAGTATGTCAATTTGCGTGTGGAGATTGACGAATACAGCATCTGCAATGGAAAGGAGTTTGGCATCCGGCCTACTGACACCCTCGACCTCCACCTGACCCCCGAAGGGTTCTACCTAAAGGACAACGACCGCTACAAACTGATAACGGAGGACAGCATTTTCGTGTACTACTTTAAGGACGGCTACTACACCTATGGCCGAACCACGAAACTGAAATCCAGGTTCGAAAAAGCCATCTACGGCCAGCTGTTTCGCCGCAGCTACGATCTTCTCATGGAACTGCTCCCTTTCTACCTCGAGCCTAAGGACAAGAAGAGTTTCAAAGTCAGAGAGTTCACCTATATGGATTATGTCGGGAGTTCCGTCGTGCTGCGGTATTCTACAAGAAAACCATGGAAAGACAAATTTTATGATGGCGTCCCGTATGAGAACAGCGAGAGCATAGTGGCCTGGGTGGATGATTCCACGGGGATTATCACCCGGGTACGGCGGACCATACACATGACCAGCGAGGGGATAGCGCCGGCGGACGAGATAGTAGACATGCGCATCAGCGATATAAGCTTCGGGAAAGTGGATATCGACGAAAGCCTCTATCGAAAACAGTCCTCCAAGGACACCACCATCGCGTTCTTCAACATGAACAAGGATGAATTCAGTCCCTCCGATGGCATCATTGTATCACCTAACGAAATAGACCTTGACGTTTTACTTGATGGCCCGCTCATCAACGCCAGTCTCGACACCACCATCCTGCGCGGCATCGAGGGGTGGGTATTGGTTGACATCATTGGTTTCCACTGTGCCCCCTGTATACAATTCACCCGACAGATGGAGAAGGAGCGGCAGGAACTCGGCTACCGGAGGCTGGAACACGAGGGCATCAAGGTGATGTGCGTGATACCCCACAGTACAGATATAGCGACATTCACGGCATTTCTGGAGCGGCACAAAATATCGGATATTGCATATTCCGCCCCGGCACTCGACGGACTCATAAAGTACGTTCCCGACTATATCCTGCTTTCGCCCGACAAACAGATTGTCTTCCGTGGCAGCAGCCTCGGCAAGGAATACGAGAAGCTGCTGAAAGCCAAGAAAAAATTCACTCGACGATGAAAAAGGCACTAGTCTATTTGGGAGTCATCCTCTCCTGCATCGCCGCGCAGGGCAGCTTCCGCAAAACCGTAGTGGTGAAGTCGAACGCCGCCAACGCGCCGACTTCGGTGCTGCGCATCAAGGGCTTTGTCCGCGAGAAAAAGGTTCAAAGGAGCCAAAAACGTCGAAGCTAGGGGAATTATTTCCCGATGCAGAAGCGGGAGAAGATGGTCGAGAGCACCTCGTCGCCGGTTACTTCGCCGGTGATGGTGCCGAGGTGGTATAGTGCGTCGCGGAGGTCGGTGGCCACCAGGTCGGACGGCATGGCGGCGGCCAGCCCGTCGGCGACGTGGCCCAGCGCCTCGTCCACGCGCAGCAGGGCGGCGTAGTGGCGCGCATTGCTCACCAGCAGGTCGTTCCCCGCGGCGGTGCGGCTGGCAAAAGTGGCGTGCAGCTGCTGTTTAAGTTCTTCGATACCCGTGTTATGCGATGCGGACAGGAGCAGCCCCTGCGGGCTTGCGGGCTGCGCGATGTCGCACTTGTTGTGCACCACGATGAGTTGCTTGTCCTCCAGCGGAACCCGCTCGCGCAGCTGGCGCAGGTCGTCGGCCATCTCGGACGCAGGTTGCTGGCAGTCATGTACATATACCACCACCTCGGCCTGGCTGGCGGCGCGGTAGGCGCGTTCGATGCCGATGCTTTCCACCGCGTCGTCGCTCTGGCGTAGGCCGGCGGTGTCGATGAAGCGGAATGTCAATCCGTTGATGGTCAGCAGTTCCTCGATGGTGTCGCGGGTGGTGCCGGCGACGGGGCTGACGATGGCGCGCTCGTCGGCCAGCAGGGCGTTGAGCAGCGACGACTTGCCGGCGTTGGGGCGTCCTACGATGGCCACGCCGATGCCGCGTTTGAGTGCCTGGCCGGTCTTGAAACTGGCCGTCAGTTCACCCACGCGTTGCCGCAGTGTCGCCACCAAGGCATTGAGCTCGCTGCGGTCGGCGAACTCGACATCCTCCTGCGAGAAGTCGAGCTCCAGCTCGAACAATGCGGTGAGTTCCACCAACCGTTGCCGCAGGTCGGCCAGCTGGCGGGCATAGCCGCCGCGCAGTTGGCTGACAGCCAGTCGGTGCTGTGCCGGTGTGGCGGCATCGATGAGGTCGGCTACCGCCTCGGCCTGCGAGAGGTTCAGCTTGCCGTTCATGAAGGCGCGCCGTGTGAACTCGCCCGGCTCAGCCAGGCGTGCGCCGTGGCCGATAAGCAGTTGCAGCACAGCATCCTGCACGTAGAGCGAGCCGTGGCACGCGAGCTCTACGGTCTCCTCGCCCGTGTAGCTGTGCGGGGCTGGGTAGAGGGTGGCCACGGCCTCGTCGAGCAGGCGGTCGCCGTCGACGATGCGTGTCAGGGTGGCGCGGCGCGGATGCAGCTGCTTGGCGGTCAGGCATTCCAGCGCTATCGCCAGGGCTCCCTCGCCGCACAGGCGCACCAGCGCCACACCGCCCGTGCCGGCCGGCGTGGCCACGGCGACAATGGGTTCACTGCGCCTCATTGTCGATGTATCTTTCGCCGTAGAGCGAGCGCATCTCGTCGGCCGTCAGCCCCAGGTCGACCTTCACCTTGTAGAGGTTGGGGTAGGCCGGGAAGAGCATCATGGTGGTAACGATGGTGAGCATCAGCAGCACGCTCTCCCCGCAGAGGACGGTGAGGACGCAGAGCAGTGCCACCACGCCGAGCATCGAGAGGTAGAGGGTGCGCACGTGCTGTGCATAGCCCGATAGCTTGATTTCGAGGCTGTCGGCCTGGCGCAGCTGCGGGATGCGTTTGCGGATGACCAGCAGCGCCATGCTCACGGCCAGCACGGCCAGCACAGAGCCGCTGACGAGCATCCAGCGGCCTACCGAGGCGCTCTGCATGAAATGCCAGGGGCTGAGCCATACGAACAGCGCCGCCGCGATGGTCAGCGCCACCGAGCCCCAAAGGCCCAGCTTGGAGTAGCGCTCGATATGGGTGATGTGTCTATTCATAGTTTAAGGTATTTGGCAGTGTATGATTCTTTGCAGTCGAGCAGCGCCTCGGGGGTGCCGGAGAAGACCAGGTGGCCGCCCTCGCGCCCGCCCTCGGGGCCGAGGTCGATGACCCAGTCGGCGCGCCCGATGATGTCGGGGTGGTGCTCGATGACCAGCACCGTGTGGCCACGCTCGATGAGGCGGTCGAATGCCGCCAGCAGTTTCTCGATGTCGTGGAAATGAAGGCCGGTGGAGGGTTCGTCGAAGATGAACAGCACAGGCCGCTCGGCCTCGCCCTTCACCAGAAAGGAGGCCAGCTTGATGCGCTGCGCCTCGCCGCCGGAGAGCGAGCTGGACGACTGGCCCAGCTTGAGGTAGCCCAGCCCCACGTCCTGCAGCGGGGTGAGGCGTTGGTGTATGCTGCGGGTCTCGTCGGTGTCGAAGAAAGCGACGGCTTCGTCGACCGTCATGTCGAGCACCTGGCTGATGTTCATGCCGTTGTAGGTTACCTCCAGGGCCTCGTCCTTGTAGCGGCTGCCGTGGCACTCGTCGCAAATCAGGTGCACATCGCTCATGAACTGCATGCTGACCGTTACCTCGCCTTCGCCCTGACAGGTCTCGCACCGTCCGCCCTCCACGTTGAAGGAGAAGAACCCCGCCTTGTAGCCGCGGCTTTTGGCCAGTGGCTGCTTGGCGAAGAGGGCACGCACCTCGTCGAACACCTTCATGTAGGTGGCTGGGTTGCTGCGCGAGGAGCGCCCGATGGGGTTTTGGTCGACCATCTCGACGCTGGAGACCATGCGCACGTCGCCCTCGACGGAGAGGCTGTGGCCCACGTAGTCGGCGGCGCCGTCCATGCGGTGGTGCAGCACATCGTAGAGCACGCCTTTCACCAGCGAGCTCTTGCCGCTGCCGCTCACGCCGGTAACCACGGTCATCACGCCCAAGGGGAAGTCCACGTCGACACGCTTCAGGTTGTTGGCGTAGGCGCCCTTGACGCTGATGCGGTCGCGCCAACGACGGCGCTCCGACGGCACGCCGATGGTGCGGCGGCCGGAGAGGTAGTCGAGGGTGAGGGAGGAGTGTTGAGTGTTGGGTGTTGAGTTGAGGTTGCCGGCGAAGACCACTTCGCCGCCCAGGCTGCCGGCGCCGGGGCCTATGTCGACCAGGTAGTCGGCCGAGCGGATAATCTCCTCGTCATGCTCCACCACCACCACCGTGTTGCCTAGGTCGCGCAGGCGCTTGAGGACGCTGATGAGGCGGTCGGTGTCGCGTGGGTGCAGGCCGATGGAGGGCTCGTCGAGGATGTACATGGAGCCCACCAGCGAGGAGCCGAGCGATGCCGAGAGGGCGATGCGCTGCCCCTCGCCGCCGCTGAGGGTGCGGCTCTCGCGGTTGAGGGTGAGGTAGCCGAGCCCCACGTCCACCAGGTAGCCCAGCCGGTTGCGTATCTCGGTCAGCAGGCGTTCGCTGGCCTCATGCTCGGCAGGTGTCAGGTGGGCGTCCAGCTGGAGGAACCACTGCAGCAACTCGCCGACTGGCATCTCGGTCAATTCGCTGATGCTGCGGCCGGCAATCTTCACGTAGTCGGCGTCTTTGCGCAGCCGGCGACCCTTGCAGTCGGGGCACACCGTGCGACCACGGTAGCGGCTGAGCATGACGCGGTATTGTATCTTGTATGCCTGCGACTCGACCCATCGGAAGAAGCCGTCGATGCCCTCCCACACACCGTCGCCGTGCCAGAGCAGGTCGCGCTGGGCGTCGGTGAGGTCCATGTAGGGGATGTGGATGGGGAAGCCGATGGCGGCGGCATGGCGGATGAACTCTTTCTTGGCGTCCTGCATCTTGTCGCCTTTCCAGCAGACGACGGCGTCGTCGTAGATGGAGCGTGCCGGATTGGGGACCACCAGCCGCTCGTCGATGCCCACGATGCTGCCGTAGCCCTGGCAGGTGGGGCAGGCGCCGTAGGGGTTGTTGAAGGAGAAGAAGTTGGGGTTGGGCTTCTCGAAGGTGATGCCGTCCGCCTCGAAGCGGTTGGAGAACGAGGCGGGCTCGCCGTCGAGGGGGTGCACGACGCAGGTGCCGCGCCCCTCGAAGAAGGCGCTCTGGATGCTCTCGCCGAGGCGGGCCGGCTGGGTGTCGTCGTCGGGATGCAGCTCAATGCGGTCCACCAGGAGGTGCACCTCGCCGTCCAGCTCCTTGCCCTGCAGTGCATCTTCGATTCTCACCACAGTACCCTTTATCACGATGCGCTGGTAGCCCTCCTGCTGCAGCATCTCCAGCTGTTGGCGCAGGGGGCGCTGGTCGGTGGCTTCGAGCGGTGCCAGAATCATGACTCGGGTGCCGGCGGGCAGGGCGGTGATATGGTCCACCACATCGCTCACCGAGTGGCGCTGCACCTCCACGCCGCTCACGGGCGAGTAGGTGCGTCCCACGCGGGCGAAGAGGAGCTTCATGTATTCATATATCTCGGTCTGTGTGCCCACGGTGGAGCGGGGGTTGGCCGAGCCGGAACGCTGGCTGATGGCCACGGCCGGGGCCAGGCCGTGGATGTAGTCCACATCGGGCTTCACCATGCGGCCGAGGAACTGGCGCGCATAGGAGCTGAGGCTCTCCACGTAACGGCGCTGCCCCTCGGCGAAGAGGGTGTCGAAAACGAGGCTCGACTTGCCACTGCCGCTGAGGCCGGTAACCACCGTCAGCTTGCCCTGTGGCAGGCTGACGTCTATATTCTTGAGGTTGTTGGCCCGTGCGCCTTTGATTTCGATGTCCATGATGGTTGGCAGGCTAGTTTTTGGGTCGCAGCACGGCCACGGGCACCAGCACCTCCTCCATCGACAGGCCGCCGTGCTGGAAAGTGCCGGTATAGTACTGCACGTATTGGTTGTAGTTGTTGGGGTAGGCGAAGAAGTCGTTCTCGCGACAGAAGATGTAGCCGCCGGTAACGTGCCGGCGCGGCAGGAAGATGTTTTCGGGGTTCTTTTCCTCGTAGACGTCGTCTGCACGGTAGTCGAGCAGGCGCCCCTGCTTGTAGCGCAGGTTGACGCTCACGTCGCGGTCGCCTTTGACGCGCACGGGTCGCTCGACGCGGACGGAGCCGTGGTCGGTGGTGAGCATCACCGTAACGTCGCGCTCGGCCAGCGCCTTGATCAGCGCCAGCAGCGGCGAGTGCTCCATCCACGACTGGGTAACCGAGCGGTAGCCAGGCTCGTCGGCGGCCAGCTCGCGCACGATATTACTGTCAGTGCGCGCATGCGAGAGCATATCAATGAAGTTGTATACCACCACGTTGAGCCGGTTTTGCATCAGTTCCGGCACACGCTCGACCAGCTTCATGCCGAACTGCGCGTTGAGGACCTTGCTGTAGGAGTGCTTGATGCCGATGCCATGGCGGCGCAGGTTCTCGCCGAGCAGCTCGCTTTCGAACTGGTTTTTGTGGCCTTCCTCGTCCTCGTTGACCCAGTATTGAGGATACTTGCGTTCGATTTCGGCGGGCAGCAGGCCGGCGAACATGGCGTTGCGGGCGAACTGCGTGGTGGTGGGCAGGAGTGCGTAGTACACCTCGTCGCGCTCAACACGCATGTATTGTTCCAGCATGGGCTGGACTGCCTTCCACTGGTCATAGCGGAAGTTGTCGATGACGATGAGGAACACAGGCCGCTCTTCCTTGAGCAGCGGGAAGAGGCGCTCGCGCAGCAGGGTGTGGCTCATCAAGGGTTTCTCTTCGGAGCCATCGAGCCAGCGGCGATAGTACCGTTCCATATGGCGGCAGAAGAGGCGGTTGGCGTCGCGGCGCTGGGCGAGGAATATCTCGTGCACGCCGCTGTCGTCGAGGCCAGCCAGTTCGAGGTCCCAGCGCACCAGCTGGCGCATCATCTCGCACCATCCCTCGGCATCCAGCCCGCTGTCGATCTGCATCGCCAGCTCGCGGAAGTGGCGTTGGTAGTCGGCCATCGAGTGTTCCTGCCGCAGCTGTCGGCCTTCGGTGAGGCGTTTGACGGTGAGCAGCAGCTGGCCGGTACTGACTGGCTTGACGAGGTAGTCGCTGATTTTGCCGCCCAGGGCATCCTCCATGACGTGCTCCTCCTCGCTTTTGGTAACCATCACCACGGGCAGCGAGGGCCATTGTCGCTTGATTTCGCGCAGGGTGTCGAGGCCCGTCAGGCCAGGCATCTGCTCGTCGAGCAGCACCAGGTCGGGCAGTTCTGCCTGCAGTGCATCCAGCGCGTCGGCGCCGGAGCAGAGGGGCGTTACACGATAGTCTTTCTCTTCGAGGAAGAGCATGTAGGGCTTGAGGAGGTCAATCTCGTCGTCGACCCAGAGAATGTGTGCTTTCATGTCCCCTATAACGCCGCCGCCGCCCGTTTATTGCCTCTGCCGCAACCAAAAAATGATTTGTGTTTGTTCGATAGCATCATCTTGAAACAGAGTGTATTAAATCCACACCCTCCTGTCTACCTCCTGACAACTCACTGGTATTCAGCCACAAATCGCCTAGAGCAATAGAGTTGGTGTGGCGTTGGTATAAGGATGATGTCTTGACGTGTCCGTGGCGAAATATAGATGAACATTGGACACAATAAAGCATGCAAAAATTCGTTATAGAGGGCATGAAAGAAGAGAATATACTGCTGGATGAGTGGGAGTTGCCACCATTCGACAAGATAAGAATCGAGGACTACGAGCCGGCCATCCGCGCCTGCCTGGCCGAGGCGGAGCGACGGGTGGAGGAGATCGCCACCTCGGAGGAGCGTCCGACATTCGAGAACACGGTCGAGGCGCTGGAGACGGCGTCGCGGCGGCTGGATCGCGTGGCGGCCATCATGACCAACCTCAACGAGTGCTGCACCAGCGAATCGTTGCAGGAGGTGGCCATGCGGCTGGAACCCGAAATCACGCGCTTCAGCATGCAGGTGATGACCGACCGGCGGCTGTACGAGAGGGTGATCGAAGTGGAAAGCGGAAAGCGGAAAGTGGAATGTGGGGAGAGCGCGCCACTCGACACTGAGCAACGGACGCTGCTCGAGGAGACCAGCAAGGGTTTCCTGCGCCACGGCGTGGCCCTCGAGGGCGAGGCACGCGAGCGATACAAACGTAACGAGGAGGAGCTGACCGAGCTGAAGCTGCGCTTCGGGCAGAACGCGCTGGCCGACCTCAACGCCTGGACGCTGCACCTGACTGACGAGCACGACCTCGAGGGGCTGCCCGACAGCGTGCGCACCGCAGCCCGCGAAGAGGCCGCAAGCCGGCAGCTCGACGGATGGGTGTTCACCCTCGCCCACCCCAGCTTCGGCCCCTTCATGACCTACAGCGCCCGCCGCGACCTGCGCGAGCGCATGTACCGCGCCCACGGCAGCATCGGCGGCCGCGGCAACGGGCACGACAACAACGCCATCATCCGCCGCATCGTCGAGCTGCGCGCCGAGCAGGCACGGCTGCTGGGGTACGACACCTACTGCGACTACGTGCTGTGCGACCGCATGGTGGGCTCGCTCGGGAACCTGCGCCGGTTCATGCAGCAGCTGCACGACGCCATCCTGCCGGCCGCGAAGAAAGACCTGGCCGACCTGCAGGCCCTGGCCTCCAGCGAGGTGATGCCGTGGGACGTGGCCTGCCTCGCCGAGCAACTGCGACGGCAGCGCTACGACTTCGACAGCGAGCAGCTACGCCCCTACTTCCCGCTGGAGGCGGTGCGCGAAGGCATCTTCGGCCTCTACGGCAGGCTCTACGGGCTGCGCTTCGAAGAAGACCACAGCGTGCCGGTGTACCATGAGGATGTGCGCGTCTACCGCGTCAGCGACGGCAACCGCGAGATGGGGCTGCTGTACCTGGACATGCACCCGCGCCCCTCGAAACGCAGCGGTGCCTGGATGACCGAGTTCCGCGGCCAGCACGGCACGGTGCGCCCGCAGATACAGGTGGTGTGCAACTTCTCCAAACCCACTGCCGACGCCCCCGCCCTGCTGCGCTTCGAGGAAGTGGAGACCTTCATGCACGAGATGGGGCACGCCATGCACGGCATGCTGAGCGAGGTGCAGTACGAAAGCCTGGGCGGCACCAACGTCAAGCGCGACTTTGTGGAGATGCCGTCGCAGGTGATGGAGAACTGGTGTTACGAGCCGGAATTCCTGGCCACCTTCGCCCGCCACTACCGGACCGGCGAGCCGCTGCCGACAGAATACATAGAAAAGATACGCGCCGCGCAGAACCACATGGCGGCCTGGTACTGCCTGCGGCAACTCAACCTGGGGCTGACCGACCTGGCGTTCCACACCTCGGCCACCACGCCCGAGCGCGCCGAGGAGGTGGAGGCCGAGGCCATGACCAACCTGCTGCCGCGCGTGGACGGATGCTGCACCGCCACCAGCTTCAGCCACATCTTCGGCGGCGGCTACGCCAGCGGCTACTACGGCTACAAATGGGCCGAGGTGCTCGACGCCGACATCTTCTCCCGCTTCAAGCAGGACGGCATCTTCAACACGGAGACCGCCGCCGCCTTCCGCCGCGAGATACTCTCCAAAGGGGGCACAGAACCGCCCGCCATACTCTTCAAGAACTTCATGGGCCGACAGCCCGACAACAAAGCATTACTCAAAAGAATGAATCTATTATGAAACAGGAAGAAATACAAAACCAAATACTCAAATTCTTTGCCAACAACCCCTTCGACGCCTTCAACCACAAGCAAATCAGCTCGCGCATAGGAGCCAACAGCAAGGCCGAGCGCCAAGCCGTCATCCGCGCCATGCAGCAGCTGGCCGAAGAGAAGCACCTGGTCGAGGACGACCACAAGGGCAAGTACAAAATCAATCCCAAGAGCATCGACGACCTGCTGCCGAAGAACTACGTTACCGGCACCATCGACATGAAGCAGGGCGGCAAAGCCTACGTCATACCGCACGAGGAAGGGCGCGAGGACATACAGATCAGCCCCAACAACACCCACCACGCGCTGCACGGCGACACGGTGAAGGTGCTGATGTTCCCCCAACGCAAGATGCACAAACCCGAAGGGCAGGTGGTGGAAATCATCAAACGTGCCAAGAGCCGCTTCGTGGGCGTGCTGCAGAAGCAGGAGCGCTTCGCCTTCATGGTGAGCGACTCGCGCACGATGAACGTAGACATCTTCATCCATGTGGACGACCTCTGCGGTGCCGAGAACGGCGAGAAGGTGCTGGTGGAGATGACCGACTGGCCCGAGCGGATGAACAACCCCGTGGGACGCGTCATCAAACGCCTCGGCCGCCCGGGCGACAACAACGTGGAGATGCAGTCCATCCTGGCTGAATACGACTTCCCGCTGGAGTTCCCCGCCGAGGTGGAGGCCGAAGCCCAAAAGATAAAGAAACCCACCAAGAAGGAGATGGCCTCGCGGCGCGACTTCCGCGATGTGCTCACCTTCACCATCGACCCCGCCGACGCCAAGGACTTCGACGACGCCCTCTCCTACCGTCCGCTGGACAACGGGCACGTCGAGGTGGGTGTACACATCGCCGACGTCTCCCACTACGTCAAACCCGGCAGCGCCATCGACCGCGAAGCCTACGAGCGCGGCACCAGCGTCTACCTGGTCGACCGCACCATCCCCATGCTGCCCGAGAAGCTCTGCAACGAGGTGTGCTCGCTCCGCCAGGACGAGGAGAAACTCACCTTCAGCGTGGTGATGGAAATGGATGCCAAAGGCAAGGTGCATAAGAGCTGGATGGGCAAGACCGTCATCAACAGCAACCGTCGCATGGCCTACGAAGAGGCACAGGAAATCATAGAGGGCGGACAGAAGACTGACGCAGTCAGCGAGGCTGTCATGACGTTGCACGCCATCGCCACCAAGCTCCGCGCGGCACGCTACAAGAGCGGCGCAATCAACTTCGAAACCCAGGAGGTGAAGTTCCAGCTCGACGAGAACGCCAAGCCTATCGGCGTGTACATCAAGGAAAGCAAGGAAGCCAACTGGCTGATCGAGGAGTTCATGCTCCTGGCCAACAAGACCGTGGCGGAATATATAGGAAAACCCTCTGGAAAATCCGGTAAATCCGACTCCGCGAAGACCTTCGTCTACCGCGTCCACGACGAGCCCAACCCCGAGAAGCTGAACACCTTCGTGGAGTTTGTGGCCAAGCTGGGATTCAGCATGAAGGTGGGCAGCCGCAAGGCACTGGCCGAGAGCTACAACCGCCTGTTCGAGAACATCGCCGGCCGCGGCGAGGAGCACATGGTCGACACCATCGCCATCCGCACCATGTCCAAAGCCTACTACAGCACCGAGAACATCGGCCACTACGGCCTCGCCTTCCCCTACTACACCCACTTCACCTCCCCCATCCGACGCTACCCCGACCTGATGGTGCACCGCCTGCTGGAGAGCTACCTGGGCGGAGGCGCCTCGGTGAGCAAGGAGGCATACGAGGAGTTCTGCAAGCACTGCTCCGTCATGGAGAAGAAGGCCGCCGACGCCGAGCGCAGCAGCGTGAAGTACAAGCAGGCCGAGTTCCTGGCCGACAAGCTGGGACAGGTATTCCCCGCCCTTATCAGCGGCGTGAGCAAATGGGGCATCTACGCCGAAATCGAAGGCAACAAGTGCGAGGGCATGGTGCCCATCGGCAGCCTGAAGGACGACTACTACATGCTCGACGAGGACAACTACCAAGTCATAGGCCGCCGCCACGGCAAGTGCTACAAGCTGGGCTATCCTGTCAACATACGCGTCAAACGCGTCGACATGCTCAAGAAGCAGATTGACTTCGAGCTGGTGGAGGAAGAGGACATCTTCAACCAGGCTCCACGCCCGAACAGCCGTAACAGGAAAGCCGGGAAAGGTGGCAAGGCCGACAAACCTGCCAAATCACGCAGCCGGCAACGCAAAAAACAAAAATAGCACAGCAGCGAATCACCCTATCCGCGACCAGTCGATAGGCGGCAGCCCCTGCTGCTGCAACAGGCTGTTGCATTGTGAAAAATGACGGCAACCGAAGAACCCCCTGTAGGCCGACAGGGGCGAGGGGTGCGGGGCGGTGAGGACGTGATGTTTCGTGCTGTCAATCAGACTCTTCTTGGCGATGGCATAGCTGCCCCAAAGGAGGAACACGATGCCGTTGCGCCGCTCGCTGAGGGCCTGGATGGCTGCGTCGGTGAACTGTTCCCAGCCGCGGCGCTGGTGGCTGCCGGCCTGATGGGCGCGGACAGTGAGGGTGGCATTGAGCAGCAGCACACCCTGGTCGGCCCAGCCGGTGAGGTCGCCGCCGGTAGCGGACACCTGCGACCCAAGGTCGGAATTGATTTCCGTGATGATATTTTTCAGCGAGGGCGGCACCGCAATGCCCTGCGGCACCGAAAAGCAGAGACCCATGGCCTGGCCGGGCTCATGGTAGGGGTCCTGGCCGAGGATCACCACACGTACACGGTCAAAAGGGGTATGGTCAAAGGCGGCAAATATCTTGCTCCCTGGCGGATAGCAGGTATGCAGGCTGCGCTCCTCCACAAGGAACTGCTTCAGCTGGGCAAAGTAGGGCGCCTCGAACTGCGGCCGCAGCACCTCGTACCACGAAGGCTCTATCCTGACGCTCATACGAGGAAGGAGTTGTACTTCTTCTCCTTGCCGATCTGGCTGGCGATGCCGTGGCCGGGAAGGACGGCGTAGTCGTCGGGCAGGGTGAGGATGCGCTCTTTGAGCTTGGAGATAAGCAGGTTGTAGTCGCCGCCTGGGAGGTCGGTGCGGCCGATGCTGAAATGGAAGAGGGCATCGCCCGTGATGACCGACTTGCACTCGGGCAGCACGAAGCACATCGAGCCTGGGCAATGGCCTGGCACAAAGCGGCATTCTATCCGCGTCTCCCCCAGCTGTAGCACCTGATTGTCTTCCAGCGGGTTGAACTCAAGGTCATCCATATTGTCGACCGCAAAGCCCATCATCGAGCCGTAGGCTTCGGCCTGGCGGAGCAGCTTGCGGCCGTCGGCGTGCATGGTTACGGGCAGGCGGTAGAACTCGCACACCTGGCGCAAGCCGGCGATATGGTCCACGTGGGCGTGGGTGAGCAATACATAGCTGGGCGTGAGCCCCATGTCGGCAATGTACTTCCGCAACTGCTCGTCCTCATACGATGCCTGGCAGGCGGGGTCGACGATGGCACACTGCCGCGTAGCCGGGTCGGCAACCAAGTAGGTATTGACCTCGTAGTGGTTGAATATAAACTGTTTAACCATTAATCCAGGCTTCTACTTGTTCTTTCTGCACGGCGGGGACGTCGAGTTTGAGCTTCTTGCGGAGGCCGCCGAGGTCGTTAAAGAGCTTGTTGGGGTTGGCCGCCTTGAGCTGCTCGAGGGTGTTGACGCCGGCCTTGCGAAGGGCGGGCACCCACTCGGCGGGCACGCCATGCTTGACGAAGTCCTCGTCGGTGGTTACGGCGGCTTTCTTCTCGGGCTTCATCTGGGGGAAGAGCAGCACGTCCTGGATGCTCTGCGCGCCGGTCATCATCATCACCAGGCGGTCGATGCCGATGCCCATGCCGGAGGTCGGCGGCATGCCGTATTCGAGGGCGCGGACAAAGTCCATGTCGATGAACATGGCCTCGTCGTCGCCTTTCTCGCTAAGTTTCAACTGCTCCTGGAAGCGTCCCAGCTGGTCGATGGGGTCGTTGAGCTCGCTGTAGGCGTTGGCCAGCTCCTTGCCGCAGACAAAGAGCTCGAAGCGCTCGGTAAGTTCGGGATTGTCGCGGTGGCGCTTGCATAGGGGCGACATCTCGATGGGGTAGTCGGTAACGAAGGTGGGCTGTATGAGCTTGCCCTCGCACTTCTCGCCGAAAATGGCGTCGATGAGCTTGCCTTTGCCCATGGTGGGGTCGGTCTCCACGCCGAGGCGCTTGCAGGCTTCGCGGAGTTCCTCCTCGTTCATGCCGCTGACGTCGACGCCGGTCTCCTCCTTGATGAGTTCGCACATCGGGGCGCGGCGGAAGGGGGGCTTGAAGTCTATCTCGTTGCCCCAGACGTTGACCTTCGTGGTGCCTCCGACTGCCAGGGCGATGCGCTCGAGCATGTTCTCGGTGAAGGTCATCATCCAGTTGTAGTCCTTGTAGGCCACATAGATTTCCATGGCGGTGAACTCAGGGTTGTGGGTGCGGTCCATGCCCTCGTTGCGGAAGTTGCGGCTGAACTCATACACACCGGCGAAACCGCCGACTATCAAACGCTTGAGGTAGAGTTCGTTGGCGATGCGCAGGTAGAGGTCGATGTCCAGCGCGTTGTGATGCGTGATGAAGGGGCGCGCGGCGGCACCGCCGGGGATGCTCTGCAGCACGGGGGTGTCCACCTCCAGGTAGCCCTGCTCGTTGAAGTAGCTGCGCATCTCGTTCACTATCTTGGCGCGCTGCACGAAAGTGTCGCGCACGTGGGGGTTCACGATGAGGTCCACATAGCGCTGGCGGTAGCGCAGCTCGGGGTCGCTGAAGGCATCGTAGACCACGCCGTCCTTCTCCTTGACGATGGGCAGCGGGCGCAGGCTCTTGCTGAGCACGGTGAGGCTCTTCACATGGATGGAGGTCTCTCCCATCTGGGTTACAAACACATAGCCCGTTACACCGATGATGTCGCCGATGTCGAGCAGGCGCTTGAAGACGGTGTTGTAGAGCGTCTTGTCCTCCTCGGGGCATATCTCGTCGCGCTTGATATAGAGCTGGATGCGGCCCGTATGGTCCTGCAGCTCGACAAACGAGGCGGCGCCCATGATGCGGCGGCTCATGATGCGGCCGGCGAAGCTGATGTCCTGGAAGAGGCTGTTGTCCTGCGGGTACCGGTCCAGGATGTCGGCGGCGGTGGCGTTGACCTCGTAGAGGGCGGCGGGATAGGGGTTGATGCCGAGGGCTTGGAGCTCGGCGAGCGAATTTCTGCGGATTTGTTCCTGTTCTGACAGTTCTGCCATATCTATGTCTTGTTTTTGTTTACGTATTTATGATTAGAGCACCATGCGGCGGATGGAGTGGAGGCGGTGCGAGTAGCCGTCGCCGACCTGTATGCCGTGCTGGTCCAGAGGGTCGATGCGGACCTGGCCCGAGGCGTGCACGATGCGGCCGTCGCCGAGGCAGATGCCCACATGGACGATGCGGCCCTGGTCGTTGTGGAAGAAGGCCAGGTCGTCGCGCTGCGGGTCGCACGAGCAGACCTCCACGCCGCAGGTAGCCTGCTGCGAGGCGTCGCGCGGAAGCCACAGGTCCATGGCCTTGAAGCAGACCTGGGTGAGACCCGAGCAGTCGATGCCCGACGTGGAGCGGCCGCCCCAGAGGTAGGGGGTGCCGAGGAAGAGGCGCTCGGCAAGGTCGGCGGCCGTGTCGAAGGGGGTGTACTGCTTGTTGTCCACCCAACCCTCATATCCGTCATAATGGAGGCGGATGCGGCTCCACTTCTCCTCGCGATGCAGCACGTCGAAGGTGTCGCCCTGCAGCAGCTGGTTGACCATCTCGGCGCGGTCCGAAGGCTCGGCGCGCAGCGGCACAGCACTCAAAAAGCAATATCCTTTCATAACCTTTAACCTTTAAACCTTAAACTTTAAACCTTAAACTTTAAACCTTAAACCTTAAACCATCCCCCCAACCTACAACTGCCCTCTTTCAATAGAGAGCACAATACGCTCGATGAGCTCGTCCTTCTTGTCGTTCTTGGGGTCGTACTTGGTCTTGAGGTTGAACCCGAAGAGGCGCGCCAGCGTCTGGTACAGGCCGGCACGGAACGAGCCGCGCAGCTCGCCCACAATGTTGTAGGCCGTGCGCGAGGTCTCGCGGTCGATGAGCTTGATCAGCACCAACCCCTGCGAGAAGGTGTACTTGGAGAGGTCCTCCTTGTAGTCGTCCATCAGCTGCTTCTCGGCGGCCTTGATGGCGGCCTTGCGGTCCTTTTTGGGCAGGTTGGCTATCTGGACCTCCAGCTCGTCGAGCCTCCGCTTGCCCTCTCGCGCGTAGGGGAGCATGAGGCGCACATTGCGGATAAGCTTCGAGTTGGACTTTATCTCTTTGGGGGTCAGCAGCATGCCGGACGAGTAACAGGTAACCTCGCGCAGGTTGTAGAGCGGTATGGTGTCGCCGTCCAGCACGGTGGCGAAGGTGTAGTGCTCGCTCTCCAACTTCCGCGTCTGGCTCATGCCGAGGTTGATGACACGCACAGGCTCCTGCGATCTCTCCAGCTTCGGGAGCGAGTCCTTGATTATCGTACGCCTGATGGTCGGCAGCTGGGCCTGCACTCCCGCGGCCACCAGACAGGCCACGACAACAGGCAGGCAGCGCCTCATGGGGGTATGGATTCTGTTCTTCACGTGGGTGATAACACAGATTTTCCCCTTTTATTGTATAACGCGTGAAATTTTAATAAAACACCCGTCGGATGGCACATCCGGCCGCCGCTTCTCCCCTACTCCGACTCCTGCGCCACGGGCCGCAACTCGCTGCGCTTCAGCCGCACCACGAACGACACGTTCATCACCGTGATGCTCACACAGAAGTTGCCGTCCTTGCAGCCCTTCACCAGCCGCCCGCGCATGCCGGCAAACTCGCCCTCGGTGATTTCCGCCTCGGCGCCTTTCACCAGCTGCGACGTCTCGTGGATAAAGAATTTGCGCTGCGACGCCTCGAACGCCCGCACCGCCTCTATCTCGCTGTCAGGTACCTGTATGATGCTGTGCTGGCTGCTGAGTATATACATCACACCCCGTGTGGTGCGCGTCTTGTAGATTAAGTCCTTGTTGATACGCGCAAAAACATAGCACGGAAACATCGGCTTCTCCATCTGCGGGTTCCGCTTGTAGCGCTTGTCTTTGGTCACCATCATCGGCAGGTAGCATTCTATCGGCGGCTCCGTCTCGCCGAAGCGTTCCGCCACCAGCGACTCGGCTCCGGAATGGGTCATCACGGCCACCCACGAGAATTTCTTCGTCAGCATCTTCCAAGTTCTGTTTTTTGCCTTTAACGGACTGCCCGCAATATTATTGTGCCCCGGGATGCGAATAATCCAAATACGGCCGCAGCCGCCGCAACGTGCTGTCGGCCATCGACGGCACCGCCCGCAGGTCCTCTTCCGCACTGAATATCACACCCTTGGCGCGCAGGTTCACTATGTCGCGCGCCTGATAGTACTCCACGTAGGGATGCCGCGCCAACTCCTTCAGGCCCACACTGTTGATGGCTATCCGCCGCCGGGCCGCCGTGTCCAGCTCCAGCTGGGGGCGCAGGTGGTCGAGCAGCGCCGGCGTGAAACCGTACACCTCCAGCAGCTGGCTGTCGGCCACAAAGCCGCCCAGCCGCTCGCGGTAGCGCACAATGCGGCGCGCATAGGCCGGCCCGATGCCGTGCAGCAGCTGCAGCGCCGTCGTGTCCGCACCGTTCAGCTCCACCCGCAACGCCTGCTTCCGCACGGGCGGTGGCTCGTGGCTATACATCGGCTCGCCCCTTCCTTCCTTCCTTCCTTCCTTCCTTCCTTCCTTCCTTCCTTCCTTCCTTCCTTCCTTCCTTCCTTCCTTCGTATCTTGCTGGCTCTCTGCGCATAACGCGCGTCCCACGACGCGAGCGGTACACCGAGTCCTCCTTTGCGGCCAAATTCTCCACCTCGGCTACCATCTCCGCTGCCTCTGCACCCTTCTTTTCCACCTCCCGCAAAGAAAAAAAATACCATCCCGCACACAACACCAATACCGCTATAATCCAGGCAATTCCAATCACCTGCGACCGCATCGCACCACCCTCTTTGCGCCTCTTTTGAAAGAAAAATTTTGCCATGTCGGAAAAACTTCGTACTTTTGCACCCGCTTTGGAAGCAAAACGGTCTGTTAGCTCAGTTGGTTTAGAGCGCTTCCTTCACACGGAAGAGGTCGAGAGTTCGAATCTCCCACAGACCACCCCGAGCACCCGTCAGGGTGCTTTTTTTCTTGCCGCACCACACCCTGCCGCTCTCCACTCTCGACCTGCCGCTCTCCACTCTCACCAATACCGCTATCGGCCGCGGGCACACCGGCAACCACCACACTATCTACCTCTCCCACAGCGGCGTATGCCGTCGGCGACGCCTCTCCGTGCCGGCTGGTGGCAAACAGGTAGCAGTGCACCGCATCCGCCCTCCACCCATCGGGCAACTGCACCGCCATGCGGCACTCCCTGCGGCGACCCTCGGCCACCACGCCGCGGCGCTCAACGGTATGGTACACATACAGATACACGCGGTCGTCGCCCTTGCTCCGCCCCCGAGTCCCGTGCCGCTCCCAACTGGCATGCAGCACACCCGTGCCCTCCAGCCTGCAGCTGACACCGCTCACCGGCGCCACCGGACCCGACGAAAACTGCAAACGCTCATACGCCACGCCACCCTCCTGCGAGAAATGGCGCTTGTTGCTCATAACAAAGTAGTTGGCCTCCGACATCGCATGCCGCTCCGCTGCCCCTTTCAGGCCGTGCCGCAGCACCCCGCGTGCCGCCGCCGCAAAGCGCACCATGCCCACAAACCAGTCGCGCTCAATCAGTTGCGCCTCCGTATTCGGAAAACGGATATGCGCCACATGCGCACGCATCACCGCACGCCCGCGCCACAGGTAGCCCACCGCAGGCCCCAACTTGCCGACAAAAGGTCCCAGGACCCCTTCATAATACTTCGCCATACTTATCAATGTATTTTAATCCAACTATTCAATGTATTTAGATCCAACCATAATGCAGCCCTGATTCCATGATCATCGCGCCACATTTCCCATCATAACGTCCCCATTCCCCATTTATTGCCCCATCCCCAAGATATTAAGGAGAGGGTAAGGAGAAGAACAGGCTTTCTCCCACACAATCAGCCCATTGCCCACCTAGAAAAAACGCCTCCCGTAGGGGCGAATCACCATTCGCCCCTATCCAACTCCACCTGCGGATACTCAAAAACTCCCTCAGGGAGCAGGGCAAATCACCATTCGCCCCTATCCAAAGTCCCCCCACCGGGGGGACGACACCTTAACTAGCCGTGGGCGCAAGCCCACGGAACAGGAAATAATTCAAATGGAGCCCCCTCAGGGGCGACACATCACCAGCCCACCGTTAAAACGGAACAACCTATCGGCTCCTCGCATGGCGGCCACACTCGCCACACGCCTCCCCCACCCTACCGCACTCGGTTCTTGTCGAACGGGTTGGGGGCGGAGATGTCGTATTGGGCGGCAGATAGGAGCATCTGGAAACCCAGGATGAACGTAAGCACCGCCACCATGATGGTGCCCGTGGGTGAGGGGCTGCTGATGCTGGCGTAGTGTATCCAGTTGCACAGGCCGAACACCAGCCCGAACAGGAAGCAGGGCAACCCTATCATTATATATAATGAGCAGATGTTGAAGTCGAAGACGAAATAGCTCAGGTGTATGCGCCGGACCCATGCGGCCACCAGGCGCGGCGGGAAGTTCAGAAGGGTCTTCCCCACACTCAGGTTCGACTTCTCGTCGCCATAGATGGCCGGCATCGGCACCTCGGCGATGCGGGCGCCGGTGTAGTGCAGCTCGATGAGCATCGAGCTCTCGAAGAAGTAGCGGTCGGCCACCCGCCCCATGTCCATCTGCCGCAGGGTGGCAATGCGCACGGCGAAGAAGCCGTTGACGGGGTCGGAGACGTTCCAGTAGCCCGACGAGGCTTTCACCATGAAGCCGATGCCCATGTTGCCCACGCGCCGCACCGCCGGCATGCGGCGCAGCATCTGGCGGTCGAAGAGGCGGTTGCCCTTGGCGAACTCGGCCCCGTCGAGCGCCTTGACCAGCGGCTCGATATAGGCGGGGTCCATCTGCCCGTCGCCGTCCAGCTTGACCACGGCATCCACGCCCAGCTCCATCGCCTTGCGGAAGGCGGTCTTCATGGCACCGCCCACGCCCCGATTGGTCTCGTGATGCAGCACCGTAACACGCGGGTCGGCTGCCGCCAAGCGTTCGGCCAAAGCTCCTGTCCCGTCGGGCGAGCAGTCGTCCACCAGCAGCACGGTGTCAACAAAAGCGGGCAGCCCCCGGACCACTTGTTCCAGGTGCCGCTCCACTTTGTAGCACGGTATGGCTACCGCTATTGTCAGGTTGTTGAGCATCTTTTGTCGGTTTTTGTGGTCAGGTGAAAATCCAGCCTCCGTTCATGAAACAGTTGAAGAGATAGGCTGTCCAGAATATGTTCAGCAGGCAGGTGACGGCAAGAAGGGTCTTTGTCAGCCAGTCGGGCATTCTGCGGTGGAAGAACACCAGTAGGATAAGCCCCAGCGTGATGGGAAGTCCAAGCGTGTATGTGTGGAACTGCATATGACGGCAGAGCACCAAGGAGAGGACGATGAAAGCCGCCAGCGTGTAGTCCCATAGGCGATGGTGCTCGTGCGAAGCCATGTCGAGTATCAGGAAGAGGAAGAACGGGGTGCAGGTGAGAAGGCGTGCCTGCGAATACATGCAGCCTTTTTGGGTGAAAAGAGCCAGCACGATGTTGCCGACAAAGAACAGTACGGATAGCAGGCGCAACTGCTGGCGGCTGTCGAAGTCGTTGCCGTTCTTAGGCGCCTGCGCACTCCTGAAGAGCGAGAGGGCAAGCCATGCCAGCGCGGGAATGAAAAGGATGAACAAGAGGGGTTTCGTCACGCTTTCGCCCTCGTTGCTCCAGTCGGTGAGTGGCCATGTGGGCAGCGACAGCTCCTTGTTCCATTCTTTTTGTGCGATGATGTATTCAAACCAGTGCTCGGCACCCCTAAGATGCTGGAACAGCATTACGAGAGCCCCTCCGGTCACAACGGGAGCCAGGTGTAGCGCTGTGTCGCGCAGGAAGGTTTTCCATCCTTTGTGCGCCGCCAGGGCTGCCAGGATGTCGGTAATAAGCCATGCGACCAGAAGGATGTTGCCAGCCGCACGTGTCATCGAGGCCAGGGAAAAACCCACGAAATACATACTGTATTTACCTTTGGCGAGGCCGAAGAGGCCTATGGCGGTGGTGAGAAAGAAGAGTGCCTCGCTGTAGGGTATGGCGTAAATGACAAGGAAGGGCATGCACAACACAAGCAGGTACATCCACCGTGGAATCTGCTTTCTGAAGAGAGAAACCATGATTGCCGCGCCCACGATGAAAAGCAGCAGGTTGACCAGACAGATGCCTGCCGGGCCTACATGCAGCCCCTTCCATAGCAGGGAAAACAGCGGAAAGAAGGCATACTCGCCGACCCAGCTGTGCCGCGAATCGTAGAGGTGCTGCCGGATGTTGTCGTAGTGTTCGGCATCCCACGAGAGCAGATTGTTGTTCTCGATGCGCATGAATGGCTTTTCCGTGCGGTCGGCATACCAGGAACCGTCGTCGTTTTTAATCATTTCGTAGGTTTTTACAAAACTTTTGCATATGGAATAGATATGCTCATTTTGCAGAAACAGATGTGTCACGGCGGTGGCCGAAAAGAACAGCACAAGCACCAAGGAAAAGTGGATCAGTGTCCTTGGCGCCGACGGTTCCTGTCTGTCGGGGAAAAGCTTCATGCTTTTAATAGCCGAAGATTTCATCCAGCGTAAGCTTCTTCACTTTGCCGAATTTGCTCAGGGCGTCGAAGTCCATCTCGCTCTCCTTGCCCATGATGAGGTAGGTCTTCTTCTGCCCCTTGATGTACTTCTGCTGGAAGCTCACGAGGTCGTTCATGGTCATCTTCTGGTAGGCCTGGAAGTTCTGCTTGCGCAGGGGCTCCTTCCAGCCCATGCGCTCGCAGTTAAGGTAGGCGCTGATGATGCCGAACTTGGTGGTGCGGGCGGTGCGGCTGGAGGCCAGCAGGGATTCTTTCGAGAGCTTGAAGTTGGCCTCGGCGCGCGGCATGTCGTTGAAGAGCTCCTCGTAGGCATTGAGGGCGTCGAAAAGCTTGTCGTTCTGGGTGATGACCTGCGCACGGTTCATGAAGTAGCCATCGCGGCGGCCGTTGTTGGTATAGTAGCTGCTGGCGCTGTAGGCGAGACTGCGCTTCTCGCGCATCTCCTGGAACACGATGGCGTTCATCGAGCCGCCGAAATATTCGTTGAACAGGTTCACCTGGGGCACCAGCGAGGGGCTGAAGTGCTCGCCGCGGAAGTACTCGGTTACGTAGGTGTTCTTGGCGTCATAGTTGACGAAGAGCACCTGGTTCTCCTCGGTGGCCTGGGGCTGGAAGACCTTGTTGGCGGGGACCTCCTTGGTGGGTTTCACCTTGTGGACGCGGTTGACCACGGCGGTAGCCTCCTTGAGGGTCAGCGGGCCGTAGTAGAGCACGCGGTGCTTGTACTGGAAGAGGCCCTTCAGGGCGTCGACCAGCTGCTGCGAGGTGTAGGCACGGAGCTGGGCGTCGCTGAGGGTGTTCTCCTGGATGTACTGCTCGCCGTAGATGCCGTACTGGTTCAGGGCGCCGAAGGCGGCGCGCTGGTTGGTCTTGTTGTCGCGGCGGCTCTTGATGATGCGCTCCACAAGGGCTGAGAGGGCCTCGTCGTCGGGCTGGGCTGTGGCCATCATCTCCTCCACCAGCAGCATGGCTTTCTCCATGTTTTCGGCCAGGCCGCTGACGTAGACGGTTATATTCTCGCCCCCCACATTGACGCCGGCCGAGCAGCCCAGGCGGTAGAATTCCTCCTTCAGCTGTGCAGCGGTGCGCTTCTCGGTGTTGAGGTATTCCACCAGGTCGGCGGCCAGGTCGATGGTCTTGTCGGCCGTGCTGCCGAACTCGAAGCGGTACTGCAGGTTGAAGGTGCCGTTCTCCTTGTTCTGCACATACAGCACCTCGCTGCCGTTGGCCGTGCGGCCCTTTTGGAGGTCTTTCTTGAAGTTGATGAACTGGGGCTGGATGGGTTTCACCTTGGCAGCGTCGGCCTTGATGCTGGCCAGGAAGGCACTCTCGGTGTCGCGGCTCACGTAGATGGGGGTGATGGCGGGTTTCTGCACCTTGGTCACCGGGTCGGGGGTGTCCTGGTGCTTATAGACGATGACGTAGTTGTTGTCCTTGCAGATGCGGTTGGCAAAGTCGACGATGTCCTGCTTGGTTATCTTGAAGAGTTCGATATCCTTGTTTAGCACGTCGCCCCAAGTCTGGTGCTGTACAAAGGCGTAGGCCATCTGACGTGCGCGGCTGTCGTTGCTCTCGGCATCCTCCATGATTTCGAGCTTCAGTTGGTTGATGCTGGCCTCGATAAGGTTTTCGTCGAATTTGCCCTGCTTCACCAGGTCAATCTGCTCGAGCATCAGATCGCGCAGCTGACCGAGGGTCTGGCCCTGGGTGGGGCGTCCGCTGAGCATGAAGGCGGCATAGTCGTTTAGGGTGTAGGCGCCGGCATAAGCGCCGAGGCAGAGCTGCTTTTGCTTGAGGTTAAGGTCGATAAGGCCGCAGCTGCCGTTGTAGAGCACTACCTTCATAGCCTGGGCCAGCAGGGCGTCGCGACTGCCGTGCCCCTCTTCGATGCGGAAAGCGATGGTGAGGCTTTCGGGGTCCTGGCCGTTCACCAAGCGGATGATGGGGCTCGTGATAGGCTCCTCTTTCACCTTGGTGAAGGTGGGCACCGTGCCGGGCTTCCAGCCGCCGAAGTACTTGTCGATCACCTTGATGGCCTCGTCGGGGTTGAAGTCGCCGCTCATGGCTATGCACATATTGTTGGGCACGTAGTACTGGGCGTGGTACTCGCGTATGTTCTTCATCGACGGGTTCTTGAGGTGCTCGATGGTGCCGATGGTGGTCTGCGTGCCGTAGGGGTGGTGGGGGAAGAGAGCGGCCATCATGGTCTCGTTGACGCGCCGGTTGTCCTGCGCCATGCCTATGTTCTTCTCCTCATAGACGGCCTCCAGCTCGGTGTGGAACAGGCGCAACACCAGATTGGGGAAGCGGTCGCCCTGCACCTTGGCCCAGTTCTCCAGCTGGTTGGCAGGGATGTTCTCTACATACATCGTGTAGTCGTTGCTCGTGAAGGCGTTGGTGCCCTCGCTGCCGATGGCGGTCATGCTCTTGTCGTACTCGTTGGCGATGGCAATCTTCGATGCCTCGTAGCTGATGGAGTCGATCTGGCGGTAGATTTCCGCGCGGCGCTTCTCGTCCTTGGTCTTGCGGTACACCTCGTAGAGGTCCTCTATCTTCTGCAGCTCCACCTTCTCGCGCTCCCAGTCGGTGGTGCCCAGCTGGCGGCTGCCCTTGAAGAGCATGTGCTCCAGGTAGTGCGCCAGACCGGTGGTCTCGGCGGGGTCGTTCTTCGAGCCGGCGCGCACGGCGATGTAGGTCTGGATGCGCGGCGCGTCCTTGTATACGCTGAGGAACACCTTCAACCCGTTGCCGAGCGTGTACTCGCGCACGCCGAGCGGGTCATTGTCGTAAGTCTTGTAGCTGTACTGCTGCGCGCCGACACCCGCAAAAAGCATCATCGCCGCAAAAATCATGATTACCTTCTTCATATAATACATTGTTTTTTAGATTATTATTCTAAAATCACGCACCGAGTGCAGAATGCAAATATACAAAAAGATACAGAATCATAAGCATCCATTATGAAAAAATACACAAACCCGAGCCACGGAGTGGCGACGGAATATAGCCGTGGGCGCCAGCCCACGGTAGCGGCAACACCGCGACACCGTAGGGGCGAATCATTATTCGCCCTGGCGTATCGTAGCCACGTAGGGGCGAATCATCATTCGCCCTAGCGTATCGTCGCCACTCCGTGGCTACGGAATTTAGCCGTGGGTGCAAACCCACGGTAACGGAAACACCACGTAACCGAGCCCCCCGTAGGGGCGAATCATCATTCGCCCTGGCGTATCGTAGCCACCGTAGGGGCGAATCATCATTCGCCCTGGCGTATCGTAGCCACGGAGTGGCGACGGAATATAGCCGTGGGTGCAAACCCACGGTAGCGGCAACACCGCGACACGGAGCCCCGCAGGGGCGAATCATCATTCGCCCTGGCAAATCCTAGCCCCGTAGGGGCGAATCATCATTCACCCTAGCGTATCGTAGCCACCGTAGGGGCGAATCATCATTCGCCCTGGCGTATCGTAGCCACAGAGTGGCGACGGAATATAGCCGTGGGTGCAAACCCACGGTAACGGAAACACCACGTAACCGAGCCCCCCGTAGGGGCGAATCATCATTCGCCCTAGCGTATCGTAGCCACGGAGGGGCGACGGAATCCAGCCGTAGGCGCCAGCCCACGGAACGCGGCCGGTATGCAAACGAAGCCACGTAGTGGCGGCGGACACACGCCCCCGTCCGCCTGCGGCGGCCACCCCCTCTAACTTAGAGGGGGAGCCAGGATGGGAAGAAGGTAGCGGCAACACTGCGACACGGAGCCCCCCGTAGGGGCGAATCATCATTCGCCCTGGCGTATCGTAGCCACCGTAGGGGCGAATCATCATTCGCCCTAGCGTATCGTAGCCACGGAGTGGCGACGGAATATAGCCGTGGGCGCCAGCCCACGGAAAGTAGTGGCGGCGGACACACGCCCCCGTCCGCCTGCGGCGGCCACCCCCTCTAGCTTAGAGGGGGAGCCAGGATGGGAAGAAGAGGGGGAGCCAGGATGGGAAGAAGAGGGGGAGCTAGGATGGGAAGAAGAGGGGGAACCAGAACCAGGAAAGAGACAGAGGGCGCCCTGGTTTCAGGGCGCCCTCTGTGGGGAAGACGGTGTAGGCTTGTCATCACGGGTTCTTCACCGCACGGATGACAAAGCTGTAGCCGCGGGACTCGCCACAACTACTGCTGCTGCCGTACTGTCTTAAATGATCACTCGGAGAGAAAACATAGTCTATCGCAGCGGTAAGATCACTTGAGCAACGACTCGAGGACCAGAAGTAGCCAACATTAGTCGCCCCCGCATTACCATTATTGTAACCAGTGTAGGGCAAGAAGATGCTATTTCCGTTGTACCGGCTTGTAAGCCTGCGTCCTTTGACACCGTTCACGGTTACATCCTCGGAGGTGGTGCCGGCTATCAGTTCATCAAATTCAGCCTTGGTCGGGGTGTGGGCCGCGGTGCCATACAGCAGCGTGGCGACGTCGTCGACAGCCTCAAGCGTGGTCTTTGCATCCGTCGGGTTGTATTTGGTGAAGGGGTTGGTGGACCCGTAGCGGTAGTTGATGAAGCTACTGTACTGGCTCGAAGTACACGGGGTCAGTTCGCCCCAGCGGTAGTAGTCGCCGTAGCTCTGGACATTGGCGGCACCCACGTTTCTGTCGGCCCACAGCTTGCCGCTGGGCAGGCCCAGGTCAACCCAGGTCAACGCATTCGTCTCGAATTCGGCAGTGTAGGTAGCGTTGGCGACAACGCCGACGGTGCGGGGGTTGGAGGTGTTGCCGTCGCTCCACCGCTTGAACACGTAGCCCGTGGCGGGGACAGCGGTGAGCGTGGCGAGCGTACCTGCGGCGTAGCTGCCGCTGCCCGACACGGAGCCTCGGGCGCTTTGGCCGGAGGCCGCCTGGCCGGTTATGGTGTAGTTGCCGCTGCCGGTCCTAACTATCATGACATTGTCAATGGCTGCCGGGGGATTGTTGAGTACACTGCCGTCGTTACGCCAGTAGAAGACCACATGGTAGTTACCGTCTGCAGGCACGTAGACTGTCGAGGAGAAGGTCTGCCAGTCAGACTGATTGTAGAGGTAGTTGGGCGAGCTAATCAACCGCAGCCAGTCCGAGGGATAGCTACTACTATAGGAACGATCTCCGCTCGGCGTTTGGTTGGAGGGGACGAGGAAAGCCATGATATAGTCGCAGCTGCTTTCGCCAACGCCCCTCCAGTGGAACGCAATAGTGTGGCTACCGGCAGTGAAACTCATGGTGCGGTAGGCATATATGTACGCGCCGGCATTTGAGTAGGTGTTGGAGGTGCCGTTGTTATTGGAGACATACAAGCCCTTCGAGCCACTCTGCGCAGCGGCGGTGCCTATGTACCATTTGTTGGTATAGTTACTGTTGTTGAATTTCCAGTCGACATCCTCGCCTGCCTCGAAGCCCGTGTAGTAGGGCACGGTGGGGATGGCGGCGAAGCTGGCGGTGTAGGTGGCGTTGCCGGTAACGGTAATGTTGCGGGGATTATCCCTGTTGCCATCGCTCCACTGTACAAATTCGTATCCGTGGGCGGGAGTGGCCTGGATGCGAACCGTACGTCCGACAGAGTAAGTGCCGCCGCCGGAGACGAACCCCTGCGAGGCGTTGGCGGAGAGCACCGTGATCTGTTTTGTCTCGCCGGCGACGGGACGGATGGGAAAACCTTGGTAACGATTACTCTGACCGAAGTTCATCACTCCAGAAGAGTTGGTATTCATATAGACATAGAGGGCTAAATATACTGTTGAAGCATGGCGCGTCGAGGACCAGTAACAAGCGCCAGTGCTTACCGAACTGGAGCCAGTCCCCGCTTTATAGCCAGCATACGGGAGGAAAATCGAGTTGCCATTATGCCTGCTGGTGTACCTCACACCGAGGATGCCGTTCACGGTTTCCATCG
The DNA here is from genome assembly GCA_900315935.1 of uncultured Bacteroidales bacterium. Classification (GTDB taxonomy): domain Bacteria; phylum Bacteroidota; class Bacteroidia; order Bacteroidales; family P3; genus Colimorpha. The sequence continues at coordinate 28,703 of ONBB01000008.1, forward strand.
CATAGGTGGTGTTGTTCTTCAGCTCCTGCCACTGTTCATAGGTAGGAATGTAGGCAGCGGTGCCCAAAACATGGGAGGCGATGTCGTCCTCGGGCAGCAGCATGGTCAGGCCGTCGGCAGCATTGTACTTGGTCATCGTGGAAGTTCCGTTCTGAGAGAATCTGTAGGTGGTCCAGTCATAGGGAGGATTCTTCGCCTCGAGCTCACCCCAAGCGATGTAGTCGCCATACTCCTCGGGCGCCGTGGCGCCCAGGTTGGCCTCGGCCCACAGGGTGCCGCTGGGCAGGCCCAGGTCGATATAATTGAGTTCATACTCCTCGAACTGGGCGGTGTAGGTGGCGTTGCCGGTTACGGTAACGGAGCGGGGGTTGTCGGTGTTGCCGTCGCTCCACTGCCTGAAGCGGTAGCCCAGAGTGGGGACAGCGCGGAGGGCAATCCGGGTGTAGGCGCCATAGGTGCCGCCGCCGGTTACGCTGCCCTGCGAGGCATTGGCCGGGACGGCGTTGATGGTGTACTGGGTGAGACCTGCGCCATCATTGCGCACGGCGCGCACAGACAGACCATTGCAACGGTAGCTACTGGAATTACTACGCGAGGTAGTACTATTCTGTAAGTATTGGTAATATGCATTGTAGTTGGTATTATGGAGCGTGGCAGACCAATAGTAGCCATAGGAGCCGACACTGCCATTACTCATGCCGGCAAGGGGCAGGAAGATGCTGTTGCCGTTGGGGCCGGTGATGAGATGACCCCTGACGCCGTTGCGGGTAGTATTGACGGTATATGTGTTGTTGTTGAGTTCCTGCCAGTCGGCCGATGTGGGTGTGTATGCGCCGGCACCGAAGTTGACGGTGGCGGCATCGTCGATGGCCTCAAGTTCGGCCTTGTGGTCGTACGTGCTGCCGTAGCCTGGATTGGTAACATACTTGGTCAGGGCGTATTGACCAGAGCCATAGGCGTAGTTACCCCAATTGTAGGTGGTCTTGGGTGCCGTCTCGCCCCAGGCGAAGAAGTCGCCGTAATCCTCGGGGTTGTTGGCGCCGACGTTGACCTCGGCCCAGAGCTTGCCGCTGGGCAGGCCCAGGTCGACCCATACGACATGGAATTCCTCGAACTCGGCGGTGAAGGTGGCATTGGCGGTAACGGTTACCGAACGCGGATTGTTGATTTCACCGTCGTTCCACCGCGCGAAGCGGTAGCCGGGGTTGGGCTGGGCACGGAGGGTGGCCTTGGTGTTCTCGTAGTAGGTGCCGCCGCCTGTAACAGTACCCCTGGCAGACTGGCCGCTGGCCACTGCCACGGTGATGTTGTACTGCGGGATGGCCTCGAACTGGGCGGTGTAGGTAGTGTTGCCGGTTACGGTGATGGTGCGGGTCTGGTCGGTGTTGCCGTCGTCCCACTGGACGAAACGGTAGCCCGTAGCGGGCTCGGACGTAATCCCGACCTTGGTGCCTTCCAGATAAGAGTCGGTATAAGCACCGCTTGCGGAAATCCAGGCGTCGCCCGCCCCGCTGGGGGTATGCGCCACGGTGATGGTCCAGGTGGGGATGATTTCGAAGATGGCGGTGTAGGTGGTGTTGGCGGTGAGGCGGACGGGGCGCGGGTTCTCGGTGTTGCCGTCATTCCAGCGGCGGAAGAGGTAGCCGCTCGCGGGCGTGGCCCTGATGGAGGTCAGCTCGTTCTCGTAGAACTCGCCACTGCCGGTAACGGTGCCGTAGGAGTTGTTGTTGGCAAGAACGGTGAGGGTGTACTTCGGAATGGCCACGAAGTTGGCGGTGTAGGTGGCATTGCCCGTTACGGTAACGTGGCGCGGGTTGTACTGGATGCCGTCGCTCCAGCCGGTGAAGCGGGCGCCCTCTTTGGCCGTGGCGCTGATGGGGATGAACTGGTCGGCCTTGTAGGAGCCGCTGCCCGTGGTGGTGGCCAGGTTGCTGGGGCTGGCCACGACAGTGATGGTGTAGGTGGGCGTTACCTCGAACTCGGCCGTATAGGTGGCGTTCTCCTTCACCGAGATGGTGCGGGGATTGGAGGTGTTGCCGTCGTTCCACTGCCTGAAGCGGTAGCCGGCGTTGGAGACGGCGCGGATGACGGCATCCTCGTCGAGGGTGTAGGAGCCGCCGCCGGTAACGGTACCGTAGGAGGGGTTGTTGGAGTTGACGGTGAGGGTGAAGCTGGCGAGGGTGCCGCTGCCGCCGATGACAACGCGGGTGTCGCCCTGCACCTTGGCATCGTTGCCGCCGCCATAGACGTTGTTGCGCACGGTGCCGTGGCGGACAAGGACCTTGGTGGCATAGGTTTCGTTGGGGAGGGCGAGGACAGCGGTGTTACCTTCGCCGCCGCCGAAGACGTTCTGCACAGTGCCGGAGAACATCTCGACCACGGGGGTGTAGTTGTCGGGGGCGTGACCATAGGAGGCATCGCGGCCGCCGCCGAAGACGTTGCCGTGGACCACGGGACGGTTGCGGTGCGACCGGTCGCCGTCGGCCGCACTGGCGGCCACAGAGTCGGGCGTGCCGATGTTGACCTTCACCTTGCCCATGGGCTTGCCGGAAGCATCGTTGCAGCCGTAGATGTTCTTCATCACCTCGCCGCCGAGGAAGTTGAGCGTGATGTCGCCATAGGTGGAGGCTGCGGCGTTGTTGGGGCCGAAGCCGCCGCCGAACACATTGCCGTCGACCAAGCCGGAGCGTATGTTGAGGACGGTTTTTTGGGTGGAGTTGTAGCCGTAGCCCTGGTGGGTCGAGGTGTCGATATCAATCTGGTAGAACGTATAGGTTCCACCCGAGCCATGGTTGGGGGTCTGGTTGAAGGTGCCCAGGAGGGTCTTGGTGGCGGAGCCGGCGTTGGTGGTGCCGTTCATGGAGCCGCCGTAGACGTCGCCATAGATGGTGGGGCCGGCGGTGCCGGCGGCGCCGATGTTGAGCGTTACGTTGCCGAAGACTGCCGTCTCCTTGCCCAGGCCGCCGCCGCAGACGATGGCGGGCGCCTCGGCGGTGCCGATGGTGCCGCCCTCTATATTAATGATTACATCTTTCTTAATGTAGCCCCAGGTGTTGGAGCCGCCGAAGAGGCCGCGTTTGATGTGGCCGCCGGTCATCAGGATGTCGACCTCGCGACCCATCTTCATGTTGGCGCCGCCGAAGAGGCGTCCGCCGATGGTGCCGCCCAGGACGCGCATGGTGGCCTTGCCCTTGGCGTTGGAATAGGCGCCGGTGCCGCGCCAGTTGTCGTCGTCGTCGTCCTCGGTGTTGTTGTAGCCGTAGTTGCCGCCGCCATAGACGTCGCCCTCTACCTCGGCCTGGTCGGCGATGTAGACGAACGAACTGTCGACGCGGCCCATGCGGTGCATCTTCCAGGCATAGGTGTTCCATTGGTGGTCGATTTCGACCGAGTCGGCCTTGTAGTAGTTGGGTCTCATACCGCAGCCGGCTCCGAAGATCTGGCCGTCGGTGGTGCCGTTGATGCCGCAGAAGGCGGGGTGGAATACGGTGTCGCCCACGGTGGTGTGGGTGGTGTCGCCGGAGCCCACATGGAGGGTGCCGCCGGCATAGATCCAGGCATTGCCGAAGTGGACGCCTTCCCACTGGCTGTTCTGGGCGTCAGATCCGTTGACGCCGCCGGCAATCCAGGCGCGCACGGTGCCGCCGGTGATGACAAGCTGGCGGCCGCCGCCGGAAGCGGTGTAGGTGTTGCCGCCGCCGAAGAGGGAGCCGGTGATGTGGCCGCCCGTCATGCGCAGGGTACTGACGTCGTTGGGGGAGTAAGAGCCGTCATTGTAGGGACCCCAGGAGGTAGCAGTAGCGGAGGTCTTCTTCCAGCGGGTGAGGTCGTTGGTACGGTCCCAGGCGCCGAGCGAGACGGAGGAGTTGATGAAGCCGCCCTCGATGCGCATGCGGCGCTTGCCGCGGTGGTTGTTGTTGTTGGAGGCCACGTTGTAGATGGAGTGAGGCAGCCATTGGCCACGCGAGATACCGTCCACCACCACTTTGGGGCGGGGTGCATTGGACTGGCCCGTGGCGCCGTCGGCATGGCCCATCTGACGGTCGATGCTCTCCTGGCCGACAAAGCCGCTCTTGATAATTACATCGCTGTAGACACTGTCCTTGTGTTGGCTGTTCATCTGCATGTTGAAGGAGGAGACGCGGAAGGGGCGGTAAATCTTGGTCTTGGCGTTCTTGTAGACCTCGTGGTAGAGCATCGAGTCGAGGGTCTCATAGGGCTCGCCCCTGGGATTTAAACGCGAGGCATAGTCGGTACCCAGGTTGCGCACCTGCTGCGCCTCGTCGGCGCGGTCGAAGTCGCATCCCATGATGAAGCGGGACCTGTAGTTGTTGCCGTTCAGGCGGTTGGGGGGAGTTCCATACTCACCGGAAGTGGAGCCGCTCGGACTGCTGCCCAAAGTATTGCCATCCTGGTCCTGATAGGCGTAGTTCCAGCCCCAGATGGTCATCACACAGCCCACATAGCCGCTCTCGAGGCGGATGGTGTACTGGTAGTTGTTGGTTGTGCTCCAAGTCGAGGGCGTATGGAATTTACGTCCGAGAATCATCTTCTGACCGTCGACGTTGAGCGCCTCGTTGTCGTTGTTGCGTGCGGCGCTATAGGAGATAACCGCGTCTCGGCCTGTGGAGTTGCTGACGTCGGGACCCACACCCATGATGTAGTTGAAGGTGCCCTTGTTGTCGTCGAACATGGGCTCGATGCCGCGGCCGAAGGTGAGGTCGTTGCCGCCGGCGCTGATGGTGCCCCACCAGGCGGAGTGGCTGCCGTCGAGGTGGAAGCCTTTCTTGTCATTATGCCCCACGCCACGCAGGCGGCTGAAGGCCACGTACTCGAACCGCACATCGGCGCGGGGCTGGATCAGTCGGTTGTAGTACCGATCCAGTTTATTCTCGGGGGTGAGCTCGATATAGGCCCTCGGGCGCGAGCAGCGCTCGGTGGTCTGGGTGGTCTTTTGGGGGCCGTAGGCCGGCGTTACGCCGTCGATGGTGCCGTTGGGGAACACCGAGGTAACGGTAACGGCGCGGGGGTATGCCTCAATCTGGATGACGCTGTCGGCATCGCTGGTGGAGCCGTAGGTGCTGCCCGCCAGGATGTTGCGGCCGTGGATGACAAGGAAATTGCGCTCGGTGCCCACCGAGTCGGCGCCATAGGCGGCGCTGGGGGTGCGGCCTATGGTGGCGCCGGCACGCACGGCGGCGGGGGCCCACATGGCGGTGAAGTCTACCTCGATACCGACGGCGGTGCACTCGAAGTAGAGTTTCTGGTCGGCCGGCACCAGGTCGCCCACGGCCAGCGCGGTGCCGCCGGTGGGCGAGGTGTAGACCGAGCCGCCGCTGATGCGGTCGAGACGCCACTTGTAGAAGCCGCGGAAGCAGGGCGCTCCGTTGCTGCTGGTGAGGGTGGCCCAGTCATAGTCCTCCGGGTTGACGGCCGGACGGCGCGAGAAGGGGTTGAAGATGGTCTGGTACTCGACACGGCCGGTGGCCACAGTGGCGGCGGTCTTGCCGTCCACGCGCTCCAGGGTCTTGTAGTACTCGAAGGTGTGGTACTGACGCTCCTCATTCGAGATACCCACACTCACGTCGTCGGACGTGCTGCTGAGGGTGAACTCGGTGGCGGGCTGTACGGGGACGTATCCGCTCGCGTTGCCCAGGTCGGAGTTGAAGGTCAGGTTGCCAGAGACATTGTTGGTGCCGTAACCGCGGTAGGTGATTTTCGCATCCACGGGGTCCAGCGTGCGCAGGGGCTTGTCGACCGCGGTGGTGTAGATGGCCCAGTCGTGGGGCTCAAGGTCGTTGAGCACCACCTTGCCCTCGGCCGGATAGAGGCCGGTGGCCTCGACGGAGTTGAAGTTGAAGTCGGGCATGTACACAAACAGCGTATTGCTCCAGTCGCTGTTGTCGCTTCCGCACACGGCACGCGCGCGAACATAATAATATTCACCCATCGTCAGGCTGGTGAAGGTGGCGGTGGTGGCGGTGGCGGTGGTGGTCTGGAGGCCGGCGGAGAAGGCAGCGTCGGAGGCGAGCTGCACCTCGTACTGGCTGGCAGAGCCCTGCCAGGAGAGGTGGAGGGTTCCATCGTCGATGCCGGAGACGGTGAGGGAGGCCGGCACCGGGCAGATGGTCTGGAAGTCCACCGAGGTCCAGTCGGAATAGACGCCGGCAGCGCACACGGCACGCACCGTGGCGGTATAGGAGGTGTTGGCGGAGAGGCCGGTGAAGGTATACGTGGGCGCGTAGACCGTGGCGGGGGCGCCGCCATCGAGGGCTACCTGCCACTGGGTAACCCCGGCGGGGTTGCCCCACGAGAGGGTGGCCGAAGCGTAGTCGGGCGTGGCCGTAAGGGCGGACACGGGGACGCAGGTGGCGGTGGTGAAGGTATGCGTGACGGGGTCGGAGACGAGGCCGCCGTAGCAGACAGCGACCACGCTGGCCGTGTAGGTAGTGTTGGGAGCGAGGCCGGTGAAGGTGTAGGAGGGATTGTAGGCGGTTACAGGGGTGCCGCCATCGAGCGAGACCCGCCACTGGGTGGCAAGGCCGGTCTCGGTCCACGTGAGGGTGGCCGAAGTGTAGTCGGTAGTGGAAGTAACATCTGTCACGGAGTAGCAGCCGACGGTGCTGAAGGTAACCGGGGCAGGGGCAGAGGTGTCGCCTGCGCCACAAATGGAGCGCACGGTGGCGGTGTACGAGGTGTTGGGGGTGAGGCCGGTGAAGGTGTGGTAGGGGGTGGAAACGATAAAGGGGGTGCCGCCGTTGAAGGAGACCTGCCACTGGGTGGCCTCATTGTTGTCGTTCCACGAGAGGCTGGCCGTGGTGTAGTCGGTAGTAGCCGTAAGAGTGTTGACGGGTTTGCAGATGAGATCCGGATTCTCGAAAACCTCCAGGTCGTCTATACAGCAGACAGCAATGCTGGAGCTGCTGTTGTGCCACCGAACGGCGATGCGTGTGGCCGTAGAGGGTGCCGAGGAGAGATCCACCTCGATGTATCGGCCATAGCTGGAAGGGTTCTTCGCGCCGCCGCTGGAGCAGTAGCTGCTCGCGTCGGCATTGAAACTCTCGATGGCGACAAAGCTCGAGGAGTTGTCTCCAGTTACATAACCGACGGAAAGCGTTCCGAGAGAGCTAGAACTGGTAGCCATCCAGCATTTGAACTTGAGGCTATTCAAGGGCACGGCGAACGTCGGCATCAACGCATAACCAGTGGTGCCGATGGTGGTGTTGTTCTGCGCTGGGAAGGCGAGGGATCTGGTGTTGCCAGTTCCACTCGTGTAATAGACCAGATTTGATGCATTGTTAACCACATGGGGATAACCGTTGGTGTAGGAAGCAAAACATTTGAATCCTGCACTCTCGAGGCTTCCTTGGGAGGAACCGCTGGCAGTACCACCGTTACCGTTGGCACCGGTAATACCGTTGAAACCATGCGACCAAGGCACAGTCTGCTGCGCCCCGGCCTGCGAGGCAAAAAGCAGGACAAATGCTGCCGACAAAGCGGCCTTGAATAAAAATCTCATGCTACAATCACGCATATTTTTTCTCATATTACTGATTTTCAGTGTGTTTTTTTTTTTTTTTACAAGAGTGTTTAAGGTGCAAATATACAAATATTACGCAATATGCAAATATTTTTTTTAACACCCATTTTTTCAGAACAAAAATATTAACATATTTACTCTAAAAAAAGAACGAATCCACACAAATCCCACACAAAATGCAATGATAAATTCCATGTGGCACCACTCCCCCACCACCCCCTTGGAGAGGACGAAGAGAGGCAAAACCTATAGCTTACAGAACGCTGTTTTCCAACCACTTGCAGACTTGCTAAAACAGCCCCCTCCGCCACTTTTTTTGCAAAAAATCGGCACATATTTTACATCACTGTATTTCAACCCATTGCACCTATTTTTCCGGCTTTGGGTCAAAAAACTTTCCCCATGTCATTTTTTTTTGCTAATTTTGCACCCTCAAATATACGTTAATTAATATTAATCAAAACATACCATCATGTCAAAACTTCTCCTCCTGGGCGACGAGGCCATAGCCCAAGCCTTTATCGACGCCGGCGGCAGCGCCATCAACAGCTACCCCGGCACCCCCTCCACCCAGATTACCGAATACGTCATCAAGTCCAAACAGGCCAAAGAGCAGGGCGTGGTGGCCAACTGGTGCGCCAACGAGAAGACCGCCCTCGAAGCCTCCATCGGCGTGGCCTACAGCGGCAAGCGCGCCATGACCTGCATGAAGCACGTCGGCCTCAACGTCTGCGGCGACCCCTTCATGAACGCCTCCATCATCGGCACCAAGGGTGTCCTTATCGTGGTGGCCGACGACCCCAGCATGTTCTCCAGCCAGGACGAACAGGACAGCCGCTACTACGGCCACTGGGCCATGATCCCCATGCTTGAGCCCTCGAACCAGCAGGAGGCCTACGACATGGTCTTCTTCGGCTACGACCTGAGCGAGCAGATGGGCACACCCATCCTGATGCGCATCCCCACCCGCCTGGCCCACAGCCGCGCCGGCGTCGAGCGCCGCGCCGTCCGCCCGCAGAACCCCCTCTCCAGCCCCAGCGACCCCAAGAGCTACGTGCTCCTGCCGGCCAACGCCAAGCGCCTCTACCGCGACCTTATCGACAAGCAGCCCGCCTTCACCAAGAGCAGCGAGGAGAGCGGCTACAACCAGTACATCGACGGCGCCGACAAGAGCCGCGGCATCATCGCCACCGGCATCGCCATCAACTACCTCCAGGAGTGCTTCCCCGGCGGTAAGTGCCCCTACCCCGTGGTCAAGGTTACACAGTACCCCCTGCCCTTCAACATGCTCAACAAGCTGTACGATGAGTGCGCCGAAATCCTCGTCCTCGAGGACGGCCAGCCCTTCGTCGAGGAGCATATCAAAGGCTTCCTCGGCAAAGGCAAGCCCGTGCACGGCCGCCTCGACGAGGTGATCCGCCGCGACGGCGAGCTCAATGCCGAGAAGGTGGCCGCCGCCCTCGGCATGCCCATGCCCAAAGGCCCCGAGGTGCCCGAGGTGGTTACCAACCGCCCACCCGCACTCTGCGTCGGCTGCCCCCACATCGACAGCTACGAAGCCGTCAACGAGGTGCTCAAGAAATACCCCAACGGCCGCGTCTTCGGCGACATCGGATGCTACACCCTCGGCTTCAACATGGGTGCCATCGACACCACCGTCTGCATGGGTGCCTCCATCACCATGGCCAAAGGCGCCGCTGAAATGGGCATCTTCCCCGCCATCGGCGTCATCGGCGACGGCACCTTCGGCCACAGCGGCATGACCGGCCTGCTCGACTGCATCAACGAAAAGGCCAACGTCATCATCATGATTCTCGACAACGACATCACCGCCATGACCGGCGGCCAGCCCTCCAGCGCCAACATGAAGCTCTTCAACATCTGCAAGGGCCTCGGCGTCGACGAGAAGCACATCCGCACCATCGTACCCCTCAAGAAAAACCACGAGGAGTTCGTCAAGATTCTCGAGGAGGAAATCGCCTACGACGGCGTGAGCGTCATCATCCCGCAGCGCGTCTGCATCGTCGAGAACAAGAAACGTATTGCTAACAAATAAATGACAACATGGGAGATAGAAGAAGATAACGGGAGATACAAGGAAGATAAAGGACAATAGCATTTGACACACCAATCACCGCACATCCAAATCATTTGTCCCCTATCTTCCGCGAGCAACGCGAGCTATCTTCCCCTGTCTTCTCCTAACTCCCCTAAAAATAATGTACCAATGAAAAAAGACATCATACTCTGCGGCGTAGGCGGCGACGGCATCGTCTCCGTGGCCAAAATCATCAGCGACGCCGCCCTCAACCTCGGTCTAAACGTCAAACAGAGCGAAATCCACGGCATGAGCCAGCGCGGCGGCTCGGTGTTCAGCCACCTCCGCGTCAGCTCCGACCCCATCTTCTCCGACGTCATCCCCGAAGGCAAGGCCGACATCATCCTCAGCTCCGAGCCCATGGAGGCCCTGCGCTACCTGCCCTTCCTGGCCCCCGACGGCGTGGTCATCACCAACAGCGACCCCTTCGTCAACATCACCAACTACCCCGACATCGAGAAGGTCAACGCCGAGCTTAAGAAACTCTCCAAACTGGTATGCTTCAACGCCAACGCCATTGCCAAGGAGCTCAACGCCCGCGGCAACATGGTGCTCCTCGGCGCTGCCGCCCCCTACCTGGAGATTGCCTTCGAAGAGCTCGAGAAAGCCATCCAGAGCATCTTCGGCCGCAAGGGCGAGGCCGTCGTCGAGACCAACATCAAGGCCATCCGCGCCGGCCGCGACGCCAAGTAAACGACAACAACAGTACTACGCGCCATCTATGAGCGACCAAATGCTACAAACTATCCGCGAATACTTCGCCACGCAACCCATTGAGCGTGCATGGCTCTTTGGTTCCTATGCCCGTGGCGAAGAACGCGAAGATAGCGACATGGACATCCTTGTCGATTTTGACGATAGCGTGTCTTTGCTGAAGCATGTTCACATCATGAACGAACTTCGGGAACTGCTCAACAAAGAGGTCGACCTTGTAACCAATGGAACCTTGCTGCCCTTCGCAGAAGAAACGGCCGCCCGCGACAAACGCATAATCTATGAGAGAACTTGTCAAGGATAAAAGTCGGCTGGAACATATCCTAGGTGGTATCGACGATGCCTTTGGCTTCACACAAAACGTAACACCCGAGGATATCGAACGCGACAAGATGCTACGCTATGCCATTGTCCACAGTGTACAAATTGTCGGTGAGGCAGCCTATAAGTTGTCCAAAGAGTTTTGCGAGACGCATCCAGAGGTTATATGGAAAGATATTATCGGTCTGCGACATGTACTAGTTCACGACTACTACAATGTAAGGGCGCTGGAAGTTTGGAACATCGTCAAACAAGACTTCCCTCTTCTGCGCGAGCAGATTACAAAATACCTCATAGATATGGCATGAAAAGTGCCACAGCACATTTGTCCAAAAAGCTCCGCCACCGCGGAGCTTTTTTTCTGCCTATTTTTGCCAATCCATCCGCCCTCCCCTTTCTGATTTCCCGTATCACTCTGGCGGGTGTGCCGGCCGCCAAGGTGCTGGCAGGAACGTCCTTGGGAACTATTGCTCGGAGGCGAGACTGACATTGATGGCGAAGTCGGCCAGCTTCTCGTACTGGGCGTAGAGGCTGCTGTAGGCGTTGCCTATCTCGTAGCCATAGCTGCGCTGCTTGAGGGACTCGAGGTGCTCGGCGCGCAGGCGGTCGCGGCATTCGTTGACCTTGCGCTCGGCTTCCCTGGCGGCCTCGATGCCCTCGGCGGGCACACGGTCGGTGCGGTCGTAGTCCACCAGGTTGGCATCCATCACCATGAGCGCGTTCTCCACCAGCAGGCTCATCTCCGCGAGGTTGGCATTGAGGCGGTCGCTGAAGTGGACGGCGTCGGCATACTTGTTCTTGCGCGTCAGGGCTATCTGGTAGACGCTGTCGCCGATGCTTTCCAGGTTGTCGCTGATGCGCAGCATGGCGCCTATACGCTCCGAGGCGGTACCGCTGACACTGCCGCCGCCGACCGCGACAAGGAAGCCGGAGAGGTCTCGGTCCATGCGGTCGGTGAGGCTCTCGTAGCGCGCTATGCGCTCCACGGCGGCCTCCATCTCCTTGGCGTTGCGCACCGTCCGCAGGTCGGGCAGCAGGGCGTACATGCGCAGCACCTGCTTCGAGAAGAGCATGATCTCGCGCTTGGCGCTCTGCAGGTTGAGCTCGGCGGTGTCGACCGGGCCGCGGCTGATGTAGGAGAGGCGGTCCTCGTCGCTCTCGGCCTCCTCATCCTGCTCCGGCACCAGCCTGGTTACAATCCACGCCAGCTGCGGGATGAACCACGACTGCACGCCGACGTTCACCACGTTGAACAGCGTGTGGAACAGCGACAGCGCCATCGGGGCATCGTTGGGGAAGACCGTCTGCACCAAGGCGAGGCTGGGGCGGAAGAGGAGGAGTGCAAGCGTTACACCGATGAGGTTGAAAACCAGGTGCGCCCTGGCGGCCCGCTTGCCGACCGTGCCCGCCACCATGGCCGCGAGGTTGGCCGTCACGGTGGTGCCTATGTTCTCGCCCATGACCAGCGCCACCGCCACATCGAGGCCAATCCAGCCGTTGTGCAGCATCAGCAGCGTGATGGCCATCGTGGCCGCCGATGCCTGCAGCACGCACGTCAGCGCGGCTCCGATAAATACAAAGAGGAGCACCGACCAGAAGCCGTAGCCGCCCAGCGAGGCGAGGCCGTGCAGCAGCGAGGGATACTCGCCCAGGTCGGGCATGGCTCCCTTCAGCAGCGACATGCCCACCAGCAGCAGCGCGAGACCGATAATCGTCTGGGCCACAGACTGCATACGGTCGCGGTTGAGCAGGGAAAAGACCAGGCTCACGGCGGCGATGACCAGCGGCAGGCTGAAATAGCCCGACCCCTCGCCAAGCCCCAGCAAGGTGATAATCCAGGCGGTCAGCGTGGTGCCGATGTTGGCGCCCATGATGACGGCGATGGCACCGCCGAGCGTCAGCAGCCCCGCGTTGACAAAACCCACCACCATCACCGTGGTGGCCGACGACGACTGGATGGCCGCCGTAACCGCCATGCCCGTCAGGATGCCGTTCAGCGGACGCCCCGTCATGCGCCCCAGCACGGCGCGCATCTTGCTGCCCGCCACCTTCTGAAGCCCCTCGCTCATCATTTTCATAGCGAAGAGAAACACCGCCAGCGCACCGGCAAAATTAATGATAATCATCAGAATGTCTGTTACTTTCATATTGGCTTTCATTTTTGTTTGACACCGCAAAAGTACAGACCGATTGTTACAAACCGGTTACGAAAAGGTTACATTTTTGTTAAGTTTGCCCATCACCCTACACGCCGCACCTGCACACTCCTCGCGAAAGCGAAAAATAATGTTCCGCAGGCGCGCAATTGCCCCAAAGCACCTCCGTACAGGCGACTACAGGAAACAAAAACAACATTCATACACAACAACTTACAACATATTATCAAATTTAATTTGGTCAATTCGGAAAAAGTGTGTACTTTTGCACCCGATTTTGAGAGACAGAAATCTGATTGTTGAAGCCAAATTCAATTTTCATTTTTCAACTTTCAATTCTACACGGTGGGCGTAGTTCAGCTGGTTAGAGCGCCAGATTGTGGATCTGGAGGTCGAGGGTTCGAGCCCCTCCTCCCACCCCTCAAAAAAGTCCCTGCAACACAAAGCGTTGCGGGGATTTTCACATCCCAGTCATCATTTTCAGGGCACGATTCTTCCAAAGGTCGGACGAAGAACAGACGAAGAACAGACGAAGAAATGCCGAAGAGAACCCCTGCAATCCACCTACCGTTCCCCCATCATCTGCCTACCACCCCTCCTGCATCCACATGCCGAATTTTGCAAAAAAAGCCCCCACTGTGCCCCGTTTTTCTCCTCCTCCACCATCCATTTAGCACCAAATTACGACATTACAGCGTACTGATATTCAGCATTATGCAAAAAATATTTCAAGAAAAGCGAAAAAATATTTTGTCAGTTCGGAAAAAGTTCGTACTTTTGCACCCGCTTTCGAGAGGAAAAGCAACCAAAACGGTCCGGTAGTTCAGTTTGGTTAGAATACATGCCTGTCACGCATGGGGTCGCGAGTTCGAGTCTCGTCCGGACCGCCAAACAAAAAGAGCTCTCATTAATGAGAGCTCTTGACATATCAACTTATCAACCTATCAACGGTTCGACCGGGGCTGCTTGGTTTTGACAGCAAGGATAATGGGTTTGTAAGCATGCAGGCTGACGCGCCAGAAGCCTTAACCACAGACGCAAAACAATAATTGGCGAAAGAAACTACGCTCTCGCTGCCTAACCGAAGAACAGTAAGTTCGGCTTCATCGCCCTGCAAGGCAGGGTGACGAGACATCTCCCAGCCGCCCTGACCGTCGGCTGCTGACCAGGAGGTGCTAATAAAGACGGGATAGTCCGCGCGACGTCTCTACCCGCGGGCGAAACCCTAGAGACTACGGGCTGCCTTGGGTGCCGATGTCCGGAGCCGCCCCGACAACCAACCACCGGATAAGCATGTAGAAAGCACACTTGTTACTTGTTTGGACGGCGGTTCGACTCCGCCCAGCTCCACAAAGAAGAAAGAAGAGACCACTCTGGTGGTCTCTTCTTCTTTCATTCCGAGCGCATACCGCCTAGAACTCGGCGGTCTTGGGGGTGCGGGGGAAGGGGATGACGTCGCGGATGTTGGCCATGCCGGTTACGAAGAGCATCAGGCGCTCGAAGCCCAGGCCGAATCCAGCGTGGGGGCAGGTGCCGAAGCGGCGCGTGTCGAGGTACCACTCCATGCTGGCGCGATCCATGCCCAGCTCGTCCATGCGGGCGGTCAGCTTGTCGTAGCTCTCCTCACGCACCGAGCCGCCGATGATTTCGCCAATCTGCGGGAACAGTACATCGGTGCCCTGCACGGTGCGGCCGTCGTCGTTCTGCTTCATGTAGAACGCCTTGATGTCTTTCGGGTAGTCGACCATGATGACAGGCTTGCGGAAGTGCTCCTCGACGAGATAGCGCTCGTGCTCCGAGGCCAAGTCGGTGCCCCAGCTGACGGGGAACTCGAACTTCTTGCCCTTGGCGATGGCCTCTTCCAGTATCTTGATACCCTCGGTGTAGGGCAGACGGACGAATTCGGTCTCGATGACCGAGCGGAGGCGTTCGATGAGGCTGTTGTCAATCATCTTGTTGAGGAACTCGAGGTCGTCCATACAGTGGTCAAGCGCCCAGCGGACGCAGTATTTGATGAACTCCTCCTCGAGGGCAGTGAGGCTGTCGAGGTCGTAGAAGGCCATCTCGGGCTCAATCATCCAGAACTCGGCCAGGTGGCGCGGCGTGTTGCTGTTCTCCGCGCGGAAGGTGGGGCCGAAGGTATAGATCTTGCCCAGCGAGGTGGCGCCCAGCTCGCCTTCGAGCTGTCCGCTGACGGTGAGGGCGGTCATCTTGCCGAAGAAGTCCTGGCTGTAGTCGACGGAGCCGTCCTCCTTGCGGGGCGGGTTGTTGAGGTCGAGGGTGGTAACCTGGAACATCTCGCCGGCGCCCTCGCAGTCGCTGGCGGTGATGAGCGGCGAGTGGAAATAGAAGAAGCCGCGCTCGTGGAAGAAGGTGTGGATGGCATAGGCCATGTGGTGGCGCATGCGCATCACGGCTCCAAAGGTGTTGGTACGGGGACGCAGGTGGCCTATCTCACGCAGGAACTCCATCGAGTGTCCCTTCTTTTGAAGGGGGTAGGTGTCGGGGTCGGCCTCGCCGTAGACGACGATGCGTTCGGCCTGCACCTCGACGGCCTGGCCCGAGCCCTGGCTCTCGACCAACTTGCCCTCCACGCCGATGCAGGCACCGGTGGTGATGCGCTTCAGCTCATCCTCGAACCTGGCCGGGTCGGCCACCACCTGGATGTTGTGGATAATGGAGCCGTCATTGATGGCGATGAAGGCCACATTCTTGTTTCCGCGCTTGGTGCGCACCCAGCCTTTGACACAGATGTCGCTGCCGATAAGGCCACTGACATCCTCCTTTAAAAGGTATTTGATTTCGTAACGTTTCATATTACAACATGTTTTATCCTTTAAATATTTCCGTTCTATGGTATTCCAAGTACTTATCCCGGTATTCATCTATGGGCATGTATTGAAATAATTGATTTTCGGTAATTCCTATTCTTTTCTGATCCTGCCGAGAGAGCCAGTTGGAAATATGCACATGACGTTCCGTGGAGAATGTGATAAACCCCCGATCAAAAAGTTTGTCATACAAAGGCGAAAGGATAAATCCATTTTTGGGGTCAACTTTCTCTTTCTCATCTGACACAGCCCATGGTTTAATATGACTTGCTATAAGCAGAGACTCTTCATTTATCATTGTAATTGGACAGAACGGGCACTCATCAAGGAGTCGTTCCCTATATTTACCTTGCCCATCCCTTGCATTACGATACTCTATAATTTTCTTCTCTTCTATGGCTGACAAGGGAGGATGAGCATCGTCCTCTTTTTTCCCATATTTCAGCACATAGTCTCTACGCCGATCCATTTCTGTATCATCGACAAATAACCGCCAATAGAATATGTCCGACTGATTCTCCATAAGGTGCATGGTGGAGATATAACTCACACATGGTAGTGCAATCTCCCTCATCAACGAATAGGCTTCGTCGTTTGAGTTCAAGTATCCTCGTGGCCCTTCAATCTGTTCTTGGTCATGTACCGTAAACATTACAACATTAGGCAACTCTTCAATTATTGCCATCCTGTCTGCCCACAATTGTGCCATGTTTTCTTTCCCACGATAATCCTGCGTAGGGTTCATATACTCAGACTTGATGTCCTTCATATATGCAACGAGATCCTTCTTAAGGAGAAAGCAACGCGCAGAACGGTTTTCCCCATAGAACTCTCGCATGCGATCTTTGTTGCCTATATATAGTTTGGCTTCACCCTTGGCTTTACCTATTTTGTTTCGCGACTTTACCCAACTGTCAGCTACTGCAATAGGTGTTGCAAGTGTGTCAACAAAATCAAAATCTTGTCCTTCTATTTTCATTATATTCCGTATTGTGTTATATCCATTTGTTTGAGTAGGGCTATCAGTACATCAACCACTATCGAATTTCCTGCCTGTTGGTATGCAGACGTATCCGACACTACAATTTTATAGCTATCTTTGAAGCCCATAAGCCGCAAACACTCTCGGGGAGTTAGTTTTCGTATGCGACCCTTAAATGTTACATAGTTATCCACACCCGCCCGATGCATTTTGTGCATTGATTGAAGTAAGGGGCGTGCGACATCAAGGTCAGTTTCTGTTCGGGTCTTAAAATTCTTCGTTCCAGAACAAAGAACATACTTGGCTACCTTTTCTGATAAATAATACTTCTCTTCAACTTCTTTAACGTTGAAGACGAATTCATCAAACATTTCGTCCAACGATTCATCTACTGCTACCGGATGATACACGAAATCACCATGCCAATTGAACTGCTGGTTGCGCTTTTGGCACAATGCTATATCCCCGTTTATCTGTGTATAGAACTTCTCACGATTCTTATGGCTCGTAACAAATTTTATGCCCTTTTCTTTGAGAAAATACTTGGTATCTACATAATCTTCCAAAAAGTCATACATCCTATACTCAAGAGGAATTGGCGCGGGAAACGCAAATGTCCGTGGTTTTTTGAAGCCAATGCAGAAAATACGTTCTCGGTGTTGTGGAATACCGTAATCCTTACTATTAAGAACCCGGTAGTAAACATCATAGCCCAACTCACAGAATATGCGATGTATTATCTTCCACGTCCGCCCACTATCATGGCTTGTCAGCCCCTTAACGTTCTCAAAAATGAACACTTTGGGTTGAGTCTCATTTATTACCCGGGCAAACTCATAGAACAAGGTCCCCCTTGCGTCCTCAAAACCAAGCCTCTTTCCAACCATTGAAAACGCCTGACAAGGAGCTCCTCCCACAAGTAAATCCACCTGCCCCTCATATTTTCGAGCATCAAACAATCGGGCATCCGTAAACCAATCAAATGGAGATATTTCATAATTTGCGAAATAACTTTTCTTGCATTTCTCATCAATATCCCCCGCAAAGACTATACGATGATTTAACTTGAGGCGCTGGAATGCATGCTCAATAGCTCCAATTCCACTGAACATGGTACCCAATCGAATTGTACTGTTGGGCGAAGAAAAAGGTAAAGTCTTCCAAGACTGTCCATCGGACATGAGTGCTGGACTCACAGCAGGGACTGCATCCAGATTCACAGAACGTTGTTTGACAATCTCTCTAACATAGGATATTCTATGGCTATTCTCCTCAATATGTCTTTGTACTGTTGGCATTTTCTTTTTTCCGGTAGCTCCTTAATTATTTTTTGTCTATCAATTGTTTGAGTTCCACGTCGCTGGCGAAGCGGAATATCATTTCCTCGCGGTGGCGGGGGCATATCATGAGGGTGCCATTGGCAGTGGCGACGATGTAGCCGTCGAGGCCGTCGATGACGGCGGTGGTGCCGTCGGGTATGTCGATGAGGCAGTTGCGGGTGTCGTAGGTGAAGGCGTCGCCCTGGATGGCGTTGCCGCGGCTGTCGCGCGAGGAAACATTGTACAGGCTCTCCCAGGTCTCCACGTCGCTCCAGCCGAAGGAGGCGGTCAGCACGTGCACGTTGGAGGCCTGCTCCATGATGCCCTGATCGATGGAGACGGTGTCGAATTGGGAATAGAGTTGTTCCAGCGCGGAGTGAGGCGTGAGGAGCGTGGAGTTGAAGAATGCCTCCCAAAGGGTGGGCAGGTGCTTTTTATACGCCTCCTGCAGCACGGGGAGCGTCCAGACGAAGATGCCGGCGTTCCAGTAGAACTCGCCGCTGGCGATGAACTGGCGCGCCATCTCGACTGGGGGCTTCTCGGTGAAAGTGGTTACGGGGTGGAGGTTCTTCACCTCGGGCAGCGAGTTCTTCTTGCCGCGCTGTATGTAGCCGTAGGTGGTGGCGGGGTTGACAGGTTGCACGCCCAGGGTGAGGATCCAGGGGTGGCGCTGCACGGTGTCGACAGCTTGGCGCAGGTCGTCCTTGAACCGCTCCTCGCGGAAGATGGCATGGTCCGAGGGCACCACGATGAGGGTGGCCTCGGGGTCGAGTCCGGCGATGGTGGCGGCGGCATAGGCTATGCAGGGGGCGGTGCCGCGGCGCAGGGGCTCGCCGAGCACCTGATGGGGCTGCAGGTCGCCAATCTGCTCGTGTACGTGGTCGACGTACTGGTCACCGGTAACGATGACGATGTTCTCTCTGGGGCAGAGCTCGGCACAGCGGCGGAAGGTGGTCTGCAGCATGGTGCGCCCGGTGCCCATGATGTCGAGGAACTGCTTGGGATTGTCGGTCTGGCTCAACGGCCAAAAGCGGCTCCCCACCCCACCGGCCATAATCACGCACCAAATCATACACTCACCTCCCCTTTGATGTGTGGGTGTGGGTCGTAGCCTTCGAGGGTGAAGTCTTCGTAGCGGAAGGCGAAGATGTCGTCGACGGCGGGGTTGATGCGCATGGTGGGCAGGGGGCGCGGGTCGCGGCTGAGCTGGAGATGCACCTGGTCGAGGTGGTTGCGGTAGATGTGGGCGTCGCCAAAGGTGTGTACGAAGTCGCCCGGCTCGAGGCCGCACACCTGCGCCACCATCATGGTGAGCAGGGCGTAGGAGGCGATGTTGAAGGGCACACCGAGGAATATGTCGGCCGAGCGCTGGTAGAGCTGGCAGGACAGGCGGCCTTTAAGGGGCTTTTCGTTGGTAAGCTGGCAGGTTGACAGATTGATAGGTTGACATGTTGATGCCCCGGATTTGTCCGTAGAACCTATCAACGTATCAACATTCAACTTATCAACCGAAGCCGCAGGCTCCACATAGAACTGGAACAAACAGTGGCAGGGCGGGAGCGCCATGTCCTGGATTTCGGCCGGGTTCCAGGCCGTTACCATCAGGCGGCGCGAGTAGGGGTTCTCTTTGATCTGGCGCACCACGTCGGCTATCTGGTCGATGGTGCCGCCGCGGCCGTCGGGCCACGAGCGCCATTGCGAGCCGTAGACGGGGCCGAGGTTGCCGTCCTTGTCGGCCCACTCGTCCCAGATGCTCACACCGTTGTCCTTGAGGTACTTTATGTTGGTGTCGCCACGGAGGAACCAAAGCAGCTCGTGGATGATGGAGCGCAGGTGCAGTTTCTTGGTAGTCAGTACGGGGAATCCGTCGGCCAGCGGGAAGCGCATCTGGTAGCCGAAGACACCGACGGTGCCGGTGCCGGTGCGGTCCTCGCGGACGGTGCCGTGGTCGAGCACATGTTGCAGCAGGTCTAGATATTGTTTCATAACGTACTCCCTTAACGCCGATTGTTGCAAAATGTTGTATCGGCACTGCGATTTTATCAAAATCACAGTGGCGACCCGCTAGCGGCGATAGAAGTGCATCTCGGTGAGGTACTGATAGACAGGCTCGGAGAGCAGATAGCGCACATCGCGGCCAGCTTGTATCTGCCGGCGGATATAGGTGGAGGAGATGTCCATCATGGGCACATCGACCATCGTTACCGACGGGTGCGAGGCCAGGGGGCAGTGCTCGCTGCCGGGGCGGGGATATACAAAGATGCGGTGATGGGCCAGGATGTGCTCGTAGTTGCGCCAGCGGTGCAGGCTCTCCAGGTTGTCGGAACCCATGATGAGGCTGAACTCATGCGTGGGATGCTTCTCCTGCAGGGCGGCGAGGGTAACCACGGTGTAGCTGGGCACCGGCAGGTGCATCTCTATGTCGCAAGCCTTGAGGCGGTAGTTGTTGTCGATGGCGCGGCGCACCATGGCCAGGCGATGATGGTCGGCCAGCAGGGTGGCGCGCTCTTTGAGCGGGTTCTGCGGCGAGACGACCAGCCACACCTCGTCCACCTCCCCGTGCTGCACCATCGTGTTGGCAATGATGAGGTGCCCGACATGTATCGGGTTGAACGAGCCGAAGAAGAGGGCCGTGCGCTTCACCTTCCGCTAGTAGTACTTGTACGCCGTCTCAATCTTGATATGGCGCAGGCGCTGCCCCTTGAAGGTGTATATCTGGGCCACCTCGCCGGCGGCCGACACCACCTTGAGCACCGCCACCTCGGCGGTGTAGCTCTTGGGGTATTTCTTGAAAAAGACCTTGAAGACGTCGTCTTTGGTCGATCCAGGCCGCAGGCCGTTGGCCAAAATGATTTCGGAGTCACTGACGTGTCCCGCCAGCACCTCTACTTTGCGCGTCCAGATGGAGTAAAAGAGGTCAAGGTAGCTCCCGTCAAGGCGCGTCATGCGGTTGACCGACACCTCCATCGAGTCGAAGTACTTGCGGTAGTCGCTCTCGCGGTACCAATGCAGCTGGTTGTCAGTGATGTAGTCCTCCATCGACTCCCACACGCCGAAGGGGTATATTACCTGGTTGGACATGGTGTAGACCGTCATGGTGTCGGTGTATACCTTGATATCCTTGATCTGGTATTCGGGACGGGCGAATGCCTGCATCCGCATGGCTTTGGCACGTGCCGAGACGTTGCCGGTAACCACGTGCTGCTGTGCAACAGCCACGGCCGAAGCGATGACGAGGGCTATGATGACGAGGGTTTTCTTCATTGAGGTGTTTTTTGTTTTTAGTACCCTTAACGCGGCAATACTTGCTTTATTGTGCAGAGGCGATTTTTTTCATTTTTTCCCGCACAGCCGCCCCCAGATGCCTCTGCTGCGGCTCTGCCCACCGAAATTTATATCGATAAAAATCGCCATTGCAGTAATTACGTATCAACTCCAACTCCGCCCAGCAACCGTCAGCGTTTCCGCGATTTTTTCGACATATTCGATTTTTTCCAAGTTTATTTATACAGCTGATTTACAAATACATAACTTTTCCACATGTATCGATAGTCGAACCATTCCCCTACCATCCCCCTAGAATTACCCTAGAGAACCCTAGGCAAATATCACCCGTATATCGATAAATCGCCCCCCTCAAAGGCAACCTCCTTCATCCCGCAGCAGAGGCGGCGCCCATCGGCGGCCGTGAGTAACAGGCGCCCATAGGGGTCGATGCCCGTGATGGTGGCCGTAAGCACCTGGCCCACATAGCGATAGCGTGCCGGATGGCCCATGAGCATCAGGTGTCGCAGGTACTCGGCATCCAGGTCGCTGTCGGCGCGCAGACTGTCGTACCTCCGCCCGATACACTCCAGCAACCGCAGCAGCAGTGGCTCCAGGGCGTGGCAGCGCCCCGTCAGCAGACTTATCGACGTGGGGTTGGGCACCCAGGAGGGGAAGTCCATCTGATTCACATTCAGCCCGATGCCGCAGACTGCCGAGGCGATGCGGTCGCCCTGCAGGCGGGTGCTCACCAGGGTGCCGCATATCTTCCTGCCGCCGACATAGATGTCATTGGGCCACTTGATGAAAGTGGAATGTGGTAAATGGTAAGTGGAAAGCAGGTCGACCAAAGCGAGCGAGAGGGCTTGCGTAAGGCGGAACTGCCGATCGGCCGGCAGGAATGTGGGATGCAGCACCAGGCTGAAGGTCAGGTTCTTGCCCGGCTCCGCCGCCCAGTGGTTGCCTCGCTGCCCGATGCCGGCGGTCTGCTCCAGCGCCCAAAAGCAAGTGAAGTCCCCGACCTCGCCGAGGTCGAGGGCTTCACAATACTTGTTCGTCGACTCTACAGAGTCGATTTTTACGATTTTCAATTTTAAATTTTCAGTTTAAATCGACATAATCTCCTTTTCCTTGGCGGCGTAGATTTTGTCGCACTCGGCGATGTGCTTGTCGGTGATGTCCTGGA
The DNA here is from genome assembly GCA_900315935.1 of uncultured Bacteroidales bacterium. Taxonomy (GTDB): domain Bacteria; phylum Bacteroidota; class Bacteroidia; order Bacteroidales; family P3; genus Colimorpha. Next base: position 51,114 of record ONBB01000008.1, read on the forward strand.
GTTCTTTCTCCACCTGCTTCACCTCGTCCTCGGGCACCGACTTGTCCTTGAGCTTCTTGACCTTGTCCATCACGTTGCGGCGCACGTTGCGGACGTTGACCTTGGCGTTCTCAATCTCGGTCTTTGCGGCCTTGCTCAGCTCGCGGCGGCGCTCCTCGGTGAGCGGCGGGATGACGATGCGCAGCATGTCGCCCTCCTGGCGCGGGGTGAAGCCCAGGTTGGCGTCCATGATGGCCTTGTTGATGGGGGACACCATGTTCTTCTCCCACGGCTGCACCACGATGGAGCGAGCGTCGGGCGTGTTGATGTTGGCCACCTGGCTGATTTCGGTCGGGGTGCCGTAGTAGTCCACCTTCACGCCGTCCAACATACCGGGGTTGGCCTTGCCGGCGCGGATTTTGGCCAGCTCCTTCTCCAGGAAGCTGAGCGAGCTCTGCATACTGTTTTTAGCCTCGTCGAGGCATGCTTTCGATAATTCGTTCATAGTGTATAGTGTTTAGTTTTTTGTTACCAAAGTTCCAATTTCCTCGCCCTCGACCACGCGCAGCAGGTTGCCCTGGCGGTTCATGTCGAATACGTATATGGGCAGGTCGTTGTCCTCGGCCAACGCAAAGGCGGTGAGGTCCATAATTTTGAGCTTCTTCTCCAGCGCTTCGCTGTAGGTGAGGCGCATGTACTTGGTGGCCGAGGGGTCCTTCTCGGGGTCGGCGGTGTAGACGCCGTCCACACGCGTGCCCTTCAGTATCACGTCGGCCTGCATTTCGATGGCGCGCAGGGTCGAGGCGGTGTCGGTGGTGAAGAAGGGGTTGCCGGTGCCACCGCTGACGATGACCACACGGCCCGCCTCCATGGCCTCCACGGCGCGGCGGCGGCTCATCTCCTTGCAGATGGGCTCCACCGCCAGGCCGCCCAGCAGCTCGGTGCGCATGCCCTGCTTCTCCAGCTCGGCCTGCAGCGCCATGCTGTTGATTAGCGTGGCCAGCATGCCCATGTAGTCGCCCTGCACGCGGTCCATGCCGTTGGCGGCACCGCTCAGGCCGCGGAATATGTTGCCGCCGCCGATGACGATGCCCACCTGGCAGCCGCGGTCCACCACGGCCTTGATATCCGCGGCGTACTGGCTGAGCATGGCCGGGCTGATGCCATAGCTTTGGTCGCCCATCAGCGACTCGCCGCTCAGTTTGAGCAATATTCTGTTGTACTTCATATAGTTAGTTTTATTGTTAGTTCTATTGCACTATCAGCTTCCGCACCGTCTCCGCATGCTCTGTGGTAACGCGCACGAAATAGGTGCCGCGCGGCAGCAGGCTGACGTCGATGATGAGGGTGGCATGCACAGCGTGAGTTGTGGCCTGGAGGCGACCCTGAAGGTCGAGAACCTCCACCTTTGCGCCGGACACAAGGCCGGTAAGGGTGGCCTCGGTGGTGGCCGGGTTGGGATGGAGCGCTATCGTACCGTTGGCCACCTCATCGATACCCACCTGTTCGGGCGTGGCGAAGGTAATAGGCTCGCTCCAGTCGCTGTAGGTGTCGCTGTCGCAGCGTGCACGCACCTTGACAGTGTAGGTGGTCTGCTCGCGGAGTTCGTTCAGCAGGAAGGGGTGGGCGCTGCTGCTGTAGCGGGTGCCATTGCAGTCAATCTCCCACATCTGCTCGTTGCCGCCGGGGGTCCAGTCGATGGTGGCACTGGTGGGGGTGATGTCGGACACCGTTACGTTTGTCGGCACATCGCACTGCGGCGTGGGCATCGGATGGAAGGCGGCCACCACGGTGATATCGCGGATGAGGGTGAAGGTGTAGGGGTTGGCTGCCGACAGCTGGCTGCCGGTCTCGTCCATCCAGTAGGCGAAGAGGTAGCCGGCCGCAGGCGATGCCGTTACGGTAATCTGGGTTCCCTCGGCCACACTGCCACTGTGGGTGCTGCTGACTGTGCCCATGTCGCTGCCGTCTGCAATGACCGTTACATTATAATAAGTAACGCCAGGAGCGTTGGCCTCGAAGGTGGCGGTGTAAGTGGCGTTAGCGGTTACGGTAACGGTGCGCGGGTTGTCGGTGTTGCCGTCCTGCCACTGCACAAAGTGGTAGCCGCTGTTGGGGGTGGCATAGAGGGTTGCCGTAGCACCGTAGGTGTACTCACCGCCGCCGCTGACCGAACCCATCGTGTTGCTGCTGGACGTGGCGGTGATGGTGTAGGTGTCTGCTGCGAAGAGGGCATTGAGGGTGATATCGCCCGTGAGGGTGAAGGTGTAGGGGTTGGCCGTCGAGGTCTGGCCAGCGCCGTACTGCCACTGCACGAAGTGGTGGCCCGTGGCCGGGGTGGCGGTTACGGTAACCTGGGTGTTCTCTTCCACGCTGCCGCTGTGGGTGCTGCTGACGGTGCCCATGGCATTGTCGAGGCTGTTGACCGAGACGTTGTAGTAGGTAACAGTGGGCGCGTTGGCCTCGAAGGTGGCAGTGTAGGTGGCGTTAGCAGTTACGGTAACGGTGCGCGGGTTGTCGGTGTTGCCGTCCTGCCACTGCACGAAGTGGTGGCCTGTGGCGGCAGTGGCGGTAAGGGTGGCAGTGGCGTTATAGTCATAGCTGCCGCCGCCGCTGACCGAGCCCATCGTGTTGTCGTTGGCATTGACGGTGAGGGTGTAGCTGTTGGGCGCGAAGGTGGCCGTGTAGGTGGCGTTGCCGGTAACGGTTACCGTGCGCGGATTGTCGGTGTTGCCGTCCTGCCACTGCACGAAGTGGTGACCTGTGGAGGCCGTGGCCGTCAGGGTGGCCGTGGCACCGTGGTCGTAGCTGCCGCCGCCGCTCACACCACCCATGGTGGCATCGGCGCTGCTGGCGGTTACGGTGTAGCTGTTGATGGCGAAGGTGGCCGTGTAGGTAGCGTTGCCGGTTACGGTTACCGTGCGCGGATTCTGCGTGTTGCCGTCGTTCCACTGCACGAAGTGGTAGCCCGTGGCGGCCGTGGCGGTGAGCGTGGCCGTGGCACCGTGGTCGTAGCTGCCGCCGCCGCTGACGCTACCCATGGTAGCATCGGCGCTGCTGGCGGTTACGGTGTAGCTGTTGATGGCGAAGGTGGCCGTGTATGTGGCGTTGCCGGTAACGGTTACCGTGCGCGGATTCTGCGTGTTGCCGTCGTTCCACTGCACGAAGTGGTGGCCTGTGGCAGCCGTGGCGGTGAGGGTAGCCGTGGCACCGTGGTCGTAGTTGCCGCCGCCGCTGACGCTACCCATGGTGGCATCGGTGCTGCTGGCGGTTACGGTGTAGCTGTTGATGGCGAAGGTGGCCGTGTAGGTGGCGTTGTCTGTAACCGTTACGGTGCGCGGATTCTGCGTGTTGCCGTCGTTCCACTGCACGAAGTGGTAGCCCGTGGCGGCCGTGGCGGTGAGGGTGGCAGTGGCGTTATAGTCATAGCTGCCGCCGCCGTTGACGCTACCCATCTCGGCATTTGCACTATTGACCGTGAGGGTGTAGCTGTTGGGAGCGAAGTGGGCAGTGAGGGTGATGTCGCGTGTTACATTAAAGGTATACACACTGGTGGTGGAGACTTGGGTGTTGCCTTCTTTCCAAGCGGTGAAGTGATGGCCGGTGGCCGCAGTGGCCGTAGCAGTGAATGAGGCACTCTCGGCTATAGTGCTGGCTCCATCCGGCGACACAGAACCCATGGAAGCGCTGGCCGTGGCGAGTGTTACAGTATATGTGTTGGAGTGGACAGCAAGCTGCACATTGTCGATTGCGGCCGGAGGATTGCTGCCGACCGAATTGTCGTTATACCAAAGGAAGACCAACTTGTAGTCGCCTGCGGCAGCTACCTGGAAGGTATAGCTGGCACTTTGCCAAGAGGTCTGTTGGTTGAGTTTGCCATTGGAGAGGTCTAGCCAACCCGTGGGTGTAGTCGTCATGGCACTTTCAGAGCCAGAGAAACTTACATTGGCAAGGTTCTCGCTGGCGGGGCAGAGGAAGATGCGCAGGAAGTCAAAGTTGCTTTCACCGTCACAACGCCAATTGAATCCGAGGTCGTACTCACCGGCGGCAAGGGTTACAGAGCGGTAGGCCATACTTTGGCTAGTGGCAGCACTGTTCGTATAAACGTTGCTGGATCCTCCATCATTGGAAATATACAGTGCACGTGTGCCGCTTTGGCTGACGGCGGTGCCTATATGCCACTGGTTGACAGCGGCATTGCTGTACTCCCAGTCGCAATCGTCAGCAGTCTCGAAACCGGTGCTGTAAGGCAGCGTGGCGGGCAGTATTATCCTCTCAAGGCTGATGTTGTCGACCGCAGCCGCGCCGCTTCCCTGACTGTGGTCATTGCGCCACATGAAGACCAACTTGTATAAGCCTGCGTTGGCAAGGTCGAAACTGTAGCTGGTGTCCGACCAGCCGCTCCGTCGGTTCAGGTAATTGCCCGTGATGTCCGTCCAGCCGGCGGGTACTCCCGTTCGCGCCAATCCATCTGTGGAAAAGAACGAGGCCTCGGGTGTGGAACTGGCAGGGCAGATGAATACTCGCATAAAGTCAAAGGTGCTCTCGCCATTGCACTTCCATGCGAAGTCGAGGTTGTAATGGCCAGCGGCCAGGTTGAAGGTGCGGGTGGCAAAGCTGATGCAGGACCGATTGTTGGTGTACGCGTTGGAGGTGCCGCCGTCGTTGGAGATGAACATCTCGACCGAGCCGCCGGTAGAGCCTATGTACCACTTGTTGGGCTCGTTGTTCACAAACTCCCAACCACGGTCCTCCGTACCCTCGAAACCTGTGTAGTAGGGCACCGTGGCAGTGTCGTACACTATCGGTATCGGCGGACGGTAGAAGATGCCGCGTATCATGAAGGTATAGGGTCTGCTGGCATCGAGGCGGGGGATGAAAGAAGGGTACATAAGCAGGCCGTCGCTATTGCCCGTGCTAGGACATACGGCTGCTGGAAATGCATTGGGGTCGGCCGAGTACTCGAAGGTGAGCCAGAGGTCCTGTGTACCGTTGAGCGTCAGCGGAGTAGCGAGGGTGATGGTCTGCCAACTATCCACCTGGGAGGTTGCGAAAGAATCCGTGGCCGTGGCAGCCGGCGTCGAGGTGGTGGGATCGGAGGTGTATGCATTGAATGTATGGGCGCCTGCTTCCGCAACGTACAGCTGTACAGCCTGCAGTTCGGTGCCGTTATACAGAAGCGAGGCCGGGAGGCGGATGCCCCAATAGCTACCAGAGCTGCTCGTGCGATATGCGGATGCCTGGCTTTGGTTGCCGCAATAGGAGAGAGTATCGCCATCGAGGCGCTCGAACTGCGCGGTGAAGTTGTAGTCGCCACCGTTGGGGGTGAATATGCGGGGACCTACATTGCAACCATTCTCCCACTGGGCAAAGCGGTAGCATTCCGTGGCCGCAGGGAGCAGGGTTACTGTGTCGCCAAAGTTGTAGGTACCGGCACCGCTTACCGAGCAGCCGCCACAGCCAGTGGTCGACACCGAGACGGTGCCGCCGACACCGAAGGTGCCACTGTGCGGTTCAACACCAATCAGGGCAGCATTGTCCATATTGTAGGTGCCCGAGGCATTGCCGCCGATGCCACCCACACCGGGGTTGAGCGAGCCGATGGCAAAGTTGCCGTCATGGCTGCCACCCCAACCCCAGTTGAAGTGGAACTGGTTACTATTGTTGTAGCCGTCGCAAATGAAGGCATGGCCGCCGTCCGTGTTGCGACCCGAGTAAAGAACCGGGCGACTCGCGTCAAGCTCGGCACGCAGAAGGGCACGCCACTGGTCCGACGTGTAGTTCTCCAACCTAATCGAGGTCATGGAGGACTTGTACTTGAAGTATTTCATCAAGGCCGTCTGGGCGGATGTGCTGAAACGGCCAGGGTAGTTGAGCGTGGTGGCACCGCTGCTGTTGCTGCCATAGTTCATTTGCACCGCTACTCCGATGTGGTACATCAGCGTGGCCACAGCGGTTTTCTGGATATTGGAGGAGGAGGCAGTGAGCGAGTTGGGCATGTTGGACCAATCGTAGGTTGTCGCGCCAAAGTTGGCACTCAACGTCCCCGCACTGGAATGGTTGTAGCTGTGCGAGCCGTGGCCTGTCGCGGGGTGGTTCCAGAACTTCATGAGCTGTGCCGTGGCGGTGGCCACGCAGCCCGTGGGGGCGCGGTTGACGCCGACAGTGGGGCACTGCAAGTTGTAAGGGTTGCCCTGGTTCCAGGTGGTAGTAATCAACGGGGTGACTGCATAGTCTATCCGCGGAAGGTCGGTGGGATTCTCCATAATCTCCCAGCCGGGGGCTGGCTCATTGTCGGAACCGAGAACCTCCTTGAGCGTGCGTATCTCACGCTCATAATCCTCGTACCACGCCGCCACATTCTCCGGCATGTCCTTGGTTACAAAACGGCTGGTCGTCGAGTAGCCGAGGATGGGGATGGCCACATCGTCGGCCGAGACCAGAATAAAGCCCGTCTCACCGAGGGTGAAGACATAGAACTCCGTGTAGGGAGTCTGCGACGTGATGTCGGTGAGGGCGAACGGTTTTCCCTCATTGGCGTTTACGCGGTTGAGGAAAGCCGAGGCTACTTGGCGGGCCTTGTTGGCGTCCACTGGTTTGGCGTGGAGGCTGCCGCAGAGTAGCAGCGCGCAGAAAATCAGTAAGGGCGTCTTTTTCATGTTTTTTGTGTTTTTGGGATTTGTAATTTGTTTATTAAAAAACGTGTATTTATTTCACAATCAATTTCTTTAGTATGGATTCCCCAGCCGAGGCAACGCGCACAAAGTAGGCTCCGCGCGGCCACTGGCTGATGTCAAGCGTCATTGTGGAGTGGGGTGCGAGAAATGCGGCTTGTACCCGGCCGCTCATATCAATCACCTGCACCTGGCAGCCGGCCACGCCGTGGAATGTTACCGTGCTGCCGGCAGGGTTGGGCGTGATGTCTATAGTGGCGGATTCCGCCTGGTCGATACCTACCTGCTCGGCAAAGTAGGCCGTATAGGTAACGTTGGCCATCACCGTTGCCTGACGCTCGGGGGTGGTCTTGCCGTCATGCCAACGCAGGAAGCGGTACCCCTCATTGGGCACAGCGGTCAGCGTGATGATGCTGCCGCGCGGATAGGTGCCGCCGCCCTCCACGGTGCCCATCGTCTCGTCGTTGCTCTCGGCGGTGATGGTGAAGGTGGGCAGCGGGGTTATCGTAACCTGCATCGTGTCGCTTGCCGAGCCGGTGGCGGTGGTGGCGGTGGCAACGACCTCGTAAGTACCGGGGGTGTCCCACTGCGCGGTAACGGTGATACCGCTGCCGGTGGCAGGCGTGGCGCCCTGGAGCGTCCATTCCACAGTGGCATCTTCGTTGGCCAAGGCCCGGAATGTGCCCGGCTCTCCCTCCTCGAGGGTGTTCGGTCCGCTCACTACCACCACCGTCGGTATCGGCAGGGGGGATGCCGGGGTGATGAAGATGCCGCGTATCATGAACGAGAAAGAGATTGCCATCTCCTGCATGTTGCCTCCCCACAGGCAGCCCTCTGGACGGCCTCCGTAGTAGGTGATGGCGGCCGGATAGTCGGCATCGCTGTTCTCGAACATTATCCATACCGACTGCGTGCCGCTGATAGCCACCGTCGTGTCGAGGGTCAACGTGTGCCATGCCGCAGCATCGGACGCGGTGAAGGTGGCCGTGCTGCTGGCCCGGGGCACACAGCTGCTCACACTGGCGCCGGTATAGACCGTCACGGTGTAGGTGCCCTCCGTGGGGATGTAAATCTGCACAGCCGTCAAATCGTGGCCGGCGGTGAGCAGCGAGGCGGGCAGGCGGATACCCCAGACGCAGGTCCCCTCGGTGCCCAGGCCATAGGAGGTGATCTGGCGTCCGTTGCCGCAGTAGGAAAGCGTGTCGCCGCTTATGGGCTCGAACATGGCCGTGAAGTTGTAGTCGCCACCGTTGCCGATGAATTCCTTGGGATTGAAGCGGTCGTGGTCGGTCCAGCCGGCAAAGCGGTAACCCGGCGAGGCCGTGGCCAGCAGGCTCACCGTGTCGCCAAAACCATAGCTGCCGGCACCGCTCACCGTGCCGCCGGTGCCGCTCACCGTGGCCGTTACCGTGCCGCCGGTGCCGAAGTTGCCATTGGGTCGTATGCCCACCAGGGCCACATTGTCCTGGTTGTAGGTGCCGTTGTTACCGCCTGTGCCGCCGGCGGAGGGGTTGAGCGAGCCGATGGTGTAGTAGCCGTCGCAGTAGCTACCCCAACCCCAGTTGATGTGGAACTGGTTGCTGCTATTGTAACCGTCGATGACAAAGGAGTGCCCTCCGTTGGGGTCGCGGCCCGAAAAAAGTATCGGGCGGCTGGAATCAAGCTCGGCCTTGAGCAGGAGCGCATACTCGGCGTCGCTGTAGTCGGCGCGGGCCAGGGTAACCATGTCGGGACGGTATTTGAAGTGCTTCATCAGCGCCGTCTGCGACGAGGGCGATATATCACCGAAGAAGTTGTAGTTGTGAGCACCGCTGCCGCCAGTGAAGGAGAGGCCATAGTTCATCTCGACGCCCACGCCGATATGGTACATCAGCGTGGCCACAGCGTTGACCTGCGCCGTGGTGCTTCCCGAGCTGAGCACATTGGGCATCGAGCTCCAGGCGTAGGTTGTAGCCCCGAAGTCGGCACTCTGCGTGCCGTAACTGTTGTCCGTGTAGCTGTGGCTGCCGTAGCCCGTGACGGGGTGGTTCCAGTACTTCATAATCTGCGCCGTGGCGGTGGCCACGCAACCCGTAACCGTGCGCTGGCCGTAGTCCTCGTCTTCGGGGCAGAGGCTGTTGTAGTAGGGGTTCTGGTTCCAGGTGGTAATCAGCAGGGGTGCCACATCCGACAGCACCGGCAGCGGTGCCACGCCGCCACCCTTCGGCTGCCCGCCAGCACGCAGCTGGCGGATACCCTCCTCGTAGCCCTCGAGCCACGACCGAATGTGCTGCGGCATGCCCTGCACCTCGAAACGGTTGGTCAGCGAATAGCCCAGTATCTGCTCGCCATGCTCCTCGCCCGACACCAGCACGAATCCACTCTCACCCAGCGTGAAGACATAAAACTCGGTGAAGGGTGTGCTGGACGTTATATCGTTCACCTCCAATTGATTGCCTGCACCGGCAGCCTTCAGGAAGGCGATGGCCCGCTGACGTGCCGTGGCACTGTCAATGGGACCTGCCAGGGCACTCACCGTGGCCAGCAATAGGAAATATAATGCTATAATACTCTTTTTCATGCTGTTATACATTGTTCTAACTAGTATTTCTAGGTGCAAATATACAACTTTTTTATAAATAGAACATAATTTTTATAATTATTCACACTGCATTTTCCCACCTCCACTCCCCTTCCCTATCGCTATGTTCCAACGGCCTTCGAGATGCCTAACAGAGTAAAAAGGGGAGCAAAACCTATAGCATATCAAATACTGGCAATCAACCACTTGCACACGGCCCATTTAGGGCGTGCGACGCACTTTTTTTCAAAAAAAACGAAGGGTGTTTTGCTACTGCATAGCCACGCTCAAGGCAGCCACACTGATACGCACTCCGGGCACTGCGGCGAGGGTGGTGCCGCAGCTGCCCAAGGTGGCGCCGGTGGTCAGCACATCGTCCACCAACAGTATGTGGCGCCCCGTCAGCTCGTCGGGACGGCGCACCCGGAAAGCACCGCTCACGTTGCGCTCGCGGTCCGAGGCGCGTCGCTGGCTCTGTTTCTTGGTGCGGCGGTGGCGGACCAATGCGGTGGTATTCACCTCGCGGCCAAAGGTTTGCGATATGCCGCGGCACAGCAGCTCGCTCTGGTTGTAGCCACGCGCCAGGCGCCGGGTCCAATGCAGCGGCACGGGCACCAGCAGCTCCACATCGTCGAACCGGCCGCTGCCTAGCAGGGCCAGCCCCAGTTGCCGCCCCATCTCCTCGCACAGCTCGCAACCGCCGCGGAACTTCATGTTGTGCACCAACCGCTGCACCTTGTTGCCCTGCTCGAAATGCAGCATCGCCGTGGCGTGCACCAGCGGTATGCGGGTCGCCAGTCGCCGCTCCACGGGGTTGTCCTTCCGTGGCGTGTATAGCGTGTGATTCAGGTCGTTAAGGCAATTGAGGCAGACCTGCCGCTCGCCCTGCACAAGCACCTCGCCGCAACAGGCGCAAAGCGAGGGGAACACCGCCTGCAACACACTTTGTATCATATTATTGCAGGAAGAAGCAGCTGTCGCCGTAGCTCAGGAAGCGGTAGCCATTGCCGAGGGCATGGCTGTACACCTCGCGCCAACGGTCGCCTATCAGCGCCGACACCAGCAACAGCAGCGTGCTCTTAGGCTGGTGGAAGTTGGTTATCAGTCCATTGACCACACGGTAGCGATAGCCGGGGGCTATCATCAGCTGCGTGGCGCCATCCAGCTGGTCAGCCTCCCTCTGCTCCAGCCAGCAGAGGATATTTTCATACGCCATCTGGTATCCTATCCCCTCTGCATCAAGCGTATATGGATCCCACTGGCGGATATGCATGTGGGTGAGCGTGGGGTCGTGCTGCAGTTGCACACCGAACCAGTAGAGGCTCTCCAAGGTGCGCACCGTGGTGGTGCCGACGGCAATGAGGGGTTTCCCCTGGTGGGCGATGAGGTGGCGCAGGTTGTCGGCCGTAACGCGCACCGGCTCCACATGCATCTCGTGCTCGCCTATGGTGTCGGTGCTCACCGGTTTGAAGGTGCCAGCCCCGACATGGAGGGTGATATATTCTGTGCCTATCCCCCTGTCTTTCAACGCATCGAGTACTTCGGGCGTGAAGTGCAGCCCGGCCGTCGGGGCGGCCACCGAGCCGTCGTGGTGGGCATAGACCGTCTGGTAGCGCTCGCTGTCGGAGGCTTCGGCCTGGCGGTTCATGTAGGGCGGCAGGGGTATGACACCGGCAGCCTCTATCACTTCGGCGAAACTCATACCGCCCGTCCAGCTGAAATCGACCACCCACGCGTTGCCTATGGCCTCACCCCTTTCAGCGGTTAGCTCAAATTCCCCACCTTCCACTTTCCACCTTCCACTTAATGGGCTGCCCTTCCACTTCTTGTTATTTCCGATGAAGCAGGTCCAGGTGCAGCGCTGGCGCTGTTCGAAGGCTTCGCTGATGGCCATGCCGTGGGGCTCCAGGCAGAAGACCTCGATGGTGGCGCCGGTCTCCTTCTGGAAGAAGAGGCGGGCATGGATGACGCGTGTATCGTTGAATACCAGCAATGTATCGTCGGGCAGCAGGGAGGGCAGCTCACAAAAGCGATGGTCCTCCATACGGTCGCCGCGCAGGGTGAGCAGCTGCGACTGGTCGCGCCGCTCCAGCGGGTAGCGCGCTATGCGCTCCTCGGGCAGGGGGTAGTCGTAGTCCTCGATGCGGATACGCTGCAGGCTACTGAGCATGACGACGTTGCGTAATAAGGGAGAGAACGATATACCAAAGGATGATAAGCGAGATGGCGTACCACTGGCGGCTGACAACCACCAGCGCCACGCAGCCGATAAGGAAGAGGTACGGCACGGTGTTGTGCCTCCACCCCATCTCCTTGAAGTTGAATTTCAGCGAGAACATGGGCACCTCGGAGACCATCAGGATGTTGACAGCCAGCGCCACTACAGCCATGGCGACACCCAAATAGAGGTTGGTGGCAGCGATGCCGGACAGGGCCAACCCCACCCACACAAGGGCGTTGGCAGGCACCGGCAGGCCAAGGAAGGAGTGCGACTGGCGGGTGTCGATGTTGAACTTGGCCAGGCGGTAGGCGGCGAAGAGGGGCATGAGCAGGAACGGCAGCATGCAGAGTATCACCACCCAGAGGGGATAGGCTTCCTTGAGCGGCACCTCGACAAGGCGGAACATGAGGAATGCCGGTGCCACGCCGGAGGTAACCACATCGGCCAGCGAGTCGAGCTGCTTGCCCAGCTCGGAAGGAACCTTGAGCAGGCGGGCCGCCAAGCCGTCGAAGAAGTCGAGGAATATGCCAGCGCATATCCAGATGGCGGCCATGCGCACGTCGTCCAACGCCAGGGAGGCGAAGAGCGACTCGACCCCGCAGAAGAGGTTGCCGAGGGTAATCAGGTTGGGTATTTGGCGGCGGATCATGGCACTACCAGAGTTTCACTATCAGGCGGAACTCGTCGTCGTCCCAGTACTCACGGAACTCGGTGTCGACGGCGGCCTTGCGTTTGTACTCGTACTGGTCGTCGATCGAAGCCTTGAGGTTCTTGAGGCAGTTGGTCTTGTCGCCGAGGCGGGCGAAGCAGATGGCGCGAAGGTAGTTGACGTCGGCATTCTGGTCGAGGCAGCAGTCGAGGGTGCGGATGGCCATGCCGGTCTCGTCAGCCATGAGCTGGGCAAAGGCCAGGTTGTAGGTGCAGGGGTTCTGCTTGAGGCTCTTCTGGGCCTCCTCGTAGTTGCCGCGCTTGAGGTTGAGGATGGGTATATTGGCATCGGCGTCGGAGCTGCCCTGGCGCTTGGCCTCCTCGAAGTAGTGCTTGGCCAGCGCGTAGTCCTTCTTGGCGAGGAAGAGCAGGCCGGTGTTGTTGAGGATGTCGGGGTTGTGGGGGTTGAGGTCGCGGGCCACGTTGAGGTAGCGCTCGGCCTCGGCGATGGAGTCGAGGTAGAAGGCCACGGCGCCGGCGTTGTTCCAGGCGGCCCACTCCTGCGAGTGGTTCTCGGTGGCCCACTTGTAGTACTTGTATTTGGTGTCGTAGTTGTAGTTGATATAGGCGGCGTACATCAGCTCGTCGAACGAGAGCTTGGCGGGGTTGAGCGAGGCTTGCTTGGCCAGCTCGGGGTCGGTCAGGCGGGCTTCGCTGTAGTAGAGGGCAATCTGCGCACGGCGCAGGTTGGGGAATATCTCGGTGTTGAGCTCCTGGTAGGTCTCGGCCATGTTGCGTATCATCTGCTCGCGTTTGAGGACGTTCTGCTGGGTCTCGACGATGTTGATGATGGCATGCTTGTCCTGTATCTCGGAGCCTTCGACCATGACGACGAAGTGCACCCAGTCCTCGCCCGCGGCGCGGCTGGTGATGATGAGCTTCTTGAGCTGCTGGTACTTGTAGTATTCCACGTCCTGGGGCTTGACCTTGGCGCGGCGGGCCATGGTCTCGAGCACCTCGTCGAGGACGCGGTTGAGCTGTGCGGTGGCCACGTCGGCGCGGTTCTTCGACACACCCACGTTGTTCGTCTCCTCACCCTCGGGCGAGGCCCAGCCGGTGATGCTGATTTGCTTGGGCAGACCCTGCTCGAGCATGATGCGCTTGAGCTGCTGGAGCGAGCCCTGGGCGTCGAACTTGCGGTTCATGAAGAAGTTCCAGTCGAGGTTCGACGTGCCGCCCTCGAAGTAGATGTCGGCGGTCTCGACGATGCCCTGGGTCTTGTTGTAGTTGATGGGGGCGATGGAGATGTTGCCCTTGATGTCGATCCACGACGAGGTGTTGTTCACGCCGTCGGAGATGAGCACGGGCCCGAACTCCACGCCGGCGTTGTCGCGCAGCACGTCGACGGCGAAGCGGGCGTCCTCGTTGGCCTTGGGGCCTTTGTAGCCCACGGGGTTGAGCACCAGGCGGCCGGTCTCCATGCCGGGCTTGAAGTCGAAGGCGTCCGTGTAGGTGAAACGGCCACCCTTGGCGTAGTCGATGATGGTGCCGTCGCCGGTAACGCTCTCACCTTTGAGGGTGAGCGGCGTGAGGGGTATCTCGCCCCCCTCCCAGGTGAACACGGGCTGCAGGAACACGGCGCAGTTTTTGTTGAAATATTTCTCGGGCACCTGGCCGGTGAAAGTAACCACCACCTTGTCGTCCATCGTTTCGACGGGCGAGGGCACAGCCTGGTAGCGCACCTTATTGCTCTTGGATTTCATCTTGGAGAGGCCACTGCAGCCGGTGAGGAGCACCGAGACGAGGGTCAGCACGAAAAGTGTCTTTCTCATTTTGGAGTGTGTTATTTTATTATATGCTTGTTTGTCAATCCATTATACCACCTGCCGCCCTGGCGGCACGGGGGCTGTTTAACTTGCAAATATACAAATAATTTTCAATATAAAAATAAAAAACTTCACGCCCCCCACTCCGCCACCCCTCCCCGACCCCATCGGAAGCCCTGCCCGAGGGGGTGCGAAAACTGAAAAATTTCCGAAAAAACCGCCGGGTTCCGCTGCCACACAACTGCCTGACAGCCAGCGGATTGCAGGCTATAGGTTTTGCCTCTCTTCGTACTCTCTAGAGGGACGCGTACAATATTCTTCTGGGGTCGGCGTTATACTTTTATATCGGCGAAGTTTTTATTTTAGGTCGGCGAATTTCATATTTTGGTCGGCGAATTTTACGAATTATGCGAATTAATATAACTCGCCGTAAATCAAAAATTCGCATAATTCGCATAATTCGCCGACAGAAAAAAAAATAAGCAGTAAGATGGCGAAGTTGGACATAGGCATACTTGGCGGCTTCAGCGGCCGCGTGGGCACCGTGGTGGGGTATCACCGGCACGGGGCCTGGTTCGTGCGTGCCTACCAGCCACATATAAACGACAGGAAATCAGCGGCGCAGCTGGAGCAGCGGTCGAGATTCAAGGCGATGATACAGTTCGCCTCGCCGGCCACGCCGGTGCTGCGCGTAGGGCTGCGGCAGGTGGCCGCCGACTGGCAGATTACCGAGGGGAATGCCTTCCTGAAAATCAACAAGGAGTGTTTTCCTAGAGAATCTAGAAATTCTAGAAATACTAGAGAATCTAGAAATTCTAGAAATTCTAGAGCCATTGACTATCCCAGCCTGCAGTTCTCGCGGGGTTCGCTGGCAGCGCCTGCGGCGCTGCAATACACTGTGGACGAGAGCGGTGTGCTCACCGTCCGCTGGTGCGCCGAGGGCGGAAGCCTCACCGACCGCGTACACATCTATATCTACTGCCCCGCCGCACAGACGGGCATCGTCCTGGAGGGCGAGCGCGCGCAGCGCCACCTCCGTGCCCTGCTGCCCGAAGGCTTCGCCGCCACCGACCTGCACCTCTGGGCCTTCGCCTCGAACGCCCGAGGCGAGGTCTCGCCGACTGCCTATGCCGCCAAGGCAGAAAACCCTAGCGACACTGGAAGTGGCTGTTTGTCAGCAGTTAGTGATACACCTAGCGAAACAGCAGGTAGCGAGGCACACGCCGCTTGTACTGCCGATAGTCCTCACCATAGGTGCGCAGGCAGTACTGCTCCTCGCCGAGGATGGTGCCGTGCATGGCCCAACAGTAGGGAACCATGAGCAACAGAAGCCAGAGCGAGGCGGTAGCGATGATGATGCCCAGCATGGCCAGGGAGAATACTTATTATATCTTCTCGAAACGGAAGTCGCAGCAGCGGTCGCCGCGGCAGAGGGTGCCGGTGCGGGTGAAGCGGATGCCGGGCAGCGTGGAGTAGAGGTAGTCGTCGATGCGGCAGAAGCAGGGTCCCAGCTCGGGCACACCGTGGCGGGCGAAGAGGGTGGCGAAGATGCACTGCGTGGTGTCGAAGGCGCAGACGCCGGGGCCCAGGTCCAGCACCTCGCTCTGCCAGCCGTGGCCGTTGCCTTTCATCATCATCTTGGGAATCAGCTTGCGCAGCAGCGGGAAGATGCCCGGCACCCTGGCCATGCGCTGGAACATGCGCAGTCGCGGCACGAGGAACTGCTCCATCGTGGCCACAATCTCGCGTTGCGACGCCTCGGGACTCACGCCGCGGGCGAGGTCGTACTCATAGACGGCCAGCGCCGCGAAGAGGTTGCAGAGGTGGGGGTGGCTGATGGGGTGGCAGAGGTCGGCGTCCTCCACTATCAACTCGCCGATGCGACGCTCCACGGCAGCGCGCTTCTCCTGCGGACAACGCTCGAAGTAATGCCGGAAACGACTGGCTTTCATCATCTTGGCGATACAAAAAGGTTTTCTCATCGTAAGCAGTTTTGTTTGCAAAAATACGACGGAAAACCCGCGCCGGCAATCGCCATTAGTGGTGATTTAGCCGATGGGGAGCTACATGGCGCTGTCGCAGAAGCCTTTGGCCGGGCAGTACTTGCAGGCGTTGCGCGAGGGAGTGGGAGCGAAGTCGATGGCGGGGTTCATCAGCTCGTCCACCTTGTCGCGCAGCATCTGCTCGAAGCGGCCGAGGCGGTCGAGGGTGATGAGGGTGTCGCCGTCCCAGCGCGCCAGGCGCACGTCGGAGCGTAGGTTGCGCAGGGGGTAGATGCCAGAGGTGAGCGAGAGGTTATCGGCGGGGTGCGCCTTGGTGTAGAGCAGGGCGTACCACATCAGCTGCAGCCACTTGCCGGGCATGGGGTCGGCGTAGGTGATTTCCTTGTCGTCGAGGCTGCCGGTCTTGTAGTCGATGATGCGCAGCGTGCCGTCGAGGATGTCCACACGGTCCACGGTGCCCTTGATAAACACCTGCTGCCCGCCGGGTGCCGTGGCGATGGGATAGGGCTCGATTTCCTCCTCGGTGGCCACGACCTGCAGCGCATGCCCCTCTCGCAACAGCGACAATTCGTTCTCCAACAGATGCCTGAGCTGGCTCTCGGCGACCGAATGGAGGAAACTGTTGCGCCCTTCCGACGAGCGGCCGTGAGAGTAGAGGCTGTCGAACTCCTCCTGCAACACCTGCGGCAGCCGGTCGAGGGCCTGCCGGAGAACCTCCTCGCGCAAAGGCTGTCCCAAATGGGGTTCATAGATGTGTTCCAGAACGTTGTGCACGGCACTGCCCAATTCGGCGCTGTCGAGTTCCTCCTCGAGGGTGCGGCGCTCGTCTATTTTCAGCACCTTGGAGAAGTAGTATTTCAACGGGCACTCGATGTAACTGGCAAAACTGGTGGGCGAAAGTCCGCGGGCGGCCATGTCATCCATGCGCCGCAGCACAGCGTCGGTCTTGACGCCAAGGGCGGGCATGGTTCCAGCGGTGAGGGATGTGTCGGCACTGACCGCGTGGTACTTGACCTTGATATTTGGATAGAGGCGCGCCAGTTCGCCTTCCACCTGGCGCAGGAAACGGCTCGGCTCGCCCTTGCCCATGCCGTCGCTCTCCGAGCTGTAGAGCAGCCACACCTTCTCGGCGCGCTGCAGCAGGTGGTAGAAGTTGTAGGCGTAGACCGAGTCTTTTTCATAGTAGGTGGGCAGGCCGTAATGCACCTTGAGGTGCTGGGGCACCAGCGTGTTGCCGCTGCGTCCGCCGGGGACAACGCCCTCGTTGGCCGAAAGCAGGACGACGTGGCGGAAGTCAAGGTTGCGCGTCTCGAGCATGCCCAATATCTGCAGCCCCGACATGGGTTCGCCGATGAGGGCTATCTGGTGGCGGCGGGCGATGCGGGTGTAGACCTTTTCCAGGGTATCGATATTGTCGACGAAGGGATAGGCGGCCAGGAGTGTGTCCAGGTTGGAGAGCACCTCGTTGAGGCTGCCGAGGGCCTGACGCTCCTTGGCGGCATTCTCCAACAGGGGGCTGGCGGCAACGAGCGCGGCCAGCTCGTGCAGCAGGGTGACGCAGCAGCGGGGCGCCGGACGGTCGTCGGGCAGCAGGAAATGGAGCGTCGGCGGCAGCAGCGAGGCCAGATCGGCGCAGCGGCAACGGATGATGCTGTCGGCATGCAGAAGCCGTTCGGCCTTGCGGTGCAGGTCGGGCACACAGGCCAGGCCGGCGATGTAGCGGTCGGCCAACAGGTTGAGCACATCGGTATGGTAATAGCCGCGAGCCGTCTGCTGGCGATAGAGCGCAAAGAGTTTGAGCACCAGCGCGTGCACCATGCTGTCGGCATAGGCATAGCCCATGGAGATATTCACCTTGCCCGCCTCCACCTCGTCGGGCAGGGCATTGAGTACGGGCATCAGCAGGCTCTCGTCGGCCAGCACTACGGCCGCGTCCTCGAAGCGCGACGACTGAGGGGCGAGCATAGAGGACAGCAGCTGGCCGGTGAATTTACATTGCAGGATATTCTCGGGACACTCGACAATATGCACCTCGCGGTCGCCCTCTGCGAAAAGCGAACGGCCATGGGGCTGCAGTTCGGGGAACTCCGCCACATGCTTGCGCAGGAAGAGGCCGGCCTCCTGGTCGGGGGCGAGGTAGTAGGGGTCGTAGTCGGTCAGCAGGTGCCCCTTGCCGAGGCGACAGTAATGGGCGATGATGCGGTGCTCGCACTCGCTCATGGCGTTGAAGCCCACAAAATAGACCGCCTGCCACGGACAGGGCTCGGCCAAGGTCTCGATGTGCTCGGCCACATGGCGATAGGCCATGCCGCCATACGCCTTGCCCTGGGCCAGCAGGCGCTCGCGAAGCATGGTATAATACTGATAAAGAGAGCGATAGAAATCAAGATAATCCTGCTGGAAGGGGCTGAGGGCCGAGCCGTCGACCTGCCATTCGCCAAGCGCCTTTTCATCGTGGATATGAGAAAAAAGGCGGCGGGCGTCGACCATATACTGGTCAATCTCCGAGAAGTCGCCCACCATCAGGTCGCCGAAGGAGATAAAGTCCTCGAAGGTGCGGTACTTGCGCTCCGGCCCGCCGAGCTGGACATGGATATCGTAGAGTTCGAAGAGGAGGAACTCGCTGGGCACCACCTCGAGGTCGCCCAGGTCGGCCACCAGCTCGTCGACCGTCTTCAGCGTGGGTAGGAAGATGGGGCGCCCCATACGCTTGAACTGATTGAGGAAGAAGCGTTTGGAGCGGTTATTGTTGAACACCACAAGCACGCGGTCGGTGTCGTGGGGATACTCGTCGGCTATGCGTTGGGCTACTTGTTGCAGGAAGGGTACCATTGTTGTGCTTTTTCAAGGGTTTCGGGACGGCCCACGTCGAGCCACTGGTCGGCCGGGTGGACAAAACTGCGCACGGGGTGGGATGACGCGAGCTCTATATACATATCTATTATGGAATATGGATGATCGGCCACGGGCAGCAGGGGCAGCAGCGCCGGACTGACAAGGGCGATACCGCTGAAAGCCAGCGCACTGGAGTTCTGATTCATTTGAGTGCTCCCGGTGCGCCCCAAGAGGCTCCCGTCCGGCCCGAAATCCAGCAGACGCTTGGTGTCGCGCCGACTGCAGCAGAGGGTGGCCAGGTTGCGTTGCGATGCGTGCTGCCCGAGGAGCGCGGAAAGGTCGATAGTGGAGAGGACATCCACATTGTGGATTAAGATATCGTCGCGTCCACTGAAGTGGGGTTCGGCATGCTTGAGGGCGCCGCCGGTGTCGAGCAGCAGGGCGCGCTCGTCGCTGATGCTGACAGGGCAGGGCCATGCATGCGAGGCGAGGTACTCCTCCACCATGTCGGCAAAATGGTGGACATTGACCACGATACGGGAGGCACCCGCCGAGGCCAGCCGTCGGATGGCCAGCGCCAGCAACGGCTCGCCGCCCACCTCGACAAGGGCCTTCGGGCGGTCGTCGGTCAGCGGCCGCAACCGCGTGCCCAATCCAGCTGCAAGTATGAATCCTTCCATGCCACATACAACGTCAAAACAGCCCATTTATTGCAACGTCGCATAGATATTTTGTATTTCCGAGGAGACTCTTTTTGAGGGGATGCGGAAAAATAAATTTGGCAGTTTCGGAAAAAAGTTGTACTTTTGCACCGCTTTTTATAGTGTAAACGACAGAAAAACGGTATGTTCGATTTCGAAACATCAGTAACCAGCATAGAGCTGAAAACAAGACAGTTGGCAGACGAGGTAGCACGCCTGCGACGTCAAGTGTCGGAAGCCGACGACCGCTGCCACGCACTGGAAGAAGCACTGAAAGACAAAGAAATATTAATAAATAACCTTAAAGAAGAGAACAAATTAGTCAAACTAGGGAACAGGTTGAGCGAGAAAGGCGAAACAGCTGAACTGAAACTCAAAATCAATCAGATGATACGCGCCATAGACAAGAGTCTGGAAACCCTGCAAAAGACAGAATAACGATGGAAACGGTATCGGCATCGGTCAACATATTGGGACGCACCTACAAGCTTCGCGTGGCCGCGGAGGACGAGGAAGCATTGCGCAAGGCCGCGGAAGCCATCTCGGTGCAGGCCAAGAGCTACGGCCAGATGTACGCCTACAACGACCATCAGGACCTTCTGGCTATGGTGGCACTGACACAGATAACACAACTGACGAAGATACAAGACTCGCTGCGATTCAAGGACACCGACCTCGCGCAGCGGCTCAATACCATCGACAGCATCATGGAACAAATCCTGCATCCGACCCAAAACAGTTTGTAAACTCAACACCATTTACGAACCGAGTCGGCTCAGGGGTGGGTAGGTTGTATGGCTGATACACCCGGCGCTCAAATCCTAACAGTCTCGAGTTTACCATAACTCCCGGCGGAAATAACAGGATGCAGGATTTACTCTTCAAGCTCTGTGTTTCGCACACACCCTCGCACCAACCACGTCCCCACAACAACAACACATCAACACACACATGGAAATACTGTGGATTATCATTGGACTCGTCGTGGGAGCAGGCATCGCCGTCTGGCTCACCACCGGTGTGCTGCGTAACAAACTCCTCGCACGCAGCCAGCAAGTACTCAAGGACGCCGAAGAGAAAGGCGAGGTGCTCAAGAAAGAGAAAGAGCTCCAGGCCAAGGAGAAGTTCCTCCAGCTCAAAGGCGAACACGACAAACGCGTCAACGAACAGAACAACAAGCTCCGCGAGCAGGAGAACAAACTCAAGCAGCGCGAGCAGACCCTCTCGCAGAAGGTCGACGAGCTGCAGAAGAAAAGCAACGAGCTCAAAGGCGTAAGCGAGAACCTCAACAAGCAGATCGAGGCCCTCCACGTGCGCCAGGCCGAAGTGGAGAAGGTCTACCACGAGAGCGTTACCAAGCTCGAGCACATCGCCGGCATGACCGCCGAGGAGGCCAAGCGCCAACTCGTCGAGACCATGACCGAGGAGGCCCGCGCCGAAGCCTCGACCACCATCATGGACATCGTCGAGGAGGCCAAAATCACCGCCGCCGAGCAGGCCAAGAAAATCGTCATCCAAAGCATCCAGCGCACCGCCACCGAGACCGCCGTGGAGAACACCGTCTCGGTCTTCAACCTCGAGAATGAAGAGGTCAAGGGCCGCATCATCGGCCGCGAGGGTCGCAACATACGCACCCTGGAGAGCCTCACCGGCGTGGAAATCATCATCGACGACTCGCCCGACGCCATCATCATCAGCGGCTTCGACCCCGTGCGCCGCGAGATTGCACGCCTGTCGCTCCACAAGCTGGTTACCGACGGCCGTATCCACCCCGCCCGCATCGAGGAGGTGGTGGCCAAGACCCGCCGCCAGATTGAGCAGGACATCAACGAGGTGGGCAAGCGCACCTGCATCGACCTCGGCATCCTCAACATGAACCACGAGCTGGTGCGCATGGTGGGCCGCATGAAGTACCGCTCTTCCTACGGCCAGAACCTGCTGCAGCACAGCCGCGAGGTGGCCAACCTGGCCGCCACCATGGCCTCCGAGCTGGGCCTCAACCCCAAGATGGCCAAACGCGCCGGCCTGCTGCACGACATCGGCAAGGTGCCCGAGACCGACCCCGAGATGCCGCATGCCATCTTCGGCATGAAACTGGCCGAGAAGTTCAAAGAGCATCCCGACATCTGCAACGCCATCGGCGCCCACCACGACGAGATGGAGATGACCAACCTCATCAGCCCCATCATCCAGGTGGCCGACGCCATCAGCGGCGCCCGCCCCGGCGCACGACGCGAGGTGGTGGAGGCTTACATCAACCGCCTCAAGAAACTCGAAGACATGGCCATGGGCTACCCCGGCGTGGTGAAGACCTACGCCATCCAGGCCGGCCGCGAGCTGCGCGTCATCGTCGGTGCCGACAAGGTCAACGACGCCGATGCCACCAAGCTCAGCTTCGACCTCTCCAAGCAAATCCAGAGCGAGATGACCTACCCCGGACAAATCAAAGTAACCGTCATCCGCGAAACACGCGCCATCAATTACGCCAAATAACAGGGTTTAAGGTTTAGGGTTTAAGAGTATGCAACTGTTGGCCATACAATGGAATGTAGACCCGGTGATGTTCCACATCGGCTCCTTCGCCGTGCGCTACTACTCGCTGGGGTTCCTCCTTGCCTTCGCGCTGGGCTACTACATCGTATCCCGCATGTTCAAGCGCGAAGGCGTCAAAACCGACTACTTGGACAGCCTGGTGGTCTACATGTTCCTCTCCGTGCTGGTGGGTGCGCGCCTGGGCCACTGCCTCTTCTACGAGCCCGGCTACTACCTCACATCCGAGCACTGGTTCGAGATTGTATGGCCCTTCAGCAACGGCCATTTCGTAGGCTACCAGGGCCTCGCCAGCCACGGCGCCGCCATCGCCGTGCTCGTGGCCATCTGGCTCTACTGGCGACACTACGCCATGAACGTATGGTGGCTGCTCGACCGGCTGGTCATCGTCATCGCCCTCGGTGGCGCCTTCGTCCGCCTGGGCAACCTCTTCAACAGCGAAATCTACGGCCACGCCACCTCGCTCCCCTGGGGATTCATCTTCGTCCGCGACGGCGAGACTGTCCCCAAGCACCCCACCCAGCTCTACGAAGCCCTCTCCTACCTGGTCATCTTCGCCGCATGCATCTGGCACTACCGCCGCAAAAAGGGCAACCCGCGCTCCGGCACCATCTTCGGCGCCTGGCTCATCGCCCTCTGGGGCGTCCGCCTGCTCATCGAGTTCGTCAAGAACGACCAGGTCGACTTCGAGGCCGGCATGGCGCTCAACATGGGACAGCTGCTCAGCATCCCCTTCATCCTCGCCGGCATCGCCATCCTCTGGCTCTCGCACCGCGGGACATTCCCGCAGGGGCCCTTCCCGAAGGGAGAAAAAGTAAAATTTGAAGACAAAAAAGACAAAAAGAAATGAAGACTCTCATTCTTGTACGCCACGGCGAAAGCGCGTGGAACAAACTCAACCTCTTCACCGGCTGGACCGACGTGGACCTCACCGAGGCCGGCATGGCCGAAGCCTTCGAGGCCGGCAAACTGCTCAAAGCCGAGGGCTACCGCCCCGAACTCTGCTTCACCTCCTACCTGAAGCGCGCCGTCAAGACGCTGAACCAGATGCTCGACGCCATGGACATGGACTGGCTTCCGGTGCAGAAATCGTGGCGCCTCAACGAGAAAAGCTACGGCGCCATCCAGGGCCTCAACAAGGCCGACACCGCCGCCAAGTACGGCGACGACCAGGTGCTCCTCTGGCGCCGCTCCTACGACGTGCAGCCCCCCGCCCTCGACCTCCACGAGGAACGCAGCCCGCGCCTCGACCCGCGCTACAACGAAATTCCCGACAGCCTCATCCCCCTCACCGAGAGCCTCAAGGACACCATCGAGCGCCTCATGCCCTACTACCGCGGCACCATCCTGCCCGCCTTCGAGAACCGCAACACGCTGCTCGTCGTCGCCCACGGCAACTCCCTCCGCGGCATCGTCAAGTTCAACCTGCCCACCGCAGTGCCCTACGTCTTCACCTTCGACGACAAGATGAACCTCCTCGAGGACAAATTCCTCGGCGACCCCGACGTCATCGCCGCCAAGATGCAAAGCGTGGCCAACCAGGCAAAGAAGAAATAAATAAGTTCAACCATATAAAAAAGAAACATTATGAAAAGAAACATCTTTCTGACCTTCGCAGCGCTTTTTGTACTGCTCTTCTCGTCGTGCAGCAAGGACATCGACCTCCCCGGCACCAAATGGAAAGCCACTTTCGCAAAGGCCGTCAACTACGAAGGCATGGATATGCAACTCAACCTCGCATTCGACCTCAAGTTTATCGACGCCACACAGTACTCCTTCAGCATGTCTGGCACAGTTACTGCCATGGGGGAAACCCGACAGTATCCTAGCGAAACAAACGAAGGAACCTACACCTTCGATGGCGAGAAAGGCATGCTTGATGGCGAACAGCCCTTCACCTACAACAAGAGCGACAAGACCATCACCATAGAGACAGCTGTCGAACCCGACGAAGTTGACATCTATGGCAGCAACACAATCACCCTTGTCTTCAAAGAAGTCTAGCAGCCAGAAACCTGCAACCACACAGGAAGCGGGGTGTTCTTCTGAACACCCTGCTTTTTTCCTTGTAAAGGGGGAAAAAGCGCGTGGCAGGCCTCGCTCTAGCATATAATTGGCAGGAAAAACAAACCGGCACAAGAAATAAATACAAAACTCAACACATTGACACTTAACATAATATGTCAACATAAAGGAATAAAAGAAAAAAAATATTTGGCCAGTCGGAAAAATGTTCGTACTTTTGCACCGCTTTTCGAGAGAGAAAGCGGTGCTTTTAGTCAACTAGAAGAACACACGGAGAGGTGGGTGAGTGGCTGAAACCAACAGTTTGCTAAACTGTCGTACTCGATTAGGGTACCGGGGGTTCGAATCCCCCCTTCTCCGCCAAGAAAGACGCCCTGCAAGGCGTCTTTTCCCATTCAAGCACCAGCGGGATATAGCGTAGTCCGGTTATCGCGCCTGCTTTGGGAGCAGGAGATCCCCAGTTCGAATCTGGGTGTCCCGACAGAGACAAATTTTGAATTCTGAATTTCGAAATTCGAATTTCAACGTTCAAAATCAAATGATGGCTCTGTAGCTCAGCTGGATAGAGCAACTGCCTTCTAAGCAGTAGGTCCTGCGTTCGAGTCGCAGCAGGGTCACCACCAAGGAAGAGACGCCCACAAGGCGTCTCTTGTTTTTTCCCAAACTGCACCGCCACCGACTGCCGGCCCACTCCGTGGGTCGGTTTTTTGCATCCTCCTGCCATCCCCTTACAAAGGCCGAAGAGAGGCAAAACCTATAGCCTCGAAAACACTGTAAACCAACCTGTTGCAGACTGGCTTTTTCGTGGCCATTTTCATTTTTTCGAGCAAAAATCCAAAAGTACATATCTAGCTGGTTTGCTGCGTTTTAGTATCAATATTTGGCCATGTCGCGAAAAAGGTGTATCTTTGCACCTCAAAATACATAATATATATGATGAAAAAACTCCTCACCATCCTCACCGTGGCACTGACCGTGCTGCCTCTGCGTGCCGACGAAGGCATGTGGATTCCCATGCTCCTGCAGCGCAACGAGGCCGCCATGCAGCGCGCCGGCATGCGCATCACCGCGCAAGACATCTACGACATCAACCAAGCTTCGCTCAAAGACGCCATCGTCCTCTTCGGCGGCGGCTGCACGGGTGAGTTCGTCAGCAACGAGGGCCTCCTACTGACCAACCACCACTGCGGCTACAGCTACATCGTCCGCCACTCCACCGTCGAGCACGACTACCTCACCAACGGCTTCTGGGCCATGGACCGCAGCCAGGAGCTGCCCTGCCCGGGCCTCTCGGTTACCCGTCTGGTCCGCATGGAGGACGTTACCGCGCAGGTGCTCGCCGGCGTCGACGACTACACCTCCGAGCAGGACCGCGAGAGCATCGTGGACAAGAATATAAAGGAAATTACCGAGAAGGCCGTCGCCGGCACCCATTACAAGGCCATCGTCAAGCCGTTCTACTATGGCAACCAGTACTTTATGTACATCAACGAGGTCTTCACCGATGTGCGTCTGGTGGGTGCCCCTCCCTCGAACATCGGCAAGTTCGGCGGCGACACCGACAACTGGATGTGGCCCCGACACACGGGCGACTTCTCCGTCTTCCGCGTCTATGCCGCCGACGGCAAGCCGGCCGACTTCGACAAGGGCAACACCCCCTACCGCCCGTTGAAGCATTTGGAAATCAGCCTCAAGGGTGTCGATGAGGGCGACTTCACCTTCGTCTTCGGATACCCTGGCACCACGCGCCGCTATGTAACGCACGACTATGTGGACCTGGCCGCCAACGTGGAGAACCCCGTCCGCATCGCCCTCCGCACCATCCGCCTCGACCACTACAACGCCGCCATGCGCCAGTCGGCCGCCCAGCGCCTCAAGTACGCCAACCGCGTGGCCTCCATCGCCAACGGCTGGAAGAAGTGGCAGGGCGAGAGCCTCGGCATCGAGCGCCTGCGCGGCGTGGAGCAGAAGATGGAGCAGGAGCGCCGCTTCCAGCGCTGGGCCGACAGCAAGCCCCTCTACCGCGACGTGCTGCCCCAGCTGGAGGACAACTACAGCCGCCTGCGCGAGGTGGAGCTGGAGTGGACCTACTTCCAAGAGGCCGTCCTAGCCAGCGACTTCATGCAGCGCGCCATGCGCCTGTGGCGCATCGGCCGCATGACCGACCAGCAGGCCGTCGAGACCGCCGCCGAGGCATTCCTCGACGACAGCCGCAAGTATTTCGAGGACTTCGACCAGCACTCGCCCGTCGACGAGGCCATCTTCACCGAGTGCTACCTCTACATGTGGCAGCACGGCTTCGCCGCCAACAACTACGCCCCCGACGCGGCCAGCCTGGAGAACACCCTCAAAAAGGTCTATAGCAGGTCGGTGCTCAACAATCCCAAGAAGCTTGAAAAGCTGCTCACCGGCCCCGCCAACAAGCTGGTCGACTTCTGCCGCAACCGCAAAGACCCCGCCCTTGAACTTTTCGATGCAGCCTACATCTACTGCTACAGCGACAAGAAGCGCAAGCAATACAACGAGGCCGACGACAACATCCAGCGCCTGATGCGCCTCTATGTCCGCGGGCAGATGGAGATGTACCCCGACAGCAACTTCTTCCCCGACGCCAACCTCACCCTGCGTGTGGCCTACGGCCATGTGGAAGGCTTCAAGCCCAAGGACGCCACCTACTACACCGCCTACTCCACCATCGACGGCATCATGGAGAAGGAGAACCCCGAAATCTACGACTACCGCGTGGAACCCAAACTCAAAGAGCTCTGGCAGAAGAAAGACTACGGCCAGTATGCCACCAAGAAGGGCGAGATGCCCGTGGCCTTCATCGCCACCAACCACACCACCGGCGGCAACAGCGGCAGCCCCGTGCTCAACGCCGACGGCCAGCTTATCGGCATCAACTTCGACCGCTGCTGGGAGGGCACGATGAGCGACCTGCTCTTCGACCCCAACTACTGCCGCAATATCTCGCTTGACATCCGCTACTGCCTCTTCATCATCGACAAGTTCGCCGGTGCCAGCCACCTGGTGCGCGAGATGACGCTGGTGGAGCGGTAGGAGGCTCCGCCCCGTGAAACAGTGAGGGCCGCCCCGTCGGGGCGGCCCTCTCCTTTATGGCATGCTTTACAGCAGCTTCTTCTTGAGGTTGAGAATCATGTCCTCGGTCATGCGGTCGAGGTCGTACTGCGGATTCCAGCCCCACTCGTTGCGGGCGCAGCTGTCGTCCATCTTGTCGGGCCAGCTGTCGGCGATGGCCTGCTTGATAGGTTCGGGCTCGTAGACCATCTCGAACTGCGGATAGTGCTTCTTGATGGCGGCGTAGATAATCTCGGGGTCGAAACTCATGGCCGTAACATTGAACGAGTTGCGGTGCACCAGCTTCGTGGGGTCGGCCTCCATGATGTCAATCATGGCCTTCTGGGCGTCGGGCATGTACATCATGTCCATGAAGGTGCCCTTCTTCAGCGGGCAGACAAACTTCTCGCCCTTGACGGCGGCGTAGTATATCTCGACGGCGTAGTCGGTGGTGCCGCCGCCGGGGAGGGTCATGTGGCTGATCAGGCCGGGGAAGCGCACCGAGCGGGTGTCCACGCCGAAGCGGGTGAAATAGTAGTCGCTCAGCAGCTCGCCGGTTACCTTGGTTACGCCGTAGATGGTGTTGGGGCGCTGGATGGTGTCCTGCGGCGTGTTCTCGCGGGGGGTCGAGGGGCCGAAGGCGCCGATGCTGCTCGGCGTGAAAACGGCGCAGCCGAACAGGCGTGCCACCTCGAGGCAGTTCACCAGCGAGCCGATGCCCACGTTCCAGCCCAGCATCGGGTTCAGCTCGGCCGTGGCCGAGAGGATGGCCGCCAGGTTGTAGATGGTGTCGATTTGATAGTTCTTCACCACGGTGGCAATCTGCATAATCTGCGTGCTGTCGATGCGCTCCACCGGGCCGCGCTCGTAGGGGTCGCCCGTCAGCGGACGCAGGTCGCTGCACACCACATTGTTGTCGCCATAGATGTCTCTCAAATTACGGGTCAGCTCCGAGCCAATCTGGCCACCGGCACCGACAATCAGGATTCGTTTCATCGTTATTTTACTTTTTATATATTGTACTATACTATTTATAATCACCAATCACACAGCGCATTGCACACACGCTGCGACCACATCGGCACCCACAAAAATACAAAATAAATCCGACTGCGCGAACATATTTTTTTGTCATGCCAGATTTAGAACCACAAATCGTCAGTGCACAGGGCATCGGAGAGTTCTGCCGGCACCCGCTTTTTTCCCTCTCGCTCTCCCCTCCCCTGCCACCTCCCTAGAGAGGAAGAAGAGGGGAAGAAGAGGATACCCCTAAACCACTGAAAATGAGCGGGCCGAAATCTTGCGATTTCGGCCCGTTTTTCGGTTTTTTTCACAAAAAAAATCGCATAAAAAAACCACCCACCAGAGGTTATCCGATTAACCTAAACAAAATAAAATTTGGTCAATCCAATAATCTTTTGTATTTTTGCAGCCGATTTATATAACGGAATTATGGAAAGTTTGTTCAGGAAACACAAGATGCTCATCTCGCAGGTCAGCACACGGCTCGTGCGGGAAACCATGAATACCATCGACTGGGAGAAGCCGCTGGTGGCCATTCGGGGCTCGCGCGGGGTAGGCAAGACCACCCTCATACGCCAATACATCAAGCAAAAATACGGATCCAATCCCGGCAAAGCGCTGTATTGTGTGCTGGACAGCATGTATTTCACCAACCACACCCTGCTGGATTTGGCCGACCATTTTCATCTGATGGGCGGGAAGCACCTCTTTCTCGACGAGGTGCACCGCTATCCCACATGGAGCCGGGAAATAAAGGAAATCACAGACTTGTATCCCGACATGAAGATTACCTTTACAGGGTCGTCCTTGATTCAGATTCTCAATGCCGATGCCGACCTCTCCCGCCGTGTGTTGAGCTACTCGATGCAGGGGCTCTCGTTTCGCGAGTACCTCCAATTCTACAAGGACATCCGCTTCCCCATCGCCAGCCTCTCGGAGATACTGACCCGCCACGACGACATCTGCAACGAGGTGAACCGGCTGTGCCACCCCCAGCCCCTGTTCGAGGAATACCTCAAGGTGGGGTATTTCCCCTTTTATGATGGCAACGAGGAGCAATACTACAGCCGCATCGAAAACGTGATAGACTTTGTTGTCGAACTGGAACTGACACAATTCTGCGGCGTGGAACCGGCCAATACCCGCAAGGTGAAAGCCCTGATACAGTACCTGGCAGACAGTGTGCCTTTCGAGCTCAACATTGCCAAGCTCTCTGCCCGGCTGGAGCTCAACAAGCATACCGTGCTCGGATATATCAACAGCCTGGGACGCGCCGAACTGCTGCACCTGCTCTATTCCGACAGTAAGACCATCACCCGGCTGCAAAAGCCTGACAAGATATACCTACACGACCCCAACCTTTTCTATGCCCTTGGATACGGAGAGAAGATTGGAACCATCAGGGAATGCTTCCTGGTCAACCAACTCTCTGTAAACCACACCGTAGAATATGGGAAAACCCAAGGCGACTTTGTCGTCGACGGGGAGATTACAATAGAGGTCGGGGGACGGGACAAGTCATTCGACCAAGTGGCCGGCATCTCCAACTCCTATATTATGGCCGACCAGATGGCGTTCCCCATCGGCAAGAAACTGCCGCTATGGATGGCAGGACTGGTGTATTAAAACGCCGACTTTCTCAACATCCGCCGAGGGCCGCCTGGATGGCCATCTCGTAGAGCTCGGCGGGGGCGATGCCCATGGCGCGGGCCTGCTTGGGGACGATGCTCTCGGCGCTTTGGCCGGGGATGGTGTTGACTTCGAGGAAGTAGAGCTCGCGGCGCTCCTCGTCATAGATGTAGTCGAAGCGCACGATGCCGCTGCAGCCCAGCAGGTCGTAGAGGCGATAGGAGACTTCTTGGATATGGTGCGCGACCTCGGGCGCGACCTCGGCGGGCGTAACCTCGTTGCTGAAGCCGTCGTACTTGGCCGCGTAGTCGAAGAATTCATGTCCGCCGGTGGGGATGATTTCGGTGACGGGGAAGACTAGCTTGTGCTTGAAGTCGGGGTGCCAGTTCTCGTACTTCGACCCTTTGGCGAACTGGAAGACGCCGCAGTCGAACTCGCGGCCCGCGATGAACTCCTCGACCAGCACCTGGCGGTCTTCGGCAAAAGCCTCGCGGATGGCGGGCAGGAGCTGCTCGCGGCTCTTCACCTTGGTGGTGGCGACGCTGCTTCCGCCGGCGGCGGGTTTGACGAAGACGGGGTAGCCCAGGCCCTGCACCAGCTCGTCGAGCTTGGCCTCGGTGGGCGGCTCCTTGTAGAGCAGGACGGAGCGGGCCACCTTGACCAGCCCTGTCGCCGCCACCACGGGGTTGCAGTACCCCTTGTGGAAGGTCAGTGCCGAGGTGTAGAAGCCGCAGGTGGTGTACTTGATGCCGAGCATGTCGAGGTAGCCCTGCAGCACGCCGTTCTCGCCCGGGTTGCCGTGGATGATGATGAAGGCCAGGTCGAAGCGCACCTTCTGCCCGTCGACCGTGATGCTGAAATCGTTGCGGTCCACCGGCACCTTCTCTTCGCCGCGGGTGAGGCCGTACCACTCCTCGCGCGTGATTACTATTTTATATACGTTGTATTTCGCGTGGTCGAGCTGCCCGTACACCTGGTTGCCGCTGGCAATCGAGATGTCGAACTCGCCGCTGTATCCGCCCATCACCAGGGCTATGTTCTTCTTCATATTGGATGTTTTTGCGTCATAACGCGGCACAGTCCGTTTTATTGTGCCAGCACGTCGACCCGCAGCGGGATGTGCCGTCGGCGTTTCGCCTGCTTGGCGTTGTTGTGGACCTGCTGGATGGTGGCGGGCGTCATGGTGGCGCGCTGGAAGCGGTCGTAGACGATGTCTTCAGCCAGGGCGCTGGGGTGCGACAGGTCGGGGCCGTAGAAGCGGTAGTCGCGCAACTCGTCGAGCACTATCTCGTAGGCGGGGAAGTAGGAAATTGAAAATTGAGAATTGAAAATTGAAACCAATTCCTCCACGGCCAGCAGCAGCGTGGCCTTGCTCACCTGGTTGCCGTGGGCGCCGTCGGCCATGTGGCGTATGGGGCTGACGGTGAGGATGGTTATGAGTTCGGAGTTATAAGCTATGAGTTTTTGCAGCAGGGGCTTCCATCTGCCCACCGTCTCCTCCACCGATATGCGGCGGCGGGTGAAATGCCGGGGCGGCAGCTTGTGGCAGTTCGCCACCACCATCCCATTCCCCTCTCCTGCGGGATTGGATGCGAGGCTGAACACATACGCCGTGCCGAAGGTCAGCATCAGCACCCTGGCCTCCCGCAACGCACTGTGCGCCTGGCGGATGCGGCTGTTGCAGGCGGCGAGGCACTCCTCCACGGTGGGGCGCGAGAAAGAGCCGTGGTGGTGCCACGAGTGGAAGAGGCCGTCGTGCCGCACCAGGTCGTCGGACGTGATTTCGCGGCAGTCGACGATGCGCTCCAGAGCCTCGGCCACCGACAGCGGGTTGTAGAGCGTGCCGAAGGGGTTGCGCTCCACGCGGAACCCGCCCTCCTCGAGCCGCGTCCCGATGGCATCGGCAAAACACGACCCAAGCGTAACAACGCCATCCTCCAGCCCAAGGCTGAACCCCATCGGCGCAACCTCGACAGAAGTAAACAGTCTAGCAGTCATATCTCATATCATTTTCCCTTATAACGCCTGCCTCTATTATTTATTGCGTTCCATATCACACTCACTTCCAACGTCCTAAATATCCGCTGGCCAAATCTGGAATTGAATTCCAGATTTGGCCAGCGCTTATGAAGTCAAACACAATACAACTACTCGGATAGCGTATTAAAAAGTATCTTGACTAGTTATAATGGGACCATGTTTCCCGTTCTTTGTCGTTCCAAAAATCTATTTTTATTGGATAACAATCGGTCCGGTTGCGGGTATACACGTCCAAACTCAAGGTATGGTCGCTCTTCCAATCGCAGCCTCCGATATCCAACAATGTTTCTTCAAACGGAATCTTCAGTGTGGAGATAAGCCTGTTGTCGAAATAGACAAGCACTTCGTCCCACGCGTTTCCCTCATAGTCCCATGCCTGCACCTTGCATTTCACACTCATGCCCTCATAGTCCCAGTCGCCTTCCTTCCCGTTCTGATTCAGCATGGCATCGATGCGGCAATAGAGGCTAGGGAGCTGCAATGTGTCATGATACATCACCCCTTCTATAGGGCCAATAACATATTGCCTATAAACTGGCAACTCGCGATCCTTGCTGCAGGATCCCATCAGCATGGCGAGCACCGCCACCGCTGCTAACATTTTTGCTTTCTTCATATTAACGTTTATTTTAGGATTTATATTTACATCACGACGACCTTCCTCGCACTCGATTCTCCGATGCGAACAAGATAGAGGCCTTTCTTTACGCGGCGGGCACCGTCGCCCCGCCACCGGTGCACCATTCTGCCCATCACATCATACACGCTCACCACCTCCTGCACGGCGCCTTCTACTACGATTTTCCCTTCACTGACATAAACCTCGTATGCCTCATCCAGCGCATCTTCAATGCCCTCCGTCTCGCAGTACAGATTGAGTCTGCTCCATGGCTCGGTATTGCGATACGCGTCGAGAGCCGTGCAAGGAACCTTCATGACAATTTCCGACCGGAGAGAACCCATAGGTACAAACGTTGGAGGTGTTTCGGCGAATGATATTATAGTATCCAACGTACTTGTATTTTCTATTGTACCCCCCGGGATACTGGCAACACGATCCCCAATAACGAACAATTTAAAAGAAGGACAGCCAGAAAGCAAATCAACTCCTCCCTGAAGCCAAATGCCTCCGCTATAATAGCAACTATCTGCATTAAGTGTTACCGTCTGCAGTCTATTGCAATTATTAAGGGCACTATGCCCTATCCACTTCACCGATCGTGGAATGGTGACACTGGTCAGACTGCTGTAGGCCAGGGCCCATTCGCCAATCGTGTCTACAGAGGCCGGAATATCCACCGCACCCAAATTGCCTTCGAAGCCGGTCAGCACGGTCTTGCTATTGTCGGTATATATAAGTCCGTTCTCCACATACCCATTTAGGGTCTTTGCCCCCCAAGGTGCCCCCTCCAGCGTGCTGGAGTACACCACGTTGTTTGCTCGATAGAACGCGTCGCCGCCAATAGCGGTGACTGTATTCGGCACTATTATTGTGCCACTGTACCCGAAAGCGTAACGGCTTATCTGGCTCACCGATGCCGGAATGGTGGTGCGCAACTCCGCCTGTCCCCAAAATGCAGATGGCCCGATCTTCGCCACATTGCCAGGGATGGTGGTGTTTTTGCACCCCGCCAGCAGCGTGTTGGTTGCGGTCTCGATGATTGCATTGCAGTTGCCTCGGCTGTCGTATTTTGTATTCCCGGGCTCGACAACGATAGATGTAAGATTATTGCAACCTCTAAATGGATTTGTTCCCAAATCATAATCATGCGGGATGCTGGTCACCGAGGCAGGTAAGATAACCGATGTCAATCCGCTGCAGTCACGAAAAGCACTTCCTTCAATTGTGGTCAATGTGCCAGGCAATGTGATAGAAGTCAGCCCGCTGCAGCCATAGAAAGCATAACTGCCAATGCTGGCAAGCCCATTGGACAGGGTGACCGAAGTCAGCCCGCTGCACCTAAAGAAAGCATGACGGCCAATGCTGGTAAGCCCATTGGGCAGGGTGACCGAGGCCAACCCGCTGCAGCCAGAGAAAGCAGATTCACCAATGCTGGTAATGGTACCGGGTATAACTGTGTTCACACATCCCTTTATGAGCGTGTTGGTGGCAGTCTCAATCAGGGCATTGCAATCGTTGCGGCTGTCATACACCGTATTACCCTGCGCCACCGCAATGGAGGTGATGTTATCACAACCACTGAAAGCAGAACCTCCAATGCTGGTCACCGAACTGGGGATGACCACGGAGGCCAGGTTGCGGCAATCGGAAAATGCAAGCTCACCAATGGTGGCAACAGAATTGGGAATGTCAATGGTCGTGAGCGCACGACATGACGAGAATGCCCAGCGATCAATGAGAGTTACGGAGGCTGGAATAGTTACAGAGGTCAAATTGTAACATTCGGAAAATGCACTGCGGCTGATAGTGGTAACTCCATTCCCGATAATAGCGGAAATGAGATTTCTGCATACGTAGAACACCCTTTCTCCAAGGCTGTCCACGGAATTGGGTATCACCACAGAGGTCAACGAATGGCACCAAGAGAAAGCCTCGTCCCTGATTTTTGTCACCGAACCGGGTATCGACACGGTGTTCATCCCACAGCTGTAGAAAGCCTCTTCGCCGATGATTCTCACCGTGTTCGGGATCACCACTGAAGTGATATAACCGCAATAGGAAAATGCACCACTTCCAATGGCACTGACGGTGTATGTCGTACCGTTGTGACTCACCGACTGCGGTATGCTCAAATCACCCTGCATGTCACTAGAATTGTACGAACCATAGGGTTTGACCACGTGTGCCTCTCCATCCACAATCTTGTAGTACAGCGTCTGTCCGCTTGGCGCCACGGCGGAAAAATCGTGCGTCTGCGCAAGGGCGACATTCGCCAGCAATAGCACCGCCACCCACAGAAGCAGTTTTCGTCTCATTGTTCTTTGTGCACGGTTATATACCATCGGCCCCTCGGTTTTTGGTCGTGCCCTGGTTCCCGGTGAGGCGAGGTTAGTGGTGGTATAAAAAAAGAAGCGCGGGAACCAAGTTTCTTGCCACTTATCCCGCTTGTAAGGCTCTGGTACGCCCATCTACCGAGGATAAGCAGTGCCCGATGCCCACGCTGGATATATACATATACAATAACAATGTATATATTCCACCTATGGACGTCGCAACATGCTTTTACCGTGCGGTAGATTAGCGAATTTACCAGATTCTACAAGCCGCAGATAAACGCTGTCAACAACGTCTTCTTTCTTTTTGAACTCTCTGTCGCCCACCCCCTTGCCCTCGCGGACACCGGGCGGAACGACGCTGCAAAAATACAAACATTTTCCCATCCAGCAAAATATATTTTTTCACGCCCATATTTCACCCTCCTCTGACCCTCCCCAGGCGAGGCCGAAGAGAGGAAGAAGAGGGGAAGAAGAGGATACCTCTAAATCGCGTTTAATCAGGCTGTTGCAGACGGGCAATTTTTGCCCGATTTTCGACTTTTTCTCAAAAAAAATCACACTTTTTCACGCGGCCGCAATAAAGACTGCCAAACGGCGTTACTATGGGCGTAACTTTAAATCAATCAACATGTACCAACCCAAACAACACACTGGCGCGCTGCGCTTCCGCCGGTTCTGCCGTGCGGGGTGGGCGGCCTTCAGCTCGATGCACCGCGAGGTTACCATCGGGCGGCTGGCTGTCCGCGTGGCCGACAACAGCCTCTGCAAGGTGGCCGTCTGCTGCCTGCTGACCGCTGTCGGCTCTCCCCTGATGGCACAGACCGACGACGACCGCGAGGTGCGCACGCTGCCCGAGGTGGAGGTGCTGCTTGCCTCCGACTCGCTGGGCTCGGCCTCCGAGCCTGCTGCGGTACTCACCGCAGACGAACTCCAACAACACAACATCCGTACCCTTGCCGACCTCGTGGCCCTGCTGCCCGGGGTGGATCTCCGTGTGCGCGGCGTAGGCGATGCGCAGGGCGACCTCTCGCTGCGCGGCGGCACGTTCGACCAGACGTTGCTGCTGCTCAACGGCATCAACCTCACCGACCCCCAGACGGGGCACCACACGATGGACATCCCACTGGACATCAGCATGGTGCAGCGCGTCGAGCTGCTCACGCCGGCCCTGTGCCTAGCGCGCGGCGTGGTGGCCTTCTGCGGCGCGGTGAACATCGTGGTCTGCGACGACTACCGCGACCGCCTGCTGGCCGACCTCTCCATCGGTATACACGGCACCGCCAAGGCATCGCTCCTGGCCACCAAGGCGCTGGGCGACTGGGCGTTGACCACTGCCGCCATCTATAGCCGAAGCGACGGCTACATGCCCAACACCGACTACCGCCACGGCAGCCTCCTGCTGCAGGCGCGGCGCCAGGGGTGGCACCTCCAGCTCAGCGGCCAGCTCAAGGGCTTCGGCAGCCAGGCTTTCTATTCCACCGCCTACCCCGACCAGTACGAGGCCACGCGCACCCTCGTCGCCTCGGTCTCCAACCATTTCCAGCTTTCCGCTTTCCGCTTTCAACTCTCCTCCTACTTCCGCCTCCACGGCGACCGCTTCGAGCTCTTCCGCGAGGGCTATGTGGACAGCGTACCCTCCTGGTATTCAGGGCACAACCACCACCTGTCCAGCCTCGGCGGCCTGCGCCTGCGCGCCACGCGTCCCCTGCCCGTGGGCGAGCTCATCGCCGGTGCCGAGGTGCGCCGCGAGGGCATCCGCAGCAACGTGCTGGGGCTGCCCGACAGCACCCTGAAGCCACCCTATACTCGCGCCGACAGCCGCCTGAATGCCAGCCTTTTCGGTGGCTATGCCCTGCGCCGCGGCCGCTTCAGTGCCCAAGCCGTCGCCCTCGGCCTCCACAACAGCCGCTACGGCTTCGACTACGGCCTCGCCGCCAACGCCGACTATCAACTTCCCACTTTCAACCTTCAACTTTCAGCCTCCCGCACCTTCCGCCAGCCCACCTTCACCGACCTCTACTACCAGGGGCCCAGCCAGCAGGCCAATCCCGACCTCGGCCCCGAGGCCAGCACCAACCTCGAGCTGGCCCTGCGAGGTAAAGTTTCAATTTTCAATTTACAATTTACAATTTACCACCGTGCCGGCGTGGACATCATCGGCTGGGTGCGCCCCACGGAGGAGGACCTCTGGCTCTCGATGAACCACACCGCCGTCGACGCCACCGGCCTCGATGCGGCAGCCCGTTTCCAATTTTCAATTTTCAATTTTCAATTCAACTACTCCTTCTGCCACATCGCCGCCGACAGCCGCGGTCTCCTCTCCAGCTCGGCTCTCGACCACCTGCGCCACCGCCTTGCCGCCCGTATGGACTTTGCCATTTCCTCGTTCCACTTCAAGTTGGGCGCCGCCTACCGCTACCGCGAGGGGCAGTATGTGGCTGACGGGCAGCGGCATGACTACGGTGGCGTGCTGCTGGTGGATGCCGGCCTGGAGCGTGCCTTCGGGTCGGCCACCCTCTACCTGCAGGCGTACAACCTACTGAATGCCAGCTACCGCGACTATGGCGGCGTGCCCCAACCCGGCATCACCGCCACCGCAGGTCTGCGATTGGGTTTGTGATTTTCAACTTTTTTGTATCTTTGCACATATAAACACCCTATATCTATGACATTCAAAGGACTGATACTCTTGCTTGTAACCGCCGCCATCGTGGCAGGGTTGGCATCGTTTACCATGCGTGGCGAGGAAGACGGCACCCTCTCGGTGGTCATCCCCGGCACCGACTTCAAGGTCGACCTCGTGCTGGTGCGCGCCGGCACCTTCACCATGGGTGCCACGCCCGAGCAGAGCGACAAGACCAACTACGCCAAGCCCGTGCACCAGGTAACCCTCACGCAGGACTACTACATGGCCACCACCGAGGTAACGCAGGGCCTATACCGCGCCGTGATAGGCGAGAACCCCAGCCGCTATGCCTATGGCGACGACTACCCTGTGGACGGCGTTTCCTACCTCGACGCGCTGCGTTTCTGCGAACGTCTCACCGAGCTGACCGGCCGCCGCTTCAGCCTCCCCACCGAGGCACAGTGGGAGTACGCCGCCCGTGGCGGACACAAGGCCCCGAAGCAGCAGACGCCCTACGTGGGGAGCGCCAACATCGGCTCCGTGTGCTGGTACGACCACAACGCCGGCGCCAAGCCCCACCCCGTGGCACAGAAGCAGCCCAACGCACTGGGAATCTACGACATGAGTGGCAACGTGTGGGAGTGGTGCCTCGACTGGTACGACGACTACACCTCCGCCCCGCAGACCGACCCCACGGGTGCCCCTGGCGGCGCCATGCGCGTCAGCCGCGGTGGCTCGTGGTGCAACGGCTCCCGCTTCGCCCGCACCTCCAACCGCGACAGCTCGTTCCCCAACAGCAGCAACGACTGCCTGGGTTTCCGCGTGGTCATGCTCGACTGAACAATTAAGGAAATTTCTGAGTAATACCAAACAAAAAATCCCTGCAACTCGTTGAGTTGCAGGGATTGTGATCTGTACAAGATTTGAACTTGTGACCTCTTGCCTGTCAAGCAAGCGCTCTAAACCAACTGAGCTAACAGATCATTTTTCTCTCGAAATCGGGTGCAAAAGTACGAACATTTTGCAAACTGACCAAATTTTTTTTGAAAAAAATTGTAATTTTGCATTTTCAAAAACACTCAAACAATGATAAGAAGAATTATTACAACACTGATTATCACCCTATTTACCACATCAGCAGCGGTATCACAAAATGCGCTCAACAATGCGGCCGACAATATCGTCGGAACCTACTCCGGGCAGCTGGGAAGCGACAATTTCAAGGCCAAAATCACAAAAATGGCCGACGGCAGCTACCGTGGGCAGATCATTTGGATGGAAAACGACCGTGACGCGCAGGGTAACAAACGGTTAGATACCAAGAACCCTGACAAAAAGCTGCGCAGCGTAGCCTGCGACCGCATCGTGCTTTTCAGCGGCCTGCGCTACGATGCGAAGGCGCGCGAATGGAGCGGCACCAAAATCTACGACCCCACGCGCGGCATGCGGGCCAAACTCGTGGTCTCGTGGACCAAGGACGGACAGCTGCAACTGAAATGCAGCGTGATGGGCATCAGCAAGAATCTATACTGGCAACGAATTGAAAAATAACATTTACACATGGCAGACAACTATCTCGAGAAACGCTACGAAGAGACCCTCGGAAGTGCGAAACCCAAGGTGAAGCGCATCGGGCACACGGTGGACGAACTGCTGCGCAAAAACCGCAGCACGCGAGGATACCACAAGCCCTACGTGGTGAAAGACAGCGAGTTGCGCCGCATCATCGAGGTGTGCACCAAAATACCCTCGGCCTGCAACCAGCAGGTGCTTCGGTTTCTGCCTGTAACCAAGGAGAGCGGAGCCGACAAAGTGCTGGAACTCACCAAGATGGGAGCTGCATTGCCCGAATTGCACCTCCCCTTCCCCGGCACCGAACCCGAGGCTTTCATCATCTGCTGCAGCACGGTGAAAGAGACCCCCCTGGTGGACATGGACCTCGGCATCGCGGCACAGAGCATGCTGCTCAAGGCGGTGGAGATGGGGCTCAACGGTCTGATAATCGGCGCCTTCAACCGCGAGAAACTGAAAGAAGCCTTCGCCCTCCCCCACCCTCCCGTGCTGGTGCTGGCCATCGGCAAGGGAGCCGAGACCATCGAACTGACTCCCATCGGCGAGGCGGAAAGCCATGCCTACTACCGCCGCGACGGCGTGCACTATGTTCCCAAGGTACGGCTGGACGACCTGATAATCAAGCGCGATGCGTAGAATGCCGCTTGTGCCGGTGGCCCTGGCGCTGCTGGCGGGCATTGTAGCGTCCATCCTCACCCCGAAGGTGGACACCGACGTGTGGGTGGCGGCCATGGTGGCCAGCACCTTTTTGGGTGGCATCCTGCTGATTGCCAATTTCAAACAAAAGGATACCGTGCTGACGGGGCTCTTCCTGGCGGTAATGTTCGTGGTGGGTGGGGTGCGGCAGCACGTGAGCGACCCCGTGCGCGACGAGCTGAATTGGCGGCACCACTGCCGGGCACCCAGCTACCTGGCCATGAGACTCAAAGAGACCCCTGTGCCACGCGAAAAGAGCTACCGCGTGGCGGTCCGCGTGGAACAGGTCGACGGCCAAGACGTGCGCGGAACGATGCGCCTATACCTGCGCAAAGACCTAGACGCCAGCCAACTAAAGTACGGCGACCGCCTGCTGGTGCACGGCTACGCCGACACGGCGCGCGGCACGATGTACACCACGGGCGACCATTATATTATAGTATCGCGCGACAGCACTTCGCGCCGCGCCCGCATCGAAGCGTTGAGGATGAAGTTGTTGCGCCGCATGCAGGCCGGCCCCTTGCCCGCACGGCAGGCCGGCGTGGCGGAGGCACTCACATTGGGATGGAAGGCCGACATAGACCCCGAGACCCGCGATGCCTACCGCGACGCCGGCATCGCCCACCTGCTGGCCGTGAGCGGGTTGCACGTGGGACTACTGGCCGCCATGGTGGGTGCGCTGATGTTCTGGACCGGCAAGGAACGGCGAGGGCGGACGATACGCGGCAGCGTGCAACTGGTGGCGGTGTGGGGCTTTGCGCTCATCACCGGGCTGGCACCCTCGACGGTGAGGGCGGCGCTGATGTTCAGCCTGTTCATTGTGAGCAACATACTGGGTCGCCGCACCGAGACCTTCAACCTGCTGGCCGCCAGCGCCATCATTACCCTGATGGGAAACCCGATGCTGGTAACCGACACCGGCTGGCAGCTGTCCTACGCCGCCGTAACGGGCATACTGCTGGCGCGACCTGCCATCATAAATCGACGTTCCAGGCTAATAAAGTCAGCCGATGTATGCATCTCTGCAACGATAGCCACTGCCCCAATTACCATTGCAACATTCCATCAGTTTCATCCATACTTTTTGATAGCAAACGTTGTTGTCATTCCTTTTTCTTTCATTATTCTAGCACTGTCGCTGCTCTATATGGCCGTGCCGGCGGCATGGACGGCGTGGCCGCTGGAGTGGACCCTGCGGGCGGTGGAGGCGCTGACCTCATGGGTGGCCAGCCTGCCTGGGGCTGTAATCGAAATACAATAAACGCAACATTTTGCCGTTATAGAACTTGATATGAAACAGCACCTGCTACTCCTCGCCCTGCTGGCCACCACCCTGGCGGCCAGCGCCCAGCTCAAACCGCGCCCCGATGCCTTCCCGCCCGTAGCGGAGACCTTGGCCACCAAAGCCATCACGATGGCCTCCTCCGTCGACGAGATGGCCTCGTGGGACCGCTATCCCTCCTACGAGACCTACGTGGCGATGATGCAGCGCTGGGCGGAGCAGTACCCCGAAATATGCTCGCTCGACACCATCGGCACCTCGGTGCAGGGGCGCCTCATCCTGGCAGTGCAAATCGAAGGCCAGCGGCTGGCCGACGTCTATAAACCCCAATTCTTCTACAGCTCGACCATCCACGGCGACGAGGTAACGGGCTACGTGATGATGCTGCGCCTGATTGACACACTGCTCGCCAGCTACGGCAACAGCCCGAGGCTCACCGCGTTAGTGGACGAGGTGGGCATCTACATCAACCCCCTGGCCAACCCCGACGGCACCTACCGCCGCGGCAACCACACCGTGCGGGGCGCCATCCGATACAACGCAGACACTGTGGACCTCAACCGCACCTTCCCCGACCCTTTCAGCGGCGTAGCCGCCAAAGCCGTGCCGCAGGAAAACCAGGCGATGATAGACTACGTCAGCGCCCACCGCTTCCGCCTGAGCGCCAACCTGCACGGCGGCGCCGAGGTGATGAACTACCCCTGGGACAGCTTCACCAGCACCATGCGGCCGCACCCCGAAGCCGAGTGGTGGCAGGAGGTGTGCAAACGCTTCGTGGACACCTGCCGCCTGCAGAGCCGCAGCTACCTGCGCGACGTAACCGAGTCGGGCTACACCGCCGGCGGCGACTGGTACGTCATCGGAGGCGGACGGCAGGACTATATGAACCACTACCACAACTGTCTGGAACTCACCATGGAAATCTCCACTGCCAAGACGGTTCCCAGCGAACAACTGCCCACCTACTGGCACTACCTCAACGCCGCGCTAATCAACTATATCGGGGAAATATACACGCTGCCCGGCACCGAAGGCATCGCCGACCGAAGCGCATCCCTCATACAAGTGTACCCCAACCCAACGATAAACAGCGTGGTTGTCCGCGGGTTGCAACAAGGGGAACGCTTGGAACTGCTCGACATAACTGGGCGAAGCCTCGCCACACTCACGGCAGGCGGAACGCCAATGCTGGTGGATCTCGGCAACCTGCCGCGGGGAATTTATCTACTACGTACTGGCAACCAGTGTGCAAAGGTGGTTAAACACTAGACAAACCCTAGGCCAATCCCAGCTAGAAAGTTATATTTACAATTCGAAACATATTGTCATAGCCCATGAAACAAATCAGGATAAAAGAGAGCGCTGCTGCGAGAGCTGCGCAGATATGGAAAGGATTGAGAAGCCACCTTGTGGAGTTGCTTGTGCTGCTGCATGCCACCGCAGCGGCGGTAGTGAAGGGTTATGGCGGATGGCAACTGCCGGCCGCCTACGCTTCCTTTGCCGTTACGGCGGCTTTCTGCCTGTCGTTCTATCGCGGCAAGCGGTGGGCGAGGGTGGCCTATTGGGCTGTGCTGCCTCTCTATGCGCTGACTGCCCTGCTGCCGGCAGGGTTGCACTCAACAACAGAATACTGGATACTGACAGCACTGCTGCCAGCTGCGTACCTGCTGACGCGCGGACAATGCAACTTCAACGCTCGCTTCTTCAGCATGGTGCGCTCGTCGGTGGTGGCCTTTGGTATCGGTATTGTGGCATTCATCTTGCTGAGTATCATAAATTCATCCATCGTTGTACTATTCAATCTGGGATGGGAAATAATGTTCGGTTATTTGGCCTCGTTCTGCTTCGTTCTACTCACGCCGATGTTGTTTATCGGAATGGAAAGCAGTAGCGAGAAGCCCAATGCAAGCCGACTCGAGGAGGTGCTGGTGAACTGGGTGCTTACCCTTGCCCTACTAATATACAACGTGGTGCTGTATGTTTACTTAGCTGTGATAGTGATACACCGGGACCTGCCCGAAGGGTCGGTGGCCACGATGGTGTCGATGTTTATCGGCGTGGCCGTGGCGGTGCGCTGGCTGCGGCCGGTGCTGCAGAAACAGCCGCTGGGGTGGTACTTCCGCTGGTTCGGCCTGATAGCGATGCCGCTGGTGGTGCTGTTCTGGGTGGCGACGGGCTACCGCATAGGCCAGTACGGCTTCACCATCGACCGCTGCATACTGGTGGCCACCGGCGTGCTGATGACTGCATTCACCGTATTGTCGCTGTTCAAGACCACACGTGGAGGCTACTGGTTCCTGGCCGGCTACACCGTCGTAGGACTGCTACTGGCCGTGGGCGGTCCGCTGTCGGCACGCCAGGTGTCGCTGCGCTCGCAGACCAAGGTGGTGCGCCAGTATGCCGAAAAACTGAATATCTTGTCCGATGACGGGATATTGGCGTTACCGGCGCGCGATGATGCCGATTCTACCTACCGCCGAGAGCATCGTGCCGTCTATCAAGCAATGAAATATATCGAGAGCGGCCTCGCCGACTCCAATGCTGTGCGGCAGAAATTCGGCGTTACCCGTGCGGAATATCTCGACCATCTGTCGAGAAAAACGGCCGACTATGCCGTTTCGTGGCGTGTGGACCGATATGATAACTATCCAGAGGAACTTGAGGTTGAACCTGTTGCTAAGCAGATATGGGTTAAGCCCAATAAAACTATCGAGATTGCAGATATCGGTGGTTACAGCCGGTTGTATTCCTATATAAGTGTTAGCGACGGGAAAATCAGGCTCGACGACACTATCATAGAAGCCGATTCGGTTCTCGCCGTGCAGCTGGCCAAGATAGGCTATACTCTCGAAAGCAACCTCGACTGCCAGACGGTGGAGAGCCACGAGGAAGAGCTCTGCACCTACCGTTCGCCAGACGGGCGGATACTGATGGTGTTTGAATTCTTCCACATAGAGTGCGACTACGCCAACAACCACATGGGTAACGGCAAGGTTTTGTGTGCATTGGTAAAAGACTAACACATTAACACATTCACGCATTCACACATTCAATATATGTTACAGATAGGAACTAAAGCCCCGCACTTCGAGGGCACAATAGAGACCGGCGAGCGAGTGAGCCTCGCCGACTACAAGGGAAAGAAACTGGTGCTCTATTTCTATCCCAAGGACAGCACGCCCGGCTGCACCGCCGAGGCTTGCGACCTGCGGGATAACTACGAACGCTTCCTGGCTCTCGGATACGAGGTGCTGGGCGTGAGCAAGGACAGTGCCGCCAGCCACCAGCGTTTCATCGAGAAATACCAACTGCCGTTCCACCTCATCGCCGACACCGACATGACCATCCTCAAAGCCTACGAGGCGTGGGGCGAGAAGAAGAACTACGGCAAAGTGAGCATGGGCACCCTCCGCACCACCTACGTCATCGACGAGCAGGGCACCATCATCGACGCCATCGGTAAAGTCGACACCAAGAACCACACCGCGCAAATTCTTTAGCCTATGCAATGGGGAAAACACAAATGCAACCAATTGAAGGCCGTGCGCAAACGCATAGCCGACGAGAACGGCATACCGCTGAAACAAAAAGAATGCACCTACGATGGGCCGTGCCGCGGCACCTGCCCCTACTGCGAGGCCGAGATGCGTTACCTGGAACGGATGCTGACCCACCGTCTGCGGCTGGGAAAAGTGGCCACCGTGGCGGGACTCAGCCTGGGACTGGCAGCCTGCAACGGACCAGCCCCCACGGAGACACCTCTCCTGACCTCCGACAGCAGCCTGACCTCCGACACCCTGCCGATGGTTGATACCACATCGTCTGCCGAAGATACTGTTTACGCAGGTATCGTTACCCATGAACCGCCACCACCACCTATACCACCACCAACGGGAGGGATAGATGAGGTAATCGTGACTGGCCAA
This sequence comes from uncultured Bacteroidales bacterium, assembly GCA_900315935.1. Taxonomy (GTDB): domain Bacteria; phylum Bacteroidota; class Bacteroidia; order Bacteroidales; family P3; genus Colimorpha. The sequence continues at coordinate 95,966 of ONBB01000008.1, forward strand.
ATGGAGGAAGGGGAAATTGAGGAGGATATAACAGTCTTTACGGTCGTGGATGAAGACCCCTCATTCCCAGGAGGCATGGACTCACTCTACGCTTGGCTGGCAAACAATATACAATACCCCAAGACTGCCCGGGAATACCGTATCGTGGGCAAAGTATACGTAACTTTCGTCGTGGAGCCCGACGGAAGCATCACCAATCCCAAAATACTGCGCGACATTGGCGGCGGTTGCGGAAAAGAGGTATTGCGCCTAGTGAGGATGATGCCCAAATGGAATCCCGGCAAACAGCGCGGAGAAACCGTCCGCGTTCAATTCAACCTGCCCGTCAAATTCCAACTCGAATGAAAAACACAATTCTATTCTTCATACTGATGGCCATCTCGCTCGCCACCAGTGCCCAGACTTACGTCGGCACCATGACGGTGGACGGCTACACGCGCGAGAATGTCAAGGTAACCCTCAAGAAGTCTGAAAAAGAGGGCATTGTACTGACGATGTACAAGGTGAAGTTCGCGCGGATGATGCCGGTGAAGATTGATTTCGACATCCCGCAGATGAAGCTGGAGGGCAGCCGCCTGACAGCCGACGGCGCGGTGCCCGTGTCGAAAGGCAAGCGCTACGAGAAGTACACCATCCGCCGCCTCAACGGCACCGCCGACGACAAGGCCATCGCCTTCACCTGCATGATGGGTGACAAACCCTTTGCATTCAAAGGCAAGCGAACGAACGGAAAATAGCGGCCACCGCCTCGTCATAACGGCGCAGGGTTCCAGCCTTCATGACGGCCTTCTTCTGCCTGTGAGGGACATCCAGATACTCCCAGAAGGCGTGAAGACGGGAGAGAATCTGGCTGTCGCCGCAGAGGGTATCGACGGCATGCCGGTAAACCTTTGCATGCATCTCTACCAGCACCTCGCGCGGCTCTTTGTCGACAAGCGTCCACGGCCGCGCCAGCAGCCCACGCCCCAGCATAACACCCTTGACGTTCTCCGATTCCCATTCATCGACTTTCACCTCCAATACATCTCCATTGTATACCATCCCGTGCCTGCACCCCTCGCGGAACCGCCGGAACGCCTCGCGGTCGGGCTCGCCTTTGTACTGCTGCCGCCCCAAGCGCGGATGCAGCGTAACATGCACCAGCGGCATGGCGTTGACCAAGGGCAGCAACGCCAGCCCCTCCTCCTCGCACTCCTGACCGAGGCGCATCTTGACCGAGAACGCCACCTCGGGGCGGCGAAGCATCTCCCCTAGTATCTCTTCCACCCTGTCGGGATGTTGCAGCAGGCCGCTGCCACGACCCGCCTTCACCTGCATGGGGAACGGGCAGCCCATGTTGAGGTCTATCCTACCCCACCCCTGCTCCTGCAGTGCATCGCACAGGCGGGCAAACTCGTCGCCGTCCCTGGCAATCACCTGCGGCACCGTCGGCACCCCGGCATTGCGTTCCGGGTCGGTATCGCGCAAGTCCTTCCGCCGCACCTCACCCTTCTCCATCCGCACAAAGGGCGTATAGTACTCGTCCACCCCGCCGACACACTCCCGGTGTGCCCGCCGGTAGACGCAGTCGGTGTAGCCATGCAGGGGTGCGGATGCGATATACAGTTCTTTCATTTTACAACACTTTTTTGCAAAAGTACAACTTTTCCGCGAACTGGCGGCATTTCATTTCACCCCACCCCTCCAGGGCATGCCGAACAGAGGAAGAAGAGGGGAAGAAGAGGATGGTTACAAAAGACTGAAAAACAGCCTGTTCTGCCGGAGCAAAAACAGGCTGTTTTTTGTTTTTTTTACAGAAAATCGACGGCTTTTCGAGCTACTGTTTCGGCACCGGCTGCAGGTCGAACACACCGGGCAGACGGCCGAGTTCGGGCATGATGTCGCGGACACTGACCCGGAGGTCGGGCGACCGCATGGTCAGCTGCAGGTTGCGCTCCGTGTCGACCACCAGGGCCTGCAGCGGGACATTCCCCTTGTGGCGTTTGGCCATGGCATGCAACTGGGTGCAGAATGCCTCGTCCACATCGTTCAGCCTCACCTTGAAGCCCAACGTGGCTGTGTATTTGTCCATCACGCCTCCAAGGTTCATCATACTACTGATTTTGAGACGTGTGTAGCTTTTCTCGGCACCAGTCTTCTTGTCGGTGTAGCGGCTGGTGCGCACGAGGGCACGACAGTAGATGAAGGTATTGTCTATGAAGAAGTTGCGGAAGTCGGTATACTCCTGCTTGTATAGTTTGAGCTCGTAGCTTCCCGAGTAGTCGTCCAGCACCATGCTGCCGAACGCATCGCCCATCTTGCTGACCATCTCCTTGACACCCGACACCATGCCGCCAAAGCGCACCTCGCGGCCGTCGAGGGCCTCGAGGTTGTTCAGCGCGTCGACACCGATATTGGTAAAGGACTGCATCTCATATCGGTAGTCGTCCAGCGGGTGGCCGCTGAGGTAGGTCGACACTACCTCCTTCTCGTAGCGGCAGCGCTCGATGTTGGTCCAGGGCTGCACGTCGGGGATGGTCGGGTGCTCCTCCTCGGCTAGGTCGGCGCTCATGCTGAAGATGGACATCTGGTTGGAGGCGGCACCGTCCTGGCGGCGGATGGCCCAGCGCACCAGCTGGTCGAGGTAGGTCGGCGTGGTCTCGAGGTCGTTCTCCTTGTAGAAGTACTGCGCGCGGTGCATCTCGCCCACACCGTCGAAGGCACCGGCCTTGACCAGCACCTCCATGTTCTTCTTGTTGATAGAGTGCATGTCGATGCGCTTGAGGAAGTCGAAGATGTCCTTGAAGGGGCCGTTCTTCTCGCGCTCGGCGATAATGACGCTGCTGGCCGCCTCGCCCATGCCGCTGATGGCCTGCAGTCCGAAGCGTATCTTGCCGTCCTCGTCGACAGCGAAGTCCATCTGCGAGTGGTTCACCGAGGGGGCCGCCACCTCGACGCCCTGGCGCCGGCAGTCGTCCATCAGCTCGCGCACACGTCCTATGTCGGTCTGTGCCGAGGTCATGACGGCGGCCATGTACTCGGCAGGGTAGTTCGCCTTGAGGTAGGCCGTCTGGTAGGCCACCCACGAGTAGCAGGCGGCGTGGCTCTTGTTGAAGGCGTAGGAGGCGAATTTCTTCCAGTCCTCCCATATCTTCTTCAGTTTCTCGCGCGGGTGTCCGTTCTTCTCGCCGCCTTCGTAGAAGAGCACCTCCAGCTCGTTCATCTTGTCTATCTGCTTCTTGCCCATGGCCTTGCGCAGGGTGTCGCTCTGGCCTCGGGTGAAGTCCGCCAGCAGGCGGGAGAGGAGCATGACCTGCTCCTGGTAGACGGTGATGCCGTAGGTGTCCTTGAGGTACTTCTCCATCACCGGTATGTCGTACTCCACCGGCTTGCGTCCCTGCTTGCGGTCGATGAAGTCGGGGATGTAGTCCATGGGGCCTGGGCGGTAGAGGGCGTTCATGGCGATGAGGTCGTCGATGACATGGGGCTGCAGCTCGCGCAGGTACTTCTGCATGCCGGCCGACTCGAACTGGAACACACCCACCGTGTTGCCCTCGCAGAAGAGCTTGTAAGTCAGCTCGTCGTCGAGCGGCAGGTGGTCCATATCCACCTCGATGCCGCGCCCCTTCTTGAGCATGGCCACGCAGTTCTTGATGATGGTGAGGTTCTTCAGGCCGAGAAAGTCCATCTTGATAAGTCCCACCGTCTCGACCACGTGGCCGTCGTACTGCGTTACCAGCTGGTTGTCTATCACGCATATCGGGGCGATGTTGGTCAAGTCCTGCGAACCGATGATGACACCGCAGGCGTGGATGCCCACCTGGCGGTTGGTATCTTCCAGCTCGGAGGCGTAGGTGAGCATCTGCTTCATCTTCACATCCTCCCCTTCCATAATGGCCTTCAGCTCGGGCACATACTTGTAGCAGTTCCGAAGGTTCACCTTGGGCGCCTTGCCGCTCTCGTCTTTCACGTTGTCGGGGAAGCCGCGGTCGGGGATGTAGCCCTTGAGCTTGTTGACCTCGCCCAGGGGTACCTTCTCCACGCGACCCACGTCGGCGATGGAGCTCTTGGTGGCCATGGTGCCGTAGGTGATGATATGGGCCACGCGCTCCTTGCCATATTTCTCGGTTACCCAGTCGAGCACCAGCTCGCGTCCGGCGTCATCGAAATCGACATCGATATCGGGCAGCGAGATGCGGTCGGGGTTGAGGAAGCGTTCGAAGAGGAGGTCGTAGCGCAGGGGGTCGAGGTCGGTAATCCAAAGGCAGTAGGCCACCACGGAGCCTGCCGCCGAACCGCGGCCGGGGCCCACGCTGACGCCCAGCTCTTCGCGCGCGGCGCGTATGTAGTCGGAGACGATGAGGAAGTAGCCTGGGAAGCCCATGGTCTTGATGGTGTGGAGCTCGAAGCGGATGCGTTCCTGCTGTTCGGGCGTGAGTTCGTCGCCATAGCGCTTGTGTGCACCCTCCCACACGAGGTGCTCCAGGTAGTCGGCCTCGAACTTGATGCGGTAGAGTTTGTCGTATCCACCCAGGCGCTTGACCTTCTTCTCGGCGGCCTCGCGCTCCAAGACCACCTCGCCCTTCTCGTTGCGGGTGAACTCGTTGAAGAGGTCCTCCTCGGAGAAGCGTGCGCGCCACTGCTCCTCGGTGCCGAAACTGTCGGGGATGGGGAACATGGGCATGAGGGGGTCGGAGTCGATGCTGTAGGTCTCCACCTTGTCGGCAATCTCCATGGTGTTGGCCAGCGCCTCGGGCAGGTCGGCGAACAGGGCGGCCATCTCGTCGGGACTCTTGAGCCACTCCTGCTTGGTGTAGTGCATGCGGTTGGGGTCGTCGTAGTCCTTCTGGGTGGCCAGGCAGATGAGGTGGTCGTGGGCCTCGCCGTGTTCCTCCTCGACGAAGTGGGAGTCGTTGGTGGCAATGAGCTTGATGCCGTGCTTGCGCGCCAGGGCGATGAGCTGGGGCTCCACCTTCTGCTGCTGGCGGTAGGTGTCGGTGTTGGCGTTGGGCTTGTCGGTGGGGTGGCGCATGAGCTCGATGTAGTAGTCGTCGCCGAAGCGCTCCTTGAACCAAAGCACCGCCCTTTCGGCCCCCTCGAGGTCGCCTTTGAGGAGCAGCTGCGGCACCTCGCCGCCGAGGCATGCCGAGGAGACAATGAGGCCCTCGCGGTACTGCTCCAGCACGTTGTGGTCGATACGCGGACGGTCGTAGAAGCCGTCGGTGTAGGCGATGGAGGAGAGCTTGCAGAGGTTGTGGTAGCCGCGGAGGTTTTTGGCCAGGAGGATGAGGTGGTAGCCCGAGCGGTCGACGATGCGGTCGCGCCCGTTCTCGGGGTTCACCTCGCGCAGGTTCTTGTCCTTGTCGTAAAGGGTGCGGCGGGCGCAGTAGGCTTCGATGCCGACGATGGGCTTGAAGAGCGGCTCGCCCTCCTTCGAGGCTTTGGAGTTCACCTTGGCGGCGGTGTCAAGGAAGTCCTTGATACCGAACATGTTGCCATGGTCGGTAAGGGCCAGGCTGTGCATGCCGCAGCGGCGGGCTTTGGCGATGAGGTCGGGGACTTTCGACATGCCGTCGAGCATCGAGTAGTGCGAGTGCACGTGGAGGTGGGTGAACTGTACCATGGCGGATGGGCGTTGTGTGTTGATATTAAACGAAAAGCGGCGACCGACACCGCGGCGTCGGAAGTGCAAAGATACGCTTTTTTTTGCCACCGCGGCCGATTGTTGAAAACTATTTTTTTTGCCACCGAATGAAATATTTTGCGTACCTTTGCAACTAAATAGCATAACGAATATAGTATTAATCCATTTAAAAACAAACTATTATGGTAAAGAAACTGTTATCCTTTGCAGCCGCCATGCTGCTGGTGGGCGCCCTCGTGGCCCAGAATGTGCAGGTAACGCCGGTACAGATTGGCGAGATGACCGCCAACGGCTACACCGTAACCCTCGACAAAGACCTGAAACTCACCGAGAAGGCCATGGAGAAGCGCATCAAGGAGGCCAAGCTCAAGACCTCGAAGGCCAAGCCCTACACCGCCTGCCTCAACCAGGTGTTCGCCGACCTGGCCGCCGAGCCGGTGGACTTCTACTTCAAACTCGAAGAGAAAGGCAAGAAGAAAGACCGCAGCACCGAGCTGACCGTCTGCGTCATCCCCAAGGACCTCACCAGCAACCAGGAGGTACTGCAGGCCAATGTGCGCAAGTTCCTCGAGGGCTTCGGCCAGTATGTGGCCAAGTTCGAGGCCGGCATCAATATGGAAGAGATGCAGAAGGAACTCGAGAAGGCCCAGAAGGCCCTCAAGGGCGCCGAGGGCGACTTCGCCGACCTGGAGAAGAGCATCAAGAAGGACCAGGATCGCATCGCCTCGAAGAAGAAGGACATCGAGGGCTACAAGTCCAAAATAGCCGATGCCGAGAAGGACATCAAGGACCTGGAGTCGAACATAAAGAATACCGAAAGCCAGAAAGCCCCCGCGCAGAAGAAGATAGAAGAGGCGAAGGAGAAGGTGAAGAAAGCCGAGGCCGAGGTGGAGAAATACCGCCGCCTGAGCGAGTAAACGCTGCCCGAAAACAGCCCGATTCAGGGCGCCGCGCACCGCGCGGCGCCCTTTTTTGCACCAAGACAAACAGCTGACAACCAGCTACTTGAAAGCATCCTATTCTTCCCCTCTTCTTCTTCGGTAGGTGAACGGGCACAATAAAGCGTGGAATCCGGCGTTAGGTGGAATAGCAGGACAACATTGATATTTATTTAAACGACAACGCCGACAACAACGACAACTTTGGCTGCGCAACACGCGCAGCCCTGGCAGACAGAGAGATATATGGAAATAGGCACTGTCAGAAGACCGCAACGGAGAGGGCAAGCGCATGTTGCGCTTGCCAGAGTTGTCTGCGTTGTCAATGTTGTCGTAAAATATTAAAACACAAAGATATGAAAATAGGCACTGACAGAAGACCGCAACGGAGAGGGCAAGCGCATGTTGCGCTTGCCAGAGTTGTCTGTGTTGTCAATGTTGTCGTAAAACATTAAAACATAGAGATATGGCAAAGTTAGAGCAAGGCATCCTCGGGCCGTTCCGGGGCAAGGTGGGTACGGTGGTGGGGTACCTGTGGCGCGGCCGCCACGTGGTACGCGGCTACCGCAGGGAGATTAACTATCCGAATACAGAGAACCAACAGGCTGAAAGAGACTGGTTTGTGTCGATGGTGCGTTTTGCGGCCACGGCGCGGCAGGCGTTGCTGTTGGGCTTGCGCGAGCGCGCCGCCCGCGACCAGATGACCGAGGGCAACGCCTTCGTCAAGATGAACAAACACTGCTTCGGCCGTACACACGCCCCCGTCGCCGCCTGTGGCGGCGCCACCCCCTCTAGCTTAGAGGGGGAGTTGAAAAAACTGCAACCGAACTCCTCCCCTAAGTTAGGGGAGGTGCCCGAAGGGCGGAGGAGTGTGTTGCAGGACGGAGGAGAGTATGGCTCCAAGGCCACACGCCCC
>ONBB01000030.1 GCA_900315935.1 uncultured Bacteroidales bacterium
GAGCCTGGTCGACGGCGACTTTGAGAAGTGGGGCACCCCGGCCGCCGGCGTGGTGGTGGACAGCACCTACTGGGGCGACGACTGGGGCTGGGGCTACACTTATGTCTACCCCATGGCCATCACCCCCGTCAGCGTGCCCGACACTGCCGGCACCACCCCCGTTGACCCGCAGCCCGAGCACGGTCCCTTCTGCGGCGCCGCCGGTACCGAGGGTAGCGACGCTATCGCCGCCGACAGCAGCGCCATCGTGGCCTGGGCCACCGCCTGCACCCTAGAACTCGGTCCCCAAGACATCTCTGTTCCTGGTTCGCCCACGGTCAGCTATCCCCCCACAGGGGACGCCGCCGGGCAAGCCGTGGGCCCCTGCTCGATGACCGACAACCTCTCGGTCGTCAGCCTCGGCGATGGCGGTTCGGCCACCCTCACTTTCGCCAAACCCATCCGTAACGGCGAGGGTCCCGACTTCGCTGTCTTCGAGAACAGCTTCAACGACACCTTCCTCGAACTGGCCTTTGTCGAGGTGAGTTCCGACGGCGAGCGCTTCGTCCGCTTCCCCGCCACCAGCCTGACCCAGACCGAGACCCAGGCCACCACCATCGACCCCACCTTCATCAACAACCTCGCCGGCAAGTACCGCTCGGGCTATGGAACCCCGTTTGACCTCGAGGAGCTCCGCGACAGCACGGGTATCAACCTCGACAGCATCGTCTATGTCCGCGTCGTCGACGTGGTGGGCAGCATCGACCCGCGCTACGCCACCTATGACGCTTTCGGCCATATCGTCAACGACCCCTGGCCCACCAACAGCTACAGCGGTGGCTTCGACCTCGACGGTGTGGCTGTCATCCACCAAGCCGAGGGCACCCAGGGCATTGCCGATGCCGAGGTGCTGGTCAGCGGTCTCTGGCCCAATCCCGCGGCCGAGACGCTGAACGTCAGCCTGCAGCGCGCCGCCGAGGCCGAGCTCTACGACCTCACCGGCCGCCGCGTGGCCGCCTACAGCCTCGCTGCCGGTCGTAACATTCTTGACCTCACAGGTCTGCCCACCGGGGTCTACATGCTCCGTGTCGAGGGCTCGGTGAACAAGATTGTCAAGCAGTAAGGCAACCAGTTTTGTAATGATGTTAATTGTGGTGGAGGCTGCCGGGAACGGCGGCCTCCACTATATCTTAAATATTTTTAACATAAAAATTACGCACACGAGGCAATATCGGTTCGCACTCGCCGTTATAGGGGCAACGAAAAGGGCTAAAACCCTCAAACACTGAATATAAATTACAAAAAAGATACCACAATGAAAAGAACCCTTTTGGCCATCGGCCTGTTCGCAACCACCGTCTCTTTCGTCGGTTGCAACCAGAAAGAGCTCGAACAATCCAAAGTAACCATCGACTCCCTCTACGGTGTCATCAACGCCAAGGACGGTGAAATCGACGGTCTCTTCTCCATGCTCAACGAAATCGAGGACAACCTCTCCGCCATCAACTCCAAGTACACCAACGTGCAGCAGCTGCGCCGCAACAACACCGAAGGCTCCTACGACCACAAGCGCGAAATCTCCGAGCAGATGTCCTCCATCGAGAACATGATGGCCGCCAACAAAGAGAAGATTGCCCAGCTCAACAGCCGCATCAGCTCCCTCGGCAAGAAAAACACCGACCTGCAGAGCTACATCACCCGCCTCGAGGAACGTTCCGCCGAGCAGGAAAAACAAATCTCCGAACTCCTCACCGAACTGGAAAACAACAAGGTAGTCATCAAGGGCCTCAACAAGAACGTTACCGAGCTCACCGCCTCCAACCAGGAGAAGGACGAGTACATCGCCCAGCAGATGGCCGCCGCCAACCGCGCCTGGTTCGTCGTAGGCTCCTACTCCGACCTCAAGGAAGCTGGCATCGTAACCAAGACCGGCGGCTTCATCGGCATCGGTCGCAAGCAGGGCACCGTGGCCGACATGAACACCGAAGCCTTCACCGAAATCGACCGCACCAAGGTTACCACCATCAACATCGGCCGCAAGAAACCCCAGCTCATCTCCCAGCACCCCGAGAACAGCTACGAGCTCGTGGCCGACGAGGAGGACAGCTCCATCACCGCCTACCTCCGCATCCTCAACCCCACCCAGTTCTGGAAATACACCGACTACCTGGTCATCTCCACCAAATAAGGCCGGTAGCCCTCACCAACCTTCAGGACCGCCCCGACACATGGGGCGGTCCTTTTTTTTGTATCCCTCCCCTCCCCCACCGCCCCCTAGGAGAGGAAGAAGAGAGGAAGAAGAGGGGAAGAAGAGGATGCCTTCAATGTACTAGCAATCAGCGGTTTGGAAATCTACATTTTGGGCCGGAAAATCGAAAAAAGGGCCAAAAAATTCATGTTTTTACAACATACTTGTTATCAGTCGATTGGGTGTTTTTTTTTAGGAAACTACGCCTGAGGGGCAAAAAAAATATTGCGGTGTGTGAAAAAAAAAGTATCTTTGCTTATCAAAACCACTTGCTACCAGGCACTTAAATTATTGTAAATGTGCAGGTAATGAGCGGTTGTTAGTCGTATGGTGAAGTTAAAATAAAATTTAGAAACACATAGTATAATAAATATTAACAAAAACAACACAAAATGAAGAAGACAATGATTCTTTTGCTAGGAGCACTGATAGCATCAGTGTTGCCGGGCACCGGACTCAAAGCGCAAAGTTCAAACAAGGTTTTGCGCCTCAAAATTGAGACCATCGACAAGGCGGCCATTGCCAGCCCTACCTCGGCGGTCCTTTATCGTACGAACAGCAATGCTGACACCCTCTGCATTGACCCGACCAACCCCGACCTTTTCACCTATACGGGCAGTGCCACGGCCGTCACCACGCTGACCCCCTACCCGTTGATTGTTGAGAGCAACGACAGTGTGTCTGCCCTTGTTGTCGACAATGGCATGGCTTATGGTGTCGTTGTGATCTCCGACGTCAATGGTCGCTACTACGTCCTCGGCAATGCCGACACGGATATGCTTGAGCAGGGTATCTTCCGTGCCGCCGCCCTCTTTGCTGACACCGACACACTTGTGGCCACCCTCCGCGCCCAGACCCACATGCTCCGCGCCAGCGCTGCCAGCAACGCCACCGTGGCCACCGACGGCTCCTTCCTCTACACCACCCTCAACAACGCAGTCAACCTCTCCACGCTGCCCAACATCACCCTTACCGCTGATATTCCCGCCCTTACCCCCTGCGAGATTAATCGCCCCCTCAACCTCTTCATGGGCTCGAACAAGATTCCCGGCACCCTCAGCATCAGTGCCGACAGCACCGTCTACATCGAGGGTACCACCGGCAGTGTCATCGGCCTGGTCAATACCGACGACGTCAACGACGGTCTCATCCGCATCAACGGTGTTGACTCGATCGGTGGCCTGGGCGCCGGCTCCACCCATCCTTGGGAGATTCAGTATGCCCGCGTGAGCAACATCATTGCCACCCCTGCCGCGCAAATCACCATCTTCGACGGCAAGTTCAACCAGACCTCGGCTGCCATCATTGAGGACAACTTCATGGTTCCCAACCGCTTCCTCTACCGCAACACCGACACCGACGCCGCCTACTTCAAGTGGAAAGTCGGCAATAGCGCCAATGGTTACAGAGTTGAATTCCGCAACTATAACCCCACCTCCACCGACCCTGACTCCGTCGCCTTCAGCGCCGGCGGTCTCATCATTCCCGCTGTGGCACGTCCCACCTCGGTCCCCTCCGAGTACCTCTTCCAGCACTTCTATGTCGATGCCGCCTACACTACCCCCTGGCACTTCGACACCTCCCATGTTACCCAAGACACCGTCCTCTACACCAAGTGGCAGTACTTTGACCCCACCACCCTCTTCCGCCTCACGGTCAGACACCTCCTGCGTAACCTTGACGGCGAAACCTACGATACCGTCGACGTCGAGGAATACGGTGTCCTGCGTGCAGGTACCGACGATACCATGCTCGTCTCCAACAATCTCTATCTTGGTTTCACCCGCATCAACGACACCATCTATGTCCCGCGCATGGGTTCCGATGCGGTTGCGGCTTTCTTCTACGAGCGTAACAGCTACACCCTCACTTGGGACTTCCGCTACGCTGACGTAACCTACGACACCCCCTTCGCCACCGTCGTTACCTACCTTTATGACGAACCCATCGTCTTCCCCACCAATTTGAATCGCCCCGGCTACCACTTTGTTAGTTGGTCTCTCCCCTATACCACCATGCCTTTCCGAAATCTCACCCTCTCGCCTGTCTTCGAAAAGAATAACTACCGCGTGCTGTGGAATGGTCCCGACACCGTTCCTTACAACGCCCTCGACCAGCTTGGCAATATCACCGCCGCCCTGACAAGCATCAACGACACAGTCTTCCTTACACCTGCCGACCTCGTGGTTACCAACAAATATGGTGATACCGTTACCGAGGCCATCACTGTTGCCGACGGCCCCTACACCATCAAGGCTGTCCCCGTCGACACCAACTTCCGCCGCGATTACTACACCGCCCGCAGCCTCGTCATCCGCCCCTGCGAGGTCAACGCCATCGACATCGATGTTGAGAAAGTGCGCCTCTATGAGCAAGGCAACCAGGATGCCGTCGTCATCAGCAACGGCCGTCCCGACCAAATCAAATCCAACGCTGCCGGTGTAATCGACGACCTCTTCATCAACCCCGTTACCGCCCGCTTCAGCGACGAGGAGCCCGGTGAGAACAAGGTCATCACCGCCTACGGCATCACCCTCGGTGGCGCCCAGGCCGACAACTACGTCCTCATTGAAGACACTCTTATCCTCTCTCGCGAGGGTGTTATCCTCTACTTCGGTCTGAACGACACCCTCGTTGGTGGTTTCGACTCCGACTTCAAAGGCTACTGCAACGACAACTCCTACCAGGTTGAGTTCCACCTCGACGAAGGTGCCACCAACCCCGACATGTACGCCCTTGACTACGAGAGCGACCTCTTCACCGATGTCATCTCCGCCACCATCAACCAATCTGGCTTCGTGGATATCGTCATCCCCGACGGCACTCCCGCCGGTGTGTACAATGTCGACGTGGTATTCTGGAGCAGCCGCTACCCCGCATACAAGAGCCCGGCCCAGACCTTCTCCTTCATCGTCAACCTCGACAAAGATGTCATCATGCCCATCTTCGATGACGTCATGACTGTTATGAATGCCGACCCCAACATGCGAATTGACACCACCTCGGTTACCTGGTTCAACAGCACCGACAACGGTACCACCTGGGACACCGTCCGTAACGCTGACAGCAGCGTCTTCCATGGTGCCTTCATCCAGCCTGAGGGTGGCCTCAATGGTCTGTACTATGTCGAGTTTACCTATACCGACTCCAATGGTGTTTCCCATACGGCCCGCAGCTGCGCCCAGGAGAACATTGAAGAATACCCGGCCGCTCCTGCCAAGGCTACTGTCAAGGCATATCCCAACCCCACCGTCAACACCGTCAATATCACCGTGGAGAATTCCACCATGTACACCCACACCCTCCGTGTGATGAACGTCATGGGCGTTACCCTGCTTAACACCACCTTCAACGGTGATGTAACCAGCCTCGACTTCTCGCGCTTCGGCGTTGGCAGCTACACTGTCTCTGTCGACGGTATTGTTGTACGTGTCATTAAAAAATAAGTATTAATATAAAAAGACAATAGAGATATGAAACGCATATTCATCCTGTTCGCAGCCCTGGCATTGGCCATCTCTGCCAGTGCTCAGATGAACCAGCACAGCAATTATATCGGTCTGAATGTCGGCGGTGGTCTCAACACGGCCGTCCTCGGAACCGACAGCGCCTCGTGGATGCCCAAGCTTGGCTTCCTCGGAGAGTTGAAGTATGCCCACTTCTTCGGCCAGCACTTCGGTCTCGGCTTCGGCGTGCAGTATAACTTCATCCGCAGCGGTGTCTCCTTTGACGACATGCGTATCGTTACCACCGAGACCCACTACACGAACAACCTGCCCTATGACCTTCACACCCGTTTCGACAGTTGGAAAGAGGGTCAGACCCTCCACTTCTTCAACGTGCCTCTCGAGCTCTACTGGCGCGCTGCCATGGGCGAGCGCTGGTCGTTCCTCTTCGGCTTGGGTGCCAGCATCGACTTCTTCCTCAGCGGCAAGTATGAGGCCACCGACGGAAGCTATGTCTCGAAAGGTTACTTCCCCACCACCAACGTATGGTACTACTCCAGCGAGGCGCAGGGTCTTGACCTTCGCCCCTATGGCTTCGGCGAATTCAAGAGCGAAGATGCCGACAAGGGCGATGTGGAGCTCAAGAAGCTCGGCGTCAGCATCATCACCGACCTCGGTTTCAACTATGCCCTCTCCGAGCGTTGGGGTCTCTACATGGGTCTCTACGCCAGCTATGGCATCACCAACCCCATCGATGCCGAGAACACCGAGCTCAACGACCGTCCCCTCGTTTCCGCCCTCGATGCCGTCAACGGTTTCTCCGAATATAACGGCATTGTCAATTCCGATTACAACGACGCTTTCCACCTGCTGACCGTCGGTCTGAAGGTTGGTCTCAACTTCGGTTGGAGCTGCGACCACCAGGCCAAGAAGGAGAGCACCGCTCCCGTCATCGTGCCCGTTGAGGAGCCCGTCGACGACGCTGCCTCCGAGGAGGCCCGCTGCAATGCCCGCCGCATGAACGATGCCGATATGGCCCTCGCCATGCAGAGCATCGACGCCGACCTGGCCGAGGCCGAGAAGGTGGCCAACGAGAACGGCGACGTCAAGGCCAAGGCTGCCGTTGCCAAAGCCAAGAAGGAGGCCGAGCTGGCCAAGGAAGCCCACAAGAACGGCCACTACTGCAAGGCATACGATGCCTTCAAGGATGCCTACGGCTCCATCGCCGCCACCTATGCCGCCACCGCCAAGGCTTGTGCCACCGCCAAAGCCGGCAACAAGGTAGCCGCCCAGGCCGCCGAGGATGCCCAGCTCTATGCCACCGCCAGCCGCAACGACGGCCTCGATGCCGCCATTGCCGCCAGCCGCAACGCCAAGATCAACGAGGAAATCGCCTGCCAGCCCGAGAAGAAGAAGACCCCGCACGAGGATGTCGTCTACTCCGAGCGCCTCTCGCGTGAAGCCCTCGCCATGGGTGCCATAGCCGACAGCAAGGAGGCCCAGGAGGGTGCCCGCAAGGCCGCCGAGCAGGGTAAGGCCGGCAACTTCGCCGAGTCCTTCGCCACCAGCGCCGAGTCCTTCGGCAAGTCGGCCGATGCCTTCGCCGCCAAGTGCAAGAAGCCCGAGGCCAAGAAGCTGGCCAAGGAGGCCAACGAGCGTGCCGCCGCTGCCCGCGAGGCCGCCAAGCAGGGCGACATCGAGGCTGCCTACACCAACGCCGTGGCCGCCCGCGACATCGCCAACCGCATCCCTACCATCTGCGCCAAGGCCGAGCCCATGAAGCAGGCCGAGGTCCAGGAGAAGCTTGACGCCATCAACGCCACCGTCAACTTCGCCTTCGCCAACGACAAGGATGCCGAGTTCGACGAGAAGACCAACGATGCCCTCAATACCATCGTGAAGAACCTGCAGGCCGACAAGAACCTGAAGGTGCTCATCACCGGCCACACCGACAACATCGGTTCCGAGCAGGTGAATATCCGCTATGGTAAGAAGCGCGCCGAGACCCTGAAGGCTCTGATTGTGAAGCGTGGCGCCCCCGCCGCCCAGATCAGCACCGACTCGAAGGGTCCGAAGGAGCCCGTTGCCAGCAACGACACCGAGGAAGGCCGCTACCAGAACCGCCGCGCTGTTATCACCATCAAACAGTGATAGCGCCTCCGGCTCTGCCGCAAGAGAAGGCACCCCAGACGGGGTGCCTTTCTTTTTGATGCGGTATCAGTGGAAGGGTCGGGAGTGCCAGGGGAACGGTAGGGGAATGGTAGGGGAATGGTAGGGGAATACAAAGGCACTGGAAGGATATGGAAGCTTATGGTACATTAGGCGTGAAATAGACAAAGAAAAACCCTTGCCGCCCATATACGGCAAGGGTTTCTGTGCAGGTGGATGTAGAGGTCTCGGCTTAAATCATGTCGACGCTGCGCTTTAGGAAGCGGCTGAGGGCTTCGCCTTTGAGGAGGCCGTTGGCGAGGAGGGCCAGGTCGGTGAGCTGGTGGACGAGGTCTTTCTGCTTCTCGGTGTCGGTCTCGGCAAGAACGCGGCCGATGAGCGGGTGGTTGATGTTGACCACGAGGTTGTAGCTCTCGGGCAGCTCGCCGTAGAAGCCCATGCCACCGCCGGAGGTCTGTGCCATCTCGCGGTAGCGGCGCATGAACTCGCTCTGCGTTACCTGCATGGGGGCGTCGCTCTCCTCGAGGCTCTCGAGCTGTACGGTGAACTCGGGGGCTTTGCCCTCTGCGGACGCAGCACGCTGCGTCCCTACAACCTCTTCCACGATGGGCTTCAGCTTCTCCTGTTCCTCTTTCGAAAGTTTCTCGGGGATGCTGTCGTCGTGGGGGATGAGTTTCTCGACGGTGTCGCTGTCGACGCGGACGAAGCGGGTCTTCTCAATCTTCTGTTCAAGTAAATTGATGAAGTGGCTCTCCAGCGGGCTGTCCATCAGCAGCACGTCGTAGCCCTTGGCCTTGGCTTTCTCGATGTAGGCGTGCTCCTCCTCGGCGTTGCTGGCGTAGAGGTAGCAGACGGTCTTGTCCTTGTCGGTCTGGAGGGCTTTGATTTTCTCGCGGTAGCTGTCGAGGGTGTAGTAGCTGCCATCCACGCCCTTGAGCAGGTAGAACTTCATGGCGCGCTCGCAGAATTTCTCATCCGTCAGCATGCCGTACTGGACGAAGATCTTGATATCATCCCATTTGTCTTCGAGGGCGCTCTTCTCCTCGCCCTCTTTCTTCTTGCTCATTTCCTCCAGCTTGTCGGCCACCTTTTTGCTGATATGCTGCGAGATTTTCTTCACGTTGCCGTCGCTCTGGAGGTAGGAGCGGCTGACGTTCAGCGGGATGTCCGGCGAGTCGAGCACGCCGTGCAGCAGCATCAGGTAGTCGGGCACCACGCCCTCCACCTGGTCGGTAACGAACACCTGATTGCAGTAGAGCTGTATCTTGTTGCGGTTGGGGTCGATGGTCTTGCGCACCTTGGGGAAGTAAAGGATGCCGGTGAGGTTGAAGGGGTAGTCGACGTTGAGGTGAATCTGGAACAGCGGCTCCTCGAAGTTCATGGGGAACAGCTCGTGGTAGAACTTCTTGTAGTCCTCGTCGGTGAGGCTGGAGGGCGACTTTTTCCATGCGGGGTCGGGGTCGTTGACGATGCGGGGCTGCTTCTTCTCGACGCGCTTGGGCTTGCCGTCTTTATCGCATTCCGTCTCGCTGTCGACCCAAATGGTCTCCTCGCCGAAGCGGATGGCCACGGGCATGAAGCGGCAGTACTTCTTGAGCAGCTGCAGCACGGTGTGCTCCTCGAGGAACTCCTTGCAGTCGTCGGCGATGTGCAGCACGATGTCGGTGCCGCGGTCGGTGTGCTTCTTGTCCTCCTCCATGGTGAACTCGGGATTGCCCTCGCAGCTCCAGTGCTGTGCGGGCTCGTCCTTCCAGCTCTTGGTGAGCACCTCCACCTTGTCGGCCACCATGAACGCCGAGTAGAAGCCGAGGCCGAAGTGGCCGATGAGTTGCTCGTGGCTGTCCTTGTACTTCTCCATGAAGTCGGTAACGCCGCTGAAAGCGATCTGGTTGATGTAGCGTTCCACCTCGTCAGCGGTCATGCCGATGCCGCGGTCGCTGACGGTGAGGGTCTTCTTCTTGGGGTCGAGCTTCACCTCGATGGTGAGGTCGCCGAGGTCGCCCTGGAACTCGCCGCGGGTGCTGAGTGTCTTGAGTTTCTGCGTGGCGTCGACAGCGTTGCTGATGAGCTCGCGCAGGAAAATCTCGTGGTCCGAGTAGAGGAATTTCTTGATGACCGGAAAGATATTCTCGGTCTGAACGTTAAGTTTGCCTTGCATATATACTGATGTTTTAATTATCTACGCGAGGAATGTGGCAAGATACATGCCAAGGCCGCCCCGACTGCCAAAATGTCAGTAGGCACCCGGTAGGGAATCCACTTTTTTCATCCTCACGCTGTGAATGGGAAAAAATTAGTATCTTTGCAATGCCAAGGTATTTTGAAAACCTTGTCTATACGATTAAAAATCAGATATATAATGGAAGAGATACTGCGGGTGGAAGGGCTGTGCAAGACTTTCACCCTGAGCAAGAAACAACAGAAAATAGAGCGCACCGACGCCAATCGCAAGGTGGCGGTGGACAACCTCAGTTTCAGCGCCTACCGCGGCGAGATATTCGGCCTGCTGGGTCCCAACGGGGCCGGCAAGACGACCACGCTGCGCATGCTGAGCACCCTGATCAAGCCCGACAGCGGCGACGCTGTGCTGGACGGATGCAGCGTGGTGAACCAACCCGAGGCGGTGCGCGGCAAAATCGGTTTCCTCACCTCGGAACTGAAGCTGGAGGACTTCTTCACGCCGAACTACCTGTTCGACTTTTTCAGCCAGCTGCACCACGTGGACGAGGCCACCAGCCGCGAACGCAAGCAGCAGATGTTCAGCCGCTTCGGTATCGACAAGTTCGCCGAGGTCAAGGTGGCCAACCTCTCCACCGGCATGAAGCAGAAACTGTCGCTGGTCATCTCGCTGGTGCACAACCCCGACATCATCATCTTCGACGAGCCCACCAACGGCCTCGACGTGCTGACCGCCCGCACCGTTACCGACTACCTGCAGGAGCTACGCTCCGAGGGCAAGACCATCATCCTCAGCACCCATATTTTCAGCCTCGTGGAGCGCCTGTGCGACCGCGTGGGCATCATCATCGACGGCCGCCTCACGGCCTGCGGCACCCTCGACGAGGTGTGCGGCGGGATGAATATCGAGGACCGTTTCTTCGAAATGTACAAAGAAGTGAAAGGAGGTGAAGAATGAAATCCAACTGGCTCACAATCATAAAGAAAGAATTCGCCCGCTTCTTCGGCGACCGGCAGCTGCTGTTCACCACGGTCATCATGCCGGGCCTGCTCATCTACCTCATCTACAGCCTCATGGGCGTGGGCATCCAGAAGATGGAAACCGAGGGAGCCGACGACATGGTAACCCTGCGGGTGGAGAACCTGCCCGCGAGCGTGGCTCCGATGCTGGAGGAGATTCCCTCCATCGTAACCCTCCAGCAGCCTGTGTCGCAGGAAGATATAGACAACCTGGAGGACAAGGACCTCAACGAGGTGCTGGTGCGCTTCCCCGAGGCATTCGACGAGATGGTCGATACCTACAGCCCGCAGAGCGGCGTCCTCGCGCCCAACGTGGAGATATACTACAATTCGGCCAACAACGCCTCATCGCGTGTGTACCATTTCTTGGAAGGCTCGCTCTCGGCCTACGAGGACCAGCTGGCCAACCGCTTCGACATCAACCGCGCCACCCCTGACGAGGAGACCGGCGAGGTGCCCCACTTCGACATGGCCAGCCAGGACGACGTGCTGGGCGGCATCCTCTCCAAGCTCATCCCGATGCTCATCCTGATGATGCTCTTCAGCGGCGTGATGGCCATCGCGCCCGCCGCCATCGCCGGCGAGAAGGAGCGCGGCACCATAGCCACCCTGCTGGTAACCCCCATGCGGCGCAACGAGCTGGCGCTGGGCAAGGTGGTCAGCCTCAGCGGCATAGCCCTGTTGAGCGGCCTGTCGAGCTTTATCGGCATCGTGCTGTCGCTGCCCAAGATGATTCCGGCCGAAGCCTCCGGCATGGAGCTGGGACTCAACTACACGGGCGCCGACTACACGGTGCTGCTGCTCACCATCCTGGCCACGGTGCTCATCATGGCCTCCGTCGTGTGCCTGCTCTCTGCGCTGGCCAAGGACGTCAAAAATGCCGGCACCATGATTACGCCATTCATGCTGGTGGTGATGTTCTGCGGCCTGATGCCGATGTTCCAGAGCGGTGCCTCCGACAACCTGGCCGTCTACCTCATCCCCTTCTACAACTCCATCCAGGTGATGACCGCCACCTTCGCCCACGAGATGACGTGGACGCCCGTCGTCATCACCCTGGCGGCCAACGTGGTGTACACCGGCGTGGCCGTCTGGGGGCTGACCAAGATGTTCAACAGCGAGAAGGTGATGTTCAGTAAGTAGGAGGTAGGGACTAAGGAGATGAAACGACTGGTCATACTGCTGCTTTTTCAATTTTCAATTTTCAATTTTCAACTGACCCAGGCGCAGTGGTGGACGGGCTGGAGCGAGCAGACCTCGCTAGCCCTCTGCCTGCACCTCGACGGCGACAGTCTGGAACTCTACAGCCCCCTGCAACACACCGACCCCATCCCCATCAGCCAGTGGAGCCTGCAGAACGACACCCTCCGCATCCACTGCAAAAGCATTGGTTTCAAGGCCACCTTGGTGCGGCAGGACAGCCTCTGGCAAGGCAACTGGCGCCAGGGCATCCTGCGCGAGCAAATCACCTTCCACCCGGCCGACACCCTCTACCGGCTGCGCCGCCCACAGACACCGCAGCCGCCCTATCGCTTCGACGAAGAAACCATCACTGCCGACTACGTGGACAGCCATGGCGACAGCATCCACCTCGAAGGCACCCTCACCTACCCCAAACAGTCCACCTCCGCCCCTAAGCGAAAGGAAGAGGGCCGCCGTTCCACGGCGGTGGGGGAGTGTGGGAAATACCCCACTATTGTGCTGGTCAGCGGCAGCGGTCAGCAGAACCGCGACAGCGAAATACTCTTCCACAAACCCTTCCTCGTGCTGGCCGACTACCTGGCCTCCAGAGGCATCGCCACCCTGCGCTACGACGACCGCGGCGTGGGCGCCAGCACCGGCCCGCTCGACAGCGCCGACACCCGCACCTTCAGCGAAGACGCCGAAGCCATGCTCCGCGCCGTGCGCAACAATGAGCACGTGGATGCCACGCGCCTCGGCATCGGCGGCCACAGCGAGGGCGGCGCCATCGCCCCCATGGTGGCCGCACGGAACAAGGAGGCAAGGTTTGTGGTGATGCTGGCAGGCATGGGCTGCACCGGCCTCGACATACTGCTGCAGCAGAACGATGCCATCTACCGCGCCAAAGGCGTGAGCGGACGCCTCTGCCAGGTTCGCGTCGCCTGTATGCGCGACCTCTTCGCCCTACCCCAGGGCAGCACCGTCAAGGACTACCAGGCCGTCATCCTGCGCCACACCGAGGGCCTCACTCCAACCGAGGTCGACAGCATCGACCTCAAGAAAGGCGTGGCCTACACAATGAGACAACAGGTGGAGACTCCGTGGTGGCAGGGATTCCTACGCCTCGACCCCGCCGACTACCTGCCGCAGGTCAAGGCGCCCATCCTTGCCCTCCAGGGCACCAAGGACTGCCAGGTGCTGGCCGCGCCCAACATCGCAGGCATCACCCGGCTGGCAGGCAACCACACACAGCACGTCATCCTATCAAACCTCAACCACCTCTTCCAGCACTGCACGACCGGCGCACTTGACGAATACGTCCGCATCGAGGAGACCTTCGCCCCCGAAGCGATGGAAAAAATAGCCAACTTCATACTGGGAATCAAGTAATGGAAACAAACAAACGAATCTACTACGTACTGATGGCCATCGCGGCACTGGTGGTGGTGCTCACGGCCTTGTCGTGCATCGTGATCACCGACGGCTCGCTGCTCTACACGCTGGCCATTGCCATCCCGGTGGCTGTGGTGCTGGCGGTGGTAGCGATGATTCTCCACCTCTACCCCAACCTCACCGACCATCCGAGGCGCAAGAAAAAGAGCAACCGCGAACCCTTCGTGCCCGACCCCATGGGTTTCCGCTGGATAACGGCAGGCGCGGCCTCGTTGGGATTCGCACTGTTGCTGCTGCTGGTGGCGCTGGCGCTGATGGACATCATCGCGTGGGGCACCTTTGCCGCCGGCGCGCTGATGGTGCTCGCCGCCACCTACGGCATTGCCCTCTACATCGCCATCCGCATCCGCAACATCGCCGGCCGCCCCGTCAAGAAGCGCCTGGCATGGGACATCGTGCTGGAGGCGCTAGACATCGTCGCCGGCTTTTTCTTCTCTAATTAAGCTTGCCCCGACGGGGCGCAGGATATAATTCCTAAAAAAAGTTAAAAATAAGGCTGCATTCAGTGTTGTCTCGATAAAAAGTGTATATTTGCAGCGAGACCATAACTCCTGCGGATAGCCGCAATATCTCTGCAAGACTCTCACAACCAAACTGCTATACCCGACTGGACCCTCCCGCCGATAAGTAAAATATAACCTAAAAATATACCGACGAGATGAAAAAGACACTATTTGCAATGCTGCTGACGCTGGCGTGCCTGACGGGTGCGCAGGGGCAGCGGTTCGAGTGGGCCAAGGGGTATGCCTCGGCCCAGCAGGGGAGCGAAATCAAGGGCACGGTGGCCGACCGCGAGGGCAACCTCTACATCAACGTCCTCATCGCCAAGATCTCGCCCACGGGAGAGATGGTGTGGAAAAAGGTGATCCACTCCAACGCCGGGCTGAACTCGCATGCCTACGACATCAAGCCGGTGGGCGACACCGCCTTCGCCTGTCTGGTGCAGCTGTCGCTGTCGAGGGCAATGGACAACTACCTATACTACCTCGACACACTCATCGAGGGCGATTCGGACTACCCCTTGCCTACCCCCTATTTCGGGCGCACCTCCTACACGACCTACCTGCAGTTCGACTTCGATGGGCGGGTGCAGGAGCAGCACTTCCTGCAAGTGGGATACCTCGATGCCGAGGGCAACGACCTCGCCTATCCGTCGCAGTTGCCTCATATCGACCCCACGCCGTGGTATGTCAGCGACGTCCTCTACTACCCATCTTTCGACGTGGACGCCGCGGGCAACATCTACCTCAGCCGCATGGCGATAAACTCGACGTACTGCTGTTTGGATTCCGTGATGGAATACAGCGTGGAGGCCGGCACAATCAGCGCCGTCAAGTACTGGGTGGACCACCGCCTGGCGGGTGTCAACTACATCGACCCGGTGTTCTCGCCCCACTTCGACACGCTGCTGACTTCGCGTTACCTCTTCCAGCATTATGTCAATGGCGCACCCAGTACCTACCTGAGGCTGGACAAATACGGCGACCTCTATGCCTTGGGGACTATATCGGCGTATCACGTAGACGACACGGTTGTCGTCGACGCGGAGCGCGGGATTTCCATCCCCATCACCATGGCCAACCAGAATAAAGGCTATCTGGTCAAACTGGACTCCGCGCTGACTCCCATCTACTGCGTCACGCTCGAGGACAGCGTCATAAATCCAAACCTTGCTCATTCGAATACAATGTTTCAAGATGTTTCTTTTGATTATGACAGCAGTATGCTGTTCATACACGCGACAACGGGCAGAGGTGCCTATGGAGACACTAGTAGATACTATTCTGTACTGATGTATCAAGGAATTCCTCTCGCTGGAATAAAGAATGATGTTTTCTTTATGGCACTTAATATACCCGATGGATCCCTGCAGTCGTATGGTCGGATACCCGCACTAATAGCATCAGCTACCGCATATGGTACCACGGGGAAAATAGTGAGCGAAAAAAACAGGATTTATATACAAAGCTGCTTTATGGGAGGTATCAGATTTCCTGATACAACCATATATCACTCCTCAAGATATGATGATGGATTGGGGTTGACAGTATTCGACTACAAGGGAAGGGTTGTCGGGGGAATGCAGTACAATGCTATATCCCCTGAAAACGAACCAGGGCCGATAGCATTGGTTGATAGCATTCTGTATCTCTCAAATCTTTTGACCAGTCCTGCCACCTTCGGCGATATTGTTGTGCCGGAGCAGGGCTACCACGCCTGTATAGCCAAGTACGTGGACACGGCCTTTATGACGCCATACAGGGCGGATACCGACACGGGGGAGGTGCGCGTGGTGATGGTGGAGGACCAAGGGGCGTGGACGTACTACCCCAACCCCTTCCGCCAGCGGGTGAACATCGAGTACCAGGGC
>ONBB01000029.1 GCA_900315935.1 uncultured Bacteroidales bacterium
CACCACGTGGTTCCGCGACTACATCTACATCCCCCTCGGCGGCAGCCGCACCACCAAGTTCAAGGTCATCCGCAACACCTTCATCATCTTCCTCGTCAGCGGCTTCTGGCACGGCGCCAACTGGACCTTCATCGCCTGGGGCCTCTACCACGCCGCCCTCTTCATGCCGCTCATCATCCTGGGCAAGAACCGCAAGTACACCGACGTGGTGGCCACCGGCCGCTGGCTGCCCAACCCCAGGGAGCTGGGGCAGATGATATTCACCTTCATGCTGGCCGTCATCGGCTGGGTCATCTTCCGCGCCACTGGCATCCCCAGCGCCATTGGCTACTTCAAGAGCATGCTCTCCGTCGAGACCCTCACCGGATTCTACAAGATATTCTGCGAGTGGACTATGCTGCCCGTGGGCATCATGCTGCTGGTCGAGTGGCTCAACCGCCAGGGCGAGCACGGCCTGCAAGGCTTCGACCGCGTGGTGAAGAGCCGCTGGGCCCGCTACTTCCTCTACGCCCTCGCCTTCGTGGCCGTCATCTTCTTCCGCGGCGACTACGCCGAGTTCATCTACTTCCAGTTCTATCTACTTCCAGTTCTAGATGCAAAATGAGAGGTTTTCTCAAGGATATTCTGATAACAATGGCAATGGGGCTTTTGGCTGCCATCCCCTTCGACATTTCAACCAGCATGGGAGAAAATGTATACACAACGAAAGCAGCTTATATCGAACATCATGGAGATGATATAAAGACACTGGTAGTTGGCAGTTGCCTTGCCTCGTTTTGTTTTAACTCCCTGTTGCTTGGCGACAGTGCATACAATACAGGAATTGCTGGACAAAGCCTATTCTTCGATGTAGAATTCCTGAAACGGGAGATACCTCGGATGGAGAATTTAAGGACACTGATATATCCTCTGCATTACAATCTACACCTATCCGACTCTCTTGCCTTCAAGACGGCCAACCGAGCTGCGTTTCTGACATTCAGGAACTATCGATACTGGAAGATTCCACAGACAGATAAACCATGGGAAATTGTATATCACTCTGCCCTGGCAGCGGGAGAATTCACCTACCGAAACTGCCAAAGCAACCCCGATACCTCAACACGGGGATATATGGGCATTAGAGGAATGTACTACAATGGGAAAGTAGACCTGGGACAAAATCCCCCCATGCAACCAGACACCGGTAAATGCATTGCATTGCTACAAGAAATAGCCAGGCTGTGCTATGAAAAAAATATACGATTTATTGTGGTGGTTCCACCTATGCCCGATACATATATTAATTATATGAGCGAAGAAGGACGAAACAACCTACAGTTGATAGCTGATGCCGTGAAGGACAAATACCCAATGGCATATAAAAACTACCTGACTGATGCGGATTATCGGAATGACTCTCTTTATCTAGACTGGAATCATCTCAATCACGAAGGTGCCACGCTTTTTGCGCAGCGGGTAAAGGAGGATTTTGACTTATGAAAGTTTTTTTGAAAGATGCAAGCATTGTATTTGTTTTTATAATTGCCATAATGTTGCCTGTGGAGTGGTTGGCAAAGAAAACAACAAATGATTCATCTGTCAAACGGGATTATATTGAAAACCACCATTCTCGTATAAAGACCTTGCTCCTTGGGCATAGCCATTTTGAATGCTCATTTAATCCACATGTGTTAGGGGACAGCGCATATATACTTGCTCAAGTAGGAAGAAAGATATTTTTTGATGTTCAATTGGCGAATAAATATTTTCCACTGATGGAAAATCTAGAGACAGTTATTTATTCCATTAACATCGGGGATATGGATCCGGGAGGTGATTTCGCATTAGACTGGGTGGCTTATGCTAAAACCTATGGTATTTACCCTAAAACGTTCCCTGAAAACATCCAAAGTCGTTCCCTTTTCTTTTCACATCAATTTTCCAAGAATTGGTTTATGTTACAAGTAACTGTTGATTCTCTAGGATATGCCGCAAAAAAAGTGACATGGGACGGTAAACGAGTTGAATTTAATCCCACTAGAAAAACTTCAGAAGCAGTACATTCCTATGCGGCTCAACTGACCGAGCTGGCAAAGATATGCCAAGCGCATGATGCACGATTCATTGCTGTGGCGTGCCCTTTGTCCAATCTATATTTAGAAAAATTGACAGAAGAATTCTACACAGATATAAACAGCGTGGTAGATGAGGTTCGAGCGTGTTATCCTTTGGAATTTCATGACTATACGCAAGATAGTCTGTTTAGGGCGGATACCTTATTCATGGATGTGAACCACCTCAACCACACCGGCGCCACACTGTTCGCGCAACGTGTAAAACAAGACTTTGGGTTATGAAACACTTCTTGCAGGACATATTGATAACCTTGGCACTGGGCGTCGGAATGGCAGCCCTGTGCATGCCCCTGTTGAAGTTGCATGCCCAGCAGGCCGATAACGAGCATACCGAGAAAAGAGACTACCTGGAAAGCCACCTGGACGACATAGCCATATTAATCACCGGGCACTCACAGTCGGAAAGCAGCATGGATCCGTGGATTTTCGACAGCGTCTATAATGTGTCCATCACCGCCCGCATAAGCTACTACGATGCAGCGTTGTTGGCACAATACGTGCCGCAAATGCCCCACCTCAAGGCGGTAATCTATCCCCTCATCTGCGAGTACGAACCAGGGACGGTATTCCTCAAGGACGACTGGCGGGAGAACAATCTATACAACTACAAGTTCTATTGGGGCATTGACGAGGCACCGATGCTTATGGAACGGAGCAACCTGTTCCGGCATACATACGAAACCGTATCGCGCCTGCTATCTATCCAGTCGGGACGCAGAACCACTGATTACGATTCCTTGGGGTTCTTTTCCTTGGGAGACAACGTGTCCGATGGGAACAACGTCTACGAGGCACCGGGCTGCGAGCCGATGGTTACCGAATCGCTACTGAAGATGGCCAAGGTGTGCAACGATCATGGAGTGAGGTTGATAGTGGTTACTTTCCCGGCCAACAGCACCTACCGTGCAAGCCATACGGACTGCGACAGCCGTATGCAGAAGGTTATCGACCACGTGGCCGGGCAGTATCCCGTGGAATACCACTGCTACCTCAACGATGAGCAATTCGGAGATTCCCTCTTTTCCGACCAGACCCACCTCAACCATCGCGGCGCAACGGCATTCGCCCAGCGTATAAAACAAGACTTCGAACTATAACGCCCGATGACTGCAACCATCTCAACCGCAATGGCGCTGAGGTGTTCTCGCGCAGAGTGAAGGAAGATTTGGGATTCTAGCTCCAGATATTCAGCTTGGAGAGGAAGGAGATATTCTCCCTGACCGAAGAGTCGATGATTTGATCGAAGTTGAGGTCGGGATTCATGTGGAAGGCCACCTCGATGGGCTGCACGTAGACAGGCAGACCTGCAAGTCGGCCGGCGAGACGCGTGGCGTCTTTCTCAGTAGTTACGATGATGTTGTTTGTGCCGGAAAGGGCGTCGAATGTCTTCTTGATGCGGGCGATGTCGCGGGCAGAGAAATCGTGGTGGTCGGGGAACGAGAGATGCTGTACGCGAGTATACTGTTTGAGTTCGGAGACGAGAGAGTCGGGGTGGGCTATGCCCGTAACGACAAGAACATTGTCCGTGCGCCGCAGGTCGACACCAGACTCATGCCCATCCAGCGTGCGCAGGGGAAGGTATCTGAAATAGGAGAAAAAGACCTTCTGGTAGTTCTGCAGGCGGAGATCCTGCACGAGGTTGTGCCTTTCAATGGGGTTGAGGTTGGCCGGCGACTTGGTAACGATAACAATGCTGGCGCGGTGGCGGGCACTCTTGAATTCGCGCAGGTCGCCGTAAGGGAGGATGTGGTCGCGGCTGTAGGGGTGGCGGTACTCGGTAAGCAGGATGTTGATGCTGGGCTTGATGTGGCGATGCTGGAAAACATCGTCGAGGATGATAAGTTGGGGCGCGGTGGAGATGTGGATTTCCTCGCCATCAGGCCCCTGCTCGACACGTTCCTGCGCCATCAGCCGGCGTACTCCCTCGACACGCTTTTCGCAGACAGCCACCTGTACATTGGGGAATTTGGCGGCCAACATAGCAGGCTCGTCGCCGAGGAGGCGCGGGTCGTGGCTGCCGTCGTCGAGGAGGTAGCCGCGGGTCTGTCGCTTGTAGCCACGGCTGAGGACGGCCGTCGGGTAACGGTCTGCCAACAGGCGGAGGAGGTACTCGACGTGGGGTGTCTTGCCGCTGCCACCGGTAGAAAGGTTCCCCACACCGATGGTGGTGATGTGGGGAGCCTCCTGCTTCTTGATGCCTAGCGCGAAGAGCATATTCCTGCACCATACCCCCACCGCATACCAGCAGGTAAGCGGGAAGAGGAGCCAGGATATGTTCTTGCGGAGGGACACTTATTTCTTGAAGTAGCGGTTGTAGAGACCCTCGAAGGCTTTGCCGTGGCGAGCCTCGTCGCGGCCCATCTCGTGGACGGTGTCGTGGATGGCGTCGAGGTTGAGGGCTTTGGCGCGCTTGGCGAGGTCGGTCTTGCCGGCGGTGGCGCCGTACTCGGCCTCGATGCGCATCTTCAGGTTCTCGGCGGTGCTGTCGGTGAGGACCTCACCGAGGAGCTCGGCAAACTTGGCGGCATGCTCGGCTTCTTCCCAGGCGGCTTTCTCCCAGTAGAGACCGATTTCGGGATAGCCCTCGCGATGGGCCACACGGGCCATGGCTAGGTACATGCCGACCTCGCGGCACTCACCCTCATAGTTGGCGCGGAGGTCCATCATGATGTCTTCGGGGGCACCCTTGGCGACACCGACGATATGCTCGGCGGCCCAGGTCTTCACCTCTTCGTTCAGTTCCTGCATGGGTTTGCCACAGATGGGGCATTTCTCGGGCATGGTCTCGGCTTCGCAGGTATAGCCGCAGACGGGGCAGATGAATTTTTTCATGATATTTATTATTGTTTAAGGGTTAATATTTATTATTGTCAAAATAAATTCCTGTCCAATTTCAACTGCAAAGATACAAAATAAATGTGATATGAAAAAAATATTTTTGCTGGGCGGTATATTTTCGGTGCCTACGCGGCCGATTTCAACGCAGAAAGCGCGCCCCGCATGGGAGCACGCTTTCTGAGTCTTTAGCGTTGCGTGCGGTGCCTGCCTAGTCGAGCACCAAGCTGGGGGCGCTGTATACGCGGGCGGCAAGCTCCTGGTTGAGCATGTAGAGGCTCTTGGGGTCGGTGCCGAAGAGCTCCATCTTGGTAATGAGGTCGCGGGCGTTGGTCTCCTCCTCGCCCTGCTCCTTGACGAACCAGTCGAGGAACTGCATGGTGCGGAAGTCCTTCACCTTGTAGGCGGCATCGTAGATGGCGTGGATGCTGGCGGTAACGTACTCCTCGTGTTCCAGGCCGGCCTTCAGCACATCCATGTGCTTCTTGAACTTCTTGTCGGGCTGGGCGATGGCGGTAAGCTTTACGGGGCAGTCGTTATTCTGCATATACTGGTAGAACAGCATGGCGTGGTCGCGCTCCTCCTGGGCCTGAATCATGTACCAGTTGGCGAAGCCGCTGAGGCCCTCGCGGCTGAAGTAGTTGCTCATGTCGAGGTAGAGGTAGGCGGAGTAGAACTCCTTATTGATTTGCTCGTTGAGCAGGTCGGAAACTTTTTTGTTAAGCATATTCTTGGATTTTTAAGGTTAATGTATTTCAATCTACAAACTTGATATCCTTGACGTTGAGCTGTATCTCGGTACGTCCGCGCCAGTAGTTCTCCTCCAGCTGGTAGCAGAGGTCGAACCGTTCGCGGCGTATGCGCGAGATGCACTCGCCGAACTGGAAGGCGATGGCCGGATAGGGGGCCGAACGCTCGGCGATGGGGATGGTCTCCATCTTGAGGTGCTTCATACCCACCACGCGGGCGTTGCCGGTGTCCACCAGCTCGCGCGTAACGAATACCGGCACGTTGTTCTCGGGGCCGAAGGGGGCGAACTGTTTGAGGATGCGGAGGAACTTGGGCGTGATCTGCGAGAAACCCAGCTCGGCGTCGACCTCTATCTCGGGGACGGTCTCCTCCTCGCCGAGGTTCTCGCGCGCCAGCTGCTCGAAACGTTCGACGAAGGCGCGCATGTTCTCCTGGCGGAGCGAGACGCCGGCGGCACTCTTGTGGCCACCGAAATGCTCCAGCAGGTCGGCGCACTTTTCGAGGGCCAGGTGCACGTCGAACTCGCCAGCCGAGCGGGCGGAGCCGGTGATGAGGTCGTCGCTACCGCGGGTGAAGACGATGGTAGGCTTGTAGTAAGCCTCGACGATGCGGCTGGCCACGATGCCCACCACGCCGCGGTGCCAGCCCGGGTCGTAGAGCACCAGCGACTGGCGGCCCCGGTAGAAGGGGTCTTGGTCGATGCGGCGCTTGGCTTCCTCGGTGGCACTGGTGTCGAGCTCCTTGCGTTCCAGGTTGTAGCGGTTGATATCTTCAGCCAGGCGGCGGGCGATGGAGGGGTCGTCGGTGAGCATCAGGCGCACGCTGTCGAAGGCCGAACGGATGCGGCCGGCGGCATTGATGCGGGGACCCACGAGGAAGACCAGGTCGGTGATGGTGAGTTCTTTCTCGAAATAGCCCGTCTTGGGCTTGTCCGACACGTCGGATGCCTCGGACTGGTCGGCCTTGCGGCGGTCGACATGGCCGTATTTGAGGATGGCCTCGATGCCGGCACGGGGCTTGGTGTTGAGCACACGCAGGCCGAAGTAGGCCAGCACGCGGTTCTCACCCATGATGGGGACGATGTCGGAGGCGATGCTGACGGCCACCAGGTCGAGGTACTTCAGCAGGCGCAGCTTGAGTTCTTCCTGCCGCGCCTGGCGCTGCTCGTCGAGCTGTTCGGGCAGGTCGCACAGACGCACACCGAGCTGCTGCTCGAGGTGGGCCTCGACGATTTTGAAGCCGATGCCGCAGCCCGACAGCTCCTTGTACGGGTAGGGGCAGTCGGCCTGCTTGGGGTCGAGCACGGCCACAGCCTGCGGCACCTCGTCGCCGGGCAGGTGGTGGTCGCCGATGATGAAGTCGATGCCACGCTCGCGGGCGTAGTCGACCTGCTCCATGGCCTTGATGCCACAGTCGAGGGCGATGATAAGCTTCACGCCCGTCTCGCTGGCATAGTCGATGCCCTGGTAGGAGATGCCGTAGCCCTCGCGCTCACGGTCGGGCACGTAGAAATCAATATTGCTGTCCAGCTCCTTGAAATAGGAGTAGACCAAGGCAACGGCCGACGTGCCGTCGACGTCGTAGTCGCCATAGACCATGATACGTTCCTGTCGTTCAATGGCTTCGTTGATGCGCTGGATGGCTTCTCGCATGCCCTTCATGAGGAAGGGGTCGTGGATTTGGTCCAATGCCGGGCGGAAAAAACGCCGTGCCTCTTCAAAGGTGGTTACACCCCGCTCTACAAGCAGAGTGGCGATGATTTTGTCAACGCCCAACGATGCCGCAAGTTTTTCAACAGTCTCTAAATCATAATCTTCTCTAATTATCCAATGTTTTTCCTTCATATTTTTCTGGCCGTAAAAGTACAACTTTTTTCCGATATGGGGAAAAAAACTTTTCAACCAGCCCCCGACAGTCTCCCTGACCGTAGGGGGTGGCCAGGGGAACGGTAGGGGAATGGTAGGGGAACGGTAGGGGAATACAAAGGCACTGGAAGCTTATGGAAGCTTATGGCACCATATAAATACAAACCATTGTAAATCAGCAATAAGAAAAATTAGCGCACAAGGTAGCGTCGATAGGTGCGGGCAGCGAACCAGGCGGCGGCGGCGAAGGTGGCCAGCAAGCAGAGGGCAGCAAGCACCAACTGCCAGGCGGGCAGGCCGAAGGGGAGGCGGAGCAGGGCGGCAGCCGGCGCCGTGAAGGGCACCATGGTGAGCCACTGCGCCAAGGCACCCGATGGGTTCCCTATAAGCAATGGAATGAGTATCAACACGATGAGCAGTGGCGAAAGAACGAGGAGCGTCCACTGCAGGGCGTCGGCATCGCTGTCGAGCCGGGCCGCCAAAGCGGCCAGCAAGGCACCATAGAGCAGATAGCCCAACAGGAAGAAAACCAAGAAGATGGCAGCCACCAGCGGCAGATTGATGGCGGTGAGCCCCTGGACGGTGTCGTCGACGAGGGCGACGGGCGTGTTGTACTGCACCGTGGCCTCGGCACCCTTGGTGGCCAGCGAGCGCGCACGCTGCTGCTGCCGCGCGGCGGCAAAGAGGTCGGGATTGGCAGCCTGGACAGCGCCGACGGCAGCACTGGTGAGCATCACCCACAGCGTCAGCTGGAGCAACGCCGTGGCTGCCACGCCGCCCACCTTGCCCACCATGAGTTGCACCGGTCGCACCGAGGAGGCGACGACCTCGGCCATGCGGGTCGACTTCTCCTCCTGCACGGCACGCATCACCTGCACGCCGAACACGATGAGTGCCAGCACGACAAGCACTGCCAGCACGGTGGCGACCACGCCCTTGAGGGCGGCGAAACTCTCGCGTCCGGTGGCGGCATCCTGCGTGTGGAGGCGTATGTGGGTGCCCTCGACGGAGCGATATACCTCGGGGTCAAGCTGGTAGACATCCTCCAGGATGGCATTGCGGAGCAGCATCTGCAGCTGGCTGTCGACATAACTCTGCAAAGCCGGCGGCGGGGTGGCGTTGCGGTGGAGGAGGAATGCATCGCGGGGGATGGTGGTCTGGCGGGCGGGAATGAGGAGTATGGCGGCCACGGCAGGGTCGTCGTCCATCTGGCGACGGGCATAGTCGAGGCCGGGCATGACGTGGAAGCGCACCTTGTCGGAGGGACGCAGCGAATGGGCAAAGAGGCCGGTCTCGTCGACCACCAGCACCGTCGCCTCGCGGTCGGCGTGGCGCGCCGCCAGGACAGGCAGCGCATAGAGTGCGGCCAGCAGCAGCGGCACGGCCAGGGTGAGCACCCAGAAGGCCGGGCGACGGAGGCGGAGGCGCAGCTCGCGGACGAGGATAAGCAAGACCTTCTTCATAGCTGTAGGGTATTGTCGCAGAGGTCGTTGGCGGCCTGCAGGTTGTGGGTCGAGAGGAGGATGGCGGTGCCGGCAGCCTTGAGGCGAACGATTTCGCGGCGCAGCATCTCGGCATTGTCGGCATCGAAGCCGGAGAAGGGCTCGTCGAGGATAAGCAGCCGGGGGCTGTGCACCACCGAGGCGATAAACTGCACCTTCTGCTGCATGCCCTTGCTGAGCCGGGATACCGGGCGATCCCACCAGCTTTCGGCTCCGAGGCGGGCAAACCAGTCGTGCGCCTTCATGTCGGCATCGGATTTGGCAAGACCCTTGAGGCGAGCCAAGTAACAGACCTGTTCGCCGGCACGCATATTGCGGTAGAGGCCGCGCTCCTCGGGCAGGTAGCCTATCTGCTCAAGATCCTGTTGCACAAGGGGATGCCCATCGAAAAGCACCTGGCCGCTGTCGGGCGCAAGGATACGGTTGACGATGCGCAGCAGGGTGGTCTTGCCAGCCCCGTTGGAACCCAGGACCGCCAACGCCTGCCCGCCTGACAGCGCAAAGCTGACATCGGAAAGGACACGGTGGGTGCCGAAAGACTTGGATATATGTTCTACTTGGAGGAGCGCCATGGGACTTTGATCAATAGGATTTCGATGGCCAGCGCCGCCAGGGCCGCAAGGATGCACCAGTGCCAGAGGGGCGTGCCCGACGAGCGCGAGCGCAGCACCTGGTCAAGGGGGCGCGCGGCATTGCGGACAAGCGTGTATCCCTCGAGGCCGTCGATGCGGTCGGCCACCTGCGATGCGGAGAGGAACGAGAGGTCGGACTCAAGGCGGCTGTAGTTGAACGCCAAGTGCTCGTCGGCCAGGCGATAGTGGCCGGCGAGGGTGATGTCGCCGTGAGGGACAAGGACACTGCGGCCACCGCTGCGGCGCAGGTCGGGGATAAGGGTGAGGGTGCCGTCGGCCGAGGTGAGCTGCGGAGGCGTGTCCGAAGGGCTGTAGGAGCCGCGCAGGGAGATGGGGTCGGCGGCACCGAGGGTGTAAGCAGGGGGAGGCTGCGGC
Source organism: uncultured Bacteroidales bacterium (assembly GCA_900315935.1). Classification (GTDB taxonomy): domain Bacteria; phylum Bacteroidota; class Bacteroidia; order Bacteroidales; family P3; genus Colimorpha. The sequence goes on from ONBB01000029.1 coordinate 10,077, forward strand.
AGGCTGTAGAGGGCCATATTGTAGAGCGTGGGCACAAAAAGGGCCTGCTGGACAAGGTCGGTCCACTCGGCCGTGAGCGGCATGGCGAAAAGGTAGAGGCGCCCGGCTCCGCAGGGAATGGCGGACAGGAGCGGACTGCCGTCGGGACAGGCTATAATGGCATGACTGACAGCCTGCTGCGCGGCCAAACGATAGCAGCCCTGGACCGTGGGCATCTCCATCTCGCTGGAGGTGGCACTGAAGACATTGCGGTAGAGGCTGGCGGCATGGTCGACCGACGACGCCTTCATCTGCCGTGGCTGCCACACATCGAGGCGCGGCGCACGCACCAGGGCGAGGAACTGGTTGAGGTCGGCGGCATCGGCATTGGCGGCCGGCACGACGGCGAGGGTACCGCCCTGCTCAACCCACGCGGCCAGCTGCTGCGCCTGGCCCGAAGGCAGCGAGCGCGGCTCATTGAGCACGATGAAGTGGTACGAATCCAGGTCGGGCGGAAGGGAGCCCGTAGCGTAGCGCACAGCAGCGTCGCCATCGAAGAGCTTCTTTATGTGGGGATTGGGGGCGGCGGCATCCACCTCGAGCATACCCACCGGCTGGCCGGCGAGGAGCGAGAAGTGGTAGGTGTCGTCGAAGGTTATGGGGTAGTCGGTGATTTCGGCACGTGCATCGAGCCATCCGGCGCTGTCGAGGGTGAAGCGGAGGGCGGCGCGGGCGGCGGTGCCGGCGGGTATGTCGAGCGTGGCGACGGCGCGTTCGCGGCCAGCCACGATGAGGCGCAACGGTATCTTCTCGGCATCGGCGGTGCCGCTGTTGCGAACCGTTACCTCGACACTGACGGTGCCGCCGACAAAGTAGGCCGGTGCATCGAGGCGCAGGGTGTCGATATAAAGGTTGTCCGAGGCAATGGCCTCGAGGGGCACGAGGGTGGTGAGCGTGAGGCTGTCGGGCGCCAGCTGGTCGAAGTCGGCGGCCGCCGCCTGGAAGTCGCTGACAATGTAGGCATGCTGGTTTGGCGCGTGGCTCTGGTGGAGGAAGTCGCGCTGCCGCGACACCACCTCGCCGAGGGTACGGCTGGCGGGCGTAATCTGAAGTGCGTCGAGGGCTTCGAGGAACTCGTCGCGGCCGAGCCATTGGAACTGCTCGCCGGAGAGGTCGGCAGTCATCAGCTGGAAGCGGTCGGAAGGGCCGTAGGCGGCAGCGATTTCGCGCCCCTTCTGGCGGGCCAGGTCGAGCTGGCTGCCGGCGGCGGCGCTGTTTTCCATGCTGAAGGTGTTGTCGACGTATACACTTACGACGGTGGCACCGGAGCGGAGCTGGTGGGCGCTGCCGGGGAGCGAAGGGCGCGCAAAGGCGAGCACCAGCGCCACAATGGCCAGGCAGCGCATAAGCAGCACCAGCCAACGGCGCAGGGTACTCTGCCGGCGGCTCTCGGTGCGCAGCTCCTCCAAGCGGTCCACATTGGAGAAATAGACCTTGCGGTGGCGGCGGAAGTTGAAGAGGTGGACGGCGATGGGGATGGCCACGGCAACCAATGCCCAAAGCATGGCAGGATTGGCGAATATCATGCGGCGCCTCCTTTCTTGCGGTTGAAATGGACACAGAGATGGCTGATGCCGCAGTCGGCACAGCGGGGACGGCGGGCCTGGCAGACGTAGCGCCCGTGGAGGATGAGCCAGTGGTGGGCCATGGAGAGTTTTTCCGGCGGTATGTGCTTGACCAGCTGCTGCTCGGTCTGCAGGGGCGTCTTTGCATTGCGGGTGAGGCCGATGCGGTTGGCCACGCGGAAGACATGCGTGTCGACCGGCATGGCCGGCAGGTCGAAGACGACGGCGGCCACTACATTGGCCGTCTTGCGCCCCACCCCGGGAAGGCGTTGCAGGAGGTCGACATCGGAAGGCACCTGCCCGCCGAAGTCGCTCACCAGCATGCGGGAGAGGCCCTCCAGGTGGCGGCTCTTGTTGTGCGGGTAGGAGACAGAACTGATATATCCGAAAATCTCCTCCGCGCTGGCGGCGGCCATGGCCGCGGGCGTGGGATAGGCGGCAAACAAAGCAGGGGTAACCTGATTGACCCGCTTGTCGGTGCACTGTGCCGAGAGCACCACAGCCACCAGCAACTGGAAGGGGGTCCCGTAGTGGAGCTCGGTGGCGGCGTCGGGCATGGCTCGCTCGAAGTGGCCGAGGACCTGGTCGTATCGCTGCTGGAGGGTCATGGCGCGGTGGGTTCTAGTGAGACAAGCACCGGATAATGGTCCGAGATGCGCGTGCGGATGCGGCGGTAGGAGAGGGTGCGCAGCTGGTCGTTGCGGAACACCATGTCGATACGGAAGTGCGGGAAGTTGCCGTGGAAAGTGGTGCTGAAGCCGAGGCCGCGGTCGCAATAGGTGTCGGACAGGTGGTCGGACAGGCGCGAATAGAGCCACGACGAGGGTATATCGTTCATGTCGCCGGCCACTATCAGCGGCACCGAGCACTCGGTAACGATGGGGCGCAACTGCTCGTCCCACTCGCTTTCGTGCCTGAGAACCGTCTGCTTGGCCTTGCGGAGGGTGCGGGTGGAGGTGCTGTCGATACGGCCACGGCGCATCTGCGCTATCTCCTCGTGGTCCGTGGCGTCGAAGTCGTAGGAGTCCATGTGGACGGCACAGAGACGCACCGGACGCTCGCCGTGCAGCAGCTCGACCATGACTTTCTGCCGGTCGATGGCCTTGACATAGGTGATGGGCAGGCGCGAGAAGACGGCCGTGCCGCGGGGACGGTCGCGGTTCATGCGCGAACCGATATGGTGATTGTAGCCGAGCAGCTCGAGGCTGTCGGTAACGGAACAGCCCTTGGGGTCGGTGTACTCCTGCAGGCACAGCACATCGGGCTGATGCTCGCGGACCAGGTCGAGGAACTGCAGGGCGAAAGTGTCGCGCGGCGCGTTGTCGAACTCAGGGCCGGAGAAATTGTGCAAGTTGTAGGAGAGGAGGACAAGGCGGTCCGGATGCTCCTCAACCGAGGGAACCTTTGAGGTGCCACCTATCTGGAAAAAGAGGCCCAGCATGCTGTAGCGCAGCGCGATGGCTGCCGCCGAGATAAGGAACGGCCATTTGCCAGCCAGCAGCCACCCGACCAAGAACAGCAAATTAAGCCCCAGTAGTGGCAGGTAGCCATAGGCCGCCACGGCGGGAAGCACGCTACGCGACGGCGCAATGCTGCCCGCCAAGGTGGTGAGCAGCAGGCCGACAGCAGCCAGCAAATTGACAATCAGCAGTATAGCACGAACAACTTTCATATATACCGAAGTGCAAATTTACGCAAAAAAATCCGAATGCCACGCAGCCATGCAAAAATAATCCATCCCGCCCCCACCCTCCCCTCTCAATTTTGGCGGGATACCCGGGGAGAAAACCCTAGGAAAACTGTAGGGGTTTTCTAGGGGAATGGTAGGGGAACGGTAGGGGAATACATAGGCTCTGGAACGCTATGGAACCTTATGAGGTCATTCGCAGTCATGTGTTACGCGCTTGGCGTTAAAAATCAGGAATCAGACGTTAATGCGAGGGATGACGAGCAACGAGAATCAGAAGCCCCCATACTCGCCCACGCAACAGCCCCGGATATCCCAAAGGGGCACCCCGGTCGGGATGCCCCTGGAAAATCATACTTTACGGATCGGAATCTGAATGATAGAGAGCCATTTCGCGGAATCTTCTTGGTTCCAGATGCCGTCGACATAGGCGGTGCGGGGCTGGCCCGCAACCTTGTAGCCGTGCTCCTCGATGTGGCGGAAAGCCTCGATGTATGAGGCATAGAATCGTTCATAGGCGCCGTAGTGCTTCATGCAGAGAGCCATTGGGACTGCCGAGATGGTCTTGCACTGCACGACGGTCGAACCCTCGAATGCCTCCTCGACCTGTTCGCAGTACTCGATGTCGACATCCGTCGGGGTGTATTCCTTGTTGTGCTCGATGGTGAAGCAATAGCCCGGGAGAGGGCACTTGCAACCGAGGCGCTGCATCTCGGGAGCCACCTTGTTGACAAGCATTGGACCGAGAGCCTCATAGTTGGGGATGATTTCACGGTGCGATGCCACGATGATTTCGGGCAGGGATTGGATGGTGAATTGTTCCATTGTGTCAAGTTTTTTGCGAGAGTCGCGCCACTGCAGCAGGCGTTCCCGGCGGCGGACCAGCAGGCGAAGCTGCCGCTCGGTGTCGCGGATCTTGGCCGAGAGGAGGTCAACGTTGGGCACATGCGAGCCAAGCTCGAACAGGTCGCGGATCTCCTCCAGCGAGAAGCCCAGCGCCTTGAGGTCGAGGATGGTGCCGAGGCGCTGCATCTGGTCGAGGGTATAGTAGCGGTAGCCCGTCCACTCATCCACCTCGGCCGGAGCCAGAAGCCCCTTCTGCTCATAGTGCCGCAGGGTTTTCACCGTCACATGCATCAGTCGCGAGAACTCTCCAATTTTAAATAATTGTTTGTAACTCATCACTGTACAGTATTTCTTCTAATCGATTAGCGGCTGCAAAGATATGCCATGACCTAGGGGACGAGTCAAGCACATCCTGAAATTTAACACAACTTTAACACTTCCGACCCAAAGAACTCTTTATCTCTTGAGAAGTGAAATTTAATTTGGCCAATTCGTAAAAAGTATGTACTTTTGCAGTCAAATTTAAAACAATATCTCATGGCAGTATAGCCATAAATGCATGAAGAAAGAAAAGAAACAAATAGACAGCCAACAATATGACCAAACTGGAAAAGCTATACAGCATTATCGAGAACTCGAATGAGGTTGGAGTGAAACTCCCAAAGGACGTTCTCCAGCAGGTAGAAGAGCTGGAAGAAGGTATTATCAAGGAAGAAATCCTACCGGCACTAAGTCACGATATCGAGCCACGTTTGACCCCTATTAAGCGAGATCTGGTGCTGGTGGTGGAATACCATCCCGGCGAACCCATCAGCGTAGCATTGACTCGTAAAGTCAAAATTAGCGAAATTAGTGGTGCCATCACCCTCACCCCAAAGAATGGCACACCCGTCACAAGCGACGAGAAGCCAGAAGAAACACCCAATCATGAGCCGACAAAACATGTGGAGAACTTCACAAAAGGATTGCGGGTTACATTTCCAGATGGTACTGTGATATGTCAAAATACGGCTATCGATACAATGGTGGCAGTCCTAAAGAAGATTGGCTTGGAACGCATCCCCCAAGTTGGAATCACCCACAATGGATATAATCTGGTGGGGAAAGAGAAACGCCCAACGGTACCAGGCAGAATATGGCAGCACGAATGCGATGAGTGGTACATCTACTCGAATATGAGCAACGAAACAAAAGCGGCTGACCTGCAGAAGGTATCTGACTACTACAATCTATCGCTTAAAATAGCGAACGGAAAACCCCACACATCTGCTGAAGAACTGCATATTTCCCCAAAGCACGGTCGCAAAGCAAAACAGACAGACTTTGGCGATAATAGCGCACATATTGAACGATTTCAGAAGTATGTAGAGCAACAAAACAATCCCCAAACTGCAAAAAATTATACCCACTTTCTGAACACCGGGGTGAGAGAATGGATAAACCGCGTAGTGGACGAGAATGCCGACAGCGTATTCGGATACAAAGATATAGCAGACATCAAGACGTGCATCGACTTATTGATGGAGGACAAAGATTTTGTTGAAGAGAACCACAGAAAACATCACCCATACACAGCAGCCCTGAAAAAATATCTAAAATTCAGAATGGCAGAAGAGAATAATTGAAGCCCCTCCCAAACTACACCATCTACTCTCGCAAAGAGAAGCGCATCCTTTATGCACGACTATCTAGTCTTCCTCAAAGCCACACTACCGTTTACCACCGTTAGATAAACATCGCCCCCAATGGTGTTTTTTGCCGTGTCGGTCAAAAATGACACACAAAAACAAACAGCTAAAGAAGGAGTAATGTGCTTAGGCCCGCGAGAATGAAAAGCGAAGGGAGTGCCAGAATTGACGCTCCCTTTGCTGTTGTCTGTATGTTGATTTTCTCAACCCTTCTTCTTGCTCTCGATTTCCTTTAGCAACTGGCGCAGATAGCTGTCCGATACATTGCTATTTCGGACTTGTCATAAATGGACATCAGCGTAATGGCAATATCATCCTCCGTCTACTGCACATTATAGGTGATGACTCGAGCACCACTGCTTTAACCCTTGCCCTTCAAAGCAATGGCAATACGATACATGTAAGTACTGTTGCCCAGAAGGGTACCACTAAAAGGATTTTGCTCGAGTTCGTCGAGAAAGGTGTTGTAGTCGTCAACAAACGAGCGGTATTTCTTGGCCAATGCTTTGGCTCGACGCTCGAACTCCGGCTAATAATCGCAAGTAACCATTATGCGAATAGGCTTCGTGCGTTTATACGAGCCTAGTCTGTATACAACTCGTCAAAAGCCGTAGTGAGGCTTTCCTTCACCATTTTGGATTGTTCTTCCTTGGTGTCAGTTCCTGTCTCTTTCGCGCCCAACGTGAACAGCACCTGAATCAACTGTTTGATTGCGTTATTGCGACCATCGTATTCCAATGTGATTGTTGCCATGTCTTTTGTTTTATATTTTACATCATCATAACGCAAACCAATTGCTTATAATGTACAACGAACAAAAATTAACAAGAATCTACCATCAAATAATTTACGGGTAAATCGTGGAAATTCGTGTTAAAAAAACATTGGCAAGGGGAAAAGAGCAAATCTCCGCAGGCGGAAACAATCTACAAGATCCACAAGATCTCGCCAGCGCAGCGGGCAGGATGCAAAAAAAATCGTGTTTCCCCAAAGGAAAAGACACAAAAAAAAAGAGCACCTCGAATGAGATGCTCCTAGAAAGATGGGCGGCGACTTACTTTTCCACAAACAAGTGCAGTATCATCAGCGAGGGCGGGCTTAACTTCTCTGTTCGGAATGGGAAGTGACTGCGCAAGCCACCCACGCATCAACGCGTTCCCACATTGAAACATTCACAACGGAAAGTCTTCGGGTAATTAGTACCGCTCGGCTTTGACATCGCTGCCTTTACACCTGCGGCCTATCAAGGTCGTAGTCTGCGACCACCCTATAACGAAGTCTCATCTTGGGGCCGGCTTCGCACTTAGATGCTTTCAGCGCTTATCCGATCCAGACACAGCTACCCGGCGGTGCCACTGGCGTTACAACC
>ONBB01000021.1 GCA_900315935.1 uncultured Bacteroidales bacterium
GGGCGAGGTGAGCATCGAGACGGTGGAGCGGATGACGGACCTCTACCCCAACCCGGCGGCCGACAGGGTTACCCTCGCCTCCTCCTTCGGCATCTCGGGCGTGAGCGTCTACAATACGGCCGGCACCCTTGTGCTCGAGCGCCAGGGGCTCGCCGGCACGATGTACACCCTCGATATTTCCGCCCTCCCCACCGGCGCCTATCTCCTCCACCTACGCACCCCCGTCGGCACCGCCGTGAAGAAGCTGCTGGTCAGGTAGCTGCGTTCCATTCCAGAAAAGGGGATGTCGGCAGGAGTGCCAAATTGTGGAAAACCTGTTGATATCCCCTCCTTTTTGCAGGCTGTTTTCTGTTGAAAACATCCTTTTTTGTTCAAAAAAATATGTTAAAATAATTTTGTAAATAGCTGAAATACAATATGTACGAAAGATTTTAAGATTATTTAACATTCCATGAGGCCGCCGATGTTTGGCCAGTCCAAAAATTAGTTGTACTTTTGCAATCCATTTTTGGGCGGATTGTGTCCGTTAAATAAGTAGAAAACAGAATAATAATAAATACAAACAACAACAAACAATGCCAACAATTCAGCAATTAGTTCGCAAAGGACGTCAGCAGATGGAGTACAAGTCCAAGTCTCCCGCCCTCGACAGCTGCCCCCAGCGTCGCGGTGTCTGCACCCGTGTCTACACCACCACTCCCAAAAAGCCCAACTCGGCCATGCGTAAAGTGGCCCGTGTGCGTCTGACCAACGGCAAGGAGGTCAACGCCTACATCCCCGGTGAAGGCCACAACCTGCAGGAGCACTCCATCGTCATGATCCGCGGCGGCCGCGTCAAGGACCTCCCCGGTGTGCGCTATCACATCATCCGCGGTGCCCTCGACACCTCCGGCGTCGACGGTCGCAAGCAGCGCCGCTCCAAGTACGGTGCCAAGCGCCCCAAACAGGCCGGTAAGTAAAGTTGAAAGTTTAAAGTTGAAAGTTTAAAGTTTTTTAGCAAAAATGAGAAAAGCTAAGCCTAAGAAAAGAATCATCCTCCCGGATCCCAAATACAATGACGTGCTCGTTACCAAGTTCGTCAACAACCTTATGATGGGTGGCAAGAAGACCATCGCCTACCGCATCTTCTACGATGCAATCGACGTGGTGTCCGACCGCACCAAGGAAGACGGCCTCGAGGTTTGGAAGAAGGCCCTGGCCAACGTTACTCCGAGTGTCGAGGTACGCAGCCGCCGTATCGGTGGTGCCACCTTCCAGATTCCCACCGAGATCCGCGCCGAGCGCAAGCAGAGCATCGGCATGAAGAACCTCATCGGCTTCTCCCGCAAGCGCAGCGAGAAGACCATGGCCCTCAAGCTGGCCGCCGAAATCCAGGCCGCTTACAAGGAGGAGGGTGCCGCCTTCAAGCGCAAGGAGGATATCCACCGCATGGCCGACGCCAACAAGGCATTCTCGCACTTCAGAGTCTAAGTTCACTATTATATATAGTATACATTTAAAATAATTTGTAGCAACACACAGAAACAACATTTATGTCCGACCTTCAATATACACGCAACATCGGTATCATGGCCCACATCGACGCCGGCAAGACGACGACGACCGAGCGCATCCTCTTCTACACCGGCAAGAACTACAAGCTCGGTGAGACCCACGAGGGCAGCGCCACCATGGACTGGATGGTACAGGAGCAGGAGCGTGGCATCACCATCACCTCTGCCGCCACCACTGTGTATTGGGAGTGGAAGGACAACCGCTACAAATACAACATCATCGACACCCCGGGCCACGTCGACTTCACCGTCGAGGTGGAGCGCTCGCTCCGCGTCCTCGATGGCGCCATCGCCATCTTCTGCGCCGTCGGCGGCGTAGAGCCCCAGAGCGAGACCGTGTGGCGCCAGGCCGACAAGTACGAGGTGCCCCGCATCGCCTTCATCAACAAGATGGACCGCGCCGGCGCCGACTTCTTCTCGGTGGTGGGACAAATCAAGGAGCGCCTCGGCGCCAACCCCATCCCCATCGAGATCCCCATCGGCCAGGAAGACCTCTTCAAGGGTGTCGTCAACCTCATCACAAACCAGGCCCTCATCTGGGACGAGAGTTCCAACGGCACCAAGTTCTACGAGGTGCCCATGCCCGACGACCTCAAGGAGATAGTCGCCGACTACCGTCAGCGCCTCATCGAGGGTGTGGCCGAGGAGAACGAGGAGCTCATGATGAAGTTCTTCGACGACCCCGACTCCATCACCCCCGAGGAGATTATCGGTGAAATCCGCAAGGCCACGCTGGCCCGCAAGATTGTCCCCGTCATGTGCGGCTCCGCCTTCAAAAACAAAGGCGTGCAGACCCTGCTCGACGCCGTGGCGGCCTTCCTGCCCAGCCCTATGGACAAGCCTGAGGTGAGCGGCATCAACCCCAAGAGCGACAAGGACGAGACCCGCAAGGTGGACGTCAAGGCCCCTTTCTCGGCTCTCGCCTTCAAGATTGCCACCGACCCCTACGTCGGACGCCTCTGCTTCTTCCGCGTATACAGCGGTTCGCTCGAGAGCGGTTCCTATGTCTACAATGCCAACACCGGCAAGAAGGAACGTATCTCGCGCATCATGCAGATGCATTCCAACAAGCAGAACCCCCTCGACCGCATCGAGGCCGGCGACATCGGCGCCGCTGTCGGTTTCAAGGACATCAAGACCGGGCACACCCTCTGCGATGAGCAGCATCCTATCATCCTCGAGTCGATGAAGTTCCCCGAGCCTGTCATCTCCATCGCCGTCGAGCCTCATACGCAGGCCGACATGGACAAGATGACCAACGCCCTCATGAAACTTGTCGAAGAGGATCCCACTTTCCGCGTCAAGACCGACGAGGTCAGCGGCCAGACCGTCATCAGCGGTATGGGCGAGTTGCACCTCGACATCATCATGGACCGCCTGCGCCGCGAGTTCGGCGTGGATGTCAACCAGGGTCGTCCCGAGGTGGCCTACAAGGAGGCTATCACCACCACCGTCCAGCACCACGAGGTGTACAAGAAACAGACCGGTGGCAAGGGTAAGTTCGCCGACGTGCTCTTCGAGATCGGTCCTGCCGACGAGGGTGTCATGGGACTTCAGTTCGTCAACGAGGTCCGCGGTGGCAACATTCCCAAGGAATTCATCCCTGCCCTCGAAAAGGGCTTCAAGGAGGCCATGCAGAACGGTGTCCTCGCCGGCTACCCCATGGACAGCATGAAGGTACGCATCATCGACGGCTCGTTCCACCCCGTGGACTCCGACCAGCTCTCCTTCGAACTCTGTGCCAAGATTGGTTTCAAGGCTGCTTGCCGCAAAGCCAATCCCGTCCTGCTCGAGCCTATCATGAAGCTCGAGGTGCTCACCCCCGACGCCTATGTCGGCGACGTAACCGGCGACCTCAACCGCCGCCGCGGCATGCTCGAGAACATCAGCGCCAAAGTCGGTGTCCAGGCCATCCACGCCAAGGTGCCCCTGGAGCAGATGTTCGGCTACGTTACCTCGCTTCGCACCATCACCTCCGGCCGCGCCAACTCCACCATGGAGTTCTCGCACTACGCCGAGGTTACCCGCGACCAGCAGGACGCCATCCTTAAGAACAAAAATAATTAAAAAATAAAAACAATGAGTCAAAGAATCAGAATCAAGCTCAAATCTTACGACCACAACCTCGTCGACAAGTCGGCTGAGAAGATTGTGAAGACCGTTAAGATGACTGGTGCAGTGGTCAATGGCCCCATACCCCTGCCTACCAACAAGAAAATCTTCACCGTCAACCGCTCCACCTTCGTCAACAAGAAGTCGCGCGAGCAGTTCGAGCTCAACACCTACAAGCGTCTGATGGACATCGAAATCAACGATCGTACCAAGACCATCGACGCTCTCATGAAACTCGAGCTCCCCAGCGGTGTCGAAGTAGAAATCAAAGTGTGAATTTAATCAGCCAATGTCCACAAGATAAGCTGAATCGTCTAACAAATTAAAGAATCCAAACTAAACAATGTCAGGATTAATCGGAAAGAAAATCGGAATGACCAGTCTTTTTGATGCCGACGGAAAGCAGATTCCGTGCACAGTGATTGAAGCTGGTCCTTGTGTCGTTACACAAGTCAGAACCATTGAGAAGGACGGCTATGAGGCCATCCAGCTCGCTTTTGGCGAGAAGAGCGAGAAGCACACCACCAAAGCCATGCGTGGTCATTTCGCCAAAGCCAACACCACCCCCAAGCGCCACCTCGCTGAGTTCTCCCGCTTCGAGGAGGGCCACAAGAAGAAACACGGTGAAGTGCTCACCGTCGAGGTCTTCCAGGAAGGTGAGTTTGTCGACGTCGTCGGCACCTCCAAGGGTAAGGGTTTCCAGGGTGTTGTTACCCGTCACGGCTTCGGCGGTGTCGGCGACAAGACCCACGGTCAGCACGACCGTCTGCGCGCCCCCGGTTCGGTAGGTGCATCCTCCTATCCTTCGCGCGTCTTCAAGGGCATGCGCATGGCCGGTCAGATGGGCAACCACCGCGTCAAGGTCCAGAATCTCCAGGTGGTCAAGATCATCGCCGAGAAAAACCTCATGCTGGTCAAGGGCTCTGTGCCTGGCCCCAAGGGTTCTATTGTCAAACTTGAAAGATGGAGTTAATTAGACATGGAGTTAAAAGTTTATAACATCAACGGAAACGAAACAGGTAGAACCATCAACCTCGAGGATTCTATCTTCGCCATCGAGCCCAACGACCACGCCATCTACCTCGATGTCAAACAGTATCTTGCCGACCAGCGCCAGGGTACACACAAAGCCAAAGAGCGCAGCGAGAACGCACACAGCACCCGCAAGCTGAAACGCCAGAAGGGTACCGGCGGTGCCCGTGCCGGCGATTTGAAGAGCCCCGTCTTTGTCGGTGGTGGCCGCATCTTCGGACCCAAGCCCCGCGACTATCGCTTCAAGCTCAATATCAAGGTCAAGCGTCTTGCTCGCCGCAGCGCCCTCAGCTACAAGGCTAACGGCAATGCAATGACGGTTGTGGAGAACTTTGCGTTCGAGGGTCCCAAGACCAAAAAGATGATTGAGGTTCTCAATAATCTGAAATTGAATGACAAAAAGTCACTTTTTGTGCTTGAGAATCAAAATAATTTCGTATATTTGTCCGCTAGAAACCTCAAGAACGTAAAGGTTGTAAACGTGTCGCAATTAAACACTTACGACATTGTTAATGCCTCGAATATTGTCGTTTGTGAGGGTTCATTGAGCGAAATCAACCGCGTTTTGGCAACAAAATAAGGTTTGTGAGTATAACGATTTAAGAAAGTTTAACAAATGATGAACATTATAGTAAAACCGCTGATTAGTGAAAAGATGACCCGCCTCACCGAGGCTGCGGCCGCGAAAGAAGGGCATTGCCGTTGCCCCTGCTCACAACCGCTATGGCTTTGTTGTCGACAAGCGTGCCAACAAAATCCAGATTAAGAATGCCGTTGAGCAGTTCTACAACGTCAAGGTTATCGATGTCAACACGATGAACTATTCGGGCAAGGTTAAATCGCGCTACACCAAGGCCGGTTTCCTCACGGGCCGCACCAATGCCTTCAAGAAGGCTATCGTTACCCTTGCCGAAGGCGACAGCATCGATTTCTACGCTAACATCTAATTACGGAAAAAGTAATAATAGTCAAGGTCCACTGATAAGAGACCAATAAGAATCAAATAAAATGGCTTTAAAGAAAATTAAACCCACAACTCCCGGTCAGCGCCACAAACTCGTTGTTACCAACGACGATATCACCGCTTCCAAGCCGGAAAAAAGCCTTGTGTTCGGTATCCGCAAGAGCGGTGGCCGCAACAATCAGGGTAAGATGACCATGCGTTACATTGGCGGTGGTCACAAGAAACTGTACCGTTTTGTCGACTTCAAGCGCTGCAAAGATGGCGTTCCCGCTGTTGTCAAAACCATAGAGTACGACCCCAACCGTAGCTCCCGTATCGCTCTCGTCTGCTATGCCGACGGTGAGAAGAGCTACATCCTCTGCCCCCAGGGCCTCAAGGTTGGTCAGACTGTGATGTCCGGTAAGGGCGCTGCCCCCGAAATCGGCAACACGCTCCTGCTTGCCGAAATTCCTTTCGGTACCCTTATCCACAACATTGAGCTTCGCCCCGGTCAAGGTGCAAAAATGGTTCGCTCCGCAGGTGCCTATGCACAGCTGATGTCGCGTGATGACAAGTACGCCATTGTCAAGATGCCCAGTGGTGAGATGCGCATGATTCTTCAGGCATGCCGCGCCACGGTTGGTATCGTCAGTAACCCCGAACATAACCTCGAGGTTGGTGGTAAGGCTGGTCGCAACCGCCATCTGGGTCGCCGCCCGCGCAACCGTGGTGTTGTGATGAACCCCGTCGATCACCCCATGGGTGGTGGTGAAGGCCGTCAGTCCGGTGGACATCCCCGCTCCCGCAAGGGTATCCCCGCCAAGGGCTACAAGACTCGCGCTCCCAAGAAACAGTCGAGCAAGTACATCGTCGAAAGAAGAAAGAAGTAACTCAGTAAAAAGAAGAAACAATGAGTCGTTCATTAAAGAAAGGTCCTTATATTTTCCACAAACTGGAAAAACGAGTAATCGAGGCGCAGCAGTCCAACAAGAAGGTTACCATCAAGACTTGGTCAAGAGCTTCGATGATTTCGCCCGACTTTGTGGGTCAGACTATTGCCGTGCATAATGGCAACAAGTTCATCCCTGTGTACGTCACCGAGAACATGGTGGGTCACAAGCTTGGCGAGTTCGCTCCCACCCGCATCTTCCGCGGCCATGCAGGATCTAAAGATAAAGGTAAAAAGTAAACATTGAAAAGAAATGGGACGTAGAAAACATAATAGTGCCGAAGCACGTAAGGAAGCCAACAAGACCATTTACATGGCTAAGTTGCTGAATAATCCGACTTCGCCTCGTAAAACCCGCCTTGTCGCCGATTTAGTTCGCGGTGTTGACGTTGAGAAAGCCCTCGGTATTCTGCAGTACAATCCCAGAGAGTCCGCTCCCAAGATGCGCAAACTCCTCCTTTCCGCCATCGCCAACTGGCAGGCCAAGAATGAGGGTGCCCGCATGGAAGATGCTCAGCTGTATGTGAAGCAGATTATGGTGGATGAAGGTCGTACTATGAAGCGTATGCGCACTGCCCCCCAGGGACGTGGCTATCGTATCCGCAAACGTAGCAACCACATCACCATGATTCTCGGCAGCCGCCTCGAGGATGCTCCTGTGGCAAAAAAAGAAACAGAAGAAAATAAATAATAAAAAGAAGAATTTCAACAATGGGACAAAAAACTAACCCAATTGGAAACAGACTAGGTATTATCCGTGGATGGGACTCGAGTTGGTTCGGCGGAAGAAAGTTCGAACAGAAACTTGTTGAGGATGATAAGATTCGCAAGTACCTCAACGCTCGTTTGGCCAAGGCAGGTATCTCTAAAATTTATATAGAGCGTACCTTGAAACTCCTCACGGTTACCATCAATTCCGCTCGTCCAGGTCTGATAATTGGACGTGCAGGCTCAGAGGTAGACAAACTGCGTGAAGAGCTCAAGAAATTGACTGGCAAGGATGTTCAGATAAACATCAGCGAGGTAAAGCGCCCCGAAATGGATGCCGTGCTCGTTGCCCAGAATATTGCCAAACAGATTGAAGGCCGTATTCAGTATCGTCGTGCTATCAAGAATGCTATCACTTCGACGATGCGCACTGGTGCTGAAGGCATTAAGGTCTCTATTTCTGGCCGTATCGGTGGAGCTGAGATTGCCCGAAGCGAGCATTTCAAAGAGGGCCGCACCCCCCTGCATACCCTCAGGGCTGACATAGACTACTCTAATGCTGAAGCCCATACCACGTATGGCCGTATTGGTATCAAGGTATGGATTTGCAGAGGTATCATCTACGGAAAACCCGAATTGGTCCCCTCCACAGTCGGTGGACAACAGAAGGATCATCGTATGGGTGGTGTCGGCGGTTCCCGTCGCCCCGAAGGTGCTCCTCGCCGCCGCGTAGGTAATCGAAGCAACAGCAGTAAATAATTGAGTTAGGCAATTGTTAATTGCAGAACATTAAACAATAAGAAGAGAAATGTTACAACCTAAAAAAACAAGATACAGAAAGCAGCAGAAGGGCAAAATCAAGGGCAATGCTTTTCGTGGACATGAATTGGCATTCGGCACCTTCGGCATCAAGTCTCTCGAGACCTGTTTCATCACTGGTCGCCAGATTGAGGCCGCCCGTCAGGCCGTAACGCGCCACATGAAGCGTGAGGGTCAGATTTGGATCCGCATTTTCCCGGATAAACCCATCACCAAGAAGCCCAATGAGGTTCGTATGGGTAAGGGTAAAGGTGCCCCCGAGTATTTCGTGGCTCGTGTTATGCCGGGAACCATGCTTTTTGAATGCGAGGGTGTCCCCATGGATTTAGCCAAGGAAGCTCTTCGTCTCGCTGCTCAGAAGCTCCCTATTTCGACAAAGTTTGTCGTGAAAAGAGACTATATTGAAGAATAATTAGAAGCCTACAGTCATGAAGAATGAAATCGTATTAAAAGAGCTCTCGACTGCCGAACTGAAGGAAAAGCTTGATGCAGAACGCGCCGGTTATCAGAAGATGGTTCTGACTCACGCGGTCTCGCCGCTCGAGAATCCTAACAAAATCAAAGAAAGTAGAAAAAACATTGCCCGCTATCTTACGGAACTCCGTGCTCGTGAAATCGCTGACAAGAAGTAAAGTGGCAAATTGAAAAACCAATTCTAAGATGGAAAGAAATTTAAGAAAAGAAAGAATCGGTGTTGTGGTCAGCAACAAGATGGAAAAATCTATCGTGATTCTTGTCGAGCGCAAGGTTAAGCACCCGAAGTACGGCAAGTTCGTGAAGAAGTCCACGAAGTTTATGGCTCATGACGAGAAAAACGAGGCCAATATTGGTGATACGGTCCGCATCATGGAGACGCGTCCGTTGAGCAAAAACAAGTGCTGGCGTTTGGTTGAAATCGTCGAGAAAGCCAAATAAGTAGTTCGATTAAGAAAAAGTAAAAAGAAATGATACAGCAAGAAACCAGAATGACAGTTGCCGATAACAGCGGTGCCAAGAGTGCACTCTGTATCCGCGTTCTGGGTGGTACCAAAAAACGGTATGCCTCTATCGGAGATACCGTTGTTGTGGCCATCAAAGACGCTCTCCCTTCCGGCAACGTGAAAAAAGGTAGCGTGTCCAAGGCAGTAGTGGTGCGCACCAAAAAAGAGATTCGTCGCAATGATGGTTCGTACATCCGCTTCGACGACAATGCCTGCGTGCTGCTCACTGCTTCTGACGAGTTGCGCGGCACCCGTATCTTTGGCCCTGTGGGTCGTGAATTGCGTGAGAAGCAGTTTATGAAGATTGTTTCCCTCGCCCCCGAAGTGTTATAATAAAAAAGAAAGCTGAAAACAATGAAATTGCACGTAAAGAAAGGGGATATGGTTCAGGTTATCGCTGGTGACGACAAAGGTAAAGTCGCCAAGGTTCTGAAAGTGTATCCCGAAAAGAATCGCGCCATCGTCGAGGGGGTAAACGTGAATAAAAAACACACCAAGCCCAATGCTCGCAACACGCAGGGTGGCATCGTAGAACAAGAGGCCCCTATCCATATCTCGAATCTCATGGTAATGGCCGGCAAGGTTCCTTCGAGGATTGGTCGTCGTGTAGACGAGAAATCCGGTAAAATTGTCCGTTACGCAAAAAAAACTGGGGAGGAGATTAAATAATGGCATACATACCCGCACTGAAGACTAAGTATAATGAGGAGATTTTGCCTGCTCTCATGAAGGAGTATGGCTATAAGACTGTTATGCAGGCTCCTCGTCTGAAGAAAATCACCCTTAACCAAGGTCTTGGCAAAGCAGCCATCGCAGACAAGAAGGTAATCGACAAGGGAATTGAAGAAATGACCGCCATTACGGGCCAGAAGGCTGTTGCCACTAAATCCCGTAAGGATATCTCCAATTTTAAGTTGCGTCGTGGCATGCCTATCGGTGTCCGTGTTACTCTTCGCGGCGAACGCATGTATGAGTTCCTCGAGCGTCTTGTTACTGCCTCCATCCCCCGTATCCGCGACTTCCGTGGAATCAACGACAAGGGGTTTGACGGCAAGGGTAATTACACCTTTGGCATTGCTGAGCAGATTATCTTCCCTGAGATTGACATTGATAAGATTGATCGTATCCAGGGCATGGATATTACATTTGTTACTTCGGCCAATACCGACAAAGAGGCCATGTCTCTGCTCAAGGAATTTGGTTTACCGTTCAAAAATCAACAAAAACAAGCATAATGGCGAAAGAATCAATTAAGGCAAGAGAGCGCAAAAGAGCAAAAATGGTTGCTAAATATGCTGCCAAGCGTGCTGCTCTGAAAGAGATTGTCCGCACCGGTACCCCCGAGGAGGTGGAGCAGGCAGTGGTGGCTTTGCAGAAACTTCCCAAGAATGCATGCCCCATCCGTCAGCACAACCGCTGTCAATTGACCGGCCGTCCGAAGGGCTACATGCGCCAGTTCGGAATTTCCCGTATTAACTTCCGGGAGATGGCAGTGTCTGGGCTTATTCCCGGTGTGAAGAAAGCAAGTTGGTAAATGGAATAATGGTAGCTTTGCAAGTTGGTTAAACCAATACTACAAAACTTAAAATCAAAAAAACAATATGGTAACAGATCCTATTGCAGATTACTTGACCCGCATGAGAAATGCCATCAGTGCAAAACATCGCGTGGTTGAAATTCCTGCGTCTAAATTGAAGAAAGAGATTACCAAAATTCTCTTTGAGAAGGGTTACATTCTGAACTATAAGTTTGAGAATGAAGGTTCCCACAATCAAACTATTAAAATAGCGCTCAAATATCACCCTTTGACGAAGCAGCCGGCTATTGCTGATCTCAAAAGAGTTTCCAGCCCGGGTTTGCGCAAGTATGTGTCCGTCAGTGATATGCCCCGAGTTTTGAATGGTCTCGGTATCGCTATTGTGTCTACGTCGAAAGGTCTCATGACCGACAAGGAGGCTCGTACGCTCAATGTCGGTGGCGAGGTTTTGTGTTACATCAGCTAATCAAGAGAGGAGAAATTATGTCTAGAATAGGTAAAATGCCCATCCACCTTCCTAAAGGTGTTGAAGTTAAGATTTCTGATGACAACGTTTTGACGGTTAAAGGTCCGCTTGGTGAGCTTCATCAGCAGGTCAATCCTCAAATTGAGATGAAAGTTGAGGATGGTGTGTTGAATTTCACTCGTCCCAATGACGAGAAGAGCACCAAGGCCATGCATGGTCTTTATCGTGCGCTCGCTTCCAACATGGTTAAAGGTGTTAGTGAAGGTTTCAAGACCGTCCAGGAAGTGATTGGCGTGGGTTATAAGGTGCAGGCCAATGGAAATGTTATGGAGATGGATCTTGGATATTCCCACAAGATTTTCTTCGAGCTTGCTCCTGAAATCAAGGTTGAGACCGTCACGGAAAAGGGTAAAAATCCCGTTATTACCATGACCTGCTGCGACAAGCAGATTTTGGGTCAGGCCGCTGCCAAGATTCGCTCGTTGCGCAAGCCCGAGCCCTACAAAGGAAAGGGTATTCGCTTCCAGGGTGAAGAAATTCGCAAGAAGGCTGGTAAGGCTGCCGCTAAATAAAGTTTAATAAGGCAAGAATGGGCGATATGCCCTAAAAGAAACATCATGGCAACAAAAAAAGATATAAGAAGAACAAAGATTAAGTTCCGCATCCGCCACAAAGTCAGCGGAACGAAAGAAATGCCCCGTCTGTCTGTGTTCAGGAGCAATAAAGAAATCTATGCTCAGGTGATTGACGACGTGAAAGGCGTAACCCTGACCGCTGCCTCTTCCTTGGAAAAGAGCTTCGAGAAGAGTGGCACCAAGAGTGAGGTCGCTGCCAAGGTCGGAAAGACCTTGGCCGAGCGTGCCATCGCTGCAGGTATCAATACCGTTGTGTTCGATCGTAATGGTTACCTCTACCATGGCCGAGTGAAGAGCCTGGCTGATGGTGCAAGAGAAGGTGGTTTAAAATTCTAAAAAGTCATGGCAGAAGTAAATATCAAAAGAGTAAAGTCAAGCGAGATTGAATTCAAGGATCGTCTTGTTGCAATCAATCGTGTCACCAAGGTAACCAAGGGTGGTAGAACCTTCACGTTTGCAGCCATCGTTGTCATTGGCAATGAGAATGGTGTTGTCGGCTATGGTCTTGGCAAGGCCAAGGAAGTTCAAGCCGCTGTCCAAAAGGGTGTCGATGATGCCAAAAAGAACCTCATCCGTATCCCTGTGCTGAAGGGTACTATCCCTCACGAGCAGTGTGGCAAGTATAGTGGAGCCAAGGTCTTCCTTAAGCCCGCTGCCCCCGGTACTGGTGTTATCGCCGGTGGTGCCATGCGTGCCGTGTTGGAGAGTGTGGGTGTGAAGGATGTGCTTGCAAAGAGCAAGGGCTCTTCGAACCCCCACAGCGTGGTGAAGGCCACCATCAATGCCCTCCTTCAGATGAAAGACCCCTACACAGTTTCCCAGCTGCGTGGTATTTCTCTTGACAAAGTGTTTAACGGCTAAAAAAAGGAGACCCAAGAAATGGCAGAACAGAAACTCAGAATCAAGCAGGTCAGAAGCATTATTGGCCGTCCTGCACGTCAGAAGCGTACGATGGAAGCTCTCGGCTTGAGAAAGATTAACCATACCCGTGAGGTTGTTGCCACTCCTCAAATTAAGGGTATGATTGAGCGTGTCAAGCACCTCATCGTCGTTGAAGAAATCTAACCAGTAAAAAGAAAGGAAACAGCATAATGAACTTAAGCAATCTCAAACCCGCAGAAGGTTCCATCAAGCACTCCAAGCGTATCGGTCGTGGTGCCGGTTCCGGTAAAGGTGGTACTTCCACTCGCGGTCACAAAGGTGCCAAATCTCGCTCGGGCTACCACCAGAAGGTTGGTTTCGAGGGTGGTCAGATGCCCCTTTATCGTCGTGTACCCAAGTTCGGTTTCAAGAATATCAATCGCGTTGAGTATGTCGGTATCAACATCGACACGCTGAATGCCCTTGCCGAGGCAAAGAACATCACTGACTTCAGCGTCGATGTGCTGAAGCAGAATGGTCTAATCTCCGGCAAGGACCGCGTTAAGATTCTTGGCCGCGGCGAGCTCTCCAAGGCTGTCAACGTCTCTGCCCATGCTTTCTCGGCAACTGCCAAGAAGGCTATTGAGGACAAGGGCGGTGTAGCAACCGTTATTGAATAAAACAAGCTAAAACACAATGAAGCGATTTATACAGACACTTAAAAACATCTGGTCGATAGAAGACCTGCGGAAGAGGATTCTCTACACCCTTGGGTTGGTGCTCATCTACCGCATAGGCTCTTATGTCGTGCTGCCAGGTGTTGACCCCTCACAGCTCGGGGCTCTGCGCCAGCAGGGTTCTGAGGGCTTGATGGGCCTTCTCAACATGTTCTCGGGTGGAGCATTCTCCAATGCATCTATTTTTGCACTGGGTATCATGCCCTACATCACGGCCTCGATTGTCATCCAGTTGTTGGTGATGGTGGTGCCCCGCTTCCAGAAAATGCAGCGAGAAGGTGAAAGTGGCCGTAGAAAAATGAACCAAATCACACGAGGTCTTACCGTTCTGGTAACAGGTTTTCAGGCTCCGGCCTACATCACCAACATGATGTATCAGCTCAATGCCTCCTCCACCGCCCTTCACCCCTTTGATGGCAGCGGCCCCTCCCTGTTCTTCTGGGTCAGCAGCATCATTATCTTGATCTGCGGCACTCTCTTTGTCATGTGGCTCGGCGAGCGAATCACCGACAAAGGTGTGGGTAACGGTATCTCGCTTCTGATTATGATTGGTATCATCGCCCGTCTGCCTTTTGCCTTGTCGGCCGAGTTCGCCTCGCGTCTGACTGAGGGTGGCGGTCTTGTGATGTTCCTCTTCGAGCTCGTGGTGTTGCTGGCGGTCATCCTTCTGGTCATCCTGCTTGTTCAGGGTACCCGTCGTATCCCCGTCCAGTATGCCAAGCGTATTGTCGGCAACAAGCAGTATGGTGGTGTGCGCCAGTATATCCCCATCAAGGTCAACGCCGCCGGTGTTATGCCTATTATCTTCGCCCAGGCCATCATGTTCCTGCCTATCACATTCATGGGCTTCAACAATGACACTCCCTCGAAGTTTTGGCTGGCTTTTGCTGACTACAACAGCTTCTGGTACAATGTGGTATTCGGTATCCTCGTGGTGATTTTCACCTATTTCTACACCGCCATCGCCATCAATCCCAATCAGATGGCCGAGGATATGAAGAAGAATGGCGGCTTCATCCCCGGTGTAAAGCCTGGCAAGAAGACCGCCGAGTACCTAGAAGGCATCCTCTCGAAGATTACCCTTCCGGGTTCCATTTTCCTGGCCATTGTGGCTGTCCTGCCCGCCGTTGTACGTCTGTTCGGAGTGAACACCCAGTTCGCTCAGTTCTATGGCGGCACCTCGCTGCTCATCCTTGTTGGCGTTGTGCTTGACACTCTGCAGCAGATCGAGAGCCACCTCCTGATGCGCCACTACGATGGCTTGACCAAGACGGGTCGCATCAAAGGTCGTTCATCCATGTCTATCCAAGCTTAACCCCTAGCGCGAACAATGATTCTCCTTAAGACCAAAGAAGAAATTGCGCTCATTCGTGACGCCGCCCTCCTCCTCGGGAAAACCCTCGCGGAGGTGGGCCGTCATATACACCCGGGTGTTACCACCGCCTTTCTCGACAAGATTGGCGACCAGTACATCCGCGACCATGGCGCCATTCCTCTTTGTAAGGGCTACGAAGGTTTTCCGTCGGCATTTTGCATATCGGTCAATGATGTGGTGGTGCACGGCATCCCTGGCGAGCGTTTCATTAAGGAGGGCGACAATGTCTCCATAGACTGCGTCATCTCGCTTAACGGCTATGTGGCCGACTCTGCCTACACCTTCGGGGTGGGGGAGGTGTCGCCCGAAGTGAGCCGATTGATGAAGGTTACCAAGGAGGCGTTGTACATAGGACTGGACAAGTGCAAGGCAGGCAATCGCGTAGGCGATATAAGCCATGCTATCCAGATGCACTGTGAGAAGAACGGCTACTCTGTGGTCCGTGAGTTGTGCGGCCACGGTGTAGGGCTTAAGATGCACGAGTCGCCCAATGTGCCCAACTACGGTACCCCCGGCACCGGCCCTCTGCTCAAGGAGGGCATGGTCATCGCTGTGGAACCGATGGTATGTATGGGTTCGAAGAACGTCAAGTTCTCCAAGGCTGACGGCTGGACCTGCAGCACCAAGGATGGCAAGCCCGCGGCTCATTTCGAGCACACGGTGGCCATTACCGCCGACGGCCCCGACATCCTCACGACTTTTGACTTTATAGAAAACAAATAAGAAACAAACGCACACACGGTAAGTAGAAAAAAGAATGGCAAAACAGGCATCCATACAGCTGGACGGCACCGTCCTCGAATCGCTCGGCAACGCCATGTTCCGCGTCGAGCTTGAAAACGGACACCAAATCATCGCCCACATCTCGGGAAAGATGCGTATGCACTACATCAAGATTCTCCCTGGAGACAAGGTGCAGATTGAGATGTCGCCCTACGACCTCTCCAAGGGCCGTATCACTTACCGCCACAAATAAGAAGAAGTACAAACAAGATTAATAATTACACAACATGAAAGTAAGAGTCTCCGTAAAGAAAAGATCGCCCGAGTGCAAGGTGGTGCGCCGCCACGGTGTGGTCTATGTGATCAACAAAAAAAATCCTAAATTCAAACAAAGACAAGGATAATTAAAAACAATAAAGACAATCTATGGCACGTATTGCAGGTATTGACTTACCCAAGAACAAAAGAGGAGAGATAGGTTTGACCTATATCTACGGTATCGGACGTAGCACCGCCAAAGAGATCCTGGCCAAGGCCGGCATCGACGAGGGCAAGAAGGTGCAGGACTGGACCGACGACGAGCAGAACGCCCTCCGTACCATCATCAATGATGAGTACAAGGTCGAAGGCGCCCTCCGCTCCGAGGTACAGATGAACATCAAGCGACTGATGGACATCGGTTGCTACCGTGGTGTCCGCCACCGTATCGGTCTCCCCCTCCGCGGCCAGAGCACCAAGAACAATGCTCGCACTCGCAAGGGTAAGAAGAAAACTATCGCTAACAAGAAGAAAGCTACCAAGTAAGTAATGGTTGTAGCGCCCCAGCCGCGGATTAGAATCATGGACATCAGGAGCGGTTGGTAGTAAAGAAACAAAGTAAATCAAGCAAAAAACAAATGGCAAAAACTTCAAAACCGACCAAAAGAAGAGTCGTAAAAGTTGAACCTCAGGGAAGAGCATGCATCTTTGCATCCTTCAACAACGTCATCATCTCGCTGACGAACAACGCCGGTCAAGTGATTTCTTGGTCGTCTGCCGGAAAAATGGGCTTCCGCGGATCGAAGAAAAACACTCCGTATGCCGCCCAGATGGCTGCGGAAGATTGCGGCAAAGTTGCTTATGATTTGGGCCTAAGAAAAGTGAAGGTCTTTGTGAAAGGACCCGGTCAAGGACGTGAATCTGCAATCCGCGCAATCAACACCTGCGGCATCGAGGTGATGGAAATCACCGACGTTACCCCGCTGCCCCACAACGGTTGCCGTCCCCCCAAGCGTCGTCGCGTGTAATTATTAATCTTAAACAGAAACAGACTTAACAATGGCAAGATACACAGGTCCCAAGACCAAAATCGCAAGAAAGTTCCACGAGCCTATCTACGGCCCGGACAAAAACTACGAGAAGCGCCCCTACGCTCCCGGCATGCACGGCCAGAACCGCCGCCGCGGCAAGCTCTCCGAGTACGGCATCCAGCTGCAGGAGAAGCAGAAGGCCAAGTACACCTACGGTATCCTCGAGCGCCAGTTCCGCAAACTCTACGCCGAAGCCTCCCGTCGTGGCGGTATCACCGGTGAGGAACTGATGAAACTCATCGAGGCCCGTCTCGACAACGTGGTCTACCGTCTCGGCATCGCCCGCAGCCGCGCCCAGGCCCGCCAGCTCGTCTCCCACCGCCACATCGCCGTCAACGGCAACGTGGTCAACATTCCTTCCTACTCTTTGAAAGAAGGCGATGTCATCTCGGTCCGCGAGCGCAGCAAATCGCTCGAGATTATCACCGACTCCCTCGCCTCGCGCGCCAACAACTTTGCTTGGCTCGAATGGGACGGCAACAGCATGAGCGGCAAGTTCGTCAACTTCCCCCAGCGCGCCGACATCCCCGAGAACATCAACGAGCAGCTCATCGTTGACCTCTACTCCAAGTAATAGTATCGGCACAGTAGCCTGACACCGAACGCTGTCGGGCACGAGTAATAACAAAGAAAGAAAGGATATAAAATGGCAATATTATCATTCCAAAAGCCCGACAAGGTGGTCATGCTTGAGGCTGACGACTTCCGCGGTACGTTCGAATTCCGCCCGCTGGAGCCTGGCTACGGCACTACCATCGGCAACGCCCTGCGTCGCGTCCTTCTCTCTTCGCTCGAAGGCTATGCTATCACTTCAGTCAAAATCGACGGTGTCGACCATGAGTTCTCCTCGCTGCCCGGTGTGGTCGAGGACATGACCGATATCATCCTGCGACTGAAGCAGATTCGCTTCCGCCAACAGCTGGAGGATACCGACCACGAGAAGCTCTCCTTCAAGGTCAAGAACCAGACCGTCTTCAAGGCCGGCGACCTCAACAACTACCTCAATGGTTTCCAGGTGCTCAACCCCGAGCTCGAAATCTGCCACATGGAGGCTCAAACCGAGCTCAGCATCACCCTCACCATCGACAAGGGTCGTGGCTACGTCCCCGCCGAGGAGAACAAGCGCAGCGCCGACACCATCGGCGTCATCGCCGTCGACTCTATCCACACACCCATCAAGAAGGTCATGTACGCCGTCGACGACTATCGCGTCGAGCAGCGCACCGACTATGAGAAGCTCACTTTCGACATCGAGACCGACGGCTCCATCCATCCCAAGGAAGCCCTCAAGGAAGCCGCTGCCATCCTCATCCAGCACTTCCTGCTCTTCTCCGACGAGCGCATCACCCTCGAGGTCGAAACCAAGCCGGTCCAGGAAGAGTTCGACGAGACCACGTCGCACATCCGCCAGCTGCTCAAGACCAAGCTCATCGACCTCGACCTCTCGGTCCGCGCACTCAACTGCCTCAAGGCCGCCGAAGTCGACACCCTTGGCGAGCTCGTCGCCTTCAACAAGTCCGACCTGCTGAAATTCCGCAACTTCGGCAAGAAGTCCCTCACCGAACTCGAAAACCTGGTCGCCTCCAAGAACCTCGAATTCGGTATGAATGTTGCAAAGTATAAACTTGATAAAGAATAAGAAAACAATATGAGACACGGTTGCAAAGTAAATCATCTGTCAAGAACCCACGCCCATCGCGTCGCCATGCTCTCCAACATGGCCACCTCGCTCATCATGCACAAGCGCATTGAGACCACCGTGGCCAAGGCCAAGGCGCTCCGCGTCTATGTCGAGCCCATCATCAACCGCTCGAAAGAGGACACCACCCACAACCGCCGCATCGTCTTCAGCTACCTCCACAGCAAAGAGGCCGTCAACGAACTCTTCCGCGAGGTTTCCCAGAAGGTCGCCAACCGCCCCGGTGGCTACACCCGCATCCTGAAGACCGGCATCCGCCACGGTGACAACTCCGAGATGGCCATCATCGAGCTCGTCGACTACAACGAGAACATGCTCCGCGAGCCCAAGAAAGCCAAGACCACCCGCCGCTCCCGCGCCAAGAAGGCCGAGGCCGCTCCCGCCGCCGAAGCCCCTGTCGCCGAGGCTCCCGTGGTCGACACTCCCGCCGCCGAGGCCGAAGCCCCCAAGGCCGAGTAGCTTCACCGCAGCGTGGAACACTCCAAGCCCCCATTTTTGGGGGCTTTTTTCATGTTCTGAACCCTTGGCTCCCACCCTCAAATTCCACAAATGTACCATAAGCTTCCATATCCTTCCAGTGCCTTTGTATTCCCCTACCGTTCCCCTACCATTCCCTTACCGTCTGGCAGGCGTTTTTTCATTTTTTGCCTCCCGTTTTCCATTTTTTTCGTAATTTTGCACCTCGAAAACAGAACCCATCCTATATCATGAAAGAGATACACACCTTCACCATAGCGCAGCGGCGCCAGTTGGGCAGCCAGTACTTCGCGCTCACCCTGCAGCATGGTGGCCGGATGCAGCCCGTGGTGCCGGGCCAGTTTGTCGAAGTGCTCGTCGAGGGCGAGCGCGAGGTGATGCTGCGGCGCCCCATCTCCATCCACGACGCCGACCCCGCAGCCGGCACCCTCACCCTGCTCATCCAGGTCGTGGGCCGCGGCACACGCCGTCTGGCGCAACTCAAGGAGGGCGACCCGCTCAATCTCGTCTACCCCCTTGGCCACGGTTTCACGACCGACATCCCCACCGGCAGCCGCGTGCTGATGGTGGGTGGCGGCGCAGGCATCGCACCCCTGCTGCACCTTGCCAGGACGCTGGCTCATATCGGTATACGTCCCACCGTACTCCTCGGAGGCCGCACCGCCGACCTCATCCCCGTGCGCTCCGAGTTTGAACCCTGCGCCGAGGTCGCCGTCGCCACCGACGACGGCTCGCTCGGCCACCACGGCATCGTTACCACCCACCCCGCCTTCGCCGCCGCCTACGACATCATCTACACCTGCGGCCCCACGCCGATGATGAAGGCCGTGGCTCGCTCGGCCGCCGAGCGCGGCATCCGCTGCGAGGTGAGCCTCGAGAACATGATGGCCTGTGGCGTGGGCGCCTGCCTCTGCTGCGTAACCGATACCGACGAAGGCCACCGCTGCGTCTGCAAGGAGGGCCCCGTGTTCGACATATCCACAATGAAAAAATGGTACCAATGCTAGACGTCAAAATACACAATCTCAGCCTGAAAAATCCCGTCCTCACCGCCAGCGGCACCTTCGGCTACGGTGAGGAGTTCGCCGACTTCATCGACCTCGAGCGCCTCGGTGGCTTCATCGTCAAGGGCACCACCGGCTCCCACCGCGAGGGCAACCCCTATCCCCGCATGGCCGAGACCCCCTCCGGCATGCTCAATGCCGTGGGTCTCCAGAACGGCGGCGTGGAGAAATTCTGCTCCGAAGTATATCATAGAATCAAGCACTTACAGACCAACATCATCGTCAACGTCAGCGGCTCCTCCATCGAGGAGTACTGCTCCGTGGCCGAACAAATCAACGAGTTGGAGCACATCCCCGCCATCGAGCTCAACATCTCCTGCCCCAACGTCAAGAAAGGCGGCATGGGTTTCGGCACCGACCCCCAGATGGCCGCCCAGGTGGTCTCGGAGGTGCGCAAGGTATACCATAAAACCTTGATAGTGAAGCTCACGCCCAACGTTACCAGCATCGTCGAAATCGCCAAGGCCGTCGAGGGCGCCGGCGCCGACAGCGTCTCTCTTATCAACACCATGCTTGGCATGGCCATCGACGTGGAGCGTCGCCGTCCCATGCTCAGCACCATCACCGGTGGCCTCAGCGGCCCTGCGGTCAAGCCCGTGGCTGTCCGCATGGTATGGCAGGTGGCCCATGCGGTGCAGATACCCGTCATCGGCCTCGGTGGCATCGCCTCGGCGGCCGACGCGCTGGAGTTCCTCATGGCCGGCGCCAAGGCCATCC
Organism: uncultured Bacteroidales bacterium; assembly: GCA_900315935.1. GTDB lineage: Bacteria > Bacteroidota > Bacteroidia > Bacteroidales > P3 > Colimorpha. The sequence continues at coordinate 20,737 of ONBB01000021.1, forward strand.
AGGTCGGCACCGCCAACTTCATCGACCCCGCCATCACCGTGAAGATTGTCGACGGGCTGACTGACTACTGCAAACGTCATGGTATCAGCGATATAAACGAAATAATCGGCATCGTATGACCCTTATCGCCGACAGTGGCAGCACCAAGACCGCATGGATGGAGTTAGAGTCTGGTAACATGACAGTTACCGAGGGGCTCAACCCCCATTTCACCACCGACGAGCAGTTCCTCGCCGCCTGCACCATCGTGCGCAAAAACCTTCAACTTCCAACTTCCAACTTCCAACTTTTCTTCTACGGTGCTGGCTGCGGCAGCGAAAATCAGCGTCTGCGCGTGTCCGACCTACTGTCCAAAGCTTTTGGAACCAGCGATATATATGTGTGTACCGACCTGCTGGGTGCCTGTCGCGCCACCTGTGGCGACCAACCCGGATTGGTGGGCATCCTAGGCACGGGCAGCAACGCCTGCTACTATAACGGCCATGAAATCAGCATGCAAGCCCCCAGCCTAGGCTACATCCTGGGCGACCATGGCTCGGCCAACCACGTGGGGCGCATGCTGCTGCAGGACTATCTCACCGACAAGATGCCAGACGACATAGGTGCCATGTTCCATGATACTTACACTGATATTGACGACACCTGGCTCGATGCCGTCTACCATCGTCCGCACGCCAACCGCTACCTGGCCTCGCTGGCTCCCTTCGCCACCGCCCGCATGGCCGAGCCCTACTGCAACGGCTGCCTCTGCGGCGCACTCGACGACTGGTACTGCTACCAGCTTGCCGACCTGGTGCTGACCGCCGAGCGCCGCGAACTGCACCTCGTAGGCGCCTTCGCCGCTGCCATAAGACCCATGCTGCTAGGCTTCTGCCGCGACAATGGCCTCACCTTGGGCCGCGTCCTGGCATCCCCCATCGAAGCCTTGCGGCAATACCACATTAAGAACTTTTAACACCTGGCTGAAAATAATATTGGAAAAAATCCGTTTCCACACCATCAAACTACAAAATCAACACAGAAAATGGACTTGACAAACATCCTGGTAGTGGCCGGCAAGCCGGACCTCAGTGAACTGGTGTCGCAGACCAAAGGCGGCGCCATCGTGAAGAACCTCGTCTCGGGCCAGAAATTCCCCGTCTTCAAAAACGACCGCATCAGCTCGCTGGGCGAGATACGCCTCTTCACCGAGACCGACGAGAAACCCCTCGAAGAGGTCTTCGGCGCCATCCGCGACCACCTGAACCAGCAACCCACCCCCTTCGACCCCAAGAAGGCCGAGAGCAAGGAAATGTTCGACCTCCTGGCTGCCGTGCTGCCCGACTACGACCGCGAGCGCGTGCACGCCTCCGATGCGAAGAAACTCTTCGCCTGGTACAACATCCTGCTGGCCGCCGGCAAGCTCGAGCCTTCAGCCACCGAAGAAGACAAAACCGAAGAAAACAACAACCAATAAACCCCACACCTTATGAAGAAATTATTTTTGGCGCTCGCCGCCGTAGCCGTGATGGGTCTCACCGCCTGCGACCCCGACGATGAAAACGCTGCCGCCCGCAGCGGTGTCTACAACCCCGAGGTGAAGATTGCCTCCATGGAATATGGCGATAACGATCGCGACCAATGGAATTGGGCAGACAACAAACTCGTCAGCATCGACCACTACAGTTCGGACCGCATCGATGGCTCCACCACCTTCGAGTACAACTCCGACAATCAGCTGACAAAGGTAACCGACGATGACGGCTTCACGCTGGAATACGGATATACCAACGGACTGTTGTCCTCGGTAACGGTGAGCGAGATGAACGCCACATTCAACGTCAACTACAGCAACAACCAAATCAGCAATTTCCAGATGCCCATCAGCCAGGAAATGCTCAACTCCATGGTGCAGGAACTGATCGGTGGACTCTTGAACGGCGACATGGAGGACTACCGTGCCCTCTCCGCCAAGGCTGGCAACGAGAATATGCTTCAGTTCAATCTGGTATGGAATAACGGCAATGTGAGCCGTATGGCCGGTAATACCAGCATTACTGTCGACCTGCCTGTCAGCGATATGCTTTCTATCGCCGCCAACTTGTTTGGCGAGGAGTTTTCCGCGTATACCGATGTAATCAGCGGCGCCATGCAGATGATGGGCATCACCAGCGTCCCGCTCTCCTTCAATATGGGCGATACCATCGACCTCGCCTACGACCAAAACCACAACCCCCTGCAGGGCTTCATGGGCGAATTCAGCCCCGAAATGATTCCCGTCATTTTGTCGGGTAACAACGTTACCAGCTCGACGCAATATGGTTCCATGAGCTACCACCTCCAGCTGCCCGCCATGTTGCTTGCCGTGTTGCCCGCCGAGTTCGCCTCCAGAACCTCCGGCACCATCCCCACCGGCGAGGGCGAGACCGTTACCTTCAGCTACCAGTACAACAGTAAGGGGTATCCCACTGTCGCCACCTCCAGCTATGGAGAGGTTACAAGTTTCACTTATGTAGAATAGTATCCAATGGTATATACCGAGAAAGACAGACAATACAAGCGCTATACCATCACCTCGGCGTTGCCCTACGCCAACGGACCCGTACACATCGGCCACCTGGCCGGTGTGTACGTTCCTGCTGACGTCTACGCCCGCTACCTGCGCGCCCAAGGCGAGGAGGTGGTGTTTATCGGCGGCAGCGACGAACACGGCGTGCCCATCACTATCAAGGCCCGCCGCGAAGGCGTAACACCGCAGGACATCGTCGACCGCTACCACAAAATCATCAAGGACTCCTTCGCCGAACTGGGCATCTCCTTCGACATCTACAGCCGCACCTCCAGCCCCCGCCATCACGAGACCGCAGCAGCCTACTTCAAAAAGCTCTACGACGAGGGCAAATTCGTCGAGAAAGTGTCGCAGCAGTACTACGACGAGGAGGCCCAGCAGTTCCTGGCCGACCGCTACATCACCGGCACCTGCCCCCGCTGCGGCAACGAGCACGCCTATGGCGACCAGTGCGAAGCCTGCGGCACCAGCCTCAACGCCACCGACCTCATCAACCCCAAGTCCGCCCTCAGCGGCTCCAAACCCGTCCTCAAGGACACCAAGCACTGGTTCCTCCCGCTCGACCAGGACGAACCCTGGCTCCGCCAGTGGATTCTCGACGGCCACAAGGGCGACTGGAAGACCAACGTCTACGGTCAGTGCAAGTCTTGGATTGACGCCGGCCTCCAGCCCCGCGCCGTTACGCGCGACCTCGACTGGGGCGTCCGCGTGCCCATCGAAGGCACCGACGGCAAAGTGCTCTACGTCTGGTTCGACGCCCCCATCGGCTACATCTCCTTCACCCGCGAACTCTTCGGCGACGACTGGGAGAAATGGTGGAAGAGCTCCGACAGCAAACTCGTCCACTTCATCGGCAAGGACAACATCGTCTTCCACTGCATCATCTTCCCCTCTATGCTCCATGCCGACGGCTCCTACATCCTGCCCGCCAACGTGCCCGCCAACGAGTTCCTCAACCTCGAGGGCGACAAAATCTCCACCTCCCGCAACTGGGCCGTATGGCTCCACGAGTACTTGAAGGAGTTCCCCGGCAAGCAGGACGTCCTCCGCTACACCCTCTGCTCCAACGCCCCCGAAACCAAGGACAACGACTTCACTTGGAAGGACTTCCAGCTCAAGAACAACTCCGAACTCGTCGCCATCCTCGGCAACTTCGTCAACCGTACCCTCGTCCTCACCCACAAGTTCTACCAAGGTCGCGTGCCCGCCGTCTCCGAACTCCGGACTACGAACTCCGAACTCGATGACGAAGTCATCCGCGAACTGGCCACCTTCCCCGAGCGCATAGGACGCTCCATCGAGACCTACCGCCTCCGCGAAGCGCTGGCCGAAATGATGAACCTCGCACGCCTCGGCAACAAGTACCTCACCGACACCGAGCCCTGGAAACTCATCAAGACCGACCCCGAGCGCACCGCCACGGTGATGAACCTCTCGCTCCAGATTTGCGCCAACCTGGCCGTCCTCTGCGCACCCTTCCTGCCCTTCACCGCCGACAAGATGCACCGCATCATGAACCTCCGCGCCATGGGCTGGCAGGATGCAGGCCGCGCCGACCTCCTCCCCGAAGGGCACCAGATAGGCACCCCCGAGCTGCTCTTCGAGCAAATCTCCGACGAGACCATCCAGGCGCAGGTCGACAAACTCCAGGCCACCAAGGAGCAGAATGCCCTCGACGCCTGGCAACCCGCCGCCGTCAAAGAGAACGTTACCATCGACGACTTCGCGCGCCTCGACATCCGCGTCGCCACCATCCTCGAGTGCACCAAGGTGCCCAAGGCCGACAAACTCCTCCAGTTCAAACTCGACGACGGCACCGCCCAACCCCGCACCATCGTCAGCGGCATCGCACTCCACTACCCAGAGCCCGAAAAGCTCGTCGGCCGACAGGTCTGCTTCATCGCCAACTTCCCGCCTCGCAAACTCAAGGGCGTCGAAAGCCAGGGCATGATCCTCAGTGCCGAGGACAGAGACGGCCGCCTCGTCCTCCTCACCCCCAGCGACCTCGTCGCCCCGGGCTGTAGCGTGGGATGATAGCCGCCGACACTCAAAAAACAAGGAAGAGGACGCATCCCCATGCGCCCTCTTCTCTTTCACCCTACACCACAACCACCTCACCCACATACGTCGAGTCCGACACCTCGTGCGGAAGCATCTGACGCTGCAGCGCCTCGTTCCACTGCGGACGCATGTTCGTCGTCCGCACCAGCCCGTACACGTGCACCCTCGCACGACACCGTGATGGCATACTTGCCTAGTACGACTACCACATCTCCAACGGAAAACTCGAAGGCATCAATAACAAGATCAAGACTATGAAACGTCAAGCCTATGGCTACCGAGACCTGCCTTTCTTCAGACTCAAACTCCTATCCCTGCACGACTCCACCTATCCATTTAGCGGATGAACCTTATTTTTGATTGTATCGTTTTTATTTGTATCTTTGCAGGCGAAAAACAATTGTAATTAAAGATATAACGATTTGAAAACAAAACAACTAACGATGATTGCCGCAGCGATGCTGCTGGCAATTGGCACCTCGGCGCAGACGCTCTGGGGAGATATGATTAACAAACTGAAGGTCGAGGCACGCGCCGACGGCGAGCTGTTCACCACCGACTCGACTCCCAATTTCGGCTTCCACGGCAAGTATTTCAACCTGATGCTCGGCGGCAATCTGGGCGACCACTTCAGCTACTATTTCAAGCAGCGCGTGGTGGCCAACGGCGGCTCGGTGATGTTCTTCGACAACACCGACTTCCTCTACCTGGACTACCGGCCGACGGCCAACTGGCGCCTGCGCTTCGGCAAGGACGCTATGGCCATGGGCGGTTTCGAGTATGACGCCTCGCCCATCGACGTCTACTTCCCCACCACGCTGTGGAACAACATCTATTGTTTCCAGCTGGGCTTCAGCGGTGCCTACCTCACCGATGACGGCAACCACACGCTGGTGGCGCAGGTAACCAACTCGCCCTACATCAACTCGACGGGTCTGGCCTACGACGCCGGCCTGGTGTCGTACAACCTGTGCTGGTACGGCTCGATGGGGCACTGGCGGACCATCTGGAGCACCAGCATGATTGAGCGCGAATGGAACAAGTTCATGAACCTGACGATGATAGGCAACAAAGTGGTGTTCGAAAAGTGGGACCTCTATGTGGACCTCATGCACCACGCGCTGGCCATCGACGACTGGGGCAAGAACTTCGGCGTGGTGAGTTGCGCCAACTGGTACTTCACCGACCGCTTCAATCTCTTCGTGAAGGGCATGATTGAGCAGAACAAGTCGGAGGTGGACCTCAACTCGGCGGTGGCGTTGGACCACCTGCTGCGTGCCGGCCACACCTACGCCCGCTACGGCCTGGGGTTCGAGTACTTCGCCGACAAGGGCAAGACCGTGCGGCTCCACACATACGTCTGCCGCATGACCGAGTCGTACACCGAGGGCGGCGTGGACGTGGTGGAGGACTGCTGGAACTTCAACATCGGCGCCACATGGACGGTGGACTTCATGAAGCTAAAAGTTAAGAATTAAGAGACAAACGTTTAATATGGAAGAGCATAACAACAAGCGGCACAACCTGCTGAGCGTATTCAATCCATTCGAGGTGTTCCGCCACCACGAGACCGGCGACGGCCGCAAGCCCAGCCGATTCAAATTCACCACCCTGCGCAGCTTCGAGGCACTCATCTTCCTGGTGTGCTTCTTCGGCTTCTTCGGCTTCCTGGCCTACCGCATGACGCTGCCCCATATGCTGAACACCTTCATGCAGACGGCCTACCAGCTGCTGCTCGAGACGGTGTTCTATATCATGGCCATCTGTGTGCTGATGGGCGCCATCAGCAAACTGCTGACCGAGTTCGGTGTGGTGCGCCTGATGGAGAACATCCTGCGGCCGCTGATGAAACCGCTCTACAATCTGCCGGGCGTGGCGGCACTGGGAGCCGTGATGACATTCCTCTCCGACAACCCCGCCATCATTTCGCTGGCCAAGGACAACAACTTCGCCCGCTATTTTAAGAAATACCAGCTGGTGTCGCTCACCAACTTCGGCACCGCCTTCGGCATGGGCTTGGTGGTCATCGCCTTCATGACCGGCAAGGGCTACGGCAGCGGCGCGCTGGTGGGACTGATGGGCGCCATCATCGGCAGCATCGTCTCCACTCGCATTATGCAGCGCTCCACACTGAAGAGCTACCCCGAGATGGACAGCCCCGTAACCGAGGAGGCCGGCACCGAGCAGAATATCTCGTTCAAGAGCGAGGGCAATGCCTTCCAGCGCTTCCTCAATGCCATGCTCGATGGCGGCAAGAGCGGTGTCGGCATCGGCGTGGCCATCATCCCCGGCGTGCTCTGCATCTCCACCATCGTCATGATGCTCACCTTCGGGCCTGCTGGCGAAAATGGCGAGTATCTGGGCAAAGCCTACGAGGGCGTGCCCGTCATCACTTGGCTGGCCGACAAGGTGAACTTCATCTTCTACTGGCTCTTCGGCTTCGAGAACGGAGCACTGGTGGGCTTCCCCATCACGGCGCTGGGTGCCGTGGGCGCCGCCCTGGGCCTGGTGCCCACATTCGACGCCACCGGCATCATCAACAACAACGCCATTGCCGTCTTCACCGCCATGGGCATGTGCTGGAGCGGCTACCTCTCCACCCACACGGCCATGCTCGACTCCCTCGGCTACCGCAAGCTCATCGGCAAGGCCATCGGTGCCCACACCGTCGGCGGCCTCTGTGCCGGCGTGGCGGCCCACTGGCTGTGGGTGTTGTTGAGCCTGATATTCTGATGCCATGAAAACTCGTAGGGAACCCATCTTCAACTGGGCGCTGTGGGCAGGCATTGCAATATGGGTCATCTCCCTCGTGGGGATAATCCTCTCACCGGCTGCCCCAGGTAAATCTTTCATAACAGAGACTGTAAAGGAAGACGGCGCGATAGTCGGGCTGATAGTTTTTGCTATCATAATACCTTTGGTGGAGGAGATTGGTTTCCGTTTTTGGGCTATTCGGCGATGGCGCTGGGCGGGCTATGTCTCGTCCGTTGGTATTGGATATGTAATTTATTTATATGGGGGACTGTGGGCGGCACTGGCTATCGCCATGGTAATTGCGGCCATCGTATGGCTGGTCAAAGAAGAACGCACCCGGATACTGATACTGCTGGCAACAACGTCAATCCTATTCGCCATCCTGCACTACGATAACTATGGAAACCTGCAGTTGCGGAACATCTTCGCTCTTATCAATCATCTTGGGTTTGCTTTGGTAGCCGCCTGGCTGATACTCAACCGAGGCTTTTGGTGGGCGGTACTGTTGCACGCCGCCAACAATAGCCTGATGGTGGCAGGCATCTGTCTTTCGTCCGCTTCTGGCATCACAGTGGGAACATCCTTCACTGTCGAGACTGGCTGGAGTGTTTGGCTCCACAGTCTTGACCGCGACATTCCACGGTACGAGGGAATGAGTCCAGTCTACACCGGCACCCTGCCTTCCATCGCTGCCGAATTGTTGGCTTCCGACAGCACCGCCACCGTCACCTTCGCCGAGGGTGGGGAACGATACGAAATACTGATAGACGACAGCACCGGCGTCGCCACCCCGATACAGGTGGTGCGAGAAATGGAGCAGAACGCATGGATAACCCTCGACACGCTCTCTCAAGAACCTTTGAGAATCCATATAGAAAACAGACTAAACCTAGATGACTGATGACAACAACCGGCATCCTCATCGGCGCGGCCACATTCCTGATTATCGGCCTGTTCCACCCGCTGGTGGTCAAGGCGGAATACTACCTGGGAGCCCGTTGCTGGTGGGTGTTCCTGCTGGTGGGGCTGGGCTGCATAGCAGGCTCGCTCTTCGCCTGTGGCGTGTGGAGCATACTGCTGGGCGTGGTGGGCTTCAGCAGCCTGTGGTCCATCCATGAAATACTGAAACAGCGCGAGCGCGTGGAGAAAGGCTGGTTCCCCGAAGGACCCGGACACAGGCCGAAAAGGCAAAAAGACAAGTGAAAAATACTCGGATTACAATAACCACAGCGTTCTTCCGCCCCTCAATACATGTGCTGAAAATCAACGCAATACACGATACCCTCACCAAAAATAGTGAAATTATTTTGCCATGTGGTGAAAAGTATGTACTTTTGCACCCGATTTCAGAATCAAAAATATTGCAATATTAATCCAAAAAACAAAAACAAAATGGCTCACAAAATCACTGACATCTGCGTTGCCTGCGGCAGCTGCATCAACGAGTGCCCCGTCGGCGCTATCAGCGAAGGCGACATCTACAAAATCGACGAGAACGCTTGCGTCGACTGCGGTACCTGCGTGGACGCCTGCCCCACCGGCGCCATCGTCGCTGGCTGAAGCAGACTTGCAGAAAAGCAAAACAAGGAAAGAGAGTTGCCCGGATGGACAACTCTCTTGGTTTATTGTATCCACTCTTCGTCATCGGCCTCTAGGTCGATGGCGGCGATGTGTTGGAGGGCCGTGTTGGAGGCGGCATCGTCCAAGCCGGTGACGGCGGCAAAGGGGGCAAACTGGGCGGCGCGGCTTGCGCGTGGCATGCGTGGATGTGTGCGTGGCTCCCAATGCGGCAGGTTGATGATATCCTCGTATTCTTCCATGATTTTAGGTTTAATAAGGAACTATGCCTTGTGCCCTCCGATTTGCTGGTTGCGCTGCTTGGCGGTGGCACCCTCTTCGAAGTTGAGCCCTTTGAGGATGGCATTGTTGCCGAAGCGCTCCTTGAGGTGCACCTGCACCTGCTGCAGGCGGTGTTCGCGGACGATGGCCCCAGTATCGGGTGCGGCGTCCTGCGGTATGGAGTCGTCATTGTCGAAGAGGGACAGCTGGCGTGCAGACTGGTGTACCGCAACCTCGGGCACCACATGGGCAACGGTGATGTTGAGGCGACGAATGAGGAGCTTGGGGTTGACGGTGCTGTCGAAGATGTCGGCCACGGCCTGCGAGATGAGGCGCGAGGAGGATGTGGGGCAGGGTAGGTTGGAGGACCCGTGGGCTCCCTTGGGAACCTGGCGGCCATAGTGGTCGTTGGCCACCTCGTCGTGGAACCCACCGCGCTTGACGTTCTCCGCATCGTAGCCTACAGTGAGCACCACCTGATCGGTAACGAGCCCCTTGGCCACAAGCTTTAGCGCCATATTGTCGGCCATTTCGAGGGCGACGATACGCGCCTTGGCGCATTCATAGGGCTCGGCGAGCACCTGGCCGCTGGAAAAGGAATTGTTCTCCGGGCGGTAATCCTTGACGAGGTCGATGGTGCAGGGTTCGTAACCCCAGGCGTGGTCGATGAGCAGCTCGGCATTGATGCCGAAGAGCTTGTAGAGGAGGTTCTCGTCGGTGAGTGAGCGGCGGGCCAGTTGCCCCATGGTGTCGATACCGATGGCGTTGAGCTTGCGTGCGATACCGCGTCCGACACGCCAGAAGGAGGTCAGCGGCCGATGGTTCCACAACAGGCGGCGGTAGGACATCTCGTCCAGCTCGGCGATGCGAACCCCGTCGCTGTCGGCAGGCATTTTCTTGGCCACAATGTCCATGGCTACCTTGCAGAGGTACATGTTGGTGCCGATGCCGGCGGTGGCGGTGATGCCGGTCTGGCGCAGCACGTCGCGGATGATGGTCATGGCCAGCTCGTGGGCGGTCATGCGGTAGGTGCCGAGGTAGGCGGTAACGTCCATGAACACCTCGTCGACCGAATAGATATGGATATCCTCGGGAGCGATGTATTTGAGGTATATGTCGTAGATGCGAGCACTCATCTTGATGTAGTGTGCCATACGTGGCGGGGCGACGATGTAGTCGACCTCCCAGTCGGGATGTGCCTTGAGCTGGGAATCGATAGCGGAGCACCCCTTGAACTCGCCCTCGGGGGAGTGGCTGAGGCGCACATAGTTGACCTCGCGGATGGCCTGCACCACCTCGAACAGGCGGGCGCGTCCGCCGATGCCATACTGCTTCAGCGTGGGCGTCACGGCCAGGCAGATGGTCTTCTCGGTGCGGCTGGCATCGGCCACGACGAGGTTGGTGTCGAGCGGGTCGAGGCCGCGCTCCACACACTCGACCGAGGCGTAGAACGATTTGAGGTCGATGGCGACATAGGAACGTCCGGTTGGGTTCATCGTGAAGTCTCCTCGAGGGTTTCGGCAATCTTGTCGGCGTTCATGCTGCGGGCCGAGGCGTCGAAGATGTCCTTGTAGAGACCGCCCTGGCGGTATACCTCGGCGGGGGTGCCGCTCTGCACGCAGTGGCCGGTGTCGAGGACGTAGAGCTGGTCGCTGTCTATGATTTGGCCTATGTTGTGGCTGATGACGATGACGGTGCGCCCCTGCTTGATGGCGTCGATGGAGTTCTTGATCTGCTCGGTGGCGATGGCGTCGAGGCTGGCGGTGGGCTCGTCGAGGAAGATGATGGGCGGGTCTTTGAGGAACATGCGGGCGATGGCGATGCGCTGCTGCTGGCCGCCGCTCAGTTGCAGGGCGTTGGAGTTGAATCCGTCGGGCAGGGCGACAACCTGGTCATAGATGTAGGCTTTGCGGGCAGCCTCGAGCACCTCCTCGCGCGTGGCGTCGGGGCGGCCGTAGCGGATGTTCTCCTCGATGGTGCCGCTGAAGATGTGGTTCTTCTGCAGCACGAGGCCAATCTGCTCGCGCAGGACCCGGGTGTCCCACTCGTGGAGCGGTATGCCGTCGAGGGTGATGGTGCCGCTGTCGGGAGTGTAGAACTTGTCGAGCAGGTTGACGATGGTGCTTTTGCCGGCGCCGCTGAGGCCCACCAAGGCGGTGGTCTGCCCGGGGAGGATGGTCATGGTGAGGTCGCGCAGGGCATGGGTGCCGCTGGGGTAGGTGAATTCGACGTTGCGCAGCTCGAAACACCCTCGCACCCGCTCTCCACTTTCCACTTTCCACTTTCCGCTTTCCTCCACCTCCTGCTCGGCCTCGAGGATGCCGAAGAAGCCCTCGGCGTAGACCAGCGCGTCGTTCAGGTCGTCGTAAATGCGGTGCAGTTGGCGGATGGGGGCGCTGACGTTGGCGAAGAGCAGCACGTGGTACATGATCTTGCCGATGGTCATGCCAGGGTAGTCGATGAGGACGAGGTAGGCGGTGAGGATGATAATCAGCACGGTGCCTATCTGTTCGACGAAGGTTTTCAAGCCCTCGTAGAGGAACGAGATGCGGCGCGTCTGCATCTGCTGGTCGGTGCTTTGCTCCTGCAGGGCGGCCTGCTTGGCGGCCTCGACGCGCTCGCGGTTGAACGACTTGATGACTCCCATGCTCTCGATGATGTTCAGTATGCCGTGGCTCAGCTGCTGGTGGGTGCCGAAGACGCGGTGGCGCCACCCCTTCATGCGGCGGCCCTGCACGGCGGTGATCCAGAAGTAGACCGGTATGATGGCCGTGGCCACAAGGCCGACGTACACATTGGCGGCATACATCAGCACCAGCGCCAGCACGGCCGAGGTGAAGAGCGGCAGGATGTCGATGAAGAAGTTCTTGACGGTGTTGCTGAGGCTCATGATGCCGCGGTCGATGCGAGTCTGCAGCTTGCCGGGCTCGTTGCCGTCCTGGCTGAAGTAGGCCATGCGGAACTGCAGTATGCGGTCCACCACACGCAGCGAGAGGTCGCGGCTGACGTGGATGCGTATCTTCTCGCCGAAGATGCGCTGCCCGAAGGTGATAAGCGCCGCCAGCACCTCCTTGCCGAGCAGGATGACGCTGATGGTTACGAGGATGCGGGCGGCATCGGGCCACTGGAAGCCGCCATCGAGGTGGAGCAGGGCGTTGATGCGGTCCACGGCACGGTCAAGCACCACGGCGTTCACCTGCGCCATGAGCGAGCCGATGAAGGTCAGCGCCAGCGTGGCCACCAGCAGCCAGCGGTAGGGTGTAACGTAGGGCAGCAGCCCCTTCAGCAGTCCGCCGATACCCATCTTGGACTCCGCAGTGCTCACCCGGCGATTCCTCCCCGGGTTTTGAAACGGAGCCATGCGCCGAATGCGTTGTTTTTCCCCAGTATCATAATCATTTCTATCTCAGAATGTAGCCTTGATACCCAGGGTCTGGAGGATTCCGTCAACTCCCAGATATCGTGTCCCTCCAGCTTTTTGAACAGGCGGGAATCCTTGCTGCCGGCAGAAACAACGTTGAGGTTGTAATAAACCTTGTTTTGGTGTTTCTTCGGCAGTGAATCCAGAAAACGCTTGGCCGTTTCCATCAATACAATATTCATGCTGCTGCATCTTTTTCAAGATGCAAAAATACGCAACTTCCGCAACATGGCAAAATAAATTTTTGCCACATGGGAGAAAAATCGTATCTTTGCACCCGATTACGCGAGAAAAGAGTGCATGAAAAGCATTGCGATAGAGTCCTTGCATTTTGACTAACTGCGAGCTGGTGCTCAATATGTTGGCGGAGTCCTTCACCAAGGACATCTCCGAAGCATGCAATACCCGCAAGGAGCCAGAGGCCAAGGCCGGCAAGCCCGTCGTTGCCTCGCTCAACGCCAAAGATGCTTTGCAAATTGAGAAGAAATGAGGTAGGAAGGCGCCCCGCATTCGCGGGGCGCCTTCCTGCTTTGTTTGAGCAATAATGCTGTTTTATTTATTATTTCCAGTCTGGCTCATATCGGATAGTGGCCCCAATGATTCCACCACTAGTACCGGTGAACTGGTCTACCACGTAGACGCGAGCATATCGATAATCCTTGCCATTTTTACTTCCGCGGATGATGTAGCCATGACCCTCTTTGATGGATACTTTTGATGTCCAACCTGAAGTGGGAATATCCGTTACCTTGCTCAACCCGGAAACGCGCCCAACACTGACAATGCCAGCTTTGCACGAACGATATTCATCAAGCCAAAAGTTATCAGTATTATCTATATTTAATTCTACGGAATTGTACCTTCCTTCTCCTAAAAAATCATCGGTCAGCACTTCAACACTCCCTCCGCCATTGTTACTATTCCTGAGTTTGACTTCGATGCCAAAGTCGTCATCCTTCTCGCAGGATGTGAATCCCATGCCGATGACCAAGGTCATAAGCATCATTCCGAATAAATATTTTCTTTTCATTGTGTGGTAATTTTATAAGGTTTTGTGCATTATTGCCATATTTCATAAAGAAGAATGGTACGGTTTTCATCCGTCTGCCTTACAGGTTTACCACAACCTTCCTTATCCAACGGATGTCCGTACCATAAAAGCACAAACACCCCAACGGATAAGGGGAAAGGCGAAGAACTAACTATCTTCAAGGTGGTAATTTGTAAGGCAATTGAGTTTCTTCTTGTTGATTGCATACTCTCGCAAACGACGGTGCAAAAATACGCACTTTCTGCGAAATGACAAAATTTATTTTTGCCGTGTGGCTGAAAAGTCGTATCTTTGCAGTCGGAAAAACGCATCTGGCAATGACGCGGATGTGCTGCAATTAGAGAAGAAATGACACAGCAGGAGATAGACCAAATGTACATGCGGCGATGTCTGCAGCTGGCTGCCAACGGGCTGGGGCGCGTGAGGCCCAACCCGTTGGTGGGGTGTGTGGTCGTCAGTCAAGATGAAGGTGGAAAGATGAGAGTGGTCAGCGAGGGCTACCACCAGGAATACGGCCACAACCACGCCGAGCGCAACGCACTGCAGCGCGAACTTTCAACTTTCAACTTCCAACTTTCAACTTTATATGTCAACCTCGAGCCCTGCTCGCACCACGGCAAGACGCCGCCCTGCGCCGACCTCATCATCGAGAAAGGGATAAAAAGGGTGGTGTGCTGCAACGACGACCCCAACCCGCTGGTGGCCGGCTGCGGTTTCGCCAAGCTGGAGGCCGCCGGCATCGAGGTGGTGCGCCACGTGCTCGAGGAGGAGGGCCGCCGCCTCAACCGCCGCTTCTTCACCTACATGGAGCAGCGCCGCCCGTACATTATATTAAAATGGGCCCAGAGCGCCGACGGATTCTTGGCGCCCGACACGCCCGGCCCCTACTGGCTGAGCACGCCGCGGCAGAACCGCCTCAACCACCGCTGGCGCACCGAGGAGGCTGCCATCCTGGTGGGCAGCGAGACATACCTCCGCGACCGCCCGTCGCTCACGGCACGGCACTTCCTGGGGCCGCATCCGCTGCCCGTGGTACTGGACAGAAGGGGACGCATCCCTGTAGGGACGCAGCGTGCTGCGTCCGCAGAAGGCATGCCCACTGCAGACACGGTGCGCCGTGTCCCTACAATTTTGCGGAGCCAGACTGTCGAGGAAGCCCTGCACGAGCTGTACGAACTTAAGGTGCAGTCCGTCATCGTCGAGGGCGGCCGCCAGGTGCTGGATGCCTTCCTCGAGAGCGGCCTCTACGACGAGGTGCGCATCCTCCGCAGCCCCCTGCGCCTCGAAGCGGGCCTGCCGGCGCCGGATGTACCTCAAGGTGTTGACATTCAGTGGTTCTAAGCACATCATACCATCGCCTCCCCCCACAAGAGGGCCATAAGCTTCCATATCCTTCCAGTGCCTTTGTATTCCCCTACCATTCCCCTACCGTTCCCCTACCGCCTCCCGGCCGCGCGACATCCATTTTTGGAAAAATTATGAAATAAATTTTGCCGGTTAAAAAAATGTTCGTAACTTTGCACTCTCTAAAAATGATGCGCACGCACGAGGTTTACCCGTCCAACTGCTTGTGTGTCAGATTGGTAAGTATGCAGGCCAACTATCCGTCGGCGGCCGAAATATGCGTCAGTCTAGAGGAATTATGAACAATTGAACAGAAAAACATCATCGTTAGTAAAATAAAAAAATGAGCACACTGAGCTACAAAACCGTATCAGCCAACAAGCAGACCGTCACCAAGGAGTGGGTCCTGGTTGATGCCGAAGGACAGACCGTGGGTCGTCTGGCCACCCGCGTGGCCAACATCCTGCGCGGAAAGACCAAGCCCTGCTTCACCCCCCATGTGGACTGCGGCGACAACGTCATCATCATCAACGCCGAGAAGTGCGTCTTCACCGGCAAGAAGGAGACCGACAAAATCTACCAGCGCTACACCGGCTACCCCGGCGGCCAGCGCGAAACCAACCCTGCCAAGGTGCGTGCCACCTTCCCCGAGCGCATCCTCGAGCACGCCATCAAGGGCATGCTCCCCAAGAACCGCCTCGGCGCCCAGCTCTACCGCAACCTCTACGTCTATGCCGGTAGCGAGCACCCCCACCAGGGCCAGAACCCCAAAGCCATCAATATTAACGAAGTAAGATAAGAATAAGATATGGCAGAAGTAATCAACACCATTGGTAGAAGAAAGACCGCCGTCGCCCGCATCTACATGACCCCCGGCAATGGCGAGATCAAGGTCAACGGCCGCGACTACAAAGAGTATTTCCCCACCGGTCCGCTGCAGTACATCGTCGGCCAGGCTTTCGCCGTCGCTGACGCCGAAGGCAAATGGGATGTCAAGGCCAACCTCGACGGTGGCGGCATCACCGGCCAGGCCCAGGCCCTCCGCATGGCCATAGCCCGCGCCCTTTGCGAGAACAACATCGAGGACCGCCCCGCCCTCAAGAAGGAAGGCTTCCTCATGCGCGACCCCCGTATGGTCGAGCGTAAGAAACCCGGTCAGCCCAAGGCCCGCAAACGCTTCCAGTTCAGCAAGCGCTAGTCTAGAAAGTTTAGTATCCAAACTGTCAGGATGCTCCGTTGTATTGCCACAGTGCGCTGCATAGGACAGCCGCTAAATACAACCCAAAGGACTGCCTGACGGTTGGCACAGAAAGTAAAAAAACAAAAAGGAAAGTAAACACAATGAACGAACTCAAATTCGAAGAACTGCTCGAGGCTGGTTGCCACTTCGGCCACCTCAAGCGCAAATGGAATCCCAAAATGGCTCCCTATATCTTCAAGGAGCACAACGGCATCCACGTCATCGACCTCCAGAAGACCATCGCCAAGGCCGACGAGGCCGCCGCTGCCCTGAAGCAGATGGCTCGCTCCGGCAAGAAGGTCCTCTTCGTGGCCACCAAGAAGCAGGCCAAGGAAGTGGTCGCCGAGATGGCCAAGACCGTCGACATGCCCTTCGTTACCGAGCGTTGGCCCGGCGGCATGCTCACCAACTTCCAGACCATCCGCAAGGCCGTCAAGAAGATGAACAGCCTCGATGCCCTGATGCACGACAAGGATTTCAACAATATCTCCAAGCGTGAGCGCCTCCAGGTGCAGCGCGAGCGCGCCAAGCTCGACAAGAACCTCGGCTCTATCGCCGACCTCACCCGTCTGCCCAGCGCCCTCTTTGTCATCGACATCAACAAGGAGCACATCGCCGTCGCCGAGGCCCGCCGCTTGAACATCCCCACCTTCGCCCTCGTGGACACCAACACCAACCCCGAGCTTATCGACTTCCCGATTCCCGCTAACGATGATGCGTCGAAGTCGATTGCCGCCATCCTCAAGCACATGTGCGAGGCCATCCAGGAAGGTCTGAACGAG
>ONBB01000031.1 GCA_900315935.1 uncultured Bacteroidales bacterium
TGTCCGCGCGATACCTTTGCCGCTTGCGGACGCAGCACGCTGCGTCCCTACACGATGGAACGTTACCGTGCTGCCGCCCTCGGCCCAGTCGCAGAAGCGATCCAGCAGGGCCTGCCACTCGGCTTCGGTTTTCAGGTGCACGGTGGTGGTTTCTGTTTTTTCGGGATGTTCTGAATAATTGGTTTTCTCCGCCACGCTGTAGGTGATGTCGCGTTCGGTGTTGAACATCTCGTCGGGGTCGCAGCCGGCCAGCGTCAGCATCGCGGCCAGCAAGGTGAGGATTTTCAATGTCTGTTTCATATTGCTATAACGTTGATTTTATTATTTTATTATATTTCTATATATAAACCTTAAACCATAAACTTTAAACCATAAACCATAAACCAGACCCCTAATCCCCCATAATCTCCATCTGGTATTCGCGCAAGGCGTCGAACTCGGCCTGTGTCGCCACGCGGTAGAAGGCCAGGGTGCGCTCCTCGTGCACCGCCATGGCGCGCCAGAGGGGCACATCGGAGCGTTTTACGCGGCGGGCGGGGTTGTCGATGTCGCCCAGCCAGGAGGTTACGCCCTCCGAGGGGCGGATGTCGAACTCCGTTTTCAACCCCTGCCACGCCGCGCTGTCGTCGGCCACGAGGATGACCACGTCGACCCGCACCGTGTCGCCGAGCTGGAAGCCCGTTACCTGCGCCACCGTGAGGTCAGGCCGCGAGGCATACTGCCGGTAGAGCGGCGCCGTCTCCACCTCGCGCGAGCATGCGGCCAGCATCGTCAACAGCAGCAGTATGTGCAACAGGTGTTTCATCTTGCTGTGGTTCTTAGTGTTTTGGCTGCCACATCGACCCAGTGGCTGTCGGCGATGCCGCTGCGGTTGCAGGCCACGGCGTCGTAGCCGCGAGTGGAGAGCGGAAGGTGGAAGTCGTAAAGTGCCACCCCTGCCAGCACCGCGACAGAGGCCAGTGCCACACGGCGGGCACGGCGGCGACGGCGCCAGGCCGGGTACTCCTGCCGCAGGCGCCGCTCGAGCCCCTGCCGTTCCTCGCGTTCCCACAACTCTTCAAATGTCATATTATTCATTGTGTTATTGTGTTATTGTGTTATTGTGTAAGTTTTAAATAGAATGACTACTAGCGCATTTACGCATTAACGCATTAACACATTGTTCATTTGTTCTCTCAGTTTTTCTTTTATCCGCATCAGGCGGACGCCTACATTGCTCTTTGTCAGTCCTGTATGGCGGCTTATTTCTTTGTATTCATACCCTTCGAGGTGCATCCTTACGATGGTGCGGTCGGGGTCGGGCAGTTGGGCGATGAGTTCGTGGAGTGCGTCGTGGAGCGAGGTGTCCTCGGCGGGTGCGTCGTAGTCGTCCGGCAGTAGGGCAGGGGAGGGCTCCCTTTTGCGGTGCAGGTCGATGCAGGTGCTGCGTGCCACGCGCCAGATCCATGCCGCCTGTTTGGGTGCCGGGGCGATTGCCTGCATCTTCTCTCTGCGTTGCCACAGCGCGAGCATCACCTCCTGCATCAGGTCGTCGGCATCCAGGCCGCGGTGGGCGTACCGGTTGCACACCGCAAACAGAAGTCTGCGGTAGCGGAGCATCAGCCCGTTGTAGCTGTCCATGTCTGCCATACACCCTAATAACGTAAAACACACGGGTGGAAATTACATCGCCGCTAAAAAAAAAACAGCTGCCACGTGGCGGACAGGTGTCTTGCCACGTGGCAGTTGCTAAAAAAACACAAAAAACTGTTCCCGACTTTAGCGCACGGCGTGCAGCTCCATCGTGTAGAATATCTCGGCCGTGGTCTCGGTGGGTATGGCGTAGAGCACCATGATGCCGTTGGTCACGCAGCCCACTGTCCAGCAGGTGTTGCCGTCGAAGTACTCGCAGCAGATGCGGCTGTCGTCCGACAGGCTCCAGGTGCCTTCCAGCGTCTGCAGCGAGCCGCCGTCGGCGGTGCCGCGCTGGTAGCTCATCGTGCCGTCCTCGCGCAGGTCGAAATAAATCGAGTTGCCCACGCTCTCGGGCGTAACGGTCTGCCACTCGCCGGCCAGGTCGTTGTCGCGCACCACCAGGCTGTAGGAGGTCATGCTGTAGTAGTGCCAGCGCCCCACCACCGAGGTGCGGTCCAGGTCGCGCTGCGCGCTCCCCTGCGCCCCGTTGGCGTAGGCTGTTCCGTTCCACCGGCCCGTCTCCGAGTCGTAGGTAACCGTTACCGTCTTGCCGGCAAGCTCCATTTCCCGCATCCAGGTCTTCATCTCCTCGCGGCTCGTGGTGCTGATGGTTGTGGCCTCCTTGGCTCCCGGGGCCGACTTGGCGCCAGTGGCCGGGCGATGGCTGTTGTAGAAGCTGACCGTTTGGCCCTCCTGGGTGTACCGGCAGAACTGGTCCAGCAGCGCATCCCACTCCGTGTCGGTCATGAGTGTGGTGCGGACCACTTTCGAGTTCAGCGTGTAGACAATTTCGCGGCTGTTGACCGGGGCGCTGCTGCCGGAAGGTGTCTCCTCGCAGGCGGCAAAAAACAGCACGGCGGACAGCAAGGTGATGATTTTCAGTGTCTTGTTCATGTTTCTACTGGGTGTGTTAAGATATTCTACATTTATAAGAACGTAATTTGCATCTGCAAAACTACATGGGGGGTGATATTTTTTTTCACCACAGCCGACATAACGGAAAACTTCCCCCGAAATTGTGTATCCCAGCGCCATTTTTTTTCTATTCAGTGTAGCACTGGTAATTGGAATTTGGGTCCTCACCTTCCGAATACCCTGTCCCTTCCCCACGGACTCCCTACCAAGGAAGAAGAGGGTAAGAAGAGGAGAAAAAGGGGAAGGCTACTATTCCCTGACTATCAGCCTGTTGTGTTTGGGCAATTTTGGGCCTTTTTTCGGCTTTTGGGGCGAAAAAATCCATACGCTATACCTTGTTGTATATCAGTGCTATAGGTCTGTTTGTGGCACTTTTTGCCGCCGTTTGCGGAATTTTTCGTATCTTTGCAAGCCGAAACAACCTCATTTTTTTATGCAAAACATTCGTAATGTTGCTATTATAGCCCACGTCGACCATGGCAAGACCACCCTCGTCGACCGTATGCTCCATCAGGCCAAACTCTTCCGCGACAACCAGGAGACCGGCGAACTCATCCTCGACAACAACGACCTCGAGCGCGAACGCGGCATCACCATCCTCTCCAAGAACGTCAGCGTGCGCTACAAAGGCTACAAAATCAATATCATAGACACCCCGGGCCACAGCGACTTCGGCGGCGAGGTGGAGCGTGTGCTCAACATGGCCGACGGCGTTTTGCTGGTGGTCGACGCCTTCGAGGGCCCCATGCCGCAGACCCGCTTCGTGCTGCAGAAGGCCATCGAGCTGGGACTCAAGCCCATCGTCGTGGTCAACAAGGTGGACAAACCCAACTGCGACCCCGAGTTGACCCAGGAGGCTGTCTTCGATCTCATGTTCAACCTCGGCGCCAACAATGACCAGCTCGAGTTCCCCACCGCCTACGGATCCGCCAAGAACGGCTGGATGGCCGAGGACTGGAACACTCCCGCCGAGGATATCTCCTACCTGATGGACCTCATCATCGAGCACATACCCGCGCCCAAGATTCCCGAGGGCAACACCCAAATGATGATTTCCTCGCTCGACTACAGCTCCTACCTGGGCCGCATCGCCGTCGGCCGCCTCAACCGCGGCACCCTGCAGGCTGGCCAGCCTATCGCCCTCCTCAAGCGCGACGGCACCCGTATCAACAGCAAAATCAAGGAATTGTACGTCTTCGAGGGGCTTGGAAAAGAGCGAATCAAGACACCCGTCGAGGCCGGTGAGATATGTGCCGTGCTGATGGACCTCGACAAAAACGTCATGTTCGAGATTGGCGACACCGTCTGCGACGCCGAGAACCCCGAGGCG
>ONBB01000006.1 GCA_900315935.1 uncultured Bacteroidales bacterium
AACTATGTCAACTACCGCGCCATGGAGGGCTTCGTGCTCGCCATCACGCCGTTCAACTTCACCTCCATCGCCGGCAACCTCTGCCTCTCGCCGGCACTGATGGGCAACGTCTGCCTGTGGAAACCCAGCACCACCTCGCTGCTCTCGAACTACATCCTGATGAAGATATACAAAGAGGCCGGCCTGCCCGACGGCGTCATCAACTTCCTGCCCGGCAGCGGCTCGCTTATCGGCAAGGTGGCCTTTGCCGACGAGAACCTCTCCGGCGTCCACTTCACCGGCTCCACCGGCACCTTCAACAACTTCTGGAAAGCCATCGGCAACAACATAGCCAACTACCGCACCTATCCCAAGATTGTCGGCGAGACGGGCGGCAAGGACTTCATCTTCGTGCACAAGAGCGCCGACGTGGACCAGGTGGCCACCGCCATCGTGCGCGGTGCCTTCGAGTTCCAGGGCCAGAAATGCTCCGCCGCCAGCCGTGCCTACGTGCCCAAGAGCATGTGGCCCGCCGTGCAGAAAGCCGTCGGCCGCATGCTGAAGGAAATCAAGATGGGCGACGTGCGTGACTTCAGCGCTTTCGTCAACGCCGTTATCGACGAGGCATCGTTCGACAACTGCATGAACTACATCAACCACGCCAAGAAGAGCCGCGACGCCGAAATCGTCTTCGGCGGCAACGGCGACAAGAGCAAAGGCTGGTTCGTGGAGCCCACCGTCATCCTGGCCAAGAAACCCGACTACAAGTCGATGTGCGAGGAAATCTTCGGACCCATCATCACCATCTATGTCTATGAGGACGCCAAGTATGAGGAGACCCTCCGCCTCTGCGACCAGACCTCGCCCTACGCTCTCACGGGCGCCATCTTCTCCACCGACCGCAAGGCCCTGCGCCGCGGCGCCGAGCTGCTGAAGTACGCCGCCGGCAACATCTACTATAACGACAAGCCCACCGGAGCCGTAGTCGGCCAGCAGCCCTTCGGCGGCGCCCGCGCCAGCGGCACCAACGACAAGGCCGGCTCCTACCTCAACCTCATCCGCTGGACCTCGCCCCAGGCCGTCAAGGAGACCTTCGACCCCGCCAGCCACTTCAGCTACCCCTTCGTGAGCGCCGAGGACAACCCCTACGTCCCCGCCAAGGCCGTAGCCAAAGCCGCTCCCAAGGCCAAGGCACCCGTGAAGAAGGCCGCCCCCAAACCGGCAGCCAAAGCACCGGCCAAGAAGGCAGCCCCCAAGAAAGCCGCCGCAAAGAAGAAATAGCAACCCCAAAACAACTGGAGGCGCTTCGAAAGAAGCGCCTCTCTTTTTTGCCGATTGAACATTTTTTTTTTGCCATATGAATTATTTTGTGTAATTTTGCAGTCGCTTTCGAGAGTGGAAGCGTTAGCAGGAAAAGCATTGCGATATTTGTCCTTACGTTGAATTCGCCAAATTTAAGAAGGAGGACGGAGCATTTGTGCTTTCGCTTGTATGCGTATGCTATTGTCTTAGCATACCGTCAGGTGTGAGAGTGGTTCCATAATCCGTTCCTTCAAGGTGTTTGGCGATACCTAACGTAAACGGACATGAGCACATAACCTCATGCCTTTTCTATTTATTAAAGATTAGCGTTCCGTTGGAGGGTCGGGGCATAGTTGATAAAACCTAATAACAATACATTATGGTTAGAGCATTATCATATGATTTGGAGAATAATCGTCTCTATAACGGAATAGGAGGTACTGCTGATTGTATTCTTTCAGAACATGACAAAAAAGGGTTCCATACATACAAGGTTTCCCTCCCGAATGAGCCTGTGGAAATTAAGGTTTCGTCAAATCTCCATTACCAAGGGGTGTCATACCTCTATGCTGAAATATTAATTCGTGGAAAGAAAATGTTGAATTTTCAAGATAAACAAGCGTTATACCTTTTGAATGCTTGCAGTCTTGACACATTTCAAGTACCGGCAGGGAATTGGGATGAATTGTTCGATTCTATAGTCAGAAATTATAACAACCGTTATATCGTGAGCAAAGAAGACATTGACATGTATTTTAATGAGTTGGATGATATTGTTTTAAAAGATGGCATTCATGTATATAGAAACAAGACAGATCAAGCAGGAACGGAATGGAAAGGCTCATTCCTTGTTGTGCTACATGTTTTTGATATGTTGACCGACATTATGAGAAGCAGAAATGAATCTGTGTTGTCAGACAACGCTTTTTTTGAGAGTAGATTATTGGCAACCTGTAAACGGTGTTTACAAAGGTTTTCCGAGTGTTATCCGACGTGGGAAATTAAAGAAGATGATAGGCGTTTAAAAAAGTTATCGGAGAAACTTTTTGCAGTGATTGGGTATATCAATCAGTATGGAAAACCTCTGGAATATGTAAATCTATTAACCCATAGACCATAATGGCAGGAAAAAAGGAAGAAGATTACATTATAGTGTTTGACTTGGATGAAACACTTGTAAATACCGACCATGCTAATAGTATAGCCTATCAACAGGCGGTTTATGAAATCACAGGGATGCCTATAAATGCAGGAGGCTGTCGTCTTACGAGAAAAAACGTTCAGGATAGACTGAATGCAAGCGACTCTGTTATGCACAAAATAATTGTCCGTAAGGAAGAATTGTTTCCCGCATACTTAAAATATACTGCACCAATGCCAGCTCTTTTTATTTTAAAACACTTAAAAAATACTTGTTGCATATTATTAACGCTTGCAAGGAGGGAACGTGCGAGAATAGTACTTGATTACTATGGTGTATCACAGTTGTTCGACAGGCTATACTTTTGGGAAGATTATGCAGGAACTCCTAAGTTCGAATATTTGATTTGCAAAAAGTATTATGCACCTGAAAAAATAATATTGTTTGAAAATGAACAGGATCAGATAGATGAGGCTGTGTATAATGGAATTCCTATCCAAAACATCTATAAATCATAAACAAATATGGCACAATTATTATCGCAAGAAGAATTTGAAATTATTATGTCAGGGCACACATTAGATGGAGAGCGGTATTTGGTTGTTGAGAGTATTCCGCTAGCGGCCTTTTCTGAAAAACAAGGGGAAGAGAATCCTCGGATTTGGAGGTCCCGGTATAATGATGGTTTTTATTTTAGAATAGGAGATGAGGCTGTTTCGATTTCACAATTGACACCCTTGGAGTTGATATATGGAGCCCGAAACTATTCGAAGGAAAATGACGGAACTATTCCACCCAATGTTTTTATTGATAAAAC
Source organism: uncultured Bacteroidales bacterium (assembly GCA_900315935.1). Classification (GTDB taxonomy): domain Bacteria; phylum Bacteroidota; class Bacteroidia; order Bacteroidales; family P3; genus Colimorpha. Next base: position 3,240 of record ONBB01000006.1, read on the forward strand.
AGTTGACACTCAAGAAAGAAGAGTGTTTTATCAAGCCCGTATAGAGCCGGATGAACTTAATAAATATATAATTTCCAAGAATGAACATCTGGCACATGACGTGCATGGCTATTACCACACGCAGTACAAAGGATATCAAAAACCGGGAAATCCTGATTATGTCAACATTCTGAAGAATCAACCATTTTTATATTCTGAAGAAATACTGGGGAAAGCATCCTGTGAATTAAAAGAAGTTTTGAGCATAAATCTACCCCAAATTAAAGAAAAGATAAAATGTAATACTCTTGTGATTGTGTTAGTTCCTAGAGCCAAAGCTAACCAAGAAGAATGGTATCAACAATGGAGAAAAACCATTTCAGAATGGTGCGTTGAACACCAAGAAGAAGGATTTGAAGATGGGTGTTCTTATATTATCCGCCATACTGATACACCTACAACGCATTTAAAGGAGGATGGGGAAGTTTACCCGGGTATAACAAAAGAAACGTGCTTTATCTCAACAGAAATTGAGGGGAGAGACATACTATGTATTGACGATGTGTATACGAAAGGGGTTAATATTGATGAAGATGCACTGCAAGCTATAATGGACAATAAACCCAAGACACTTACGTTTTATAGTGTCGCTAAAACTTATAAAAAATAAATAGATATGAAGTATACGGACAATGCATTGAATATCCTTTTGGCATTAGATTGTAAGGGAATAGGTCCTGCTTGGATAAATAAAAATATAGGAACAAATCTAGATATACGTACGCTATGGGAAAAATTGCGATTCTTTACAAAGGACATAGATTTGTCTTTTGAACTATTCTGTCAAAAAAGAGACTGTTTAGAGCAACTTTTGGAAGCTGATGATATCGCAGATGGTGTTGTGGCAATGGGCGATAATGATTTTCCTATTATTTCTGATTCAGTTAAATATGGAGAAAGACCCGTTGTACTTTTCTATAGGGGAGATATATCGCTAATACATACAATAGACAATAATGTGGCCGTTATAGGAGTGCTTAATCCTGAAAGAGACATAGAAGAAAGAGAGCGAGCATTTGTAAAAGTGTTGGTTTCCAATGGGATTAATATAGTCAGTGGCCTTGCAAAGGGATGCGATAGCATTGCGCACAATCAAGCGCTTGACTCTAATGGAAAAACCATAGCAATATTGCCCGGTACATTAAGAAACATTATCCCTGTAGAAAACAAAGATCTGTCTGATGAAATCGTATCAAAATATGGCTTGCTCGTGACTGAATATTATAAAGATGTATCCTCAAAAAAGGAACTTGTAGACCGATATGTCAAGCGCGACAGATTACAAGCAATGTTTAGTAAGGCCGTTTGTTTGGCAGCAAGTTATGCACCAAACAATCAGGGAAACGATAGCGGTTCTCGTCATGCCATGGGAAAAGCAAAGGAGTACAATGTGCAGAGATATGTGATGTACAACCGGGATACAGATTGTATGAATGCACAATTTGATCTTAATAGAGATTTGTTAAAAGATCCCTCTGTTCGAGTTCTTTCGACAAAATCAATCACTGAAATTTGTGATAGAATAACGATGAAATCAACATTGTTTTAATGAAACTAATTAATTTAGGCAAAAGCGGAGCTTGATATGGGTTCCATGCGGAGAATAAATGGGTGGCTGCTCAAGGCGGCCCTCCGATAGACGAAGTACACACTATAGTCTTGCCGAGGAATATCATCCAATGCCGAAATTACACGGCAAGCGCGCCCTACCATCGGTTTGGCGCGCTTGCCGTTTTGGAGGCGATTTTTACAGAACCTTGATGAGTTCGACGGTGAAGATGAGGGCGGCGTAGGGCGGTATGTCGGCGCCGGCGCCGCGTTCGCCATAGGCGAGGTGGTAGGGGATGTAGAACTTGAAGACGGAGCCTTCCTTCATGAGCTGTACGCCTTCGGTCCAGCCGGCGATGACCTGCTGCAAGCCGAACTCGGCGGGCTGGTTGCGGCGGTAGCTGGAGTCGAAGACGGTGCCGTCGATGAGGGTGCCCTCGTAGTGGCAGCGCACGGTGTCGCTGGCCTTGGGCTGGCGGCCGGTGCCCTCTTTCACAATCTCATACTGCAGGCCGCTGGCGGTAACGGTGATGCCGTCGCGCTTGGCATTCTCGGCCAGGAAGCGCTCGCCCTCGGCACGGGCGGCCTTGCCGCGCTCGGCGGCCTCGGACTGCTGGCGCTCCTCCAGTTCGTTGAAGAAGTGCTCCAGCACCTGATGCGCCTCCTCGTGGCTCATCTGCGGGGTGCGCCCCTGCAGCACGTCGGCGATGGCGGCGGCGTAGTCGTCAATATGGGTTTAAGGTGTAAGGTTTAGGGTTTAAGGTTTAAGGTTTAAGCATCCGTTGGCGGAGGTATAGTACGGCGTCGATGTTGCGGGGCACCTGGAGGTCGAAGGTGCCGCTCTCGATGCCGATGACGTTCCCCAGGCGCACAGCACGGAGGGTGTTGTAGGGTTTCATGGAGCAGAACGCAGCGCTGTCCTCGCGGCGCACGATGATGTAGTCGGGGTCCTCCTTCATCAGTGCCTCGAGGCTGTAGCTCCAGCCGCTGACCTCCTCGGCGATGTTGCGGCCGCCGGCCATGCGGATGATGTCGTTGATGAAGGTGTTGCCGCCGGCGGTGAAGTTGCCGGCGGGGCCATAGCCGACGACATAGTACACTTTTGGTGTGATTGCGTGATTGCGTGATTGCGTTAATGTGTCAGTGTCTAACGCAATCACGCAATCACGCAATAACGCATTCAGTGAGTCGGCCTCACACTCGCGGCCCACGAGGCGGCCGATGGCCAGGATGTTGTCGTAGAGGGCGTCGAAGCGGGGCTTCTCGATGACACATACCATGGGAGTGCCCATCTGGTCCATCTGGTCGGTGGCCTTCTTGCCCACCATAGAGCCGCTGATGACGAGGTCGGGCTGGCAGGCGAGGATACTCTCGATGTTGAGGTTGCTGATGCCGCCGATGGAGGGTATCTGTTTAGCCTCGGCAGGGTAGGTGCAGAAGTCGGTGCGGCCCACCAATAGGTCGCCAGCACCGAGGGCAAACATGATTTCCGTAACGGCAGGGGAGAGGGAGACCACACGGGTAGGGGAGGCGGGCACCGCCACACGGCGGCCGTAGTCGTCGGTTACCGTGTCCATAGTCTGTGTGTCCGGCTGCCTTCCGCTGCAGGATGCCAGCAATAGCGTAAGCGACAACAGAAACAACAATGACAACTTTTTCATCTGTCTCAACTACTTAACTACTTTTCACTTAACTTCAGAATCACGCATCTTCCATGCCGCCGCAGATGGGCAGGACGACGGAGGTGATGTAGGGGCACATGTCGGAGGCGAGGAAGGTGCATGCCTGGGCCACCTCGTCGGCGGTGCCGGGGCGGCGCATGGGGATGCGGCTGCACCAGGTGTCCATCAGTTCCTTGGGCACCTCGGCGGTCATCTCGGTCTCGACGAAGCCGGGGGCGACGACGTTGACGCGTATGTTGCGCGCGGCGAACTCCTTGGCGCAGCTTTTGGAGAAACCGATGATGGCGGCCTTGGAGGCGGCATAGTTGGCCTGGTTGTAGTTGCCGGCAATGCCGACCACGGAGCCGATGTTGACGATGGAGCCGTAGCCTTGTTTCCACATGGCGGGCTGGATGGCCTTGGTCATGCAGAATACGGAGCCGAGGTTGACGTCCAGCACGCGGCGGAACTGCTCCTCGGTGAGGCGTTTGACGGCGGCATCGTCGGTGATGCCGGCGTTGTTGACGAGGATGTCGACACGGCCAAAGTCGGCGAGCACCTCTTTGGCAAATGCCTGGGCAGAGGCGTAGTCGGCCACGTTGTAGGCATAGCCTTTGGCTTTGAGGTTGGAGTTCGGAATACGGAGTTCTGAATAGATGTCGTTCAGTTCCTTTTCCACAGCGAGCATGGCCTCGTTGCGTTGGCGCCCGCAGAAGGCCACGTTGCAGCCCTCGCGCGCGAATCGTATAGCAATAGCGCGACCGATGCCACGGGTGGCACCGGTCACGATTGCAGTCTTATTTTCTAACAGCATATCTGTTTTTTAGAGAAGCGTTGCAAGTTTGGCGGCAAGGTCGCCCACGCGGGTGCTGTAGCCCTTCTCGTTGTCGTACCAGGAGACGACTTTGACGAAGTTGCCGTCCATGACCTGGGTGAGCAGGGCGTCGAAGATGCTGCTGTGGGTGTTGTCGATGATGTCGATGCTGACGATGGGCTCGTCGCAGTACTGCAGGACACCCTTCATGGAGCCTTCGGCGGCTTCCTTGATGGCGGCGTTGATTTCCTCCTTGGTGACGGCGCGGCCGAGCTCGGCGGTGAGGTCGACGACAGAACCGTCGGGGGTGGGGACGCGCATGGCAAAGCCGTCCAGCTTGCCCATCAGCTCGGGGATGACCAGGCCGACAGCCTTGGCGGCACCGGAGGAGGTGGGGATGATGGAGACGGCAGCGGCACGGGCGCGGCGGAGGTCGCTGTGGGGCTGGTCGAGAATCTTCTGGTCGTTGGTGTAGCTGTGGACGGTGTTCATGAGGCCGCGCTTGAGGCCGAACTTGTCATTCAGCACCTTGGCCACGGGGGCGAGGCAGTTGGTGGTGCAGCTGGCGTTGGAGACGAGGACGGTGTCCTTGGTCAGCACGTTGTCGTTCACACCCATGACGACGGTGGCGTCCACGTCGTCGGCCTTGCCGGCGGGCACGGTGAGGATGACCTTCTTGGCGCCGGCGTTGATGTGCTTCATCAGCTGCTCGCGCTTCTTGAAGAGGCCGGTCGACTCGACGACGATGTCGATACCCAGTTCACCCCAGGGGAGGTTCTGCGGATCGCGCTCGGCGTAGATTTTGACCTTCTTGCCGTTGACCACGATGCAGTCGCCCTCGGCGTGCACTTCGCCCTCGAAGTTGTCGTGGACAGAGTCGTATTTGAACAGGTAGGCCAGGGTGTTGGCGTCGGTGAGGTCGTTGACAGCCACGATTTCCAGTTCGGGGTGGTCAAGCATTGCACGGAAGCTCATTCTTCCAATTCGGCCGAAACCGTTAATAGCTACTTTTGCCATAATATTTTGTTTTTTAATGTTTTGAATGTTTTTGTTGGGTTGAATATGAAATACAAAGGTACGAACTTTTTCTTTACGGGCAAATTATTTTTTGCCATGAGGGCGGAAATGTGTACTTTTGCAAAGCAAATATTGGTTTAATAAATGGCTAACAGCAACGAAATCAGTGCAAACGTGGAGCGCGACTGGAACCGCTGGCGCAAGGAATTCCTTGCCTATCTGAAGCTGGAGCGTGGCCTGGCGGGCAACAGTGTGGCGTCGTATTTGCAGGATTTCGACCACCTGGCGCGCTACATGAAGGAGCGAAACACCGCGCCGGAAGAGGCGACGACAGACGAACTGCGCGAGCTGCTCAAGGAGCTGAACGAGACGGGCATAGCCGCCACGTCGCAGCGCCGGATGATAGCCGGCTGGCGGATGTTCTACAAGATGCTGGTGGTGGAGGATGTGCTGAAGGCCAATCCGGCCGAGTTGCTGGACCTTCCGGTGCGGCCGCAGCACCTGCCAGATGTGCTTAGCGACGAGGATATTACGAAGATTCAATCAACTTTTGATTTAAGCCTGCCGGACCAGTATCGCAACAATGTGATAGTGGAGGTGCTGTACGGCTGCGGACTGCGGGTGTCGGAGCTGGTAAACCTCAAGATGTCAAATATATATGAAGACGAGCAGATGCTGCAGGTATTCGGCAAGGGCGACAAGGAACGCTGGGTGCCCATCAACCCGCGGGCGCTGGATCTGCTGATGACCTATATCCACCGCGTGCGGGTACACCTGCCAGTGAAGCCGGGCGAGGAGAAGTATGTGTTCCTTAACCGAAGGGGTGCGCACCTCTCCAGGGTGTTTGTCTTTATGTTTCTGAAACAGGCAGTTGAGGATGCTGGGTTAAAGAAGAAAATTAGCCCCCATTCGCTGCGCCACAGCTTTGCGACGGAGCTGGTGGAGAACGGGGCCGACCTGCGGGCGGTGCAGGAGATGCTGGGACATGCCTCGCTGTCGACCACGGAGATTTACACCCACCTCAGCCGCGAGACCCTCCGCAACACCATCAGCGCCTACCACCCCCATTACGCCAAACGGTAGCCGGAGCGGCTCCTGAAAAGTCTGTTTTTTTTGAAAAAAAGTGGCTCGGACGTCCAAAAATGTACGTCCGCAAGTGCTTGATTGCCAGTATTTGGTATGCTATAGGTTTTGCCCCTCTTCGTACTAACTAGGGGAGTGGTTGGGGAGGTCTGGGGGGAGGGGACGGAGGTGGGTGGCCGATGCAAAAAAAGAATGCACCGCGGGCTGTTGATATTTTTTTTATATGGAAGTGCGCGCATGTCAATAAATATTCGTATCTTTGCAGTCTGAAAATTAAGGAAAATTAATATAAACAATTAATAATAAACCATTTAATCTTTTATGACAAAGTACGTTTACACGTTCGGTGGCAAGACTGCCGAGGGAAAAGCTGACATGAAAAACCTTTTGGGCGGCAAGGGCGCCAACCTGGCCGAGATGTGCCACCTGGGGCTGCCGGTGCCTGCCGGCATGACCATCACCACCGAGTGCTGCACCGCCTACTACGATAACAACTGTGCGCTGCCCGCCAGCCTGATGGACGAGGTGTGGAAGGCCATGGAGAATGTGGAGAAGATTATGGGCATGAAGTACGACGATGCCGAGAACCCCCTGCTCGTTTCCTGCCGTTCGGGCGCCCGCTCGTCGATGCCCGGCATGATGGACACGGTACTCAACATCGGCCTTTCGAGCAAGACTATCCCCGGCATGCTGAAGAAGACGAACAACCCGCGCTTTGTCTATGACTCCTACCGCCGCCTGATTATGATGTACGCCGATGTGGTGATGGAGAAGAGCGAGGGCATCGAGCCTGCCGACGGCAAGGGCATCCGCAAGCAGCTGGACGACATGCTGGACCACTACAAGGAGCAGAAAGGCTACAAGAGCGACACCGACCTCACCGCGGAAGACCTCCAGCAGCTGGCCGAGGCGTTCAAGGTGCGCGTGAAGGAGGTGCTCGGCACCGACTTCCCCGACGACGCCCGCGCCCAGATGGAGGGCGGCATCAAGGCCGTCTTCAAGAGCTGGAACGGCAAGAAGGCCGTTGCCTACCGCCGCATCGAAGGCATCCCCGACGACTGGGGCACCGCCGTCAACGTGCAGGCCATGGTGTTCGGCAACATGGGCGAGAGCAGCGCCACCGGCGTGGCCTTCACCCGCAACCCCGCCACCGGCGACAACCAGTTCTACGGCGAGTGGCTCATCAACGCCCAGGGTGAGGACGTGGTGGCTGGTATCCGCACCCCCAACCCCCTCAACGACGACACCAAGAACGAGCAGAACCAGCACCTGCACTCCATGCAGGAGCTGATGCCCGAGACCTATAAGGAGCTGTGCGACATCCGCGCCCGCCTCGAGGACAACTTCCGCGACATGCTCGACATCGAGTTCACCATCCAGGAAGGCAAACTGTACATGCTGCAGTGCCGCGTCGGCAAGCGCACCGGCGTCGCCGCCCTCACCATGGCCATGGACATGCTGAAGGAGAACCTCATCGACGAGAGCGAGGTGGTGATGCGCATATCGCCCGCCCAGCTCGACGAGCTGCTGCACCCCATCCTCGACGCTGCCGACGAGAAGAAACACGCCGTCATCGCCAAGGGTCTGCCCGCCGGCCCCGGCGGCGCCGTGGGTGTCATCGCCCTCACCAGCGAGAAGGCCAAGGAATACAACGCCCAGGGCATCAAGAATATCCTGGTCCGCGAAGAGACCAACCCCGAGGACGTCGAGGGCATGCGCGCCGCCGACGGCATCCTGACCGCCCGTGGCGGCATGACCAGCCACGCCGCCCTCGTGGCCCGCGGCTGGGGCAAGTGCTGCATCGTGGGTTGCGACGCCCTGAAAATCAGCATGGAGCAACACTCTGTCAAAGTGGATGAATACGGCAAGAAAACCGTAACCACCACCGAGACCGGCACCGTCACCATCGACGGACGCGTCTACCATGAAGGCGACTTGCTGAGCCTCAACGGCACCAAGGGATACGTATACAACGAAGAGGTGAAGATGATCGACGCCACCGAGAATCCCCTCTTCCAGGAATTCATGAAGATTGTGGACAAACACCGCAAGATGGGCGTCCGCACAAATGCCGACACCCCCGCCGACGCCCAGAAGGCCATCGACTTCGGTGCCGAAGGCATCGGCCTGTTCCGCATCGAGCACATGTTCTACGGCGAGAACAGCGAGGTGCCGCTGGAGAAGCTGCGCAACATGATTCTGGCCGACAGCCTCGAAGCCCGCGTCGAGGCGCTGAACGAGCTGGAGCCCTACATCAAGGAGAGCGCCAAGGGCACGCTGAAAGTGATGGACGGCAAGCCGCTCACCTTCCGCCTGATGGATCCCCCGCTGCACGAGTTTGTCCCCCAGACCGAGGACAAGCAGCGCGAGGTGGCCAAGGCCCGCGGCCTCGAGTTCGAGAAACTGCGCGCCCGCATCGAGAGCATGCACGAGGTGAACCCCATGATGGGCCTGCGCGGTGTGCGTCTGGGCATCATCTACCCCGAAATCACCGAGACCCAGTTCCGCGCCCTCTTCAGTGCCGCCGCCGAGCTCAAGAAGGAAGGCAACAACCCCATGCTCGAGATCATGATTCCGCTGACCGTCAACGCCGCCGAGCTGCGCCACCAGAAGGCCATCGCCGACCGCGTGAAGAAAGAGGTCGAGGCGAAGTACGGTCTCACCTTCGAATACAAGTTCGGCACCATGATTGAGATTCCGCGTGCCGCCCTGGTGGCCGACCAGGTGGCCGATGTGGCCGAGTTCTTCAGCTTCGGCACCAACGACCTCACCCAAATGACCTTCGGCTTCAGCCGCGACGACGTGAACGCCATCGTCAGCAAGTACGTCGACGAGAAGATCATCCCCGCCGACCCGTTCAACTCGTTCGACAGCGAGGGCGTGGGCCAGCTGGTGAAGATGGGTGTGGAGCGTGGCCGCTCGACCCGCAAGGAGCTCAAGTGTGGCGTCTGCGGTGAGCACGGCGGCGACCCGACGGCTGCCGAGTTCTTCTACAAGACCGGCCTGAACTATGTCAGCTGCAGCCCCTTCCGCGTGCCCGTGGCACGTCTGGCAGCAGCCCAGGCCGCCATCAAAGAGGAGCGCAGCAAATAAGCGCCCTTGAACCTTCGGGCAGGGGAGGAGACTTCCCTGTCCGAACCAAAGATAATTACAAAAGAATAAATACAGACCAGATATGAACGAAAAAATCAAGCAAGCCCTCGACCAGCTGGGCATCACCGGAGTAAAGGACATACACTACAACCTCTCATTCGAGGATTTGTTCAAGTTCGAGATGAACCCCGCCCTGACGGGCTACGACAAGGGCCAGCTGACCGAGCTGGGCGCTGTCAACGTGATGACCGGCATCTACACCGGCCGCTCGCCCAAAGACAAATACATCGTCATGGACGACCAGTCGAAGAACACCGTCTGGTGGACCTCGCCGGAATATCCCAACGACAACCACCCCATGAGCGAGGCGGTCTGGGCACAGATGAAGCAGCTGGCCGTCAAGGAACTCTGCAACAAGGAGCTCTTCGTGGTCGACGCTTTCTGCGGCGCCAACAAGGACACCCGCATCGCCGTGCGCTTTATCGTCGAAGTGGCTTGGCAGGCCCATTTCGTAACCAATATGTTCATCCGCCCCTCGGCCGAGGAGTTGAAGGACTTCACCCCCGACTTTATCATCTACAATGCCTCGAAGGCCAAAGTGGACAACTACAAGGAGCTGGGCCTCAACAGCGAGACCTGCGTGGCCTTCAACGTTACCAGCCGCGAGCAGGTCATCCTCAACACCTGGTACGGCGGTGAGATGAAGAAGGGCATGTTCAGCATGATGAACTACTACCTGCCCCTGAAGGGTATCGCTTCGATGCACTGCTCGGCCAACACCGATATGCAGGGCAAGCATACCGCCATCTTCTTCGGACTCAGCGGCACCGGCAAGACCACCCTCAGCACCGACCCCAAGCGTCTCCTTATCGGCGACGACGAGCATGGCTGGGATGATGAAGGTGTGTTCAACTTCGAGGGCGGCTGCTACGCCAAGGTCATCAACCTGGACAAGGAGAGCGAGCCCGACATCTACAACGCCATCCGCCGCGACGCCCTGCTGGAGAATGTTACCGTGGCCGCCGACGGCAAAATCGACTTCGCCGACAAGAGCGTAACCGAGAATACCCGCGTGAGCTATCCGATTGAGCATATTGAGAAAATTGTGCAGCCCGTACACGGCAAGAGTGCAGGCCCCGCCGCCGAGAATGTCATCTTCCTCTCGGCCGATGCCTTCGGCGTGCTGCCCCCGGTCTCTATCCTCACTCCCGAGCAGTGCAAGTATTACTTCCTCAGCGGTTTCACCGCCAAGCTGGCCGGCACCGAGCGCGGCATCACCGAGCCCACGCCCACCTTCAGCGCCTGCTTCGGACAGGCATTCCTCGAGCTGCACCCCACCAAGTATGCCGAGGAGCTGGTGAAGCGCATGGAGCAGAGCGGCGCCAAAGCCTACCTGGTCAACACGGGCTGGAACGGCACCGGCAAGCGTATATCTATTAAAGATACGCGCGGGATAATCGACGCCATCCTCGACGGTTCCATCCTCAAGGCCGATACCAAGAAGATTCCCTACTTCGACTTCGAGGTTCCCACCTCGTTGCCTGGTGTAGACCCCAAGATTCTCGACCCGCGCGACACCTATTCCGATGCTGCCCAGTGGGATGAGAAGGCCCGCGACCTGGCCGATCGCTTCGTGAAGAATTTTGTCAAGTTCACCCACAACGATGCAGGACAGGCCCTGGTGGCCGCCGGTCCCAAACTGTAATAGAATAGAAACGTTTAATACCCAAGGTGATGAAAAACAACCTTAAAGCAACCCTTGCATTCGCCCTGGCACTGCTAGTGGCCATGCCGGCATGGGCTTATGATTTCTCTGTAAGGATGAATTATGGCGACATGCTGTATTTCGACATTGTCAATGCCGCCCAACGGCAGGTGAAGGTGGTGCCGCCCGTGGCTACCGGAAGCGACCATTATGCTTCGCACGTCCGCCCCGCTGGCGTGCTCTCCATCCCCTCGGTGGTGGAGTACAATGGAATCAGCTATGAAGTGGTGGCTATCGGCGAGCGCGCTTTCTCCGGCTGCTTGGATATTCGCACCATTACCATCCCCGCCACCGTGCACACCATTGAACCCTACGCTTTCTATGGTTGCACCGGCATCAAGGGCAGCATTGTGATTGGCGAGAATGTGCGTTCAATAGGCAATTCGGCTTTCTATGGTTGCACCGGTGTCAACGAGGTTCTTTTCCGTGCCGAGAACTGCACCACCATGGGTGGCTCGATGAGCATGACTGCCTTCGGCAATTGCCGCAACCTGAAGTCGGTAAAGATATCCGAGGGTGTCAAGGTTCTCCCCGACTATGCTTTCTGCGGGATGGATGCGTTGTCTGATTCTGTCCAGCTGCCCTCTTCGCTGGAGCGTATCGGTGCCTATGCCTTCGCCTATTGCAGCTCGTTGCCTGGCCGCATGGTAATTCCCGATAACGTTACCACTATTGGCGAATGTGCATTCCACCAGTGCCACAAGATTTCGTCGGTTACCATCGGCGCCTCTGTGCGCCAGATAGGTGGACGTGCTTTCTACCACTGCATAGGGCTTAGGCAGGTGATTATCAACGCCACCACCCCTCCGCAGGTGGCTGCCACCTCGTTCTCCGAGGTGAAGAAGGGGATTCCCTTCAAGGTGCCTTGTGTCAGCAAGCAGATGTATACCGACAATGCCGAATGGCACAACTATGCTCCTTTCAGCACGCATGGCAGTTGTTCCATCACCATCAATGCCTCGGTACTCGACCCCGTGACGGGCAGCGTGGTGGGTGGCGGCAGCTACAACTATGGCGACAATGTGAAGCTTATGGCACTTTGTGCCGAGGGTTATGCTTTCGAGGGCTGGTCCGACGGCAACCGCGACAATCCCCGCACTTTCGATGCAAAGGACAATCTCATCGTGCGTGCCAATATGCGCCGTGTCATGACCATCGTACAGAAGGATACGGTGTACGTTGTCGATACCGTTTATCGCCAGGGTACCCGCGTAATCCGCGATACTGTCGACTTCTTCGACGCTGTGCGCTCGGTTACAAGTATTCCCGAGATTACCGTCGACTCGCCCAAGAAACGCATCAAGTGGAACTTCTCCCGTCGCGAGAAGGTTACCTCCGTGGCCCTCTACGACCAGCTGGGCGAGTGCCTCTACACTGGCAACGGCCGTCGTGGCGACATCGACATGAGCCGCTACCGCACCGGCACCTATTACGTTCGCATCCAGACCAACAACCGTGTGCTCCGTGCCAGGTGCTTCTACAATGCCAATAGCAACGAGACTATCATCATAAAAAAATAACACTAGAACAATGATAACCAATAATTTTACCCCTCGCCACAACGGCGTCTCGCGTGAGGCCGATGTGCAGAAGATGCTCCAGACCATCGGCGTCGGATCGATGGACGAGCTCATCGACAAGACTGTACCCGCCGCCATTCGCTCCGGCAAACCGCTTCCGCTGGAGGCCGGTATCAATGAGTATGAATTCCTGAACCATTGCCGCTCACTGGCCAAGAAGAACAAGCTCTACAAGACCTATATCGGCATGGGCTACTTCGGCACCATCACGCCCGCCGTCATCATGCGCAATGTCTTCGAGAACCCGGGCTGGTACACTAGCTACACTCCATACCAGACCGAGATTTCGCAGGGCCGTCTCGAGGCTCTGATGAATTACCAGACCATGGTGGCCGACATGACCGGCCTGCCCCTCTCCAACGCCAGCCTTCTCGACGAGGCCAGTGCCGCCGGCGAGGCCATGATTATGTTCTACAACAGCCGCTCGCGCCAGGCCGTCAAGGATGGCGTGTGCAAGGTGTTTGTGGACGAGGGTGTCCTGCCGCAGACCTTGGCGCTGATGCAGACCAATGCCGCTCCGCGCGGTATCGAGATTGTTACCGGCAAGGCGGCGCAGACCGAGCTCGACGCCACCTACTTCGCCACCTTCGTGCAGTATCCCAACCAGTTCGGCGAGATGCAGGACTGGACTGCCTATATCGCCCAATGCCACGAGAAGGGTATCTTCGTCGGTATGGCCACCGACCTCATGGCGCTGGCCCTGATGAAGAGCCCGGGCGAGATGGGTGCCGACTGCGCATTCGGTTCCGCCCAGCGTTTCGGCATCCCGATGGGCTTCGGCGGTCCCGCCGCCGGCTTCTTCGCCTTCACCGACGCCTTCAAGCGTGCTTTCCCCGGCCGCATCATCGGCTGGAGTGTCGACGCCAAGGGCAACCCCGCCCTCCGAATGGCCCTCGGCATGCGTGAGCAGCACATCAAGCGCGACAAGGCCACCTCCAACATCTGCACCTCTTCGGCGCTGGTGGCAAACATGAGCGGTTTCTACGCTGTGTGGCACGGTCCCGAAGGCATCTGCCGCATTGCCGCCAACATCCATGGCATGGCCACCAAGCTGGCTGCCGAGCTGGAGCAGTATGGCTACAAGCAGCACAACCGCGTTTTCTTCGATACGCTGGCCCTGCAGTGCCCCGTGCCGACCGACAAGGTGCGCCAGGTGGCCGAGCAGAAGCAGATTAATTTCCGCTACATCTGCCCCGAGTGCATCGGCATCTCGCTCGACGAGACCACGTCGCGCGCCGACCTCGAGGCCATCGTCGCCGTGCTGGCCGAGGCCGCTGGCAAGCCGGTGCAGCCCCTGCAGTGCAGCGGCAACTGCTGCCAGAACGCCCTCGAGGCCATCCCCGCCGACCTCAAGCGCGGCACGCAGTACCTCACCAAGAAGGTGTTCAACCAGTACCACGACGAGACCTCGATGATGCGCTACATCAAGCGCCTCGAGGAGAAGGACCTCTCGCTCAACCGCGCCATGATTCCGCTCGGCTCCTGCACCATGAAGCTCAACGCCGCCGCCGAGATGATGCCCCTCAGCTGGAGCCAGTTCGCCGGCATGCACCCCTTCGTGCCCGCCGACCAGGCCGAGGGTTACACCGAGATGATTCACGACATGGAGCGCCGCCTCTCTGTCATCACCGGTTTCGCCGGTTGCTCGCTGCAGCCCAACTCGGGCGCCTCGGGCGAGTACAGCGGCCTGACTGTGATCCGCAACTACCACATTGCCAACGGCCAGCCTCAGCGCAACGTCTGTCTCATTCCTGCCTCTGCCCACGGCACCAACCCCGCCTCGGCCGCCAAGGCCGGCATGGTGGTGGTGGTGGTCAAGTGCGACGAGCGCGGCGATGTCGACATTGCCGACCTGCGCGAGAAGGCCGAGCAGTACAAGGACACGCTCTCTTGCCTGATGATTACCTATCCGTCGACCCACGGCGCTTTCGAGGAGGGTGTGCTCGACATTATCAATATTATCCACCAGGCCGGCGGCCTCGTCTACATGGACGGCGCCAACATGAACGCCCAGGTGGGCCTCACCAGCCCCGGCCAGATGGGTGCCGACGTGTGCCACCTGAACCTGCACAAGACCTTCGCCATGCCTCACGGCGGCGGCGGCCCCGGCGTGGGTCCCATCTGCGTCAGCGAGAAGCTGGTCGACTTCCTGCCTTCGCATCCTGTTATCCCCGTGGGCGGCAGCAAGGGTAACACCATGGCCGCAGCCCCCTACGGCAGCGCCTACCTCCTGCCCATCACCTACGGCTACCTGCTGATGCTGGGCGGCGACGGCCTCACCGAGGCCACCAAGCACGCCATCCTCAACGCCAACTACCTCCGCGCCCGCCTGGAGAAGCATTACAAGATTCTCTACACGGGCAAGAACGGCATGTGCGGCCACGAGATGATTGTCGATTTCAGCCAGTTCAGCCTCAAGGTGAGCGTCGGCGATGTGGCCAAGCGCCTGATGGACTACGGTTTCCACGCCCCCACCGTGGCTTTCCCGGTGCACAACACCCTCATGGTGGAGCCCACCGAGAGCGAACCCCTTGCCGAACTCGACCGCTTCTGCGACGCCATGATCGCCATCCGTGCCGAGATTGAGGACATCATGACCGGCCGCAGCGACGAGAAGTGCAACCCCATCTGCAACGCCCCGCACACGATGCAGGTGGTCTGCGCCGACGAGTGGACGCTGCCCTACAGCCGCCAGAAGGCCGCCTTCCCGCTGCCCCACGTGGAGAAGTACTGGCCCTCCATCAGCAAGATCGACGACGCCTACGGCGACCGCAACCTGCAGGCCGTCTGGGCTGAATAAGCATCTTGTCTATAACTTCATCGGGTCCAATGCCTTACGGCATTGGACCCTCTTTTTTCTTGTCCCTTTCTGGGCTTAATGTACCATAAGCTTCCATATCCTTCCAGTGCCTTTGTATTCCCCTACCGTTCCCCTACCATTCCCCTACCGTTCCCTTAGAGGGTGCTTAGGGTGTTTGGGGAAATAATTAGTGGAATGGGTGGGGTGTTTTAGCGGGCGATGCGGACGTGGCGCAGGTCGGGGCAGTTCATGGCGTTGGTGCGGAGGCCGGTTACGATTTTGTGTGTGAAGTGGAGTATTTGGTCGTAGTAGAGGACGATGACTGGGGCGTGCTGCATGACGAGGCTGTCCATGGTGCGGTAGAGTGCGATGCGTTCCTGTGGGTCGGTGGCGTTGCGGGCGCGGAGGTAGAGTTGGTCGAATTGGGGGTTGGAGAATCGGGTGTAGTTGGGACCTGCGGGTGCCCGGTTGGGGGAGTAGAAGAGCGAGAGGTAGTTTTCGGCGTCGGGGTAGTCGGCGACCCATGAGCCTCGGAACCAGGCGTTTTTGCCTTCTCCGATCTGGCTGCGCAGTGCGGCTGGCGGGTTGACGTCGACTTGGACCTGGATGCCGAGGAGGCCGAGTTGCTGTTGGATGTATTTGCAGAGGTCGAGGTAGTTGGCAGTGGTGCTGAGTTTGAGTGTGGGGAGTCCTTGTCCGTGGGGATAGCCGGCTTCGGCGAGGAGCTGGGCGGCGCGCTGTGGGTTGTACTCGTATCCGTAAGGGGCGGCGGTGTCGAATCCGGGGAGTCCGAGGGGGACGAAGCCGCCGACGCCTGGGTGCCCGATGTTGTTGCGGAGGTAGCGCATCATTTTGCGGCGGTCGAATCCGCAGTTGATGGCCTGGCGTATTTTCAGTGAGGAGTGGGGGGGGAGGAGTGAGGGGTTTCCGTTTTCCTGGCTCATGTTGAATCCGAGGTATTCGGTGTTGAGGTAGGGTGTGGAGTGCATGTGGATGCGAGAGGCGTATTTTTCCTTGAGTTGTCCGTCGAGGGTGAGGAGTTCGTCTTTGTAGCTGGCGTCGAGGGAGTTCATGAAGTCGAGGTTGCCTTTGATGAATTCGAGGAATGCGGTGTGGCGGTCGGCGATGAAGGTGATGGCGACGGCGTGGAGGTGGGGCAGTCCTTGTTCGAAGTAGTGGTCGTTTCGTCGGAGGACGAGTTTGACGCCTTCTTTCCAGTATTGGAAGCGGAAGGGGCCGGTGCCGCAGGGGTTGCGCCGGAAGTTTTTGCCGTGTCGCTGTATTTCTTCGCGGGGTACGACGGAGCAGTAGACCATGCCGAGTTGTGCGAGGAAGGGTGCGAAGGGTTGTTTGAGGTGTATTTCGAAGGTGGTGTCGTTGGGTGCGTTGAATGATTGTACGTCGTGGAATATCCATGCGCCGGGGGAGATGACGTCGGGGTCGGTGATGCGGCGGAAGCTGTAGACGAAGTCGTCGGCGACGACGCGACGTCCGTTGTGGAAGTGTACGTCGTCGCGGAGGGTGAAGGTGTAGTGGAGTCCGTCGCGGCTGATGGTCCAATGTTTGGCGATGGAGGGTTGTACCTGGAGTGCGGTGTCGAGTTCGATGAGTCCGTTGTAGAGTTGCCGGCAGGCCCAGATGATGCTTTGGTCTTTGGCGAAGGCGGGGTCGAGGGTGGCGATGCCGGCGCTTTCGTTGTAGCGGAATATCATTTTGTCCGGGTGGTGGCGATTGCTGCATGAGGCTGCCAGGAGGAGGGTGAGTATGATGGGAGCGAGGTGTTTCATTGGGGTGTTTGGTTTTGCATTTCGTAGTCGAGGAGTCCTTGGTCGATGAGTTTGGTTTCGCGGTGGAAGAAGGCTGTGGTTTTGAGTTTGAAGCATTGGGGGGTGGGGTCGTTGTGGATGCGGATGCAGATGCCTTCGCGGGGTACTTTGTTGGAGCAGAGCGGTTCGTCGAGTTCCATGCCGAAGTGTGCGGTGTCGTTGCGGAGTGCCTCGAGGAGGTTTTCGTGCCAGAAGCGGTCGGTGTCGAGGGTGGGGTAGAGGTCTCGGAGGGTACCGTGGTAGAGTATGTGTATGGGTTGGATGTGGGGTTGCAGTTCGGGGTGTTGTTGGAGGAGGCGGAATGTCCATTGGTGGACTTGCTGCACGGTCCATTCGGTTTTGGTTCCGTCGGGTGCGGTGTGTGTGATGCGGTAGGGCATGAGGAAGTTGTGGCCGGGCTGGCATCCGTAGTCGTAGTGTTTCATGACCATGCGGTCGAGCCCGGTGAGGTATCCGCATATTTCACCGTAGAGGGTGATGCCCTGGGGGATGTGTGGTTGGAGGAGCTGGCCGTATTGGCTCCAGATGTCGATGGGGTAGAATCCGTCGGATACGTTGGGGTTGATGTATCGGTTTTTGATGACTCCGCGGCTGCTCCAGATGGGGCCGTAGTCGAGCCTGTAGGCTTGGTGGATTTGTTGTTGGAGTCGTTGTATGTGCTGTTGTTGCTGTTTTTGCTGCCAGGGGTAGGGTGGGCGTTGTTTCTGCAGGTTTTTTATTTTCCTGACAGTCTGCCGGTTGGCGAGTTGGCTGGTGATGCTGAGGGGTGTGGGCACTTTGGTGAGGAGGTTGGCGATACATACGGATGTGCCGTGCATTTTGAGGCTGATGGTTACGACGGTGTCGGGCTGGAATCGCCAGGTGTTGCCGTTGAGGGTGTCGGTTTCGTAGTGGTGGAGGAATTGTCCGGGGATGAGCCTGTCAAAGCGCAGCAGCCGGCGGTTGAGTTTGTCGGCGAGGTTTTTCCGTTTGCGTTGTGTGGTGCGGGGTATGTAGGCTTGGACGAAGAGTCGTCCGTCGACGGTGTCGAACCGGTAGGGGTGTTCGATGCCGTTTTCGTCGGTGGTGAGGTAGTCTTCGAGGTTGAGGTGTTGGAGGTTGGGGTTCCATCGTGCCAGTTGGTCGGGTTTGAAGATGCATCCGTAGCTTGGGCATCCGCGCAGGTGTATGAGTTTGACGCGTCCATGTTTGTTGAAGAAGCCCACTTGGCGGCGTGCTTCTTCTTCGCATCCTTTGCGGAGGAGTGCTTCTACCTGGGTGTGGTTGGCGTTGAGGCGGCGGTGCGATAGGTCGAATTGGTTGTTGGCAGAGAGGAAGTGGCGGTTGATTTGGGTTTCGTTGGGGCAGTATATGACGGCTTCGCCCTGGGTGTAGAGGTCTTTGGGGATGACGATGCTGTTGCCGTCGAGGTAGGTCTGCACGAGTCGGTCGGCGCCTTGGATGGGGTGCATGGTGCCGATGCGCACTATTTTTGCGCAGTATTCTTTTTTCATGTCTGCGCTGCAGGAGAGGGGTGTGTTTTCGTGTTTCATTGTGCAGTTCTCCTGATGCTAGTCGAAGAAGTGCCAAGTGAGGCTCCAGGTGAGGGCGAAGCTCTGGCCGGGGTGGTGGGGCAGCAGCAGGTAGGCGGGCTGCCGCTCCCAGAGGGCGTTGAGGTGTCCCGCTTTGACGCTGATGGTGGCGCGTTTGACCTGCAGGTTGACGAATATGTCTCCCCATAGGTATCCGCCGACGGTTTGTTCGCTTTGTTCCAGGAAGAGGCCGGTGGCGGGGTGGTAGGTCTCGGCGTGGAAACGGGTATGGAACCGCAGGTCGATGCCCACCTGCATGCGCAGTGCGCGGCGGAAGAGGTGCAGGTCGGCGTATAGCGAGTTTTTGGTGGCCCAGAGGGGCACTTCCAGTTGTTCGGTATCGGAGCTGTATTGGATCAACTGCTGCATGTCGAGGTGCATGAATCCGAAGTGCATCCCGGTCGTCAGCGAGGCTTGCAGGAGCCAGAAGGGTTGGGTGCCTTGGTGGACGGCCAGGGCGGTGTCGTACCAGAAGTGGTGGTTCAGGTGTGTGGCGCGGAGGGTGAGGTCGGCGTTGGGCAGCCATCCGCCGGCATCTTCGCGCTGGTATTGCACTTCGTATTTCCAAAAGTCCTGCGGAGCGAGGGGAGATGTGGCTGTCTGGAGCATACGTAGCTCGGGATGGCTGCGCTGTTTGGTCACACTGATGTTCAGGTGGTTGGAGGAATTGGTGTCTCTGTCGAGCAGTAGTCTGGCGGTGGCGTGGGCGTGGTAGTCGGATTGGTCAACGGTGGGGAGGAGGGTGCGCAGCGTATTGTCTATTTCAGCTTCGGCTATGATGTTGTAATTCAGTGTAGATAATTCAATTTTGGCGAAGGGATTGAAGGGCGAGAGTGCCCGTAGGGTGTCGCCGAGGAGGAGGCTGTGCAGGTAGCGGGGTGTGATGCCGAAGGTAATTTTCAGCGGGAGAAGGCGCTTGTAGTCGGGATAGGCGTCGTTGGTCCAGAAGAGGCGTGCCTCGGTGAGGCTCCAAAGTGTGGAGTCGCTGCCCGAAGGCATGTAGGAGGCTCGCTTGTGGCGGCCGTAGTTGGCGCTGATTCCCAGTACACCGGGGTTGACCAGGCGGGGTTGCAGGGGTGTCAGGGTGTCGGTCAGTACGATGGTATCCAGCACCAGGCGCGCCGAGTCGGCGGCGGTGGTGTCGTAGCGTGCCACGAGTGAGTCGCGTGTGCGATAACCTTCTACCTGGCGCACCAGGTTGTAGGTTACCTTGGCGAAGGCGTCGTGTCGGAGGTGGGTTGAGCCGGCGTTGGAGTAGAGCATGGGCAGGCCGGCCTGGTTCGACTGGCGACCCGAGGTGAAGTAGCTGTCGTCGCGCAGACCGCCGTTCTCGTCGATGGTGAAGCGTTGGAAGATGAATCCGCCCACGGCCTGCAGGCGAGAGTCGGCGGAGAAGTAGTTGGTGGTGGCGTCGAGGTAGTGGTTGCGTGCCGCCGAATGGGCAAACACCCCTTCGGGGTTAATCAGTTGGTAGTCGAAGGCGAGGTTCCAGCCAGGACGGACGTTCTGCGTATGAGCCACGCGCAGGCGGTAGTCCTTGTTGAGCGAACTGCTGTAGGAGAGCAGTGAGTAGGGGGTAAGGGTTTGGTATAGAGTCAGTTCCTCCGGGGTTTTGATATATCCCTCGTGCTCATCGGCCTGCAGGGTAGGCGCGAGACCGGTGGCGAAGAGTGGCTGCAGGTTGAAGTGCGGGTGGCCGATTACGCCGGTCGACAGGCGATAGGTACCGTCCTGTGCGTCGATTGGGTCGTGGTATTGGGCTCCGGTCGGGTTGAGGGTGGGGTTGAACAGTTCGTTGATTTTCACACCTCTAGGGTCATAGCGGAAGAAGAATACCTTCTGTTGCAGCACTGAGTCGGGTTCGTCCTTGTCAAATATGAGGCCCTTGGTCGCCGAGGTGTCGGCCGAAGGGAATGCGCTTTGGCTGGTGTCGGTGGCGGTATTGGTGCGGCTGGACCTATTGAGGGTTGCCTGGCGAGTGGGTCTGGAACCGATCTGGGGTGTAGGTCTGACTTGAGCCTGTGAGAGGAGGGGCAACAGCAACACAACCGCCACCAAAGCCAGGTGCCGGTAACGGTGTTTGTGCTGCGTTGTTGGAGGCATGTTTAGTGTTCTTGCAGGAAGCGTTCCACGTCCATGGCTGCAATGCAGCCTTTGCCGGCAGCCACGATGGCCTGGCGGTAGCTTGGGTCGCAGACGTCGCCGGCGGCGAAGACTCCCTCCACGCTGGTGGCGGCACTGGGTGCCTGCACACGGATGTAGCCTTGTTCGTCGAGTTCAACCTGCCTGTTGAGGAAGGCGGTGTTGGGTTGGTGTCCGATGGCTACGAATACGCCGGTAACATTCAGTTCGCGCTTCTCGCCGGTCTTGGTGTCTTCGAGTTCGACTCCGGTAACCCCATCGAGGTCGGTGCCCAGGATGCGGCTGATGCGGCTGTTCCAGCACATTTGGATCTTGGGATTGGTGAGCACGCGGTTCTGCATGGCCTTGGAGGCGCGCAGTTCGTCGCGGCGGTGCACCAGGTAGACTTTGGAGCAGAGGGTGGAGAGGTAGTTGGCCTCTTCGCAGGCGGTGTCGCCTCCGCCCACGACGACGACCTCTTGGTTGCGGTAGAAGTATCCGTCGCAGGTGGCGCATGCCGACACGCCGGCACCATAGAACTGTTTTTCGCTATCCAGTCCAATCCATTTGGCGCTGGCGCCGGTAGCGATGATGACGGTATCGGCTTCGATTCCCAGACCATGGTCATCCTTGGCGCGGAAGGGACGTGTAATGAGGTCGATTTCCTTGATGTAGCCTTTGCGGACCGTGCAGCCGAAGCGTTCGGCCTGCTTCTTGAGGTCTTCCATCATGGCGGAGCCGCTGATGCCTTCGGGATAGCCGGGGAAGTTTTCGATTTCGGTGGTGATGGTGAGCTGTCCGCCAGGCTGTTCGCCCTCGTAGAGGATGGGGTTGAGATCGGCGCGACCGGTGTAGATGCCGGCGGTGTAGCCCGCAGGGCCGGAACCAATGATGAGGCAACGTGTCTTTTCCATAATGTATGTGTTTTATTTTTGTTTGCGTTTTTTGAGGCTGAAGTAGACGAGGTAGGCGGCACCCACGGCGATGACGACCACCTGCTGCGAGCCCCAGAGGAGCCATCCGCAGGCGGTTCCGACCTCGTAGCTGATGCCATAGATGTCGAGCGCCATCTGCACGAGCACGGGGTAGACGCCGATGCCGCCCTGCGAGAAGGTCATGCCGACCGACCCGAAGAGGTAGACCACGAAGGCGGCGCGCAGGCCCAGCCACGACGTCTCGCCAAAAGCATGGAAGATGATGAGGCCGCCGAGGATGTAGAGGGTGTAGATGACGGCACTGTAGATGAGGAAGAGGGTGGTGTTGCGGCGACCCATGTGGAAGATGCTCTTCACTCCGTCGACCATGCCGCGTACCATATCATCGGCCTTCTTCACGATGCCGATGTGCAATAACCGTTTCCACAGGAGTTTATAGGCCAGCCAGGCCAACACAAGCAGCACCACACCCGCAATGGCGAGCATGGTCATGTTGGGCAGGGCGTCGAACTTGGCGGAGAGGCTGTCGTAGAGCCAGTCCTTGGCTTTGCCGAACATCACCACCGTGCCCAGCAGCACTATGAGGCCGAAGGCGAGGGTGTCGATGAGGCGTTCTGTAACCACCGTGCCGAGCGATTTTTCCATTGGGATGCGCTCGCTGGTGCGGAGGGTGGCGCATCGCATCACCTCGCCGGCGCGGGGGAAGGCCAGGTTGCCCAGGTAGGCCACGATGACCGACCCGAAGGTGTGGTTGAGCGAGGGGTTGAGTCCCAGCGGGCGGAAGAGGAGCCGCCAGCGGAGGGCGCGCATGAAGTGGCTCAGCAGGCAGCAGACCATGGCCAAGGCCACCCACATGTAGTTGGCATCTCGGAACGACTGCCAGATGGCGGCCTTCTGGTTGGCATCCAGTTTGAGCAGGAACCAGTAGATGAAGAAGGCTCCGATGCCGAGGAAGACAACCATTTTCAGAATGTCTTTCCACGAGAACCGTCTGGATGTTTCCGATGGGGTCACAGTCGGTTGTTGTTAGGGAATATGACGGTGGGGTGCCACTCGCGGGCCTCCTCGGGGGTCATGTGGGCGTAGGCGGCGATGATGACGAGGCTGCCGGTGGGCGCTTTGTGGGCGGCGGCGCCGTTGAGGCAGATGACGCCCGAGCCGCGCTCGCCGCGGATGGCATAGGTGGCAAAGCGCTCGCCGTTGGAGATGTTGTATATTTCCACCTTCTCGTTCTCTATGATGCCCGCGGCATCGAGGAGGTCCTCGTCGATGGTAATCGAGCCTATGTAGTGGAGGTTGGACTCGGTAACGGTAACGCGGTGGATTTTCGATTTCAGTACTTCGATAAGCATGTTTGCGTTGTGTTAAAAAAGTATCCAGTAAAGCAGTGCGCACACCAGCAGGGCGTAGAGCATGATGCGGCCGGCGGGCACGGGCTTGAGGTAGTCTTTGTCGGCGATGTCGAAGCGGCGCTTGATGCTTTTGCCACGCTGCTTGAACTGCTGTATGTGCTCGCCGGTGCCTTCGCTTTCGGTGGTGGCGAAGCGGGGCTGGTAGTTGAACTGCGGCATCTCCCGCTTGCGGAACATGTCTTTCCAGGTGAGGCCGCCTTGGCTGTGGCGCTCGCGGCGGTCGATTTCGCGTATGCGGCGCTGGAAGTATTCGAGGTCCTCGCCGCCTTCGGTCGCGTTCTGGCGGGCCTCTTCGGCGGCGCGCTCGTCGGCATACTTCTGCTTGAGGGCTTCCCAGCGCTCCTTCTCGGGGTCGTAGAAGCGGGGCTGGTAGCGGAACTGGCGCGGCTTGGGGGTGTGGAACATCGGCATGGCTATTCGCTGATTACAAGGTTCATACGTATGTCGTGGGGTTCCACCGGAATATGGTCGAGCATTTGGAAGTCGAAGGCCAGGCCGACTTTGACGGCAGTGGGGGTGGTCTTGAGGAGGCGGTCGTAGAATCCGCGGCCACGGCCCATGCGGTTGCCCTGGCGGTCGAAGGCGACGCCGGGCACAATGATGAGGTCGATGTGGTCGAGGTCGGTGTACTCCTCGCCGGTAGGCTCGCCGATGCCGAACTGTTCGCCGGCCATCATGCACTGGGGGCCGGTGTATTGCCGCAGGCGCAGGTCGTCGCCGTCGACGCAGGGCAGCAGCAGTGTTTTCTCCTTGTGCCAGCGTTCCACGAAGGCATGGGTCTGCACCTCGTCGGCCATCGACCAGTAGAGGAGCACCACCCGGGCTTGTTGGAACTCGGGCAGTGCTTCGACTTGGTGCATGATGGCCTCGCTCCGGCGGAGTTTCTCCTCGGGGCTGACGGCGGCCTTGAGGGCGCGGATGTGCTTTCTGACCTCGGCTTTGTCCATGGGTGTTAGAAGGGGAGGTCGTCCTCGCCGTTGGATTCCACGGTGGGGGCAGCGGCGAACTGGGGTGCCGGAGCGGCGGGCTGGGCAGGGGCTGCAGCGGGAGCGGCGGCGACGGTCGCCGGAGCGGCCGGGGCGCCGGCCCAGGCGTAGCCGGTGGCGGCAGGAGGCATCTGGCCGGGCACAAAGGGCTGGATGCGCGAGGCGCGCAGGTCGGTGTACCAGCGCTCGTTGAATTCGCGGCTTTCGGCATTGAAGGTTACCTGCACGGGGGAGCCCATGGGGATATTCTTGGCCATGGCCACGCGCTCTTCGCCGAAGGTGATGAAGGCTACCTTGCGGGGGTACTCGCCGTCGGTCTCGATGACAAAGCCGCCCTTAACCCAGTGGCCACGCTGCGATTCGCCCTCAACGTCGGGCAGAAGCTGAATTAATCGTCCTGTAATTTCCATTGTTTCTATCTGTTTTTGTTAGTTATCAATCTATTAAATGCGCACACGCGCGTATGTTTATTGTACAAAGATAGGAATATTTTTCCGTTTGGCAAAATATTTTTTTCAACACCCACTGCCGGGGTTCGGTAGGGGAATGGTAGGGGAACGGTAGGGGAATACAAAGGCATTGGAAGGATATGGAAGCTTATGGAGCGTTGGATGTGTCGAAAAAGAGAGGTATGGATGCAAGTTTCTTATTTCCAACAAGGTACGGAAACAAACCTTCGTAGGATTGCCTATTGTTCCCGGTTGCGTTTCTCGCGGCGTATGTGGAGCACCAGGGCAGTGGTCTCGAAGACGAGGTAGACGGGGAAGATGCAGGCGAAGGCCAGCGTGAAGGTGCGCGCCTGCTCGGGAAGGGAGAGGAGGCAGACGACCAGGAGCAGCGTGTGGAGGAAGAGCGAGGCGACGGTTACGGCGAGGAATATCTGCACGAAGCGGCGGGCGTCCTTCAGCATGCTGCGGGTTACTATCCAGTGTTGCAGCGCGGTAACGATGCAGAAATAGCCCGCCAGCAGCAGGGTGGCGCCGACGGGCAGCGAGGGCAGCAGCAACAGGGTTGCCACCGCCACCGCTGCCGTCAGGGCGACGAGGGACAGGAGGTAGCGGCGCATCACTCGGCGAATTTCATGGTCTCTTTGGTGGTGAACTTTTCGCAGTAGTGGCAGCGCAGCTTGATGTTTTCCTTGTCGACCACCTCGAACCGCGTGGGCACCACCTCGGCGTTGGTGATGCATTTGGGGTTGGCGCAGCGGACGATGTTTTCGACGTGGTCGGGGATTTCGGCGGTGAACTTGGAGGCCACCTTGTAGTCCTCGATGTCGATGATGGAGGCGAAGGGAGCCACGAGGGCTATTTTGCTGATTTCCTCCTTGGTGAAGTGCTTGTTCTTGATTTTCACGATGCCTTTGCGACCCAGCTTGCCGCTGGCGAGGTGGTTGCCGATGAGAACCTCGTCCTGGTAGTTTTCAAGGCCGAGGATGCGGATGACCTGGTATACGCTTTCGGTGGGCAGGTGGTCTATGACGGTGCCGTTCTCGATGGCCGAGACGACCATTTCTTTCTTGGTTTCCATATTGTGATTGTTGATGTGTTGATATGATGATAGGTTGATATGTTGAGGCGTTGATGGGTTGAACTGTTTTATCAACATATCAACCTATCAACGTATCAACGTTATTTTGCTCCGAGGATGGCGGCCATGAGGGCCTGGCGGACGTAGACGCCGTTCTGGGCCTGCTGGAAGTAGTAGGCGTAGGGCGTGGTGTCGACGTCGGTGGTGATTTCGTTCACGCGGGGCAGCGGGTGCAGGATGCGCATGTTGGGCTTGCAGCCTTCGAGCATCGAGGCGGTGAGGATGCAGCTGTCCTTGACGCGCTCGTACTCCATCGGGTCGGGGAAGCGCTCGCGCTGCACGCGGGTCATGTAGATGATGTCGGCTGTGGGGATGACGTCGCGCAGGTCGGTGTACTGGTAGTACTTCAGGCCGGCATTCTTGATGCTCATCTTGACCGACGAGGGGAGTTTGAGCTCGGTGGGCGAGACGAGGTGGAAGGTGGCGTTGAAGTTGCACATGGCCTGAGTGAGGCTGTGCACGGTACGGCCGTACTTGAGGTCGCCGACCAGGGCGATGTTGAGGTTTTCAAGCGTGCCCTGCGTCTTGCGGATGCTGTAGAGGTCGAGCATGCACTGGGTGGGGTGCTGGTTGGCGCCGTCGCCGGCGTTGATGAGGGGCACCGACGAGACCTCGGAGGCGTAGCGCGCCGAGCCCTCTTTGGGGTTGCGCATGACGATGAGATCGCTGTAGGAGGCCACCATGACGATGGTGTCGTGCAGCGTCTCGCCTTTCTGGACGCTGGTGCCGCCCGGGTCGGAGAAGCCGATGATGCGGGCGCCAAGCTGGTTGGCGGCGCTCTCGAAGCTGAGGCGCGTGCGTGTGGAAGGCTCGAAGAAGAGTGTGGCCACCACTTTGTCGCTCAGGATTTTCTGTTTCGGATTCTGCTCGAATCCTTCGGCAATGTCCAGCACCTCGATGTACTCCTGCTTGGAGAAGTCGGTGATGGAGATGAGGTTGCGTCCTTTAAGTGTGCTCATAATATTATTGTTTATATGTTGATACGTTGATATGTTGATACGTTGATATGTTGATACGTTGATTTGTTGATACGTTGATTTGTTGATACGTTGATATGTTGATACGCTATTTTTGTGCTTCCAGTGCCACCTGGCGGTTGACCCGTGCCTCGGCGTGGGTGGGGTCGATGGCGAGTGCGCGGTCGAAGTACTCGATGGCGCGCTGGTAGTCGGAGTAGTGGGTGAGCTCTATCCAGCCGAGGTTGTGCCACGCGTCGGCACTGTTGGCGTTGATGTCGAGCAGCTGGCGGTAGAGGCTCTCGGCGGCATCGTAGTTGCCCAGGTCCTGATGGTACATGGCCAGGGCGTAGAGGGCGTTGGTGTTGTTGGGGTCGAGCTGTATGGCGGTGCCGAGGTATTCGGCGGCCAGGGGGTTCTGGCGGATGGAGTAGAGGATGCCCAGCTCCTCGAAGGCGGGCGCATAGTCGGGGAATTTGTCGGTTACGCGCCGCAGCAGGGTTACGGCCTGGGCCGTGTCGCCCTTCTCTTTGTAGATGTAGCCCTTCATGAAGAGGGCGGTACGGTTGTTGGGCTCGCGCTCGGTAACGTTGGTGAGGTATTTGAGCGAGCGGTCGTAGTCGCGGCTGTAGAAGGTGATTTCGCCCAGCTTGAGCTGCACGTCGATATTCTGCGGGTCGAGGCGCTCGGCCGCCTCGAGGGTGCGGTAGGAGTCTTCTATCGAGCCGTTGGCGAAGGCGATGTCGCTCTTGAGCATGAGGTACTCGAGGTTCTCGGGGTCGAGCTCCACGGCGCGGTTGATGTCGTAGGCGGCCTCCTTGATGCGTTGCAGGTCGAACAGCACCCGTGCGCGGGCGGCCAGCAGGCGGTGGTCGTTGGGGGTGCGCTCGAGGCCGAGGTCGTAGTATTCGAGCTTCACGCTGTCGGCCATGTCGGGTTCCACCTGCTTCTGGCGGCAACCGGCACCCAGCAGGCAGCCGGCGGCGGCCAGGGCGACAAGGAGCGTGCGGTATGTGGCTTTTATATTCATCATCATAGGTTACGCGAAAAAGGCGATTTTATTGCAGCAATGAGGCAATCAAGTTATCAACATCTGTTAGTTTCTCCTGCCGTAGCACCTGGCGTGCCTGCAATTCGGTGATTGGCAGTGATTTCCACAGCAGGCACCAGTACTCTTTTGTCTTGCGTATCTGTGCCTGTTCGGTGGGGAATACGGTGCGTATCTCGGCGATGAGCGAACGGATGAAGTGGCGTACGCGTGCGGGGTCGTCCGCGCGGTCGCGGCCGGGCTGCAGGATGTCGAGGGGCAGAAGGGGATTGTACAGCACGCCGCGCCCAAGCATGATGTCGGCCACCTCGGGGAACCGCTCGCGGATGCGGTGGGCGAAGTCGGCGGTGGTAATGTCGCCATTGTAGATGACGGGGTGCTTGATCAGGGGCAGCGCCTGCCCGAATGTGTCGAGGTCCACCTGCCCGCTGTACTGCTGCCGGCCCAGGCGCGGATGGATGGTAACCGAGGCCAGGGGGTAGTCGTTCAGCACGGGGATGAGGTCGAAGAGCTCGTGCGTCTCCTTCAGGCCGAGGCGCACCTTGACGCTCATCGGCATGCCGATGGCGGGCACCACGGCGTCGAGCACCGACCGCACCAGGTCGGGGTGGGGGAGGAGGCCACTGCCGCGGCGCTTGCCGACCACCTTCCTTACCGGGCAGCCCATGTTCCAGTTCACCTCCTTGTAGCCCAGGTCGGCAAGCGCGGCGCAGAGGGCGACGAATTCGCCGGGCTCCTTGCCCAGTATCTGCGGCACCACGGGCATCGACCCCACGTTGGCCTCGGGCAGCACGTCCTCCAATATCTCGCGGCTGATGCCGCCGCGGGCGCTGGATATGTTGTGGGTGAGCGAGAGGAACGGGCTGACCGCCAGCGCGATGGCACCGGGGAAGCAGCGCTCGTACACGCGGCGGAACATGGCTTCGGTCAAGCCTTGCATCGGGGCCAGTATCATTGGGCGTCGGGTTTGGTGGTGATTACTTCACGCGCCTCGTCGGCATGGTCGGCGATGAACCGCTTGAGCGACTCGGTCAGGCGGTTGCCGGTGGCGTAGACGGGGCGGTAGAGGACGGAGCGCGCCTTGGTGTCGGGTGTGATGAGGGTCTCGCCCTTGTCTATCAGCACGATGCCGTTCAGTATCACCGCCAGGATGCACAGCGCCTTGCACATGCCGAGCAGGGCACCGGCCACGTGGTTCACCAGGCTCAGCTTGGCGGCTTTCATCAGCCCCTCGATGCTGCGCCCCAGCAGGTAGGCAAGCACCATGGCGCCAACGAAGGTGATGAAGAAGGCCAGCAAGATGGCGCTTTCGCCCTCGAGGCCAAGCAGTTCGGCCACCCACTGCGAGAGGTGCACCGAGGCCCAGATGCCGGCCACCACGCCGGCCAGCGTGGCCGCCTCGCGCACCAGGCCGCGCTTCCAGCCTTTGAAAATGAGCCAACCCAGCGGGATGGCCAGCAATATGTCAAGTATTGTCATGTCTATAAAAACTAAAACAAGCGCCCGACCTCGCAAGGACAGGCGCTCCAATAACACATTTTCTACTTCTATCAGTGATAGAAATAAGCAAGCACGTCATATATAACGAAAGATTCCTCATTTTGTTACACTTTTTTGAAACTTTTTTTCTACTGCGTTGACCGCCAGTGAAATAAGCCATCCGGCCAAAACGCCGAACAAAGCGCCGCAGATGAGGTCGCCCGGGTAGTGCTTGCCGAGGTAGGCGCGGCTGTAGCTGGTGGCCAGGGCCCAGAGCAGCAGCAGTACCGCTGCCCAGCGGCGCTCGCGGTAGCGCAGCAGCAGGTATGTGGCCACGGCGAAGGCGTTGGCGGCATGCGAGGATACGAAGCCGTACTGTCCGCCGCAGCCGGTGCGGAACATGCGCACCTCCTCCAGCGCGTGGCAGGGGCGCAGGCGCGCCACCGTCTCCTTGAACAGGTGCACCGACCCTTGGTCGGCCACAAGGAAACAGAGCACAATGCCAATGGCGGGAATCCACCACTTCCGCGGCTCGACCCGAAAGGTCAACAGGCCGAACGCCAGCACAATCACCACCGCCCAGGCCCAATGCTGGCTCAAGGTCCACATCACCCAGTCGAGCGGTGTATTGTGGTGCTGGTTGACCCAGAGGAACCACTGCGTATCTAGTTCATTCAGTGCTTCAAACATCAGCAGTCAGTTTCTTGTATATAAGGTCTTTGAGTTCTTGTATTCCCTGTCCGCTCACGGCACTGATGAATACCGAGTCGATGCCCTTGGGCAGGTGGCGGCGCAGCTGGCGCTGCATCTCCTCGTCCATCATGTCGCACTTGGTAACGGCCAGGATGCGCTGCTTGTCCAGCAACTCGGGGTTGTACTTGCGCAGCTCCTCTTCCAGTATGTGGTACT
Source organism: uncultured Bacteroidales bacterium (assembly GCA_900315935.1). Classification (GTDB taxonomy): domain Bacteria; phylum Bacteroidota; class Bacteroidia; order Bacteroidales; family P3; genus Colimorpha. The sequence goes on from ONBB01000006.1 coordinate 33,470, forward strand.
CGCGGGCTATCTCCAGCTGCTCGCAACTCACCATGAAGAGCAGTATAGAGTTGCGCTCTATATGGCGCAGGAACCTCAACCCCAGTCCCTTGCCCTCGGCGGCGCCCTCTATTATGCCTGGAATGTCGGCGATGCAGAACGAGCGGTCGTCGCGGTAGGCCACGATGCCCAGGTTGGGCACCAGCGTGGTGAAGGGGTAGTCGGCTATCTCGGGACGTGCGGCGCTGACGGTGCTCAGCAGGGTGCTCTTGCCGGCATTCGGGAAACCCACAAGGCCCACATCTGCAAGCACTTTCAGCTCGATGATGACCCACCGCTCCACGGCCGGCTCGCCGGGTTGGGCGTAGCGCGGCGTCTGGTTGGTGGCGCTCTTGAAGTGGTCGTTGCCCAGGCCGCCGCGGCCGCCCTTGGCGATGATGAGCTCCTGCCCCTCCTCGGTTACCTCGCCGAGGAACTCGCCTGTCTCGGCGTCGCGGCACACGCAGCCCAGCGGCACCTCCAGCACCTGGTCCTGTCCGGTGCGGCCGGTGCGCAGGTTGTCGCCGCCGTTCTGTCCGTTCTCGGCGAAGACGTGCTTGGTATACTTCAGGTGCAGCAGGGTCCAGCGCTGGGTGGTGCCGCGCAGGATGACATGCCCGCCGCGCCCGCCGTCGCCGCCGTCGGGTCCCGCCTTGGCATTGTACTTCACCCGCAGCAGGTGCGCACTCCCCGCGCCCCCCTTGCCCGAACGCACAAATATCTTAACGTAATCTACAAAATTCGAGGTCATGATTTCTTATCAGTCTTATGTGGAACTGCCGTCGCTGTCTCCGGCGGCGGCAGTTGTGGGTGTCAGCCGATGGACTGGCGGACGCGGGTGGCGATTTCTTCCACGGTGCCGAGGCCGTCGATGACGATCTTCTTGCCTTGGGCGGCGTAGTAGTCGGCCACGGGGAGGGTCTTGGTGCGGTACTCCTCGAGGCGGTGGGCGATGGTGGTCTCGTTGTCGTCGGAGCGGCCCTGTATCTTGGCGCGCTCCAGCAGGCGGCGCATCAGCTCCTCCTGCGGCACTTCGAGGTCGACCATGCAGGTGAGCTCGCGGCCGTATTTGGCCAGCAGGCGGTCGAGTGTCTCGGCCTGGGTCACGGTGCGGGGGAAGCCGTCGAAGAGGATGCCGCGGGTGTCGGCGGCGATGGCCTTGTCGATCATCTCGATGACGATGTCGTCGCTGACCAGCTGCCCGTTGTCCATAAGGCTTTTGATGCGCAGGCCGAGTTCGGTCTGGTCGGCGATTTCCTTGCGGAGGAGGTCGCCGGTGGAGACGTGCGTGAGGCCGTAGTGCTGTACGATATAGTCGCTCTGGGTACCTTTTCCGGCGCCGGGGGCTCCAAATATGACTATGTCTTTCATTGGGTTTAGGGTTTAAGGTTTAGGGTTTAATGGTTTAAGGTTTAGGGGGTTAATGTGTTGTGCACGTTCCTTAAACCTTAAACCTTCAACAAGGTTATTTTACGCTTACGATTTCAATGTCGAACACCAGGGGCGAGAAGGGGGGGATGAGCTGGCCGGCGCCACGGGGACCGTAGCCGAGGGCGGAGGGGATGATGAGCTGCAGCTGGCTGCCTTCGGGCTGACCTTCGACACCCTGCTCCCAGCCGGGGATGAGCTGGCCGCGGCCCTGGGTGTAGGTGAGGGGTTCGTAGGTGCGCTGGGGGTTGTGGATGTCGCCTTCCTTGGCGTCGCTCTCCACGCTGGAGTCGAACATCGTCCCGTCGAGCAGGCGGCCGGTGTAGTTGACCGCCACTTCCTTGCCGGTGGCCACCTTGGGACCGTTGCCGCGCTTCTTGACGATGACGTAGAGGCCGTCGGCGTTGGGCTTGGCGGCGATGCCGTTGTCGCGCACGTAGTCGGCAATCATCTGGGGCTCGTTCTCCTGGCGCTGCTGGGCTTCGGCCATGAAGGCTTCGCGCTCCTCTTCAAGCTCCTCTTTGGTTACGATGTCCTGGAGGTTGATTTCGTAGTAGAACTTCTGGCCAGTGCCGCGCTGGTAGGTGGGGGGCATCTGGTCGGGCTGCATGAATTTGGCCAAGGTGTCGGCCTCGATGGCGAAGGTGGCCTGGTCGCCGACATGCATCAGGAGGAGACCCTCGTGCAGGTTGCCGGGGAAGTTGGGCGATGCCTGCATGATGCGGTCGGCCTTGCCCACGTTGGTGAAGAGGGTCATGGTGTCGAACTTGAAGGTCATCTCGCCGACGAGCACGTCGCCTTCCTGCACCTGCTGGCCGTCCTTGTTCACCTTGTCGAAGCGGTAGTGGAGGCCGCCGTCGGTGGTCTTGAAGCCGTCATTGCTGCAGGCAGCCAAGAGTGTCATTCCCGCCACCAGAAGGGTGGCAATTTTTACTTGTCTTTTCATTTTGTGTTTTTTATTGTTTGTTATTGTTGATTTATTATGATGTCGTAGATGAGCACCATGCGGGTGGTGATGCGGTGGCCGTCGCCGAGCACGCCGTAAGCCTGTTCGGAGGGCAGGATGAGCCGGGCGCGGTCGCCGCGGCGCAGAGTGCGCAGGGCGGCGTCGACGCCTCGCGTAGGCTGGAGGCGGCCGACGACGACGGTGTCGCACACGTTACTGTACACCGTGGCGCCGTTCAGGGCTTCGACGCTGTAGGTGATGGCAACCGTGTCTTCATATTCGACGGGTGTGCCATGTCCGCGATGGGTTACCATGACACGCGTGCCGGAGGGCAGGCGCGACATCTTCCAGCCACGGCGCGAGGCGTAGGCGTCAATCTGGGTCTCCTCGCTGTGGGCTATGTGGCGGTTGGCGTCGATGAGGCTCTCTTTCAAGGTGTTGTCCTTGGCGGGCTGGAGGTCGACCGCAGGCACTTCGCGGCAGGCTGTGGCCAGCAGCAGGCAGCAAAGGGTGGCCAGCAGGCCGAGGTGGCGCTTCACTTTGGCCACGGTATCCGCCAGCGGGAGGCGGCTGGTGGCGCCGGCGGCACGTTGGTGGCCGCCGCCGTCGAAGAGGTCGTGGGCCATTTGGTTCACGTCATACTGTGTCTTCGAGCGCAGCGAGAGGCGCACCTTGTCGCCCTCCTCGCGCAGGAGGATGGCGCAGTCGGTGTCCTTGAGCTTCATCACCTCATTTACCAGACCCGTCAGGTCGGGGCTCGCCACGCCGAAGCGGCGCATCTCCTCCTCGCGGATGGTCATGAGGGCGAGGCTCTTCTCGGGGTAGAGTTCCAGCAGCTGGCTCATGGCGTGGCCGAAGAAGCGGAGGCGCTCGGGGGTGAAGGTGTTCTTGATGCGGCGGTTGATGTCCATGGGGTCGATGCCGCACTGCGAGAGGTGGGCGGCGGCCAGGTAGAGGCTGGCGTCGCGGTTGGAGTAGGAGAAGCCGCCGGTGTCGGTGTTGATGCCGGTGTAGAGGCTGGTGGCGGCGTCGGGGCTGAAGGCATCCGCGCCGTAGAGGTCGCGGAAGAGCCAGTAGACCAACTCGCAGGCCGACGAGATATCGGGGTCCACCACCTCGAGGTGGAACTCCGAATGCTGGATTTTGAGTTGGGAGTGCTCGTGGTGGTCGATGAGGAGTTTTTGGCAGGTGGCGGCGCGCAGGCTGTCGGCCAGGCGGCCGGTGCGGCCGAGGTCGGCCAGGTCGACGCAGACGATGAGGTCGGCGCCGTCGATGGCCTGTTGGCATTCCGTGGGTTGGTCCTTTCCGCTGAGGATGAGGTCGGTATGGGGCAGCCAGCGGTAGTCCTCGGGGCATCCGTCGGGCAGCAGCATGGTGAGGTGGGCGGAGGTGTGGCGGCCGAGCAGGCTGTAGAGGCCGGTGAGCGACCCCACGGCGTCGCCGTCGGCGTTCATGTGGGCCACCAAAACGGCCTTCCGCACCCGCGCCAGCAGGGTGCGCAGGGCTGGGGCATCCCAATCGGAGCCGATTTCGGCAGTGTATTTGCAGTCAATCATCATGTAGTTCAGCAGGTTGCAGCGTTCCTGCGGCTGCAATCCGACTGCAAATATACGACTTTTCCGCCGATTTTTATATTAAATCATAAAAATATTTTGGCAGGAATGCCAAAGGTTCGGTAGGGGGATGGTAGGGGATCTCTAGGGGAATACAAAGGCACTGGAAGTATATGGAAGCATTTGGTACCAATCGGGATACTTTTCTAGCGTCGACGGTAGAGGGCGATGCGGGAGACCTCGGGGTCGATGGTTCCAACCAGCTGGTAATGAGCCAGTGTGGCGCTGTCGATAGAGGTCTCGGGGCTCTCGCCGCCGTAGCCGGCCACCATCCAAGGCGGCAGCGTGGGGGCGGCGAGGGGGCTGTGCACATCTTTCCACTCGGGAGGGAAGATGATGCGGTTCATCTGCACGATGCCGTTGCTGGGCAGGACATGGTAGTCGGCGTAGTGATTGAGGATGAGGTTGTAGTTCCAGATGCTGTCGCGCTCGACTTCGGGCACGTGGGTGAAGAGTTCGGCGGTCTGCTCAAGTCGCTGTCGGTCAGCCTCCTGGCGGCTGGGCATGGTTGCATCCTTGCACCTCATGTAGATGCGCGACACAGCCCGCGGAGCCTCCAGATGCATGCCCTTGCCCACTGGCATCAGCATAACCAGCACAAAACCAACCACAAAGGTGCGCTTGGTGCCGACAGCCAGCAGCAACACCAGGAACGGCATCAGGACGATATAGTAATGCTCGAAGTAATTTGGTCCAAACAATATGGTTTCCAGCAATATGGCGGGTAGGACAACCCACATGGCGACACGCTGTTTCGTGCGCCAAAGCATGATGGCCAGCGCAATGGCCAGCACGAGGAGTGTGGCGCGGGGAATCTCGGTGAATACGCTGGCAACGAGCGACATGACGCTGCCGGTGTACTCGGCGTTGACCTGGAAGTTGGCATGCCAGAAATCGGCGAGAACATGGTTGTTTGCCAGCCAAAAGAGCACAGGCACCGCCGCGACGGTGGCCGAAAGAAACATCCAAGTGGCGGTAAACATCTGAATCAAATCCCTCTTGGAAATCAACCATATACAATATCCCGCCATGAGACCTCCAACGATGGCCACGGCATCGTTCAGGCGGATGAGCGCCACGGCGGCAAAGAGCATGCCGAGAATGAACGGAAATATGGGCACACGCGAGCTCTCTTTCGGTGCATGGTGCAGTACGCCCCTGACTGTCAGGAAAATGGCCAATGTGAGGAACGGCAGCATCCATTCTTCGCACATGTTGCCTTCGCATAGGAACATCGAGTAGGGGAGCAGTGCAACGAGTACCGCCACCATCGAGCGCAATCCCGAGGCAAACAGGCGGGCGGTATTATACAACAACCAGAGTGATAGCGAGTTGAATAGCCATTGCAGCAGGAAGATGCCCATGCGGCCACCGATGAGCATGCCGAGGGCGTTGATGAGATATAGTAGGGGGCCTTTGTTGTCGAAGAGGTCGCGGTAGGGCATGCGGCCATGGAGGATGCCGAGGCCGATTTCCTGGAAGATGGCGCTGTCGTAGCCACCGTGGTAGTAGAGCGGCGACGTGGAGGTCGACATCAGGAGTAGAAGTGGCAGTGCCAATAGTGGAAATACCACTGGACACCAGCGACTTTCGCAAAACTTGTTAATTCTTTGCTTTAAGTTGTTCATTGCCCTCCGAATTCCATGAGGTACGCCTTGATGAAGTCGTCGAGCTTGCCGTCGAGCACGCCGCCCACATCCGAGGTCTGACAGCCGGTGCGATGGTCTTTCACGCGGCGGTCGTCCATCACGTAACTCCTTATCTGTGAGCCCCATTCAATTTTTTTCTGCGAGGCTTTGATTTTGTCTTTCTCCTCCATGCGGTGCTTCAGCTCGCGGTCGTAGAGTTGCGAGCGCAGCAGGCGCATGGCGTTCTCTTTGTTCTTGGGCTGGTCGCGCGTCTCGGTGTTCTCGATGAGGATTTCCTCCTCGACACCGGTGTAGGGGTCCTTGTACTGGTAACGCAGGCGCACGCCGCTCTCCACTTTGTTGACGTTCTGGCCGCCGGCGCCGCCACTGCGGAAGGTGTCCCATGAGAGTTTCGACATGTCAACCACCACTTCAATTGAATCGTCTACAAGTGGTGTAACACTGACACTTGTAAAGCTGGTCATACGCTTGCCCTGGGCGTTGAACGGGCTGACGCGCACCAGGCGGTGGACGCCCGTCTCGCTCTTGAGGTAGCCGTATGCGAAATCGCCCTCGATTTGCAGGGTGCAGCTCTTGATGCCGGCGCCTTCGCCGTCGAGCGAGTTGGAGATAACCACCTTGTAGCCATGCGTTTCAGCGTAGCGTATGTACATGCGCATGAGCATCTCGGCCCAGTCCTGCGCCTCCACGCCGCCGGCACCGGCATTGATGGAGAGCACGGCATCGAGTCGGTCGCTGTCGCTGCGCAGCATGTTCTTGAATTCCAGTTCCTCCACCTTCTGCAGCGTGAGGGCTATCTGTGCGAGGAGCTCCTCCTCGGTGGCGTCGCCGGCGTCGAAGAACTCGCCCATCACTTCGAGGTCGCCACAGGCGGCGTCCACCTCCTTGTAGGCTGTCAGCCAGCTCTTTCTGCCGTTGATGCCCTTCACCACCTTCTGCGCCTCCTTGGGGTCGTTCCAGAAGTCGGGCGCCTCGGTCTTCTTCTCCTCCTCGGCCACCCAGGCGGCGAGGGAGTCAATGTCGAGGAATTTCTTCAGCGCGTCCTTGCGCTGCACGAGGTCTTTTATCTGTTCCTGGTTGGTCATTCTGAAGTTGTTGTTTATAAGTTGATATGTTGATAAGTTGATGTGGGGCAGGTTCACGCGACAGTTCATATCACCTTATCAACCTATCAACAAAAAAAGGGCAAGCTGATTATATCGCACCGCTACAACCAAACACCCTTGCTGTATTCCTACCCTGGGGGATTCAATGGGAGCTGGTCGTATAAGACTTGCCCAAATCTCTGTTTCCTCTGGCAAAGTTCACTCGCATGCGCTTCGCGCCCTTTAGCCTTAAAACGGATTGCAAAAGTACTACAATTTTATAATATGGCCAAATTTATTTTGCAATATGTTGACAATCAACTGTCCACGTTTGCTATTGGATGATAATCAGCATAATTTGGATACTTTTTTTGGCCATTTGCGGGATTGTTAGTATCTTTGCCGTATGCAACCGCAGAGCAGGTTGCATGTTAAAGTACTGTAAGTTACAGATTTATGTATTAAAGACGACGTTGCGCGGCATTGCGAAATGCCAGTTGCAAGGGATGTTTTACTCTTCTGCGCAGCGTGTTGCAGTATATAAATTTAATACATAAAATCTATGACCCAATCACATGAATCCCACCCCATCAGCAGTCAGCCGGTAGCCTGGAGCAACGGCGAGTACATCAGTGTGGCTCCTGAATTGAGGGACGAGATGGAAGTCGCCATGAACGACGACTGTTTCGAAGAAGAGCCGTACTGCTATTACCGCGCATACTCCGAGCTGCATTACGATTGCTGCGACCTGGAGGCTTGTTCCGACGACGCATGGAAGCATGGCGACCGCAAGAGTGCCCTCTACTTCATGCTCGCGGCCACCGAGCGTGCCCTGCCCGACTTCGAGGATATTCTGTGGCTCGACCCCGAGGAGGTGCCCTGCTGGGACACCAACGTGCGCCGTTTTCTCCGTTTCATGCATCGCAGCATTGACATCTGCTGCCATGCGCCCCACCTCTGGCAACGCCTCGAGGCCACTTCCGAATACCGGGACTACAAGGACTACCTCGCCGCCGTGGACCGTTGGGTGCGCGGGAGGTAAAGGAAGAAGAGCCCGGCAGGCAACTGTCGGGCTCTCTCTCTTTGCGAGGGACATCAATATTTGTAGAAGCCTTCGCCGGTCTTGCGGCCGAGGAGGCCGGCGCGCACCATCTTGCGCAGCAGGGGGTGGGGACGGTACTTGGGGTCGCCGAACTCGTTGTAGAGCACCTCCATGATGGCCAGGTTGACGTCGTTGCCGATGAGGTCGGCCAAGGCCAGCGGGCCCATGGGGTGGTTGGCGCCGAGCTGCATGCACTTGTCGATGTCCTCGGCGGTGGCGATGCCGTCGGCCAGGATGCCGCAGGCCTCGTTAATCATGGGGATAAGGATGCGGTTCACCACGAAGCCGGGGGCTTCCTTCACCTCGACGGGCTCCTTGCCGATTTGCTTGCTGAGGTCGATGACGCACTTCACCACCTCGTCGCTGGTCAGTTGACCACGGATGACCTCCACCAGCGCCATGCGGTCGGCGGGGTTGAAGAAGTGCATGCCGATGAACTGGCTGGGGCGCTTGGTGCAGGCGGCTATCTCGGTGATGGACAGCGAGCTGCTGTTGGTGGCGAAGATGGTCTCGGGCTTGCAGATGCCGTCCAGCTCGGTGAAGACGTCCTTCTTGAGCTGCATCTCCTCCACGGCGGCCTCGATGACGAGGTCGGCGTCGGCGAACGAGGCGTAGTCGGTGGTGGTGGTGATGTTCTTCATCAGGGCGTCGACGGCCTCCTGGCTCATCTTGCCTTTCTCCACGAGCTTGGCGTAGCCCTTTTCAATGCTGGCCATGGCCTTGTCGAGGCTGGCCTGGGTGCGGCTTTTCATGACGACGGGCATCTGTGCGGCAAAGGCTTTCACTATGCCCTTGGCCATGGTGCCGGTTCCGATAATGCAGATTTTCATAATGTTTGTTGTTTTTATGTTTAAATATGGGATATTTGTAGGAATTCTGCTCTTTTACAATTCAATGTAATCGTAGCCTGTTGAAAAAAGTGTTTGTTGAGAATCAAGTTTTTTGCGGGTGGACTGAATGGCAACGTCGGAGCGGTCGATGCCTATCCATGTGCGTCCGTTGTCTGAAGCAGACTTCAGGGTTGTGCCGCTTCCACAATAACAGTCAAGCACTATACTGTTGGTATTGGATGATGTTTGTATAATCATATCAATGAAATCTTGGTTCTTTTCAGTGGGATACAATGGATATTGAGGGTCTTTGTAGTCTAACCAGATATCTTGTACCCGTTTCCCGTTTTTCTCATCGGCATAATTTATCTTTCGGGGATTCCCATTGGAAGACCATTCTATTAAACCTTGTTTGTCAAGTTTTTCCAATTCAGACACGTCAGTACGCCAATGTCTGCCTTTTGGGGGCATCATCCCTTTGAATGGTTGGGGGTTGGCGCTTTCGCCAGGGGCATGAATCGGCACTGTCGTATATCGCCGGCCCTGACTGTCCACTTTGGGAAATAGTTTTTCTAGGTCTCTTTCAGAGTATTCCCATCTGGGTTCGTTCCAAATTGGACGGGCTGTCTTTGAGTAGAAGAGAATCATGTCTTTTATGTTTCCATAACCTATCCTGTCAAAGTTCTTGGGATTGCACTTAATGCGCGTAATGTCGTTTCTGAAATTCTCTATGCCGAAAACCTCATCCATCATAACTTTCAGATAATGGCCTATCTTATAGTCAGTGTGCAGATAGATTGACCCCTTTTCAGAAAGGAGTTCCTTTATTAACAGGCAACGTTTGCGTATTTCCTCGACAAATTCTTTGCCTGTAACCTTGTCTGTGTAGGCTATTTGGCCTGTACGGGAACTGCTGACGGTCGAGAACCTGTTGTCGCTTACGGTGAAGTTAGTCCCCGTGGCAAATGGAGGGTCAATGTATACCAGGTCGATTTTTCCCTTTAATCCCTTCTCGTGAAGAAGAAAAGACAACCCAGTCATGTTTTCCCCGTATATCAACAGATTGTCCATCTCAAAGGGTATATAGGTAATCTCGAAGCAACAATGCGCTCATCACGGGAATGTCGTCTTCTGTAATACTACGAAACATCTTTTTCTTGGAACGGATGTATAACACACCATCCAGTATGGCTATGCAATGTACGTTTGGGGCTACTGTAGTTTTTACTGTAGTAATTGCATCTAAAAATTGGTCGTTTTGATGCCCACCCTCATCGGAGATAAACTTGGCTTCACCAATCACATATTGATGGTTCCGATAGGCGATGAAGTCAATGCCTTTGTTGCGCGTATAGCCAAGATGCTCTTGCGCAAAATGCTTCAATTCGTTGTCGCTCCCGTCAATGACAACATCGGTCGTCCCCGCCGAGAAGTCGCTGACGCTGACCATCTCCATACCAAGCACCCCTCGCTGAAGCCATCGCCGGAACAAAGGACCCATTTGACGGTTGGTCTCTTTGGGTTGGGTGCACTTGTCGTATAACTGGTCAATCGACATCTCCCTTATTCTCCCGCATATCCGGTTCACTGTGGAGGGGTTTCTCTCTATGGCGCTCCTGTCCCGGCGAAAATAGGGCACGTAGCCGTCCTTCACAGGAAACAGTTTCATGTCAAGCAAAGCATTGAGTAACTCATTGTTGTCTCTGCCAGTGTATGACCGCTCAACCCTGCTCCACACATCCTCGTCAATATGGCGTATAGTATCAGGGCACAGGGGGTAGACATTGAATAACAGGTCTAGGTAATTCCTCTGATTGGCTAGTTCAATGGATAACTCTGTAAAGTAATTCATAAACAGTACATCATAATTTGTTAAGTGCTTAACATGGAAGATGTTTTCCTATCTCCCCACAAACTCGCACTTGCCCTTCTCCAGGAAGGCTTTCATGCCGGCTTTCTGGTCCTCGGTGCTGAAGCACTGGCCGAAGGCGCGGTTCTCGTAGGCGATGGCCTCGTCGGCGGGCAGGTCGAAGGTGTCGTTGATGCAGCGCTTGGCGGCCTGCACGGCCAGCGGGGCCTGGGCGGCGATGCTGTCGGCGATCTCTATGGCGCGGCCCATCAGGTCGGCCTGCGGCACCACCTCGTTCACCAGCCCGATGCGGAGGGCCTCGTCGGCCTTGACGGCGCGGCCGGTGTAGATGAGCTGCTTGGCCATGCCCATGCCCACCAGGCGGGTCAGGCGCACCGTGCCGCTGAAGCCGGGGATGATGCCGAGCCCCACCTCGGGCTGGCCGAAGCGGGCGTTGTCGGAGCAGAGGCGGATGTCGCAGGCCATGGCCAGCTCGCAGCCGCCCCCGAGGGCGAAGCCGTTCACCGCCGCGATGACGGGCACCGGCAGGGTCTCCAGGCGGCGGAAGACCTCGGCGCCGCGCTTGCCGAAGGCTTCGCCCTGCGCCGCGTCGAGGCTGGCCATCTCACTGATGTCGGCTCCCGCCACGAATGACTTCTCGCCGTCGCCCGTGATGACCAGGCAGCGGAACCTGCGGCTGTCGAAGCGGTCGAGGTATTCGCCTATCTCGTTCAGTATCGTGCTGTTGAGCGCATTGAGGCTCTTCGGGGCGCTGATGGTTAGGAGGGCCACCGCGCCGCGTTCTTCTATTTTCAGGTGTTGGTACATAGCTATTGTAAATATTTTGAGGGTGCAAAATTACAAAAAAATAATCATATAACCAAAAAAAGTTATGCTTCTTGTTGGATAACCTATTGAATATTTTTTGCCACCTGTTTGAACTTTAGCGACATTTCCATCAACCAACCAATAGCCTCATCCCATTTTGCACGGTCTTTCACATCAATTGATTTATAGGTAAGAATACGGCTTGCCTTACTGGCATTGCGCAATTCTACGCCACCGCCACATATCGCATCAAACTCGGCCTTATGCTCCTGGAACAGACGAAACACATCTTTATCGCTCGGAATATATATACCCGCGTCAATCTTCTTTTTCTGGGTGTTCAGATTCAAACTGATATGGTAGACCGAGGTACCGAGGCTAAGGTCGTACCAGTTTTGTGTCTGTGGTTTGCGCAACCTAAACTCTTTCATGAAAACAGGGGTGGCGGCCGCCTGATCGTTAAACGTCTGCCAAAACTCAAGTTCGAGGCGTTCAGTATCGCTCAAACCATTGATATTCTTCATCGTCTTTGCCCAGTCGTTGGGTCTCTCCACTACATTGAATTTGGGTGCAGGAAGCGAATCTTCAATTTGCCAAAGTTCTATCTCCACAAGGAAGAAGCCCAGGTTTGAATCGGTGTGCTGATTAAGCCATTCTATTGCCTGGCGGTGCTCATCACGCGCACGCTTCACAATCCAAATAACCACTTCCGCCCCTTTCCCCGAAGCATAGGTGATAAGCTTGCCCAGATGGTCATGATTGGTATCTTCCAACTGGTTCTCAATGATTATCTTTCTGCCGGTACCGCTTTCGGTAGCAAACAAGTCTACGCTGAAGCTCCCAACAGACGACTCACGTTCCTCATAATCTATATCAATGCCCACTGCATTGCCCAGTTCCTCCAAATTGGCTTCCTCGGCAAGCCATTTTGTAAAATCGTTGGCCTCATGAGGCCAGACTGTGCGCAAGTCGGTGATGCGTTTCATTTTACCCAACACCATATTCTTCATCTTGTTACGGGTTTTGAATTACAACATTCAGGCCAAGGTCGGCGCCGAGGCGGAGCATCATCTGCCAGGCGGCGTCACGGTCGTTGGGGATCTGGCCGTCGAGGATGGCATCCTTGATGGCGTCCTTGATGGTGCCTATTTCGCGGCAGGGGCCGATGCCGAAGGTCTCCATGATGTCCTGGCCGGAGACGGGCGGCTGGAAGTTGCGTATGCGGTCGCGCTCCTCGAGTTCGACCAGCTTGCGCTTCACCAGCTCGAAATTGGCGCGGTGGCGGCGCACCTTGTCGGGGTTCTTGCTGGTGATGTCGGCGTTGCAGAGGCGCATGAGGTCGTCGATGTCGTCGCCCGCCTCGAAGAGGAGGCGGCGCACGGCGGAGTCGGTTACCTCGTCCTCGCTGAGCACGATGGGGCGCATGTGGAGCATGACCAGCTTCTCGACATATTTCATCTCGGGGCCCATGGGGAGTCGCAGGCGGCGGAAGATTTTCCTGACCATGCGGGCGCCGCGGGCCTCGTGGCCGTGGAAGGTCCAGCCCTGGCCGGCGATATAGCGTTTGACGCCGGGCTTGCCGATGTCGTGCAGCAGGGCGGCCCAGCGCAAGTAAAGCTGAAGGTTGAAAGTTGAAGGTTGAAGGTTGGCTGCCGCGGTCTGCGTAGTATCACAATTCACGACATTGTCCAGCACCTGCATGGTGTGGTAGAAGATGTCCTTGTGGCCGCGGCCGTCGACGGTCTCCACGCCGGCCAGGGCGCTGATTTCGGGCAGCACGAAGGGCATGAGGCCGCATTTGTGCATCAGCTTGAGCCCCACCGAGGGGCCGCAGACTCCTCCACCCCCCTGCGGGCGGTCCCCCTCCCCTTGGCAAGGGGTGGAGCCGGAGAGCATGATTTTGTTCAGTTCGGCGGTGATGCGCTCGGCGGAGACAATCTCGAGGCGATGGGCGTTGCGTGTGATGGCCTCGAGGGTCTCGTCGGCGATGCGGAAGCCCAATTGGCTGGCGAAGCGGACGGCGCGCATCATACGGAGGGGGTCGTCGCTGAAGGTAATGTCGGGGTCGAGCGGCGTGCGGAGGATGCCGGCGTCGAGGTCACAGATGCCGCCGAAGGGGTCAACCAGCTCGCCGTAGCGGTCGGCGTTGATGCAGACAGCCAGGGCGTTGACAGTGAAGTCGCGCCGCCGCTGGTCGTCCTCGAGGGTGCCGTTCTCGACGACGGGCTTGCGGCTGTCGCGGGAGTAGCTTTCGCGGCGGGCACCAACGAATTCGAGTTCCATGTCGCGCAGGCGAAAATTGGCGGTGCCGAAGTTCTTGAAGACGGAGACCTTGCTGCCGCCGAGGACGGCGGAGGCTGCCTTGGCCAGCTCAATGCCGATATGCACCTCGCCGCCCTGCTCGCGGCCCACGCAGACGATGTCGATGTCGGAGCAGGGGCGCTGCAGGAAGTAGTCGCGCACCACGCCGCCGACGATGTAGGCGTCGATGCCGAGGCGGTCGGCCTCAAGGCCGATGGCGCGGGTAACGTGCGGGGCTATCTCAATCGCCATAGTCCTGGGTGGTGGCTAGGTTGCCGTTGGCGTCGTATACTTCCCAGGTGCCCACACGGCGGCCCTGGCGGCACTGGCCCACGTAGTAGGGCACGCCGTTCTCGCGGAAGACGCGGTAGGGACCCTCCTCCTTGCCGCCCACGAAGGCGTATTCGGTCTGCTTGTTGCCGTTGGGGTAGTAGAAGGTCCAGAGACCTTCGCGCAAGTTGTTGACAATCATGCCGTCGCTGCGGACCGACATGTCGGAGTAGAACTGCAGCCAGCGCTCCTGGCTGCCAATGTGGAAGCATACGGTCATGGGGTGTCCGTCGGGGCCGCGCTCCACGACGCGGAGCGAGTCGGCCTCGGGCACCAGCGGGCTGCCGTCGGGGTTGGTGAACTGCCACTGGGCGTGGGTCGAGTCGGAGCCGCTGTAGGAGCAGGTGGCCTGCACGGCGGCGCCGTCGGTGCCATAGTGGCGGGTCTTATGGGTGCAACCGGCCGTAAAGGCGAGGGCTGCAAGGGTGATTATCAGGTACTTTCTCATTTTCTAGTGCTTATTTTATGCCTGCAAATATACGAAAAATTGCCGAACTCGCCGCAAAAAGCCTTAAAATTACGGTAAGGTATTGTGATACAGCGTGTTGTATAATAGGCTAATTTTCCGCACAAAAATAAAAATAACACCCGAAAATGCAAGATTACAACAGGGTGATTTCCAATGAGTAAAGGGGATCCTCTTCTTCCTCTCTTCGTCCTTGGTAGGGGGGAGGCTGGGGAGCTAGTATGAAATGTTGTAGAGTTTTACCTGCTGGCGGCTATAAATTCGGCAGGAGTCATGACCACGATGTCGGCGGAGGAGAAACCTTTCTTGTCGCGCGTTATGACGACATCAGGATGGAAGTACGTGGCAGAGAAGTATTGCACGGAATCTTCGAAGTCGTTTGTGTGTTTGTGAGCGGCATGAAGAATAGTGTTCTTGTCGATGGCTGTTATTTCCAATTCATCGCATAGCCATTTCACAGTGTCCATGACGGCCTTTGGGGGAAATGCTTTTCGCAGGACATAGGCGCAGTTGACGATTGTGAGTGCGGACATGGCTCCCTTGATTTTCCTTTGTTTGAGCATTTCGAAAATAAGGGTGGCGTCGTAACAGAAAGGTTCTCGTTTTGCGAGGTAGTCAATCAGGACATTGGTGTCGATGAAAACTTTCATTTTGCGAGTTCCTCCCACATTGTATCAAATTCTTTGTCTATGTCAAATTCCTCAGGGAGTGGACCCAATGAATGGGACAATATCTCCGCTGATGGTTTGAAGTCTTTTCCTATTTTGGGGAATACCAGTTTGTCTATGGATTTGGAGGGAACGGATTCCGATGCAGCAATGAGTCTTGCCCCGAGCCACTTCTGGTCGCTGGAGGAGAGAGAGAGCCCTTGGATGTAGTTCCAAAGGTTGTTCATGGCGGCACTGTTGGAGGTGGTAGTGTTCATAATAAGGAGGTTTAGAAGAGATAACGTTGTCTTTAGCAAATTATTGCCTAGTTCTGCTTGAATTTGGTAATCATGTCGATGTCGTTGGGGCGGTCGTCGTCGGGGCGGTAGGAGACCTTGAGGTAGGCGGTGTCTTTGAGGAAGTCGATGGAGCCCACCTGCACATCGGTGATTTCCAGTCCGGTGCGCTGGCGGAGGTCGGCCAGGAGCTCCTGCCGGCGGTCGGGGCGGATGAGGTCGATCTTCTCGTAGAGAATGATTTTGGTGGCGTCGCGGCGGGTGAGGCCGATGCTTTCGAGCAGCCAGCATACGAGGATGACCAGCATGTTGGCGGCGGCGAGGGTGGCGTAGCTGGTGGCCATGCTGAAGCCGTTGATGATGCTGACTCCGATGATGACGAAGAGGTAGGTCATCTCGCGCACGGGTATGGTGGTGGTGCGGTAGCGTATCATGCCGAAGATGGCGAAGAGGCCGAGGGCGAAGCCAATCTCGATGCTGAGGTTCTGTAGCGAGAAGAGCAGCAGGTAGATGACCACGGAGAAGAGCATGAAGGTGAAGTAGTAGTCGCGCCGGCGGGCTTTCTTATAGTAGAAGAAGTGGGTTATCACCCAGCATACCAGCAGGTTGAAAGCGAAACGCAGCAGGAGGTTCCAGAGGCTGGGGCCGTCGAAGAGGGGGATGCCGAGGAAGTCGTAGCTGGCAATCTGTTCGCCGAATTCTTGGGCGATGTCAGGGTCGTAGGCTGCTTGCAGGAGTTTCATGATGTGATTTTGTTTATGTACAACAATTTGGGTTTAAATCTATTGTGTTTGGCGGTGGGGTTGGTGAGGGCGGTGCCGATGCAGTACTTGCTCATGCGGCGCGGCAGGACGTGGAGGTCGTGCAGGGCGCGCTCGATGGCCGAGGTGGGGGCGCCGACTTCGTGCTTGACCTCGATGACGAGGGCGCGGGCGATGTCGGCGTCGAGGCCGGTGGCGCGATTGTGGAAACGGATGCCGAGGTCGATGGTTACGCGCTCGCTCATTCCGCGGTCCACCAAGGTGATACGGTCGAAACGGTTCTCGAGGCAGGGGGTTAGGGTGTTAGGAGTGAGGAGTGTGGAGTGAGGAGTGTGGTAGGGGGTGTTCTTTTCGATGAAGTCGCGCACCTCGGGCACCTCGAGGGCGGTATCGAAGAGGCTGACGTCAAGTGGGATGCGCACCTTGCGGGTTTTCTTCTTGTTGTCTTTGTTCTTGATTTCGAAGAAGGTGGTGTCGGTGGAGCGGTAGGTACGGATGCGCAGTTTCTGGCGGTTGAGCTTGCGGTTGTGGTGCATGAGGTACATGGCCAGGCCGGCAGTGTCGAAGTAGAGGGTGCGATACGGTGCCAGGGGTTCGTTATCAATATGTTGCACGTAGTATTGGCCGGCCACGCGTTCCAGCAGGGGCTCCAGCAGCGAAGCCGGGGCTATGTACTTCTGGTCCACGCGGTTCATCAGGCGGACGGCCTTCATGTCGTCCAGCCCGATGGGTGCCATCTGTGCAAGGATGCTCATTTGTAGCTGTATTCGAAGTCTTTGGTGGACTCGAGCTTGCCGTTGGGGTAGTAGTTGTACTGTTTCTTTCGGGTGCCGTCGTCGTTGTATTCGAACACCTTGATGCGGGCCACGCGGTCCTTGTCGTCGCGCTCAATCTGGCGTTTGCACTTGGTGCTCTGACCCTCGTATTCGTAGATTACGCGCTTCTTTTGGCCATAGGATGCGTATTCTATTTCCTCGATTTTGCGGCCCTGCTCGTCGTAGGTAACCACATTGTCGAGGTAGGGAGTGCGGCTGCCGGCGCGGAGGTTCCACTCCTTGACCACGAGGTTTTTCTTGCGTTCGCGTTTGTTGGGTTGGTCTTGTGCCCACAGGCTGCCGCCGAGGAGGCAGAGGGCCAGGATGGTGATAATGTGCTTGTTCATTGCAGTGGTTGATTTTTATATTTAGTGTTGTAAGGTTTGCGTTTCTTTTTGGGTAGGCTTTTTTTTTTCAGCGCGAAGCCTGGTAGAGGTGGCCGGGCAGGGTGTGGACGAGGCCGCGCATTTCGAGGTTGAACATCAGCCCGGCGGCTTTGGGCAACGAGGCGGCGAGGCGGGCGGCCACCTCGTCGAGGGTCATGCGGTCGTACTCCTGCAGCAGGTCGATTACCTTTTGCTCAGTGGGCGAGAGCGCGGCGGCCTCCTCGGCTTCGGCGATGGCCATCTGTTTGCCAATCAGCGGCCAGCCCAGCTGGAAGGCGATGTCGTCGGCTGTGCGCAGCAGTTGGGCGCGGTTGGTGGCGATGAGGTTGTTGCATCCGCGCGAGTAGGTGTCGGTGAGGCGGCCGGGCAGGGCGAAGACGTCGCGCTGGTAGCTGGCGGCGATGGCGGCGGTGATGAGGGCGCCGCCTTTCTCCGATGCCTCCACCACCACGGTGGCGTCGCCCATGGCGGCGATGATGCGGTTGCGGGCTGGGAAGTATTTGGGATGGATAGCGGTGCCGTTGGGATATTCGGTAACGAGAGCGCCGCCGGCATCGAGGATGCGCTTGGCCAAGGGGCGGTTCTCGGGCGGATAGATGCGGTCCAGGCCGTGGCCCAGCACTGCCACGGTGGGCAGGCTGTGGTCGAGGGCAGCGGTGTGGGCGGCGGTGTCGATTCCGTAGGCCAGGCCGCTGACAATCGGTGTGTTGTATGCCTTGAGGTCGCGCACCAGGCGGTCGGTGTTGTCGCGCCCCTGGGCGGTGGCGCGGCGTGTGCCGACGACCGACACGGTGCGCTCGGCATTGAGGTCGGCCCGCCCCATGACGTAGAGCAGCACGGGGCTGTCGCCGCATTCGGGTCGGTTCAGCCGCTCGGGGAAGTCGCTGTCGGTGAAGAATAGGGGGCGTATGCCGTTCTTTTCGCAGAAGGCCATTTCCTGTTCGGCACGGGCGTGGCCGCTCTTGGAGGATATGCTTTCAATGATGCCGATATGGCTGCCGAAAGCGGCCTTGAGTTCCTGCCTGGGGAGGCTGAAAATATCCTCGCCCGGGTAGGCTTCCATGAGGCGGCGGATGGCGGTGGGACCCAGCCGTGGGATGAAGGTGAGGGCTATTTGCGAGAGTGTTGCCATGGGGAGGTTGTAAGGTTATAGGTTATAGTTTTTGACAGGGTTTTGAGGGTGCCGTAGGAACGTTGCAAGCGACTGTGCCATAGGTCGTAACTGACCCATTCGCCGCCCGTGATGCCTTCCTCTTGCTGGGGGGTAACCGGCTGTTTATCGGCACTCATGGCGAACCACGATGTCTGTTTCAGATGCCAGCCGCCGTAGAGGTTGTAAATGTGGTAGGTTTTCAGTATCATCCCCGCACCTTTTTTAAGCGGGGAGTGGATGGAGATGCCTTTTAAGCCGGTCTCTTCCTCCACTTCGCGCAGGGCGGCCTGGCGGAGGGTTTCGCCCGATTCCACCTTGCCTTTGGGCAGGTCCCAGCGACCGTTGCGCTCAATAAGCAGCAGGGTGCCGTCGGGTGCGGCAACGATGCCGCCGGCGGCACGCACCCAGCGCATGCGGCGTTTGAGCCACAGCAGCACACATACGGGTACGTTGAAAGTGAGGCGTTTATAGGAGAGTTTCATTGCAGTTCAAAGTGCATCAGTTCGCGGTTCTTCTGGTAGAGGGTGAGGGTGGTGGCGGTGAGCGAGAGCGAGGTGGCCTTGCCCAGCATGCCCAGGTAGCGCCGCTCGGCATTCATGTTGCCTTCGGGGCATTCGGTGGTGCCGCTGCCCCAGAAGGTGAACTGCACCTCGTAGCGGTCGCCCTCGGGCAGTTGCAGCGGATGGGCGAGGGTGTAGTGGAAGGTGTATTCGTTGCAGTAGGCGGTGCCCGAGGCGGTGCGCGTGTCGGGATTGAACGAGAGGGTGGGGGATTGCTTGTTGCGGTCGAGTGTGCGCCCCTGCAATGCCACCAGCTGCCACACCTGGCCGCGTTCCGGCGCCAGCGGCGGGTCGACAGCCACGGGTGCCTGTTTGCGACTGCATGAGATATTAATCGCTAGCGGCAAGAGCAAGAGTATGAGTTTGATACGCATTTTTCGACAGCTTTGTTGATAAAATTTCAAATGCAAAAATACGAAATAAAATTGAATTGCGTTACTTAAAAGTTTTGAATAATAAAAAACAGCCCCGGATTGTGATGGCGGTAACCAATGATTTGGTAACCGACCGCCGTGTGCTGCGCCATGCTGCTGCGCTGCGCGAGGCGGGCTATGCCGTCGACCTCGTCGGCAGGAACGACCTCCGTGTCCGGGCCAAGAAGACTTGGCGTTTCTATGCCGAGTACAATCTCCGCCTTTTCTTCCGTCTGCTGCGCATGCCGTGCGACCTGGTGTGGGCCAACGACACCGACACGCTCCTGGCCTCCTGGCTGGCGGCGCGTCTGCGGCGCAAAGCCCTGGTGATGGACAGCCACGAGATTTTCCCCGAGGTGCCGGAGCTGGTGGGACGCAAAGGTGTGAAGCGTGTGTGGCAATGCATAGAGCGCTGGCTGATGCCGCGCTGCGATGCCAACCTCACGGTCTGCCAGTCCGTGGCCGACCACTATAAGCGGACGCTAGGGGTGGATATGGCTGTGGTGCGGAATATGAGCGCGGAACGCGGAAGGTGGGATGTGGAGCACTCGACACCCAGCACCCAGCACTCACCACTGAAGACTCTCCTCTACCAGGGGGCTGTCAACCTGGGACGTGGCATTGACTGGGCCATCGACGCGATGGAGCGCTTGCCGCAGTGCCGCCTGGTCATCGCCGGCGTGGGCGACCTCTACGACGAGATGCGGTCCTATGCCGCCTCGAAGCCGTGGGCCGGCCGCATCGAGTTCCTCGGCCGCGTGGAGCCTGATGCCCTTGCGCGCCTCACGCCGCAGGCCGATGTGGGTTTGTTGATGCTCGAAGACTTGGGGCTCAACTACCGCTGTGCGCTGCCCAACCGCGTGGGCGACTTCATCGCCGCCGGCGTGCCGATGGTGGTGAGCGACATGCCGGAGATGGCTTCGGTGGTCGACAAGTACCACATCGGGGCCGTCATCGCCGCCCCGGGTGCCGAAGCCATGGCCGAGGCCATAGAGAAGGTACTCGCCCGCCCCAAGTCCTCCTACGATTTCGCCGCCGCGCGCGCCGACTTCGATTGGAACCAAGAGAAACGAATACTAATCAATATCCCCAATAACCTGTTAAACTCGTAACCTATGATTTTCAACATCCTGCTCGTCATCGTCATTGTTGCCATCCTCTGGGGCCTCTGGCTTGTCTTTGCCAAGGCCGGCCAGGCGCCGTGGAAGGCGCTGGTGCCCGTGTGGAACGTTATCGTGTGGACTCGCCTCTGCGGCAAGAACTGGACCTGGGTGGCCGGCATGCTCATCCCCGGTCTCAACATCTTCCTTTTCTACCTACTGGTGCAGGAGACGGCGCGTGTGTTCCGCCGCAACTCGTTCTGGGAGCAGCTGGGCGCCATTGTCTGCCCGCCGGTTTACCTGCCGTGGTTGGGTTTGAGCGACAACCAGTACCACGACCCCAAGGTGGAAAAACCGGAGGAGATCTCCACCGCCCGCGACTGGGCCGAGGCCATAGTCTTCGCCCTCATCGCAGTCATCCCCATCCGAGGCTTTGTCTTCGAGCTCTACGAAATCCCCTCCTCTTCGATGGAGAAGAGTCTGCTGGTGGGCGACCACCTGATGGTCAGCAAGATGGCCTATGGCCCGCGCATCATCCAGACCCCGCTGTCGCTGCCGCTGATGCACAACTCGCTGGTCGGCACCGACGGCAGGGTGCCCTCCTACATCGGCTGGCCGCATTTTGGCTACCACCGTTTCCCGGGCTATACAAGCGTCAAGCGCTATGATGCCGTGGTCTTCAACTTCCCCGCCGGCGACACCATCCTGGAAGCCTTCCCCGGCGGACAGTACACCTATTACCAGGCCCTGCAGGACTTCGGCCGCGAGGCCGTCCTGAACGGCACCGCCCGCTACAGGGGGCAGTCGCTCGGCGGCATCAAGACGCGCCCCGTCGACAAGCGCGAGAACTACATCAAGCGCTGCATCGGCCTCCCGGGCGAGGACCTTCAGATTATCGACCAGCAGGTGTATATCAACGGCCACCCCATCGAGCAACCCGCCGAGGCCGAGGTGGTCTACACTGTGGGTTTCGCCGCGGGCATCCATCCCAGGCGCGCCCTTGACGAGGCCAACGTGCGCTTCGAGGACATCGACGGCGCTCTCCGCAACGCCGAACGCGACTATGCGGGCAACACCATCCTCCAGGTGCCGCTCACCCGGGAGGCCGCCCAGCGTCTCTCGCTCAAGAGCTCCGTCATCGGGGTCGAGAAGGTGGAGATTCCCGCCGACTCCTCACAGAGCCTCTTTCCCAACGCCGAGGGCTACTACTGGAGTGTGGACAACTTCGGCCCCGTGCATATCCCCGCCGCCGGCGAGCCGATTGAGCTGACCCTGGAGAACCTGCCCATCTACCGCCGCGTCATCACCGCCTATGAGGGCAACACCCTCGAGGTGCAGGACGGCGGGATCCTCATCAACGGGCAGCCCGCCACCTCCTACACCCCGCGCATGAACTACTACTGGATGATGGGCGACAACCGCCACATGAGCCAGGACAGCCGCTTCTGGGGCTTCGTGCCCGAGGACCACGTGGTCGGCAAGGCTCGCGTCGTCCTGTGGTCAAGCGACAAAGACCACGGCGGAATACGCTGGAACAGAACATTTTGCAATGCAAACCGAAAATAGTTTTCATACTTAACAGGGATCTAACCTACCATATCCTTCCATATCCTACCAGTGCCTTTGTATTCCCCTAGAGATCCCCTACCATTCCCTTACCGAACCCGACAAAAACATCACATGGAAGAGAATATAAACACCCCCACCCCCGAAGAGCAGGGTACGACCCTGTCGCTCGACGGCATGTTCCGCGACTATTGGATTGACTATGCCTCCGATGTCATCCTGGACCGCTCGGTGCCCGACATCGACGACGGCCTGAAGCCTGTGCAGCGGCGTATCCTGCACGCGATGGATGAGACGGACGACGGCCGCTTCACGAAGGTGGCCAATATTGTGGGTAACACGATGCAGTACCACCCGCATGGGGACGCGTCGATCAAGGATGCGCTGGTGAACCTGGGGCAGAAGGAGCTGCTGATCGACTGCCAGGGTAACTGGGGCAATATATTGACGGGCGACGATGCGGCTGCGGGCCGCTATATCGAGGCGCGCCTCTCGAAGTTCGCGAAGGAGGTGGTGTTCAATCCGAAGACGACGGAGTGGAAGCCTTCGTATGACGGCCGCAAGGAGGAGCCGGTGTCGCTGCCGATCAAGTTTCCGCTGCTGCTGGCGCAGGGTACGAAGGGTATCGCTGTAACGCTGACTTCGGTCATCCTGCCCTACAATTTCTGCGAGCTGCTGGAGGCGAGTATGAAGATACTGAAGGAGGAGGGGTTCGAGATTTATCCCGACTTTCCCACGGGCGGCCTTATCGACGTGTCGAGATACAACGACGCGGCGCTGGGCGGGCGCCTGCGCATCCGTGCGCGCATGCACTATGACGAGAGGCGCAAGGCTATCGTGATCACGGAGCTGCCCTATACGGTTACTACGGATGTGCTTATCGACAGTATACTGAAGGCGAACGAGAAGGGCAAGATTAAGGTGAAGAAGGTGGACGACAATACGGCGGCGGAGGTGGAGATAGTGGTCTACCTGCCGGCGGGCGTGAGCCCCGACCAGACCATCGACGCGCTGTATGCCTTCACTTCCTGCCAGATATCGTTTTCGCCGCAGACGTGTGTGATTGTGGACGACAAGCCGGTCTTCATGACGGCGAGCGACATTCTGCGCCACAATACTTTCCGCACGAAGGAGCTGCTGCGGCGGGAGCTGGAGATACAGCTGGAGGAGCTGGAGGAGCGCTGGCACTGGGTGAGCCTGGAGAGGATTTTTTTCGAGAAAGGCATCTATAAGAAGATGGAGCGGAGGGAGAGCCTCTCGTGGGAGGAGCAGGTGGACGATATGCACAGCGCCTTCGGTCCATACAAGAAGAGGTTCAAGCGCGATATCACGCGCGAGGATGTGCTGAAACTGACCGAGAAGCCTGTCCGCAAGATTTCGAAGTTCGACATCAAGAGGGCGGAGGAGGAGATTGAGTCGATTGAGATGACCATCGACGAGGTGAAGAACCACCTGGCGCACCTGACGGACTACGCCATCCGCTACTTCGAGGGCATCCTCAAGAAATTCGGCAAGGGGCGCGAGCGCAGGACGGAGATACGTTCCTTCGAGGATATCGAGTCGACCCAGGTGGCTCTGGCGAACGAGAAGCTGTACGTCAACTACACCACCGGCTTCGCCGGCTGGGGCCTGAAGCGCGAGGAGGGTGTGGAGGTGGCATGCGAGTGTTCTCGCATGGACGACATCATTGTTTTCCGCAAGGACGGTACATTTATGGTAACCAAGGTGCAGGAGAAGGGTTTCGTCGGCAGCCAGGAATGCCCCGAGATACTGTTCATCTCTGTATTCCGCAAGCGCGACGAGCGCACTGTATATAATATGATATACCGCGACGGGATGCAGGGTTATGTCTTTGTCAAGCGGTTCAATGTTACCTCCATCACCCGCGACCGCGACTACCCCCTCACCAAAGGCACCAAGAATTCGAAGGTGCTCTACTTCACGGCCAATCCCAACGGGGAGGCGGAGGTGGTTACGGTGCACCACGTGTCGAAGCCCAAGCTCAAGAAGACCTCCTTCGATTTCGACTTCAAGACCCTCGCCATCAAAGGGCGCCAGTCGATGGGCAACATACTGACCCGCAACGCCGTCCGTTCCATCAACCTCAAGGACGAGGGAGTCTCCACGCTCTCGGCCCGCAAGATATGGTTCGACGAGAGCGTAAAGCGCCTCAATGTCAACGAGGCTGGGCGCTACCTCGGCGAGTTCAAGGGTACGGACAAGATACTGGCCGTTACCCAGTCCGCCGTCTATCGCACCACCACCTTCGACCTGGCCAACCACTATGACGACGACCTCATCGAGCTGCGCAAGTACAATCCCGAGGCCATCCTCACCGCCCTTTACCGCTCGCCCGACGGGCATCCCTACCTAAAGCGATTCATTCCCGAAGCCACCGACCGCAAGGTGCCCTTCCTTGACGAAGACGGCTCGCAGCTGCTCTCGATCAGTATGGACTACTATCCCCGCCTGGAGGTAGTATACACCCCCGACAGTGGCAAGAAGATAGCTTCCGAAATCATCGACGTGGAGGATTTCATCGGAGTGAAGAGCCACAAGGCCAAAGGCAAGCGCATCACCACCTTCGCCGTGGACAGCTTCAACTGGCTTGAGCCAGTCAAGCCCGACCCGGAGCCCCAGCCCCGGAACGACGAACCCGACACCCCGATGGCCGAAGCTGCCGACGAGAGGTTAGGCTATGCCGAAGGCACCCAAACGCAATTGTTCTAGATTATGAAGATATTAGTAGTACTCCCACGGTTCCCGTACCCTTTGGAGAAAGGCGACAAGTTGCGCGCCTACCATCAGATAGTGCAGCTCGCCAAGCGCCACGAGGTCTACCTATTTGCCATAAGCCACTCGAGCGTAAGCCCCGAGCAGCGCGCCGCCCTTGAGCCCTATTGCAAGGAGATATACATCGTCAACCCGCCCCGATGGGTAAGCTATAAGAATGTGCTGCGCAACTATTTCAGCACCAAGAGCCTCCAACTCGGCTACTGGGATTCCAAGCGAGCCCGCCGCGCCTGCAAGGCATTCATTGCGCAGGTCGACCCCGATGTCATCTACAACCAGATGGTGCGCACGATGCCCCTGGTGGCACGGGTGGACTGTCCCAAGGTGATGGACTTCCAGGATGCCCTCTCGCTCAACACCGAGCGGCGCATGGAGCAGAGCAAGGGCCTCTGGCGCCATATACTGCACTTTGAGTTCAAGATGCTGCGTTCCGCCGAATACAAGGCGATGCGCATCTTCGACCGCCTGACCATCATCTCGGAGGCCGACCGCGATGCCATACCGCACAGCATGAGCGACAGCATACGTGTGGTGCCGAACGGTGTGGACCTCGACTACTTCAGCCGAGCCACCACGGAGGGAAACGTTGACCTCGTCTTCTGCGGCAACATGCAGTACGAGCCCAACATCGACGCAGCGGAGTATCTTGTCAAGGAGGTGATGCCCCTGGTGTGGGAGCATCGCCCCGAGACCACCCTCACCTTGGCCGGAGCCACGCCCAAGAAGTCGGTGCTGGCATTGGCCTCCGACCGCGTCAACGTAACCGGCACCGTCGACGACATACGCCCCTACTACGCCGCCGCCAAGGTTTTTGTCGCCCCCATGCGCATCGGTTCGGGGCTGCAAAACAAGCTGCTCGAGGCTATGGCCATGGGTACCCCCTGCGTAACCACCCCCCTGGCCGGCGACACCCTCGGCGCCATCGATGGGCGGCAGCTCCTCCTCGGCAGCACCGCCCAGGAACTGGCCGACAGCATCCTCCACCTGCTGGCCGACAGGACCCGCCGCGTTCTGATGGCCGACGAGGCCCACCGTTTCGTCCAGCACAACTACACCTGGGACAAGATAGGAGACCAACTGGAAACCATTCTCAATGAAGCAGCCAACCGACATCTATGAACGCGCCATCCTTGTGGCTGTATGCCCGGGGATGCAGACCATGGAGCGCACCGAGGAGTACCTGGCCGAGCTGGAGTTTCTGCTCGAGACCGCCGGCGGACGCTGCATGAAGAAAGTCATACAACGCCTCGACCGCCCCGACACCCGCACCTATGTGGGCAGCGGAAAGCTCGAGGAAATCAAGGAATACAAGCAGGCACTCGAGGCCGACTTCGTCATTTTCGACGATGAGCTCTCGCCTGCACAGCTGCGCAACCTGGAGAAAGAGCTCGAGTGCCGCATCCTGGACCGCACCACACTCATCCTCGATATCTTCGCCAAGCGCGCACGCACCTCCATCGCCAAGACGCAGGTCGAGCTGGCGCAGCTGCAGTATATGCTGCCGCGCCTCACCCGTATGTGGACACACCTCGAGCGCCAGCGCGGCGGCATCGGCATGCGTGGCCCGGGCGAGACACAGATTGAGACCGACCGGCGACTGATTAAGGAGAAGATTTCCCTCCTCAAACAGCAGCTGGCCTCCATCGACAAGCAGAAGACCCTCCAGCGCAAGAACCGCGAGAGCCTCGTGCGTGTGGCGCTGGTGGGCTACACCAACGTGGGCAAGTCGACCCTGATGAACGTGCTTTCCAAGAGCGACGTCTTCGCCGAGAACAAGCTCTTCGCCACCCTCGACACCACGGTGCGCAAGGTGGTCATCGGCAACCTGCCCTTCCTCCTCACCGACACCGTCGGATTTATCCGCAAGCTGCCCACGCAGTTGGTGGAGAGTTTCAAGAGCACGCTGGACGAGGTGGTCGAGGCCGACCTGCTGCTGCATGTCGTCGACACCTCGCATCCCGACTACGAGGAGCAGATGGCCTCCGTGCGGCTGACGCTGGACGAAATCGGCGCCGCCGACAAACCCACCGTGGTGGTGTACAACAAGATAGACCGCCTGGAGACCCTCCCCACCCACAGCGGCGAGGAGGACCACATTTTCATCTCCGCTACCGAACGCACCCACCTCGAAGCCTTTAGAGACCTGATTTACAATCACGTAAGCACCATCCACGCCATCCGCTACCCTTACAACAACTTCCTCTACTGACCGCTTGGGGTTCTCTAGGGGAATGGTAGGGGATCTCTAGGGGAATAGAAGGGCACTGGAAGGATATGGAAGCTTATGGTACAGTACTCTCGTAATCTATTCATTTCTAGGGATGGAAATGGTTGTAGACGGCCTGTGCCTTGGTGGGGCCGATGGCCTCGGCGAGGTCGGCCTCGGCGAGGCGCGAAATCTGCTTGACGCTGCCGAAGCGTAACAGCAGGTCGCGTGCGGTTTGGGGGCCGATGCCGGGGATGTCGGTCAGCGCGGTACGGAAGGTCCCTTTGGAACGTTTGTCCTTGTGGAAGGTGATGGCGAACCGGTGCACCTCGTTCTGTATCTGCTCCAGCAGGTGGAAGAGCGCGTCGGTGGGCTTGAGCTGGACTACCTTGATTTCTGGAGTGGATTTTTCCACATAGCAGAGTAGCTGCGAGGTGCGGTGGCGGTCGTTCTTGGCGAGGCCGGCGATGGGGATGTCGAGGTGGAGGGTGTCTCGCAGCACGCGGTGCGCCATCTGCATCTGCCCCTCGCCGCCGTCGACGATGAGGAGGTCGGGCAGCGGCTTCTGCTCCTCGCGGAGGCGGCGGTAGCGGCGCTCGATGACCTCGGCCATGGAGGCGTAGTCGTCGGGACCCTCGACATTTTTAATGTTGAACTTGCGGTATTCCTTGCGGTTGGGCTTGCCGGCGGAGAAGCGCACCATGCCGGCCACGGGGTAGGCTCCTTGGATGTTGCTGTTGTCGAAGCACTCGATTTCCATCGGCAGGCGCGGCAGTGCGAGGGCCTGCTGGAGGCGTTCGAGCAGTTTGAGTGCCTGGGGCGCGGCGTCGCCGTCGGTGAGGGCGCGCTGGTGGTTGCACTGCTTGCGGTAGGCTTCCACGTTGCGTAGCGAGAGCTCGAGCAACTTGCGGCGGTCGCCGCGGGGCGCGGTGTTCTGCTGCAGGTAGTCGGCCGGCAGGTCGGGGAGGGGGAAGGGCAGCACGGCCTCGGCGGCGGTGCTCTGGGTCTGCTGGCGCAGCTGGGGCAGCAGGGTGGCTAGGAGTTCGGCGTCGGTCTCGTCGAGCTGCTTCTTCACCTCGTTGTTGAAGCTGTAGATGATGGCGCCGTTGCGTATGCGCATGTAGTTGAGCCAGGCGTGTCGCTCGTCGCTGAGGATGGAGCAGACGTCGAGGTCGCGCACGTTGGTGCCCACCACCGTGGAGCGGCTCTGATATTCCTCCAGCAGGCGTATGCGGCGCTTGACGGCCTCGGCCTCCTCGAAGCGCAACTCCTTGGCCAGGGCGGTCATCTGCCGCTTGAGGTCGGAGAGGATGTGGTCGAAGTCGCCACGCAGGATGCGCCGTATGTTTTCAAAGATTTGTAGGTATTCCTCGCGGCTCTGCAATCCCGCGCAGGGGGCGGCGCAGAGACCGATCTGGTGCTTCATGCAGGGGCGGTTCGAATTTTGAATTCTGAATTTTGAATTTTGAGTGCCGAAATCCAAAGTCCGGTTGCAGGTGCGGTACTGGAACAGCTGGCGTATGATGTCCTGCAGCTGGCGCAGGACGACGCCGTTGGGGTAGGGGCCGAAGAACTGGCCCTTGGGCAGCCCTGGATGCTTGCGCACGTAGAGCAGGCGCGGGTAGGGTTCGTCGGTGATGAGGAGGTAGGGGTAGGACTTGTCGTCCTTGAGCATCGAGTTGTAGCGCGGCTGGTACTGCTTGATGAGCGAGTTCTCGAGCAGCAGGGCGTCCACCTCGGTGGCCACCACGGTAACGCGCGTGTCGGCGATGTGGCGCACCAGCATCTTGATTTTGGCGCTCTTGTCGTCGTAGTGGGAAAAATAGCTGCTGACGCGTGAACGGAGGTTGCGGGCCTTGCCGACATAAATGACCTTGCCGTCGGCGTCCAGGTGCTGGTACACACCGGGGCTCTCGGGCAGTGTCTTCAGCCGCAGGGCTATCTGCTCGATGTGGGGATTGATGGAGGCGTCAATCAAGGTTGTATTCCAGCTTGGCCTCCTCGATGTGTACACTGAAGGCGCGCACGCCCTCGAGGTCGTACTGCGAGGTGGCCTGTTTGACCTCGTAGCGGTAGGTGCCAGATTTGTTGAAGGTGAAGTAGTTGTGGACGCGGGCGGTTACTCTGCGGTTGGTACCCTCCTGCTGGCCCTTCCAGCGGCCGTTCTCCTTGAGGGGGATGACGGGGCTGATGTGGCGCTGGGTGCCGTCGGCACCGTAGATGTCGACAATCAGCGGCAGGCGGTCGTAGCGGAAGACTGCGGTGTCGACCACCACGGTGTAGTCGATATGGAAAAAGAGGTCGCTGCTGGGTATCGCTATCTCATACTGCTGCGGAGTGAAGCGGTTCCAAGTGGAGCTGAATGTGCGCTCCTCGTCGAGAATCACCTTGTTGCCGCAGGCCGTAAGGGAAAGGGCGAAGATGAAAAATGAAATGCGAAAAATGAAATGGCGAAGCATAACTCTTAACTCTTAACTTTTAACTCTTAACTGCAAAAGTTGCTGCATAATCTGGATGGCGTTGGTGGCGGCACCCTTGCGGATGTTGTCGGCCACCACCCATAGATTGAGGCTGTTGGGCTGCGAAGGGTCGCGCCGCAGGCGGCCGACGAAGACCTCGTTGCGGTGGTGGGCGGTGATGGGCATGGGGTAGAGGTTGGCCGCGGGGTCGTCCTGCACCACCACGCCGGGCGTCTGCTCCAGCAGGTGGCGCACCTCGGCGAGGTCGTAGTCGCGACGGAGCTCCACATTGACCGCCTCGCTGTGTCCGCCAACCACGGGCACACGCACCACTGTGGGCGACACCTCGATGGCGGGGTCGGCGAATATCTTGCGCGTCTCGTCGATGAGCTTCTGCTCCTCGGTGGTGTAGCCGTCGGGCAGGAAGTCGCCTCCGTGGGGGAAAAGGTTGCGGTGGATGGGGTGGGGGTAGGCGCTTTCCACATTCCACTCGCCACGCTCCTCGGCCTCCAGTTGTCGGATGGCGTTGAGGCCGGTGCCGGTGATGCTCTGGTAGGTGGCGACGACGATGCGGCGGATGCCGTATTCGCGCTGCAGGGGGCTGAGGGCCAGCACCATCTGGATGGTGGAGCAGTTGGGGTTGGCGATAATGCGGTCGGAGGGGCGCACGGCGCCGATGTTGATCTCAGGCACCACCAGCGGCACCTCGGGGTCTTTGCGCCAGGCCGACGAGTTGTCGATTACCGTGGTGCCCTGCGCGGCAAAGAGGGGCGCATACTGGCGCGAGGCGGCGGCACCGGCCGAGAAGATGGCATAGTCGGGCCGCTGGGCGATGGCCTCGTCGACGGAGACGACGGTCAGCTCGCGGCCGGCGAAAGGGAGGATGGTGCCTGCGGAGCGGGGCGAGGCGGCAGCGATAATGGTGTGGTCGGCAAAGCCGAATTCTTCGAGTACGGTGAGCATTTCGCGGCCCACGAGGCCGGTGGCTCCTATGACGGCTATTTTCATTGCGAGGTGATTATCTGAGGAGGGTAACGGTGCCCTGTCTGATATGGGTCTTGTTGGGGAAGAAGGCGTTGGTGTAGCGGATGATGTAGACGTAGGAGCCCTGTACGCAGGGGTTGCCGTTGAGGTCGCGGCCGTCCCACGCGCAGTCGGCACCCTCGCAGCGGAACACCATCTCGCCCATGCGGTTGTAGATAATCATCTCCTGGCGCAGGGTCTGGGTGCTGACCGAGTGGAAGAGGTTGTTGCCGGCGGGATTGTCGGGCGTGAAGATGTTGGGCACCCAGAAGCTCTCCTTGTTGAAGGGCAGGGTGATGGTGGCGGTGTCGATACAGCCGTAGGGGCTGACCTCGACCAGCATGATGACGGCGGAGTCGAGCTCGACGGGGATGGTGTAGTAGGCTACGGGAGTGGTCTGGTCCGGTGCGTTGGGGATAATCCAAGTGCGCTCGCCGCCGCCGGTGGAGAGGTCGGTCAGCTCCACGTCGAGGTGGTCATAGTCGAAGTAGTCGAGCGATGCCTGGAGGCGTGCGGTGAGGGGGTGGAGGGTGAAGTCGAGCTGGACGATGGAGTCGCAGCCGTAGCGGTTGTGGAGCACCAGGGTGTCCTGGTCGAAGGTGGCGGTGTTGGACTGGGTGTAGGTCTTGCCGTTTTGCCAGGTGATGGGTTTGCAGTCGACGATGGGGTCGAGGGTGTGCGACACGTCGTAGACGGTGAGGTTGAGGCGGACGACGGAGTCGCACCCGGGTTCCGACTGGAGCCGTACCGAGGGGTAGGGGGGAGTGGTCGTCTCGCGGTATTCATTTCCGTCGACATTCCATTTGTACACCTCGCCGCGGCAGATGCCGGCGTAGACGGTGGTGTCGAAGTTGGGGAAGACGCGCACGATGGTGGAGGCGCTGTTTTGGCATCCGCTGACGAAGTCGATGGAGGACTGTATCCGTATGGTGTCTATCTTGTTGGCCACCAGGCCGTCCGCCGGCAGGGTGTTGCTGTTGAGGGTGATGGAGATGCTCTTGTCGGTGCCGTTGTCGACGATGTTGCCCACGTCGATGGCAGAGGTGGGCAGGGGGATTTCCTGTCCGTTGGCGACACGGCTGACGTACCAGTTGACCAGATCGGTGTCCTGAATGGAGCGGAACTCGAGGGCGGGGGCGACGGAGTTGCCGAGGCAGACATCCTGCTGGGCAATGTTGAAGGAGAGGTCGTTGAGGGTGTCGATACCGATGGTGACGGTGTCGTAGAGGTGGTACCAGTCGCCGTTGGCGTTGCGGAAGCGCATGTGGTAATAGTAGCGCGAGACGCACTTGGGGCTCACGTAGGCGAGGGTGAGGTTGGGGCATGCGGATGCACTGGAGGCGCGGGCAGTGCAGTAGCCGTTGGTGTCGCCGGGTATATTCCCGAGCTGCACGGCCGAGTCGGCGCCGTTCTGGTCGGGCAGGATGCGGTACCAGCCGTCGACCACCTCGGTGGTGCCGTAGGGGGTGAAGCGGAATGCCTTGCGGGTGATATTGGAAGTGCTTGTGTTGTAGCCCGTGGGGAAGAAAGCGGCAGGGGCGCCGGGGGAAATCCAATAGAGGGGGTTGTCGGGGTCGTTCGACTTGGTCTGCGGCAGGCCCGTGGCGTTCTGTATGCCGATGACACCGTTGCCACCGTTCCAGCTAGAGCACACCTGCCGTTGCTTGACATGTACCTCTATGATGTTGGAGCCTTCGTAGCAGACTATCTGGTAGGTGCATCGGAGGTTAGTGCAACTGAACTGCGGCACGTCGTTCCACGAGCAGATAATCTTGCGGCAGGGGTATTCGTCCAGCACGCCATAGTAGATGCCCCAGTTCGGGTCGCCCGTGGTGCCGTGTACGGAGGGACTGGGATAGGTGTCCTCATAGACACCGTAGATGGCGTCGTGCATGCGGTTGAACGTCTCGGTCGAACCGGGGGCACCCGAGGTGGTCGGTGTCCACGGCAGAGGAGCTGAATATGACCAGGGGTTGCTCGTGCCGGAGCCGAAGTCGGTGGTGAATGTTACCAGACCATTGGCTCCCAGCCGGAAAGCGTTCTTGCGGATGCCGAAGAAGTAGAATGGATAGGGGATGTTGGTAGAAGCAGAGGCAAAGTCATCGTCGGTGGAGATGGGCATCTTCTTCTTGTAGGGGTTGTTGGCGTCGATGGTGGCGTTGTATCCGAGGTAGAACGTGGTGTCTGGCGGGTTGAAGGGAATCTCGTCGACATAGTAGTAGCCGTTGGTGTACTGCACGGGGATGTAGGGCATGCAGGAGAGGGTGATTTGACGGTCGCGGCAGGTAATCACCGTGTCCCACCCCATCGCCCGATACTGCGGCAGGGACACGTGGTCGTGCTTCTGCTTGATTTGCACCTCGGGGCAGGGGTTCTGCACCTCGGGCCACTGGTAGATGCCGCATTCGACGGCGGGGCTGGGCTGCGAGGTGCCGGTCGGGCCGCCACCGGGTTGGGCGCTTGCGAGGGCGGGCATAACCATTGCCAACAATATTAACAGGCTGGTTCTATTGAATTTACGTGTCATGTGATGATGTATTTTCAATTGCAAAGATAGTGTTTTTTGCCGACATAGACAATATTATACGCGAATATGTTGTCAGCCAGGATGGGTTTTAAGGAAATTTAACAAAAACAACCCTACCATCCATCGGGGGACGGTAGGGGAATGGTAGGGGAACGGTAGGGGAATACAAAGGCACTGGAAGGATATGGACGCTTATGGAAGGTTATGGGCCTTTGGAGGGTATACGCCCTCTATTATGAGATGTGTATCGCGTTGAAAATCAATCTTGTGTGAGTATTATGCCGAACTTGACCGGGTAAAGCGGCTCGCATCCGTCCCTCATGGTGGAGAGGGTGGCGGCCTGGAAGTAGAGGCCGATGCCTTCGTAGTTGAGGGTGGCGCGGAGGTCGAGCTTGTAGGGGTTGATGTGTTTGTTGACGGACTGGTCTTTGACGAGCCCTTCCATCTGGTCGTTCTCGAATTCGCGGCGGAGGCCGGTGTGGCTGCCGCTCCAGTGGATGCCGGGCAGGGCGGAGAGGGTGAGGCGCCAGCCGTGCCAGAGGTCGACGCGGAGGGTGAGCGGCACGACGACGTAGCGCGTCAGCAGGCGCGACTCGACGGCGCCGTCCGTGCCGTTGCGGAAGGCCAGGTTGTCGAATACGACGTCGGGCGTGGAGAATTTGTACTTGTCCCAGTCGAGGCCGAGGCCGATGTAGAGGCCGGTGTGGCGGGTGCCGATGAGGGGGTAGTCGACGGAGAGGTGCACGTGGTTGAACGAGGTGCGCGCGTCGGCCGGGCCGTCCACGCCGGCGAAGCCCTTCAGCGGCTCGGAGCCCCAGTTGTGGAAGCCCCAGGCGAAGTTGAGGGCCACGTCGCGGTGGCGCCAGAAGGACGGTTTCTTGTTGTCTTCGGACACACGCCTGGCGGCGCGGGCCTCGACCATTTGTTTCTTGGTTACCAAGGCGCGCATCTTGTCTTCGTGGTTGACATTCTGGATGCTGTCGTCGTAGCAGTAGTTCCAGTTGGCGTAAGCGTTTTCATCCTGAGAGATGCTCTGAATGCGGGACTCGAATCCTGGCTCGTATTTTTCTTTTTGGCAGGCGAGGTCGAGGCGGGCATAGTCGTGGGCAAGGAAGTAGAAGTGGTAGCAGGCGAGGACTATGTCGGAACGGATTATCGAATAGTCGTTGGCGCTAAGGCGCAGTTCGACAGCCCACATCGAATCGGCCAGCGAGCCGGCGAAGATGGCCGACGAGTAGTCGTTGGTGCTGACGGCGAGTTTCGGCCGCTTGCCGAAGCTGCCGTTGAAGATGATTTGCGAGCGGTCGTCGGCCACAAAGGTCATTGAGCGGCCGGTGGGCAGGGTGATGGTGGCGTTGGTGTTGTCGCCTATAAGGAGGCGATTGCCTTTTACGAAGGCCACCTGGGTGTTGGTGCTAGAGGTGATGGAGGCACTCTCGCCCTCGGTTACCATGAGGCGGGCGTAGTCTTCCACGCGTATCTCGTTGATGTGGTCGGGGATGGCCTGTGAGAACTGCTGTGCCTGGAGGGTCAGCGGAACCATGGGGGCGAGGATAGCCAGGAGGCTGTGGAATATCTTTTTCATAAGGCTGGTGTTTTTTTAGAGGATGATACCGAATTTGACAGGGTAGAGCTCGTCGGCGGTGTTGCGGAAGGCGTTCAGCATGGCGGCCTGGAGGTAGAGGCCGAGGGAGCGGTAGCGGACCACCACGCGGGTGTCGAGCTTGAAGGGGTTGATATGGCGGTTGATGTGGTAGTCCTTGATGTGGAACTCCTCCTGCTCGTAGCTGTAATCTTGGCGCATGCCGGTGTGGCTGCCGCTCCAGTGGAGGCCGGGGATGGCGGCCAGCTCGAGCTTCCAGTGGCGGCCCAGGTCGAAGCAGACCGAGACGGGCAGGACGACGTAGCGCGTCAGCAGGCGGCTCTCCGGCGAGTTGACGGGGGTGAGGTGGCGGCTTTGCAGCGCGGGGTTGGCTTGCGAGTGGGCGAACACCACCGTGCCGTCGTGGAACTTGTATTTGTCCCAATCCAATCCCAGGCCGGCGTAGAGGGCCACGCGGCGCGAGATGAGGACGGGGAAGTTGAGCGTGAGCAGGATGTGGTTGAACGAGGTGCGCACGGCCGCATCGCCGTCGCTGCCCGCCAGGCCGGACAGGGGGGACGTGCCCCAGTTGTGGAAGCCCCAGGCGAAGTCCAGGTGGGTGCTCCACCGGCCGCGGCTCACCTTCTGCTTCACGCACTGGTAGAAGCAGGGGAACTCTTCGGGATCGAGCCAATCCCAGTCGTCCCAGGAGGAGTTGGCGCAATCGCAGTCGACGGCGGCGGTGTCGGCCGCTTCCGTGGTGTCCGTTTGGGCCGCCGCCAGCAGGGGCAGCAGCAGGAGGAGGGATAGGGTGAACTTTTTCATAATGTGGGTATTATTGTTTGCGTTTGTTCTTCAGGTTGTCCATGCGCTCGCGCAGAGGCTCCACCACATGCTGCTCCAGCTGGCGGTTGTCGGGTAGCAGGCGGATGACCAGCCTGCCGCCGAAGGAATGGGAGAGGCTCTCGTGGGTGGCCTCGTTGAGGGCCAGCAGGCGGTCGCCCCAGTCGCCGGCCTCGTAGGCGATGAGGGAGAGCGAGAGGAGCGTGTCGGCGGGCTCTTCCACGGCCTCCTCCGCGAAGGCGATAAGGCTGGTAACCTCGATGATTTCCTGCACCGGCGCGGCGACGGAGTCCACGCATTCGCCGGAGGCAGAAACCGCCGCCACGGCAGGGCTGGAAAATCTAGAAAAACTAGAATTTCTAGAAGGACTAGAATCTCTAGATAATCTAGAATCTCTAGATAATCTAGAATCTCTAGAAAATCTAGAATTTCTAGAAAGACTAGTATCACTAGTATCCCCCTTTGCCTCGGCCACGAGCAGGGGTGCCTCCTGCCTGGGCAGCATCCCGCCCGTGCGCAGCGCCGGTACCATGAGGGCCGCTATGACGGCTGCCGCCGCGCTCCAGCGCAACAGGGCCGGCCAGAGGGGTTGCGGCTGCTGCGGCACGGCTGCGGCATACTTGACCGCCTCGTCGCACTCCAGGCGCGGCGCCTCGCGGTAGAGGGCCAGCTCCTCGGCAGCCTCGGGATGGCTTTCCAGCCATGCCTCGACGGCGGCGCTCTCCGCGGCGGAGAGGTCGCCCTCGGCGTAGCGCAGGAGCCAAAGCTCGTAGTTGTTATTATCTATTGTTGTCATATCCAAGTTGTTTCAGTTGTTTGCGCATGCTGACACGGGCGCGGAAGAGGTAGACCTGCACCTGGGAGTCGGTGAGCTGGAGGGCGGAGGCGATTTCCTGGTAGGAGTAGCCCTCGACGTCGCGCAACTGGAGGATGGCGCGCTGCACCTCAGGCAGGGTTTGCAGGCTACGCTCGATGGCCTCGCGCAGGTCAAAGCCCTCGTCGGGCATCACGGTGCTCTCCATTGTGGCCTGCCCGGCGTGCCGCTGCACCACTTTGGCGTGCCGGAGGCTGTGCATCAGCGAGCGGTAGGTGGTGCTGAGCAGGTAGGGCTTGCCCTTGTCGAGACTGACCGAGGAATGGCACTTCCAGAGGGCGGCCAAAGCCTCCTGCACGGCATCCTCGCAGTCGGGGCGCGAGGGGCAGCAGCGCAGGGCGAAGCGGAGGGCGTCGTCGGCCCATCGGGGAGTGTGGCTGGTATATTCCTTGGCAGTCAAAATGCTCAATCGTTCTGTTCCGTTTTCATACTATAGTTGCGCAAGTGGAGCAGAATATTACAGCCGGCACAAACTTTTTTTACAGAAAAAGATGCTCGACGAGGATTTTCACCCCCAGGCCGACCAGCACCAGGCCGGCCACCAGGGTGGCGATGCGCTCGGGAACGGGGATGCGGCGGTTGCCGAGCCAGACGCCCAGCAGCGAGACGGCAAAGGTGATGGCCCCGATGAGGGCGACGACCCACAGCACGGTAGGCAGCGGGTGCTGCAAGCCCAGCCCGATGCCGACGGCGAAGGCGTCGATGCTGGTGGCCACGCCGAGAAGAACGAACTGCAGGGGCGAATTGCCATTCGCACCATGCTCGTCGGGCGAATCATGATTCGCCCCTACGGCATCCACTATCATCTTGCCGCCGATGAGGGCCAGCAGACCGAAGGCCACCCAGTGGTCGACGACCTCGATGAAGGCGCGGGCCACGTCGCCGATGAGGGCGCCCAGCAGGGGGAACCCGCCCTGACAGAGGCCGAAGATGAGGGCCAGCAGCAGGCCGCGGCGGGCGGTGAGCCTGCTGCGGAAGGCGGTGGTGGCCGACACCACCAGGGAGTCGACACAGAGCGCCAGCGCCAAAAGAAATGCCTCAATAAAACCCATACTCTTAACTCTTAACTCTTAACTCATAACTCTTAACTTCTCATGCGCCACCATCCCCATGGTATGGCGGAGGTTGAGTTCGGCCACGTGGATGCTGCCGTCGGCACAGACCATGAGGTCGACGCCAAGCGGTCCGCGGTAGTGCGGAAAGATGGTGTCCGCCAGCCACTGCTCGATGCGCCCCCGAGTGTCGCCCAGGGGGTAGGCGGCGGCGATGCGGTCGTCGCTCCAGGGCAGGTTCTCCTTGTAGACACCGCTGCCGGTGCGGAAGAGGGAATAGCCGAGGAAGGTGCCGTCCATGTATTCCAACGCCAGATCGGCCACTACCTCGCGTCGGGGCTCGGCGATGGCGCAGCGTTGGTTGCGGATGGTTTTGGCCAGCCAGTTGCGGTCGATGTCGGACAGCTTGCCGTGCAGCCAGCGCAGGCCGCGGCCGGCACCGCTCCACGGAGCCTTGAGCACCCAGTGGGGGCGCTCGGTGAAGAGTGCCTCGACCTCTTCTATATTATATATAGCACGGCAGTCGGGCTGCAGGGGCAGCACGGTGGTGCGGTGCTGCAGACGGCGGATGGTGGCTAGACAATCGTCGGAGGGTAGGAGCGAGGCGGGAACGCCTGCCCGGAGAAGCTGGTGCTTGAGGACGGCATTCCAACCCCAAGCCACCACGGAATTGAAAATTGAAAATTGAAAATTGAAAGTTGGCAGGTCGTAGACCGAGGTGCAGTGGGCATCGGGGTAGAGCACCTGCATGAGGTGCGCGTCGCGTTGCGCGAACTGCACGGCCGAGCGGGGCGGGATATAAAGAGCACGACCGCTGGCCATGCAGAGGTCGTGCTCGGGGTTGAAGATGCAGAGTTGCATCGGAGGTTTATTTATTCACCTGGAACTTCTTGTTGCCGGTCTTGAAGAAGTCGGCAATCTGTTCAGCGGCGGCAATACCGGCGTTGATGTTGGCCTCTTCGGTCTGGGCACCCATCTTTTTGGGGGTGGCGAAGTAGCGACCCTCGAAAGCCTTGAAGTCGGCGTCGGCATCGGGCATGATGTCGGTGATGTACTTCAGGTCGGTGCGCTCGGCCATGAGCTTGCAGAGGCCGGCCTCGTCGATAACCTCCTTGCGGGCGCTGTTGACCAGAATACCACCCTTGGGCATCTTGCCCACGAGGTCGTAGTTGATGCTCTGCTTGGTCTCGGCGGTAGCGGGGATGTGGAGGGAGACGATGTCGCACTGCTCGAAGAGGGCCTGCTGGTTGGCGACGGCGGTGGCCATGCCGGAGGCGTTGATCTGGTCGGCGGTGAGGAAGGCGTCGTAGGCGAAGACCTCCATGCCGAAGCCCTTGGCGATGCGGGCCACGTTGCGACCCACGTTGCCGAAGGCGAGGATACCCAGTTTCTTGCCCATGAGCTCGGAGCCGGACTTGCCGTTGTAGAAGTTACGCACGGCGTAGACGAGCATGCCCATGACCAGCTCGGCCACGGCGTTGCTGTTTTGGCCGGGGGTGTTCATGGCGACGATGCCGCGGGCGGTGCAAGCCTCGAGGTCGAGGTTGTCGAAGCCGGCGCCGGCACGGACGACGATTTTGAGGTTCTTGGCGTGGTCGATGACCTCCTTGGTAACCTTGTCGGAGCGGACGATGAGGGCGTCGGCGTCGGCCACGGCGGCGTAGAGTTCATTGACGTCGGTGTATTTCTCGAGGAGGGCCAGCTGGTAGCCGTTCTTCTCGACCACTTCGCGGATGCCGTCGACGGCCACTTTGGCGAAGGGTTTCTCGGTAGCAACTAAAACTTTCATTTTGCTGTAAATCTTTATTTCATCAGAGAAGACGCAGGTAGGCTCCTTGCGAAGCTTCTTCTCGAATCCCTCCCTGACGTCTACTCTGACTTCCATTGTTTAACTGGTTGAGTGGACTATTTGTTGGCTTTCTCGAAGTCCTGCATGCACTGGACGAGAGCCTCGACGGCCTCGATGGGGCAGGCGTTGTAGAGGCTGGCGCGGAAGCCGCCGACGGAGCGGTGGCCCTTGATGCCGACCATGCCGCGCTCCTTGGCGAAGGCCATGAAGGCGTCCTGCTTGTCCTCGTAGCCGGGGGCCATGACGAAGCAGTGGTTCATGATGGAGCGGTCCTCCTTCTCGGCGGTGCCGATGAACATGGAGTTGCGGTCGATTTCCTCGTAGAGGAGGTTGGACTTCTTGACGTTGATCTTGTTCATCTCGGTGAGGCCACCCAGTTCCTTGACCCACTTCAGGGTCTCGTACATCATGAAGATGTTGATCACCGGGGGAGTGTTGAACATGGAGATGTTCTTGTCCTCTTCGGCGGCGTGGGTGCGGAAGTCGACCATGGTGGGCAGGGGGTTCATGTACTGGCGGTCGGTGATCTTGCCGAGGATATCCTTGCGGACGATGACGAAGGTAACACCGGCGGGGCCGACGTTCTTCTGTGCGCCACCGTAGATGAGGCCGTACTTCTTGACGTCGACGGGACGGCTCATGATGTCGGAGCTCATGTCAGCCACCAGCATGACGGGGCAGTCCATGTCGTGCTTGATTTCGGTGCCGTAGATGGTGTTGTTGGTGGTGATGTGGAAGTAGTCGGCATCGGTGGGGATGGTGTAGCCCTTGGGGATGTAGCTGTAGGTCTTGTCCTCGCTGTTGGCGACGATGTCGACCTGGCCGAACAGTTTGGCTTCCTTGGCGGCCTTCTTGGCCCAGACGCCGGTCTGGAGGTAGGCGGCCTTCTTGTTGAGCAGGTTGGCGGGCACGGCCATGAACTGGGTGCTGGCGCCGCCACCGAGGAAGAGCACCTCGTACTCGGCGGGGATGCCGAGCAGGTCGCGCCACAGCTGACGGGTGTCGGCCATCAGCTTCTCCCAACCGGGGGTACGGTGGCTGATCTCGGCGATGCCGATGCCGGTGTTGTCAAAATCGTGGAGAGCCTTGATGGTGTTTTCGATGGCCTGCTTGGGCAGGACGCAGGGACCTGCGTTGAAATTATAGGCGGTTTTCATTTGTGTTTGTTGTTTTAAGTGGTTTATTTTTAATTATTTATACTGTTTCTGTACGTTTTGTGTACAGCAGCAAAAATAGTAAAAAAAAACAATATGCAAAAAAATATTTCCAAACCGCCCCGAAAGGGTAGGGGGGCGGTAGGGGAACGGTAGGGGATCTCTAGGGGAATACAAAGGCACTGGTAGGATATGGAAGGATATGGAAGGGTAGATAAATTTCGGGGGGCGCAAAATATTTTCCGACCCTGTGCGTTATGGGGTAAAACGATTTAATTTTTAAAACATTACACATCATGAGAAAACATATCGTAGCCGGCAACTGGAAGATGAACTGCACCTTCACGGAGGCCGATGAACTGGTGAACGGAATCATGGAGCAGCTCGAGGAGAAGGAACTCCCGCGCGAGACGCAGCTTATCGTCTGCCCGCCGTTCCCGTACCTGGAGATGACCACCGACTATGCCAACGACAGCTATTTCGCAGTGGGCGCGCAGAATGTGAGCGACCAGGAGCGCGGCGCCTACACCGGCGAGGTGAGTGCCGAGATGCTGGAGGGCATGGAGATTGACTACTGCATCGTGGGCCACTCGGAGCGCCGCGCCTACTACGGCGAGACCGACCAGATGGTGGCCGCCAAGGTGGACCGCCTGCTGGCCCACGGCCTGAAGCCCATCGTTTGCGTGGGCGAGGTGCTCGAGGAGCGCGAGGCCGGCCGCCAGCTCGAGGTGGTCAAGACGCAGGTCGAGCAGGGCCTCTTCCACCTCACCGCCGAGCAGATGGCCGAGGTGGTCATCGCCTACGAGCCCGTCTGGGCCATCGGCACCGGCAAGACCGCCACGCCCGAGCAGGCACAGGAAATCCACGCCCACATACGCTCGCTGCTGGCCGCCAAGTACGGCCAGGCTCTGGCCGACGAGATCAGCATCCTCTACGGCGGCAGCTGCAAGCCCTCCAACGCCAAAGAACTCTTCGCCTGCCCCGACATCGACGGCGGCCTCATCGGCGGCGCCTCGCTCAAGGCCGAGGACTTCGTGGCCATCGCGATGAGCTTTTAAGTGCAGTTCGAGCGGTTCATAGCCAGGCGGTTCATGCCGCGCAAAGCCGAGGGGGGCGGGTTCTCCGGCCCCCTTTCGACCATTGCCGTGGCCGGCATCGCCCTCGGCGTGCTGGTCATGGTGATGGCCGTGAGCATCCTGCGGGGCTTCCAGGGCGAGATAGCCGGCAAGGTGGCCGGCTTCGGCAGCCACATCACGGTGGCCTCCTACTCGTCGAACGCCGACTACCAGGAGCACCCCGTCGTGGTCGACAGCGCGCTCGCCGCACGCCTGCAGGCTGTGCCCGGTGTGCGCCACCTGCAGTACTACGCCACCAAGGGCGGCATGGTGAAGACCGGCGAGCAGATACACGGCATCCTCCTGCGCGGCGTCAGCAGCGGCAGCGACACCGCCTTCCTCGCCTCATGCCTCACCGCGGGGCGCTTGCCCAGCCTGGCCGACAGCGCCGCCTCGACCGAGGTGGCCGTCTCCGCCACCCTGGCCGCCAAGCTCAAGCTGGCCGTGGGCGACAAGATGCGCACCTACTTCTGGCAGGACAAGAGCTACCGCGCCCGCGCCTTCACCGTCAGCGGCATCTACAACACCGACCTCACCGAGATGGACGACCTCTACGTCATCGGCGACCTTCGGCAGGTTCAGCGCCTCAACGGGTGGCAGCCCGACCAGGTGGGCGGCTACGAGCTGCTGGTCGACGACCTGAACCGCCTCGACGCCACCGCCGCCGCAGTCTTCTCCGAACTGCCCTACGACCTCACCCTCCGCACCGTTACCCAGGAGCATCCCGCACTCTTCTCTTGGCTCGACCTTCTAAACAGCAACATCACGCTGATACTCACCATCATGTGCATCGTCAGCGCCATAGCCATCATCTCGGCCCTGCTCATCATGATATTCGAGAAGAGCCAGACCATTGGCATCCTCAAGACCCTCGGCGCCACCGGCTCCAGCATCCGCAGGATATTCCTCCTCAAAGCCACCCGCCTCATCCTCTGGGGCATCGGCATCGGCCTGGCATCGGCACTGGCGCTGAGTGCGGTGCAGCGCCGCTGGCAGCCGCTGAAGCTCGACCCCGAGAGCTACTCGATGACCCACGTGCCCGTCGAACTCGACTGGCGCACCTACCTCTTCGTGGCGCTGGGCACGCTGGCCGTATGTCTGCTGGCGCTGCTGCTGCCTGCCTCCTACATCAGCCGCATCAACCCCGCCGAGACGGTCAGAAAGGAGAAGTAAGACCATGAAGCACCGGATGAAACTGATACTGATGGCGTTGTCGCTCCTGCTGGCATTCTTCGCGCTGTGGCAGGTGCAGAAAGCCGCCGGCGAGGTGCAGCGCTCCGAGGAGGACAAGATACGCCTCTGGGCCAACGCCATAGGCCAGCGCAACCAGCTGGCCGACGCCACACAGCAGTTCTTCCAGCAGGCCACCCTCGACGAACACCGCAAGATGCGTATGTACACCGACATCCTGCAGTCGTTCAACGACCCCGACCAGTCGACCGACCTCCGCTTCAGCCTCGCGTATATACATTATATAGTAGACTCGGCGCGCACACCCATCATCATCACCACCGCCGCCGACTCGCTCATATCCGTCCCCCAGGAGCTGGCCGGACAGAAACTCGAAGGCGCCCTGCTGGAGGAGTACTCGCAGAACCCGCCCTTCACCTACCGCATCTGGGGCATGCCGATGACACTCTACTACAAGGAGTCGCAGTACT
This sequence comes from uncultured Bacteroidales bacterium, assembly GCA_900315935.1. Lineage (GTDB taxonomy): Bacteria > Bacteroidota > Bacteroidia > Bacteroidales > P3 > Colimorpha. The sequence continues at coordinate 76,750 of ONBB01000006.1, forward strand.
ACACCCAGCTGCGGCAGGTGCTGGACCAGCTGACGCAGTCCTTCCTGGCCGACATCACGGGCAACTCGGTCAAGGTGCCCGTCATCATTCTCGACAGCAGCCGCACCGACATTGTGGCCCTGGGCAACATCGACAGCGCTGACGTGGACTCGCCGCGCAAGCTGGCCACCAGGGTCTCCTCCATGGCACGCGCCAACGACCCCGTGCAAATCAACTTGCCCGAAGGCGGCCTAGCCTACGTCTACTACGAGGACTCGCCCCTGCTGCGCTCCCTGCGCTGGGTGCCCCTGCTCTATGTCTTCATCGCGCTGGTGCTACTGGCGGCGGCCTACCTCCTCTTCCGCACCACCCACACCATGGAGCAGAACCGCATCTGGGTGGGCCTGGCCAAGGAGACCGCCCACCAGCTGGGCACACCGCTCAGCTCGCTGGTGGCGTGGAACGAATACCTGCGCGGCAAGCAATTGACCGACCAGTACGCCGACGAAATCGGCAAGGATCTCCACCGCCTGGAGACCATCACCCACCGCTTCTCAAAGATAGGCTCCGTGCCCGAACTGAAGGAGGAAGACGTGCAGCAGGTGGTCGAACGTGCCATACAGTACCTGCGCGGCCGCACCTCCAAGAAGGTGCAGTTCAGCGTCTCCTTCCCCGAAGGCGAGCGCTTTATCGCTCCGCTCAACAGCCACCTCTTCGAGTGGGTAATCGAGAACCTCTGCCGCAACGCCGTCGACGCCATGGAGGGCGTGGGCAGCGTAACCATCGTAGGCTCCCAGGATGCACGCCGCATCTACCTCGACGTGAGCGACACCGGCCGCGGCATCGCCCCATCTGCACAGAATAAAATCTTCGACAGCGGCTACACCACCAAGACTCGCGGCTGGGGTCTCGGCCTGCCGCTGGCCCGCCGCATCATGAACCAGTACCACCGCGGCGAGCTCTACCTCAAATACAGCGTCGTGGGTCAAGGCACCACCTTCCGTATCGTCCTCCGCAAGAAATCGTGAATGCGAAGGAGCCGCGTAGCGGCAATATAACGTATCCGTGGTTGAAAGGTGGGCGGTTGGGGAGCCGCGTAGCGGCGAGGGGATTGTGGCCGTGGTGGCAGTCCCACGGTGGAAACCATTCGCGGTTGGGGAGCCGCGTAGCGGCGACGGAATTTAGCCGTGGGCGCAGTCCATGAGGGAGGACCGTTCGCGGTTGGGGAGCCGCGTAGCGGCGACAGAATTTAGCCGTGGGCGCGAGCCTACGGTAGGTAACGACCACGAAACAAGGAGCCCTGAAAGGGCGACACGATAACAATCCGCCACGTGCCGCCCTTTCGGGGCTCCCGGGTTTGTTTGGGGCGTTCCTCCGTGGGCTTGCGCCCACGGCTACTATCCGCCATCCCCGCTGGGGACTTTGGGGAGCCGCGTAGCAGCGAGGGGAATGTGGCCGTGGTTGCAGTCGCATGGAGGAAACCATTCGCGGTTGGGGAGCCGCGTGGCGGCGACGGAATTTAGCCGTGGGCGCGAGCCCACGGTAGGTAACGAACACGAAACAAGGAGCCCTGAAAGGGCGACACGTGGCTGCCGGTTATCGTGCCGCCCCTTCGGGGCTCCCGGTTTGTTTGGGGCGTTCCTCCGTGGGCTTGCGCCCACGGCTACTATCCATCGTCCCCGCTGGGGACTGTGGGTACGCTCGTAGTCTCCGCAGGTGGGAGCGATTACTCTCCTCCTCGGCTACTATCCATCGTCCCCCGCTGGGGACTCTCGTGCATTCGATGGAGGCTATAGCGTTCGGAATCGTTAAGCCTCCGTCAAACTGATGCAATTGTAAAAGGCATCCGACGGGATTACCTTCACATTATTGCCAATGTTCAATGTTGCTATATTGATGCAGCCTTTGAACACGGGTCCCCATAGAACACCCCTGGCATCCCCCGTGGAATGCGGTCGGGAATGGGGAAGGTGTCATTGCATTGTATTCCAGTTGTTTGCGGATATTCCGGTGAAATTAACATAAAAAAATTAACATTCTCCACAATAAAATGCAAGAAACCTTGTTATAGGGGGTACTTAATAATGTTGATGTACAATAATATATAACATGAGAGCAGAGATTAAGACCGCCCGCGGCACGATGCACGCGACGCTGTACGCCCAGGAGACTCCTGGCACTGTGGCCAATTTTGCCAAACTGGCAAAGGATGGATTCTACAACGGACTCCGCTTCCACCGAGTCATTCCCGACTTCGTCATCCAAGGCGGCTGCCCCCACAGCCGCAACGTCGGCGACCCGCGCGTCGGCACCGGCGGCCCGGGCTGGACCATCAAGTGCGAGACCTCGGCAGAGCGCCAGCGACACGACCGTGGCGTGCTTTCCATGGCCCATGCCGGCAAGGACACCGGCGGCAGCCAGTTCTTCATCTGCCATAACCGCCAGAACACACAGCACCTGGACGGACACCACACCTGCTTCGGTGTCGTCGACGAGGCCGACTGGGACATCATCGACCAGATTCGCCCCGGCGACCTCATAGAGGAGGTGAAGATTATTGATTAATGCAATCCTTTAAACACTGAATATTATGAATTTGGGAATCAAACTGCTTGTGGCCGAAGACGACCCCAACCTGGGAACCATCCTGAAAGCTTACTTGACCCAAAAGGGCTACACCGTGGTGTGGGCCAAGGACGGTGAAGAGGCATTGGGCTCGTTCGACGACGAGGACGTGGATGCCTGCATCCTCGACGTGATGATGCCAATCAAGGATGGCTTCATGGTCGCCAAGGAAATCCGCAAGATGGACAAGAAAGTGCCCATCATTTTCCTCACTGCCAAGAACCTCGAAGAAGACAAACTTCGCGGCTTCGAGGTGGGTGCTGACGACTACATCACCAAGCCCTTCTCGATGGAGGAACTCCTGGCTCGCCTCAACGCCACCATGCGCCGCTCCTTCAACGAGGACCGGCCCGACAAGAATGTGTTCAAGATTGGCGCCTTCACCTTCGACTATGCCCACCAGACCCTCACCATCGGCGACGATGTGCAGCGCCTGACGGCCAAGGAGTGCGACCTGCTGCGCATCTTCGCTGTCAACTACAACCAGCTGGTGGACCGCAACACCACGCTGCAAAAGATATGGAAGGACGACTCCTATTTCGCCGCCCGCTCGATGGACGTATACATCACCAAGCTGCGCAAGTACCTCAAGCTCGACCCCAACGTCGAGATTGTCAATGTGCACGGCGTGGGCTTCAAACTGACACACAAGGAGTGAATTAATGACGATAGCATGAGGTTGAAGTTCCTAGGCACCGGCACGTCGCAAGGCGTACCCGTCATAGCCTGCAAGTGCCCAGTGTGCGCATCGGCTGACCCGCGAGACAGCCGCTTGCGCACTTCGGCGTTACTGCAGGTTGGCGACACCAACATGCTCTTCGACATCGGCCCCGACTTCCGTCAGCAGATGCTGCGCAGCGGCACCACTCACCTCGATGCCATCCTCGTTACCCACGCCCACCGCGACCACGTGGCGGGCATCGACGATGTGCGCCCCCTCAACTACTTCCAGCAGGGCCCCATCGACCTCTACCTCAACACCATCGCCGCCGACACACTCCGGCGCGACTACCGCTATATCTTCTCCCACCACGACTATCCGGGCCTGCCGGAAATCAACCTCCACGAGGTCAGCGCCCCCTTCACCGCTGCAGGCATCCCGGTCGTTCCCGTCCATGCCATGCACAAGGACCTGCCCATCCTGGGCTACAGGGTGGGGGAGATGGCCTATATCACCGATGCCAACTATATCTCCGCCGAGGAATTAACGAAACTCCGTGGGTTGAAGGTGCTGGTCGTCAATGCCCTCCGCATCGAGAAGCACTGGTCGCACTACAGCCTCGCTGAGGCACTGGAGGTGGTGTCGCGGTTGCAGCCCGAACGTGCCTACCTGACCCATATCAGTCATGAGTTGGGCCTGCATGCCGAGGTGCAGGGAACCTTGCCGGACGGTGTCTTCCTGGCATACGATAACCTAGAAGTAAAGATATGATATCCATCTGCATACCCATATACAACTATTACGCCTACCCGTTGGTTCGCCGCCTTGTCAACCAGATAGAACAATACGGTGCACAGGAGCAGGTGGAGGTGATATGCATCGACGACCACTCGTCGGGCTACTACCTCAACCAGAACATGGGCATTTGCGACATCGCCACCTACCTGCGCCTGGCTGAAAACATCGGCCGTTCGCGCATACGCAACCTCTTCCTCAAATACGCCAAGGGAGACTGGTTGCTTTTCCTCGACAACGATGCACTGGTTGCGGACAAATATATCAAGGAATGCCTCAAGTACCAGAATGCCAGGGCCGATGTAGTCTTCGGTGGCACGAGCTACGACCGTCGTGGCGACGATGTGCAGTATCGCCTCCGCTACCTCTACGGCACACGGGAGGAGGTCTGCGATGTGGAGCAGCGTACCCAATCACCCTACAGGCATCTGTGGGTCAACAACATGATGATACGCCGTTCGGTATTCGAGCGCATCAAATTTGATCCCCGCATCAGTACCTACGGATATGAGGACATGCTGTTTGTCTATCGCCTCGAAACCGGCAACGTGTCCGTACTTCATGTCGACAACCCGATTGTGCACGGACACCTCGAGAGCAATGCCGAATACCTTCAAAAGGTGATACAGAGCAGCAAGACATTGGCCGCAATCTACAATATGATGTGGGAAGACCAGCGCTTCTGCCATTCGATTCCGCTGCTGGAGTCCTATTCCAAAATCCAGCGTTGGAAGCAGGTAGGTCTATTCTATTCTCTTTTCAAAATCCTCAAGACCCCCATCGAGTCGCATCTGACCAGCGGACGCTTTTCGTCGCTCAGGCAGCTGCATCTTTACAAGCTGGGCATCCTCATCCGCGAGCTACATTATAATAATTCCACCGACAACACCGAAACAAAATGAAGACAATGAATCATACTCGACGACTTATATTCCTGTTCGCCCTATTGCTGGCCTTGCCGGCGTCTGCCCAATACCTTGAGACGACCACCTATGACGACGGCTCGGTCTATACCGGTCAGCGCAATGGTAAGGGCCAACGCCATGGGAAAGGTCAGATGACCTGGCCCACTGGCGACCGCTACGACGGACAGTGGAAAAAGGGTGTCATCGACGGCGAGGGCACCTATGTATGGGCCAATGGCGGCTCCTATACCGGCTCGTGGAAGAAGGGTGAAATCAAAGGACACGGTATCTTCCGCTGGCCCAATGGCGACATGATGGAGGGCGACTGGGAGAACGGCTCGCGCACAGGCAAGGGCTATTTCCAGTGGGCCGACGGCACTCGCTATGAAGGTACTTTCGTTGCAGGGCAGGCCACGGGAAAGGGTGTCAAGATATGGCCCAACGGCGACCGCTACGAGGGCGACTTCCTGGGGTGGCACCTCACCGGCGAGGGGACTATACACTTCGCCGACGGTACCTCATATAGCGGCCAGTGGCTCAACGACCAGTATCACGGCCACGGCACCCTCGTTACTCCTGAAGGCGAGACCATCAAAGCATTATTTCAATCCGGACAAATAGTTAAAGAAGATGAATAGAATACATCACCTAATGCTTGTTGCTGCATGCAGCCTTATGGCCGCTTGCGGCGGTAGCCGATACATGTCGGCCGACCCCGAGTTGGAGTCCATCTACCTCGGCAAGACCTACTATGATGTTGTGGCCGAATTCGGCCGTCCCGATTTCACGGACAACGATGGCCGCAACGGCTCGAAGGCTGTCTACAACGCTGTAACCCTCAACCGTACCAGCGCCGCCAAGCTCTACCGCCAGCACACCATCCGCAACCGTCGCACCAAGGAGCAGGGGCAGCCTGCGGCCGGCATCATCTTCCTCTTCGATGCCAACATGCGCTGCTACGCCCTCGAGTCCGACTTCCAGCGTGTGCGCACGCCCGAGGAGAAGCCTATGGTGGACAAGCCCGACAGCCCCTGGGAGTATTCGCAAATCAAGCCCCAGGTACCCCGCACGCTGGAGTTCCCCAAGGTGGAGCGTCGCAACCCCTTCGCCGAATACGTCAGCATTGAGCGTATCGAGGTGCTGCGCGACGAGACCCGTGTCTACTTCTCCTTCGTCGACCGCACCCCCAACCGCCGCCCCACCCACGACAAGGGCCTCACCATCCATGGCGATGTCTTCATCCGCGACTGTGCCACCGGCGAGCGTATGAAACTCATCAAGCCCGAGGGCATCACCCTCTATCCCGAGTACACGCCCTTCGCCCATAACCGCGGAGGCTACGACATGCTGGTCTACACCCTCGTCTTCGAGTCCCTGCCCAAGGAGGCCCAGTTCATCGACATCATTGAACCCGGTGCCGAAGGTTTCAGCTTCTACACCATCGACGTGCGCTCCTCCGGAAAGTTCCGCCAGACCCTGACGCCCATGCATCATCAATAATATTAATGTATATATGAAGAAAACACTACTCACGGCAGCCGCCGCCACCCTGGCGCTGGCTGCCTGCCAATCCAATCAGTCCTCTGCCGACAAGGTGGTCGAGAAGCCACAGGTCGCCGTGCAGGATGGCCGCTTCACACCCGAGGTGATGTGGAGCCTCGGCGTGATGAGCGAGTACGCCGTCAGTCCCGACGGCAGCCAGGTGCTGCACACCCTCCGCTACACCGACCTCGAGGCCAACAAGAACAATGCCGAGCTCTACCTCATGCCCATTGCCGGCGGCGAGGCGACACGCCTCACCACCACCGCCGCCTCCGAGTTCAGCCCGGTCTGGTTCGACGACAACACCGTCATGTATTGCCGTGGCAACCAGATTCTCTCCATGAACCTCAAGAGCAAGCGCGAGACCGTCGTCGCCGAGTGCGAACGCGGTTTCGAGGGCTTCAAGGTGGCTCCCGACGGCAAGTCGCTGGCCTACATCTCCACCATCCCCGTCGAGCGTCCCGAGCACATTGAGAGCCTCTTCAAGGGCCTCGACCAGACCACCGGCCGCATCAACGAGGACCTCATGTACCGCCACTGGGACCAGTGGGTCGACGAAATCCCCCACATCTACCTTGTTCCCCTCCAGGACGGCAAGGCCCTCATGGACAAGGCCGTCGACGTGCTGAACGGCGAGCCCTACGAGGCCCCCATGCGTCCTTGGGGCGGCACCGAGCAGTACTGCTTCAGCCCCGACAGCAAGCTGCTGGCCTACACCTGCCGCAAGAAGACCGGCTACGACTACGCCCACTCCACCAACAGCGACATCTTCCTCTACGACATCGCTTCCGCCTCCACCCGCAACATCAGCGACGGCATCATGGGCTACGACCAGAACCCCGTCTTCAGCCACGACGGCAGCATGATTGCCTGGGAGAGCATGGAGCGCGACGGCTATGAGAGCGACAAGCTGCGCCTCATGGTCATGGACCTCGCCTCCGGCACCAAGACCGACCTCACCGCCGACTTCGACTACGGCGTCAGCAACATCCTCTGGTCCGCCGACGACCGCGAGCTTTTCGCCCTCGTCTCCTACCGCGGCATGAACGAAATCTTCGCCTTCAACCGCGAGTTTAACGCGCAGGGCGACCAAAGTGGAGCCAACCGCGTTAAAATCCGCCAAATCAGCCACGGCTACCACGACGTCAACGCCATACAGATGGCCGGCAGCGACCGCTTCGTCGCCAACCAGGTCTCCATCTCCTATCCCGGCACCCTCTACGCCTACAACGTCGGCGACGACAAGGCCGAAGGCCAGAAGCTCTCCACCTTCAACGACGACCTCCTCTCGCAGGTACGCATGGGCAAGGTCGAGGAGCACTGGGTCAAGACCATCGACGGCAAGGATATGCTCACCTGGCTCATCTACCCCTACGACTACGACTCCACCAAGACCTATCCCGCACTCCTCTTCTGCGAAGGCGGCCCCCAGACCCCCGTCAGCCAGTTCTGGTCCACTCGCTGGAACTTCCAGGTGATGTCCGGCGCCGGCTACTTCGTCATCGCCCCCAACCGCCGCGGCGTCCCCGGCTTCGGCATGGAGTGGCTTGAGCAGATCTCCGGCGACTACGGCGGACTCTGCATGCAGGACTACATCTACGCCACCGACCACTTCGCCGACCGCTTCCCGCAGATCGACCGCGAGCGCATCGGTGCCTGTGGCGCCAGCTTCGGCGGCTACAGCGTCTACTGGCTCGCCGGCCACAACCAGAAAGTGCCCGGCTACAAGGACGGCATGCGCTTCAAAGCCCTCCTCGCCCACAACGGCATGTTCAACTTCGAGCAGCAGTACCTCGAGACCGAGGAGATGTGGTTCGACAACTGGGACATCGGCGGCCCCTACTGGGACTGGAACAACCCGCAGATCAAGAAGTCCTACTCCAACTCGCCCCACCTCTTCGTCGACAAGTGGAACGCCCCCATCTGCGTCATCCACAGTGAGTTCGACTTCCGCATCGTCGCCTCCCAGGGCATGGCTGCCTACAATGCCGCCCAGATGCTGCACATCCCCAGCCGCTACCTCTACTTCCCCGACGAGACCCACTGGGTGCTCCGTCCGCAGAACAGCGTGCTCTGGCACCGCAACTTTATCGACTGGTTCGACCGCTGGCTCAAGTAGTTAGCACCCATCTTATGCATGAGGCCCCGAGCATTCGCTCGGGGCCTCCTTTCTTCAATGTACCATAAGCTTCCATATCCTTCCAGTGCCTTTGTATTCCCCTACCGTTCCCCTACCATTCCCCTAGAGAACCCCCTGCCGGAATAGTTAAAAAATATTAAATAAATAGTGATTGCTGCCATATTCAAAAAAAAGTGTATATTTGCAATACATACTCTCCCCTCCGCTGCCCCCACTAACTCCGATGGAAACCAGCCCTTTGAAACATGCTATTCAAATTTTATATTAACAAAAAACACAAAAAAAATGAAACAGAAACGACTAATTTGGGCACTGGCAGCCCTGCTGCTGCCCATGGTCCTGCAGGCGCAGGACACGGTCATCATGGCTACCACCGGGACTGACACCTTGCAGTCCTGCAACGCCATGATCTTCGACAATGGCGGCCCAACCGGCAGCTACTCCGATGGCTGCAACGCCACCTTGCTCATCCTGCCCGACACCCCGGGGCAGTATGTTACCATCAGTGGCACCTCGCAGACCGAGGGCTCGTATGACTACCTGACCATCTATGAGGGCGTCGGCACCAGCGGCACCGTCCTCTTCAAGGACAACGTCAGTGGCGTCAGCGCCCAGCAAACCTTCGGACCCTTCTCCGCCGCAGCCTTCACCGTGAAGTTCTATTCCGACGGTTCTACCACCTACGCAGGCTTTGCCATCAACGTTACCTGCGTGGATGCCCCCACCTGCCTGCCCGTGCAGAATCTCGCTGTCGACACCGTCGAAGCCGACAACGTAACCCTTTCCTGGTTCGACACGCTCAACGCCTCGGCCTCCTACACCCTGATGGTGGTCAACGGCACCAACACCTCGTACTATAACTCCATCACCTCGCCCTACACCGTTACCGGCCTCTCCCCCAACACCGGCTACTCCTTCAGCGTGATGGCCGACTGCGGCTTTGGCGACACCTCCACCTACGCCACCGTCAGTGCCCGCACCGCCTGCGGCACATCATCCATCCCCTGGTTCGAGGATTTCGAGAGCTTCAGCACCTCGGCTGCCCCCACCTGCTGGATTCCCGCGGGCGGCACCGTTAATGTGCTCAATAGTTCCAGCAATTCGCATAGCGGATCCCGCTATCTCCACTTCAGCGGCACCACCAGCAACGGCATCATCCTGCCCCCGATGGACCAGCCCACCAACGAGCTGATGCTGCGCTTCTGGACCCGCCCGGAAAACTTTACCAACTCCAACTGCGGCACCTTCAGCGCAGGCTACATCACCGACACCTCCGACCTCAACACTTTCGTCGCCCTGGCCACTTGGTCCTACAACGAGTTCTCCAGCTACGAGGAGAAAGATGTCTCCCTGGCCAGCGCCCCCGACACCGCCCGCATCATGTTGCGCCACAACGCCAACGCTACCAACTACTTCTGGTATGTCGACGATATCTCCGTGGTGCCCATCCCCGACTGCAGCCGTCCCACCATCGCCTCCATCGACAGCGTGGGCCCCTACAGCGCCTACCTGACCTGGAACACCAGCGGTGCCGCTGCTACGGAATATGAAGTCTACTACGCCACCGTCAACGACATCGACTCGGCCAACACTGTTACTGTCAACGAAACCACCGACACCATCCACTTCGAACTGACGGGTCTCAATCCCGACACCGTTTATCATGTATGGGTGCGCACTGTATGCGGCTCTGACATGTCCGATGTGAAATACATCGGCAGCCTCCGCACCGAAGTTACCTGCGCCGCCCTTGTCGGTGTCACTACCAGCATGGTCAACTACACCGCCGCCACCATCGAGTGGAGCTACAACACCACCACCGGCTTCCCCAGCAGCGGTATTGAAATCACCCTCACCAACAACACCGACAGCACCATCGCTCCGGTGGTAGTCAACGCTACGGGAACCTCCTACACCTTCACCGGCCTCGAGTCGGGCCATAACTACACTGTCGTCCTGCACAACTACTGCGAGACCGAAATCAGCACCGACTCCGCCGCCGTCAACACCGTCAGATTCCTCACCCTCAGCTGCAGCGACGTATTTGCCACGGGAGGCACCTCCTCTTATGTCCCCACCTACTCGCTCTACAATTATAGCTACACCCAAAGCATCTATACCAGCGAGGAAATCGGTGCCGACCTCGACACTATCTACGGTCTCGCCTGGTCTTCCCAAAGCACCAACACCAGAAGCATCGCTGTCTACATGGGCTACACCGACCTCACCTCCCTCAGCACCTCCAACTATGTGCCTGCCGACAGCCTCCACCTCGTGGCTACCCTCGGTCTCAACTACACTCCGGGCTGGAACACCATTACGTTCGACAGTGCTTTCTACTATGACCGTTCGCGCGGTAACCTTGTGATTGCCGTCCGCGACAATAACGGCTCTTGGGCCAGCGGCAGCACCTGGGAACACCACGCCACCTCGGCTCCACAGTCCGTCTATTGGTATCAGGATGGTAGTGCCATCAGCATGACCAGCCCCTCGGCCATGTACTCTGGCACTCTCAACAGCGTGCCCGCCGTGCACCTCATCGCCGACTGCGATGTGCCCACCTGCTTTGCTCCTGTCGTCAGCGTTGCCGGCACCGACAGCAATAGCATCTCCCTCACTTGGCAAAGCTTCGGCATAGAAGACAGCTGGGTGGTTGGCATCAAGACCGCCTCTGACTCCGTCTACACCTATGCCCCTGCCGATGTTACCGACACCTTCTACACCTTCACCGGCCTCGACGCCAACACCGTCTACAACATCACCGTCGGCTCGCTCTGCGGCGACGACACCCTGGTAGATAACCTCACCATTCGTTCCGGCTGCGGCCACATCACCACCCCCTACACTGAGGACTTCAACACCTACGTCACCGGCGAGATGCCTGGTTGCTGGGAGCGCATCCAGAGCGGCACCAGCGGCAGCGGCACCTTCCCCAGCGCCTACAGCCATTCCTACAATTCACACTCCGCACCCGTCTACTTCGAGTTTGAAAGCTCCACCGGTCAGACCGAGATCGCTGCCCTGCCCCTGATGCACAATGTCAGCGGCCACAGCCTCACCTTCTGGGCTTCGGTTACCAGCATCGCCAACTACACTCTGGAAGTCGGTGTCATGGAAGAGAGCACCTTCGTCCCTGTCGACACCATCGCTCTCGTTGCGGGTTCCAATTACAACACTGCCTACCGCGAGTACACCGCCTACTTCAACAACTACAACGGCGACGGCAACCGTATGGCTATGCGCGTTACCGGCAACGGTTCCAGCAGCTACACCATCTTGATCGACGATGTCCGCATCGATCCCTTCGACGGATGCTTCCCCGTGGCCAACGTTGTCGTAACCGACATCGACAGCAGCGAGGTTACCCTCTCGTGGGTTGACTCCAGAAACAGTGGCGCCAGCTACGTCATCAACTACTGGACCGACACCGACACCGCTGCCACTCCCCTTACCACCAGCGACACCTCCATCACCGTTACCGGTCTGAATCCCAACACTGCCTATACCTTCGAGGTGGTGGCCGACTGCGGTGGCAACGTCCCCTCCACCCCCATGACTATCAGCGCCCACACCGACTGCGGCTCGCTCCGTATCCCCTACAGCGAGGGCTTCGAGACCTTCGCCACCAGTACCGTTCCCACCTGCTGGATTCCCATCAGCGGCGATGTATATGTGCGCGAAAGTTCCAGCAATTCGCATAGCGGATCCCTCTATATCGACTTCCGTGGCTCCAACAAAAATGCCATCGCTCTCCCGCGCTCCAGCCAGCCCACGGGCCAGCTGCAGGTGAGCTTCTGGACCCGTCCAGAAAGCTTTACCAGCTCCAACTGCGGCACCTTCAGCGTAGGCTACCAGACCGACCTCGCTGACGATTCCACCTTCGTCGAACTGGGCAACTGGGCCTACAACACCTTCTCGGCCTACGACCAGAAAGAGGTCCCCATGACAGGCGCTCCCGACTCTGCCTACATCGTCTTCCGCCACAACGCAAACTATTCCTACTACTCCTCCTACTACTGGTATGTCGACGATCTGCTGGTCGAGCCCATCCCCGACTGCCCCCGTCCCACTTCGCTTGCATTTGTCGACGCTACCAACGATGAAATCACTGTCAGTTTCAGCGGCAGCGTCAGTGGCGACTACATCCTCACCATCTCCGACGGCACCGACACCAACACGGTGAACGTCGCCGCCGACAGCACCTACACCTTCACCAGCCTTACCGCCCTCACCGAATACACCATCACCGTTGCCGCCGACTGCGGCTCCGGCGACATCTCGCCCGTGCGCACGATTACGGCTTTCACCACCATGGTACCCGACACCCTGCCCTACAGCACCGGTTTCGAGGTTGGCGAAGACACCGCCTGGATGCTGCTCAACGGCACCAACGCTTGGTTCCTCGGCAGCGCCACCAACAACGGCGGCTCCCGCTCCCTCTACATCAGCAACGACAACGGTGCCACCAACAACTACTCCATCACTACCGCTACATGTTCCTACGCCTACAAGACCCTTACCTTCGACAACGCCGGCGACTATGCCCTCAGCTTTGACTGGAAAGCCTATGGCGAGAGCACATGGGACTTCCTGCGTGTGTTCTTGGTTCCTGACTCTGTAACATTCGAAGCTGACCAAACCAGCGGCATCGGTACCACAGGCACCCCCACCGGCTGGATTGCCCTCGACGGCGGCAACAAACTCAACTCCACCTCCGCCTGGCAGACCCACTCCGAAGCGTTCTCCGTCGCCACGGCAGGCACCTACAATCTGGTCTTCTACTGGCGCAACGACGGCTCTGGTGGCACCCAGCCTCCTGCAGCCTTCGACAACGTCGCCTTGGCTATGCTCTCCTGCCCTGCACCCCAGCAGCTCGTCCTCGACACCGCTACTACCAGTTCTCTCTCCTTCAACTGGATGCCCGTTGGTAACGAGACCAGCTGGGAGGTTACTGTTGGCGGCACATCCACTGTGGTTACCAGCCCCAGCTACACCGCCAGAGGCCTGTCCGCATCCACGACTTACAACGTGGAAATCCGCGCCATCTGCGGCGAAGGCGACACCAGCTTTGCCATCTCCAACTCCTTCAACACCGAGTGCGATCTCATTTCGCTCCCCTATGCCGAGGACTTCGAGGCGCACAGCACTTCAACCGCCCCCAACTGCTGGATTCCTATCAGCGGCAATGTCAACGTGCTCAGCAGTTCCTCCAACGCTCACAGCGGCAGCAAGTACCTCGACTTCCGCGGTAGCTACAGCAACGCTATCGCCATGCCCAGCAGCAACCAGTCCACGGGCCAGCTGCAGGTGAGCTTCTGGACCCGTCCTGAAAGCTTTACCAGCTCCAGCTGCGGCACCTTCAGCGTAGGCTACCAGACCGACCTCGCCGACACCTCCACCTTCGTCGAGCTGGCCAACTGGGCCTACAACTCCTTCTCGGACTACGACCAGAAAGTGGTGCCCATGACCGGTGCCCCCGACGCGGCCTACATCGTCTTCCGCCACAACGCCAACTCTACCTACTACTATTGGTATGTCGACGACATCGACATCACGGCCATCGGTGACATCGTTACCTGCGACGATCCTGTCATTACCTCGCACTCCGTTACCGACAACTCGATGACCTTCAACTTCAGCGGCGCCGGCGCCTATGAGGTAGGTATCGTCGAAGGCAGCACCTGGAGTGTCCCCTCCAACGTTACTCCCGTCGACTCCGCCACCGCCACCCACACCTTCACCGGCCTCACCCCCGGCACCGTCTACACCCTGGGTGTGCGTGCCATCTGCGCCGAAGGCTTGACCAGTGGCTGGACCACCGTTACCGACACCACCGCCGAGCATCCCTGCTTCGTGCCGACCAATGTAACCTACAGCGACGTAACCTTCGCCACCGCCACCATCGACTGGACACCCGGCGAGGACGAAACGAGCTGGGAGGTGAACGTAACCGGCCCGAGCTACGACCAGACCTTCGCCACCACCACCAAGCCCTACACCGTGACCGGCCTTGCGGCAGGTGAGACCTTCACCGTCAAGGTGCGCGCCCTCTGCGGCGAGAACTACGCCAGCGACTGGAGCGCCACCGTGCAGTTCACCACCGACCGCTGCCAGCCTGTCAGCAATGTGGTCGTGAATGTCATCGATTCCAGCAGTGCCTCCGTTTCCTGGACTGCCAGCAGCAACGGCAACAACAGCTATGAGCTGGAGTACGGCATGCGCGGCTTCCGCCAGGGCAACGGCACCCGTGTAACCATCAACGGCACCAGCACCACACTCAACAACCTCGATGCCGGCACCGGCTACGATGTGTATGTGCGCGCCCTCTGCACGGCCAACCTTACTTCGGAATGGAGTGATGTGGTTACCTTCGACACGCCCGAAGGCGTGGGTATCGACGATGTGGAGAGCAGCAACATAGCCCTCTACCCGAACCCTGCCCGCACCACCGTTACCATCAGTGGTCTTGAGAGCGGCTCCACCGTCACGGTGGTCGACCTCAACGGCCGCGTGGTGCTCACCTCCACCGACGCCACCCTCGACGTCAGCGACCTGGCCCAGGGCGCCTACTTCGTCCGCATCG
>ONBB01000022.1 GCA_900315935.1 uncultured Bacteroidales bacterium
GCTTCGCGTCTGATGTCCTTGCTGGCGAGAATAATTTACCAGATTTACCAGATTTCTGCCGCGCAGCGGCTAGGAGTTTTTATATACAACGCCAGATTCCCCGCCGTATTGTGCCCGTTCACCAAGCATAGAAGAAGAGGGGAAGAAGAGGATGCTGTCAAGGTGCTGTGAATTAGGCGGTTGTGTTTTTTGTTAAAATCATGGAAAAGGGAGTGTTTTGTACAAAAAAACGCTCCGTTTTATCGGCCAGAGGCGTGGCGGTTGAGTAATCAACCTTGGGAGGTGGATAAAAAAAATTTGTCGGTTGGTTTTTATTTTGTACATTTGCACCGTCAAAGATGACAGGAAAAAGTTTAAACAATAATATAACATGTCTCAAAATCAGATAGTTAATAAAGAGGACCTTGTGGTCCGATTTGCTGGCGATTCGGGAGACGGCATGCAGCTCAGCGGCACCCTCTTCTCCGACGCCTCGGCACTGACTGGCAACGACATCGCCACCTTCCCCGATTATCCGGCCGAAATCCGCGCCCCGCACAACACCATCGCAGGCGTCAGCGGCTACCAGGTCCACGTCGGCAAGAGCATCTACTCCTCCGGCGACAAGTGCGACATACTGGTTGCCATGAACCCCGCCTCCTTCAAGTCCAACCTCAAGTGGGCCAAGAAGGGCGCCACCGTCATCGTCGATATCGACACCTTCACCACCGAGGGCCTCGAGAAAGCCGGCTACACCGCCGACCCCTTCACCGAGGAATTCGAGCGCGACTATACCATCATCAAAGCCCCCATCACCTCCTTCACCGCACGCATCGGCGAGGAGCAGGGCATCGACAAGAAGACCACCGAGAAGTGCCGCAACATGTTCGCCCTCGGCATCATCTTCTTCCTCACCAACAAGAGCCTCGACCAGACCAACGCCTACCTGGAGCGCAAGTTCGCCAAGAAGCCTGAAATCGTCAAGCTCAACAAGGCCGTCCTCTCGGAAGGCTACGAGTATGCCGACAAGCTGGAGGCCATCCACTCGCACATCGTCTCCATCGCCCAGGCCGACATGCCCAAGGGCCGCTACCGCAACATCACCGGCAACGTGGCCACCGCCTGGGGTCTGCTGGCCGCCGCCGAGAAGAGCGGCCTGCGCCTCTTCCTGGGTTCCTACCCCATCACCCCCGCCACCGACGTCATGGTCGAGCTGGCCAAGCACAAGAGCCTCGGCGCACGCGTCTTCCAGGCTGAAGACGAGATTGCCGGCATCTGCTCCGCCATCGGCGCCTCCTACGCCGGCGCCCTGGCCTGCACCTCCACCTCCGGCCCCGGCCTCTCGCTGAAGAGCGAGGCACTGGGTCTGGCCGTGATGACCGAGCTGCCGCTGGTCATCGTCGACGTGCAGCGCGGCGGCCCCTCCACGGGTCTGCCCACCAAGACCGAGCAGAGCGACCTGGCCCAGGCCCTCTACGGCCGCAACGGCGAGGCACCCCTCGTGGTCGTCGCCGCCAGCAGCAGCGCCAACTGCTTCTACTGGGCCTTCGAGGCTGCCCGTATCGCCCTGGAGCACATGACCCCCGTCATCCTGCTCACCGACGGCTACCTCGGCAACGGCTCGCAGCTGTTCCGCATCCCCAACATGGCCGACCTGCCCACCATCAAACCCCGCCTGGCCACCCCCAACGACCCCAACTACAAACCCTTCTACCGCGACCCCGAAACCTTCGCCCGCCAGTGGGCCCTGCCCGGCATGGAAGGTCTGCGCCACCGCGTCGGCGGCCTCGAGAAAGCCCCCGAGGGTAACCTCAGCACCGACCCCGAGAACCACGCCCTCATGTGCCGCAACCGCCAGGAGAAGGTGGACCGCGTGGCCAACTACATCCCCCAGCAGGAAGTGCAGGGCAACCCCGACGCCGACCTGCTCGTGGTCGGTTGGGGCGGCACCAGCGGCGCCCTCACCCTCGCCGTCGAGGAGATGAACAAGGAAGGCAAGAAAGTGGCCTACACCCACTTCAACTACATCTGCCCCCTGCCCAAGAACACCGGCGACATCCTGCGCAAGTACAAGAAAATCGTCGTCTGCGAGCTCAACAACGGACAGTTCGCCGGCTACCTGCGCACCCAGTTCCCCGAGTGCCCCATGCACCAGTACAACAAAATCATGGGCCTGCCCTTCGAAGTGGGCGAGCTCAAAGCAGAGTTTAACAAAATATTGGGAGAATAAACGCCATGACAGAGAAACATTTTGTCCCCAAGACGGACGCCGAATATACCAAACAGGACTTCACCAGCGACCAGATGGTCAAGTGGTGCCCCGGCTGCGGCGACCACGCCATCCTCTCGGCCCTGCTCAACGCTTTCCCCAAGCTGCATGACAAGAAGGAGAACATCTGCATGGTCTCCGGCATCGGCTGCTCGAGCCGTATCCCCTATTATGTGGACACCTACGGCTTCCATAGTATCCACGGCCGCGCCTGTGCCATCGCCACCGGCGTCAAACTGGCCAACCCCGCCTTGAGCGTGTGGGTCAATATGGGCGACGGCGACTCGATGGCCATCGGTGGCAACCACCTCATCCACGCCATCCGCCGCAACCAAGACCTCAACATCACCATCTTCAACAACGAGATCTACGGCCTCACCAAGGGCCAGTACAGCCCGACGACCAAGTTCGGCCAGGTTACCAAGACCTCGCCCTACGGCACCATCGACTACCCCTTCAACCCCGGCGAGCTCGTCATGGGCTCCCAGGGCACCTTCTTCGCCCGCTCGCTCGACGTCATGCCTCCCCTCACCACCGAGGTCATGACCCGCGCCGCCGAGCATGACGGTGCCTCCGTGGTCGAAGTGCTTCAGAACTGCGTCATCTTCAACGACAAGACCCACCAGGCCATCACCGACCGCGCTGTGCGCGACGACCGCACCATCGTCCTCGAGCACGGCAAGCCCATGCTCTTCGGCAAGAACAAAGAGAAGGGCATCCGCTTCAACGGCCGCCAGCTAGAAGCCGTCGTCATCGGCGAGAACGGCATCACGGTCGACGACATCCTCGTCCACCACGAGGACACCGAGGACGTGGGCATCCACATGATGCTCGCCCGCATGGGCGGCGACCTCCCGGTGGCTCTCGGCGTCATCCGCAACGTGAAGAAGGTCAGCTACACCCAGCTTTACGAAGCCCAGATGGAAGAGCAGATGGAGCATGGCAAATACAAATGCATGGACGACCTGCTCAACAGCGGCGACACCTGGGAGGTCTAATCCACCATCCCACGCCGGAATACAAGGCGAGGGGCTGCCCATCGGGCAGCCCCTCGCTCTATTACAGGCTCCTGCGATACATGCGCTCGCCCAGACTCTGGGAACGTTTCTTGTGGTCGCTCATGGACCACTTGGGATTGGGGGTCATGAAATTCTCGCCATAGAGTGCCGTAAGCCACTCCTTGCTCTTGTCTGGCATATACACGGGTACCCCCAGGAAGTCATGCACCGAGAAGGTCGTGTCGGGGCAGGTGCGGACGATGGAGGGGAATCCATCCGAGGCGTTGGCTTCGCGCCAGGGTTTGCTCTCGTGCGGCAGGCAGAGGTCGCAATAGAGGTTGCCCTCCTGGTTTTTGTAGAAATAGTGGATGTCGATATGCACTCCCTTGTAGTCGAACTTGTCCTCGCATACCCTGCCCGTGGAGCCGATGTAGTATTGCCGCAGGTGGCTGAAGCCGTGCCGCTGCAGTGCCTCCTGCAGTGCCTCCGAGCGTTGCTCGGCAAGAATACCCGTATCGAGGTCGAAGTCGAAGGGGATAAAACCCTTCTCGCGGTAGGCTCCCAACAGCGACCCGAAGGCGAGGAAGAGCTGTCCGCCGCACTCGTTGGCGGCAGCCACTGCCTCGTTCAAGGCTTCGAGGCCGTACTTCATGAAGGCTTTGTTCTGGCGCCTGGCCTGGAGGCGGTTGTCAATCTTCATCAACCGGTTGTACAGACCCAGGAATGTGGCCAGTTTGACTATCATTTCTCTCATGGCAGTATCTTGTTGTATAAACTACGTATGACCTCTTCCGGCAGAGGGACGGGGTTGTTCTTGAGACGTACCGGGTTGACCGAGGCGGTGAGGGTATCCAGTTCGGCCTCGCGTGCCGTTACTTGTGGCTCGGGCAGCTGTAGGGTGAACATGACTGCGCGGAACATCATGAGACCCTTTTCGGCGGAGTCGCACTGCATGATGCGGCCCAGCCATTCGAATATGAATTCAATGTGCTCCCGTCCCCGTGGGTCGGTGCATCGGTCGGGGTTCTCCATCATGTATTGCCATACCTCGGGCAGACAGAGTGCCACAGCGTGGCCGTGGGGAAGTCCGTACATGGAGGTGAGTTTGTAGCTCATGGCGTGCGGCGCGGTGGTCTGGGTGATGTTGATGGCTCGTCCGGCATAGTTGGATGCCTGCATGATGAAGGCGGCATCCTCGGCGGAGTTCTCTTCAATGTAACCTAGCCAGTGGTCCATTATCATCTGGATGGCTATCTTGCTGTAAATCATGCTCTCGTCAGTGGAGTTGACACTCCATAGCGACTCAATCCCCTGGCATAGGGCATCCAGCATGGTGCATTTTTTCTGGTATAGGGGGAGTGTTTTGAGCAAGGCAGGTTCCAGCAGCGCATAGTTGGGCACGATGCTGTCATGGGTGATGCTTTGCTTCTTGCCTTCAAAGTAGATGACTGCGTAACGCGTACTCTCACTTCCCGTTCCGGCGGTCGTGGGCACTGCGATGAGAGGGATGCCGCTATCGGTGAAATCCTGCTGGAGATAGTTGGTGTGGGAATCCATGCGGCAGAATAGCTTGATACACTTGGCTACATCGATGGTGGAGCCACCGCCTACAGCCACCAGGGCGTCGCAGCGGTTGGCGTTGAAGAGTTCCACTCCCTTGCATACATCTTCGTATAGGGGGTTGGGTGAGAACTGGTTGAATACTACATCGCAGTCGAAAAGGTCTTTTATCGGCAAATGTGGGAATGAGGCGTCGCATACAAGCATGTAGCGTTGGCAGCCGGTTTCCTTCATAAGTTGGCCGATGCTTGATGCACCTTGGATTATTTTCTGCATGGGCTACTTTTTGAGGAATTGCATCAAAGCTTCTTTGTTCTCTATGGGAGTGGTGGTGGGGCGACCCAGGTTTTTGCGGTTGCCTTTGCGCACACGCACCTCGAGCAGCTCCGGCCCATCTCCGCCAATCTCTTCCAGCTTGCGTGTCAAATCTTCGGACGTCCACACCGCACTGGCATGATGGTAGTGCAAGGCATGGGCAATCTCCACCAGGTCTATCTCGTGTCCTACCGTCGGCTGGCCGCCTACCGAGTCATGGGCACCGTTGTTGAATACCACATGGACAAAGTTGCGAGGAGCATGGGTGCCAACAATGGCCATGTTTCCCATGTGCATGATGGCTGCCCCGTCGCCATCGAAACAGTATACCGGCCTTTGCGGTTGTTGCAGGGCAATGCCCAGTGCAATCTGCGATGCATGCCCCATGGAGCCGACGGTGAGGAAATCACGTTCATGCCCTTGCCCCATGGCGGTGCGGTATTCGAATAGTTCTCGGCTGATCATCCCCGTGGTGCTTACAATCACAGCATTGTCAGGTATGCTGGAGGCAACGATACGAATAGCCTCCTCACGCCCCAACTCGTACTGCTGGGGCGTCTGGCGTTGTATCGTATAGCTGTCGAAGGTGTCTTTCTCTACTATTAGGGCGAACATCTCATTTCGGTTCAGATGTTCCAAGGCTTTGTCAATTTGCCGGGATGCTGCCGATTCCTCTTTCGAGAGAATATCGTAATTGATGCCCAGTGTGTTGAGTAGTCCTGTGGTGATCTTGCCTTGCTTTACATGCTGGGGCTCGTCGTGCACACCGGGGCGGCCGCGCCATCCGATGAGAAGCAGCAGGGGCATGTGGTAGACGTCGGAGTCCATTAGCGATACCAGCGGATTGACGGCATTGCCCTCGCCGCTGTTTTGCATATAGACGCACCCGGATTGGCCGGTGGCCAGGTGGTAGCCTGCCGCCAATGCCACGGCTCCGCCTTCGTTGGCAGCAATGACATGTCGGCTGCTGTCCAGGTGGTCCGTCATGTAGGCGCACATGTTTTTCAGCAGGGAATCAGGCACACCGGCATAGAATCCTATACCGCCAGCCAGTAGTTTCTCTATGAAGAATTGCGGTGCTATCATTGTTTGGTTCCGGGAATGAGGGTGAGTATCTCCTTGATGGGCATGCAGTAGTCGTTGCTGGCCTCCAAGCTGCGCTGGTGCTGCAGTATGCTCTTGGCACAATTCACCATGGCGGGGTAGGCTGAACGGAGCATGTGGTTGGCGTAGATGACCACGTTGATGCCCCACGAGGCCAGTTCATCTTCGGTGAACTGGTTGTAGGTGGTGGGCACGGCCACGATGGGAGTTTCCACATCTTTCTCTCGGAAACGCAGACAGAACTCCTTGATATCCTGCCCATCCTTGTTTTTGCTGTGAATCATGATGCCGTCGGCTCCGGCAGCCACATAGGCATAGGCCCGTTCCAGTGCATCTTCCACCGGCTTGCCGGCGATGAGGCTTTCGATGCGGGCTATCACCATGAAGTCTTCTGTTATCTGAGCATTCTTGCCAGCCTTGATTTTTGCACAGAAACCTTCGATGGTATCCTGGGTCTGCACTGCATCGGTACCGAAGAGGGAGTTCTGCTTCAATCCCACTTTGTCTTCAATGATGACGGCCGAGATTCCCAAACGCTCCAGCGTGCGGACGGTAAATACAAAGTGTTCCACTTTCCCGCCCGTGTCGCCGTCGAAGATGACGGGCTTGGTGGTAACCTCAAGAGCATCGTTGAGGTCATGCAGGCGGGTAGTGATATCCACGGCTTCGATGTCGGGTTTCCCCTTGCTGGTGCTGTCGGTGAGCGAGGATGCCCACATGCCGTCGAACTCCTGTTTGGTGCCATTGACTTCGACGCTGGTGTTTTCGATTATGAGTCCCGTCAGGCCGCTATGGCTTTCCAGTATGCGGACAATCTTCTTGGCTCCTATAAGGCGGCGCAGGCGCTTCATCCTGATTTCCGGTGTCGTGCCTATTTCTTTCAGCCGTTGGTTCATGGCTGTGCTGCTGATGCCCTGGGTGTAGGGGATGTCTATCACTTGACCGCCCCACTCGGCCATCGCTTCGATGATGCGTTGGCGTGTCTTTTGTTGCACTCCTTCTTTCCAATCGTCGCCATGCACCACGTAGTCGGGTTTCAATTCGCGCAGGTTGGGTACATAGTCCAGGGTCGTCTGCGGCACCACGCGGTCGACGCCTTTGATGTTGCTTACTATTTCGGCCCGCTGTTCATACGTGAGATACGGCAGCCGCTTGTAGCTCGCGATGGCCGCATCGGTAAGCACGCCGACGGTAACGCTGCCCAACTTGACAGCCTCGTGAATGATATTCAGGTGGCCCGGGTGAATCATGTCGGCGCTCATGCCGACGTATACTTGTTTTTTATTCATTTCTTTTGGGTTTACAAACAGGCAAATGAGTCTATCAGTCCGCACGGATGCCCATCCCTGTCGAGGACTACCAGCGTGTGGACGCTGTTCAGGCGCATCAGCTCCGATGCCTTGGAAAGGCTTTCGCCGGCGGTAATGGTCTTGGGTTGGCGGCTCATTATCTCGCTGACGGTGAGGGCGAAGAAACGCTCGCTGTAGTTCTGCATCGCGCGGCGCACGTCGCCGTCGGTAACCACGCCCACCATCTGTCCGCCCTCCATCACGATGGCGAATCCCTGCTTCGCACGGCTAATTTCGATAATCGTGTCGCTCACCTTGTCGGAGGGAGCCACAAACGGGAGGTCGGTGGAGACCATGTAGTCCTCCACGCGCGAGAGCAGCCGCTTGCCGAGCGAGCCGCCAGGGTGGTATTGGGCGAAGTCGTCCGACTTGAAGTTGCGCCGCTTGATGAGGGCGCAGGCCAGCGCGTCGCCCATCGCCAGCGTCGCCGTGGTCGAGGAGGTGGGAGCCAGCCCCAGAGGGTCGGCCTCGTGCGAAACCGATATGTCCAGATGGCACACCGAGAGGCGGCCCAGCGGCGAGCGCGCATTGCTGCTCATCCCGATGATCGGAATCCCGCGCCGCTGCAGTAACGGCAGGAAGCGCAGCAGCTCGTCCGTCATCCCGCTGTACGAGATAGCCATCACCACGTCGCCCTCCTGTATCATGCCCAGGTCGCCGTGGTAGGCGTCCAGGGGGTTGATGAAGAAGGATGGGGTGCCGGTGGAGGCCAGCGTGGCGGCTATCTTGCTGCCGATGTGGCCGCTCTTGCCGACGCCGGTTACAATGAATTTTCCACGGCAGCCGTAGACAAGCTCCACCGCGCGGACAAAGTCGTCGCCCAGGCGGGGCACCATGTCGAGCAGCGCCTGCGCCTCGTCCTGCAGGCAACGGCGGCCCACTTCTATTATTTCAGCATTATTCATGGTCTATTGCAGGAGTTTTTCAATGAGGGGTTCAAGGTCTTCTAGCCGCAGCATGTTCGCCGCATCGCTCAGGCCGCGGTCGGGGTCGGGGTGCACCTCGAAGAAGTAGCCCGTGGCGCCGAACGCTTTGGCGGCCAAGGCCATCGAGGGTACGAATTGGCGGTCGCCGCCCGTCTTGCCGCCGGCTGCCCCGGGGCGCTGCACACTGTGGGTGCAGTCCATGATCACCGTGGGGGTGAAGTGCAGCATGTCGGGTATGTTGCGGAAGTCCACCACCAGATTGTTGTAGCCGAAGGCGTTGCCGCGCTCCGTGAGCCACACGTCGGCGCATCCGCTTTGGCGCGCCTTTTCGACGGGGAACTGCATGTCCTGCCCAGAGAGGAACTGTGCCTTCTTGATGTTGACGGTGCGGCCTGTGCGCGCGGCGGCCACCAGGAGGTCGGTCTGGCGGCAGAGGAACGCCGGTATCTGCAGCACGTCCACCACCTCGGCCACCGGTGCGGCCTGATGCGGCTCGTGGATGTCCGTCAGCAGGCGCAGGCCATGCCTGGACTTCACATCGGCCAGCATCTGCAGTCCTTTTTCCATACCTGGGCCGCGGAACGAGGCGAGCGACGTGCGGTTGGCCTTGTCGAACGATGCCTTGAAGATGATGTCGAGGCCGTACTTGGCATTCAATCGCACCAGCTCCGAGGCCACGGCATCGAGCAGTTCGGCGCTCTCAATCACGCAGGGACCAGCTATAAAGACCTGTTTTTGCATAGGTTGTCAATGTCTTTCTGGAACGTAATCTTGGTATTTTCGGGGGTGCCCTCCACGATATGGATGGGCACGTCGGGGCGGTGGCGCAGCAGCACGCCGCAGTCGTCGGTGGCGCAGAAGGCGCTGTCCTGCAGGGCGCTGCGGTAGGCGTCCGCAAGCACCTCCACGCGGAAAGCCTGCGGAGTCTGCGCGTGGTAGTAGAGGCTGCGCGGTGGTATCTCGGCAATGCGGTCGCCCTCGACGCGGAAGAGCGTGTCCGTAGCCGGCACGGCTACCGCCACGGCGGCATGGCTGTCCATCGCCTCTACCACACGCGTTACCGTTTCGGCCGAGACCCAAGGGCGCGCGGCATCGTGCAGCAGCAGCCGCACCTCGTCCTGCCCCTCGTAGTGGCGGACGGCAGCCAGCGACGACTGCCACCGTTCGGCCCCGCCGTCGAGCACGGCGGCGACCTTGCTCCAGCCGCGGCGAGCGGCCAGCGCCTCGAAGTGCTCACGCCACTCGCGGTGCACCACCACCGCCACCTCGTCGACCGACGGGTGGTTGCAGAACGTATCAATCGAATACTCAATCACCTCGCGGTCGCCTAGCGGCACGAACTGCTTCGGTACCGGCCCGCCAACGCGCGTGCCCGTACCCCCGGCCAGGACGACTGCCACCGTTTTCGTCATGCCTTTTTGTACAGCATTGCGAACAGGCCGCCCCAGAGCAGCAGGGCGAAGAGCTGCACCGTCCAGTCGGTACCCACCAGGGTGGCGGCGGGCATCAGCAGGGCCTTGAGGGCATAGTAGACGCCCTTGCCGGCGAGGGCCGCCAGCAGCACGGCCGGCAGCGTCGCCATGCGGCGCGAGAGGAGGGCGAACCCTCCGGCCACCACCGCCAGCTCGGCCACCATGCAGGGCAGTTTCTCCGCCACCGGCATTCCGGCCAGCAGGCTGCTCGCCAGCGGCATCAGCAGCGCCAGCAACAGGCCGTTGGCCAGCTGCCAGCCGGCCCTGCGGCCCACCCATACACCTGCCAGCAGCAGTGCCAGCATGGGGTTGAACATATAGAGCGGTGCCGCCGTCAGGTGCGATGCGGCGGGAATCATACAGGCGGCCGCCACCAGGGCGGCATCGGCACCGGCCACCAGGGCCAGCGAACGGGTTTTATTTGCGGTTGTTGTCATATCCTTTTTATATTTAAAACATCTTATATAACACCGGGCCTCCGCTTTTATTGTGCCTCGCAATAAAAAAATCGGCGCACGGGTACGGAGACGGTAGGGGAATGGTAGGGGAACGGTAGGGGAATACAAAGGCACTGGAAGGATATGGAAGCTTATGGTACATTGTGCACGTCGAGGGATTTTTGCGACAATGTTTTTTGCAAAAAAAATGTCTTCCGCCACACAATAAAATAGTCTGTCCTACGTATTTAGCCGTAAAACACACCACACATGAAGAAAAGCACCCTCATAGCGGCAGCGCTGATGCTGCTGACCCTCGCCGCCACGGCACAGAACCAGGTCGACAAGCAAGGCCGCCGCCAAGGCCATTGGATCCGCACCGACAAGGACGGCACCAAGCTGTTCGAGGCCACCTACATCGACGGCCTCGAGGTGGGCACCTCGATCTATTACTATCCCGACGGCACCATCCGCATCCGCAACACCTTCACCGAACCCGGACGCCGCTGCATGCACGAGGCATACGACGAGCGTGGCCGCATGCTCGCCATGGGCGAGTACTGCCAGCGCAACCGCGACGGGCAGTGGAAGTTCTTCGCCGAGGACGGCCGTCTGGTCAAGGAAGCGGAATACCGCATGGGTATCAAGGAAGGCCGACATGTCGTCTACAACAAGCAGGGCGACACCGCCGAGGTAGCCTACTGGCGTAACAACCACCGCCACGGCCGCTGGTGGAAGCGCATCGGCAGCCACGGCTATATCACCGGCCAGTACGTGGACGGCAGTATGGAGGGCCGCCTCGTCGAGTTCGACGATCAGGGCAAGATGGCCCGCGAAGGCTACTACGAAAAGGGACTCAAGCATGGCACCTACCGCTACTTCGAGGATGGGCGCCTCACCGTCGATGAGCGCTGGCACCACGGCATGATGTCGGACCGCAAAATTCTCCTCCTCACGCCCGAGGTACAGTTTGTATCCATCTACGACATCGCCTGCCTCGCCGCGCAGGGCAAGGGACGCGTCATCGTGCTCCTGAACGACGGCACACGCCTCACCGCCCAGGAAAGCGCCGACGTGGTCTACGACCGCCTGGGCAACGAGCGATTCACCCTCGCCAACCGCAAGAGCCGTATCCTTGTGGCTCGCGACAACGTGCAGGGCATCGGCCGCGACAAGGAAGGCCGCGACATACTCCTCATGGATCCGCAGCCCGACTTCGCCATTTTCCCCGACGAGGACTGCGTCAAGATGGTCAATGCCAAGCAATACGACGACAACTCGCCCCTCGATGCCGAACGCTAGCCGCAGGGCACCCGAGGCACAGGAAAAAAAGAAGCGGACGCCAGATTGCGTCCGCTTCCTCCATTAAACACTATTACAAAAATCCAAAATTTAGAAGGTATTTGGAAACCTTAAGTATTCATTTTCAATGGGTAGATGCATTTCTCTACCATCTGTTGACACTGCAAAGATACGAAGAAAAATTGGATTGGGCATAATATTTTACATGAAATTTCAAAAAAAATGTTAAACTAATAATTTCCACCATGCGCATAGCGGCACACACCCTGGGATGTAAACTGAACTACGCCGAGACTTCGGACCACCTGCGGCACTTGGCCGAGGAGGGGCATGAGATAGTCGACTGGACCGCCGAGGCCGACCTCTACATCGTCAACACCTGCACCGTTACCGCCGTGGCCGAGAAGAAATGCCGCGCCGCCATCCGCCAGGCCCATCGCCGCAACCCCGGGGCTCAGATTGTGGTCATGGGCTGCTTCGCGCAGACCGCCGCCGACGAGGTGGCCCGCATCCCCGGCGTAAGCCAGGTGCTGGGCAACGAGAGCAAGCGCCTCCTTTCCTACTCCTCCGTCGGCGACCGCACTCGCACCTTCTTCAAGGTGCAGGACGGCTGCGACTATTTCTGCACCTACTGCGCCATCCCCTATGCCCGCGGCCGCTCGCGCTCGGCCACCCTCGAGGAGACCCTCTGCGCCGCCCGCCGCATCGCCGACAGCGGCGCCCGCGAGGTGGTGCTCACCGGCATCAATACCGGCACCTTCGGCCAGCGGCAGGGCGAAAGTTTTCTGGAACTGCTGGAAGGTCTGGATAAACTGGACGGCATCCTCCGCTACCGCATCTCCAGCATCGAGCCCAACCTGCTCACCGACGAAATCATCGACTTCGTGGCCCGCAGCCGCGCCTTCCTGCCCCACTTCCACGTGCCGCTGCAGGCCGGCTCCGACCATGTGCTGCAACTGATGCACCGCCGCTACGACACCGCCCTATACCGCGACAAGGTGCTCAAAATCAAGTCCGCCATGCCCGATGCGTGCATTGCAGCCGACATCATGGCCGGTTTCAACGGCGAGAGCGAGGAGGAATTCCGCAAAACCCTCGACTTCGTCGAATCCATCCCCATCTCCTACCTCCACGTCTTCACCTACAGCGACCGCCCCGGCACCGTCGCCCTCAAGCTGGGCGAGAAGGTGCCCGTCCCCGTGCGCCACGAGCACACCCAGCGCCTGCTGGAACTCTCCGCGAAAAAACACCGCCAGTTTGTCGACAGCCAACTGGGGAAGGCGCGACCCGTGCTGTGGGAAAGCAAGGAAGTGGAACGACTTTCCACTTACATGGAGGGCTGGACCGACAACTACATCCGCGTCCAATCGCTCCACGACCCGTCGAGAGTGAACACCGTAGAGACCATCACCCTCACACAGGAGAACGTAAAAAGAGAGGCCGCCTCGGAATGAGACGGCCTCTTTTTCATTAGCGTGCAAAAGGTTTATTTCTCGCACTTGCCGCAGCCACCGAGGCACTTGTAGGCCAGGCCGGCGAGGGCGGCGCCCACGAGCGGAGCCACGATGAAGAGCCACAGCTGGCCGCAGGCGCTCCAGCCTTCGGCGTTGCTGAACAGGGCCTGGCTCAGCGAGCGGGCGGGGTTCACGCTGGTGTTGGTCAGCGGGATGGAGATGAGGTGGATGAGGGTCAGCGTGAGACCGATGGCCAGGCCGCCGAACTTGCCGTTGGCGTGCTTGCTGTCGGTAACGCCGAGGATAACCATCAGGAAGACGAAGGTCAGCAGGGCCTCGACCAGGAAGGCACCGCCCATGGAGAGGCTGAGGTAGCCCTCACCGGCGGCAGCGGCGAACTCGGCACCGTAGCCGTTGGCGGCGAAGACGCCCGTCTGGCCCAGGCCGGCGGCATTCCAGATGACCAGCAGCACGGCACCGGCGATGACGGCACCCACGCACTGGGCCACCCAGTAGAGGAGCATATCTTTCAGGCTCATGCGGCCGTTGACGAACACGCCGAACGAGACGGCGGGGTTGAGGTGGGCGCCGCTGATGTGGCCCACACCGTAGGCCATGGCAACCACCGTCAGGCCGAAGGCGAGGGCGACACCGAGGAAGCCGACGTGGCCGAACAGCGCAGTGCCGCAGCCACCGAGAACAAGCCAGAAGGTACCGAGACCTTCGGCAAACATCTTGTTGGTAATCTTCATAA
Organism: uncultured Bacteroidales bacterium; assembly: GCA_900315935.1. Classification (GTDB taxonomy): domain Bacteria; phylum Bacteroidota; class Bacteroidia; order Bacteroidales; family P3; genus Colimorpha. The sequence continues at coordinate 13,920 of ONBB01000022.1, forward strand.
TACGTGTTTTTTAGGTTAATATTTTGTTCCTTTTAACGTAATATTAACTTAATTATTGTATCCCCTGCAGAAACTTTTTTCGATTTGCCCCGTTGGAGGGGCCTTGGCAAGGCCCTGGAGAGTAAAAAGAGGAGCAAAACCTATAGCCTGCAAAGTGCTAAAAACCAGCCTGCTGCCGGCAGGCGGAATGAGGGGTTTTTCTGGAAAAAACTTGAAAAATAATCGGGAATCAGAGCACCAGAATGGCGTTGCTGACGGGGCGTTCACCCAGGGTGTCGTAGCGGCTGTTGTCGGAGGGGTGGTTCTGCACGCCGCCGCGGTCGCGCAGGTAGAGGGTGCTGCTCCCGCCGCCGTCCAGGTTGATGGCGTCGATGCAGCCCAGCCACCGCATGACAAGGGTCAGCTCCTCCAAGGTGAGCCCGTCGGCCTTGCCCTTGTGGCGCCCGTCGGCCACGAGGAGCAGGGTGGTGCCGTCGGCGCGGATGCCGAGGGCGGTGCGGTTGTGGCGCTGGGTGACGAAGGTTCGGTCGCCGCGCTGTTCCACGGCCTTGCCGCCGCGCAGCAGCATGGGGCCGGCGGTCATGATGTTGCTGTCGGCCAGGTGCTCTTCCCAGAGGCGGTTGCTGTCGGGCGTGGTGAGCCGTGGGCGTCCGCCGCGCAGCAGGAGGGTGGCGTGCTGGTAGTACTTGCGGTTCACGGCCGTGTCGCCGGAGGGTATGTTCTCGCCGTACTGCCGGCCGCCGATGCGGAGGTAGCACACGGGGTGCCCGCCGCGCATGTCGAAGAAGCTGCCGTTGACCGCCGCGTGGGCATCGTGCCTGGCGGCCAGGGCCGAGGTGGGGGAGGGCACGCTGTCGAAGGCCAGTGCTAGCCGTCGCGGCGAGTCGGCCGGTATCTCAATGATATACAGGTATTGCGCCGAGCAGAAGAGTGTTCCGATGCCGAAGCTGTATCGCTTGGCGGTGAAACCGTCGAGGGTCTCGGTGCGCCACTGCGCCTGCACCACCCGCAAGGAGTCGACCGTGCGGTCCACCTGGGCGTGGGCTGCACTGTAGATTGAGAATTGAAGAATAAGGGTCAGGCTGGCGTACAGTGCCAGGTTCCATGTCCTTTTCCGTCCGGTATGTACCTTGGTCCTCATTGTTTATCTGCGGGTTTCTTTGTTTTTCCTGCGGAACAGGTCGCTCCAGCGGTCGAAGTCCTTGGTGAGTTTGATACCGGCCCCCTGCTTGTATGGCAGGTCGATGCGGGTATAGTCGTTGGTGTTGGTGCGGTTGTAGGCGAAGAGGTGCACCAGCGGGCTGAGGCGGTAGCCGATGAGGGCGTCGATGACGGCCCCGTTGATGTTCGAGGCTTCCAGCTCGCGGCTGTCGCCACCGTAGCCCAGCGTGCTCTCCAGGTACCAGCGGCCCCAGTCTTTGCTGATGTTCACGTCGAACTGCTCGTTGGTCATCTCGGTGGCCGACTTGTAGCTTACGTCCACATCGACGAACTGCACCATGTCGCTCAGCGAGTTGCCTACGAACGATGTTACGATATCCAGCGGGTTGGTGCCCGGCATATTGTTGTTGCTCACGTTGTAGAAACTTCCGCCCAGCAGCAGCGAAACGGTCTGGTTCAGCATGTCGCGTTCGCTGTTGCGGTCGATATAGGCGAACACTTCGTCCTCCACACTCTGGTCGGCGCCCGGCAGGCGCAGGTCGAAGCTGATGGTGGGGTCCTGCAGGGTGCCGTTGATGGCGATGATGTTTTCCACCTGGAGGTATTTCTGCGTGTTGTCGATGCTGGAAAGGCTGCCCGTGAGGGTCGACATGTTGACCCGCTGCGAGTATACGGCCCGCAGGTCGAAGCGGGCGTCAGGGGCGTTGCCCTGGAAGTTGAGGTTGCTGCCGCTCTCGATGGTGAAGGCTTTCTCGTAGACCGATAGCAGGCCCACCTTCATGGTGCCGGAGGTGATTTCGTAGGCTCCCATGATTTGGGGAGTGTTGTTGCCACGGATGCCCACGTGCAGGTCGCCCGACCCTTGGGCGCCTACCCCGACGGTAACCTCGTTGAAGTCCATCGGCAGGTTCAGCTTCACGTCGGGCGTTATGTTAAGGTCCAGCTCCAGCCGTAGGTTCGACTGTCTTCTGTCGGCATCGCTTTCACTTTCGTATTCAGGCTGGTCGGAGACAAAGGTGATGTAGTTTTGCGACTTGACCTGCTGCTGGTAGCTGACCGGAATGGTCAGTTCGCAGCCTGGGTTGGTGCGTGCCCGCACGGCAATGTCGAGGCGGGTCGGTGTGCCGCTCACCCGTCCGTCGGCCGAGGCCAGCAGGGTGCCGTAGAATTGGTCGCCCGACTTCTTGTCCAGCACCAACAGGTTGTCCGTCCGCACGCCGAGGTCAATCTCCAGGGTCTGCTGGTCGGTGTATTTCAGGGTGCCGAGGGCGGTGGCGGTGTTCCCTAATGCGTCGCGTATGCGGAAGCCGTTCAGCGTGAATGTGTTGCCGTGGAAACGTATGCTGTCGTCGAAGTAATAGGTAACCTCCGTCATGTCCACCCGCAGTGCGCCGCCGTCCACTCGCGCCTCGCCCAGCACGTCGGGCTGCTTCAGGGTGCCGCGTATGTCGAGGTTGCCGTGCAGCTGGCCGGCCAGGTGGCTCGAGAATGACTGCAGAAATGGCTTGGCCAGCGCCAGCTCGAAGCCGTTGAAGGCAACATTGAAGTTCAGGTCGGCGTCTTCTTTCCCAAGCCCCACCCATCCCAGGGCGCGCAGCTGCTGGTTGTTGACCTCGAGGTTCACTATGTTCAGTTCGGCATTCCAGTTGCTTTTCAGCTCTACATGCCCCAGCGGCTGCCGGTTCACTACGCAGCTGTCCACCTGCAGGTTGGCGTTGAAATAGGGTGTGGCGGTGAGGCCGTAGAGGGTGAAGCGCCCGCTGATGTCGCCCTCCACGTCGAAGGGTGTCTCCTGCAGCAGCACCTCGCCCAGCAGGTTGAGGCTGAATCGGTTGAAGTTCAGTTCCACGCAGTCGTTGTCCTTTCCGTTGAGGGCCAGCCGGCCGTCGATGAGTTGCTGCTCGCTGGCGGCGCCGAGTCCCCATCCGTTGATGCACAGGCGGTTGTTTTCCTGTGTAAGCCGCAGGGTGTCGGCACTGAGCTCCCACTGGGTGCTGCCCACGTAGAACCACGGGCGGAACACGCGCAGCTCATTGCCCTCAAGGCCCAGCATCAGGTCGCCGTGCGTGGTGCTTTCGTCGTCGCCCCACTGCAATCCCAGTGTGGCCAGTTCGGGTTTGCTGTTGACGTTGGCGTTCAGGCCGTCGAGGAGTGTTATCTGGCCTATGCCGAGGGATTGTGCTTCCACGTCGAGCCGGTAGCTGTCGCCCATGGTGCGGCCGCTGGCGCCCACATTGTCCAACACCACAGGGCCAAGCCGCAGCGAATCGCTGCGCAGCACCAGCTTCAGCTGCTCGCCGCTGTTGTAGCTGGCGTCGAGCCGTGTGCCGCGGGCGATACCGACGCTTTCGGTCAGCCCGCGCAGGCGCCGGCCGTCGTCCTTCCAGTTGAGGTGGAAGGTCAGTGTGTTGTCGGCCATCCGTTCCAGTTTGGTGGAGTCGATGCGCGGCAGGGAGTTGAACATCTCGGGCAGGTACTGGCTGGCCATGTGGCGCGCCATCAGCGGCAGGTCGTTGTAGCGGAACATGCCGTACAGCGTGGCATCGGCCATGTCGCTCGTCAATTGCATCGATTTCAATCCGTTGTCCGCCTGCAGGTTGACTTGCATCTGCTCCATCTTCAGCGTGCCGTAGCGTATGTTGGTGGCCGTGATGGTGCCGGCGAAGGTTTCGATGTCGTTTCCGCTCCCTTGCGCCTCGAGGTGTGTGGCCAGCGGGTGGGGGAGGAGGCCGAGGTCCAGGTTGCCGATGTCGGCTTTGACGAGGTATTTGTTTGTGCTGTCGCGCAGGTCGCCTACAGCCGTCAGGTCTATTGTGGCCAGGCTGTCTGACGACTCGATGTGGACCGTCAATAGTCCTTGCTGCAGGGCTCCGTTAATGGTTGCCTCACCCAGCGGGCGACCCTTCACCGTGCTGTGGGTCAAGTGGCCCTCCACTTCGGCATTTATGCGGTGTGCCAGCGACTCGCCGCGGTGGCGTGCTGTGCGCAGTGTGCCCTGGGTGCTGATGTCGAATCCGCTGCGCGTAATCCAGTCGGTACCAAGCATCTCGAGCCCCATGCCGGGACTGTTGGCATCGAGGGTGAAGCTGTGCCCTTGGGCGGTTTGCTTCAGCGTGGCATCGGCTTCCAACAGACCCGGAGTGCTCTGCATAGTCAAGTTGACAGCAGCCGCATCGCGCCAGCCGCCATGCAGGCTTGCCACCAGGTCCACTTGCCCCAGTGTGCCTATCGTGTGTTTCAGTTTTTCAGGGAATTTCAGCCACTGCAACCAGCTTTCCACATCTTCGCGGTTGGTGTAGAGGCGCTCCACTTCGAGGTCGAATTCTGTGGTGTCTATTCTGGGCAGGCCTACGATGGAGCCAGCCATCTGTGCACCCGACTGCCGCCCCCAGCGCACCTCCAGGTCCGCTGTCAGCGAGTCTATCGTTCCGTGTGCGGTGCCCTCTATGTCGGCTTCCATGTCGATGCCCCACAGGATGGGTGCCCAGTAGGCCACATCGCTCATGGCCACACGGGTACCCTTTTTGATATTTGCTTTGTGCTGCACCGTCGACAGGTATCCTTTCATACCCTTCCACGTGTCGTAGTGCATCTCGCCGTCGAAGAGGATGGCACTGTTGGCGGTATATACTTCAAAGTCCTTGGCCACAATCTCGTAGCGGCTCACATGCACCTGTCCTCGCATCTCGTTCACCGTGAATCCGCTCTGCTCACGTGTGCGCATGTGCACGATGCGGCAGGTGATGTCGTCGTTCACCACCTTGATGTTTCGGAATTTGCCGTGTATGTCCAGGTATTCCATGTGCGGAATCTGCACTCCGTATGGGTAGACGGTCTTGCGGTTGTCGGGCAGGTCCATTTTGTAGTGCACTCCCTCGAGTTCCAGCAGCCGCGCCGTAACGGTGAATGGCTGCTTGGGCGTTCCGTCTTTCACTTTTGGCTCTTTGGGTTTGAAGTAGTCGATGATGAATTGCAGGTTGATTTTCTTTCCGCCGCCCGTTACCAGATGGTAGTAGGCGTTGCGCAGGTAGACGTGGTCCAGCTCCAGCCCGTGGTTGCGGAAGGGGAAGCGTTTGAAGCCTACACGGAGCGTCTCGCCGCGGAACACGGTGTCCCCCTCCGGGTCCACCAGCAGCACATTGTCCAGTATCACATGGTCGAACGGCATCGCATGCAGTGCGCCGATGCGCACCTCGGCACCCCACTCCTTCGAGAAGTGGTGTCCCACTGCTGCTCCCAAGTACGACTGCACCACCGAATAGTTCACCAAGGCCACCGCCACATACAGCAACAGCCCCAGCGCCAGCAGCGCCCGTGTCGTTATCTTCCATGCTTTCTTCAATCACGTTATAGAACGCGCAGGCGCACGCTTTATTATAGAGGGGTGAAAAAAATATTGTCCACGGTACAAAAATAGTTTGTATCTTTGCAGCATAAAATCAACCTTACGCTTATGAAGAAGATAGTTAATTATGCACTGGCAGCCAGTCTGTTATTTGTGGCATGCCACCAGAAGGAATCCCAGCGGGAGTTTGCGGTAAAGCAGTTGCAGGACCGTCGTTGCTTTGTGGTGCTGGGCAATGAGCCGTTTTCGCCTGCGGGCAATGTGATTGGCTTGGAAAACAGCTATACGCTCGCCTGGCCCGAGGAAGGAGTGCTCACTCCCGAGGCCGAGCGCGAACTGCTCATCCGCTGCTTCGGCGACAGCCTCTCCACCACTTTCTCCGAAGCCGCCGACCGGCTGCTCTACCTCACCTGGGGCTACGAGGATGAGGGCATGGAGATTCAGCTGCTGGAACTCAAGACCGACAGCATTGCCGATACGCTGCAATACACCTATGGGCATCTGGAGAGCACCTGCGAGGTCAATGGCCGGGTGGCCACCTTCATCATCAAGGACGAAATCAGTGTCGTCGGTGCCGCTCACGGAACCTATTCGGCCCAGTATGTGAATGTCGATACCGAGAAGGGCAGCATAATCCACATCGAGGATCTGATGGATACGACCCATCTCGGAGAAGCTATCCGTCTGGCGGTGAGCGACCTGGATGTGAATGAGGAGGTGCGCGGATGCCTGTTCGACGAGTTCGCCGAGGCCGACCGCCTGCCCGTACCCATGGATTATCTGATTGACAGCACTTTCAGCACCATCACCGTGGTCTACCAGCTCTATGAGGTGGCACCCTATGCCTGCGGTATCCAGTCAGTGGTCCTGCCGGCCTATTGGCTGGCCAAGCATGTGCCCTTCACTGCCCTCGGCAAGGAACTCTTCGACCTCACCAAGGCCGAGGCCGTAGCCGTGGCCGAATAGGGGCGTTCAAGCCAGGAGCATCTTTTCGACTTCGTCGCGGTGCTCAAACAATGTGCAGCCACCCGTGTGCTCCCATTGGAGTGCGCGGGTGTCGCGTATACGCTGGAACAAAGGCGATTGCAGGGCGCCGAGCAGGCCGAGGGCGGCCACGTTGCTGTCGCTGTAGGGCGAGAAGGGGCAGGGCTCGGCGGCACCGTCCGGACCGATGTGGAAGAATCCGCGCCCGGCAGCCATGCAGCCGTCCATGGCCTTCTCGTCGCCGGGGAAGGAGAGGATGGTAACGTCGTCGAGATCCTTGCGCAGTTTCTCTATAATAGACTCCAGTTTAGCCACATGCTTCTCGGTCAATGCCAGGTGCTGGGTGTCTTTCTCGACGGGGACATACTCCACGAAGAATACCAGGTGGGCGCCCAGGTCGCGCAGCTCGCGCAGGAAGTCGACTGCGGTTACGTCGCGGTAGTTCTCGGTGGTAACAGTGAAACTCACTCCGAATCTCAGCCGCTCCCTTTCCAGCATCTTCATCGACATCCGTGCGCGTTGGTATACTCCCACGCCGCGCCGGTCGTCGGTGCGCTGTGTGCGGCCTTCGAGGCTGATGACGGGAATGATGTTCAGCCGGCGTTTGAAGAGGTCGATGTATTGGTATCCAATCAGTGTGCCGTTGGTGAAGACGGGGAAGATGATGTCCTTCACCTGGGCGGCCTGGTCCAGCACGTCGCGGCGGGTGAGCGGCTCGCCGCCCGCCAGGAGGCAGAAGTTCACACCCAGCGCGGCGGCCTCGTCGAAGATGGCGCGCCACTGCTCGGCGCTCAGGTTCTCTTTCTGGGCCTCCTCGCTGGCGATGCCGTTCTCGCGGGCATAGCAGCCTTTGCAGCTCAGGTTGCAGTTTGTTGCAATGCTGGCGATGAGGAATGGCGGAACGGCAACACCTTCGGTTTCCAAAATCTTTTTCCGCTGGCGGACGCTTTTGCGGAAGACGCGCATCATCCGTGTTATGAAGCGGGTCAGGCGCGGATTGGCAAGCTCGTGGTGATGAGCGTGGTTCATCATGTTGTATATGCTTTCCGCAAGGTAGGCGTGGAGGTCGGTCATTTCTTCAAGGTGTTAATCATTTTGTCCAATGTGCTGATGATGAGGGCGGCCTGTTCTGCCGGCAGTGGATTGCTCTGCCACGATTCGATGAGGCATTTCGGCACTTCTTTGGCCTCTTCTTCCAGGGCACGTCCCTTTTTGGTGAGTGATACAAGGGTTTGCCGTCCGTCTGCAATGCCTCGTGTCCTGACCACAAGTCCCTGTTTCTCCATGCGTTGCAGCAGGGGCGTGAGCGTGTTGGTGTCGAGATTCAGGCGGCGGCAGAGGTCGCCCACCAGCTGGTTGTCGCGTTCCCAGAGGGTCAGCAGTGTGAGGTATTGCGGATAGGTCAGCCCCAGCGGATCGAGCAGCGGGCGATAAGCCTGCACCATGAGCCGCGAGAGCGTGTATATCCTGAAGCAGAGCTGGTTGTCAAGCTTGAGTTGGTCGTACATCTAGAGTATTGTTTCTATGTCTTTTTCAAATTCGGCGGGTTCTGTCGTGGGGGCGTAGCGCTTGACCACCTTGCCGTCGCGGCCGATGAGGAATTTGGTGAAATTCCACAGTATGTCGCTCTCTTTCTCGACGCTCTTGCTCAGGGTTTTGAGCAGGGTGTGCGTCGCCTTGGCTTTCAGTCCGTGGTACTCCTCGGTGGGGGCTTCGGCCTTGAGGAACTCGAAGATGGGGTGCGCCTCCTTGCCGTTGACGTCTATCTTCTTCATTATCTGGAAGCTGACGCCGTAATTCACACGGCAGAACTCGTGTATCTCGCCGTCGCTGCCGGGGTCCTGCTCGTTGAACTGGTTGCAGGGGAAGCCGATGATGACCAGTCCGCGGTCGCGGTACTTCTCGTTCAGCGCCTCCAACCCGTCGAACTGGGGCGTGAAGCCGCACTTCGAGGCGGTGTTGACGATGAGCATCGCCTTGCCCTCGAAGTCCTTGAAGTCAATCTCTTTGCCATTGCTGGCCAGAGCCTTGTAGTCGTATATTTTCTTGCCAGTATCCATGATTTCAGTGTATTAAGGTCTGCTGTTATTTGTATCGTTCACGATGCAAAAATACAACTTTTTTTGATTCTGCAAAAATAAATGTTTGATTTTATGCACTTTTTTGTTTTGTCGTATGCGATGTATATGTTGGATTTGGATTTTTGTTGTATCTTTGCACCATGAATCTAGTCCACATCACCAGCCTCGAGCTGCCCGCCCTGGCGCCCTATGCGCGGCTCACCGAGGCGCAGCTCCGCAACCGCCTGCACCCCGAGGAGGGGCTCTTTATCTGTGAAAGCGAGAAGGTTATCCGTGTGGCTCTCGCCGCCGGCATGCAGCCCGTCTCGTTCCTCTGCGAGGCTAAATATATAGATACGCAGGTGCGCGCGTTGGCGGAGCCGTTCCCCGACGTGCCGGTCTACACGGCCGGGCGCGAGGTGCTGGCCGCGCTCACCGGCTACGAGCTCTCGCGCGGCGTGCTCTGCGCCATGCGCCGCCCGCCGGAGCGCGGGGTGGGGGAGGTGCTCGGGGACACATTCTTTAACTCCTCCCCTAAGCTAGGGGAGGGGGACCGGCCGGAGGCCGGTGGAGGAGTGTGTAGGAAGAGGGTGGCCGTGCTCGACGGCGTGGTCAACTCCGAGAACACCGGCGCCATCTTCCGCGCCGCCGCCGCCCTGGGCATCGACGCCCTACTGCTCACCCGCACCTGCTGCGACCCGCTCAACCGCCGCGCCTGCCGCGTCAGCATGGGCACCGTCTTCCAGCTGCCCTGGACCTGGCTCGACCACTACGGACAGCTCACCGACCTGGGATTCAGCACCGTGGCCCTGGCGCTCACCGACCGCTCCGTCCCCATCGACCACCCCTCACTCAAGCAGCACGACCGCCTCGCCATCATCCTCGGCACCGAGGGCGACGGCCTCTCCGACAGCGTCCTGCAGCGCTGCGACCACGTGGCGCGCATCCCCATGCAGCGCGGTGTCGACTCGCTCAACGTCGCCGCCGCCGCCGCCGTGGCCTTCTACGAGCTCACACGCTGAGATGGCATACAAAAGATATTTTAATATAAAACAAAACATTCATGAAAAAGACAATCGGACTGATGGCCCTGGTGGCCATGGCGGCAGGACTGGCCTTCGCCGCCTGCGATGATGACAACAACAATCCCGTTGGTGGCGGAACGGAGGCCGCCGAGTGGGTGGATTTGGGCCTGCCCTCAGGCCTGCTGTGGGCCGAGTGCAACCTCGGGGCGACCAAGCCCGAGGAGTACGGCGACTACTACGCCTGGGGCGAGACCTCGACCAAAGAAGTCTACGATTGGAGCACGTACAAGTACTGCAACGGCGGCTTCAACCAGTTGACCAAGTACTGCAATGATCCCGATTATGGCTACAACGGCTTCTCCGACAACCTGACCACCCTGCAGCCCTCCGACGACGTGGCCACCGCCAGGCTCGGCGACGGCGCCCGCATGCCGACCGCCCATGAATGGCGCGAACTCATCGCCAACACCGAGACCGAGTGGATTCAGGTGAACGGTGTCTACGGCCGCAAACTCACCGCCTCTAACGGCAAGAGCCTCTTCCTGCCCGCCGCCGGCCTCCGCTGGGACAGTGAGCTCGACGACGCGGGTGTACGCGGCAACTACTGTTCCTCGTCGCTCCGCGCGGACAGCCCGTGCGATACGTGGTACTTCGGCTTCAGTTCGGGCGGCCAGCGCATGGATTACTACTACCGCCTCGGCGGTCGCTCTGTGCGCCCGGTGCGCTCCGCGCGCTGAGAACCTTACCCATGCCCTCGCGGGCACCGTGCTCTTTCCTCTGCAGGCATTCCGTATGCAGCTGCTGCAGTGCAGGCATCGGAAGTGGCCTCTTCGTTGGGGTTGTGGGGCGTTGTCGTCGTATCCTCGGTGGCCGAAGTGCCGTAGACGGTAGGGGAGACCCTCCCGTCGGCAGCGGCAGCGAAAGCCCATAGGTGCAGCTCCTCCCCGACAAAGTCCTGTGGCAGAAGGGCCTGCAGTCCGTGCCGTCCGCGCTCGCCCTGAAGGGCGATGCCCGTCTGTGCGGCGGGGCTGTAGATGTAGATGTGCACGCGGTCGGTGAGGCTTCCACCCTCGGCGCTCCAACGGACAGTGAGCACACCGCCCTCGTCCACAGTATATTGCAGCGCCGCAGGCGCTGCCAGCGAACCCCGCGAGAACTGCAGGCTGGGAAAGTCAATGGCTCTAGAGTTTCTAGATTCTCTAGTATTTCTAGAATCTCTAGTATTTCTAGAATCTCTAGAATTTCTAGAATCTCTAGAATCTCTAGAATTTCTAGAATTTCTAGAATCTCTAGAATCTCTAGAATTTCTAGATTCTCTAGGAAAACACTCCTTGTTGATTTTCAAGAAAGCATTCCCCTCGGTAATCTGCCAGTCGGCGGCCACCTGCCGCAGCCCCACGCGCAGCACCGGCGTGGCCGGCGAGGCGAACTGGATCATCGCCTTGAAGCGCGACCGCTGCTCCAGCTGGGCCGCTGATTTCCTGTCCCTTATATGCGGCTGGTAGGCACGCACGAACCAGGCCCCGCGGCGGTGATACCCCACCACGGTGCCCACGCGGCCACTGAAGCCGCCCAGTATGCCTATATCCAACTTCGCCATCTTAACTGCTTATTTTTTTTCTGTCGGCGAATTATGCGAATTTTACGAATTTTTGATTTACAGCGAGTTATATTAATTCGCATAATTCGCCGACCTATTTCAGTTCTCTTCTGTCGGCGAATTATGCGAATTATGCAAATTTTTCTGGCTTTCAGTGCGTTAGATTAATTCGTAAAATTCGCATAATTCGCCGACCTAAAAAAAACTTCGCCGACGTAAAAGTATAACGCCGACCCCGGAAGAATATTGCACGCGTCCCCCAAGAGAGTACGAAGAGAGGCAAAACCTATACCTTGCCATCCGCTGGCAATCAGCCGTTTGGGTGGCAGGGAAATCCTCGGATTTTTTGCATCCGGTGCAAAATAATTCGCAACTTTTTTCTGCCGTATGCCGAAAAGTTCGTATCTTTGCAGGCGGATATTTTGTTTGAAATCGTATAATAATAATAAAATCAACACAATAATGAAAACCACACCCTATACCGACGTCCATATCGCCCTCGGAGCGAAGATGGCAGAGTTCGCGGGCTACAACATGCCCATCCAGTACACCGGCCTCGTCGAGGAGCACAACAACGTCCGCAACAACGTGGGCGTGTTCGACGTGAGCCACATGGGCGAGTTCCGCGCCAAAGGCCCCGTCGCCAAGCACTTCATGCAGTACGTTACCACCAACAACGTCGAGGACCTCTTCGACGGCAAGGTGCAGTACACCTGCCTCCCCAACGGCCAGGGCGGCGTGGTCGACGACATGCTCGTCTACCGTGTCGCTGACGACGAGTACTTCATGGTGCCCAACGCCGCCAACATCGACAAGGACTGGGCCTGGATGAGCCAGATTGCCGACAAGATGGGCATGGAATTAGGAAAAGACTTCGTCAACGAGAGCGAGCAGTGGGCTCAGCTCGCCGTCCAGGGCCCCAACGCCCTCAAGGCCATGCAGAAGCTCACCGCCGAGCCCATCGAGGACATGGAGTACTACACCTTCAAGATCCTCACCTTCGCCGGCGTGGAGAACATCATCCTCTCCACCACCGGCTACACCGGCGCCGGCGGCTGCGAGATATACATCCCCGTGGCCCAGGCCAAGAAAGTGTGGGACGCCGTCTTCGAGGCCGGCAAGGAGTTCGGCATCATGCCCGCCGGTCTCGGCTGCCGCGACACCCTGCGCCTGGAGAAGGGCTTTGCCCTCTACGGCCACGAGATGGACGACACCGTCAGCCCCCTCGAGGCACCCCTGGCCTTCATCGTCAAGCTCAAGGCCGAGAACAACAACTTCATCAACAAGGAGCTCCTCCTCGCCCAGAAGGCCGCCGGCTTCAAGCGCAAGGTGGCCGGCTTCGAGATGGTCGACCGCGGCATCGCCCGCAGCGGCTACGAGGTCTGCGACGCCCAGGGCAACAAGATCGGCGAGGTGCGCAGCGGCTCCCCCAGCCCCAGCACCGGCAAGAACATCGGCACCGCCCTCATCTGCGCCGACCACGCCAAGGTGGGCACCGAAATCTACATCAAGGTCCGCGAAAAACTCCTCAAGGCCATCACCGTCAAGATGCCCTTCTACGAGGGTTAACCGTTTGGAGGCCAGTGGTCGGTGGCAACAACCCGCTGCCCACTGGCCTCTAATTTATTAATATCTAAATCAAATAAAGTATGAAATGGATTAGGAAAACGCTGAAGGGCATCTCCCTTACAGCAGCCATGTTCGTCTTCCAGGCTTGCTATGGCACGTGGGAAGACTATTACGACGCACCGATCGAGTTCAGGGTGCTCTCGTATGAAACGGGCCAGCCCCTGCAAGGCATCGAGGTGTGGTTCCAGAGCCTCAACGGCGACTCCTCGTCCGTCGGCCATCCTAATCTCCAGTGCTACACCGACGAGAATGGCACCGCCCGGTCATGGGTCGTGTATGGCCTCCATCGCTTTTCTTTTGTGGACAAGGATTCTGCTTTCCAGACATTCGACACCATTGTCAAGATACAGGACAAGGTTACGGTAGATGTGCTGTTGAAGAAAGCGGAATAAGCCTCTTGGGGAGATGCCTAGTTGGGTTGGCGATGCACTTTTCCGCCTGTTCCGGGCCAACGAGGCCCGTGTGCATGAGCTGAACTATCTGTTTTGGGAGTGTACCACGCGCTGCAACCTGCGTTGCCGCCACTGCGGTAGCGACTGCAAGGAGTGTGCCGGTGAAAAGGACATGCCCTTCGAGGACTTCCTGCGCGCTTTTGACACCATCCCCTCCGCCAGCCGCCCCCATCCCTTTACCGTCGTCATCACCGGCGGCGAGCCCCTTCTGCGTTCCGACCTTCCCGACATCGGCAAGGCCCTGCGGCAGCGAGGTGTGGGCTGGAGCATCGTGAGCAACGGCTGGCTCTACGACGAGGCCATGCACCAGCGTCTCATGGCTGCAGGCATGGGTGCCTTGACCATCAGCCTCGACGGCCTGCAGGAAGACCACGACTGGATGCGCGGACGCGAAGGGAGCTACGGGCGTGCCATGCAAGCCATAGCCCTAGCCGCACGGCAGCCGAGACTCAATTTCGACGTCGTTACCTGTGTCAACCAGCGCAACCTGCCCCAGTTGCAGGCCATCCACGACCAATTGACGGCGTTATGTGTAAGGCAATGGCGCATCTTCACCATCATACCTATCGGGCGTGCGCTGGAGCATCCCGAGCTGCACCTCACCGACGGGCAGTTCGTGAGCCTCATGGACTTCATCGCCGAGAAGCGCGCCACGCAGCCTGCCCCGATGGAGGTTACCTTCAGTTGCGAAGGCTACCTTGGCCCTTACGAGAACAAGGTGCGGCAGACCCCCTACTTCTGCCACGCGGGAATCAACATCGCTTCGGTGCTCATCGACGGCACTATCAGCGCTTGCCCCAATATAGACCGAAAGCGGTTCGCTCAGGGCAATATCTATACAGACAGCCTATGGGAAGTGTGGCAGACGCGCTTCGTGCCGTTCCGCCACCGCCAGTGGGCACGGACGGGCATTTGCAAGGACTGCAAGGCTTTTAGGAACTGCCTCGGTAACGGCATGCATAACTGGCATGGCGACGGCGACTCGCCCATCAACTGCCACTATGGCAAGATAGTCCGCCATTGCAGCCGATGATTTTCACGACACATTACGACTCGCCCCTCGGGCGCATCACGCTGGCCAGCGACGGCAGTGCGCTGACGGGGCTGTGGTTCGACGGGCAGCGGCACTTCGGCGGCAGGCAGGGGGCTCTGTGCTCCGCGTCCGTCGGGTTGCCGGTATTTGCCGAAACCCGCCGCTGGTTGGACCGCTACTTCTCCGGCTGCGGGCCCGATTTCACCCCGCCGCTCTCCTTGCAGGGCACACCCTTCCAGCGGCGCGTGTGGGAATCCCTGTTGGCTATCCCTTACGGCGCCACGGTGTCCTACGGCGAGTTGGCCCGCCGCCTCGGCATCCGCTCCGCGCAGGCCGTGGGCGGTGCCGTGGGGCGCAACCCCGTCTCCCTCGTCGTCCCCTGCCACCGCGTCGTCGGTGCCGACGGCGCCCTCACCGGCTACGCCGCCGGCCTCGACCGCAAACAAGCCCTACTGCAGCTGGAGCAAAAGATTTATTTTGCCAGATGAAATACTTTTCCTATATTTGCAAGTGAGAATATTTTGCATGGAGTATTGCAATGTGTTGATAATTAGGTGTGAATATAGATGAATGTTACATTCGAGGATAGTGCATTGGAGGAATTGTTCCTGTCAGGCAAGACAACGGCGAAGAAATACTGTCGTTTGTCGCAGGATGTGGTGAAACGATATGTGAAGGTAGTGAATTACATCAAGGCTGCAAGTCGCATTGAGGACTTGTTTACGGTTGGTTCACTGCATTACGAAAAGAAAACGGGCACATTGAAAGGTGTGGAGGCTGTGTGGATTACCGCACAATACCGCTTGCTCTTTCATAGCACCCCGAATGAGGACGGCATCATTGTAAACGCATTGTTGGAAGAAATATCGAAGCATTATGAATAATACAGCCCCATTTGTTGCCACTCACCCTGGTGAGTTAGTACGTGACGAAATGCGTGAGCGTGGCTTGACGCAGAAACAGTTGGCTGCCTTGGCTGGGTTGACGCCCAATGTTGTCAGTGAGGTGGTACGTGCAAAGCGTAGTGTTACGGAGGGGATTGCAACCTCTCTGGAGAAGGCATTGGGTATTCCTGTAGTTATGTGGCTGAACTTACAAGAGCAATACAACAACGACATTGCATCCCAAAAGGTTCAACACGAAGATGTAGTCGTTACCATTCCCGTCAGCGACCGTAACCTTCTCCGCGACTTGTCCCGCAAGTTCGGTTGGGCGTGCATGCTATAGATGATTTAATCAACGAGAAGATGATACCTTTCTTTTTAGATTTCGCAAGACCCATTCTGGCTTCATTAATCAATAATGAAACAGCCGGTTTGCAACAATTTATGGAGCAAGCCATCGCTGATTTTCATCTAACAGAAGAAGAATGTGCCGAGATGATCAGAAGCCAGAAAAAAACTCAGGTGAATGATCGTACAAGTTGGGCTATAACATACTTGTATCAGGCGGGCTTGATAGAGCGGGTTTCCAGAGGCCAGTATAGAATAACCGAAGAAGGCAGAAAAGTATATCTGTCCGAAGAAAAGATTACAAAGGATTTTCTGCGCAACTATAAGTCATTCGTTAATTTTGAGCAGAGAAAATCGGAAGACATCCCGACGGACAATCGTCCGGATAAACTAGGTATTGACTATAAGGGGGCTACTCCATCAGAAGCCATTGAAGAGGCCGTAAATGAAATCAATTCATCTTTGGCTTCGGAGATTTTAGATTTAGTCAAAAATCAATCCCCACAATTCTTCGAGCAATTGGTTGTCGATTTATTGAAGAAGATGGGCTATGGTCAAAACGGGTTCACTGAGGTTACACGTTATACCAAAGACGAAGGTATCGACGGAATTATTACAGAAGACAAATTGGGTTTAAACAAGGTGTATCTCCAAGCCAAACGGTGGAGGGATGGAACTGTCGGACGCAAAGATGTTACCAGTTTTATAGGGACACTAATGTCGAAGAGTTCAAAAAAAGGTGTTTTTATTACAACATCGTCATTCTCCAAAGAGGCGTTGGAGACGTTAACCCATCTGCCAAGCGATGTGTCCGTTGTGTTTATCGACGGTATTAAACTTGCTGAATACATGATAGAGTTCAATCTCGGTGTATCTATCAAGAAAACCTACGAAGTAAAGCGTATTGATTCTGATTATTTCGAAGAAAATATGTAAAATAGTATAATCATTTAACAACAGAACCTATGTCAATTATCAAACCTTTTAAAGGATTCCGCCCCCCGGTGGACATCGTCGAAAAACTGGCATCACGTCCCTACGACGTACTGAACTCCGAAGAGGCCCGCGTGGAGTGCGAGGGCAACCCCTACAGCCTGCTGCACGTCACCAAGGCTGAGATCGACCTCCCCAAAGGCACCGACGAGCACTCGCCCGAAGTGTACCTCCAGGTC
>ONBB01000005.1 GCA_900315935.1 uncultured Bacteroidales bacterium
CTTGGTGGGGTACTGCTTGAGGAGCAGCGTCCAGTTGAGGTCGGCATAGAAGACGGGCTGCTTGATGTCCATCTTCTTCAGCGTCTCGCGGCCGATGCGTCCGAGGGTGCCCAGCAGCTTCTTGCTGTCGCGCTGGATGATGTCGAGGCCCTCGGCAAAGAACTTGTACTGCGTCGGCACCATCTCCACGCGACCCATATTGACACGCATGCGCTGCAGAAGGGTCAACACGTATGACTTGAGGTAGTAGAAGTCGACCTCGGCGGGCTTCATCTTCCAGCTCTCGGGCGTCATGTTGCCGGTCATGAAGATGCTGACGTGCTCGGTCTCGTTGAATCTTTTTGTGACAGGTATTTCGGAATAATCGGATTTTTCGGAGTATTCTGAATTTTTCTGATAGCTCCTGCCGAACTCATACAGCTTCTGGTCGAGGATGCGGTAGTTGATATTGCGAGCGATGCACTCGAGTCCGCTGTAGAGCAGCGTCTGGCGCATGATGTTGAGCTCTTTGGAGAGGGGGTTGATGATTTGCACACAACGGTCGGCGGGGAAGTCGGGGTTCTCCTCATAATACTCGCCCTTAGTCAGCGAATTGTTCATTATCTCGGAGAAACCGTTGTCGGTGAGATAGTCGGCGGCGGCATTCCTGAGCTTGGCGGGGTTGGGCTTGCGGCCGTAGGAGAGGCAGCTGTTGAGGCGCTCGTCGAAGGTGATGTTGTTGTAGCCGTAGATGCGCATGATTTCCTCCACGATGTCGCACTCGCGCGTTACGTCGGCCTTGCAGGTGGGAACGCGGAGGGACATGCCGTCGGCGGTCTCGTTCACAATCTCGATGTCGAGCGAGGTCAGCGCGGTGCGCACGGCCTCCAGCGGGATGTCCTGGCCGATGAGGTCGAACATGCGGCGGAAGTTGACCTCCACCGTCGGGCGCTCTATCTTGTTGGGATAGATGTCAATCATCTGGCCGCATATCTCGCCTCCAGCAAGCTCCTGAATGAGCTTCACAGCGCGGCGCAGGGCCCACACGGTGATGTTGGGGTCGCAGGTGCGCTCGTAGCGGTAGCTGGCGTCGGTCTTCAGCGTGTGGCGCTGACTGGTCTTGCGGATGCTCACGGGGTTGAAGAAGGCGCACTCGAGGAACACATTGGTGGTCTCCATGGTAACACCGCTCTTCAGACCACCGAAGACACCGGCGATGCACATGCCTTCCTGCTCATTGCATATCATAAGGTCGCGGGCATCGAGCGTGCGCTCCACACCGTCGAGGGTGACGAACTTGGTGCCCTGCGGCAGGCGCTTCACGATGACATGGCCACCGGCAATCTGGTCGGCGTCGAAGGCGTGCAGCGGCTGCCCCACCTCCATCATGACGAAGTTGGTGATGTCGACGATATTGTTGATGGGACGCAGGCCCACGGTGCGCAGGCGGTTCTGCAGCCACTCGGGGCTCTCCCCTACCTTCACGTTGCGCAGCGTGATGCCGGTATAGCGAGGGCAGAGGTCGGGATCTTCGACGGAGACTCTAATTGCGTTATCGTGTGATTGCGTTATTGTGTTAGAGGCTGGCGCGTCAGCACTAACGCATTTACACGTTGACGCATTAACGCATTCAGCAATCTCCGGCCATTTAATCTTCAGCTGTTTTCCTTCACGGGTATTTCTTACAGCCACCACATCGCGGGCCACGCCGATGTGCGAGATGGCGTCCATGCGGTTGGCGGTGATGGCCACCTCGAGCAGGCAGTCGTCCTTCACGTGGAAGTACTCCTTGGCGGGCATTCCCACGGGGGCGTCGTCGGGCAGCACCATGATGCCGGCGTGGTCGGTGCCGAGCTGCAGCTCGTCGGCAGCGCAGAGCATACCCTCGCTGACGGCGCCGCGCAGCTTGCCTTTCTTAATCTCGTAGTATTCGGTGTCCGAGGTGTAGATCTTGGTGCCTATCTGGGCGCACACCACCTTCTGGCCGGCGGCCACGTTGGGAGCACCGCAGACAATGTTCAGCGGCGTGCCCGAGCCCACGTCGACGGTGGTCAGGTGCAGGTGGTCGCTGTCGGGGTGCGGCTCGCAGGTGAGCACCTGGGCAATCACAACATGCTCCAGACCGCCTTTGATGGTCTCCACCTTCTCCATGCTGTCCACCTCCAAGCCGGAGAAAGTCAGCAGGTCATCCAGTTCCTGAGGAGTCATATCCTCAATATCCACATACTCTTTAAGCCAATCGAAAGAAATATTCATTTTTTATATTGTTTATCACCAAATACTTGTCAAAATAGTTATGCATCTGACAATGGTCGAAGTGTCAGTCATCGGTTCTTCCCTAAACCATCGAAAAACGTAGTTCATATTTATCACTAAAGGAATCGTTTTCTCCGCAGAATGAAAAATTATTGCCAATCAACTCTCCATCCTTAAAATCATATTCAGAGCACTCCACATCTAAAATGTTTTTGTCAATTTCTTTAGCCATCTTGTTGAGCTCAGTTTCTATCTCTCTAATAACCTGCTCACTTAAAGGTTTTCTCGACACCAAGTCAACGGATAATTCGTTAGTGTCAATTTTATCAACTTCAATGTTGAGTTCATAATATTTATGTATTCCACTGCTTTCTATTATCTTCTTGAGTTTTTTGGCTGATTCTTCTTTCATAAAGTATTTGTGTTTAAGTTATTTTATCTTACAAAATGGTTGCATTTGTTATTTGGACAATTCTATATTTGAAATTCCATCAGTCTATTTAATCTTGGCCCAGCTGTCCTTCAGCGTGCTGGTGCGGTTGAAGACCAGGTGGTCGGGAGTGCTGTCGCGGTCGGTGCAGAAGTAGCCCATGCGCTCGAACTGGTATCTCTCAATACCGTCGGGGAACTGTGCGGGCAAATGATTATTTGCCCCTACAGAGGCCAGTGCGGGCTCGCACTTGGCGGTTACCACCTTCAGGCTGTTGGGGTTGAGGTTGTCGAGGAAGGTCTTGCCCTCCTCGCAGTCGTCGGGGGCCTCGACGGCGAAGAGGCGGTCGAACAGGCGCACCTCGGCGTCGATGGCGCTGTGGGCGGCCACCCAGTGGATGGTGCCCTTCACCTTGCGCCCGTCGGGGGCATCGCCGCCGCGCGTGGCGGGGTCGTAGGTGCAGTGGATGCAGGTGATGTTGCCCTCGGCGTCCTTCTCGACGCTCTGCGCCGTGACGAAGTAGGCGTAGCGCAGACGCACCTCCTGGCCGATAGCCATGCGGAAGTATTTCTTGGGAGCCACCTCCATAAAGTCCTCGCGTTCAATCCACAGCTCGCGCCCGAAGGGCACCTCGCGGGTGCCGTCGGCCTCGCACTCGGGGTTGTTGACGGCCGTCAGCATCTCGGTCTGTCCCTCGGGATAATTGTCTATCACCACCTTGACGGGGTCGAGGACAGCCATGCGGCGCTGGGCCACCTTGTTGAGGTGCTCGCGCAGCGAGAACTCCAACAAACTGTAGTCGATGATGTTGTCGCGCTTGGCCACGCCGATGCGGTCGCAGAAGGCGCGGATGCTCTCGGGCGTGTAGCCGCGACGGCGGAAGCCGCAGATGGTCGGCATGCGGGGGTCGTCCCAACCGCTGACGTGGCCTTCCTTGACCAACTGCAGCAGCTTGCGCTTGGACATCACTGTGTAGTTGATGTTCAAGCGTGCGAACTCGTACTGATGCGAGGGGTAAATCTCAAGTTTTTCGATGAACCAGTCGTAGAGCGGACGGTGGATGTCGAACTCCAGCGTGCAGATACTGTGGGTGATATGCTCAATGCTGTCGCTCTGGCCGTGGGCGTAGTCGTACATCGGGTAGATGCACCACTTGTCGCCCGTGCGGTGGTGGTGGGCATGGAGGATGCGGTACATGATGGGGTCACATCATGTTGGGGTGCGCCATGTCGATCTTGGCGCGCAGCACCTTGCTGCCGTCGGGGAACTCCCCATTTCTCATGCGGCGGAAGAGGTCGAGGTTTTCCTCAACGCTGCGGTTGCGGTAGGGGCTGTCGATGCCGGGGGTGGTAACGGTGCCGCGATTGGCGCGCATCTCCTCCTGCGTCTGGTCGTCGACATAGGCCAACCCTTTCTGTATCAGCAGGCAGGCCCAGTCGTAGAGCTGCTCGAAATAGTCGCTGGCGTAGTACTTGTTGGCCCAGTCGAAACCCAGCCAGTGGATGTCCTCCTGGATGGAGTCGACATACTCGGTGTCCTCCTTCACGGGGTTGGTGTCATCGAAACGCAGGTTGGTCTTGCCGCCGTACTTCTTGGCGAGGCCGAAGTTGATGCAGATGCTCTTGGCGTGGCCGATGTGGAGGTAGCCGTTGGGCTCGGGCGGGAAGCGGGTCTGTATGGCGTCGCAGCGGCCCTCGGCGAGGTCGCGCTCTATGATTTCTTCCAGAAAGTTAAGCTGGCGCTCGGTGGTGTTTTCTTCCATAAGTGGCTGATTATTCAAATTATAGATACAATATATATAATAAATCGGAACTACAAAGATACGACTTTTTCGGCAACGCCGGGCGAAAATCTTGCAATTTTCCACCAACACACTGAATACCAGCAAACTGCACAACAGCGAAACAAACCGCGAAAAAACTGGAAAAAAGTCAAAAAAACGTCCAAAATCGCCCATCCACAACAGGCTGATTGTCAGCACTCTGTTACGCTCCCCTTTTTCTCCCCTTTTTACCCTCTTCTTCCTTTCTTGGGAGGCGGAGGGGAGATGGGTGGCGAGTGGCAGGATTTTCATTTTGCGGAATGAGAAAAAATTACCGGCCGGGGCAATTTCCACATCGGGCGCATCACCATGCAGCGCAAAGGCGGCGACAACGGGCGAGACACCGCCAAGATGCTTCAATTCAAGATTAATCCAGCCGAGCTGTTCGATTGACATAAGAGATTGATTCTGAACTGCTAAAAAATAATTTCCCACACATGGAAAAAAGTTTGTACCTTTGCACCATGAAAAAGATAACCTTAGCATTCGTATTGGCAGGCTCTATCTTGTTGAGTTCCTGCGACATCCTGACCCAATTGGCCAGCCAGGTGCAGAGTGTGGCCAACCTCGCCAACTGCGAGTTCAACCTCAAAAACGTCTCCAACGTGAGCGTGGCGGGCGTCAATGTAAAAAATCTTACGCAGGGCAACCTGACTGCGACCGACGTGGTGAAGCTGGTGGCAGCCTACCAGACCAAGCAGGTGCCGCTGGCGATGGACGTGAACGTCAACGTGAAGAACCCCACCACCCAGCAGGCCGCCCTGACGGCGATGGACTGGATACTGGCCATCGACGGCAGCGACGTGGCCAACGGTGTGAGCAACAAGGGCTTCACCGTCAAACCCTCAACCACCACCACCGTGCCGCTGGGCGTCAACACCGACCTGGGCAACCTCTTCTCGAAGAAGGGGGTGGAGAGCCTGAAGAACTTCGCCTCGAGCTTCACCAGCGAGGGTGTCTCCTCGAAGGTGGGCCTGCGCATCCGCCCGCAGCTGTCGGTCGGCACCACCCAGGTGCCCTTCCCCAACTACATCACGCTGGAGAAGAAGACCGGAAAAAGCTAAAAGTCAAGCATTAAAATCTTGTGCCAGCCGCAGGAAGAGTCTTGCGGCTGGTTCCATTATGTCGTCGGGGAAATCGTAGTCGGGGTGATGCAGTTCGGGGTGCTCCTCCCCTGCCCCGATGCCGAACATGGCACCTGGGAAGTGCTGCAGATACTCGGCGAAGTCCTCGCTCCAGCGGAAAGGTTCCTCTTTAATAATTGCGTTAATGTGTGATTGCGTAATTGCGTTAGTATGTGATTGCGTAATGGCGTTAGTGTGTG
Organism: uncultured Bacteroidales bacterium; assembly: GCA_900315935.1. Lineage (GTDB taxonomy): Bacteria > Bacteroidota > Bacteroidia > Bacteroidales > P3 > Colimorpha. The sequence goes on from ONBB01000005.1 coordinate 5,812, forward strand.
ATTGCGTAATGGCGTTAGTGTTTGTCGCGCCAGCACTAACGCATTGACGCATTAGCGCATTGACGCATTCCTCGTGGTTCTCGGTGGCGCGGAAAGGCTCCACGAGCGAGCGGCTGACTTTCAAGCCATAACGAGCGGACACCTCATCTACTACTTGATTGGCTTCGGAGAGCAGTTTTTCCATCTCGCTGTTGGTAAAGGCCCGGAGGGTGAACATCACCTCGCCGTGCCCGGCGGAGGTGCCGAAAGCCGGCTGCCCGATGCGTACACATATCAAGGTCGACTGCCTAAATTCCCCATCCCGTCCGTTAAATCCGTTGAACCTGTTGACAATCTCCGCAAACGCCAAGCCGGGATTTATGCCCATCTCGGGGGTGGAGGCATGTGTCTCGCGACCGTCGAGGCGGTAGACCACGCCCGTCGAGGCGGCAGCGAAAGTCTTCGGACAGAGTACCACGGTGCCCAGCGGATAGCCGGGAAGGTTGTGCAACGCATAGAAAACCTGGATGTTGTACTGCTGCAGGATGCCGCTCTCGAGCACCGCACGGGCACCCTCGCCGGTCTCCTCGGCGGGCTGCCAAAGAAGGAGGATGTTGATATGTTGATATGCTGATACGTTCCCATCAACCAATTCGGCCAAGCGTAAGAGGATGGTGGTGTGGCCGTCGTGGCCACAGCGGTGGCCGATGGGCAGGGCATCGGTGTCGGCGCGGAAGGCGATGGTGGGAACGCGGGAATGCGTTAATGTGTCAGTGTGTGAGCCTTTGGCCTCCCAAACCGCAATGACTCCCCAGCCGCCCACATGGGTGTAAACCTTGTCGGGGTGCAGCCCCTGCAGATGGCGGACTATCATGTCGTGGGCAAACTGCTCGTTGCCGGCAGTTTGCGGATGCTCATGGAGCTGATGACGTATCTCTTTGTAGTCAGTCATAGTTTCATTATCTGTTCGGTGTAGAAATCGCCGCGGTGCTCGAAATTCTTGAAGGCGTCGTAGCTGGCGGCGGCCGGCGAAAGCAGTACGGTGCCCCCCTGCGGTGTATGGGCGGCGCACCAAGGGACTATCTTGGTGTAGTCGTTCTCTACAAGTGAGGAGTGAGGAGTGAGGAGTGAGGAGTGTATTCTTCTACCGGCTTGGCCTACAAAGACGAGATTCTGTATCGGATGTTCCCGCAGGAAGTCGACCAGCGGCGTGTAGTCGATGCCACGGTCGAAGCCGCCGAGGATGAGCGTGTCTACGCGGCCGAGGGCGCGCACAGCGTTGATGGTGGCCTCGGGGATGGTGGAGATGCTGTCGTTGTACCACGTAATCCCATGATATACACCCACCTTCTCCAATCGGTGGCGAAGACCCTTGAAATTGGAAATTGGAAATTGGAAATTGAAAATGGGCTGACACGCGACGAGGGATGCCACGCGGCAGGCCACCAGGGCGTTGCTGCGGTTGTGCTCACCAGCCAAAGGACAGGATTTCAGCAGCTCATGTTCCTCGTCCGAAATGTCGTTGAGAGTATAGGGATGCATCGCACTTTCAATTTTCAATTTTAAATTTTCAATTAGAATGCGCAGCTCCTCATTGTCGGTGCAGTAGAAGAAATGGTCGCCCGCCTGCTGCTTGAGGGCAATCTGCATCTTGGCCATCTTGTAGCCCATATAGCTTTCATAATGATCGAGGTGCTCCTGGAAGAGGTTTAGCAGCACGGAGATATGGGGTGCCCGATAGATATTCTCCAACTGGTGGCAGGAGAGCTCGGCCACAACGATACTGTCCTCGCGGAGGTCGTCCAAAATATCGAACAGCGGGATGCCTATGTTGCCGGCCAAGATGCTGCCTGGCAGCAGATGGTGTATCAGGCTGGCGGTGGTGGACTTGCCCTTGGTGCCGGTAACGCCGATGGTCATGTCGCCGTAGACCTGCAAAAAGAGGTCGGTCAACGACGTTAATTGAAAATTGAAAATTGAAAATTGAAAAGTAGGGATGCCTGGCGACTTGATGACCATGTCAAACGGCCAGTCTTCGCGCCACTCTCCACTCTCCACTTTCCACTTTCCACTTTCCACCTGCGTGGCAACGCTGTATTGCACCTCTGGCACAAGGCGCTGGATAAGGCGCTCGGCGCTCTTGCCCTCGCGGCCGTAGCCGGCAATCAGTATCCTGCGCCCTGCGAGCAGGGCCTTCAGCTGTTCTTCTCTGTACATGCGGCTTGAAGGATTTGGCGTTCTTCTTCAGTGAGGTTTCCTAGATTTTCTAGCTCTTCTAGACTATCTAGATTTTCTAGACTATCTAGTTTTTCTAGATTATCTATATCTACTAGCTCCAGCAGGGCAGGCTGCCCGGCTTGATACCACCGCCGCACAGCCATCGCCAAAGCCTGGCGCACCTCGCTGACGGTGCCCACGCACTCGAATGGCTTCGTTTCCGCCTCGCCGATAAGCTGCTCGAACTCATGCCGCAGCGTCAGGTCGTCGAGCATCGCCTTGCCGAAAATCCGGTTAAGTCTTACCGGCTCTATGAACGGCGACAATATGATATAAGCGAAGAGGCACTTGGCACAGTGGCCGCACCAGATATCCTGCTTGCTGCCCACGTTGCACGAGCGGAACACATCGTGGTACTGCGTGAAGCGGCTGAAGAGCATGGCTATCTGCAGCTCGGATAGTGGGCGGAGAAAAGAGAAGTAATTGAATGCGTCATCGTGTGATTGCGTTAATGTGTCCGTGGCTGGCGCAGCATCACTAACGCCATCACGCATTAACGCATTAACGCAATACTCCCGGAAGTCATCCTCGAACTCCAGGCTTTTCGAGTACTGGTGGTTGACGCTGGTGCTCCAAATATTCTCGTTCGCTCCACTTCGGTCGCGCACGAGAACAGTTGGCTCGTTGGCCGAACTCTCGTTGCTCAAAGCCACATTGGGAACACCGCTCAAAGCAGCGGCCAGGCGCGTATAGAAAGCCAGCATCGCACTGAACGGCGTGTGGCCGTTGAGGTAGCCTTCACCGTTGAGCTTTAGCAGCGTGGGGTCTATCGTGCGTCGTATCACCAGCACCTCCTCCATCGGGAACCCCGCCACGCGCGCACACTCCACCGTAGCACCGCGGGGATTCATAATCAACGGGCGTATGGACTTGCCCGCACGGCGCAGCAGCTCCAGCGTAACCACCGAGTCCTTGCCGCCGCCCACAGGGACAAGATAAGAATTGAAAAATGAAAAATGAAAATTGAAATTTTCATCTGCGGCAGCCTCACTTTCCACTTTCCACTTTCCACTTTCCACTTGCAGAAAGCCATCTTGGCCTTCAGCAATGCCGTTAGTGTAGAAAAACTCGCCCAGGCCGTGCCAGTAGAGCTTTCTCCAGAAGGCCGTCTGCGCCTCCGTGAGGCTGCCGCACGACACCAGCACCCTCGGCGGGCAGGCGCATTTCCAGTAGCTGACCAGCTCCACCATCCCGATGTCGAACACCAGCCTGTCCAACACCTCGCGCGGAAGGTCGAAATCAAGGAAATGGCGACGCTCCACCAACGCCGTCGGGCGGAAGCGGACATCCCCCATGCGGAAGTCGAAAGCCAGGTGAAGTCCCTCGGCATCAGCAACATATTCATAGCCCGCATACTCGAAAATCGGGTAGCGGCGACGCAAGTCATAATATCTCTCTGTGCGGTTTTCCATACGCACCACCTAACGCCGAACTGCCTGAAATATTGCTTTTTTTGCTCCAATTACAAAAGTTTTTGTATCTTTGCAGTACAGAATTAATGAACATTTAAACAATAAAGCCCTATGAAACGCATTGCAATTGTAGCAGTTATGCTGCTGATGACCCTCGCCGCAACCGCACGCTCCGTGCACTACTTCACCTTCAGCCAGGCCTCGCGCACCGTCGCCCACCTCAACGCACAGAAAGAACTCATGATCCACTGCGGCTTCGACTACGAAATACCCACCTACGTACTCGTCAACGAAGTATGGATGGAACGCGTCAACTCCGCCTACTACGAGATATGGGTCTATGGCTACGACGCCTACACCGGCGACGAAATCTACATGCCCCTCGACCTCCAGTGCGTATGGCTCTTCAGCGGCAGCCGCCTCTACAACGCCGCCCAGTACCTGCGCTTCCACGTCAACGTTGTCCAGCCCAGCTTCACCTGGCATATCCCCGCCTACAACTCCTTCGTGCGCGTCACGCACCGCCCGGGCTACACACGCACCTACCACTACCACATCCACCGCCACGGCTGGATGCCCCCTGCCTACACCTGGGGCCCCGGTGCACCCCCTCCCCCCCTCCCCTACTACTACATGCGCGCACCCCACCACCCCGCACCCATGCCCGCCGGTGCCTGGACCCCCGGCGTCAACCGCCCCACCGTCCCCACACCCGCCGCCGCCTCCACACGCGACAACAACCCCACCACCGGCACCCAGGTGCGCAGCAGCCACTCCACCACCAACAACAGCAGCACCAACCGCGCCACCTCCCGCAGCGGTGGCAGCGGCACCCCCGCCACCTCGCCCGCCGGCAACAATGGCAGCCGCAGCAGCACCACCACTTCCACCACCCGCAGCAGCAGCAACACTGCCACCTCGCGCACCAGCACCTCCACCACCCCCACCCGCAGCACCGCCACCAGCCGCTCCGAAGCATCACCCACACGCAGCGCCGCCAACAGCAGCCGCAACACCGGCACCGCCACTGAAGGACGCGCCACCACCACCCGCAGCACAGGAAGCACCAGCCGCAGCAACGGTACCGCCACCCGCAGCACCGCCAGCCCCGCCGCCAGCAGCCGCTCCACCGCCACCCGCACCACCAGCGACAAGGAAAGCAAAGGCAACACCTCCAACAGCAACGCAACCAACAGCCGCGGCACCCGCACCACCACCCGATAACCAAACAGCACACACAATGAAAGCCAGCGAACTGGTACTGGCACCCGACGGAACCCTGTACCACATACGTCTACAAAGCAGCACCTTGGCCGACAAGGTGCTGCTTGTCGGTGACCCCGCGCGGGTCAACATGTTCAAAGACATCTTCGAACAGATAGAATTCGAAAGCGACAACCGCGAAATCCACGCCCTCACCGGCACCTACCACGGCACACGCCTCACCGCCCTCAGCACCGGCATGGGATGCGACAACATCGACATCGTCCTCACCGAACTCGACGCCGCCCTGAAAGTGGAAAACGGGAAATGGAGAGAAGAAAGCGAGAGGCACCTCCAGCTCGTCCGCATCGGTACCAGCGGCTCCCTGCAGGAAGACATCGACTGCGGCAGCCACGTCGCCGCCGCCTGCGCCGTGGGGCTCGACGGCCTGATGAACTACTACCGCGAATGGCAACCGCCACTGCCCGAAATGGAGCGCGCCCTCGACGCACACCTCCAGCTGCCACCCACCCTCGCACACCCCTACTGCGTGCCCGGCAGCCAACACCTGCTCCAACACATCGGACACGACATGCACCACGGCATCACCGCCACCGCACCCGGCTTCTACGGCCCCCAGGGGCGCACCATACGCCTGCACCCCTCCATCGACAACCTAAATGAGAAACTGGCCTCCTTCCGCCTTTCAGAAAAATCTGAAAAATCTGATTATTCGGAATATTCAGAACTGAAAATCACCAACCTCGAGATGGAGACCTCGGCCATCTACGGCTTTGCCCACCTGCTGGGGCACGAGGCACTCACCGCATGCCTCATCATCGCCAACCGTCCCCGCGGCACCTTCCTCAACGACTACCACCCACAGATGCGCCAACTGCTCGGCACCGTCGTCGAGCGACTAGCCACCTCCTAGGGGAACGGTAGGGGAATGGTAGGGGAATACAAAGGCACTGGAAGGATATGGAAGGATATGGAACGTTAGATTGAAAACCAAGCGGTGCGGGACCTGCCTCGGCAAGTCCCGCACCCTTGTGTATGAATTAGTTACACCATATTTTAGTCTGTTACCGTAACGTCGCGCACCATGCGCACGGCCATTTTGTTGCTGCGGTTGTTCAAGGTATACTTCGCCTTGGCCCAAAGTGTATTGCTTTTCGGGCGGCTGTCAGCGTCATCGGTCGGGATACCCCTGCTGTTAAAGTACATCACATAGCCCTTGTCGGCATTATACTCCGACCCAATCCAATATATTCCATCATTGGGGTTCCTGTGCCCGAAGGAACCGTTGGAATAATTAAGCCACCCATCGGCAACCATGAACACACAGCCCGCAGCCTCCAGCACCGCCCAGTCGGACAGGCTGATGGTTTCATAGTCGAATCTGTTATCATGGGCATCCTGGCTCACTACATTCATCGAAGTGGTCTGCCAACTGTCGATGGGCTTCGAAAGGCAGGCCGATACATTGGCAGGGTTGAAGCCGTCGGGGAGCAGCAGCAAGCCGTCTTGGTTATTGATGTTGGCCAGCACATAGCTCACATTGGGCTTACCGTTGATGGTGATGCCCGTTTCGCGGCGGATCAGGTACTTCCACTCGGCCCATGTCAAGGTGCGCCACTTGTCCACCTGCTTAGTAGTAACCCCGTCATAGGTGATGCCGGCATGCCGGGCCCAGTCATTGTCAGTCCCCGACACACTGTCCACCACCTTTGTATAATCGGCGTTGGGGTCGGTCTGGCCATAGCAGAAAAGGTCAATCATGTCGGTGCTTGTCATATTGTCTGCGCCCAGCCCTTTGTACTGATTGTCTGCGAAACTCCACTTTCTGTTCACCTTGCTGTACTGCAGGATGCCTTGCGAGAAATAGACCTTCTCGCCATTGGGACCCACCGAGAACTGGGAGGCTATACGGGTAACTTTCGCACCCTCGGCAATCTCAATCTCCGGGGTCTGGGCCACCACGGCACGGGCGATGCCACCACTGACCGCGATGTCGCCACTGTGGTAGGTGTAGAGAGCTGTTACGAGCACACCCTCGATTTTCTTCTCGCCGGAATAGATGGTAAAGTTGAGATTATCACCGGAAAGGATGGGATAGACCGGAATTTGGAAAGCCCTGGAGGCGCCGTTGTCCAGCACGCAGTCGTCCTCGTCGAGCGCGAAGGAGACCATGCGGTCGGCGGCGGTGTTGGTCTGGACGGGTTCCACGGCAAAGCCCGAGCCCCAGTCGCTGACAGCGATGCTGCGCGTGCCGCAAAGCTGCGACTGGTCGCTCTTGACCACGATGGAACGCACCATCAGCCTATGGCCCGATGTGTTCTTCACCACCACCTCGATGGCGGAGCAGAGGTGTTTGAAGCGTAACGAGCCGCCCTGCTCCATAATGCCCTTGGCCACCATGGGGAAGGCTATCTGCTGGCGGCCGTCGACCTCGGAGTAGTAGTTGATGGAGGGCAGCGTTACGTCAACCTGGCCATCCGACACGGTGCCCACATTGGAGGGATAGATGGCCAGAAGGTCGGCATTCTCGTTGGCCGTAACCTCGACGGTGGCGGTAGTGTTGGCGGTGGTGTGGAGGATGTACTCGGAGCCGTTGATAAGCACCTTGTCGCCGTCAACCCAGTAGATGTTGGCGCCAGAGACGGAGGTCTTGGCGCCGCCCTGATGACCCTCGGCCACCAGCTGCAGCATATTGTCGCTCTCTTTCATACAGCCCGCCATTGAGAGGGCCACCAGGCTTGCCGCAAACAAGCGGCTATATCGATTGTACAGTTTCATATTGCTTGTTTTATACATTGTACATTAATATTAATTATATAAAGACGTGGGCAAGGATTGGAGGTCTACCAGCCCGAACCCCAGGAACCGGACGACTCGCAGGAACGCTCCTCGAATCCAGAACCGCCATCGCCGTCAAACAGGGCACTCAAACCGAAGGTTTTTTCTGCCCCCGGATCACCACTGCTGGCGAATCCACGTTCCACCTTGAAACTCACAATGGTAAGTTGCGGTTGTTGATACACATGCTTTTTCATGTCAATGGTTTTTTAGTTGTTACTATGACTTGTTAATTGTTTACTTTAATCAGTCCTAGAAACAGTCTGGTATGGAATGAGCAACCGTAGTGAGCCATGCTCACCGCATCCTTAGGCTAGGCATCGGAGGCTTTTGCTCCTCTCCAGGGGTTGGAAACAATCGCGAGGGGGGGGTAAACACCTGACAATGATGTACTTTTAAAGTCCATATCATTACCGTTTACGTCGGCAAAAGTACGAACAACCCCAGACATGGAAAAACCCCACCTTTCCAAATCGGAAAAAGTGGGGTCTGAATTGCCCAAAAGGGGTTTAAAACGGAATTCCTAGGCGTAAAGCTGCTCGAAAAGCTGGCGTATCGGCTCGCTCTCCCGCAGAATATTGAGCGTCAGCTCGGCGTGTCCGCGGGCGAACCCGTTGCCTACGATGAGGTTGATGTCCTTCCCCACCCCCTCGGCGCCGAGGGCGGCGCGGGTGAACGAGGTGGCCATCGAGAAGAAATAGACGCAGCCGCGACCCTTGGTAATCAGGATGGAGGTCATCTCGGTGTTGGGCACGTTGACGTTGTTGATGGTAACGTCGGTGCCGCGGCCGCCGGTGATGGCCATCACCTTGTTATATACATCCATCACATTGGTGGCATCGGCCACGATGACGTCGGTGGCCAGCCCCATGTCGAGGATGCGCTGGGCGTTCTGCTGGCTGTACTCGACCACGATGACCTTGCCGTAGGGACCCACGTTCTGCATGGCCTGGTAGCAGCAGAGGATGCCGCTCTTGCCGCCGCCGCCGATGAGGCACACGATGTCGCCCTCGGTAACCAGGCGGTCCACCTGCGCCGGTGCGCCGGCCACGTCGAGGGCCGCCAGGGCGAGGCGCTCGGGGATGTCGTCGGGCAGCACGGCGAAGAGGCCGCTCTCGAAGAGGATGGCCTGCGCGTCCACGTCGACCTGGTCGTGCTGCGGATCGAGGTGCTTGATAGCGTTTATCTTCAGCGGCGTGAGGCTGAGGGAGACCAGGGTGGCGATACGGTCGCCCACCTTGACCTTGGTCGAGGAGTGGAACTTGGGGCCTATCTCGCGCACGGTGCCGATGAGCATGCCGCCGCTGCCGGTAACGGGGTTCTGCATCTTGCCGCGCTCGTCGACGATGGAGAGTATCATCTTGCGCATCTGCTCCGCGTCGTCGCTGCAGGCGTGGCGTATCTGGGTGTAGGAGGCCGAGTCGATGTTCAGGGTGGAGACATCGATAAGCAGCTCGTTGTCGTAAATCTCCATGCTGTTGTCGAGCTTGTGGGCCGGCTGCGGGAGGGTGCCGAGGGGCTCGACCACGCGGTGGGTGCCGTAGCGGTTGCCGTTGGGTCTCATAGGGTAAGCGTGTTTTTTGTTTGAGAACCTGCCGGAGGGTCTCCCCTGCCGGCAGGTTGATTTTCTAGATTTTCTAGAGATACTAGCTTTTCTAGATTGTCATTTAGGCATAGAGCTCCTCGAAGATCTTGCGCAGCTCGGGGCTCTCGCGCAGCTCCTGGAGGGTGAACTCGGCGTGGCCCTTGGTGTAGCCGTTGCCCATGATCATGTTCACGTCGGAACCGATACCCTCGGCGCCGAGGCTGGCCTTGGTGAAGCTGGTGGCCATCGAGAAGAAGTAGACGATACCGTCGTCCTTGGTGATCATGACGGCGGTCATCTCCTGGTCGGGCACATTGACGCAGTTGATGGTAACGTCGGCCATCTTGCCGTCGGTCAGGCGCTCGATGAGTTCATAGACCTGGACGGGGGTCATGCCGGCGGCGGACTCCACGATGTCGCAGAAGCCGAGGTCCTTGATGCGCTGGGTGGACTTGGGGCTGTTGGCGATGCCGATGACCTTGCCGGTAACGCCGACGCGCTTCTTGGCCTCGTAGCAGCAGAGCATGCCGCTCTTGCCGCCGGCGCCGAGGATGACCACGGTCTGGCCGTACTGGCACAGCTTGGCCGTCTGGGCGGGGGCACCGGCCACGTCGAGGGCGCTCAGGGCGAGCTTCTCGGGCATGTCGGTCGGAATCTTGGCATAGATGCCGCTCTCGAAGAGGATGGCCTTGCCCTTGATGTCCACCTGGTCCACGTCGGGACGGATTTCCAGAATCTCGTCGATGCGCAGGGGGGTCAGCGACAGGGAGACGAGGGTGGCGATGCGGTCGCCCTCCTTGAGGTCGATCTTGCCCTTCAGGGCGTCGCCTATCTTCTCCACCTTGCCCAGCAGCATGCCGCCCGAGCCGGTGCGGCGGTTGCGGTGCTTGCCCTGCAGCTCCACGTTGAGGAGCATCTCCTTCTTGACCTCTTCCATGATCTTCTCCTCGGAGGCGCCGGCGCCGGCCTGCTCCTTGGCGTAGTTGTGGATGTCGGTGAAGGAGGCGGAGTCGATGTTCAGGGTCTGGACATCGATTAGGATCTCGTTGTCCCAGATTTCGTCCATGTTGTTGTCGAGCTTGTTGGCGGGCTGCGGAAGGACGCCCTGGGGTTCGATGACGCGGTGGGTACCGTACTTGTTGCCTTTTTTCTGCATAATGTAGTTCTATTTTATTGATTATTAAATAATTTTACTCTCGGTTCATGGAAATATGAACGTACAAAGATACAACTTTTTTTGAAATGCGCGAAAAAAAAATTCATGCGGTTCCATAGGGGAATGGTAGGGGTTCCCTAGGGGAATACATAGGCTCTGGACCGCTGTGGACCCTTATGGGGTCATTCGGGGAGTTGGGAGTTATGAGTTATGAGTTGGGAGTTATGAGTTTGGGGGCAAAAATGGGGCACCGGGCGGGGGGATGCGACTGTGCGGTGGTAGTGCCTCACGGCCAGGTCGAAGATGCCGCGCCCGCCGAACTCCGCCCGCCCGGCCAGCAGGCGGCGGCGTAGGTTGTGGCCATTTCAGCTCCTCCCCTAAGCTAGGGGAGGTGGACGCGCGCAGCGCGGACGGAGGAGTGTGAACCGCAAGCCCTTAGGACACACGCCCCCGTCGCCGCCTGCGGCGGCGCCACCCCCTCTAGCTTAGAGGGGGAGTTGAAGAAACTGAACAAGAACCATTTCTGCTCCTCCCCTAAGCTAGGGGAGGTGGCCGCGCGAAGCGCGGACGGAGGAGTGTGCACAGCATGCCCTTAGGACACACGCCCCCGTCGCCGCCTGTGGCGGCGCCACCCCCTCTAGCTTAGAGGGGGAGTTGAGGATTGACTATCCCGGATTGTTGGCTCGTGCCGCCCCTTCGGGGCGGCCGTCCAATCGTATTTCGGTGCCCGTTGCGGGGAACGGAACAAGGGTTAGTTCTGACTGGCACGCACAGCGCGCACGGAGAACCCAGAAAAACGGTGGTCGTTGTCCACGTACGCGGGGTAGTTCCATGTTCCTATGTGGAAGTACCTCGCCATGTACGGGTCGCCCGCGTCGAGCGACGAAGACCAGTAGCGGCCGTACTCGCCCGCGACGTGCAACTCGGAACCGTCGCGGTCGCCGGCAGCGGGGAAGAAGAGACTTTTGCCGTTAGCGGCGGTGAGCTTGCGTCCGTAGACGCCGTTCACGGTGGTCCACTCAGAGGTGGTATTGTCAAGGAGTTCATTCCACTCAGTTTCGGTCGGCATGCGGGCGCCGTTGCCGAGTTTGGCCGTCGCCACATCGTCGGAGGGCTGCAGGGTGGTCAGGTGGTCGGGCGTGCCGTACTCGCTGTCGGTGTTGTATTTCGACAGCGTCTTAACCCAGCCTTCTTCATCCACTGCCGTGCAGTACTTGTAGGTTTCCCAAAAGTAGACTTCCTTGGTATCGGTCTCGCCCCAGGCGTAGTAGTCGCCGTACTCCTCGGGATTGGTCGCGCCAAGGTTGCACTTGGCCCACAGCAGGCCAGAGGGAAGGCCCAAATCCACCCACTCGGCAGCCGCCGCACCATCACCCTGACCTTCGACCTTGCTGTTACTTCCGCAGGCAGCGAATGCCAGCGCAGCGCCCATGGCCAACAAGGCCAACAATTTGATGGTCTTCTTCATTTGTGTGTGTTCTTTGGTTAAAATTACATTGCAAATATACACAAAATCCACGAAATAGACACAGCATACATGATTTTCTTTACCAAACCACTAATTATCAAAAGTTTACCATTAACCAAATTACGGGTAATTCCTAATAATTCATGTTTTCTCAATAGGAAATAGACGAAAAATATTCGGAATGAACAGTTTTTTTTGAGGTGCGGGCAATAAAAGCCCCTTTTTGTAGTTTTGGGTAGGCATTTCAGAACGAAAAAAAAGAAAGAAATATGATACTGTTAGACATTTCCAACGGCTGGAAGACAGCCATTATGGTGGTGGCACTGATAGCGGTGTTCTACCTGTTTATGATCCGCCCGCAGAGCCAGAAGGCCAAGAAAGAACAAGCCTACCGCGACAGCCTCCAGAAGGGCGACCGCCTGATGACCGCCGGCGGCATCCACGTTACATTCGTCAGCCGCGAGGGCGCCATGGCCACCGTCGAGGCCGCACAGGGCTGCCGCATGAAGGTGCAGCTGGCCACCCTGCAGCCTGTGCCGGAGAGAAAGTAATCACCAGAAATAGTGATTTTCGTAAAAACTTGGAAAACTTTTGTAGTTTTCCAAGTTTTCTTTGTATTTTTGCATCTTCCAAAACAGGAAACCAAAGCCGGATAGACAATGGCAACCATTTAACAAACAACGAGATAAGAAAAATGTCATCGGAAGAGAACAGGACGAAAATTGTGGAAACCGCGCTGCAGATGTTCAGTTCGCGCGGCTGCAAGGGCGTTACGATGGACGACATCGCGGCGGCGATGCACATGTCGAAACGCACCCTCTACGAGACCTTCTCCAACAAGGAGGAGTTGCTGGCCGAGTGCCTGATGCGGGTGCACGACAGTGTGGGTGCCCTGCACCGCGAAGTGCTCGGCAAGGTGGAGGAACCGATGCTGGTGGCCATGTACATGCTGCGCGCCAATGTGGACTTCAACCACAAACACCACCGCCTCATCGAGGAGGCCGAACGCTACTACCCCGACATCCACGACCGCTTCTTCAAGGTCCACACCGAGGCATTCCGCGGCATGGTGGCACACGGCATCGACTACCTAAACGAGCACCACTACCTGCGCCCCGACGCCGACCTCAAGGTGGCCGTCGACTTCCTCTGCCGCCAGATACAGAGCCGGCGCATGTCCGAGGTGTCGGACCCGCAAAGCTACAAGCAGCAGCTGGGCGAAATATGCTTCACCTATATGCGAGGCTTGATGACCACCGAAACCATCGCGCGCTACGAACGCTCCGAACCACGATTCCGCCAGATGCTGGAGGAACTGAAACTTGACAACCACTTTTTAAAATAATACATTATAATATATGAAACTGAAAAGACTGACACTGACTGTGGCGCTGGCGGCGCTGGCCCTTGGGGCGGCGGCGCAGGAGCGCCAGACCCTGAGGCTGAGCCTCGCGGAGGCGCAGCAGTACGCCGTGGAGCACAACGCGGCCATGCAAAATGCCACCCTCGAGGTGAAGAAAGCCGAGCTCGAACGCTGGAAAACCCTCAGCACCATGCTGCCACAGGTGAAAGCCACCTTCGACTACCAGAACATGCTGGGCTACGAGATGGAGATGGGCATGGGCGGCATGACCGTCAAGATACCGCTCAACCCCAACGGCACCTTCGGCGTGAACGCCGCCGTGGCGCTCACCGGCGCACAGGTGGTGGGCACCATGCTGCAGAGCCTGGCCGTGGAGATGACCGACCTCAGCCGCCAGCAGACCGAGCAGCAGACCCGCGCACAGGTGAAGAACGTATACGTGTCGCACCTGGTGATGCAGCAAACCATCGGCCTGCTCGACTCGAGTCTGGCCAACCTCGAAAGCCTTGCCGCCACCAGCCAGGCCGCCGTCGACGTGGGCGCCGCCGAGCAGGTGGACGCCGACAAGCTGCAAGTGCAGGTGGCCTCCCTCCGCAGCAGCATCAACAGCACCAAGCGCTCGCTGCAGGTGCTCAAAAACTCGCTCCTGCTGCAACTGGGTGCCGACGCCGACACCGAACTGGAACTGACCACCGGGATGGAGGAGATACTGAACGTCGACGATGCCGCCCGCCTGATGCAGGAACCGTTCCACCTGGAGAACAACTACGACTACCAGCTGCTGGCCAAGAGCGAAGAGCTGGGCAAGCGGCAGGTCAACATGGCATGGATGGACCTGCTGCCCACCGTGGCCCTCTTCTACCAGTACAGCGCCAAGACCTACTTCGGCAAGGATGCCGGCATGAATATGACGCCGCCCAGTATGATCGGTGCCAGCGTCAGCCTGCCCCTCTTCACCAGCGGCAGCCGCACGGCCAATATCAAGAGCGCGCGCATTGCCCTGCAAGAGACGCAGAACAGCCGCCGCCAGGCCGAGGACGGCCTGCGCCTGCAGTACAACCAGCTGCGCTACGACCTCGCCTCCGCCCTCGAGAACTACGACATCCAGAGCCGCAACCTGGAGGTTACGCAACGCGTATTCGCCAGCCTCTCGGAAAAATACAAATACGGCCGCGCCAGCAGCCTCGAGCTGACCACCGCCAGCACCGACATCATCTCCGCCCAGAGCAACTACATACAGGCCGTGATGAGTGTCATCAGCGCGCAGGTGGCGCTGGAGAACCTATTAAACAAATAGTTAAGAGTTAAGAGTTAAGAGTTAAGAGTTAAGAGTTAAGAATTAAGAGTTATAAATATATGAATAAAACAATTCGCACCGCAATGATTATTGCCGCTGTCGCAAGCTTAGTAGGCTGCGGCGGCAAGGGTGGCGAAAAAGCCGCCACCACCACCAAGAAAGAGGCCGAAAAGGTGAAAGTGATGACCCTCGCCAGCGAGCGCATCGCCAAAACCCTCGAATTGAGCTCGACCCTCGAAGGCTACGAGACGATGAACATCTCGCCCAGCGTAACGGGCCACATCGAGCACATCTACGTCCAGGTGGGCTCGCGCGTGGGCAAGGGCACCCTGCTCGTCCGCATGGACCAGACCCAGCTCAACACCACCCGCATCAACCTCGCCAGCACCAAGACCGAGCTGGACCGTGTAACGGCACTGAAAGCCACAGGCTCGGTCAGCCAGCAGGTCTACGACCAGACCAAGGCCGCCTACGACCAGCTGGCCGAGAGCGAGCGTTTCCTCGAGGAAAACACCTTCGTCAAGGCCCAGTTCGGCGGCGTCATCAGCGCCAAGAACTACGAGGACGGCGAGATGTATGCCGGCCAGCCCATCCTCACCCTCACCCAAATCAGCCGCCTCAAGGCCATCATCAACATCCCCGAGACCTACTTCCCGCTGGTGAAGCAGGGCATGAAGGTGGACATCGAGAGCGACATCTACCCCGGTCAGTCATTCCAGGGTACCATCGAAATCGTCTACCCCACCATCGACCCGCAGAGCCACACCTTCCAGGCCAAGCTCAACATACCCAACAGCGGCGAAAAGATACGCCCCGGCATGTATGTCCGCACCCGCCTGGGCGTGGGCGAAGTGGATGCCATCGTGGTGCCATACCAGAGCGTGCTGAAGCTCACCGGAAGCAATGACCGCTACGTCTTCGTGGCCGACGGCACCACCGCCCGCCGTGTGGCCGTTACCCTCGGCCAGCGCTTCGACGACCGCATCGAAATCATCCCCGTCGAAAACGGCGCACTGAAAGCCGGCGACCGCCTGGTGGTTACCGGACAGGCACGCCTGGTCGACGGCGACAACCTTGAAATCGTTGAATAAACATTGAGTATTTAGGAGACAGTAGTTAAGGAGTTAAGACAATAGATTCCGCTGCAAGCAATGCGCATCAAAAGACACCTGTCTTAACTACATAACTCCTTATCTACTTAACTACCAAAAAAGAAGCAACATGGCAATTTACAAGACAGCTATCAACAAGCCCATCACCACAGGCTTGATATTCGTGGCCGTCATCGTGCTGGGACTCTTCTCCCTCTCGCGCCTGCCCATCGACCAGATGCCCGAGATGGACCCGCCCTACGTAACGGTGATGACCACCTACGCCGGCGCCAACGCCAGCGACATCGAGACCAACATCACCAAGATACTCGAGAACTCGCTCAACTCGGTTGACGGACTGAAGAACATCACCTCCAACTCGAGGGACAACATTTCGGTCGTAACGCTCGAATTCGAGTGGGGCAGCAACATCGACGAGGCTCTGAACGACATACGCTCCTACGTGGACCTTATCTTCGACAACCTGCCCGACGGTGTGAGCCGACCCATGATACTGAAGCTCAACTCCTCGGCCATGCCCATCATGGTCTACGGCTTCACGGCCAAGGAGAGCTACTCGGGCCTGGACCGCATACTGGAGGACAACGTGGTCAACGAGCTCAACCGCATCGACGGCATCGGCAACATCACTGTCAGTGGCGCTCCCCAGCGCTACGTCTACATCGACCTCGACCCCAAGCAGCTGGACGCCTACGGCATCAGCCTCGAACAGGTGGGTCAGGCCATCAGCGCCAACAACCTGGACCTGGCCTCCGGCACCGTCAAGATGGGCAAGGAGCAGTATCAGATGCGCGTCAAGGGTGAATACATCGAGAGCTCGGAAATAGCCGACATCGCCGTCGCCACCACCATGCTGGGCAAGCAGGTCTTTGTACGCGACCTAGCCACCGTGCGCGATACCATCAAAGACCTCTCGCTCGACGAGAAAATCAACGGCCGCGACGGCGGACGCCTCATCATCACCAAGCAGACCGGCGCCAATACCGTGGCCATCGCCCGCCAGGTGAAGGCACAGATGGAAACCATACAGAAGACCTTGCCGCCCGACATCGAGGCTACCCTCATCCGCGACGGCTCGGAGGAAATCGTCAACGCCATCAACGGTCTCACCGAAAGTATCTTCTACGCCCTGCTCTTCGTGGTGCTGGTGGTGCTGGTGTTCCTCGGAAACTGGCGCGCCACCGTCATCATCGCCCTCACCATCCCCATCTCGCTAGTTACCTCGTTTATCTACCTGCTGCTGGCCGACAGCTCGCTCAACATCATTTCGCTGGCCTCGCTGACCGTGGCCATCGGTATGGTGGTGGACGACGCCATCGTGGTCTTGGAGAACATCTCGAAACACATCGACCGCGGCGAGAACCCGCGCGAGGCCGCCATCTGCGCTACCAACGAGGTGTGGACCTCGGTCATTGCCACCACGCTGGTACTTGTGGCCGTGTTCGTGCCGCTGACCATGCTGCCTGGCATGATGGGTATCTTTATGAAAGAGATGGGCTGGATTATCACCATCGTGGTCTGCGTATCCACCGGCGCCGCCATAACCCTCATCCCCATGCTCTCCAGCAAGATGCTCAAGGAGCGCCCCTTCTTCTTCAAGAAAGAGGAGGAGGAAGCCTACCAGGCCAAGCGCGAGCGCAACTTCTACAACCGTACCGTAACCCGCGCCTTCAACTCCCTCGACGCCGCCTACGCCAACCTGCTGCGCTGGTGCCTGGGCCACAAGCGCATCACCCTCCTCATCGCCCCGGCATTCTTCATCCTATCCCTCATGCCCCTCTTCAGCGGATCCATCGGCATGGACTTCATGAAGGAGCAGGACAACGGCAACATCAGCGTCAGCGCCGAGCTACAGCGCGGCACCCGCATTGAGGAGACCCTCAAGACCGCCCGCCACATGGAGGAGGACATCTACCGCATACTCGGCGACGAGGTGCTGGTGGTCTCCACCTCGGCAGGCTCGAACGACGACGCAGGCTTCGCCGCACTCTTCAACTCCACCACCAACAACAAGATATCCATGTCCATCCGCTGCACCAAGAAATACCACCGCGAGGAGACCATCTTCCAGATGCAGGAGAAGCTGCGCCGCTGCTTCGCCGAGTATCCCGAGCTGGTAACCTTCCAGGTGAATCAGGGCGGCATGATGGGTGGCGGCAGCAACAACTCGCTGGCCGTGGAGATATACGGCTACGACTTCGACCAAACCACCAACTTCACCCAGGAGCTCCGCAAGCGCATCGAGCAGAATGTGCCCGGTGCCCGCGATACCAAGGTGAGCCGCGACGAGGACCGTGCCGAGTTGAAAATCACCTTCGACAAGCAGAAACTGGCTCTCCACGGGCTGAACGGCTCCACCGTGGCCCTGTATGTGCGCAATCGCGTCAACGGCATGACCGCCGGCTACCTCAAGGAGGACGGCGAGGAGTACAACATAGTGGTGCGCCTGCGCGAGGAGTACCGCTCCTCCATCTCCGACATCGAGCAGCTCTCCATCCCCACACCCACTGGTAAACTTATCAAGCTCAACGAGCTGGCCCGCATCGAAGAATACTGGTGCCCGCCCACCATCGAACGCAAGAACCGCCAGCGCTACCTCACCCTCACGGTGATGCCCTTCAACACCTCGCTCCAGGAACTGGCGCACAACGTGCAGCATGAAATCGACCAGATGACTGTTCCCTCGGACATCCACTATGCCCTGGCCGGCAGTTACAAGGACCAGCAGGATTCCAGCCGCGACATGCTGCTGCTCGGCCTGCTCATCATGATGCTGGTATACATCGTCATGGCTTCGCAGTTCGAGTCCTTCGCTAAACCCTTCATCATCATGTTCTCCATCCCCTTCGCCATTAGCGGCGTGGTGCTCATGATGTTCATCACGGGCAACAACATCGACATGATTGGCCTCCTGGGCCTGATTCTGCTCATCGGCATCGTGGTGAAGAACGGCATCGTGCTGGTGGACTACATCAACCTGCTGCGCGAACGTGGCATCGCCCTCAGCGAGGCCATCGCCCTCAGCGGACAGAGCCGTCTGCGCCCCGTGCTGATGACCGCCTTCACCACCATCCTGGGCATGATACCCATGGCCACATCCAACTCCGAAGGGTCAGAGCTGTGGACCACGATGGGTCTGGTGGTCATCGGCGGCCTCACCGTCTCCACCTTCGTAACCCTTATCGTCGTGCCCGTGCTTTACGGCGTATTCAACCGCCGCGGCGACATAGAGAAAAAGGAAAAAGAGCGCAAGAAGTTTGTATTTATGAATATTGAACTGGAAGACAAGTAGTCAAGAAGACGGTAGTTAAGTAGTCAAGACAATAGCTCCGGCAGCAGACAAGACGCGACATGAAACATTTGTCTTAACTACTTAACTCCTTACCTACTTAACTCCCAAAAAAGGAAACAGAAACATGAAATCAGTCCTCATAGTCTACAACCAAGCCAACAACGAGCGTGTGGAGTATATGCTTGACACGCTGGGCATCCGGGGCTTCACGCAGTGGGTCGATGTGCAGGGGCGCGGCAATGTGGCCGGCGACCCGCACCGCGGCACGCACACCTGGCCCGAAATGAACAACGCCATCCTCACCGTAGTGGACGACAGCAAGGTCGACGACCTGCTCACCGCTGTCCGCAAGCTGGACAAGCGCAACGAGGAGGTAGGCATCCGCGCTTTCGTCTGGACCGTCGACCGGATGGTCTGACAATCACTAAAGAAAAAAAACTGCGCACAAAAGTGCGCAGTTTTTTTTTTCGTATGGTAGGAGGTTAGGAGGGGAATGGAGAATTATTTCTTGCCAGGGAAGAGGCGGGGAATGAAATGGGAAAGGCCGTTGCGACGGAGGCTGGCGGCGATGTCGCGCTGTTGGTCGGATTTGTAGAAGAAGAAGAGGCGTCGCTGGTCGGCCTTGTCGGCCGGGGTAGTGGCCACGTAGACTGGCTCCATCGTCGTCGGGTCGATGCCGGTATAGTACATCTCGGTGGCGAGGGTCATGGGCGTCGGGGTGAAGTCCTGGATCTGCTCGAGGCGGTAGCCCATGCGCTTCATGTCGAGGGCCAGCTGCGCCATGTCTTCCAGACGACAGCCCGGGTGGCTGCTGATGAAGTAAGGGATGAGCTGGTAGCGCAGGCCCGCCTCGCGGCATATATCGTCGAAGCGCCGCTTGGTTTCGCGGAAGAGGTCGAAGGAGGGTTTGCGCATGAGAGCGAGCACGTGGTCGGAGGTATGCTCCGGCGCCACCTTGAGGCGGCCCGAAGTGTGGTGCAGCACCACCTGACGGAAATACGCCCAACCATCGTTGCCTTCGGCAAAGAGGTCGCATCGGATGCCGCTGCCCACATAGAGGTGTTTCACCTTGGGGTAGCTGGCAACTTTGCGCAGGAGACCTGTCATTGGTCGGTGGTCGCTGTCTAGGTTCTTGCAGAGCGAGGGCATCGAGCAGCTGTAACGGCTGCACTTGCGGCAGAGGCCAGGGTTCTTCCCCTTCATGCGCCACATGTTGGCCGAGGGGCCGCCGAGGTCGGTCAGCACGCCGTGGAAGTCGGGGTCGTCGGTGATGGCCTCCACCTCGCGGAGGATGCTGGCCTCGCTGCGGCTGGCAATCTGCTTGCCCTGGTGGGCGCTGATAGTGCAGAAAGAGCAGCCGCCGAAGCAGCCGCGGTGGGTGTTGACGCTCCAGCGTATCATCTCGAAGGCAGGTATGGGTCCGCGCTTCTTGTACTTGGGGTGCGGCAGGCGGAGGTAGGGCAGGTCGAACGTGGCGTCCATCTCCTGCTCGGTCATGGGCGGCTCAGGCGGGTTGACCACCACGTAGCGGTCGCCGTGGCGCTGGACGAGGGTGGCGCTCTCCACTTTGTTGCTTTCCTGCTCGATGATGCGGTAGTTCTCGGCCTCGGCGCGCTTGCTCTTTCGGCACTCCTCGAAGGAGTGGAGTTCAATTGTCTGAAAATTCTGAATGTTCTGATTATTCCGAATAATCTGAATACTCTGAATACTCTGAATACTCTGAATACTCTGAATATTCTGAACACAATACGCAACCTGGGGTAGCGCATAGAGGTCTTCTATCGGGCGCCCCTCGTCCAGCATCCTGGCAATCTTCAGCGTCGTGCGCTCGCCCATGCCGTAGTTGAGCAGGTCGGCAGGCGTGTCCACCAATATCGAGGGGAACAGCCGGTCGTCCCAATAGTCATAGTGCGCCAGGCGGCGCATGCTGGCCTCGATGCCGGCGATGATGATCGGCGTGTCAGGATAAAGCTGCTTCAGGATGCGACTGTAGACATACGTGGCGCGGTCGGGACGGAATCCCGCCTGGCCGCCGGGCGTGTAGGCATCGTCGCTGCGCAAGCGGCGCGCCGCCGTGTAGTGGTTCACCATGCTGTCCATCGCCCCGCTGGTAACGCCGAAGAAAAGGCGCGGCGCACCGAACTTGCGGAAGTCGCGCAGGTCGTCCCGCCAGTTGGGCTGCGGGATGACGGCCACACGGTAGCCCGCCGCCTCCAGCGTGCGCCCGATGACGGCGGTGCCGAAAGAGGGATGGTCAACGTATGCATCCCCCGTTACCAGCACCACGTCCACCTCACTCCACCCGAGGCGCTTTACCTCGTCCAACGTTATCGGCAGAAAATGTCCCATATTCGCCCACACTAACGCACTCCCCCACCTTTTTATTGTATGGACGCAGCCTGCACTGTCTAATTTGGACAAATATTCACATTTCACCCCGCATATTCCAATTTATTTCGTATCTTTGCAGCATCGAAGTAGCCCTCGGCCACTTCGGTCACAGTATGTATCTAAATGAATAAGAACAGATTAAATATATATAATATGAAAGTAAACCGCAGAAAAGAATTGTTCCCCAACGTCAGCGACGCTGAGTGGAACGACTGGAAATGGCAGGTCAAGAACCGCATCGAGACCTACGAGCAACTCAGCCAATACTTCACCTTCGCCCCCGAAGAGGCCGAAGGCATCAAGCAGGCCCTGGCCAAGTTCCGCATGGCCATCACGCCCTACTACCTCTCCCTGATTGACCCCAACGACCCTTACGACCCCATCCGCCGCCAGGCCATCCCCGCCGGCCCCGAGTGCAACATCGCACCCGCCGACCTCGACGACCCGCTGCACGAGGACGAGGACTCCCCCGCCCCCGGCCTCACCCACCGCTACCCGGACCGCGTGCTGTTCCTCATCACCGACATGTGCTCCATGTACTGCCGCCACTGCACCCGCCGCCGTTTCGCCGGCCAGAAGGACGACGAGAGCCCCAGCGAGCGTATCGAAAAGTGCCTGGCCTACATCGAGAAGACCCCCCAGGTGCGCGACGTGCTCCTCTCGGGCGGCGACTGCCTGATGGTCAGCGACCAGAAGCTTGAATACATCATCTCGCGCCTGCGCGCCATCCCGCACGTGGAAATCGTCCGCCTCGGCAGCCGCACCCCCGTGGTCTGCCCCCAGCGCATCACCCCCGAGCTGTGCGAGATGCTGAAGAAATACCACCCCATCTGGCTCAACACCCACTTCAACCACCCCAACGAGTTCACCCCCGAAGCCGAGCAGGCCCTGGCCCGCTTGGCCAACGCCGGCATCCCGCTGGGCAACCAGACCGTGCTGCTGCGCGGCGTGAACGATTGTGTCCACGTGATGAAGAACCTCATGCACCAGCTGGTCCGCAACCGCGTCCGCCCCTACTACATCTACCAGTGCGACCTCTCGATGGGCCTCGAGCACTTCCGCACCCCCGTCAGCAAGGGTATCGAAATCATCGAGAACCTGCGCGGCCACACCTCCGGCTACGCCGTGCCCACTTTCGTAGTCGACGCCCCCGGCGGCGGCGGCAAGACCCCGGTGATGCCCCAATATGTCATCTCGCAGAGCCCAGACAAGGTCATCCTGCGCAACTTTGAAGGTGTCATCACCACCTATACCGAGCCGCGCCACTACGAGGAAGACTGCCACTGCGAAGCCTGCCAGGCCAAGAAGCGCATCGACGAAGGCGTGGCCAGCCTCCTCGAAACCGACCGCATGGCCCTCGAGCCCAGCCACCTCATGCGCCACGAACGCAACAAAAAAAACTGAAAATTGAAAATTGAAAACTTCATAGGCAACAGAAAATTATGGCGTGTATTATTATGCGCCATAATTTTCAATTTTCAATTTTCAATTTTCAATTCAGCAAATGCACAGATAGCCGGACTCAACACCCTCACACTCCTCGACCTCTCGCCTACGGCCCGCACCTCGGGTCTGGGGTTCGACTACCTCACCCTCTACGATGCCGACGCCACGCTCGTACTCGACAACCCCTCGCTGCTCCGTGCCGCCATGGCCGGCAACGCCTCTCTCACCTTCGCCACACTCTTCGATGGCGGTTCCATGGGTTCGCTAGCCTACGTACACAACTTCAATCACATAGGCCCGTTGGCCTTCTCCTTCCGATT
Source organism: uncultured Bacteroidales bacterium (assembly GCA_900315935.1). GTDB lineage: Bacteria > Bacteroidota > Bacteroidia > Bacteroidales > P3 > Colimorpha. Next base: position 28,972 of record ONBB01000005.1, read on the forward strand.
CAACAACTACGGGCGCTTCCGTGCCTACGACGAGCAGGACATGCCGCAGGGAGAGTTCTCCGCCGCCGACTATGCCATCGCCATCTCGTGGGCCATGCCCATCGACTCGCACTTCGCCATCGGTGCCACCCTCAAACCCATCCTCTCGCACTACGAGAGCTACCATGCCGCAGCGCTGTCCATCGACCTGGCAGGTTCCTACTTCAGCACCAACCGCCGCCTGGCAGCCACACTGATGGCCCGCAACATAGGCGCACAAATCACCACCTTCGACGAGGTGGTGGAAACCCTGCCCTTTGAACTCTCGGCCGAAGTCTCCTACAAACTCTCCAACGCCCCCTTCCGAATCTTCTTTGCCGCCACCGAGCTGCAGCGTTGGAATCTGCGCTACGAAGACCCCAACCGTCCCACCTCCACCACCGACCCTTTTACCGGCGAGGTTACTTCCGAAGGGTGGTTCAGCGGATTCGCCGACAACCTGTTGCGCCACACCCAACTCGGTGTCGAACTCTCCATCGGCAAAGCCCTCTTCGCCCGCCTCGGCTATAGCTACCGCCAGACCATGGAGATGCGCGGAGTGGACGCCTTCAACCTCAGCGGATTCTCCTTCGGCATCGGCATCCACACCCGCCGCTTCGACTTCGCCTACGCCCGCCGCAACTACCACCTCTCGCAAGCACCCAATTTCTTCACCCTCAGCTACCGATTTTAATTTATGCTGCAATTTGTCGCATCCAACCAGACCAACCCTTACCTCAACATAGCGGTTGAGAACCACCTCGTTTCCCTACCCGACACAGGCGCCATAACCCTCTACCTATGGCGTAACCGCCGCACGGTGGTCATCGGGCAGAACCAGAACCCCTTCTCCGAATGCAACCTCGAGGCGCTGGAGGCCGACGGCGGCTACCTTATGCGGCGCAAGACCGGCGGCGGTGCCGTCTACCACGACGACGGCAACCTCAACTTCTCATTTGTTGTGCCCAAAGCACACTACGACCTGCAACGCCAATTCTCTGTCATACAGCGTGCTGTGCAAAGCTTCGGCCTGAATACCGAACTCAGCGGACGCAACGACATCCTATGCGAAGGACGCAAATTCTCAGGCAACGCCTTCAGCAAAGGCCGCACCCACGACCTGCACCACGGCACCATACTCATCCGTGGCAACATGTCAGACCTGCAGCGCTATCTCAAACCCAAGCCTGCCAAGCTGCTCAAGCACGGCGTCAACTCGGTGCAGAGCCGCGTGGTCAACCTCGCCAACCTCAACCCCGACATCACCCCTGACACCATCGCCCCCCGCCTCCTCGACGCCTTCCAAGAGGTGTATGGCGGGCAAGCCGTCCACATGGACTACGACACCCTGTGCCAACACCCCGATGCACAGAAACTCTATCTGGAGTTTTCATCGGACAGCTGGCGATATGGCAACTGGCGCACCTTCACCGCCCAGCGCAGCGCCCAGTTTGACTGGGGCGGCATAGAACTGGCGCTCAACATCGAGAACGACATCATCACCCACGTCCAATTGGCCTCCGACGCCCTCGACCTCGCCGCCCTCGACGAGGCTCGCACCATCCTCACCGGAGCCTCCGCCGCCGTCGCTCCGCAAAGCGAAAACCCCATCCTGAAAGACATCTTCACACTCATCTATAACTAATAGGGGGAATAGCCATACCTATTATCGGCATGGCTATCGATAGAAATCAGCATACTGATGCTATTCTCCCTTCGTCAATTCTTCATATAAGGCAACACCCTTTACCGTCAAGAAGTATTTTTGGCGAGGATGGTTGGGACGGTCGGGATATTTTCGCCGCACAAACTTCTCTTTCAAGGCTGGTTCTAGGTGGTAATCAATGAAGTTCTTCCGATCTTTGAGTCCCCTGACATCCATCATTTGCTTTATGCCCATTTCTTCAAACCCAATCACCCGTACAAGTTCAATAACCGAACTATTTCCCGTATAGAACTTACTATTTGGATTCAAGACACTTACAAGCGAGCTTGTGGGGGTACTTGTGGGGGTACTTGTGGGGGTACTTGTGGGGGTAGTTGTGGGGGTGGCGAAGTTGGGTTGCACTCGCCATTCCTGGGTTGGATGGATATGCAGGTAGCGATTGCGCAGGTCCCATTGTTCGCCCAATAGCAAATTGCGGAAGAACCGTTCCAGATACACCGGCGTATATTCAATCCCTTTCGCCACATTGCGGTAGTTGGCACGCACCAATGCATTGCGGAAATACCATGAATGTTGGGCAAATAGGTCATTATCCACATCAAAACCCAACGAACGCAGGTACTGTATGGTAAAAACGGCCGTGGTGCGGGTATTGCCCTCACCGAAAGCATGAATCTGCCACACTCCGGATACAAATCGTGCCAAATGGGTTATCATTTCGTCAGGACTTTTTCCCTTGTAGGTGTACGCACGCTCTTGCTCCAAGTCGTAGTCGATGGCACGGCGCAAGTCCTCCCAGTTCAAATAGAGCACGGTGTCGCCTTCCAACACCCATTCTCTTTTGGTAATGTCGTAGGTACGGAACTCGCCGGCGCGTTTCAACACGCCATCGAATATGCGGCGATGCACAGACTGATAGCCTCCCGTAGAGAAGTCGAAGGTGGGGCTAGACAGCACCTTCACAATGTTTGACGATACGCGGTCCGCCTCCTCACTGTCTTCATCGTTGACACCATGGGTATTCCTTGTAACATAGTACTGATTGACAAGCCTGCGTACATCGTCGATGGTAATATCCCCTTCGATATGTCGACGTGCCGTGTCCTGCAGGTATTCAGAAACCATCAAGCCATCCACAGCCTGAAGGCCGATAGCAGTCTGCCAATAGCTTGCCTTTTCCTTCCGGGCAGGCTCGCCTTGGCGTATATACTCGTCAAAATTCAGATACCCTTCCTTCATCCTTATTGTCTGTGAAAAGTCCGTATCGCCTACAGCCGGGCCTTGAGGTATCCAGGCAGCTGGTCGACGGCGACGCGCTCCTGCTGCATCGTGTCGCGGTGGCGGACGGTTACGTCGTTGTCCGTCAGGGTGTCGTTGTCGACGGTGATGCAGAACGGGGTGCCGATGGCATCCTGGCGGCGGTAGCGGCGACCGATGGCGTCCTTCTCGTCGTACTGCACCATCATGTCCTGCTTGAGGGTGTCCATGATTTCGCGCGCCTTCTCGGGCAGGCCGTCCTTTTTGACCAGCGGCAGCACGGCGGCCTTGTAGGGCGCCAGGCGGGCGGGCAGCGAGAGCACGGTGCGCACGGAGCCGTCCTCGAGGGTCTCCTCCTTCAGCGCGTGGCTGAAGACGGCCAGGAAGGTGCGGTCCACGCCGATGGAGGTCTCGATGACGTAGGGCGTGTAGCTCTCATTGAGCTCGCTGTCGAAGTACTGCAGCTTCTTGCCGCTGAACTCGCTGTGGCGGCCGAGGTCAAAGTCGGTGCGGCTGTGGATGCCCTCCAACTCCTTGAATCCGAACGGGAAGCGGAACTCGATGTCGGTGGCGGCGTTGGCATAGTGGGCCAGCTTCTCGTGGTCGTGGTAGCGGTAGCACTCCTCGGGGATGCCGAGGGCGAGGTGCCATTTGAGGCGCTCCTCTTTCCAATATTTGAACCACTCCAGCTCGGTGCCGGGGCGGACGAAGAACTGCATCTCCATCTGCTCGAACTCGCGCATGCGGAAGATGAACTGGCGAGCGACGATTTCGTTGCGGAACGCCTTGCCGATCTGGGCGATGCCGAAGGGGACCTTCATGCGGCCGCTCTTCTGCACGTTGAGGAAGTTGACGAAGATGCCCTGCGCCGTCTCGGGGCGGAGGTAGAGGGTGTCGCTGTCGTCGATGACAGAGCCCATCTTGGTGGCAAACATGAGGTTGAACTGGCGCACGTCGGTCCAGTTGCGGGTGCCGCTGACGGGGCAAACAATTTCGAGGTCGAGAATCATCTGCTTCAGCCCATCGAGGTCGTTGGCATTCATCAACGTGGCGAACCGGTCGCGTATGTCGTTGATTTTCTGCTGGTGTTCCAGCACACGGCCGTTGGTGGCGCGGAACTGGGCCTCGTCGAAACTTTCGCCCCAGCGCTTGCGGCCTTTCTCGCATTCCTTCTCGATTTTCTCCTCGATTTTGGCAATGTGGTCTTCGATGAGCACGTCGGCGCGGTAGCGTTTTTTGCTGTCCTTGTTGTCGATGAGCGGGTCGTTGAAGGCGTCCACGTGGCCGCTGGCCTTCCAGATGCGGGGGTGCATGAAGATGGCGCTGTCCAGACCCACGATGTTCTCGTGCATCTGCACCATGGCGCGCCACCAGTACTGCTTGATATTGTTCTTGAGCTCCACGCCGAGCTGGCCGTAGTCATACACCGCCGCCAGACCGTCATAGATTTCCGAGCTGGGGAAGATGAAACCATACTCCTTGGCGTGAGCCACCACTTTCTTGAAAATGTCGTCTTGATTAGCCATATTGTTCTGTTTATTATTATCTTAAATTTATGAAACGCCACCTCGCACTTTTTATTGTATCCCACCCCAAAACTTTCCATTTTTCAGCATCTCCTCCGGCATGCTCCAAGAGGGGGCTAACATAGGAAGAAGAGAGGAAGAAGAGGATACCCCTAAAATACTGAAAATCAACGGGCCAAAATCCTGCGATTTTGGCCCGTTTTTGAGATTTTTTGCGAAAAATTTTCAGTTTTCCACCGTCAGCCTCTCGGCGGGTGCAACTGCCCGAAACTCAGGGGCATACATGCACTGCATGGTTACCGGGCCGGAGAGGAAGGTGCCGGGGTTGGTAACGTATACCTCGTACTCGAACCAGTACCTGCCTTTCTCCAGGCGGTCCACATAGCATCGCGTGTCAGTGTTGTTCACTGTGATATAGTATCTTAAACCGTCGTTCCAGCGCCATCCGGCCTCGGTCGAGAGGGGTTCCACGCAGGAGGGGCGCCCGTCGACAAGCTCGAGGTACTCCATGTGGCGGTCGCAGGTGATGTCTATGCGTACCTTCACACGGTCGCCCACCTTGAGAGGGCCGCTGCCCACCTTGGTATAGGTTCGCTTCAGCGTGATGCCGCTCTCCGACACAGGCACCTTGTCCATCTCGTCGGTGAACTGGTAGTAGACGCCGCCCCAGGCAATGCCGTCGGTCTGCTTGGAGATTACTATCTCGTTGTTGTTCAACGCCCTGACACCTTCCAACTCCTCGCCGCTCCAGCGCTGCTGGCGGTAGCCCTCCAGCCCCTCGGCCTCGGCGGTCATCTCCGCCCCGCAGACGACAAGACTGACACCACTAGAGTTTCTAGCGCTTCTAGTCTCTCTAGTATTCCCGGAACCACTTCCCACCATCAGCGCGTCGATGGCCTTCACCGTGGCCTCGTCGTTGCCCCAGTGGGTGGTCTGCTTCTGCTTGAGCAGCCACTGCTGCATCTGGCCGATGAAGGCGGTGTCCTGCGGTGTTACCTCGCTGAATGCCTGGACAAGAAGGGCTTGGGTCTCGATGGGACGCTGGTACCACCACCATGACGAGCGGTTGTCGCGCCAGTAGGTGCCCATCTCGTCGCTGGTGAGGGCCTTCTCCTTGAGGCGGCGGATGAGGTCGCGCGCCTGCTTCCTGTCGCCGGCGCGCTGGAAGACGAGCGCCAGCTGCGCCTGGGTGGAGAGGTGCTCGTAGTCCTTGTATCGCTTCAAGGCGTTGGCGTAGTAGTACTTATACGCCTCGGTCGCTCCCTTTCCGTAGAACGAACGCATGTAGAGGTAGTCGATATTGGTGGGCTGGCAGTCGATGCCTTTCTTGAGGTAGGGCTTAATCCAGCGGTCGTAGTAGCGCTGCTCCTCGCGGTCGACGTACTTCAGTGCCTTGTCCTTCATGTTCTTTTGCCCGTCAACCACTGTCAACTTCTTCAGTATCTGTTGTGTAATCCAGCTGCTGCTCTCGCCGTCGGGCATCCAGCTCCAGCCGCCGTCGCTGTTCTGGCGCGAGGTGAGCTGCTTGGTGAGCGTGGCCAGTTCCTTTTCGATGCGTCCCTTGTCGAAGTAGGCCGCCATGGCCTTGCGCTGCTCCTCCTCGCCCTGTGCTTCGCGCACCCAGGGCGTGGCCTGCAGCAGGGTCTGCTTCACATCCTCGTTCATCTTCAGGCGCACCTCCTGCCCCTCTTCTAGTTTCTCTAGATAATCTAGAATATCTAGATTTTCCAGCACCTTCTTTCCAAGGCTGTTCACATAGAGGCTGTTGGCCATGTATAGGTTCGACGGGTTCTCCATCTCCTGCAGATAGGGCATAGCCTTGACGGCCAGCCATATCGGGTTGCTCACCACCTCGGCGGCCAGCAGGTGCGGCTCTGCGGTGGACGAGTGGAAGGTGGTAAGTGGGAAGTGGAATGTTTTCTCGCCTTTACCATTAATATAAAGGGGTTGCGACACCGTTACAGCCTGGCGGCTGCTCACCACGGCTATTTGCCCCTGCTCGCCGTCGCTCATCCCTTCGGCCTGGGCCACGATGCGGTAGGTGGCCACATAGACGTTGCGCGGCACCTCCACGGGGAACAACACTTGCGCCGCATCTTTCACCGACACATGCTCGGTATGGTGACACAGCGTGTCGCCAGTAGCCGCATCGGTCAGGAGGAGGGTTACATCGACCGGCAATGCCTCATTCCTCATTCCTAATTCCTCATTGTTCAGCACCACCTTGGCCATCAACGCCAGGCTGTCGCCGTGGCGCAGGAAGCGCGGCAGGTTGGGCTGCACCATAAGGGGTTTCTGCGTGATGAGTGTCTTGTCGAGGGTGCCTATCTTGACGTCCTTTGTGATGGCCACGCCCTGCACGTTCCAGCGGGTAAGCAGTTCGGGCACGGTGAACCTGTAGGTGGCCGTGCCGTCTTCACCGGTGCGCACATCGGCGGCGAAGAAGGCCAGTGTGTTGAGGTTGGTGCGCACCTGCACGGGCTCTGTGCCGCCACCCTCATCAACGCCCATCGCGGCACCTGCCATTGGCACAGCATCGTCTACTATCTCCAGAACCGTCGCCACTTCCACCACCTCCTCTTCTTCCACTACAGCATCGAACACTACATTGTTCGCCTTCGATGCGGCCGTCTTGTACATGATGCGTCCACGCCCCCAACGGTTATAGTGGGGCAAAGCATCTAGCAGACGCCACACTGTGGGCTGGGTGCCTCGGTAGTATTCATTCCTTGGGTTGACCAGCCACCAGCCCGTCTCGGTGCCTCCAAGCACCATGATGTTGAATCCACGGCTGCTGTTGCTTCGCCACGGCGAGAAGCCCCACTGCTGGCGCTCAAAGCTGTTCAGCGCGTCGTCAAACATGGTCATCACCACGGCACTCCGAACTCCCAACTCCGAACTCCTAACTGAAATCGTCCATTCCTCCTGCTCGCCAGGGAGCAGCTTGTCGCGGAAGGTGTGTATCTCGACATCGAGTTTCTTATGGCTGAACGGCACGTCGATGCGCTTACCGATATGCTCCACGATGCCCTCGCGCACAGCCAGCAGGTCCACCTGGAAGCCGCCCAACATCGAGCTGTCTACCGGGATGGTGATTTCCTTCAGCTCATCGCTGACTTTCATGCGCTTGAACTCGCGCTCCTCGTTGCCCACTCGCAACAGGTAGTATACCTCCACATCACGGAAGCGCGAACCGAATCGCAGGCGGTAGGTCTCACCCACCTCCACGCTCTTTTTACTCTCATCTACCCACAGCAGTTTCTGGCTCTGTACCTTGCGTGCCTCGGGCGTGGTTACGGTGCGATACTCCACGGTGGTGTCCGCCCCCTCGGCCGTGAGGGTGATTCTATACACGCCGCTCTCGCCCGTCCAGCCCTGGCTGGCCACCGCCCACTGGTCGCGGTCATTATACTCCTTATTGTAGGCAAACAGCGGGAATGCCGCCTTAAACGCCTTCTCGTCCAGCGTGTTGTGGTCGCCCTGCCGCATGGCTGGAGCCTCGAGCAGCGGCACAGCGGGCTGCCGAAGGCGTTCTATCTTGATATCTACCTTGCCGGACAAGGGATTTCCATTGATGTCTATATACTTGGTCTTGAGGCCGTCGAGAGTGCAGACCTCTTCCCCACCCTCCAGTGCGAGGAAGGCGTTGCGGTAACCCACGCGCAGGGAGGTCTGCGCAGGATGGCTCTCACCGTTGATGTCGGTTACATCGACACGGACCACATACTCAAACGTGGGCTTGTGGCTAAGGTCGATACTGCTGTCGGGTTCAGGGGTAAAGGTGATGTCGAAACTGCCGTCGGCGTCGGTGGTCAGCTCACCCTCGGCCACGGTGGCACCGTCTTCATACCCCCACCAACGCCACCACCAGCGGTTGAGCCGGCGGCGTTCAATAGTATATTGTACGCGCGCACCCGATATGGGGACGGCGCTGTAACTGGCCGCCATGCCACGCACCGTGCAGGGACGGCCAAATTGCGGTGCCTCGCCTTGGACGGTCTCCAACGTCGCCATGAACTTGGGCTGCTTGTATTCCTCCACGCGTATATGCGTCGAAGTCCGGTGCTTGTTGTCTGTCCGCACTGTCAGGTAATACTGACCCGCAATCCGGTCGGCAGGTATAGTGAAGCGTGTGCTGGCTACGCCAAATTCGTCAGTGTTGACGGTATCGCAGATTACCTCCTGCCCGTTAGGATCGCGCAGTTGCAGTTGCACCTCCTTATCAGGAGCTACCTGTGCCTCGAGGCCATTGCCAGTATAGCAAAGCACAGCCACCTGCACCTCCTCGCCAGGCTTGTAGATGGGACGGTCAGTGCGCACCACTGCGCTCAACGATTGAAGTCCGTTGGCTTCCGGATATCGGGAACCATTGAACGCGGTACTTAACGTGTATCCGTCGCGCTCTATTACCAATTTCAGACCCCATCGGTCATCGTTGATGTTGAAACGGTAGCGACCGTCGCTGTCGGTGGTGTCGGTGCCCAGCAGCTGGTCTGTGCGGCGCTGCACCCGCAGCGACTGTCCCGCAATGGGTTGACCCGTAGTGCGGTCGAGGAGGAGGCCCTCCTTGCCGTTCTGCACGAGCAGCATGTCGGTGCATTCCATCTCATAGGCCATGAAACCCTGCTGCTTGAAGTCGGCCGAGGGCGAGACCAGCAGGATGTAGCGCCCTGCCTTCATCGCCGGCAGGGCCAGCAGCGCGCTCTCCTCGAGGTACTCTTTGTTGCACGGAACGGCCACGTCCCACTGCTCCAGCGGTTTGGCATTAAGCATTGATTTCTTGGAGAAACTCTCCACATAGGGTACGATGCGCATCCAGAGGTGGTCGGTGTTGCGGTAGGTAATGCGCTGCAGGCTCTGCCTTCCTGGGGCGACGGTAAGATGGGTATTGTCCACGTTTATACGGACCCGCGTAATCTCTGTGCGCAGGTTGGCGCACTCGACACCACCCTCGCTCTTTGGGGCAAGTTGGACGGCGGTGTCGCAGTACTTCAGGGCCTGGACATATTCACCCTTGCCGTTGCATTCCTGCGCCAGCCGGGCATAGAACTGCGTGTAGTAGGGGCTTTTGGTGCCGCGATATTTCTCAATGTAATGCCTGATGTCGCCGCATTGCAGGCTACGGTTGGGGACGCTGCAGTCGAACTGGTACAGCCGCAGGTCGTGCCAGATGCGTATGTCGTCGGAGTCGCCGGCGTGGAAGTCGGCCAGTTTGCGCTGCCAATCCAGACGCTGCTGGGGCGTGAGGTCGCCCCGATCCTGCATCATGACGACAATCACATCGAACACCGTAGGGGTTACATTCAACGTAGAGCCGCCTGTGGCATAGTCCTTCACCTGCTCAATGGGAGTGTTTTTCAACAGAGCCTCATGCTGGAGCGCCTCGCCGTAGCGGCCGAGGAAAGCGAGGCAGAGGGCCTGGTCGAGGGGAGTCAGCGAGGGCAGGAGGGCTTCGTAGCGAAGCTTGGCGCTGTCGTAGGCATCCTCCTGGAACATGGCGGCGGCCTTGGCCATGTACCATGCCGCCTTGAGACGCTCGGCACTGGGGGCTTTGGAATCCAGCACCCTCCCAGCTTCGGAGTAGGCAGTTTTGTAGCTGCCGTCCTCAATCAGGCGGTCTATCTTCTTCCAGTCGGTCTGTGCGGTGGCGCTCATGGCTATCAACATCGTGATTACTAAAACAATATGTCTCATAACAAGGTATAAAAAAGGGAGACGCCACTGGCGGCGCCTCCCGATAGTTTACACTCGGGTCTATTCGGTTCGACCCGTGATGATTATCTCGGCGCGCACATCGGAGAAGCCTCCCTTGTCGTTGAGGGCTGCGGCGGCATTGCGCTTGATTTCGTTCTTGGTCATGCCGGAGGTGCTGATGCGGCGGGCATCGAGGCCGTTCTTGACGAACCAGCTCTTGATCGCCTTGGCGCGCTCGAGCGAGAGGAGCATGTCCTCCTCGACGTTGACGCCGTAGCTCTGCACGTTGCACTTGACGAGGAACTGCACCTCGGGATGGTTGCGGAACATGCCGAGGTATTCGTTGAGGACGGAGTCGTAGTTGCCAATGAGCGTGGCCTCGCCGCTTTCGAAATAGATGTCGCGGATGGGGAACGAGGTGCCGCGTTCGGTACGCTCCATGTGGTAGAGCATCACGGTGTCGCGCATCATGAGGTCGCGCGAGTTGAACTCGCGGTAGATGGAGAAGAAGCCGTCCTTTTTGGCGTAGAGGAGATAGGAGAAGCCGGGGACAAACTTGACGCGTCCGCCGCGATAGCGCTCATCTTTGACGATGGGGCGCTCACCCTCCTTACCGCCTCGCTCGAGAATCATGAGGTCGACGTCGACATATTTGCGGCCCTTCTTGTCGTAGAAGAGGACGAGGGGCTCGTAGGCATCGGCATGCACGCTGACGGTGATGGTGTGTCCCTGGCCGTTGGGGGTGCAGTTGTCGAGGACAATGTAGTACTCTTCACCCATGCGGACGGGGATGGACTTGATGAACTGGCCGGCCTGTTTCTTGGTGAACATCTTGGCAGTGGCGTCGCAGGTCATGCCGATGGTGGGCTTGACGGCGCCCGAGGCATCGATTTCGGGCAGCGGAGGCTCGTCGGCCGGACGCTTGGCGGCCTGCGCTTTGGCCTGCTGCTTGGCCTTGTTCTCGGCGGCCTGCTGGGCACGTGCCTCGGCGGCCTTCTGCTTGTCGGTCTTCATCACAGCGGCGAACATGGCGGCGCTGTCGATGCCTGCCATGTGGATGGCTAAAGGCTTCACCTTGTTGAGCATCACCTGGTTGGAGAAATACTGGCCGGTGTTTTTATACACCAGGAAGTCGTAGTCGTCCCACTGCGACACCTGCGCGATGCTGATTTCCAGCATGCCGTTATAGGGAATCGACACCTTGTACCACACCGAATTGTGCTCGCGCTCGAAGAGGTTGGGGTTGGCCTTGTCGGCCACCACCTCCTGTATGCGGCCGGCACCGTCGGGCGGCGTGGTGGGGCCGAAGGGCTTGTCGATTTCCAGCGGGATGGCGAAGAGGCAGTCGTTCGAGTTGTAGGGCAACTCCACCGTCGTGGGCTTCGGGGGCTCCTTCGGTTTCTGTGCCTTGGAGGACTTGTCGCCAGACGATTTTTTCTTGCCTGTCGTGGCCGAGGTCTTGGCCTTCGAGGATTTCTTCTTCTTGGTCTGCGCTTGCGCGTCGACACCCACACCCATCAGCAGGGCGAATGAGAGCAGGGCTATAAATATACGTTTCATAACTGCGTTATTGTGCTATATTTCCAAGGGGCAAAGATATAAAAAAACATTCTATTGGGCAAAATTATTTTCAAATCACATACCAACACACTATGTTACAGATAAATACAAATACCACCACGATGCATTCCGCGAACTATTTTCGCTATCCCGTCCAATTCCGACGCCCATTTTCGACCCCATAGCCATGTTCGCCAGTGGAACGGTAGGGGAATGGTAGGGGAACGGTAGGGGAATACAAAGGCACTGGAAGGATATGGAAGCTTATGGACCATTAGACACCTTGCCGAGTGCTCAAACCAAACATATATAACTCATTTTCAACAAAGTATATAGTATTATGATGGATTATGGCACTCTATCCCTGTATCAATCCCCAACCTGGTCATTCTCATTTTTTTCTTAACGCGGGCACAATAAATGGGATACGGGGTACGTTATGCAGTGAAACTCAAGTCTAAACAACACCAATAAACATCATGAAATTATCAGGAAGAAGAGAAAGTACCAATTTTGAAGACCGCCGCGGCAAAGGCGGAAAAATCGCTGTCGGCGGCGGCATTGGAGCCATCATCATCGCCGCACTGTTCACGTTGCTGGGCGGCGGCAACGCGGGCGATGTGGTGCAGCAGGTAATCAACACCGCCCAGCAAGGCGGCACCCAAACCGAGAACTACACACCGACGGCCCAGGAGGAACAGTTCAAGACCTTCGCCCTGCAAATCCTGGCCTCGACCGAGGATGTGTGGGAGAAGAAATTCCGCGAGGTGGGTCTCACCTATGAACCACCGAAGCTGGTCATCTTCCACGGCGCCGTACAGAGCGCCTGCGGCAACGCCTCGTCCGCCATGGGCCCCTTCTACTGCTCGGCCGACAAGTGCGTGTACCTGGACCTCGACTTCTTCAACGAGATGGAGCGCTCGCTGGGCGCCAAGGGCGACTTCGCCTGCGCCTATGTCATCGCCCACGAGGTGGGGCACCACGTGCAGAACCTGCTCGGCACCCTCGGCCAGGCCCACAGCCAGATGAGCCGCCAGAACGAAAAGGACAAGAACCAGACCAGCGTCCGCATCGAGCTGCAGGCTGACTACTACGCCGGCATCTGGGGCCACGGCGAGCAGCAGATGTTCGGCTCCATCGAGGCCGGCGACTTCGAGGAGGCCATCAACGCCGCACAGAAGATTGGCGACGACTACCTCCAGAAGCGCGCCCAGGGCACGGTGAGCCCCGAGAGCTTCACCCACGGCACCTCCGCACAGCGCATGCGCTGGCTCAAGAAAGGCCTCCAGAACGGCGACCTGCGCGGCGGCGACACCTGGAGCGGGAGCTACAACAGTCTCTGAACAGTTAAGAGTTAAGAGTTAAGAGTTAAGACTAAGAACTGAGAACTAGGAACTGAGAACTGGGAGTTAAGGGTTCCAATTCATCTGAAAATGCAGGGGGGGGCGAGCATTGCTCGCCCCCCCCCTGCTTGAATTATTAACTCCTAAAACCTAATTCCATCAAGGTTCCGGGCACCAGTTGAGGGGCTGGCGGTAGCGGGTGGTGGAGGTGCCGAAGTTGTAGATGTAGCCGACGGTGAACGACGGCAGGCCGACGCTGTAGAACTTGCCGGAGGGGCCGGGGCCGCCGCCGATGGGGGTGGGCACCATGAGATACTTGAGGTCGGCATAGAGGTCGCTGCGGCGGTTGACGTAGTAGCGGAAGAAAAGGCCGAAGTCGGCCGCCATGTCGAACTCGATGTTGTCGAAACGCCACACCATGCCGGCACCGATATAAGGCATAACGTTGAGGCGCACGCCACGGGTGAACTTGACGGCATGGGTGAGGTTGACCATGAGGTCGGCATGCAGGTTGGCGAAGGTGTAGCTCTTGCCCGGATGATTCTCGACGGTGTCGTAGCGCTCATGGCCCGAAATGCCGTTGAGCTGGAAGCGGATAGTCCAGAACTCGGTGAGGTTACGACCGAACATAATCTCCGGCGCCACGCCCCACATGCCGTACTTGGGATTGAGGTACATGAGGTCGAAGGTAGAAATGTTGGGGCCGATACCGATGCCGAAGAACCAATCCTCACTCACTTCGCGCGACTCGAACTCGGTGCGGCGGTGGAATGGGCTCTCGAAGAAGTTGCGCGTAACGCCCAACGTGGTCATATTCATCATCGGATGGCGACCTGCGCCGTCGAAGTCGGCAGGCATGAGGAACATCTTGCTCTCGAGGTAGAAGAGCCACCCTTTGGCCAGACGCACGTTGGCCTGGGCGCCGAACATGAACTGCACCTCGTGGTCGACACCGTTGGACGATGCGGCTGCCAGCGAGTCGCGCCACACAATACCGAGACCCAGCATGGGGTAGCAATGCACCCGCCAGTTGCGAACACGGCTGAAAGTGGCGTTGAAATCCCAGAGGAACTCGGCGGTGCCGAAGGTGTAGTTGCCCAAGATGTTGGCACGTTGATTGTCATCCAGGATGCGCGGGCTCTGTGAGGTGGCCAGGTCAACATTGATGCGCAGGGCCAACGGCTCGGCAATCCATTTGCCAAAGCCGATGCCGCCGGCAAAGCTCTGGTGGGTACCCAACTCGGTCATGTAGAAACTGGCACCCGCCTGGCCGGTAACGAACATGTTGGCGCCGAAGGGGCTGCCGCCCACCTGGGCCATCACGCCGGAGGCCATCAAAAGGAAGAGTGCTGCAGAGAGTAGTTTTTTCATAATCAGGAATGTTTACGGTTCAATAGTCAAGATTGCGGCAAGCACCGGTAGGGATGCGGAACGTGGTGGTGGAGTGGTTGAAGTTGTGGATATAACCCACGGTGATAGTGGGATAGCCCACGCCGAGAATGCTGCCCGAGGCACCGACACCGCCGGCATGACGCGGCGGGAAGATGATGTACTTGAGGTCGATGTAGAGGTCGCTGCGGAGGCTGAGGTAGCGGCGCAGGAAGATACCTCCGTCGGCAGCCACATTGAATACCGGCTTCTTCTCGTAGCGCCAGATGGGGCCGGCGCCGAAGTACGGCATGATATACCAGCGGTGGCCCGGGTGCATCTTCACGATATTCGAGAGGTTCACCATGAAGTCGGCGTGCAGATGCGAGAACTTGTATGGCATGCCGTCGCGTCCGACTCTAGTGCCGTCGGGCATTACAACCTCATGATAGCGTTCGCGCGCATTATAGCCCGAGAGCTCGAAGCGGATGGTCCAGAAATTGCTGTAGTTGCGGCCGATCATGATTTCGGGGGCAAAGCTCCACAGCGGCAGGGCATGCTCGTCAAAGATGTGCTCGAACTCGAAGCTGGAGAACATGGCACCGCCACCGAAACCGACGAACCAGTCCTGGTTGGTGTTGCGCGACTCGTGGGGACGGCGCTGCCGATAGTAGCTGCGGCCCCAGTAATAGGAGAGTCCGAAATTGAGGTTGAGGAAACTGTTGTAGTCCGACGAACCGTCAAAGCCATAGGGAAGGAAGAAGTTCTTGGCCTCAAGGAAGAGGTCGAGCTTGCTGTCTCGCACCTTGTGCCACGCCACCTGAAGGCCGAACATGGTCTGGAACTCGTTGTCGGCATTCTCCAATTCTGGATCCGACCCACGGCGCAGCAGGCCGAGGCCGATGATGGGATAGACGGCGAAGTGGTCGCCCAAGAGGTGCAGGCGCTCGAAAGTGGCCAGCGGATCCCACAGGAACTCGGCACTGGCCATGTGGAACATGACCTGCTTGTCCTGCTCCGGCTTGCTGAAACGGTAGCTGGGCGCGAAGACGCCGTCATAGGCCAGCCGGAAAGCCAGCGGACGAAGCAGCCACTGACCCAGGCCGACACTGACATTGTAGCCCGAGGTGTTGTCGCCCTCGTGCATGTACCATGTCATGCCTCCGCTGAGCGAAAGGAAACTGTTCTCTTTGAAAGACATCTCCTTCTGGGCCGCAGCACCGGTGGCTGCGGCCAGAACGAGCAGTGTCAGCAGTAACTTCTTCATGATGTATTTCTTGTGCTATTCTTTGGCGCGCTCGGCGAATTCCTTGGCTGAGACTTTCTCTACGGTAGGCTTGGCCTGCTCCTTGAAGAGGCGGGCAAGGTTGTCGGCGTAGATACGGTCCACAAGCTGGGCCACATTCTGGCGGTCGGCAGCAATGCTGCGGGCAGCCTTCTCGAGGCGCTCCTCGGCCTGCTCCTTGGTCTCGCCCTCTTCGCGCTTGTCGTTGCGGCGGAGGATATCCTTGATGTGGTCGACGATTTGGTTGCTGGTGGGCTCGACGGGCTGAATCTCTTCAAGCTTGGCTTCGATGAGTTCCCACTTGAGCGAGGGAAGGTACTGGTCGGCCCAGTTGGCCTCGATGCTTTCGGGCGTCATGTCCTTGTTGCCACGGGAGGCGAACCAACGCTTGAGGAAGTCCTCGGGCAGCGGAGCGGAGAACTGGGCGATAAGGGCGCGGCGCACCTGGTTGACATAGAGGTAGTCGCTCTGTTCGTTGTTGGCCTTTTCGAGCTCGGCCTGGAGGGCCTTGCGGAAGGCGTCGGCATCCTTGGGTTTCTGCTCGGGGAAGACGGTCTTGTACAGGTCGGCATTCATCTTGTGGGGCACAATGCGGGAGATGCCGCTGAGGGTAAGCTCGACGTCGGACTTGAACTTCTTGGCAGCCTCGGTGTCGAGGTGCAGGGCGCGCTCGATGTCAGCGGTGGGGAAAGCCTTGGCCATATTGAAGCCCACCTTCTCCTCGGCCTTCTTGCCTTCGAAGAGGGGCAGCAGGGCCTCGTCCTTGAGATTTTGGAGGTTGAGCGAGACGAAGGTCTCCACCCCACCCTCTTTGGCGTTGCCCTTCTTGTCGACTTCGACGAGCTTGCCATAGATATAGTCGCCGGCGCCCACCTTCTCGGGGGTCTCGAACTTGCCGTAGCGGTTCTGGATATTCACCACCTCGGCCTCGACATCCTTGGAGGAGACTTTCACCTGGTTGTATTTGACATCCACCTTTTTCCAGTCAATCTCGAACTCGGGAGCGATGGCAATGTCGAAGTAGAAGGTGAAATCCTTCTGCTTGCCGAAGTCGACGTCGCCGGTCTTCTCGTCATTGCTCATAGGCATGCCGAGGATGTGGAGTTTCTCATCGTCAATATACTTGAAAAGGCTGGTGTTGAGCATATTCTGCACAGCGTCGCCAACGATGGAGCCTTTGTACATACGCTCGATGAGGGCTTTGGGAGCCATGCCCTTGCGGAAGCCGGGGACGGTGGCCTTGTGCTGGTAGTCCTTGAGCTGCTTGTTGGCGGACTCAATGTAGTCTTTTTCCTCGATATCAATCTTGATACAGAGTTCCAAATCACTTAATTTCTCTCTCGTAATGTTCATTTGTTTGTTTATTTTATTGATTTTTAGTATCTTTTATATTTCATAATAAATTGCAAAGATACATAAAAAAATTGACATGGCTGCTATTTTTTTCAGGTATAATTCTATAATATATGCAACTGTTTGAATTACAGCACTATGCAACCATGGCTGCGAATGGTGTTTTTGGGGGAGGAAAAGGCCATTTTCGCCCGACTACAGCAGGCTGTTTTTCAGCGTTTTACTACCACCCTCTTCTTCCTCTCTTCGTCCTTGGTTAGGGGATGGAAAGGGCGAGGGGGACAGATACAGAAAAACCGGCCCAAGCCGTGAAGCCAGAGCCGGTGTTGGACGTGCAGATGGTATGACGGCTACGGGAGGTAGAGCCCCACGCCAAGATTGCGCAGGTGCCAGTAAAGCCCTTCTCCTGCCGTCTCGCTCGCATCGGATTTCATACTCTTGTAGAGGTGGGTGCGGCGGGCAGCGAAGACACCCAAACCGCCTTTTATGTTGGTGTAGGTCTCGTGCGACTGTTCCACATTGCTGCCTTGGGCGGCGGTGGAGAGGTAGGCGTTGAGGTCCTCGGTGCAGCAGGTGAGGTAGATATCGACCCGCTTGAGGTACTCCTTGCGGCTGGCGGTATCCTGTTGCAGCAGGGTTTTAAGGTCGGTGAGGAAACGCGAGAGGGGGTAGAATATCTCACTTTTCTGGCTGTTGTAGGGCGGTGCATAGCGTTGGCAGTTGAGGTCAACATAGCGGGTCTCGCCCTCAACCCCGTAATAGAAACGCACCACGGGCTGGTAGATGCGGGCATTGGCAAGGTTGTTCCATGCTATCTTGCAGTTACTTCCGTTGGAGTAGAAGGAGAAACCATAGTTCCCGGTGGGAGCGGTGATGAGCGCCTCCTCGGTCTGTTTGATGAGCCTCACGGGCGAAGAGGTTGCCAGCAACTTGCCGTCGGCAGTGCGCACGTTGAGGAAGTAGTCGTAGTTCTCCTTCAGTCGGCCGCGGGTCTCGCAAAAGTAGACGGGCTGCATGCCGCCGGCGAAGGCACCGCTGTCGCGCTGGCGGAGGGTGTAGGCGAACGGGATTGAGTCGCGCTGACGGTCGCCCTCGTAGGCCAGTATGGCGACCGAGATTTCGCCCTCGCGGTAGTTAATCGAGTCGGGGTTGTTGCCGTAGAGCATCGCACCGTCGTCGCTGAGGTAGCAGCGTTCGACACGCACCCACGAGGTGTCGTCGTCCTGGTCGAGCACACAATAGACAACCGGGATGTTCTTCCACTGGGCATTGGGCGAGAATTCCACCTCGCAGGAGGCAAGCCAGGGCAACAGCATGGCTACCGTGAGCAAGCGTAAGACATTGAAGCCAAATCGTTTCATGTTATGATGTTATTTTTCTATGATTTCTATCTCATCCATCAGGAGCCAGGGCTTGAGCCCCTTGGCGCGGTGCCAGGCCGGGATGGAGGGTATGGCGTTGATTTCGAGTTTGACGAACGACACATCGGCGCGGTCGACAGGCACGCGTAACTCTACCACACGCGGCTCTTCCGACTCCTGCGACGAGGGGTCGAAGGGTACGCCTGCGCGCTGAGGAGCCGTGTACTGGGCACCGTCGGCCGAGAACGAGACACCGACATCGGCCGGCGCGAACGACCATAGCTGCGGCGCATGGGCGAAGCGCAGGGTCAGGTAGTCGACCTCGATGGTCTTTGCCAGCTGCAGCGTAACCGTTACCCCCTGCCCCGAGAAGCCAAGCCAGCCACGGGTGAGGTCGCCGACGGTGCCTTTGAGGCCATCGAAGAGGATGGTGTCGGTGCCCACATTGTAGGGGGTGCTGGGCTTGCGCGAGAAGGTGGTGGAGACGATGTAGTCGTAGCTGAACTTGCGCGTGGCGGTGAACGAGGGCGGCAGGCCCGGGGCATAGACACGCGCCTTGACGGTGGTGGTGGCGGTCAGCACGAGGGGCTTGGCATAGAGCGGCGACTGCTCGGTGGGTTCCGTGCCGTCGAGGGTGTAGCGGATGTCGCCTTTGACAGGCGAGGAGAGCGTTACGGTGAGCGGCGCCGTAAAGCGCACATCGGTGGCCATGATGGCGGGCGGCTCCACGCTGCCGGCCTTCATCACCGGGAAGGTGCGGCCGGATACAAGCTGCGGGTCGTGGCCACGGTAAGGGGCGAGGTGGAGGCGCAGCGCATTCGAAGCAGGCGGCACGAGGGTTACCTCACCTCCATTGTTAATCATATCACATTGTGCACCAAGCACCTGGACAAACAAGCCACGGTCGCCCCGATAGGCAGCACACCAGCGCACCTGGCGGCGGTCGAGTTGGCCGGCGGCGGCACGGTGGATGCCGAGGATGCCGGAGTGGCGCTCGGCGAAGCAGACCTCGCGGTCGAGACCGAACCAGGCGAGGCTGTCGGCCCCATGGCTGACGCGCAGGGCCGGGCGCAAGGTGGTGCCACGCAGGCGGTCGGTGGGGGCCAGGGTGTAGTCGACGGTAACGTCGCCCGAGGGGAAACGGGTATAGGTGGCACGGACATCGCACATCTCGCTG
Organism: uncultured Bacteroidales bacterium; assembly: GCA_900315935.1. Lineage (GTDB taxonomy): Bacteria > Bacteroidota > Bacteroidia > Bacteroidales > P3 > Colimorpha. The sequence goes on from ONBB01000005.1 coordinate 48,580, forward strand.
CCGTCGGGGGCGATGTAGCGCAACATGTAGTCCACACAGGAGGTGTTCTCCGCCGGCGTGCGTTGCGAACGCCCGAGGGTGTCGACACGCCAATCCTCGTGGCCGAGGAACACCAGGCGCTGGGGCAGCAGGGCGGTGGAGGGTTGATCGACGGCCACGTCGGCCTTGTCGAGCCGCAGCGCGGCCTGGGCCAAGGGGTAGACGAGGGTGCCGAGGAGGTTGTCGGCCGAGACCCGAGTGGCATTGCGGCGGTGGAGGTCGAAGCGAACAAAGAGCTCCTCTCCGGGCACCAGGTCTACGGGCGGTATGGCGACCTTCACCTTGTCGGCGCCACCGCCGGAGATACCCACGGCCAGGTCGCCGGCCGTGATGTTGGGGCGCAAGTTGGTGAAGATGGTGTATTCGAGACGATAGGCGCTGAAGTCGGCGAAGTCGTTGCGGTTGTAGACGGCGAACTCGGCCTCGTCGGGCGTGCGGCGGACGGGGCGCACGTCGAAGGGGGAATAGAGCGCCTTGAGGTCGGAGCGCATAGCGGCGGGCAGCGGCCACGAAGCCACAAATCCACCCTGCAGCTGGCGGCTGCTTTCCACTGTGGCCCAAAGGGTCTCCAACTGGGCGAAGTCGGTGGTTGCGACCGAAGCCAGCATCACCAGCGGGCGGTCGCTGCTCTTGGCCACAGCCTGGCGCAGTACCTGTGCGCTGGGATAGCGGAGGGCAATGAGGTCGGTATTCTCCGAGTAGTCGGCACCGGCGAAAAGCACCGGGCGCTGCCGCTCGAGGGCTTTCAGGCGGCGGTAGGCGGCCTGCATGCAGATGCCGTTGTCGCGGCTGTCGCCGAGCGACCACATTATTATAGATGTATAATTCTTATATATACCGTGCATGTTCTCCACCCGGCGCTCGAAGAGGGGGATGAACGCCTTGTCGGTGGCCACGGCGTGGCGCTGGCTGGAGGCGGGATGGAGGTTGGCGTCGCAGACCACATAGAGTCCCAGCTGGTCGCAAAGTTCGTAGAACGAGGGATCGACGGGCGAGGACCGGGCGGTGCGCACAGCGTTGACGTTGGCGCTCTTCATGGCCTGCAGCTCCTGCCGCATCTGGTCGCGATTGTCGGAAACGCCTGAATAGACGGCGCCCTTGAGGGTGATGGCCTTGCCATTGAGAAAAAGCTGCCCCTCCTTGACCTCGACACGGCGGAAGCCGAAGCGGGCACCCACCACCTCCTCCTCGGCCATGTTCTCGTCGCGCAGGCGTAGAACGAGGGTGTAGAGGGCGGGATTTTCGGCCGACCAGGGGCTGACGCCCTGCCACGAGCGCTGCAGGTCGACGGTGGCGTCGGTGGTTTTGTCGAAGACCACCCAACGGCCCATGCGGTCGAGGGTGCGCCCGTTAGGGTTCCACACCTCGGCCTCGAGGTAGTAGCGCCCCTTCTTCCTGCCGTTGAAGATGCGGGCGTCGATGGCGAGCGAGCCGGTGGCCGAGGCGGCGTCGTAGTCGGCCAGGAGGGTGAAGTCGGCTATCTCGGGGTCGTTCTTGAAGAGGATGTAGGGGTCTCCGATGAGGCCACGCGAGGGGTCGTCCGACTCCAGCAGGGCATCCTGGGGCTGGTTGAGGGTCTCGATGGCGAGGGTGTTCGGGCGGCCGTACTTGAGGTGGGGCGAGAGGAGGAACTCGTGCCAGTGGCGCGAGTCGCCGCCAGCGCCCACCACCGTGCCGTTGAGGCTCACACGCACAGCGCGGGAACCGCGGACATTGAGGTAAACGCGGAACTCACGCCACACCTTTTCGACATCCACCTGGCGGGTGTAGACGATGGAACTGTCGGTGCGCTGCTGCTGCCACAAACCCGAAAGCTCAAGCCTGTAGGGCGAATCGCGGTAGGCCAGCTTGGGTATGGCGTTCTCATCGTCGTAGGCCGCCACGTTGGCGCGGGCCGGCAACGACGAGGGTTCGGCCGGCTTCTGGGCCGACACCGCGGCCGAGGCCAAAGCTATCAACAGGCACAATGACAGTCGTTTGCGCATGATGCTACCAGTTGCAGAAGGTGAAGTAGACACCGAAGGCGAGCATGTGGAGCGTGGCGGCTTCGGTAAGGTTGGGGTCGTTCATGTCGTCGCTGCGCATCACCTTGTTGGAGTGGAGCATACGGTAGCCGACATGGGCACCGAGGGCGGTGGAGCGGTTGAGTGCGTAGCGTCCACCCACTTCGATGCCGAGGTAGAGACCGCCTTCCTCAATCTTGGTCACCGGGGGCTCGCTGGAGGCGCCGACGGGGAGCGAGTAGCCAGCCTGGACGGCCACCACGGGGGTAAGCCGGTCGCGGGTGAAGGCGCTGCGCAGGTCGACGAAAAGGGGCAGCTGGGTGAAGGCACCAGTGGGGTCCATCAGGTAGCTGAAACCGAGGCCGACCGAGGCTTCCTTGCGGAACTGGAAGCCGCCGATGAGCGAGGGCATGATGCCGGCGACCGAGTCGGCTATGCCGTTGAATCCGGGCGTGCGGTTGAAGTTGAAGGCGTAGGCGGCATCGGCGACGAAGTAGATGCCGCGCCAGCGGAATTCGATGTGCCGCTGGGCCGCTGCCGTGCCACAGAGGCACAGCAGCAGGGTGGCGGCTAGGATGATGCGTTTCATTACTGGTTCATTTTCTTGAGGTTGGGGCTGACGATGAGGGTGGCCTCGGTGGCAGCCTGTACCTGTTCGACGGTGAACTCGGGGTTGATTTCGGTGAGCACAATGCCCTCGGGGGTAATCTCCATGACACCCATCTCGGTGATAATCATGTTGACCTGGCCCTTGGCGGTCAGCGGGAGGGTGCACTTCTTAAGAATTTTGGGATTGCCTTTGGCGGTGTGCTCCATGGCGAGGATGACCTTTTTGGCACCGACCAGGAGGTCCATGGCGCCACCCATGCCGGGGGTCTTCTTGCCGGGAATCATCCAGTTGGCGAGGTCGCCTTGCTCATCGACCTGCAGGGCGCCAAGGATCGACACGTCGACGTGGCCGCCGCGGATGATGCCGAAGGAGGTGGCGCTGTCGAAGGTGCAGGCACCCGTGGCGGGGGTAACAAAGCCGCCGCCGGCGTTGATGAACCAGGGGTCTTCCTTGCCCGCTTCGGGGGTGGGGCCCATGCCAATCATACCGTTCTCGGACTGGAGGGTAACATTGACGCCTGCCGGGAGGTAGTCGGGGATGAGGGTCGGAAGGCCGATGCCGAGGTTGACGACGTCGCCGTCGTGAAGCTCCTGGGCCGCACGCTTGGCGATGAAGGGTTTGATCTGTTCTTTGTCCATGATTATGTTAATTTTTAAGTTAATTTTAACGTTTTCGGGTCGGGTTCTCTAGGGGAATGGTAGGGGAACGGTAGGGGAATACAAAGGCACTGGAAGGATATGGAAGCTTATGGCACTTTACCCTCTCACTAGCCCCTATTTTATCCATTATTTCCCATCAATAGACCCCCGACTACTTCCACCCGCGGTTGACCATTTCCTGGGCGACGAAGGAGGCGACGTCGTCGGCGTAGGTGTTGGCGCCGAAGCCGGCGTCGTAGCCCAGCTCCTTGGCCAGCTCGTGGCTGATGCGGGGGCCGCCGCAGATGAGTATCACCTTGTCGCGAAGTCCCTCGGCCTCAAGCATCTCGACCAACTCGGTCATGTTCTTGATGTGGACGTCCTTCTGGGTAACGGTCTGGCTGACGAGCAGGGCGTCGGCCTTGAGCTCGATGGCGCGGGCGATGAACTCGTCGTTGGGCACCTGCGAGCCGAGGTTGTATGCCTCGATCATGTCGTAGCGCTCGAGGCCGTAGTGGCCGGCGTAGCCCTTCATGTTCATGATGGCGTCGATGCCGACGGTGTGGGCGTCGGTGCCGGTGGAGGCGCCGACGCAGACCAGCTTGCGGCCGATGTTCTCGCGGATGTAGTCGTCGCAGGCGTGCATGTCCATGGTGGTGGACTCGACCTTGGGCACGTGGATGGTGGTGTAGTCGACGGTGTGGGTGAGGCTGCCGTAGCAGTTCATGAAACAGAAGCCTTCGGTGAGTTCCTTCTGGTAGACGACGAGGGGGTTCTCGAAGCCCATCTTCTTGAGGAGCTGCTTGGCGGCCTCTTCGGCCTCGGCGCCGGCGGGCACGGGGAGGGTGAAGCTGAGCTGCACCTTGCCGTCGTTCATCGTGTCGCCATAGGGCTTTATCTTGGTGAGGTCCAGGGTTTTGTCATAATCCTTGGCCTCCATGCTGTACAATCCTTCGCTCATAGTTATTTCTTTCCTTTCATCAGTTCAACAAACGGGTTAAAATAGTGCTCGCCCTTGAGGGTTACGCCGTCGAGGCCCTTGCCGCCGTTCTTGGGACGTTTGACGTTGCCGAAGATGCCCTTCTCCAGTGCGGTGAAGAGCCCCTCGTGCTCCATGGTCTCGAGCAGGCGTGTGGCGTTGTGGAGCACCTCCTGGGCGCGGCTCTTGATGATGCCGCCCTCCTTGAACTCCACCTCCTCGCCGATGTCGCGCATGTTGTTGAAGATGTACTTGGCGTTTTCGATGCTGAGGTAGCGGTCGGACATGAAGGGGGTGTGGATGGCCTCGGTGGGCATGCCGAGCAGCTGGAGGCCCTGGTGGGTCCACTGGCCGATGACGTTGAAGAGGGCGTCCTGGATGTGGCCGCGGAAGATGTTGCCGGTCATGAACTTGGTGGGGGGCATGTACTTGAGCGGCGCCTTGGGGAAGATCTCGCGAATCATCTGCGCCTGGGCCAGCTCGTAGAGGAAGCCGTTGGTGAGCTCGGGGTCCATCTCGAAGGCGTGGCCGAGGCCCATCTGCTCCTCGGGCAGGCCGGCCATGAGGGCCAGCTGCTCGTTGATGAGGTCGGAGGCCAGCACGGTGTGGGCCTCGTCGTAGGCGTCGGCGGTGGTGAGGTAGTTGTCCTCGCCGGTGTTGATGATGACGCCGGCAAAGCCGTTGATGATGCGGCTGAAGTACTGGTCGATCAGCGTGCGCTGCATGTTGATGTCGCGGAAGAGGATGCCGTAGAGGGCGTCGTTGAGCATCACGTCGAGACCCTCGAGCGCGCCCATGGCGGCGATTTCGGGCATGCAGAGGCCGGAGCAGTAGTTGCAGAGGCGGATGTAGCGGCCCACCTCCTCGCCCACCTCGTCGAGCGCCTTGCGCATGATGCGGAAGTTCTCCTGGGTGGCGAAGGTGCCGCCGAAGCCCTCGGTGGTGGCGCCGTAGGGCACATAGTCGAGCAGCGACTGGCCGGTGGTGCGGATCACGGCGATAATGTCGGCACCCTGGCGCGCGCCGGCCTGGGCCTGGACCACGTCCTCGTAGATGTTGCCGGTGGCCACGATGATGTAGAGGTAGGGCTTGCTGCCCTCCCCTATCGTCTCGATGTACTTCTCGCGGCGCAGGCGGTTGCTGCGCACCTTGGTCACGGTAGCCTCGATGACAGGCTGCAGCGCCTTGTCGATGTCGGCCTTGGGATGGATGGGAAGCTGGGTGATGTCGAGCTTGCCGGAGGCGATGGCCTCGGCAATCTGCTGCGGGCTCTTGCCGGTCTCGGCCATGGCGTTGCCGACATAGAACATCACGCCCTCACCGAGGGCGCCCTTGCTCTTCAGCTCGTCGACCACCACATTGGGCATCGGCACCTCGTTCTCGTCCACACCGTCGATGCCGAGGAAGCGGCAGAGGGTGCGCTCGACGGCCACGGTGGTGTAGTCTTCGACGAAATCCTGCACCTGTCCGGCGATGCGGCGGGCCACATCGCGCGCGTGCTCAACTTCCACGAAATCAAGTCCTACTTTACTTTTTTGCATTGTTGTCTGTATTGTTTGTTTATTGTTTTTACATTACAAATCAGACTGCAAAGATACAAAATAATTTTTATATATAAGAAAAAAATTCGCCCCAGGGTAACATCTGTCGGCGAATTGTGCGAATTAAACGAATTGCTTCGCGGGGTATGGGGCGCACGTGCGCCCCATACAGGTCGCCCGCGAGCCCTATCATTGCTCTACCAGGGTGAAAACCATCGGTTCCGGATTGCCCGGCATGTTTTCGGGGAAGGTATAAGTGAGGGTCTTCTGGACGGTATCCAGAATGTAGTCTTGAGTCTCGCCGTCGCGGAAGAACCCTGTCAGCACAAGGGAATCGGGGTTGTAGCTGTATTTGATAGACACCACTACAGTATCATCCATGGGAATACCGTTAAGTATTGTATTATATATAGTCCGAACAATGGTGCTGTCATCAATGATATCCCAATATGTATCATCTTCATGATGAGTGGCGTGAACCTGGATGTCCGTGTGGCAGTACCAACGAGTGTCGACAAGCGACTGATACCATGGCGCAACCTGCCCACCTCCAGCAGGATTGTTACCGGGAGACTTCTCCTTTTCGCAGGCCACAAGGCCCATTGCGGCCATTGCGGCCACCAAAAGAACAAATGTTGTACGTTTCATAATGCTTTGGGGTTTTAGGGTTAATACTATTGTTTTGAATATGTGTTTCATTTTTAAAGATTATTTATACCTTAGGTTCAACATGTCAGAAACAAATAACAGTACACCCTGTGTACCATCCAGTTACAACACACAGATTGAATGGCTTCGGGAAGCATGGCAGTGGGGATGGAATAAGTAAAAAAAATCCCCACGCGGAAAACACGCGGGGCAAGAATGTCAAAACCCTTTTATCAGATGCTTATTTCGCGGCGGCAGTGGAGTCGGACGAGGATGTTGCCTTTTTCTTTTTTCTTGGCATGCGGATGTCGGAGAGGGAGTGCTTGCGGTGGAAGCGGTTGAGGTCGACGTAGCCACGGATGCCGCTGACATGGCCGGTCTCGGAGTACTGCCAGAGGGTGAAGCGCGTGGAGGGATAGCGGCGGTAGTTGGCGATGAAGATGTGGTACTTGGCGTATTTCTTGCCGGCGAAGTGGGTCTTGTAGACCTTCTCGGAGGTGTAGATCATAGGCTTCACGCCGTATTCGGCCTCCATCAGCTCGAGCAGCTTGTCGACGCGCGCCATGTAGAGGCGGCCCGAGTGGTGCCCTTCGATGTCGAGCACGGGGATGAGGTCCTGCTCGCTCTTCTTGACCATCTTCTTGAAATTGCCGAACTGCTGGTAGGCGGTGGTCTTGCTGCTGTACAGGTGGTAGCTTCCCACCAGGAGACCCGCCTTCTTTGCCTTGGAGAGGTTGGTCTTGTAGAAGGGGTCCTGGATGGAGGTGCCCTCGGTGGCCTTGATGTAGACAAACTTGATGGTGGAGTCCTTGGCTACCTTGGTCCAGTTGATGGTGCCCTGGAACTTGGAGACATCGATGCCACGGGTGCGCACCTGCCCTTGGGCACAATTGAAAATTGAAAATTGAAAATTGAAAAATAGGCCGAAGCACAGCATCAGCAACATTCTGCGTCTATCACGTCCTCTAGACTTCATATTTCTATTTCACGTTCCTACATCTGGATTTCATCCCCGTTGGGATGGAAAAACTTGAACTCGAGGAGGCCATACTGCTCGGAGGCTTTCATGTCGAGCCGCACATGGTGCTTGCGCTGCCACTGGTGGCGGCGGCTGCGGATCCAGCCTTTGGTGAGGTAGGCGTGGATGTAGGGGTGCATGACGATGGTGAGGCGCTTCTCGTTGCTGGAGGTGAGCAGGTAACTGAGGCTCGACTCCATCTCGTCGACCACCACGAGGCTCTGCTTGATATGGCCCGTGCCGTCGCAGAGGGGGCACTTCTCCTGCACGTCGACCTCGACGGCGGGGCGTACCCGCTGGCGTGTGATCTGCATGAGGCCGAACTTGCTGAGCGGCAGCACCGTGTGGCGTGCCTTGTCGCGTTTCATCTCCTCGCACATCACCTCGTAGAGCTTCTTGCGGTTCTCCGAGCGGTTCATGTCGATAAAGTCTACGATGACGATGCCGCCCATGTCGCGCAGGCGCATCTGGCGGGCTATCTCAATGGCCGACTCGATGTTGACCTGCAGGGCGGTGTCCTCCTGGCTGGTGCCGGCCTTGATGTGGTTGCCGCTGTTGACGTCGATGACGTGCATGGCCTCAGTGTGCTCAATATATAGGTACACGCCCGAGCGGATGGTTACGATGCGGCCGAACATGCGGCGTATGTCGCGCTGGACACCGAACTGCTCGAAGATGGGCGTCTTGAGCTTGTAGTGCTTGACGATATCCTCTTTGTCGGGAAGGGTGGTCTGGATGAAACGCTTCACCTCGTCGTAGAGGGGCGCGTTGTCGACGTATACGGCGCTGAAGTCGTCGGTAATGAGGTCGCGCAGGAGGGCGGTGGTGGTGTCGAGCTCGGCATGGACCTTGGTGGGGGCATTGACGCGCTTGAGCTTCTCGGTCATCCTGGCCCAACAGTCCAGCAAATGACGCAGGTCGGCATCGAGCTCGGCCACGGTGCGTCCTTCTGCCACGGTGCGTACAATGACACCGAAATTCTGCGGACGAATGCTCTCCAGCAGGCGGCGCAGGCGGTTGCGTTCCTCCTTTTTTCTTATTTTTTGCGATATGGAAATCTTGTTGGAGAAGGGTGCCAGGACCAGGTAGCGGCCGGCGATGGATATGTCGCCGCTGAGCTTGGGGCCCTTGGTGGAGATGGGTTCCTTGGTAACCTGCATCAGGACAGGCTGGCCGACCTTGAGGACATTCTCGAGGCTGCCTACCTTTTCCAGGATGGGTTCTGGTTTGAAGTTGGCGAGGGTCTTGGCGTTGGCGTCGCCGTTCATGGAGAGGCGAAGGTACTTGTCGACCGAGAGGTAGTCGGGGCCGAGGTCGAGGTAGTGCATGAACCCCTCCTTTTCGCCGCCGAGGTCGACAAAGGCGGCATTGAGGCCGGTCATGATTTTCTTTACCTTGCCGAAGAAGATGTCGCCCACGGCGAACTGGCTCGAGGGGCTTTCCTTGTGCAGTTCGGCCAGACGGCCATCCTCGGTAAGGGCAATATGGACGCCGTCGGGGGTAGCGGATATGATGAGTTCTTTGTTCACTGATTGAGTGGCGTATTGGTTGCAAATAAGAAATAAAACAAACTACATACCACCTTGTTAGAGGCAGTGTGTAATTTGTTTTAGTCTTTGGGTATAAGCACCAGGGACTGGTGTCCGGGCTTATTTCTTCTTGTGTCTGTTCTTGCGCAGGCGTTTTTTGCGCTTGTGCGTAGACATCTTGTGGCGTTTGTGCTTCTTTCCGTTGGGCATTGTTGCTAGTACTTAATGTTATTTAACTTTCTTTTTGACGTCCTGCATGAAGGTCTTGGCGGGCTTGAAGGCGGGGATGTTGTGGGCAGGAATGATGATGGTGGTATTCTTGCTGATATTACGGCCAGTCTTCTCGGCGCGCTTCTTGACGATGAAGCTGCCAAAGCCACGGAGGTAGACATTCTCACCTTCGGCGAGACTCTCCTTAATAACGGTCATGAACTCTTCGACGGTAGCCTGGATGGCGAGTTTCTCGATACCGGTTTTCTGAGCTATTTCAGCTACGATTTCTGCCTTTGTCATTTCTGATGGTATTTTTTAATGTTAATTTTATTGTTTTCCTAACTGTTTCTTAATCAAAAACGGAGTGCAAAAATAATACTTTTTTTTCACACCGCGAATATTTTTTTTCATTTTTCTCCTTTTTTTAGCTCTAAACAGCGTACACACAACTTATTTTCAGTGAGTTATCTTTGCAAAAATATTTTGCAGGCATGTATGGCCATCGGGGCTAAAAAGGGGTGAAAAAGAGCTCTCTATCTGCTAATTTTTAGATTTTTACCAAAGGAGACATACGCCACTGCGACGGCAGCCACGGTGCACCCGAGCGTGATGGGCCAGGCGGCAGCCATGGGTGCCTCGGGGTCGACATCGAGCACACCGCGGGCGATGAGCCAGTACAGCACCACCACCATGGCATTGTTGAAGAAGTGGGCCACCATATTGGGCACGATGGAGTTGGAGCCGAGGTATAGGTAGCCGAGGATGGCACCCATGATGAAACGGGGCATGAAGGCGAACACCTCGCCGTGGAAGAGGCTGAAGACTGCGGCGGTAACCCAGATGGCGACGTGGGGATTCTTGACCCAGCGGAGCATAAGGTTCTGCATGCCAGCGCGGAAGAAGAACTCCTCGCAGACCGCGGGGACGAGGGCGATGACCACGAGGTTGGCCAGCAGGGTGCCCACGCCGGCACCGGCAAGCATGGTCTCCATGACGGCCTTCGTATGCTCGCCGATTTCACGCAGCATCTTCTCCAGCGGCTCGAAGGGGGCGCTGAAGTGCCAGCTTTCGTTCCAGACGGTGCACCAGTCCATCAAAGGCATCAGCAGCACCCACACGGCCAGGCCGGCCAGGGCCATCAGCCACGGACGGCGCGAGAAATCGAGGCGCAGGAAGGGGCGCGCCTCGTGGCGATGGTAAATCAACACCACCAGAACCACCGGCACTACGAACATCAACAGCTGGGAGATGGCCTGGAATACCAGCATATTGGAGGACGACAGGACATCGACACCCAAAGCGGCGGCGACAAACACCAGCACCGACCCGACAGCCAGCATACCGAGGGTGAGGGCGAACATAATGAGCATCTGCAGGAAGGGATGTGTAGTTTTTTCCATATACATTATTATTTACATATGGGATGGCGGACTGTTGCCAGCCCGCCATCCGACCTACTCAGTGACCCCGGAGGGATTCAAACCCCCGACTTTCGGAACCGGAATCCGACGTTCTATTCAACTGAACTACGAGGCCAAAAACATACCATTAACTGCAATCGTTCCGCTTTATTGTGCCAAAATACGAAAAAAAGTCGAAATTCATCATATACCACTGATTACATGATACTTACATGGAGAACAAAAAAGTGCGTCATTTTTTGAAAAAAAACCGAAAAAAGGGCAAAAACAGGCAAAACACAATAGCCTGTCAATCAGGACCTAAGAAGCATCCTCTTCTTCCCCTCTTCTTACCCTCTTCTTCCTCTCCAGGGAGGCAGTGGGGGAATTGGAAAAAAGTGAGAGAAAAATACGAACTGCGGTATGGGGAAATGTTTGTATCTTTGCAGCCGGAAAAATTAAGCACAAGAACGGATAAATGTTTGTAGGAGAGCTGATAGCACTGTTTGTGGCAGTAGCATGGACGGCCACGGCGCTGTTTGCCGAGGTGGGTTCGAAGCGTATGGGCTCGCTGCCGCTGAATGTGGTGCGGATGTCGATGTCGCTGGTATTGTTGGTGCTGACGCTGTGGCTCACCATGGGGGTGCCCTACCCGAAGTATGCCGACTGGAATACTTGGGGATGGCTGCTGTTGAGCGGTGTGGTGGGCTATGTAATTGGAGACTACTGCCTTATGCAGGGGTATATCATGATAGGGTCGCGCTTCGGGCAGCTCTTCATGACCCTCTCGGCGCCGACGGCGGCGCTGACGGGGCGCCTGCTGCTGGGCGAGCGCATGGGTCCGCTGGCGCTGGTGGGCATGGCGGTTACGCTGGGCGGCATAGCGATGTCGATACTCTCAAAAAAAGGCGACCACGTAGACCTGGGGCTGCCGCGCCGCGGGGTGTTCTACGCCTCGATGGCAGGTATATGCCAGGGATTCGGCCTGGTGCTGAGCAAGATAGGTCTGCAGCACTACGATGCGGCCATCGCCGCCGCCGGTGCCGACCCGCAGGCGGCCATCGAAGGGGCGCTGCTGCCACTGCCGCTGTTCTTGAGTGTTCCGTTTGCCGCCACCATGATTCGCGCCACCATCGGCCTGGCTGGTTTCTACCTGGCCTTGAGGGTGTTCGACCGCGAGTGGCGAACGAAAATAAGCCGCGCCGTGCACGACCGCAAGGCGATGTGGTGCGTGCTGGGAGCTACGGTATTCGGGCCGTTCGTGGGGGTGAGTGCCTCGCTGCTGGCCACGCAGTACACCTCGACCGGCATCGCGCAGACGCTCTTCGCCCTGACGCCGGTGCTCATCATTGCCCCCGCCGCCTGGCTCTTCCGCCAGCGAGTAACAGTGCGCCAGGTGGTCGGTGCCGCGGTGAGCGTGGCCGGCGTGTGCCTGTTCTTCCTCTGAAACATACTGTAGCCCAGACCTTTTCTGTTTTTTTTCCGCCAATTCGGAAAAAGTTCGTACCTTTGCACCGAATATATAATATATAGTACCCATGCATACACGATGGTATATAGGCTGGCTAGCGCTACTCATCCTGCTGACAATCAGCGTTCCGGCTGCCGGGCGGGCAGAACGGGACACGCTCAGCACGGGTCCCACCGCCACATTCACGGCCAACGAGGGGCAGTGGGAAACGCCGATACGCTATGCGGCGCAGCTGCACAATGCGGCCCTATTCCTGGAGGCCGATGCCGTAACCATCGCCCTGCGCCAGCCCATCGCCCACCCTGCCCCACAGGCTACGCTGCCGCGCTGCCACGCCTACCGCATGACCTTCCCCGGCGCCGCCCCTTCCAGCCCGACTGGCAGCCGCCAGCAAAAAGGCTATACGAACTACCTGCTCGGCAACGACCCCGCCCGCTGGCGTTCGCGCGTGCCGTCCTACTCCACCGTTACCTATCCCGACCTCTACCCCGGCATCGACCTGGAAATCACCAGCGCCATGGGCGCACTGAAATACAACTTCCTTGTGGCCGCGGGTGCCGACCCGGGGCAGATAGCCATCGCCTACAGCGGCACCGACGGCATCGGTGTGGACCGCAAGGGCAACCTGGTTGTCCGCACCTCGGTGCGCGACATCGTCGAGCTGCGCCCCTACGCCTACCAGCTGGTGGGCGGCAAGGAGGTGGAGATACCCTCGCAATGGAAGGTGCGCGACAGCGTGGCCACCATCGCCCTCGGCGCCCACGACCCCAAGCTGCCGCTGGTGGTCGACCCGCTGCTCATCTTCTCGACCTACACCGGCGCCATAGCCGACAACTGGGGCACCACTGCCGCCTACGACTCGTACAAGAACGCCTACACTGCCGGATTGGTCTTCGACATCGGCTACCCGACATCGCTCGGAGCCTACCAGATGGCACCCGGCGGCGGGGTGGACGTGGGCATCTTCAAGTTCGACACCCTCGGCACGGAGCGCCTCTACGCCACCTACCTGGGCGGATCCTCCAGCGACATGCCGCACAGCATGTTTGTCAACTCATTCGACGAGCTCATCATCTTCGGCACCACCGGCTCGGCCAACTTCCCCGTTACCCCCACCGCCTACCAGACCACCTTCGCCGGCGGCCCCTCAATCAACTACCTCTCCAGCACCATACCCTACCCCAATGGCAGCGACATATTCGTCAGCCGCCTCAGCGCCGACGGCACCACACTGCAGGCTTCCACCTACGTCGGCGGTTCGGGCAACGACGGACTCAACTACCGCAACTACTATAACAACAACTACATGGTTACCATGCATGGCAACGACTCGCTCTACTATAACTACGGCGACGGCGCGCGCGGCGAGATTATCACCGACAACCTCAACAACATCTACCTGGGCTCGACCACCTTCAGCACCGACTTCCCTGTGAGCCCCAACGCCCTACAACGCAACAATGCCGGGCGCCAGGACGGCGTGGTGCTCAAATTGGACCACAACCTGCGCAATCTGCTGTGGAGCACCTACTTCGGTGGCTCGGGCGATGACGCAGTATACTCCATCGATGTCGACTCGGCCTACAACCTGCTTATCTGCGGCGGCACGAGCAGCCGCAACCTGGCCACCACGCCCGGCACCGTGCAGACCGCCTACGGTGGCGGCAACGCCGACGGCTTCGTGGCCAAGATATCCTACAACGGCGACCGCCTGATGGCCTCCTCCTACATCGGAGCAGTATTATATGACCAGCTTTACTTCGTCCGTACGGGCCGCCACAACGAGGTATTCCTCTTCGGACAAACCCACCACCTGCACTCGGCCTCTTTCATCCGCAACGCCGGCTACAGCGTCTTCGGCTCCGGCATGCTCCTGATGCGCCTGTCGCCCGACCTCTCCTCCACCGTATGGAGCACCACCTTCGGCACCGCCGGCCGCATCAACCTCTCGCCCACAGCCTTCGCAGCCGACATCTGCAACCGCGTCTACGCCGCCGGCTGGGGACGCGACTTTGTGGGCTATGGCAACATCACCTGGTACACCTTCGGCACCACCGGCATGGAGACCACGCCTGGCGCCTGGAGCGACTCGACCGACGGGCAGGACTTCTACATCATGGCCCTCGACCAAAATGCCAACCAGCTCGACTATGCCACCTTCTTCGGCGAGCTGCACGATATCACGTCGGGCAGCATACGCGGCGGCGGCGACCACGTCGACGGCGGCACCTCGCGCTTCGACCGCCTGGCCACCCTCTACCAGTCGGTATGCGCCTCGTGCGGCAACACCAACGCCTTCCCCCTCACGCCGGGAGCCTGGAGCGACACCAACGCCTCCTCCAACTGCAACAACGCCCTTTTCCGTTTCAACGTAACGGACGACTTTCCCGTGGCCGAATTCATACCCCCCACCGTCGGCTGTGCGCCATATACCGTCCAGTTCCGCAACACCGGCCGCGGCAGCGCTTTCCTCTGGGACTTTGGCGACGGCACCACCTCCACCCTCCGCAACCCCAGCCACACCTATGCCACGGGCGGCGTATACACCGTTACCCTCATCGCACGCCTCCCCGGCGGTTGCTCCGAGGCCGACACCCAACGCCACACGCTGCATGTAATCGGTACCGGCCAGCGCTTCCAGCCCTTCATCTCGTGCAGCGGTGCCTCCATCCAGATAGGCCCGCAGCCGCAAATCGGCGCCACCTACCAATGGCTTTCTCCCGGCGTGAGCGACCCCACGGTGGCCAACCCCTGGGTCAACCAGGCCGGCACCTACCTGCTGCGCATCTCGGCTCCGGGCTGCTCGGAGGTGGACACCTTCGAGGTGCGCACCTACACCCTCATTGAGGAACCGCAGGCTCAACACGTCTCCTGCCACGATTCGGCCGACGGCGGCATCCTGTTCCGCCTCAACACTGGCATCGACTTCGACTCGATTGCAATCCACATCGAACCGTTCGCCGACCTTATCTTCGACGGCGACCGCACCATTAGCGCATCGGGCCTTGCCCCCGGCACCTACCATATTTCTGTTCTGGGCTACGGCTGCTCTGTCGAGTACGACATCACCCTCGACAACCCTACCCCACCCCACTACACCAAACAGACATCCGATCCCTTGTGCCAAGACAGCTGCCTAGGCTGGATACGCATCACCTATACGCCTGCCACCGTCCCCGTCGACACCTTGATTGAAAACCTCTGCGAAGGCACCTATATCACCGCCCTTACCGCCCAGGGATGCCCCTTGTCCGACACTACGGCCATTGTCCGCAACCACGCCTTCGACCACTTCCGCGCCTGGGCCGACAGCACCCACATCTTCATGGGGGAAAGCATACTGCTGCACTCTACCTACATACCCGGCGCCACCTACACCTGGACCCCGCCGCTCACCGTGGCCAACCCCACCGCCCATACCACCGCCGCCAAACCGGTCGACACCATCACCACCTACATCGTTACCGCCACCGACGGCAACTGCTCGGCATCGGACACCATCGTCATCCATGCCAAGATACTCACCTGCGACGAGAACGACTTCTCCATCCCCAACGCCTTCACCCCCAACGGCGACGGCATCAACGACGTGCTGGACCTTTCCAGCGATGCGCTCTCCGAGTTGAGCATCGCCATCTTCAACCGCTGGGGCCAATGTGTGTTCCGCGGCGACAATCCGACCGACTGCCGCTGGGACGGCCGATTCAACGGCACCGACTGCCTGCCGGGCGTATACACCTACACCTGTCGTATCCGCTGCCACAACGGCGTGGAGAACGACTTCAAAGGCGACATCACCCTCATCCGATGAAAGACCAGTTCGTCATAGCCTGCCTCGACCGCCCGGAGGATGCCACCACGGTGCTCCCCTGGGCGCGCCATTTCGCCGAACGGCTCAACCACAAAGGGCTTATGGTGCTGCATGTGGCCCGCGAAAAGGGCGACGACAGATGGCTCGAACAGCTGGGCGTCCCCTTTGTCAGCATGGTGGGGCAATGGCGCACCGCCATCGAGGGGCTGCCCACGGCATTCAAAGGTATCCTCGCCGTTACCGCCTTTGACCCCGCGGCGCCACGCGCCACGCTTGCACACCCCAAGACATTGCTGCGCGAATTCAAAGACTGCAAAACAGCCTACCTCTGCATCCCCTCTCTCCGAGATCCAAACCCCGAACTCGCAACAACCGCCCTCGCCCTCACCCACCAACGCGAGGGGAAGGAGAAGCTGGTGTGGGCCTCCTACCTGGCGCGCTTCCTTGGCAGCCGTATCCTGCTGGCCCACCCCGCCTACCGCGACGCCGGCCTCCGACAGCGATGCCGGAACAACCTGCGTTTTGCCGACAAGATATTCCAACCGCTCGAACTGGAATACACCTCCGTGCAGATCGAGGCCACCACCATGGTAGACCATGCCGTCGTGGCCGGCCTCAACCCCGACCTGCTCATCGCCATGACCACCGACCCACGCGAGCAGGACCTGTTCGACCACTTCCTGCCCCGCCCCGAGCTGACCCTGCTGAAACGCTTTTCCGGGCAGCCAGTCCTCTTCCTCAACCCTCGCGACGACCTCTACATCCTCTGCGACTAAAAATAATTGCCAATATCGAAATTATTTCGTATCTTTGCAACAACATACATTCTATAAGAAACATTATAAAAAACTGATATTTAATGAAGAACAACTACACCATGCTCAAGAGAACCCTCCTAGTGGTGGCGGTGGCGATAGGTACCGCCGCTTCAGTGTCGTGCCTGCGGGACGATGACTTGGAGATTTTTCGCCACCCAATCCATATCCAAGGCAGCGTCTCGCCCAACTATGCCATTCCCCTGGCCAGCGGGCAGATGAGCTTCAACGACCTGATATCGAACCTCAGCTCCGACTTTACTGGATACCTCGAAGAGGGGTCCGACGTGATTACCATCAAATGGGACGGAGAATACAGCGACACCATCTACCCCCTGAACGAATTTACGCCCACCACCGCGCCGCGTCCTGCAACCAAAGACGACACATACCTCTATTCCAAGGACACCATCATCACCCAGAGCATCCCCATACCGCTGTTCGACAATGCCGACCTGGAGGATTTGGCAAACTCCTCGATGGCGCTCCACGAAGCCTGGGTAACGCTCACCGTGGCTGCCAAAGGCGAACCCGCCATGGTGGCAAACCACGTGTCGGCCTCCTTCAGCGACTTGGTTGTTACCTATGTGGACCGCGATGGAATCACCCGCCCATTCGATGAACTTATCTCACGCGACGAGGTGGTCGTGGAAAACCTCACGCAGGGACTGCACAAACGCTACGACAGTGTCAACATAGCAACCATCGTCAACCTATATGCTCGCCAGATTGATGTCTCCTTCCGCCTGAAGGTCAACATCAACTCCAGTGTATTGTACCACAACTGGGAGCAGTACTCTTTCCGCGAGATGCTCGACAGTATTCAGATGACCCGCCTCATCTACTCCATAGGCGCCAGCCTGCGGGTGCCCTTCGACCTCAACGTGGGCCAATTCTCCTACACCTACGACCTCGACCTCGGAGACCAGACCTCCGGCTTCAACCTCGACTCGATTATCAACAAGATTCACGACAGCCTGCATGTGGATGTCGACTCGCTGAAGCTCATGCTCGACTTCTACAACCACATCCCCACCGACCTCACCATAGGAGCCTGGCTGCTCGACGAGAACGGTGCCACGCTGACCAACCTCTTCGACAACCGCACCATCCGCTCGGCCAAGGTTCACGAGATGCAGCCACCCTATAGAGGTAGCCACATGGCCTACGATACCACCCACAGCGCCATCCCCTTGATGCTCACCGACAGCGACCTCGACAACCTCCGCCACTCGCGCACGCTACGGTTGAGGGCGGCGCTATACTCGCATGACAATTATGTAGCCATACGCCACGACGACTACCTGCGCATCAAGGCCAGCCTCCAGGCGGCAATAACAGCCAAATTCGAATTCCCCGTTACAGAAAATGGTCTCTTAAAAAAATAACACCCCACTGCCATGAACAAACATTGCTTCAGCATCATCACCCTCGCCAGCCTGCTGCTGGCCTTTGGCGGCACCAATGTGCGCGCCCAGTTCGACGAGACCAACAGCCTCTTCTACCACGCCCAGCGCGCCCCGCAGTCGAACCTGCTCAACCCCGCCTTCCACCCCAACCGCAACACGTTCTACATGATTCTGCCCGGCACCGACATCCAGTTCGGCAGCCCGTTGGCTGTCAGCGATTTAATTTACTATGACAAGGCGCGCGAGGTTTCGGTCATCAACCTGGACACCATCTTCCACCGCCTGAGTGAAGATAACCAATTCCGTATCGGCGCCAATGTCCAGCTCTTCGGCTTTGGCTTCAAAATCAAACACTTGTACCTCAACGCCAACCTGCGGATGGTGAACCAGCTCAGTATCGGCCTCCCCATCTCCACCGTCAACGCCTTCCTGCAGGGCAACGTGGGCGAGGACGGAAAAATCATTCCCGATCTGGAACTGCTCAACGGCGACATCTTCAACGCCCAGTCCTATATCGAGACGAGCATTGGCGGTGCCTTCCACATCGACAAGCTCAACCTCACCATCGGTGCCCACGCCAAACTGCTGGGCGGCATTGTCAGCGCCCAAACCGACCGCACACGCATCGCCTTCGAGACCGACCCCACCCTCGACGCAGTTACCGCACGCATGTACTACGAACTGCAGGCCGCCGGCGCTGTCCACTACGACACCGTGAACGGCTTCGACTTCAAAAACAAATCTGTCTCCGACATCATCATGGGTGTCTTCGACAACCGCGGATTGGCTTTCGACCTCGGAGTCCGCTGGGACCTCGGTCCTTTCTCCTTTTCGCTTGCCATCAACGACCTCTCCTCCGGCATCCACTGGAACAAGAACGTCTACACCGTCGTGCCCAAATACGGCCAGGGTGCCATCGAATTCAACGGCGTGGATATCAACAACATGCTTGACCAGGGCACCTTCTCGATGGATTCCATCGAAAACTACCTCCAGGAGCGCCTGGACGGCATGACACCGCGCACAGTGGCCGACTCGGGCGACTACTGGACCGCCGTACCCACCAAACTCAACCTCGGTGCCAACATCACCCTCCTCAAGTACCTCCGTGCCGGCCTGCTCTTCCACGGCCAGATTGACCGCGGCATCTTCACCCGCGCCAACGCCGCCTCGGCTGCCGGCATCGTCAGCGAGGTGGCCAACACCTTCCGCTGGAACCTGACAGCCTCCTTCTCCGCCAACCTATTCAACTGGGCCGAACTCATTGTCGGTTCCTCCATTGTCTACGACGGCCAGAATGTCGACTTCTTCAACCCCGGCGCCGGCCTGCTGCTCACCCCCGGCACCTGTTTCCAGACCTATGTCATGGCCGACTACGTCTCCAGCATCTACCTCACCGACTCCAAAGCCTTCAACCTCAAGCTCGGCCTCAACCTCCTCTTCGGCAAAGGCGGCAAGAAAAAACCCCTATTCGACCCCATCGGCACCATCCTTACCCCTAACGAACAATAAAATGAACATCGTAGCCATCGTCGGACGCCCCAATGTGGGCAAGTCCACCCTCTTCAATCGCCTCACCGAAAGCCGCGACGCCATCGTCGACTCCACCGCCGGCGTAACGCGCGACCGCCAGTACGGCCACTCCGACTGGAACGGCAAGCACTTCTCCGTCATCGACACCGGCGGCTACGTCATGGGCGGCGACGACGAGTTCGAGCAGGAAATCCGCCGACAGGTCTCCCTGGCCATCGACGAGGCCGACACCATCCTCTTCCTCGTCGACGCACGCGAGGGGCTCACCCCCATGGACGAGGACGTGGCCGACATGCTGCGCAAGCAACCCAAGCCCGTGGTGCTGGCCGTCAACAAGGTGGACAACTCGGAGCAGATGAACACCCTGGGCGAGTTCTACGCCCTCGGCCTCGGCGACCCCTACCCCATCGCCGGCATCACCGGCAGCGGCACGGGCGAACTGCTCGACGCCCTGGTCAAGGACTTCCGCGAGGGCGACCCCGAACCCGAGGACGGCCTGCCCCGCATCGCCATCGTAGGACGCCCCAACGTGGGCAAGAGCTCGTTCATCAATATGATTACCGGCGAGCACCGTTCGGTGGTAACCCCCATCGCCGGCACCACGCGCGACTCGGTCTACAGCCGCTACAACCTCTTCGGCTTCGACTTCAACTTCGTCGACACCGCCGGCCTGCGCCGCAAGGCCAAGGTAACCGAGAACCTCGAGTTCTACTCCGTCCTGCGTTCGGTGCGCGCCATCGAGGCCGCCGACGTCTGCATCCTCATGCTCGACGCCAGCCAGGGCCTCGAGCAGCAGGACCTCAACATCTTCTCCCTCATCCAGCGCAACCACAAGGGTGTGGTCATCGTGGTCAACAAGTGGGACCTCGTCGAGAAAGACCACAACACGCACCGCGACTTCGAGCAGCTCATCCGCGAGCGCATCGCCCCGTTCGACGACGTGCCCATCGTCTTCACCTCGGTCATCAACAAGCAGCGCATCTTCAAGGTGCTCGAAACCGCCCGCGCGGTCTACGAGGCCCGCAGCCGCCGCATCTCCACCGCCGAGCTCAACGACGCCCTCCTGCCCATCGTCAAGGAGCAGAACCCGCCACCCGCCTACAAAGGCAAGTGGGTAAAAATCAAATACATCACCCAGCTACCCACCCCCTACCCCCAGTTCGTCTTTTTCTGCAACCTGCCGCAGTACGTCCGCGACCCCTACAAACGTTTCGTCGAGAACCGCCTGCGCGAGATGTGGGACTTCCACGGCGTGCCAATGACCATCTATTTCCGCGCCAAATAATCCGTTGGCACGGAAATTGCAGCACACATTTTGCCAGTGCACTGGTAAAAATTCATTAAACAACAAAAAAAACATAACATTATGAAGATCACAGAACAAAACTTCGACAGCATCATCGCCGGCGGCCCCGCCATGATTGACTTCGGCGCCACCTGGTGCGGTCCCTGCAAAGCCCTCGCTCCCCGCATCGAAGAGCTTGAGAAAGAATACGAAGGCCGCATCGCCATCGGCACCGCCGACGTCGACGAGTGCTCCGAGCTCTCGGCCCGCTTCCGCATCCGCAACGTCCCCACCGTCCTCTTCTTCAAAGGCGGCGAAGTGGTCGACAAATCGGTCGGACTGGTCGCCAAGGAGACCCTCGCCGAGAAACTCAACGCTCTGCTGTAAAAAAAAAACGACTGGAAGGATATGTAACATTAGGGTACCATATCCTTCCACAGTCGAACTATTCCCCTAGAGAACCCCTACCGAGTACCTAGAGAACCCCAACCCTCTAGGTACCCGGTTTTGAAAATTTAAGTTAAAAACACACCTTGAACCTCGACCACATACACCGCTACCGCACACTCGACCTGTACGCACGGCAAGTCGTCGAGGGTTTCATCACGGGCCGCCACCGCAGCCCCTTCCACGGCTTCTCGGCCGAATTCTCCGACTACCGCCAGTACAACCCCGGCGAGTCGACCCGCAACATCGACTATCGCCTCTATGGCCGCACCGACCGCCTCTACGTCAAGCAGTTTGAAGAGGAGACCAACCTCCGCTGCCAGTTGGTGATTGACCGCAGCGGCTCGATGCTCTTCCCCACGGAGCGCCACGGCGACCCAGAGCACCCCAACAAGCTGACCTTCAGCGCCTACGCCGCCGCTGTGCTGATTGAACTGCTGCACCGCCAGCGCGACGCCTTCGGCCTCACCCTCCTTGCGCCGCAAATCGAGTTGCAGACCCCATGCCGCTCCAACCGCCTGCACCAGCAATACCTGCTCGGCGAGCTGGACTCCCTCCTCCAACCCATCGACACCTCCTCTCCGCTCACGCCCCAATCCTCACTCTCCCAAAGCCTCCACCTCGTCGCCGAGCAGCTGCACCGCCGCTCGCTCGTGGCCATATTCACCGACGCCCTCGTCCGCGACGACCAGCGCGAACCCCTCTTCGACGCCCTGCGCCACCTGCGCCACAACAAGCACGAGGTCATTCTCTTCCACACCTACCACTCCGACCTCGAGGTCAACCTCGACTACGGCGACCGCCCCACCCTCTTCATCGACCTCGAAAGCGGCCGCCAGCTCAAGCTCACCCCCACCCAAATCGCCGACCGCTACCGGCAAACCACACGCGAACTCTTCGCCGACCTGCAGCAGCACGCCCTGCAGTACCGCATCGACTACCAGCCCGTCGACGTGGGCCTCGGTTTCCACCAGGTCATGCTGCCCTTCCTCCTGAAACGAAACAAATCAAAATAATATAATACAATGAAACAATACATCGAACAGAACCGCGACCGCTTCCTCGAGGAGCTCTTCTCCCTGATCCGCATCCCCTCCATCAGCTCCGAGTCCGAGCACAAGCCCGACATGCTGCGCTGCGCCGAGCGCTGGAAAGAGCTGCTGCTCGAGGCCGGCGCCGACCGTGCCGAAGTGATGCCCACCGACGGCAACCCCGTGGTCTATGGCGAGAAGACCATCGACCCCGCCAAGCCCACCGTGCTGGTCTACGGCCACTACGACGTGATGCCCGTGGCTCCGCTCGACCTCTGGCGCACCGACCCCTTCGAGCCCGTGGTCAAGGACGGCCGCATCTGGGCCCGTGGCGCCGACGACGACAAGGGACAGTCCTTCATGCACGCCAAGGCATTCGAGTACATGGTGCGCACCGGCAACCTCCCCTGCAACGTCAAGTTCATGCTCGAGGGCGAGGAGGAAATCGGCTCCGGCAGCCTCTACGGCTTCTGCGAGAAGAACAAGGATCTGCTCAAGGCCGACATCATCCTGGTGAGCGACACCTCTATGATTGCCCCCGACGTGCCCAGCATCACCAGCGGCCTGCGCGGCCTCTGCTACTGGGATGTCGAGGTTACCGGCCCCGACCACGACCTGCACTCCGGCCTCTTCGGCGGCGCCGTGGCCAATCCCATCAACGTGCTCTGCAAAATGATTGCCGACCTGCACGACGAGAACGGCCACATCACCATCCCCGGCTTCTACGACGACGTGCTGGTCCTCTCCGACCAGGAGCGCGCCCTCATGGCCCAGGCCCCCTTCGACGAGGCCGGCTACAAGCGCGACCTCGGCGTCCGCGCCCTGCACGGCGAGAAGGGCTTCTCCACCAAGGAGCGCACCGGCATACGCCCCTGCCTGGACGTGTGCGGCATTTGGGGCGGCCACACCGGCGAGGGCTCCAAGACCGTCCTCCCCTCCAAGGCTTACGCCAAGATAAGCACCCGCCTGGTGGCCAACCAGGACTTCGAGAAAATCAGCCGCCAGTTCCAGGAGCACTTCGAGGCCGTGGCCCCCGAATACGTAACCGTCAAGGTAACCCCCTCGCACGGCGGCGCCGCCTACGTGGCACCCCTCGAGCTGAAAGCCTACCAGGCCGCCGAGCGCGCCATGCAGGACACCTACGGCCGCCGGCCCGTGCCCACCCGCAGCGGCGGCTCCATCCCCATCATCGCCGGCTTCGAGAAAATCCTCGGCCTCAAGAGCATCCTCATGGGCTTCGGCCTCTCCACCGACGACATCCACGCCCCCAACGAGAACTACCCCCTCGAGCAGTTCTTCAAGGGCATTGAGACAATACCCCTGTTCTACAAATATTTCGCTGAAAAATAAATGCACACCCTCGGCAACTGGATTACCAAGGCCATCCTCACCCTCAACGACTGGGTGTGGAGCCCGGCGCTGATAGTGCTCTGCCTTGTGGCAGGTCTCTACTTCTCGTTCCGCACCCGTTTCGTGCAGGTGCGCCGCTTCGGCGAGATGTTCCGCCTCCTTTTTGGCAGTGCCGGCAAGGACAAGAAGAAGCCGGGCATCTCATCGTTCCAGGCATTCGCCATGGCCTTGTCGGGACGTGTCGGCACGGGCAACATCGTCGGCGTGGCCACCGCCATAGGTTTCGGCGGTCCGGGTGCCATCGTGTGGATGTGGATCATCGCCTTCTTCGGCGCCGGCAGCGCCTTTGTCGAGGCCACCTTGGCGCAGATTTACAAGGAGAACCACAACGGCCAGTTCCGCGGCGGCCCGGCCTACTACATCGAGAAAGGGCTCCGCAGCCCCTTCTTCGGCTGCCTCTTCGCCGTGTTGGCGGCGGTGGCCTGCGGCCTATTCCTGCCGCCCATCCACAGCAACAGCATCTCCCTCGGCTTCGCCCGCACGCTGGGTGTCCCCGTATGGGCGGTCGGCATCGGCGTGGCGCTCCTCCTGGCGCTGGTCATCATCGGCGGCGTCAAGCGCATAGCCAACGTGGCCCAGGTGGTGGCTCCCGTGATGGCGCTGGTCTATATCCTGCTGGCCATCATCGTGCTGGCCATCAACTGGCAGCTGGTGCCCGACGTATTCATGCAGATGCTGCGCGGCGCCGTGGGAGTAAACGAAGTGGGTGGCGCCCTGATTGGCAGCACCATCGCCTGGGGTGTCAAACGCGGCATCTACAGCAACGAGGCCGGCCAGGGCACGGGTGCCATCGTGGCGGCAGCCGCCAAGGTGAGCCACCCCGTCAAGCAGGGGCTCGTGCAGGCTTTCTCCGTCTACATCGACACCTTGCTGGTCTGCACCGCCACCGCCATGATGATACTGGCCTGCAAGACATACAACATCATCGACACCGTGCAGCACACCCCTACCGGCGCCGTGGTTACCTACCTGCAGCAGAACCCCCTCGCGCCGGAGGGTGAGCCCGGCATCTTCTACACCACCAATGCCCTCGGCACCGTCATCGGCTCCAACGCCGGCGACATCGTCATCTCCATCGCCCTCTTCTTCTTCGCCTTCACCACCATCATGGCCTACTACTACTATGCCGAGACCAACCTGGTCTACCTCTTCAACCGCTGGCGCCGCCGCCAGTACCGCAAGCACCCCGAACAGCTCGCGCAGCTGGAGGCCGAAGACCTGCGGTTTGGCGACGACCGCAGCGAGAAGGTGGTCGTATGGGCACTGCGTATCGGTACGATTGGCGCCGTCCTGATTGGCTCGCTCATGGGCAGTGGCTTGGTATGGACACTGGGCGACATCGGCGTCGGCACCATGGCCTGGATCAACGTCATTGCCATCCTACTCCTCTCGCCCAAAGCCATCCGTGCACTGCGCGACTACGAGCGGCAGAAGAAGCAGGGCCTCGAGCCGCGCTTCGACCCCAAAGCGCTGAACATCGAAGGCACAGAATACTGGCAAAACGAACAACAATAATACCAAATAAACAACATGTACGAAATCATCAGCAAGCGACTGCTCAACACCAACGATATCTACCGTATGGAAATCCACGCCCCGTGGATATCGCTCAGCGGCCAACCCGGACAGTTTGTCATCGTCATACCCCATGAAAAGGGCGAGCGCATACCGCTCACCATCAGCGACATCGTATACCAGCGGCAGTCCATCGTCATCGTATTCCAGGTCGTAGGCGAAACCACGCGCCAGCTGGCCGCCATGAACGAGGGCGAAGACCTCTACACCATCGTGGGTCCCCTGGGCAATCCCAGCGAGCTCATCGAGGAGCATGCCAAAGGCGAGCTGAAACGCCTGCTGTTCGTGGCCGGTGGCGTCGGCATCGCGCCGGTGTTCCCCCAGGTGAAGTGGGCCTTCCGCCAGGGCATCCCCACCGATGTCATCATCGGCGCCCGCTCCAAGGACCTCCTTTTCTACGAGGACGAGCTGCGCGCCGTGTGCCACAACCTGCACATCATGACCGACGACGGCACCTATGGCGAGCAGGGCTTGGTTACGGCCAAAGTCGACCAACTCTGCCAGAGCGGCATCGAGTACTCCCACTGCGTGGCCATCGGCCCGCTGCCGATGATGAAGTTCGTCAGCCTCACGACCAAGAAATACAACCTACCGACCATCGTGAGCCTCAACTGCATGATGGTGGACGGCACGGGCATGTGCGGTGCCTGCCGCGTGCGCGTGGGCGACGAGGTCAAATTCTGTTGCGTGGACGGGCCGGAATTCGACGGCCACCTCGTCGACTTCGACGAAGCCGCCCGCAAGCTCAAAGACCCCGACCAGCGCCGCTACCGCATCGCCACCGCCGAAAGTGGCCACCACTGCAACCTCAAAGACGCCGTCGACGAGGCTGTAGGGACGCAGCGTGCTGCGTCCGCAAGCAACGAGATGCCTACTACGGACACGGCACGCCGTGTCCCTACCAGACAGAAACCGAGAGAACAAGAACCTTCTGTCAGAGCACGCAACTTCGACGAAGTCTCCTTCGGCCTCACCGAGCGGCAGGCCATCCTCGAAGCCAACCGCTGCCTCCAGTGCAAAAAGCCGCGCTGCGTGGAAGCCTGCCCCGTGGGCATCAACATACCCCACTTCATACAGAACATCAAGGACGAGAACTTCAACCAAGCCTACGTAACCATCAGCCGCGACTCGGCCCTGCCCGCCGTCTGCGGCCGCGTATGCCCGCAAGAGAACCAGTGCGAAGGCAGCTGCATCATGGGCGTCAAGTCCGACCCCATCGCCATCGGAGCCCTCGAGCGTTTCGTGGCCGACAACCACCGCGAGAAGTCCAAGCCCCAGTCCCAGTGCTACCCCGCCGGCCGCAAGGTGGCGGTGGTCGGCAGCGGCCCCAGCGGCCTCACCTGCGCCGGCGACCTCGCCAAGCAGGGCTACCAGGTAACCGTCTTCGAGGCATTGCACCACGCCGGCGGCGTGCTCGTCTACGGCATCCCCGAATTCCGCCTGCCCAAGCAGCGGGTGGTGGAACCCGAAATCGACAACCTGCGCCGCCTGGGCGTGGAGATACGCACCAACGTCATCATCGGCAAGAGCATCACTATCGACCAGCTCTTCAACGACATGGAGTACGACGCCGTCTACATCGCCTCGGGCGCCGGCCTGCCCAAGTTCATGGGCATCCCCGGAGAGACCCTCATCGGCGTCATCAGCGCCAACGAGCTGCTGACCCGCACCAACCTCATGCACGGCTACAACCAGGAGTACGACACACCCATCTACCTCGGCAAGAAGGTGATAGTGGTGGGCG
This sequence comes from uncultured Bacteroidales bacterium, assembly GCA_900315935.1. Taxonomy (GTDB): domain Bacteria; phylum Bacteroidota; class Bacteroidia; order Bacteroidales; family P3; genus Colimorpha. The sequence goes on from ONBB01000005.1 coordinate 75,729, forward strand.
GAGGCAACGTGGCCATGGACGCCGCCCGCACCGCCCTGCGACTGGGCAGCGAGGTAACCGTCGTCTACCGCCGCGGCCAGCAGGACATGCCCGCGCGGCGCGAAGAGGTGCACCACGCCATCGAGGAGGGCGTGCAGTTCCTGTTCCAGACCGCCCCTGTCGAGGTGCTCGGCAACGAGGACGGCAGCGTCCGCGCGCTCCGATGCGTCAAGATGGAGATGGGTGCGCCCGACGAACGCGGACGCCGCGCCTTCAAAGCCATCGAGGGCAGCGAGGTGGACATCGAGGCCGACACCATCGTGGCCGCCCTCGGCACCAGCCCCAACCCCCTCATCCGCACCACCACCCCCGGCCTGCAGTGCGAGCCCTGGGGCGGCATCAAGACCGACGAGCACGGGCAGACCAGCCGCAAATACATATTCGCCGGAGGCGACGCCGTCAGCGGTGCCGCCACCGTGATCCTCGCCATGGGCGCCGGCCGCAAAGCCGCCCGTGCCATCATGGACACCCTGGGAGAACGGTAGGGCATTGGTCGCTTATTGTATTTTCAGCGCATGTGAAGTTTTTTTCGTATCTTTGCACCGTCAAATAAAGCTGTGATGGATCAGAATAATCAGAATAATCAGAATAATCAGAATAATCGGAGTATTCAGAATAATCAGAGTTTTCAGAGTAATCTGAATAATCAGAATATTCAGAACATTCAGAATAACCAGAATAGCCAGAATAACCAGAAGCACACATTCCTCCCCCGGCGCGGACATTACCGCCAGCTGCGGGTCTACCAGGTGGCCGAGATTATCTATGACATCACCTACCATTTCACCCACCAGTACCTCGGCCACGGCGACCGCACCGTGGACCAGATGGTGCAGGCCGCCCGCAGCGGCAAGCAGAATATCGCCGAGGGCAACCAGGCGGCGACCACCTCGTCCGAGACCGAGATAAAGCTCACCAATGTGGCCAAGGCCAGCCTGGAGGAGCTGCTGGACGACTATGAGGACTATCTGCGCGTGCGCGGCCTGCAGAAGTGGGGCGCACTTCATCCCCGCTACGACAAACTGCGTCAGTACGCCCGGAGCGAGGAACTCATGAAAGACTACGCCACAGCCATCCGCCGCATGAACGACGAGGAGATGGCCAACCTCTGCATCACCCTCATCCACCAGGCCACCTACATGCTCCACCGGCTACTGGAGACCATGCAGACCCGATTCGTCACCGAAGGCGGCATCAAAGAACGCATGTACCAAGCCCGCACCGCCTACCGCAACAACCAAAACAACCCAGGAAAATAGAGTAATCAGAATACTCTGAAGATTCAGAATAATTAGAACACTCAGAATAATCAGAAAACCAAAAAAGTAAGAAAAGAAAGAAAAGAAACATATTATTAACATAAGCGTTTGCTGTTTGTTCCGACCAATCTGAAACGTGGAAAATTTCAATCGAGGGTGGCAAAAGCAAATGCTCGCCAATGTGCGGGCATTTTGTCTATCCCTCAAGGTACTTTCCACGACCTCAGATTGGAGACGAGATGCTCGCCTCCTTTTTTGTCTGTGGTCGTCGGGAAGTAAGAGGGATAGGCCGCAAACCGCTGCAACCAAACAGCAACCCTTATGCCCACAAAGAGCCTTATCACCGAGCTGCCGCGCATTGTGGCCGACGGCAACCGCGAGGCGGCGGCCATCCTCGACCGACTCTCCTCCCCCAACCGCATCACCCTGCAGACCAACGAAGTGGTGCTGCCCGCCAAAGCCAGCAGCGCCATGCGGTTTCAGAGTAATCTGAATGTTCAGAATAATCCGATTGCCCTGAAAGACCTCAACCGCCTCATCTATGGCGACAACCTGCTGGCCATGCAGGCGCTGCTGGCTGGCGACCCGCAGACGGGGCTGCCCTCGCTGCGCGGCAAGGTGGACCTCATCTACATCGACCCGCCCTTCGACAGCAAGGCCGACTACCGCACCAAGCTCACCCTCCCCGGTGGCGACATCAGCCAAAAGCCCACCACCATCGAGCAGTTCGCCTATGCCGACACCTGGAAAGACGGCACCGTCAGCTACCTGCGTATGCTCTACCCTCGCCTTGTGCTGATGCGCGAACTCCTCTCCGACCACGGAAGCATTTATGTCCATATCGACTGGCATGTAGGCCACTACGTTAAGGTATTGATGGATGAGATATTTGGGAAAGAGAATTTCAGAAATGAGATTGTTTGGCAAAGGGCAAAAACGGTGGGAAGGATGTCATCGGAGGAACAATTAAAGTATGACTCTGTTACCGACTCTATTTTCTTCTATGTCAAATCAGATACAACAAAGATTAATAAGCAACGTAAGAAAATATTCTATACAGAAGAGCAAGCGAGAAAGGTCTTCAATTATGACGAAGAAAGAGAATGTTATTTCAAGCATGCACCGAGAGGAAACTATTCTGATGAGAGCATTCGACAGTTTGATGTAGAGGGGAGAATATATTGGACGAAGACTGGCACTCCGAGAATAAAGACTTTCATTAGACGAGACCAAACTAATGGAATGTTGTATGATGAACAAGAGGTTGCAAATTTATGGACGGATTTGTCCGATATGATGCATATTTCTGCTGAAGAAAAGGTTGGCTATTCTACACAAAAGCCTGCTGATATCTTGGAGCGCATCATCAAGGCCAGCAGCAACGAGGGCGACTTGGTCTGCGACTTCTTCGGTGGCAGCGGCACGACGGCGGCGGTGGCCGAGCGGCTTGGACGCCGGTGGATAACCTCCGACATCGGCAAGCCGGCCACGCTGGTGATGCGCAAGCGACTGATTGACCAAGAGGTGAAGCCGTTCCTCTACCAGGCTATCGGCGACTACCAAAAGGAGATGATGCACGGCACCCGCCTATTCAAGAATATAGGTGAACTGAGCCAGGTGGTGATGCAGCTCTACGGTGCAATTCCCTTCACCACCGACCAAGTGCTGGATAGAAATTTCGGGTTCATTAAAGACGAGCGTACGTTGGTGTATGTGGACAGCCCCAACAAGCTGACCGGCCGGGCCACCCTGCGCCGCGCCAGCGAGGCCACGCAGAGCCTGCTGGGCGGCGGATGGAAGCGATGCGTGGTGCTGGCGTGGAACTTCAGCTTCGACATCAGCGCCGCCATCGAGGAATACAAGCAGACGGTGGAGGTGCTGGTCATACCGCCCGACCTGCTGGACAAACTCAAGAAGCAGGACCCCAAGCACCTCTACGGAAAGGTGCGCTTCAGCGGCCTGCAATATCTCGCTCTACACCCCATAGAGAAACACACCACTGCCGACGGCGATGTGCTAACTATCCGCCTGAAGGACTACGTGCAGCTCTCGCCGGAGAGCATACCGCTCGACGAGAAAGACCGCGAAGCGGTGCGCCGCGTGATGGCCGAAGACCCGCTGGCCTTGATAGAATACTGGAGCATCGACCCCGACTACGACGGCACGACCTTCCGCTCGCTGTGGCAGGACTACCGCGAGAATACGGCCATGGACCACGACCCACTGCACTGCGTCTACCGCGCTGACCTGACGGTGCCGCACCGCGAGAGCCGCACCGTGTGCGTCAAGGCGGTGGATGTGTTCGGGTTCGAGAGTGTGGTGGTGGAGAGGGTGTAGGTTTATGTAATCAGAGTATTCGGAAGAATCGGAATATTCTGAAAATTCAGAAAAATCAGAAAAATGACATACAATCAGGATAATATATCGCTGCTGCTGGCGCAGCGGCTGAAGGAGAAGGTGAACGCCGCCTGGGAGAGCGGCGAGATGATGGAGGCGGTAACGCGCGAACTGCTGCAACACTGGTTCTGCGAGCCGTTTACGACAGAGCGGTCGATAAACTTTCACCTCGGCCAGCGGCAGGCCATACTCAACACCATCTACCTGCACGAGGTGGCGGGGGGTGCAGACGGTGGAAGACAACTATGCCGCCGTGATGGCCGACGAGATGGGGATGGTGGACATGGGCACCCTGGCCCAAGAGAAATACCGCCTGCCGAAGTATGCCGTCAAGATGGCCACCGGCACGGGCAAGACGTGGGTGATGCACGCCCTGGTGCTGTGGCAGATGCTCAATGCCCGCCACCCGGTGTACGGGACGACATCAAACGGAGGCGACCGCTATACACAGCGGTTCCTGCTCATCGCCCCAGGCATCATCGTCTACGAGCGGCTGCTCGACGCCTACCTGGGGAAAATGGAGCATGGGGCGCGGAATGTGGAGAGCTCGGACCTGCACAAGTTCCAGGACCTGTTTCTGCCGCCGCAGTACCGCGAGGAGGTATTCAACTTTGTGCAGACCAACACCGTGAGCAAGGAGCAGGGCATCGGACGTAAGGCCACGGGCGAAGGCATGATAGCCATCACCAACTGGCACCTGTTCCTGCAGGGGAGGGCGGAGGATTCTGAAAATTCTGATTATTCGGATTGTTCTGATTATTCGGAGTTGGCAGACAAGTTGTTGCCGTTGCGGCAGGGTGTGGCTGCGGGCAACGCACTCGACATGCTGGACCGGCGTTACCTGCGCGGCACCGAGCTGGAATACCTGCACGACCTGGACAGCCTGATGATTATCAACGACGAAGCCCACCACGTGCACGAGAACGGCACGGACGAGGACGACGTGAAATGGCAGCAGGCCATCGACTACATACTGAAAGAAAAACAGTGCCGCGTGCAGGTGGACTTCAGCGCCACCCCCTACGAGCAGCGCGGCAGCGGGCGGCGAGGGCGCAAGGTACACTTCCCCCATATCATGGTCGACTTCGACCTGAAAGAAGCCATGCAGAACGGATTGGTAAAAACCCTCTCGCTCGACCAGCGGCAGGCACTGACCGAGCTGGAAGACCTGGACTACAGCGCCATCCGCGAGGGCAGGAACGTGATAGCCCTCAGCGAGGGGCAGAAGCTGATGCTGCGGGCCGGACTGGAACGCCTCAACCGGCTGCAGGAGGGATTCACCAGCCTCAACAAGCATGCCAAGATGATGGTGGTGTGCGAAGACACCAAAGTAACGCCGCTGGTGGAAAACTACATGTACACGCAGGGGCTGCAGGAAGACGAGGTGCTGCGGGTGGACAGCGACGCCAAAGGCAACATGAAAGAGGCGGAATGGCGGAAAGTGAGCGAGCGGTTGAGCAGCATGGACGGCCACGCCACGCCGCGGGTGGTGGTGAGCGTGATGATGCTGCGCGAAGGCTTCGACGTGAACAACATCTGCGTCATCGTCCCCCTGCGCAGCAGCGAGAGCAGCATCCTGCTGGAGCAAGTGGTGGGGCGCGGCCTGCGCCTGATGTGGCGCGAAGCGGAATACGCAGAGTCCAAGGCGGAGAACCGGAGACGCCTGCTGGTGGAGAAGCGCGAGCCGCTGAACTACATGGACATCCTTTTCATCGTGGAGCATCCGCGCTTCCGCCAGTTCTATGACGACCTTGTCAACAGCGGCCTGGCGGCCGTCGACACCGACGGCCCGGAATCCGGACCCAATCCGCCGGGCGACATGCTGATGGCCGAACTCAAAGAAGACCACGAACGCTACGACATGACCTGGATCAACATCCTGCGCGAAAGCGAGGAGCTGCTGGAGCTGCCGATGCCGGAGGTAGAAAGCATGGAGGTCTTCACCGCCTACCCCCTCGAGCAGTTGCGCCGCTACCTGGCCACCCCGGGAGAGACCTTCGTCAGCCAGGCCGTGGCCATGAAGACCACCTTCGGCAAGTTCAACGTCAAAGCCGACCTCTTCACGGCCGGCAGCTACCACGAGTACCTGCAAAAGCTGCTCCGCATAGCGACACATCAACAAGCCAAAGAATACCCCACCCTGCAACAGGGCGGCGCAATGCTGCTGCAAACGATGGACCGATACATCCGCACCCGCCTCTTCGGAGAGGTATTCGACCCCTTTAGCGGGAACGACTGGAAAATACTGCTGGCACAGAACGGGATTGTAACCCAACACATTGTAAAGGTGATGGCGTCCGCATTGTACGACCTGCAACAACGGGTGATGGTTACCGAGGCCGATGTGGAGGAGATACCCTTCTCGAGCGTGGCCAAACTGCCTGTGCGCGAGCAGCATTCACTAGAATTGCTGAAGACCATCTACACGCGGACCGCCTTCCCGAGCCACGGCGGCGGGCTGGAACGGGCATTCATGGAATTTATCGACAACGACAGCGAGGTGGAGCGATGGCTGAAAATCAGCGAGACACGCCACCGGTTCGCCTCCATCGCCTATATGCGCACCGACGGACTGCTGGCCACCTACCACCCGGATTTCCTGGTAGCCACCGCGGAGAGCGTGTACATGGTGGAAACCAAAGGGCAGGACAAGGTGCGCGACCGCAATGTGCAGCAAAAACGTAGGGCAGCCTCCGAATGGTGCGAGAAAATCAATCAACTGCCAGCCGAAAAGCGCCATCACCGCACGTGGGAGTATATCCTGCTCGGCGAGAACGACTTCTATGGACTCTCGACTAACGGAGCCACATTCACCGACATCTGCAAGAGGTGCCATATCAGCACCACAACGGCACAGGGAGAGTTGAAGTTCGACTAACGCGACCTGCTCTTATCGCTGTCGGAGACGACACCATGAACGGAACCACCCGCGCCATCATAAAACCCTTAGCCTACCCCTCAAGGTAGGCAGGCGGGACGCCTGCGCTCCCAGTTAAGCCTGCTGCTCTGCGGCGGGCTTTTTGATCAGCATGGAGAGGAGGACGCTCACCACCAGGATGCCGAGGATGACTGCGAGCGAGACCAGCGTGGGGATGTGCCAGTGGAAGAAGGTGGCGCCGATCATCTTGACGCCGATGAAGCAGAGCAGTGCACCGAGGCCGTAGTGGAGGAGCCAGAAGCGGTCGGAGACGTCGCTCAGGAGGAAGAAGAGCGAGCGCAGGCCCATGATGGCGAAGATGTTGGAGGTGTAGACGATGACGGGGTTCTGCGTGACGGAGAAGACGGCAGGGATGGAGTCGACGGCGAAGATGATGTCAGAGAACTCGATGACCAGCAGCACTAGGAAGAGGGGCGTCATCTTGCCGGCGTGGAAGAAGTCGTGCCCGTGGCTCTCGGTGGTTACGGGGAAATACTTCGAGGCGAAGCGGACGACGGGGTGGTTGGCGGTGTCGATGTGCTCGTCGCCTTTGTCGCGGAACATCTTCACACCGCTGTAAATCAGAATCAGACCGAACACGGCCAGGAGCCAGGCGAACTTGGTAACCAGTGCGCCGAGGGCGAAGATGAAGATGAAACGCATGACGATGGCGCCGAAGATGCCCCAGAAGAGCACTCGGTGGTAGTACTCCTTCTTGATGCCGAAGGAGACGAATATCATGATCATCACGAAGATATTGTCGATGGAGAGGGATTCCTCGAGGAAATAGCCGGCGAGGAACTCGGAGACCATCTCGCGGCGGTAGCCCACCACGTCGGCCACGGACTCGTGCGGCGGCATCATCCAGTCGCCGAAGAAATAGATCAGGACGGCAAACCCCATGGCCATGCCGACCCAGAAGACGGTCCACCAGGCCGCCTCCTTCACTCCCACCACGTGGTCCTTCTTATGGAAGACAAACAGGTCGAGCACCAGCATGACCACCACAAAGGTCATGAAGAGCGTGAAAAACAAAGTATTCATATACAATATAATTAATCGTTTTCAGTTATTTTGACAACCGAGATTAACGCACACCATGGTAAAATATTGCGACCTTTTCAAAACTTTTTTCCGCATCGGCACCTTCACCCTGGGCGGCGGCTACGCGATGATTCCTCTGATGGAGCGCGAGATCGTCCGGCGGCACGGGTGGATGGACGAGGCGGCGTTCCTAGACACCATCTCGATTTCTCAGACGATGCCCGGCCTCTTTGCCGTCAACATGGCCACCCAGGTGGGCTACCGCCTGCGCGGGTCGCGCGGGTCGGCTGTCGCCATCGCCGGCAATATCCTGATGCCCATCGCCATCATACTCCTCATCGCGCTCCTGCTCCGCCAGTACAAGGATATCCCCACCGTGCAGCACATCTTCATGGGAGTGCGGCCGGCGGTAGTGGCGCTGATAGCCGCGCCGGTGTTCACGCTTGCGCGGTCAGCGGGCATCACGTGGCGCACCTGCTGGATACCCGTTGCCGCCGCGCTCCTTATCTGGCTGTTGGGCGTGAGCCCTATACTCGTCGTCCTGGTGGCCGCCATAGGCGGATACCTGTACGGAAAACTGAAGACGGCATGATATTTCTCGAACTTTTCTACACCTTCCTGCTGATTGGGTTGTTCACCTTCGGGGGCGGATACTCGATGGTGGCGCTGATACAGGACGAGGTGGTGTCGCACCACGGGTGGATGAGTGCGCAGGAATTCACCGACCTGCTGGCCATCAGCCAGACCACCCCCGGCCCTATCGGCATCAACACGGCCACCTATGCCGGCTACACCGCCGTGGCCAACGCCGGCTATCCGCCCGCCGCGGCCGTGGCGGGCTCGCTGGTGGCCTCGATGGCGGTGATACTGCTGCCCGTGGCGCTGATGCTTCTGCTGTGCCGCTACCTGGCCCACCATGCCGACAACCCGCGCATCGCCGCCATCATGCGCCTGCTGCGCATGGTGGTCGTCGGCCTCATCGCCGCCGCCGCGCTGCAGCTGCTCACCGCCGACACCTTCGGCCACCCCGGTTTCAACCTCCACTTTGTGGCCTCGCTAGCCATCTTCGCGGCCGTATTCCTTGCCGCCTACCGCTACAAAGCCTCCCCGATACTGCTCATCCTCCTCTCGGGCGCGGCCGGATGGCTCCTCTACCGGTAGGGGGTCTCTAGGGGAATGGTAGGGGAACGGTAGGGGAATACAAAGGCACTGGAAGGATATGGTAGCTTATGGTACATTTGAGACCACAGAAAAAAAATACACAAAGCAAAATACTCATAAACAGCACATTACATACATACTAACGCATTGTTGATAAAATAATCCCCCACAAGTCGTTTTTTTTTGTTAATTTTGCACTTCGGAAAATAATCAAACAAATAATAACAACATGAGCAATAAAAAGTACACCCTGGTCATCAACCCCGGTGCCACCTCGACCAAAGCCGCCATCTATGAAGGCGAAAATGAAGTCTTTACCGAGAACCTCTCCCACCCCATCGAGGAAATCCAGCAGTTCCACGAAGTAGCCGACCAGTTCGACTATCGCAAGACCGCCATCCTCGACATGGTGAAGCGCCACGGCATCTCGACCGACGAGATAGCCGTCGTCATGGGCCGCGGCGGCCTGACCCGCCCCTGCGAGAGCGGCTGCTACAAGGTCAACGACCTCATGAAGCAAGAGTGCCACGCCGGCATCCAGGGCAAGCACGCCTGCAACCTCGGCGCCCTGATCAGCGACGCCATCGCCCGTGAAATCGGCCTCGACGCCGCCTACATCGCCGACCCCGGCATCGTCGACGAGCGCCCCGAATACGCCAAAATCAGCGGCCACCCTGTGTTCGACCTCGACCCCTCGCGCGAAGGCGTCATCTGGCACTGCCTCAACCAGAAGATGACCGCCAAGCTCTACGCCCGCGAGCTCGGCAAGAAATACGAGGACCTCAACCTCATCATCGCCCACATGGGCGGCGGCGTCAGCGTCGGCGTGCACAAGCACGGCCGCTGCGTCGAGGTCAACCGCGCCCTCTGCGGCCTCGGTGCCTTCTCGCCCACCCGTTGCGGCAGCATCAACGCCAGCAAACTCATCGAAGTGGCCTGCAGCGGCAAGTACGACGAGGCCAAGCTGAAGAAAATCGTTACCGCTGAAGGTGGCTTCGTGGCCTACCTCGGCACCAACGACGCCTACGAGGTGGAGAAGAAAGCCCTGGCCGGCGACGAGAAATGCCAGCTGCTGGTCGAAGCCTTCACCTACCAGGTGGCCATGGAAATCAGCCGTCTGGCCGCTGTGGTCAACGGCAAGGTCGACGCCATCCTGCTCACCGGCGGCATCGCCTACAGCAAGCCCTGGATGGCCATGATCGAGGAGCGCATCTCCTGGATCGCCCCCGTCAAGGTCTACAAAGGCGAAAACGAGATGCTCGCCCTCGCCATCTGCGGCAAGGAAGTGCTCGACGGCGTGGAAGTCAAGGAGTATAAATAAGTAGACAGTAGTTAAGTAGCTACAGTAGTTTAAGTAGTTAAGTAGTTAAGTAGTTAAGTAGTTAAGTAGTTAAGTAGATTAGACCCATGAAGAAAGCCTGCATTGTGCTGGCAGCCTGCGCCTTGGTGGCCAGTGCCTGCGCCCAGCAGCCCGAAGTGAAAATCAAGAAGGGCAAAGCCACCATGACGGAAGCCCACTACAACGAACTGCGCGCCAAGGCCGAAGCCTACGACCGCGCCATGGCCGGTCCCGTCTCGTTCAACGACTCGGCCTCCTACGCCATTGGACGCGACATCTTCAAGCAGTGGGACGCCCAGCAGCTCGGCATCAACGCCCAGCAGGCCGGCCTCGCCCTCATGGAATGCGCCCAGGCGCAGAGCCGCCTCGACGACCGTAGCGCCGACCCGCTGCTGCGCCGCTTCCAGCAGGAATTCGAACTCCGCAACAACCCCGCCGCGCGCGAAAACATCGAGAAAGGCGAGAAGTTCATGATGGAAATCAGCAACAACAAGTCGGTCTACACCACCGCCAGCGGCCTCAAATACCGCCGCGTCAAGGAAGGCAACGGCAATCGCCCCAAGGCCACCGACCGCGTCAAGGTACACTACACTGGCAAGCTCATCGACGGCAAGACCTTCGACAGCAGTGTCGACCGCGGCACCCCGCTCACCTTCCCCCTCAACCAGGTCATCCCCGGTTGGACCGAGGGTCTGCAGCTGATGGACGAAGGCTCGAAGTACTTCCTCTACGTGCCCTACAACCTCGGCTACGGCACCCGCGACATGGGCGACATACCCGCTGGCTCCACCCTCATCTTCGAGGTCGAACTGCTTGAAATCAACCCCAAGGAGTAGCGTGAATACCTTCGGCACACGCTTCAGAATGACCACCTACGGCGAGTCCCACGGGCTCGCCGTAGGTGCCATTATAGACGGCTGCCCCGCAGGCATCCGCCTGGACCTCGAGGCCATCGACCGCGACCTGGCCCGCCGGCGCAGCGGCGCCCCGCGGCAGGAGGCCGATGAGGTGGAATGGCTCTCCGGCCTCCTCGACGGTGTTACCCTCGGCACCCCCATCGCGTTCGCCATTCGCAACCGCAACACACGCCCCGAAGACTACGACGCCCTGCGCCACGCCTTCCGCCCCGGCCACGCCGACTACACCTACCGGCAGAAATACGGCCTGCGCGACCACCGCGGCGGCGGCCGCGCCTCGGCACGCGAGACGGCGGCACGGGTGGTGGCCGGCGCTGTGGCCAAGCAGCTGCTGGCACCGGTGGAAATCCACGCCGAGGTGGAGCAACTGGGTCCCGAACTGGAGAACGACACCCGCGGCGGCACCGTCCGCTGCCGCATCACCGGCCTCCCCGCCGGCGTGGGCGAACCCCTCTTCGGCAAACTGAACGCCGCGCTGGCCGCCGCCATGATGAGCATCCCCTCGGCCATTGGCTTCGAGATGGGCATCGGATTCCAAGCCGCCGCCATGACCGGCAGCCTGTACATCGACCGCTGGAACCCCGACGGCACCACCCGCACCAACCACTGCGGCGGCGTGCAGGGCGGCATCAGCAACGGCATGCCGGTGGAGTTCCGCGTGGCGTTCCACCCTGTCCCCACCCTGCCCCAGCCTGTCGAATGCCTCACCAACGACGGCCGCCTCGAAACCCTCGACATCGGAGGCCGCCACGACCGTTGCCACGTACTGCGTACGCCCGTCATCGTCGAGGCGATGGCGGCACTGACCCTCATGAATTATGAATTATAACCTATGAAAAAGACACTCGCCCTGGCGGCCCTGGCACTCACCCTGGCCGCCTGCAACACCGACGGATTCACCATCAGCGGCACCCTCGACGGCGGCGCCGGCAAGGTGCTATGGCTCGAGGAGATAGCCCCCGAAGGCCCCATCTTCATCGACTCCATCCCCATAGACAGCCGCGGAAACTTCAAGTACCGCTACACCCCGCCCTATCGCAGCCTGTACAACCTGCACACCTCGGAGAACAACTACATCGTAACCCTGCCCGACCGCGGCGAGCACATACAGGTAACGGGCAGCTGGGACAACCTGTCGCTTACCTACCGCATCACGGGTTCGCCCGAGAGCCAACTGCTGTGGCAACTGCAGCAGTACACCAACGACGGCTCCATCATCCTGCGCTCGCTGGTCGACACGCTGACCCACTACGAAAACCTGCTCCTGGCCGACCAAATCACCGAGGCGGTGCTCGACAGCGTGAAAACCCAGACCGACTCGCTCTACCACACGGCATTCCTCGAACAGCAGGAATACATCGACCGATTCATCGACGAAAACCGCGGCTCGCTGGCCACGCTCATCGCGCTCTACAAGCCGTTCAACAACCGCCTTATCATCGACCCACGCTCGCCCATCAGCATCGAATACTACGACATGGTGCTCGAAGGGCTGCAGGAACAGATGCCCGACAACCCGCACACCCTGCGCTTCAAGAACACCACCGAGCACCTGCGCAGCTCGCTGGCACGCCAGGCCGAACAGTGAGCCGGCACCTAGCGTCCCTTGCCCTCCATCCGCTCCAGCAAAGCGTGCATCAACGCTAGAAAACCGTTGTAATTCTCCAATCCGCAAGCCTCGCAAGTGTCTTGCGGATTGTGGTATCCGCCGTAGCGCCCCCCAAGCGTGTAGATGAACACCGCCGGACAGTGGGGCGTAAAAAAGTAATGGTCGCTATTGGCGGCATTGGGACGCCGCGCAATCTTGGCAGCAAAGCGATGCTCACCGTTAATCTCCTCCAGCAGGTCCACAAAGGGCTTGGTGCGCCCGTCCTCGGCGTTGACCACCATCAGCCCCTCGTTGCCGCCACAGAAGAGATCGAGGTTAATTAACAGCTTTATCTTATCCAACTTTACCAGCGGAATATCAGTAAAATAACCAGATCCGATAAGGCCCGCCTCTTCGCCACCGAAGAAGAGAAAGACGTAGGTGTAGTGGTGCTCCCCACGGCTGAGCGCACGGGCAAGATCCAGCACCGCCGCCGTGCCGCTGGCATTGTCGTGGGCTCCATAGAAGATGGTGTCGCCATGCATGCCGAGGTGCTCATAGTGGGCCGTAAAGACCACCATCGTGTCGCTCCGGCCAGGCAGGTAGGCGCAGACATTCTGCGAGCGGTAGCCCGCCTGCACGATGGGCGGCTGGGTGCGCGTCTGGGGGAAACGGAAGTACTGGAAGTAGTTCTTTGCCAGAGGCTTTACATTATAACTAGCCAGTTCCCTACGCAAAAACTCGGCGGCAATCGAATCGCCTCGATGCTGCATGCCGCGCCCGTACATCTCAGGCGAGGCAAGTGCGCAGATAACCCTGCGGGCATAGCTGGTGTCCTGCGCCTGCAAGAGACTGGATAAGATTGTTTGTAAACAGAGTATTAGGCTGATAGAAACAAATTTCAGAAGCCGGGAAGGTCTAGCCATAAGGTGGGGAGCATAAGGATGAAACCAATGACAATCAGGGCAAGGATAAATTTCCACGCCCAACGAAGCCAGGTGCCGTAAGGGATGCGGGCGATACCCAGCACGCCGATGAGGACGCCGCTGGTGGGGGTAAGCATGTTGGTGAAGCCGTCGCCAAACTGGAAGGCCAGCACGGTGGTCTGTCGCGAAACATGAATCAAATCAGCAAATTGCGCCATAATGGGCATGGTCAGGGCAGCCTTGGCCGAGCCACTGGGCATGACGAGGTTGAGCAGCGTCTGGAAAAGATACATCACGCCGAGCGACGTAACCTCGCCCGTCTGCGCCAACGAACGCGTGAGGCCGTATAGGAGGGTGTCTATCACACGTCCATCCCTGAGGATGAAGATGATACCGCTGGCCAGACCCACCACCAGGGCGGCCGAGAGGATGTCCTTGCAACCGGCGAGGAAGAGCTTGGCGATGTCGTCGGCCCCCTGCCGGTCGATGATGCCGGCCAAGATACCCATGGCGAAGAAGAGGGCCGAAATCTCGGCGATGTACCAATGCCAGACCAGCACGCCGACCACGAGCGCCACGACAGTGAGGAAGAACAAACCCAGTATCAGTGCCTGGCGGGTGGTGAGCGACTGCTGCTCGGTGGACTGCACACGACTGCGCCAGTAGTCATCCAGCCGGTAGACGGGGCTGCGCTCAGGATTGAGCTTTACCCTGTGGGCGTACCAGAGCACGAAAGCTATTCCCAACACGGTGAGTATCAACCAACAAGCCACACGGTATTCCAAGCCGGAGAAGAGCGGCAAATCGGCGATGCCCTGGGCGATACCGATGGTGAAGGGATTGAGCATGGCACCCGCAAAGCCCACATGTGCAGCCACATAGCACATGCATACGCCCACCATCGAGTCGTAGCCCATCGAGATGGCCAACGGCACGAACACCACCACAAAGGCAAGGGTCTCCTCGCTCATACCGAACACAGCCCCGAAGAGGCTGAAAAGGAGCATCACCAGGGTGATGATAATATTGTCTACACCCAGCTTACTGACTAACTTATAGCGACTTAACCGTTGCACACGGCGCAGGAACGCCATGACGCCGACGTCGATGGCATGGCTGTTGTTGACTATCCAGAAGGCACCGCCAACCATAAGGATAAAGATGATGATGTCGGCCTTGTCGACGAAGCCGTTGAACAGGGCGGAGAAGACCTGCCAGGTCTGCGGAGCGCGGTCGACGAAATGGAACGAGTCGGAGAGCACCACCTCGCGGCCATCGACCGTGTGGCGGAGGAATTCGCCGGCGGGCACCACCCAGGTGAGCATCGCCGCCAGTACGATAAGCGAGAAGACTATGGTAAAAGTATGCGGTATGCGTTTCATGCTTTTCAATTAGTTTCGGAGTGCAAAGATACGCTTTTTTCGGCACATAAACGGCAGAAAGTGCCCAAACCGACACAACATACTAACACACAGCAAGATATGTTACACAAGAAAAAGTCCGCAAAAAAACGAAAATTTTCCGAAAAACAGCCCATTTATGCCCAAACACGACCAGCTGATTATCAGCCTATTGAAAGCACCCTCTTCTTCCTCTCTTCTTCCTTGGTTAGGCCTTTCATAAGGTCAAATGAAATGGGAGGAAAAAGATTATTGATTGGGGATACAATTATTAAATGCCAGCCAGCTGTTGCGGTAGCGGGGGTCTTGGCTGACGTCGTGGCCGAACCAGGCGGGGGGGAGGAAGGCGTCGGCGGCGGCGAGGGTGGGGAATTCCACCTCGACGAGGAGCAGGCCGGCGTGGGCACCGTGGAAGATGTCGAGCTCGGCGGTGAGGCCGCCATCGAGGGGGACGCGGTAGCGGGTCTTGTGGACGAGGTTGCCGTCGCACTTGGCGCGCAGGTGGGCGTAGCGGTCGGCGCTGAGGGCGAACTCCTCCTCGCGGTTCTGGATGGCCGACGAGGCGGAACGCACCTTCTCCTTGACGGTGAGGATATAAGCATCGCCCGCCCTGCGGATGCGCAGGGTGGGCGATGTGCAGAGGTAGCCCTGCTCTATCTCGACATGCGGACAGGCTTCGAGGTCGGCAGGGAGATTGTTTACCTGGTATTTACGTTCAATTTCCATCAGAGCGTAGCGAGGTAGCCGCTGACGTTGCGCTCGATGCGGGCGGCCACGTCGGGACAGTCGTCGGCCTTCTGGAAGCGCTCGCCGGTGATATGCTCGTAGAGCTCGATGTAGCGGTCGGAGATGGAGGCGACTATCTCGTCGGTCATCTCGGGCACCTGCTGCCCCTCCTTGCCCTGGAAGCCGTTGGCCATCAGCCACTCACGCACGAACTCTTTGCTGAGCTGGCGCTGGTGTTCGCCACGGGCGAGGCGCTCCTCGTAGCCGTCGGCGTAGAAGTAGCGGCTCGAGTCGGGCGTGTGAATCTCGTCGATGAGGTATATCTTGCCGTCGCATTTGCCGAACTCATACTTGGTGTCCACCAGGATGAGCCCCTTCTCGGCGGCCATCTCGGTGCCGCGCTGGAAGAGAGCCAAGGCGTAGCGCTCCAGCTGGTCGTAGTCTTCCTTGGAGACGAGGCCGGTGCGGATAATCTCCTCGCGGCTGATATTCTCGTCGTGGCCCTCGTCGGCCTTGGTGGTGGGGGTTACAATGGGGGTGGGGAACTTCTGGTTCTCGACCATGCCCTCGGGCAGGGGCACGCCGCAGAGGGAGCGGGCGCCGGCCTTGTACTCGCGCCAGGCGGAGCCGGCCAGGTAGCCGCGGACAATCATCTCCACCTTGAAGCCCTCGCACTTCAGACCCACGGTAACCATCGGGTCGGGGGTGGCGAGCTTCCAGTTGGGGAGGATGTCGGCGGTGGCATCGAGGAACTTGGCGGCTATCTGGTTGAGCACCTGACCCTTGTAGGGGATGCCCTTGGGGAGCACCACGTCGAAGGCCGAGATGCGGTCGGAGACCACCATGGCCATGTAGCGGTCGTCGATGTTGTAGACGTCGCGCACCTTGCCGACGTAGAGGCTCTTCTGCTTGGGGAAATTGAAATTGGTTTTTACAATAGCGTTCATAATATTATTCATCTAATTTATTGGCGAAGAAGGTGAAGTTGACCTTGCCGTAGGCGCGGTGCTGCCAGAAGTGGGGATGCTCCTCGAACTGGAACTCGCGCGGATGCTCGAGGATGAAGATGCCGTCCTCGGTGAGCACCTCCGACTGGAAGACCAGGTCGGGCAGCGAGGCCAGCCCCTCGAGGGCGTAGGGCGGGTCGGCGAAGACGATGTCGAACTTGCGGTTGGCCCGCTTGAGGAGGTCGAACACGTCGGCTCGCACCACACGCAGGTTGCGGACATCCATGCGGGCCGCCTCGGACTTGATATAGTCGGTGCAGTGGGCATTGATGTCAATGGAGGTAACCTCGCGCACGCCACGCGAGACGAACTCGAACGACACGGCGCCCGTGCCGGCGAAGAGGTCCATCACCGTGCACTCCTCGAAGTCGACATAGTTGTTGAGGATATTGAACAGGCTCTCGCGCGCCATGTCGGTGGTGGGGCGCACGGGGAGGCTGGCGGGCGGATTGAGGCGGCGGCCTCGGAGGGTTCCGGCGATGATGCGCATAGGTTAGAGTATCAGTGCGTTGCGATAAGTGTGCAAAGTCTTGAAGGCGGGGTTGAGGAACGAGGTGTGGTGGCCGGTGAAGAGGGTGGCCGTGGGGAAGTAGGGGCGCAGCAGGGCGAAGCGCTCGCGGGTGGCGTCGCCACACATAAGCAACTCGGCATCAGGGGTCTCAAGGCCGAAACTCTTGATGATTTCCACCGTATGGAAGAGGGCTTCGTTGTCGTTGGCGAAGGGGATGGTGTTGCCGAAGACGTAGTTGCCGTTGCGGTAGGCGGCAAAGTCGATTCTGTCCTGGCGCCAGTTGGCCAGCAACACCGGGTGGTCCTGGCTGCGACGGCAGAAAGGCGCGGAGGCCAGCTTGACGTGCTGGTTGAGCACCGTGGTGCCGGGGATGGCCACTTTGAAGGCGGTGGCCACGGTGTCGTCGGCAGCATAGACGGCGGTGGACTGCAGCGAGGGGCAGGGGGTGGCCATGATGGCCGTGGCATCGCTGCCCACCAGTTTGAGGTACTGGCGGTTGGCGGCGGGCGAATAGAGCTCGTCCGGCACCCAGGCGCTGTGGTCGGAGAGGACGACAAGCTCGATGGCGGCGCAGCCCAGCGGACGGATGCCGGCCTCGGCGAAGAATGCCTTGACATCGGCCATGACGGCGGTCATCGAGGCGGCGTGGCGCCCTTCGGCCTCGCCAAAGGTGAGGAGCACGCCCGAGGTGCTGAGCTCGGAAAAAGAAAATCCATCAGCCCTGAGGCAGATGGATAATCTCTTTTCGTGGGCTGCAACCTCGTTGCCACTGGCAATCAGGGTTTTGCAACTATAAGGCATAGTCTGTTATTCGAAGTTACCATCGGTTACGGCCTGGGTCATGTCGCCCACTTTCCAACCGGCATAGCGGCCGGCGACCTTGGAGACCTCGTCGATTTTGTTGACTACGAGCTGGTGGTCCATGTCGGAGAGCAGCTGGGTGAGGGGCACCTTGCACTCGAAGACGGGCACGAAGAAGCCGCTCTTCTCGAGCATACCGGCCTGGAGGTCGAACTCATTCTTCTCCTCCTTGGGATAGGGCACATAGCGCAGGTTGCGGATTTCCTCGTCGGTCAGCTGGCGTTTCTTGCCATCGGCGCCGACGATGGGCAGCTTGCCGTCCTCGCGCAGCTTGGCGATGGGGTTGACAAAGACCTCCTGGCGGGTGATGTAGCCCAGCTTGACGGCCTCGTTCTCGGGCACCTCGTTGATGTCCACATCGGCGGGGATGACGTCGCGGTTGATGATTTTGGAGACGACCTTCATGCTGTCCTCGGTCATAAGGCGGTTGATGAGGGTGTCGAACGAGCCGGTGAACTTGCCGTAGGTAACCTTGTAGGCTTCCTCGAGGGTGCGGATGGACTTGAGCTTCTCGGCGCAGGCGTCGCGGCGCTTGGTGTACTCGGAGTCGAAACGGACGGGGGTCATGATGCTGTTGTACAGCCAGTAGGCGAGGCCGATGATGGCCACTGCCAGCACGATTTGGATGATTGTTCTACCTTTCATATTGGGTTTTCTATTTTTGATTTCGGGTGTAAAATTCGGGTGCAAAGATACGAAAAAATTAAGAATCGAAAACGAAAAAAAATAAAAAACTGCTGCGGCATGGATATTGTCGACGAGCAAATACACGTCTATCAGCCTTTTACACCTCCCCTGCCCTGCCTGCTTTTTTTGTCTCACGCACAGGCAAAAGAAGGCACAACCACAGCCGGCCCGCCACTGCGCCCCACCATTTTACCACAGAAATGCAGCCGGCCATCCTGCTGCCCCCCACGCCACGGGGGTCCCTAGGGGAATGGTAGGGGAACGGTAGGGGAATACAAAGGCTCAGGAAGGATATGGAAGGATATGGAAGCTTATGAGCCATTGGAAATACAGACGACTGAAAACCAAATACTTATAAATCTCATTCACCAGACGGTCTTCCACATCGAGGAGGACACCGTAATTGTCGACCGCATCCGTCACTCCAAAGCCATTGCGAATAACTTCCTCACAAAAAAAAGGAAAGCGCATGTCGCGCTTTCCAAAGTTGTCTATGTTGTCAGGGTTGTCGTGTAATAAGGCGCTGTCATTCCCAGGCTGTCATCAGCTGCAGCGTATGCTGGCGGCCGGAGGCGGTGGTGAGGGTGAGGAAGAGCACCCGGCTGCCGCGTGGCTGCGGGACGCCGGCGAAGTCGAGCCTGTAGCGTCCTGTACCCTGCTCGGCCAGGCGCACCTCGGTGCTGCGTCCTGTAGCGTCGGTCAGCGTGGCAGTGGTGCGCAGCGGCTCGGAGCCCTGGTACTCGATGTTCACCCGCTGGCGGAAGGGGTTGGGGTAGTACGTCCACGCCCCTTGGTCCTCCACCATCACC
>ONBB01000009.1 GCA_900315935.1 uncultured Bacteroidales bacterium
CACCACGTGGTTCCGCGACTACATCTACATCCCCCTCGGCGGCAGCCGCACCACCAAGTTCAAGGTCATCCGCAACACCTTCATCATCTTCCTCGTCAGTGGCTTCTGGCACGGCGCCAACTGGACCTTCATCGCCTGGGGCCTCTACCACGCCGCCCTCTTCATGCCGCTCATCATCTTGGGCAAGAACCGCAAGTACACTGACGTGGTGGCCACTGGCCGCTGGCTGCCCAACCTCAGGGAACTGGGGCAGATGGTCTTCACCTTCATGCTGGCCGTCATCGGCTGGGTCATCTTCCGCGCCACCGGCATCCCCAGCGCCATCGGCTACTTCAAGAGCATGCTCTCGGTCGAGACCCTCACCGGATTCTACAAGATATTCTCAGACTCACAAGCATGGCCCATGAATCTGTATATCATGATAATGATAACTGTTGAATGGATAAACCGTACAAAAGAGCATGGCCTAGCCCTACACAACCTACGCCCGAGATGTCTCAGGTGGGCTATCTACTATGTTTTGATTGCCGTTATATTGTTGTTCGGAGCCCAGTCGTCAAACTTTATCTATTTTCAATTTTAGAAATGTAGCCCATGCGAAAATTCCTAATTCACACATTTTTATTCTTCCTACCACTCATCCTTTTAATGGCATATGCACTACCGTTTGTAATGCAGGCAGAATCAATGTGCGACTTGGCTCGTATGTCGGGCACCCGATTCCGCTATGAGCAACAGCCTCCCGACACAATTCATGCACGCGCAGTGTGTACAGATATTGCATTAGGGGAACATCTTCCCGATTCGCTCAAAGGGGACTTCATTTTAATATTGGGAGATAGTTTCTCGAATTCTAATCCAATTTGGCCATACAACAGCAGATGGCACCAATATATGGGCGGATTTCTTGGCCATAGGGTTGTCTCTGTATCCAAAGCAGGAATCAACCCATTCCAACTATTTCTAACTATGCTGAAATATCGTCCAACAGAATTGCCTGACACCGTTATTATAGAAACTGTTGAACGTGCTTTTGTTCCGCGCATTATACATTTGGATTTCGACAGCACGCCTACTCCGAACGTATTCAAGAGCCATCGTATTCCCAAAGCGAGCGTTCATGAAAGGCTTTTAACCTACTACAAAGCCAAACTGAATATCGACCGCCCTGTTCTTACCCTACAACTAGATACGAATCTCTTTTCCTGCCGCCCCAACAAACTCTACGCATTGAAAGAAGACACAATCCAATATCCTTTCCAAGACGCATCACTTATGCGCAACAATTTCCTGCATTTCGTCAACCTTGCCTCAAAACAGGGTATTACCGTATTCGTTCTGCTAATACCCGACAAATACACCGTTTACCATCACCGCTGTGTCGAGAATAAATTTATCCAAAGCTATCGTCTAATGGAGGACTCCTCTATCGTGAATATTTCAGAGCGACTGCTCAACCCACTTCCTCTATTACGCGATCTCGTGACCCAAGGGGAACAAGATGTCTATCTACCTGACGACTCTCACTTTTCTTCTTTAGCAGCAAAAGAGATTGGACTATTTGTAGCATCCAAGCTACAACCAATGCGTACCCAACAATAGGCTTGTTGAAATATTTTTCTGCATGTAGAAAAAATAATGTATCTTTGCACCGCAATTGTAGAACAAAAACACACCTCGAATGAAGCGATTATTTATACTCTTACTCATGGCGCTGCCGCTGTTTGCCGGCGCACAAATCAATCAGAAAGAGAGCTGCACCTCCATCATGGTGGGCAAGCAGGCTAGCGCCGACGGCAGCGTCATCACCTCGCACACCTGCGACGGACGCTACCGCACCTGGCTCAGCATCGAACCCGCCGCCGACCACGACCTCACGGCGCTCCACACCGTGCGCCGCGGCACCATGCACACCGCCTTCCGCACCGACACCACCGGCATCCGCATCACCGGCACAATCCCCCAGGCGGCCCATACCTACGCCTACCTCAACACCGCCTACCCCTGCCTCAACGAGAAGCAGCTGGCCATAGGCGAGACCACCTTCGGCGGCCCCGACACACTGCGCAACCCTGACGGCATGTTCACCATCGAGGAGCTGCAGCGCGTGGCTCTCCAACGGTGCACCACCGCCCGCCAGGCCATACGCCTCATCGGCGACCTCATCCGCCTCTGCGGCTACGGCGACGCCGGCGAGTGCATCACCATCGCCGACAAGAAAGAGGTGTGGCAGATGGAAATCCTCGGCTGCGGCAAGCGTGAAATCGGCGGCGTATGGGTGGCCCAGCGCGTGCCCGACGGGCATGTGGCCGTCAGTGCAAACATTCCTCGCATCGGCAGCCTGCAGCGCGAGAATCCCGACTATTTCATGTGCTCCGACAATGTCGAGGCCGTAGCCCGCAAATATAAACTCTGGGACGGCCGCGGCGAGTTCATCTTCTGGAAAGCCTTCTGCCCCGACTATGCCGGAGGCAAGAACTTCCGCGAGCGCGAATGGTTCATCCTCAGCTCGTTGGCTCCCTCGCTCGGCCTGCGCCGCGATGCCAAGGAGCTGCCCTTCAGCGTCAAGCCCGACAAGAAAGTCTCCGCCCAGGAGGTGATGGCCCTGCTGCGCTCCACCTACGAGGGCACCGAGCTCGACATGACGCGCAACGTGCAGATGGTCGTCGAGAAGAAAGACAAGCACGGCCTCAAATACAAAGACACCATCGTCAGCCCCGTGGCCAACCCCTGGCTTAACGGCAACATGCAGAAGACCCTCAACCACATAGCCCCCGGCACCATCGACTTCGTGCGCACGGTGAGCGTGGCCTGGTGCTCCTACAGCTGGGTGGCGCAGCTGCGCGACTGGCTGCCCGACGAGGTGGGCGGTGTCGCCTGGCTCTCGTTCGACAATCCCGGCCAGTCGCCCCGCATCCCCATCTTCTGCGGCAACACCCGCCTGCCCAACGCCTTCGGCCTCTGCGGCCAGAAGAAGTACGACGAGCAGGCCGCCCTCTGGCAGTTCCGCCGCGCCAACAAGCTGGCCACCGTCGGCTGGCAGCGCACCAAGAAAGGTATGCTCGACGAGGTGCTGCGCCTCGAGAAGGAAGCCTTCGACGGCCTCAACACCCTCGAGCCCACACTCAAGAACAGCCACCCTTCCCGCTGGGCCGACCTCCTGAACGACTACACCTACCGCACCTACGACCACGCCGCCCTCGCCTGGAGCCAGCTCGAAGCCCAGTACTGGCACATGTTCGGCATGGGATTCTAGGCGCTCCTACACAATATTCCCGCGAAAAACACGTTATCGCAACGCAATGGACAAGGAAGAAAAGGTAAAATACTGGCTGGATATTGCGGAGTATGACCTAGAGACCGCCGAAGCCATGTACAGCACAGGACGCTGGCTGTATGTTGCATTCATGTGCCACCAGGTGATAGAGAAAACGCTGAAGGCTTGCTGGTGTGCTACCCAAAGCGAAGACCCGCCATATATACACAACCACAAGCGGCTTGCCGCGGGATGTGGCCTCTATGAAAATATGTCGGAAGACCAGAGGGACTTCCTTGAAACCATCATGTTATACAACATCGAGGCACGCTATCCCGAAAGCAAGGACGCACTGGCGCGGAAGCTGGGCAAGGATGTTTGCCGGACATTAATTGACAAAACAAAAACACTGCACCAATGGATAACAGAACGCTGTTGAACCGCGACGAGGCACTCGACCTAGTCCGCCAGTACAAGCGTCTGATAGCTCGCCACTTTGCCGATGAGCCACAGGTGTTTATGTACGGATCCTACTCGCACGGCCACCCCACCGCTGAGAGCGACATTGACGTGGCCGTCATCGTCCCTTCGTATGGCGACCGCAAGTTCGAGATTTCCAAGCAGCTCTGGCGCGACGTTGACCAAGTCAGCCTCCTCATCGAGCCCGTGCTGATGGAGGCCAATTCCCCGTCTCCGCTCTACGACAGCGTTATGCGCACGGGCGTTGCAGTGTAAATTACAACCAACACAACGTTATTGGACATGAAGTTACGCTCATTGACTTTCATCCTGTTATGCCTCATGCCTCTGTTGGCGGCAGCGCAGAATGTGAAGATATCGAAGGATGCCAATCGGTTTACCTACTGGCAGTTCGAATACGGCGAGAAGACCGACACTTCATGCATCGAGGTGTGGCTCAACGACGGCGTGGCAAGCATAGAGACACCCGGCATCGAGGGAACGCCGGTTCAGGGCTATGCCCCGACGCATACCTATATCGACTACCCCGACGACAGCATCACCGTTTCCGTCAGCTACCCCGACAGCAGCTACTACTATCGCACCGCGCTTTCGCGTAGCGACATAGAGTGGAAGGTGGAAGGCCCGGCCAAGGAGCGGAAATACACCTGCTCCATCAACAGCAACACCCTCGTCTTCGTGATGGACGAAACCGTGGAGCAGAACGCCACCCCTCTGCCGTACTATGGCCTGGCGAAAGGCGTGCTTCGCAGCTTCACCCGCAACGGACAGCTGCGGATAAAGCTTGCCAAGAGCACATGGATAAACAATGCCCCATGGCCCGGTATCGGGGCGATGGGCCGCCGCGTGACGCCACGCGAACTCGACCGCATCATGAAGGAGCGCCTGGTGGTTACCACCCGCGTCTTCGACCGCGCGCAGCTGCACTGGGGTGCCAAGAACGCCTATTTCGAAGGCAGCCACGACCGATTCTCCTCGTCGGTGCTCCTGCCTTTCGACACCCTCGTCCACTATGCCGGCGGCACCCTCGTCCTCAAGCGCATGCGTCTGCCCGACCTCCCCGCCCACTACCAGCACTTCGTCGAGCTGCACCAGCAGAGCAACGGCGACGCCTACGACCGCACGGGCTCCGTATTCATCATCCCGACCGATGGCTCGGTGCACCATAATTTCTTCGACGGCGTCAACTGGCACCCCGACTCGCTGCCCACCTTCACCGGCCGCGACGGCCAGCGCTACCAGGGCATGATGGCCACCCATACCTACCAACCGCCCGTCGAGTGGGTGCGATTCTTCACCCCCTTCGGCGTGGGCCACTTCAACGAGCGGATGAAAGACTTCGGCATCGACTGGCGTGGCGAGACCTATTACCGCCAGGAAATCACCGACGTGTACCGTGGCGGCGACGTCATCGTCGGCGCCTGGATAGGCAACTACGACGGCGGCGGCCACCTCATCACCCTCGACATCAAGTCGTACCCCAACGACTACACCACCCAGAATTCAGAATCCAAAATCCAGAAATCGGCCGTGCCCCTCTTCAACACCTGCAACGTGCTGGAGATGGCCGGGCAGAACTACGGCAAGCTGTTCGGCACCGATTCGCTGACCGTTACCTTCCGCATCCAGCCCCGACATTTCACACGCGACACCCTTAAATCCGCCCGCCTACGCTACATCAGCACCGGCCACGGTGGCTGGGGCGAGGGCGACGAGTTCGTGCCCAAAACCAACACTATCCTCATCGACGGCAAGCCCGCCTTCACCCACACCCCTTGGCGGCAGGACTGTGGCTGCTACCGCGACCTCAACCCCGTCTCCGGCAACTTCTGGAACGGCCTCAGCAGCTCCGACTTCTCGCGCAGCGGCTGGTGCCCCGGCACCGCCACACAGCCCGTCTATTTCGACATGAGCCCCTGGGCCGACGGCCGCGAGCACACCCTCACCGTCGCCATCCCGCAGGGCAAGCCCGTCGAGGGCATGTTCTCCCACTGGGCCGTCAGCGGAGTGCTCATCATTGAATACTAGCACCATGAAAAGACTCCGCATCAGCCTCATCTGCGCCAGCCTGATTTTCAATTTTCTATTTTCTATTTTCAATTCTGCACAGGCCCAGCAGCTGAAGCTCATCTTCGCCGGCGACCTCATGGGGCACACGCCGCAGCACAAGGCCGCCCTCACTGCCGACGGCACCTACGACTACACGCCCTGCTTCCGCTACGTGAGCGACTACATCCGCAGCGCCGACCTGGCCATCCTCAACCTCGAGGTAACGCTCGCCGGACCGCCCTACACGGGCTACCCCCAGTTCTCGTCGCCGCGCGAGCTGGCCGTGGCCGCCAAGGAGGCCGGCTTCGACATCTTCACCACCGCCAACAACCACTGCATGGATCGCGGCAAGGCGGGTCTGGAGCGCACCCTGCGCGTGCTCGACACCCTCGGCATACCCCACCTCGGCACCTACCGCGACCGGCAGCAGCGCGACCAGGAGCACCCGCTCATCGTCAACCGCAACGGCATCCGCCTCGCACTGCTCACCTACACCTACGGCACCAACGGCATCCCCGCCGTCAGCCCCAACGTGGTCAACCTCATCGACACCGCCGACATGGCGCGCGACCTGGCCGTGGCCCGCCTACGGGGAGCCGACTTCATCATCACCCTCATCCACTGGGGCATCGAGTACGCTGTCAAGGCCAACCGCGAGCAGGAGGCGACCGCCCGCTGGCTGCTCGAGCACGGCTGCGACGCCGTCATCGGCGGCCACCCCCACGTGGTGCAGAATTTTACTATGGACGCCATCCCCGACAACACGCGCTACCCCGAAATCGTAGTCTACTCCATGGGCAACCTGGTCAGCAACCAGCGCGACGTCAACACCGACGGCGGCATTATGATCGAACTCAACCTCCAAAAGACTCGCAATTCAGAAATCAAGATTCAGAACTGCCAGTACATGCCCTACTGGGTGCACCGCGGCACCATCGACAGCCTCTACCAATATTATATCCTCCCCTCGACCGACGCCGTGGAGCATCCCGACCTCTACCAAATCGGCGGCGACGACCTCAAAGCCCTGCAACGCTTCTCCGAGAACACCCGCAAGCGGCTGGACGACTGCGCCCTGCCCAATGGGAGCAACATCACCGAGCGCCGCTTCTACCGCCGCGGGCGACCCAAGCCCACCCCCTTCCCCCTCCGCACACAGTTCCGCGCCGCGCGCAAGAACGACCCCCTCCGCCCGCTGATGCAAGAAAAGAAGCCCGCCTGGTACTAAACAAGAAGTCAACAACGTAAAACCCATATCCATCATGAAGCGAATCCTCACCATGGCCCTCATGGCCCTCCTCGCCGGCGGCGCCTGCGCGCAGCACGGCAACTGCGGCAACTGCCCCAACCACGCCAAGCACCGCGGCCACCACGCCCAGCAACGCAGCACCGAGCTGCAGTACAACGCCGACGGCATCGAACTCACCCTCGTCCGCGCTTTCCCCACCGTGAAGAGCGTCAACAAAACCGACAAATGGACCGAAGCCTACGATGCCAACAAGAAACTCCTCGGCTACGCCGTCTACTCCAAACCCGCCTCCGACGGCATCCGTGGCTACGCCGGCGAGACACCCGTCCTCGTCGCCCTCACCCCCAAGAAAGTCATCGCCGGGGTCTACCTCCTGCCCAACCTCGAGACACCGCGCTACGTGAAGAGCGTCGCCGACGCCGGCTTCTTCAACCACTGGAACGGACTCACCGTCAAGAAAGCCCTCAAAAAAGAGGTCGACGCCGTCAGCGGCGCCACCATGACCTCCACCTCCGTAGCCAAGAGCGTGCGTGCCGCGCTGGAGAAACTCTGACCCTCCAGCACATCGCCCCCCCCCCTGCCGCCCCTGCCGTCCCCGCTCCCGCGGGGGCGGCTTTTTTTGTCCCCGCCCATCCCCCAACCAAGGCCCAAGAGAAGATTAAGAGAGGCAAAACCTATAGCTTTCTATCCGCTGACAATCAGTTAGTTGCAATCGGCCGATTTCACACTCGTTTTCCAAAAAGGTGCCAAAAAATTGCATACGTTTGCACATGCGTATATACCGCTGGTTTCCAGATTATTGCAACTAAAATACAACTTTTTTTTCGTAATGTGGATTTTTTTATGTAAATTTGCACCGTCAAAACATACTTGTAGCAGGGAGGAATGTTAAAAATTATTAAATCTTGCACCCCCGTGCAAATTTTGGCAAAAAAGTGAGTATTATATATATGTGGGCATGTTTGCAGCCAGCCCCGATGAAGCAACCCGAAGTCGAACCCAACATTTAAAAGAACAACAACTATGAAACCAACCGACAAAACCAAACCCACCCTCCTCCTCGCCGCGGCGCTGGTGTGCCTGCTGGCAGCAGGGTGCGAAAATGAAAAGGAATGCCACTGTGGTGTAGCAAACCCTGCAACGGACTTAAAGTGGCTTGCTACAGCAATCGATGAGAGTGGCGACTGGCTCGACAGTGAGGTGTGGACATGCTCCTATCAACACAAATCCTCATCACTCCCTGAAGACGGCATTGCGGTTCTTATTACTATTCAAACAAAAACCATAGCCCTTTACGATTGTCAGGGAAACCCCGTATGTAGTTCTACAACAAGTTGGTCTCCAGGAACATGTGGCGACTATACGATAGATTTAATCGACAAACTTCAAATTTGACATTATGATGAGGGTACGGTGCATGTGCGCGTCGGCAACCGCTCCGCCATCCCCTCGACCTCCGCCACCCTCACCCTGCATCCGCGCCTGGGTGCCATCCTCGCGGTCGCGCCCAACCTCGTGGCCGCCGGCCAGACCGAGGTCAGCCTGCGCCTGGCTGCGACCCTTGGCGGTGCCACCCTGCAAGTCGTGTTTTCTTTTTCATAGTGTCGCCCCCCGTCCCCGCGGGGGCGGTTTTTTTTTGTTCCCGCCCATCCCCCAGCCGAGACCCAAGGGAGGATTAAGAGAGGCAAAACCTATAGCTTTCCACGGGCTGGTTATCAGGCGTTTATAACCTTGTAAAATCGTAGCTGTTTTCAAACTTTTTCCCAAAAAAAGGACACTTTTTCGATATTGATTTTCAGGGGCGCATACAATAAATACGCCAGGGGTGCGTTTTGGTCATATAGGATTCAAACGACAACAGCATGAAGATAAATCCCAGAATGAAGGTCCGCCACGTAGCCGGCGAGGACATCGTCATCACGCAAAGCCCCGAGGCGGCCGACATGACCAAGGTCATCGCCCTCAACGAGAGCGCCTTGCACCTGTACAACGCCCTGCAGGAGCGCGACTTCACGATGCAGGACGTGGTCGACACCCTGCTTGAAACCTACGACGTGGACGCCGACACAGCCCGCCGCGACGCCGAGGCATGGGTGGCCGAGATGCAGCAGAACCTGATGATAACCGACTGACAATGGCCAGCGCCACACTCCAGATAGCCGACCTTGCGGTGCGCTACTCCGGCGCCGACTCGGTGGCGCACGCCATGGGTATCCCCGGCATGCGCGAGTTCCTGGTGCCCGAGGCGGCGGCCGACATCGAGGTGCGCCTCGACGAGCCGCTCGCGCTGCCCGACTGCCGCTGGATACACCGGTTCGACATAGCCGACGGCAACGCCGAGTGCCGCGTGGGCATCGATGCCGGGGGTGCGTGGCACTACCTCTTCGGCGAGGAGAGCCTGCTGCGCTACTCCGAGCAGCAGCCCAACGTGGTGGCGCTCAACACGATGACCGAGGGTTCGCACCTGCGCTTCGCCCTGTGGGTGGCCTACGCCTTGGCCGGCCTGCGACGTGGTCGGGTGCCGGTCCACACCTCGGCGGTGGTCCACCAGGGCCGCGCCGTGCTCTGCCTAGGCGAGAGCGGCACCGGCAAGAGCACCCATACGCGCCTATGGCTCAAGCATATCGAAGGCTGCCACCTCCTCAACGACGACAGCCCCATCGTGGCCCTGCGCGACGGGGTGCCCACGGCCTACGGCTCGCCCTGGAGCGGCAAGACCCACTGCTACCGCCCGGAGCACTACCCCATCGCCGCCCTGCTGCGCCTCGAGCAGCGGCCCGAGAACACCATCCGCCGCCTCGGCACCCTCGAGGCATTCACCGCCCTGCAGCCCTCCTGCCCGCCCACCTTCGCCAAGGACGAGCGGTCGATGGACCTGCTGTGCGACTTCATTTCCGACATCATCGCGCGCACACCCGCCTACCGTCTGGGCTGCCTGCCCGACGAGGCCGCCGCGCGCCTGAGCCACAATACCATTTTCGAACCATGAACGTAGACAACGCCATATTCTTCGCCACCGTCGAGGAAACCATCGCCGCCGGCCAGCAGGTGAAAATCACCCTCCGCGGCACCAGTATGCTCACCACCCTGCGCGAGGGCGACACCCTAACCCTTGCCCCTCTCGACGGCCGCCCCAAGGTGGGCGATGTGGTGCTTTTCCGCCACTACGGCAAGCACCTCCTGCACCGCATCATCCGCATCCACGGCGGCCGCATCACCCTGCAGGGCGACAACTGCTACAATATGGAACACGCTGTGCGCGAAGACATTGTAGCCCGTCTGGTTCATGTGGACCGCATTGGCGGCACCGATGGTGCGGAGTGGGCCGCCGCTTCGCGCAAGGCACTGAAACGCAAGCGCGTGAAGAACTTCTTTATCCGTTGGTTCGGCAGCGAAGGCCGTCAGAAGCTGCGCCCGTGGTACCTCTTCGCCCTCTTCTTCCTGATGTGGGCACCGCTCAACGGCGTAGGCCCGGCGCTGAACAACTATGTCTTCGGCATCCGCGCCGACCACCTCCTCCACGCCACGGTATTTATCCCCTGCGCCCTGTTCTTCATGGACCTCTCGCGCTACCGCTGGGTGGTATGGCTCATGGTGGTGGCGCTGGCGCTGCTCTGCGAGAGTGTCCAGTACTTGCTTCCTTTCCGCAAATTCGATGTGAACGACATGGTGGCCAACGTGCTGGGTGTCAGCCTCGGTCTGATTGTTATCCTGCTGATTGTCAAAAAATTAAAACATAAATCCTTATGAAAAAGCTATTGTTTCCATTGTGCCTGTTGGCACTTCTCTTTGTGTCGTGCAAAGAAGATCCGACCATCGTGGGCAAATGGGAGGTAACAGAGAGTACCGAGATGAGTACCGATCAATTTACCATCGTGTACGAGTTTTTTGAAAACAAGGACATGAATTGCTACATGGGAGATTCGCTCGTGGACGAAGACATGGCGTGGGCCATGCGTGGCGACACCTTGCTCATGTACTATAAATACCCCGATGAGTACAGCGGCATGCCCGGAGTGATGCTGGTCGAGAAGTTGACCGGGGAGGAGATGCAGTGGTATGCCTTGATACCGGGCGTTCGAGTCTGGCTAAAGCGTATCTAGGCGTTCTTCCCCGCCAGCAGGCCACAGGCCGCGTCGATATCCTGCCCGCGCGAGGCGCGAAGGGTGCAGGTTACGCCGTGGCGGTTCAGGTAGTTCTGGAAGGCCGCTATGGTCGACGGCATCGAGGTCTTGTACGGTGCCTCGTCCGATTCGTGGAAACGTATCAGGTTCACCCTGCATTCCAGCCCCTGCAGCGCCTCGGCCAGCTTGGCGGCGTGCGCCAGGTCGTCGTTTTCGCCGCGGAACATGGTGTACTCGAACGAGAGGCGCCGCTGCCCGCTCCAGTCATACTGCCGTAGCAGCGCCAGCACCTGGTTCAGCGGGAAGGCTTTCTGCACCGGCATCATAGCCAGGCGCTCCTGCGGCACGGGGTTGTGGAGGCTCACGGCGAGGTGGCACTGGCACTCGTCGAGGAAGCGCTTCATGCCCGGCAAGATGCCCACAGTGCTGACGGTGATACGTTTGGGGCTCCATCCGAGCCCCCAGTCGGAGGTGAGCACGGCGCAGGCATCAAGCACGGCGTCGAGGTTGTCCATCGGCTCGCCCATGCCCATGAAGACCACGTTGGTGAGGCTCTCGAACTCGGGGATGGAGAACAGCTGGTTCAGTATGTCGCCCGCCGAGAGGTTGCCGTGGAAACCCTGGCGGCCGGTTACGCAGAAGCGGCAGCCCATCTTGCAGCCCACCTGGCAGGAGACGCAGAGGGTGGCACGGTCGTCGTCGGGGATATAGACGGCCTCGATGCCGGCTGTAGGGACGTGGCGTGCCACGTCCGCAGTGGACGGCGCATCTTTGCTTGCGGACGTGGCACGCCACGTCCCTTCAGACGGCACCATGAAGAGGTATTTTTTTGTTCCGTCGCGCGAGACCTGGCAGTTGACAGGCGTATGGCGCCCGATGCAGGCCACCTCGTTCAGCCGTGCCCGCTGGGCGAGCGAGAGGTTGGTCATGGCGTCGATTGTGTCCACGCGCTTCTTGTACAGCCAGTCGCACATCTGCTTGGCCGTGAACTTCGGGAAACCCTCGGAGGCGCACAGTCCTTGCAGCTGCACAAGCGTTATTCCCAACAAGTTAGCTTTATTCTGCGTATTCATCTGATGTCATATTGTACCATATCCTTCCATATCCTTCCACAGTCGAAGTATTCCCCTAGAGATCCCCTACCATTCCCCTACCGTGTCGGCACTAAAAATTCCACTCGAAGTCCTCGCGTTCGATCTCCTGCTGGAAGTTGGAGCAGTCCATTTCGATGGGCACGCTGGGGCGGTCGAAGTCGCCACGGTAGAACTTGATGCTTGGGTCCTCGTAGATTCGCTTCATGTAGTAGCCGAAGATGGGCAGGGCCATGGCGGCGCCCTGGCCGTAGGTCATGTTGCGGAAGTGGATGCTGCGCAGCTCGCCGCCGGTCCATACGGCGGTGGCCAGCTTCGGGGTGATGCCGACGAACCAGCAGTCCGAGTTGTTCTGCGTGGTGCCAGTCTTGCCGGCGATGTTGGTGGTGTACTTGTTGAGGCCGTATTTGTAGTTGAGCCTCACGCCGGTACCGCTCTGCACCACGCCCTTCATCAGCTCGAGCATCATGTAGGCCGTGGCCTCGTTCAGTGCCTGGCTGCGCTTGGCGGTGAAGCGTTCGAGCACCATACCCTTGTTGTCCTCGATGCGGCTCACGAAGATGGGCTCCACATACTCGCCCTTGTTGGCATAGGTGGCCATGGCGCCGGCCATTTCGTACACGGTGATTTCGGGTGTGCCCACGGCGATGGCGGGCACCACGTCGATGGGGCTGCGGACACCCATCTTGCGCGCTATGTTCACCACCTGCTCCGGCGACCCCTGCTTCATCAGGTAGGCGGAGACCCAGTTGATGGAGTGCGCCAGGGCCCACTTCAGTGTAACCATCTCGCCCTCACGCTCGTGGCTCGAGTTCTTCGGGCACCAGTCGGGCTGGCCCCACACCTCGAAGCATACCTCCGAGTTGGGCACCTCGGTGCAGGGGTACATGCCCAGGTCCTGCAGCGCCATGGTGTAGACGAAGGGTTTGAAGGTGGAGCCTACCTGTCGGTGGCTCTGTACGTTGTCATACTTGAAGTAGCGGTAGTTAATGCCGCCCACATAGGCTCGCACATAGCCCGTGCCCGGCTCGACGGACATCAGGCCGGCGTTGAGGAACTTCTTGCAATAGATGAGCGAGTCCCACGGGGTCATCGTGGTGTCCTTGATGCCTTGCCAGCTGAAGACGCGCATGCCGACCTTCTCGTCGAAGGCGGCGCGTATCTCCTTCTGGCTCATGCCGGCATCCTTCAGCGCGCGGTAGCGGTCGCTCTGGCGCATGGCCTGGGTGAGGAACTTCTCCTCCTGCTCCTTGGTGATGTCGCAGAAGGGGTTTCCCTTGCGGCTCTTCAGCTCGCGCTCGAAGGCGGGCTGTATCTCCTTGCTGAAGTGCTCGCGCACGGCCTGCTCGGCGTAGCGCTGCATGCGGCTGTCGATGGTGGTATAGATTTTCAGGCCGTCCTTGTGCACGTTGTAGTACTCGCCGTTGGGCTTGCGGTGATGCTTGCACCAGTCCTTCATGTAGGTGCGGAGATATTCGCGGAGGTAGGTGGCGATGCCGTCGTTGTGGCTCTGGGGCGAGTAGCGGCTCATGTCGATGGGCTTGGCCTGGTACTTGGCCAGGTCCTCGTCGCTGAGGTAATCGTAGCGGTTCATCTGCGAGAGCACCGTGTTGCGGCGCGCGAGCGAATTGTCGGGATGCCGCACCGGGCTGTAGGTGGAGGGAGCCTTGAGCAGGCCCACGAGTATCGCCGCCTCGTCGACATCGAGCTCCGAGGGCTGCTTGTCAAAGAAGGTCTTGCAGGCGGTCTTGATGCCGTATGCGTTGCTGCCGAAGTCCACGGTGTTGAAGTACATGGCAAGGATTTCCTGCTTGGAGTAGTTGTGCTCCAGCTTCACCGCCACCACCCATTCCTTGAACTTCGAGAAGACGGTGCCCACCTTGCTCTTGTGTTCGCGAGGGAACAGGTTCTTGGCCAGCTGCTGGGTGATGGTGGAGCCGCCGCCCGACGAGCGGTTGCCCCCTACGAGTGTCTTGAAGAGCACGCGCCCAAGGCTGCGGATGTCGATACCGGAATGGTGGTGGAAGCGCACGTCCTCGGTGGCGATGAGGGCGTTGACGAGGTTGGGCGATATCTGGTCGTAGGTAACATTGGAACGGTTCTCCAGGCCGATATAGCCGAGGGTCTGTCCGTCGTCGCTGAGCACCTCGGAGGCTTGCAGGCTGCGGGGGTTCTCCAATTCCTCGAACGAGGGCATGAATCCCAGCCACCCCAGCGAGAGCAGCGTGAAGAACAGGAAGATGGCTAGCCAAAGTCCTCCGAATGACCACCAGAGGATTTTGACGTAGCGCGGGCGTGATTTCGATACAGTTTTCTTGGCCATATTATCTTGTTTTGCAATATTCTATGCGCAGTCCGATGCTGCGGAGGTCGGTGATGGCGCTGTCGCGCATGCCGTTGGTAACGGCAAAGCGGTAGGTACCCGGCATGGGGAAGCGGGCGTTGCGGCGGAAATAGTAGCGGGTGTCGACGTAGCGCCCTGTGCGTTTGCCGTACCATTGGCCTGAGGGGTCGGCCAGGGGGAACTCGAGGGTGTCCTGTGCATGGCTGCCGTCGGGAAAGGTGGTGCCGAGGAAAAGGAAAGTGTTGCTGTAGGGGTACTCGACGCCGTTGCGCACCTCGATGAGGAAGTTGAAGGGCTGCAGGGTGTCGTCGACCTGCACCGTGAAGGCAGCGCTGTCGGCCGGCAGCCAGCCATGCTCGTCGACCTGGGCGTATTCGGAGTAGAACACGTCGCCGCCGCACGAGGCAAACAGCAGTGATAGCAGCAGGGCTGCAAGGTATGGGCGTGTCTGTTTCAAGGCTAGTTCCTCCTGTCGCGACCGCCACCGCTGCGACGGGGCTGGTCGCCCGTTTTGGGTTTGTTGTTGCGACGCTCGCGGTTCTCCTGCCGTTCGCCCTGGGGTTTGCCCTGCCGTTTCTCGCGGGGCTTGCCGCCATCCTTGCGGGGTTCGCGGCGTTCGGGAGCCCTGCGGGGAGCCTCGTCGCCCACCACGCCGTTGTCGCCCTCGGCCAGGCGGCGCATCTCGCGCTCCACTTCCTCGTCGGTACTCTCCTGAGCCAGGGCGGAGGTGGACATGAGCTCGACCTGGTAGTCTTCCAGGCGTTCGGGGTACTGCTGCTGGCGGTTCATCTCTATGATGGCCTTGACGTCGGCGGCCTTAATGGCCATGAGGTCGTTCTCGCCCTCGTAGGCATACCACATGATGCCGCGGAAGACGTCGGTCTTCTTGTAGAGGGCGAGGCCCTTCTTGAAGCGTATGGGGGTATTGGCCGGCGGGAACTGCTTGAGGGCGTCGGCATAGACCTCGTACTCGAAGTTGAGGCAGCATTTGAGCTTGCCGCACTGGCCGGCCAGCTTCTGCGGGTTGGGCGAGGTGGTTACGGACTTGAAGTTGGTGAGCCAGGTGCTGCAGCACAGTTCGCGGCCGCAGGTGCCGATGCCACCCACCTTGCCGGCCTCCTGTCGCACGCCAATCTGCTTCATCTCGATGCGCATGCGGAACTCTTCGGCCAGCACCTTGATGAGCTGTCGGAAGTCTACGCGGGCGTCGGCGGTGTAGTAGAAGATGGCTTTCGAGTGGTCGCCCTGGAATTCGATGTCGTTCACCTTCATGTCGAGGCCGAGGTCGGACACGATGCGGCGTGTGCGCAGCAGGGCGGTGCTCTCGTCATGCAGCGCCTCGGCCCAGCGGTCGATGTCGGCTTCCTTGGCGCGGCGGAAGAGTTTCTTGATGGATTCGGACTCGGGGTTTACGCGGTGCTTGCGCATCTGGAGGCGGCAGAGTTCGCCGGTGAGGCTGACGATGCCCACGTCGTGGCCCGGCTGTCCCTCGACGGCCACCACCTCGCCCTCGCCGACCGAGAGGCCGTCGGGCAGACGGTAGAACTCCTTGTGGTTGTTTTTAAAACGCACCTCGACGCAGTCGAAGGGTCTGTCGGTGGGCTGGCGGATGCCTTCCATCCAGTTGGTGGAGGTAACCTTGGAGCAGCTCTGGCGCTCGCAGCGGCAGACGGCCTTGTAGCACTCCGGCTTGCGGCGGCAGCCACGCGAGAGGTAGATGGGTTCCTCGTACTTGGGCCACGGGATGTCGGGGTCGGGGTCGAGGTAGGGGTCCAGCTGGTTCTCCTCGCTCATGTACTCCTCGACCTCGGGGTTGGGCTTCTCTTCGCGCTGTTTCTCCTGGCGGGCCTTGCGGCGGTCGCGCATAAAGGCTTCGATGTCGGCAGCGGTGGCCACCTCCTCCACGTTGTCGGGTATCTGGTCGTCGGCTATCTTGCGTCCGGTGATGTCTTGTGTTTCGGGTGCTTTCTTTTCTTCTTCCATGGGGTAGTCGGATTGGGTGTGTTTACCTTTTCTTGAGGGCCTTGCTCATGCGGAACGAGAGTTCCATGAAGGCTATCTTGGCGTTGGCGTTGCGCTCGATGGCGAACAGGGCCTCGTCGAGCGCACTTTCGATGGATTCTATGTTGTTGACTGTTATCATTTTGGGGAACTGTGCGTCGAACTTCTCGTCGCCAGACCCGAGGTTGCAGGGCAGGCCGGCGGCCGAGCAGAGGAAGCAGTCGCGCACGAGCGACGAGGCATAGGCGAGCATCTGCTTCTGCTGCTGGCGGTTGAGGGCGGCCAGCTTGTCCACCTGGGCGGCCAGTTCCTTCATCTTCAGTTTGAAGAGCATGCGCAGCCAGCCCACGATGAGGGGTGCGAAGAGGGAGGTATCCTCCGCGCTGCGACCGGCGGCTACGGGCAGCAGCTTGACGGTCTGCACACGGCTCTTGATGGTGGGCAGCAGCCCCTCGTCGGTATCGTCCACCATCAGGATGAGGGTCTGCGGCATAGGCTCCTCGAGGGTCTTGAGCAGCTCGTTGGCCGCGGCGGCGTTGAGGGTGGTGGGTTTCCAGATGACCAGCATGCGCCAGCCGCCCTCGTAGGGCTTGAGGCTGAGCACCTCGACGATGTGCGCCGCGTCGCGCTCACGGATGAGCGAGGTCTTCACGTCGGTGCCCACGAAGGCATGCCACTCCTCCAGCGAGCCGGCGGCGCGCTTCTCGAGGAGAAAGTCGCGGTACTGCACCTGGTAGTCGGCGCAGCTCACACTGGCCGACCCGTTGGGCGGGTTGGGGAATACGAGGTGCAGGTCGGGGTGCTGCAACTGGCTGATCTTCTTGCAGCTCGGACACTGGCCGCACGAGTCGGCGTGGCCATCCACGTGCCGGCGGTCGGTGCAGCAGAGATACTGCATGTATGCCAACGCCATCGGCATGCCCACCGAGAGGTCGCCGAGCAGCATCTGGGCGTGGCTGACGCGCCCGCTGTCGATGGCGGCGGCCAGGCGGTCGGCTATATCTTGCTGTCCTACAATGTCTTTAAACTGCATAACCTTACGTATTAAACTTGCAAAGATACACATTTTTTTTGATATAATATAAAAAAGTTGCCCCACGCCACCGCGACAGCCACCGCAAAACAACGGCGGAAAAGTGCATTTCGGCAGAAAAAATCCAGCCACACAAACGGCTGATTCTCAACGGACGGAAGGCTATAGGTTTTGCCTCTCTTCGTACTCTCTTGGGGGAGTCGTGCAATATTCTTCCGAGGTCGGCGTTCTTCTTTTTGGTCGGCGAATTTCCTTTTTTTTTTGGTCGGCGAATTATGCGAATTAAACGAATTAATATACTGCGCAGTAAATCAGGAAAATTCGCATAATTCGTTAAATTCGCCGACAGAAAAAAAATAAGCAGGTCGGCGAATTTTACGAATTATGCGAATTAATTTAACTCGCTGTAAATCAAAAATTCGTAAAATTCGCATAATTCGCCGACAGAAAAAATAAGCAGTTAAGATGGCGAAGTTGGATATGGGCATACTGGGCGGCTTCAGTGGCCGCGTGGGCACCGTGGTGGGTTACTACCGGCGCGGGGCCTGGTTCGTGCGTGCCTATCAGCCGCATATAAAGGACAGGAAATCAGCGGCGCAGCTGGAGCAGCGGAGCCGTTTCAAGGCGATGATCCAGTTCGCCTCGCCGGCCACGCCGGTGCTGCGCGTGGGGCTGCGACAGGTGGCTGCCGACTGGCAGATTACCGAGGGGAATGCTTTCTTGAAAATCAACAAGGAGTGTTTTCCTAGAGAATCTAGAAATACTAGAAATACTAGAAATTCTAGAAATTCTAGAGAATCTAGAGAATCTAGAGAATCTAGAAATTCTAGAGCCATTGACTATCGCAGCCTGCAGTTCTCGCGGGGCTCGCTGGCTGCGCCTGCGGCGCTGCAATATGCTGTGGACGAGGGCGGTGTGCTCGCGGTGCGGTGGAGCGCCGGGGGCGGGCGGCTGGCGGACCGGATACACATCTATGTCTACTGCCCGGCGGCCATGACGGGCATCGCCCTGGAGGGCGAGCGCGGACGGCACGGGCTGCAGGCGCTTCTGCCACAGAACTTTGTGGGGAATGAGCTGCACCTGTGGGCCTTCGCCGAGGGGAAGGGGGGCGAGGTTTCGGCGACGGTCTATGGGCGGCTGGCGGAACTAACGCGCCTCGCGGACGGCACGGACGGAGAGGCCGATCTCGCGCGGGTAGTAGTACATGTGCCGGCTGAGGAAATCAAAATCGAGTGCCCAGGCACGATTGGGGTAATCCATCCAGAGCGAGGCGGACCAGTAGCGGCCGACGCTGTTCCGATAGGTGAGGGTGTCGTCCCACCGCTCGCCGGCGGCGGGCAGGAAGAGACGGTTGCCGTTGGGGCCGGTGAATCGGCGACCCTTCACGCCGTTCTGCGTGTCCCATCTTGAGTCGCATTCGTTGAGCAGTTCCTCCCATTCCTCCTTGGTGGGCATGCGTGCGCCGTCGCCGAGGAGCATCGTGGCGGCATCGTCCGAGGGCGTGAGGAGGGTCAGGGTGTCGGTGAACCCATCATAGCCATGGGAGGCCGAGTAGCAGTATTTTGTATATCCATGAGCCTCACCGTAACTATGCACATAGGCCCTCTGGCTGTAGTTTTCCTTGGGTGCGATTTCGCCCCAGGCGTAGTAATTTCCGTACTCCTCGGGGCTGTCGGCACCCAGGTTGCAGTTGGCCCACAGCAGGCCGCTGGGCAGGCCGAGGTCGACCCATCCGTCCACACTGCCGTCGTCGTCTCTTTCGCAGGAGAAAAGTCCCACGCTCAGTAGGGTTGTCAAAGCCAATAGTCTGAATATCTTTTGCATAGGTGATTAGTTTACATTTTTGGAAATCTTCAGCAGCAGGGGCAGGTGGTCGCTGAGGCCGCCTTCGTAGCGGGGCCCCTGGTTGGTGCGGAGGGGTCGGACGCCGGGGCGGCGCTCTTCGGGGGTGAGCAGGTGGCCGAAGCGTATCAGCTTGAGTTTGCGCACATTCCAACTGTCGTCGGAGAGGAAAAAGACGGCGTCGATGTAGCGCCACTCGCCCTGGAACTTGTGGCTGCCCCAGTCGTCGGGCAGGCGGTAGTCGAGGTTGCGGATGCCGTCGGGGCTGACGGTATCGCCACGGAAGCCCATGCCGTGGGCGATGGCGGGCTCGTCGGCGGTGGAGTTCATGTCGCCCATGGCGATGACGGCGGCCTGGGGGTAGCGCTTGTGCAGCCGCAGCATCTGGCTGCGAAGCTTCTGGGCGATGCGCAGGCGGTGCCGGTCGGCCTCTTCCCCACCGCGCTTGGAGGGCCAGTGGTTGAGGAAGAGCACCACCGTGTCGCCCTCGGGCGTGGTGCCCTCCACCTGCAGTATGTCGCGCGTGTAGAAGCCTGTGGTGGAGTCGGATACACGTATCGGCTTGCTGAAAAAGACGCGGAAACGGTCGCGGCGGTAGAGCAGCGCGACGTCGATGCCGCGGCGGTCGGGCGAGTCGTAGTGCACGTAGCGGTAGCCGAACTGGCGCAGGGGCGTGGCGTTGCAGAGTTCCTTGAGCACCCACGCGTTCTCCACCTCGGCCAGCCCCACCACGTCGGGCAACTCCATCTGCAGCAGGGTTTTGTAGAGCCCTTGGATTTTGTCGTTCAGCTTGCGGCGGGTCCAATGGTAGTCGCCGCGGGGCGTGAAGTCGTCGTCGGCCGTGTGGGGGTCGTCGCGTGTGTCGAAGAGGTTCTCCACGTTCCACCAGGCGGCGGTGAAAATGGACGGAGATTGTGATTGGACAGACAAAGGCATAAGCATCAGCAGTAGGGACATGGCGTGCCATGTCCGCCGGCATCCGCAGAGGCGCTTGCGGACACGGCGCGCCGTGTCCCTACCAAGGTAATTCATGTAGCAGGTGTTTCGGCAGCGGCAACTTCCTCGGCAGGGGCTGCCTCCTCGGCCACGGGGGCCGGCTCCTCGGCAGGGGCGGGAGCCTCGACGGCCTCGACAGCCACGGGCTCAGGCTGCCAGGGCCAGCGGTGCTGCGTCAGCTTGAAGACGGCCAAGGCGATGGCAGCCAGCACGATGAGCCACAGCAGGCACTTCTTCCACCAGGCCATCTTCTTGTCGGCCAGCGGGTCCTTGCCCACAGCCTTGGGATATTTGGCCACCGAGGTGAGCAGCGCGCCGAAGGTGGTGTTCACCTTGACCATCGAGTTGATGGCCCAGCCGTTGGCGTTGAGCACGGGGCCAAGGTTGCGCTTGCGGAGCTTGAGCCAAGCCAGGAGCATGGAGGGACCGCTGATGACGATGACCACCAAAGCGATGGCAATCAGCGGGTTGTACCATGCCGAGACGAGGAACTTGGCCACGGCGGCCAGCGCCATGCCGACGGCGCCGACGGCGAGGCCGATGGCGGCGAAGATACCGGCGAACTTGGCGATGTCGAAGGCGGGCTTGGGGGCGGCGGCGGGGTCGGCGGGCTTGCCGTCGGCGGCCTTGGCGGCGAGGTCGGTCGAGGCGGTGTCGGCCTTGGCGGTCATGTTGTCGAACTGCTTGCTCTCCTTCTCCTCGGCGCTCTTGTTGATTTTGTCGGTCACCCAGTTGCCGAACTTGCGGTAGGGGCTCCAGAAGGCCTGTCCGACGGAGATGGGGTTGTCGATGATTTTGGTGACGGTGGCGTCCCAGTCCTGGCCGTGGCGGTCGTAGAAGACGCCGTTCTTGCCCTCGCGGAAGTTGCGGATGTCGCCGGCGGTGACAACGGCGGCGATGTCCATCTCGCCCAGACCGGCTTTGGAGACGCAGTGGCAGTAGAGGATATACATGCCACTCAGGCCGGCCGAAGCGAGCTGCTTGCCCATGTCGGCCACTTTGACGCAGAGCTCGCAGCAGCGCTGGTCGATATAGAGTTTGCCAGCTTGGAAGACGGCCTCGGAGCCGACGGCGCGATTATAGAAATCTTTGAAGACCACGTAGTTGTGGAGCAGCGTGAAGTAGTCGCGGCAGAGTCGCAGCAGTTTCTCCACGGGTGCGAAGGCGGCGCTGTGCTCCTCCAGGCGGGCGGCGATGGCCTCGTTCATGGCGGTCTCGCCGGCGGCCTTCCAGGCGGTGTAGGCGTCGACCTTGGAGACGAGGGCGTTCCAGTCGTCCTCGTTGATGCTGTCGCCCTCGAGGGCGGCGAGCTCCTTGACCGAGGCGACGGCGGCTTTCCAAGCGGGGTTGAGCCCGTCCACGAGGGGCAGGAGGGCCTCCTTGTTGGGGCGCGCCAGGGGGTAGGTGGAAATCTCTTCGATGTTGTCGCTGAGGTTGTTGGCGCTGATGGCGGCGATGCGCTCCACCTGCACGTCGAGCGCCTGGGCGGCGTCGGCGTCGAACTGGACGAGCTTGCAGCGCATGAAATAGTCGGCCACCTTGGCGCGGACGGCGTTCACGGCGGCCTCGGCGTCGTCGCTCTTGTCGCCGAAGGGTGGCTCGAAGGGCTCGGCATTCTGGGCCGTGTACTCGGCGCGGCATTTCTCTTCGAAGATGGCCATGTATTCCACCACCTCGGCGAGCGAGATGTCCTCCTTCTCCAGG
This sequence comes from uncultured Bacteroidales bacterium, assembly GCA_900315935.1. Classification (GTDB taxonomy): domain Bacteria; phylum Bacteroidota; class Bacteroidia; order Bacteroidales; family P3; genus Colimorpha. The sequence goes on from ONBB01000009.1 coordinate 22,170, forward strand.
CCCAAAGCCTTGAGGATGAGGCGTGCGGAGTCGAGCACCTGCTTGCCCTCGTCGGTGTCGGGCTGGATGTCGGCGAAAGCGATGTGGTCGCGGCCCTGGAGGAGGTAGTTGAGGTCGCGGAGCACCTTCTTGAGCCACTCGGCGGCGGCGATGATTTCGTTGACGCGGATGCGGCCGTCCTTGTCGGAGTCGAGCATGGCGAGGGTCTTCTCGTCGAACTCGAGCCCTTTGACGGGGCAGCTGAGGACGGTCCAGAGCTTCTGGTCCAGCTCGTGGAGGTGGGCTATGTCGGCAGCGGTCTCGATGTTGACGCGTGCCACACCGCCGACCATGCTGAACTTCCACTGATAGCCACTTTTGGAAACAAGCTTGTTATTCTTTGACATAAGTATGTTTTTTTGTTTTTGTGCAATGAAATATAGCGCTGCAAAAGTACAACTTTTTTTGCAATCGGCAACAAAAAAAATATCACTCCACGCGCTCGAGGAGGAAGCTGACGGGTCGAAAGCCGTCGTTGCAGCTGATCATGGCCGAGTGGGGGTTCTGCATCCAGCCGTCGAAGAAGTTGCCGCGGCCGGCCGCCAGCTCCTCGACAAACCAGCGCATGCTCTCCCATGCGCTGTCGCACATCCCTTCGGGCATCGCGCCGCCACGGCTCACCCACTCCTGCCCAACAACCACATCGCAGGCATGTGCTATCGGGTTTTCGAATTCCGCCTGCAGGTCCTTGTAGTCCGACTTGCGCATAACTGTAATTTTAACATCGTACATCGCATTCTCTGTTTTGCAGTTGCAAAAGTACGACTTTTTTCCCACAGGGCGAACTTTTTTTCTGCACATCGGAAAAAAAATCTTACCTTTGCCGTGAAACAAGACATCATTATATTATCAACAACTGGTTGAACAACAAGCGATTTGGCCAGAAAAATGTGTATTTATGAAACAAGGTTTTGACAACGAGAAGTATCTGCGGATACAATCCGAACACATCAAAGAGCGCATCAGCAAGTTCGGCAATAAGCTTTATCTTGAATTTGGCGGTAAACTGTTCGACGACTACCACGCCAGCCGCGTGCTGCCCGGCTTCGAGCCCGACAGCAAGCTGAAGATGCTCACCCAACTGAAGGACGATGCCGAGATAGTCATCGTGATCAGCGCCGTAGACATTGAGAAGAACAAGAAGCGCGGCGACCTCGGCATCACCTACGACGAGGACGTGCTGCGCCTGCGCGACGCTTTTATGGAGCGCGGCTTTATGGTGAGCGGTGTGGTCATCACCCATTACAGCGGCCAGGCCAGCGCTACGGCCTACCACGAGCGCCTCCACCGCCTCGGCATCAAGGCATACTACCATTATATTATTGAGGGGTATCCCACCAACGTGGAGCTCATCGACTCGGACGAGGGCTTCGGCAAGAACGACTACGTCGAGACCACGCGCCCGCTGGTGGTCGTTACCGCCCCGGGGCCCGGCAGCGGCAAAATGGCCGTATGCCTCAGCCAGCTCTACCAGGAGAACAAGCGCGGCATCAAGGCCGGCTACGCCAAGTTCGAGACCTTCCCCATCTGGAGCATACCGCTGAAACACCCCGTCAACATCGCCTACGAGGCCGCCACCGCCGACCTCAACGATGTGAACATGATTGACCCCTTCCACCTGGAAGCCTACGGCGAGACCGCCGTCAACTACAACCGCGACATAGAGATATTCCCCGTCTTGAATGCCATCTTCGACGGTATCTATGGAGAAAATCCCTACAAGTCGCCCACCGACATGGGGGTCAACATGGCCGGTTTCTGCATCTGCGACGACGAGGTCTGCTGCCAGGCATCGAAGGATGAAATCATCCGCCGCTACTATGCCGCCCTGTGCGCCTATGCCGAAGGGAAGCCCAACGAGGCTGAAATCAACAAGATAGCCCTGCTCATGAAGCAGGCCAAGATATCGACCGACGACCGTCGCGCCACCGTGGCCGCCAAGGAGCGCCGCGACAAAGAAGGCGCCCCCTCCGCCGCCATCGAACTCTCCGACGGTACCATCATCACCGCTCACAGCGGCGACCTGCTCGGTGCCTGCGCAGCACTGCTGCTCAACGCACTCAAACACCTGGCCGGCATTGACCACAGCGTCAAGCTCATCTCGCAGAAGATGATAGAGCCCATCCAGCACACCAAGGTCAACATGCTGCATGGCAGCAACCCGCGCCTGCACACAGACGAGGTGCTGGTAACCCTCTCCATCCTCAGCCTGCTGGACGACAACTGCCGCCGCGCCCTCGACTGCCTCCCCATGCTCGACGGGTGCCAAATGCACACCACGGTGATGACCAGCGAGGTAGACCGCAAGATATTCAAGAAACTCGGCGTCGGACTCACCTCCGAACCCGTCCGCAAAGATTAATCCAAACCTTTAACTATAACCTTTAACCTATACCCCCTATGACCCCTACCCCCCATAACAGCGCAAAACTCGGCGAGATAGCCGAAACCGTACTCATGGCCGGCGACCCGCTGCGCGTCAAATTCATGGCCGAGACCTACCTCGACAATCCCGTGCTCTTCAACCAGGTGCGCGGCATGCTGGGCTACACCGGCACCTACCGCGGCAAACGCATCAGTGTGATGGGCCACGGCATGGGCGGCCCGTCGATAGGCATATACACCTACGAGCTGTACAACTTCTACAACGTGCAGACCATCATACGCGTGGGATCGGCAGGCTCCATCCAGGAGGACCTCCATGTGGGCGACCTGGTCATTGCCACCGGCGCCTGCACCAACTCCAACTACGCCGCCCAGTATGAGCTGCCGGGCACATACGCTCCCATCGCCGACTTCGCGCTGGCGCGGCGCGCCGTCGAAGCCTGCGAGCGCATGGGCTACCGCCACCGCGTGGGCAACGTCCTCTCCTCCGACACATTCTACACCGAGAACCCCCACAACGAGCGCTGGCAGCACATGGGCGTGCTGGCCGTCGAGATGGAGATAGCCATGCTCTATATGAACGCCGCCCGCAGCGGCAGAAAGGCCCTCGGCATCTGCACCGTCTCCGACCATATCCTGACCGGCGAGGCCACCACCGCCGAGCAACGCCAGAACACCTTCACCAAGATGATGGACGTAGCCTTTGCCATAGCCGACTAACCTTCGCCGAATACTAACCTACAGCCCGAAATTAATCTCAAATAATGATATTGAAACTCTACAACGGCAACCCCAACGTGCGCGATGTCAGGCGTGTGGCCGACATGCTGCGCAATGGGGGTGTCGCCATTCTGCCCACCGACACACTCTATTGCTTCGCCTGTTCGATGGAAAGCAAGCGGGCGGCCGAGAGCATAGCCCAGCTCAAGGGCTTCAAGTTGAAGCAGGCCAAGTATTCGATGCTGTGCGCCTCGTTAAGTCAGGCATCGGAGTACTACCGCTCGGTGGACCGAGACACCTTCGCCCTGCTGAAGCAGTGCCTACCCGGCCCCTTCACGTTCATCATGGAGGCCGCGGGCAGCGTGCCGCGCAATTTCCAGAACGCCAACCACACCATCGGCATCCGTGTGCCGGAGAACGACATCACGCGCGCCGTCATCGAGGAGGTGGGCACGCCGCTTATCTGCACCTCCGTGCGCCCGCTGGGCGAGGAGGACGAGCCGGAGAACTACACCGACCCCGAGCTTATCCACGACCGCTTCGGCACACGCGTGGACGTGGTGGTTGACGGTGGAGTGGCCGACATCGAGGCATCGACGGTGATTGATTGCTCCGACGGTATCGAACTGGTACGACAGGGGAAAGGATGGGTCGAGCTATGAGCGAGAGTTTCTACACCCAGCGCAGCGGATGCCTGATGCGCCTGCTGCTGCTTTCGATAGCGGTCATCGTGGGAGCCTGGCTGCTGCCGGGCATACATGTGGAGTCGGTCTGGTCGGTATTCCTGACGGCGGTGGTCATATCGCTGCTGAACAACCTGCTGCGGCCGGTGCTTATCGTCATCACCCTGCCGGTAACCGCCGTAACGCTGGGGCTGTTCCTGTTTGTAATCAACGCGGTAATTATCCTATTGGCCTCAGGGCTGGTGAGCGGGTTCCATGTGGACAGCTTCTGGTCAGCGCTGCTGTTCAGCCTGGTGCTGACGGCGGTGAACTACCTGCTGGAGTGGCCCAACCGCTACATCAACCGCAGCCAGTTCAAGGGCAACCGACAGCCCCCCGAGGCCGACACCGACGACGAGGGCTTCACCCCATACGAAGAAATCAAAGATTGAACAAAATGAAACAGATAACCCAAGCCGCCGGCCTACAGCAGGCTGTGCGGGAGGCCCGCGAAAAGGGTCTCACCATCGGACTGGTGCCCACCATGGGCGCCCTGCACGAGGGGCACCTCTCGCTCATCGAGCGCGCCATCGGCGAGAACGACATGGTAGTAGTATCCCTCTTTGTCAACCCCATACAGTTCAACAACAAGGAGGACCTTGAGAAATATCCCCGCACGCTGGAGGCCGACCTGCGCCTCATCGGCACCCTTGAAGGGGCCGAGGCCAAAGTGGTGGCCTTCGCACCGACAGTGGAGGAGATGTACCCCGACGGCGAGCCCAAGGAGCAGTACAGCTTCGGCCCCGTGGAGGAGGTGATGGAGGGGCCGCGCCGCCCTGGACACTTCAACGGGGTGGCCGTGGTGGTGCGCCGCCTGTTCGACCTCAGCCAGCCCACCCGCGCCTACTTCGGCGAGAAGGACTACCAGCAAATAGCCGTCATACGCGCCCTGCTGGAGCAGATAAAGTACCCCATCGAGCTGGTTCCCTGCCCCATCGTGAGGGCCGACGACGGCCTGGCCCTCAGCAGCCGCAACATGCGCCTCTCGCCCGAGGCGCGCGCCATCGCACCGGTTATCAACGCCACGCTGGAGCAGGCGGCCGAGATGGCGGAGTACGAGGAGGTGGACGATGTGAAGGAGTGGGTACTCGACACACTGGCCACCTTCCACGAAATCAATCCCCAGCCCAACGGCTTGCGCTTCGAGCCGGAGTACTTCGAGGTGGTGGACGCGCGCACGCTGCAGCCCATCGCCGACTGGAGCGAAGCGGGCGACCTCGGTGCCGTGGGCTGCATCGCCGTGTGGCTCGACGGAGTGCGCCTGATTGATATCGTCAAATTCTAACCCATCCCCATTGGCGGAACGCATCTATCGCCCCCGGGCGGGATGCCTCCGCCTCCATAAAAAAACAAACACCTGGCCAAGAACACCCTAGCAGATGAACCGTACATTCGACCCCTGGCAGCGGGAAGCCATCGAGATCAGCGGCGGGCGGCACGTGGTGCTGGCGCCGCCGGGGTGCGGCAAGACGGACATCCTGACCGAGCGGGTGGTGCACGCGCACGCCAACGGTGTGGCGTATAGCGACATGCTGTGCCTCACTTTCACCAACCGCGCCGCCAAGGGCATGGCACAACGCATCGCCGACCGCACGGGAAACCCCGTGCCGGACGACCTTTATGTGGGCAACATACACCGCTTCTGCTCGCAACTGCTGTTCAACCAGGGGCTTGTGAACCACAACACGGCCATCATCGACGAGGGCGACGTGGAGAGCATCATCCAGGAGGAGCTGTGCAAGCGGCTGAACACCACCAGCCGCACCACGGAGCTGATGCGGTTCCAGCACGGGCTGCAGCAGATGGTGCTGGGGATGCGCGGCGAGCTGGTGCTACACGGCGACCTGTTCCGCGCGGCGGCGCTGGGCAAGCTGTGCGACGTGTTGGGGCGCCCCTTCGACGAGGCGAACCTGGCCGCCATCTACAGCGACATCGAGGGCCTCACACAGCGCTACTCCACCCTGCGCGAGCTGCCAGCGGCCAACATGATGCTGCTGGCCAAAGCCTACGAGCGATACAAGGAGGAGAACGACCTGCTAGACTACGACGACCTGCTGGTGCGGGCCTATCGGTACCTGAATGAGGAAGGAGGAGCGAGGAGTGAGGAACCAGCTTTGCGCAACAACTCCTCATTCCTCACACCGCCTTCTTCACTGCACAAATACCGCTGGATAGAGGTGGACGAGGTGCAGGACCTCAACGCGCTGCAGTTCGCACTGATAGATCTGCTGGCGGCGGAGGATGCCACGGTGGTGTACCTAGGCGACGAGCAGCAGGCCATCTTCTCGTTCATCGGCGCCAAACTGGAGACCCTCGAGGCACTGAAGCGGCGCTGCCGAGGAAACATACACCACCTGCACACCAACTACCGCTCACCCAAGTACTTGCTGGACCTCCAGAACGACTTCGCGGTGCGCAACCTGGGCATTGCGCGCGAGATGCTGCCCACCACCCCTGACGCAGAACCCTTAACCCATAACTCTGAACTCATAACTCATAACTCCCAAGACCTGTGCCTGCTGAACGTGGTGGACGCCCAGCTGCAGAGCTACTACACGGCGCGCTTCGCCAAGCGCTACGGCGACCTCGACCCCGAGGGGCGCGTGGCCCTGCTGGTGAGCACCAACCGCGAGGCCGACGAGCTAGGCGAGATGATGAGCGGCATGGGGGTGAACCACTTCAAAATCAGCGGTACCGACCTCTTCTCGCTGCCGTCGGTAAGGCTGCTGCTGGCCCACCTGACGGTGGTGTGCGACGAGAACGTGTTCATCGCCTGGGCACGCCTGCTGTGGGGACTGGGCGTGGCGCCAACCTACACCGCGGCGCGCGACCTGATGCGCGACCTGCGGCGTGTGGCCCTGCTGCCGAGCGACTTCGTAAAGCACCCCGGCAGCTCCTACCTGCAGGAATTCGTCAACGCCTACGACACCGAGGAACTCGTCATCTTCGACACCGAGACCACCGGCCTCGACACCGACAGCGACGACATCATCCAGATTGCCGCCATCCGCGTGCGGCAGGGCCGGGTGGTGGGGCAGCCGTTCGACATCCTGCTGGAGACCGACCGCGAGCTGCCCGAGACCGTGGGCGGACACCCCAACCCCATGCTCGAGGTATACCGCAGCGGCAAGCGCCACCCACGGGCCGTGGGGCTGCGGCGCTTCATGGACTACTGCCACGGCAAGGTGCTGGTGGGGCACAACGTAGAGTACGACTACCAGATACTGAAACGCAACCTGGAGCGCAGCTGCCCGGACATCCACCTGGAGGAGGCCTGCCCGCGTTACTTCGACACGCTGAAATACATACGCCTCGTGCGGCCGCGCCTGCGCAACTACAAGCTGGCCCACCTGCTGGAGGTGCTGCACCTCGAGGGCGAGAACAGCCACCGCGCCGACGACGACATACGGGCCACCAAGGAGCTGCTCGTCTTCTGCCACCGCTGCGCCATGCAGATGACGGGCGACCAGCGCCTCTTCCTGCAGGAACACCAGCGGCAGGTGGAACGGTTCCGCGAACGCTACGCCGACATCTACCTCGAGGCACCGCGGCAGGCGGGCATCGTGGAGGCACTGGAGGCCGCCTACGGGCGGTGGCTGGCTCTGGGACGCATCGAGCCTGTGGAGAAATGGCACCACCTGACCCACTACCTGCGCGAGGAACTGGTCCGCACCGACCTATACCCCACCCTGCGACGCCAGCTGGAACGCTACGTAACCGACCTCTGCACCCTGAAGGAGGCCGACCTCTGTGGCAGCTCGCTGCAGGAGCGCTACATCATCTCCACCGTCCACAAAGCCAAGGGGTTGGAATTCGACACGGTGATTGTCTACCGCGGCATCGACGGCAACTACCCGGGCCAGCGCAGCTGGACCGAGAAGCAGATACAGGAGGACGCGCGGCGGATGTTCGTAGCCCTCTCTCGCTCGCGCAAGCGGCTGTGTATCACCATGGACGAGTATTTCGGCCGCTCGTCCCACGCCCTCTCTCCATTTTTGGAGCGCGTCAGAAACCACTTCACCGAATACCGCCGCGGAAGCGACGGCAAAATCCGACAGGTCAACTAGGGAACCGGTAGGGACTCTCTAGGGGAATACATAGGCCTTGGTAGGATTTGGTACGTTATGGTACCTATGCCCCCGACCCTTCTAGATTCAAAGGATAAAAAAAACTCATTAAAAGAGAAAAAAACAACCCATTAACATCGCTACAATACTTTTATACGAATAATATATTGCTGATAATCAGTGTAAAACAAAAAAAAACAATAAAATTTATTTTGTAGATTGAAAAAATGTTCGTATCTTTGCACTTGGTTTAGACGTCGAACCACCCGACCAACAAAAGACCCAATGGATTTATTAGGGAATCAATTTGTCCTATTTTAAAATTTAAAACAAAAAATAAAAGACAAATGAACATTAGGAAACAAGCACTTTTTAGTGCATTCATTATCGCAATTTGTACGATGATAATTGTCGCATGCGAAAAAAGCGATTCTTCTGAAAAAAGCAGAACCCCGCAAGTGAACAGCATGGATTCAAAAGCGACTATTGAGGATGGAATTTACACGGGTGAATTCAAACGAGAATCTACCACTCTCTATTACACACTTGTAGTGAAACAAGGAATGGTTGTAGATTTTACAGCAAAAGATGAAAACGGCGTAATGGCAAATCCTCCAGATAATGCAGATTGGAGAGGACCTAAGTATGACCCCATTAGCGCTTATGATATATTTACGGACATGTGCCTGATAGAACGTTATCCTTGTGTCGCGGTTGTTCCCGTGAGGACTCACGGCTGGAACGATGGGGGAAAGCCGATGTACTATTATTATGTAGTGGGATGCGATTATAACGAGGATGGGGACTGCTGGTATAATGAAGAATAAAAAAAAGTCATTATGAAAAAGCTCTTGTTATGGATATCCCTGGCGTTGATGGCATTGAATGCCTCCGCCAACAGCACCGCCAATGGCACGAAAGACAAACCCACCAACGACACTACATTCCGCGTTGACACAACTTCCATTTTGAATGGGCGTTCTTTAATCTCGCAACGCATGACTGAAGGTTGGTCGTTATACAACACTGTTCGCTTGGACGAAGAAACGGTCAAAATCACCTTCTATCGTCTTAATGGTTCAAAGTCGGCGAGAAGTAGCGGAAAAGAAGAGTACGACGAAATCCCAGACGGAACCTATGAGTCGTACTTCGAATTACTCTCGGGGAAAATGACAAAGATAGTGATTGTAGTGAAAGACGGGAAGGTCGTCAGTCATTCGAGCGAGAACCTCCCATAACAACGTACCACATTTGGAGTATTGATGGACAAAGGCACTTTGTCCTACCCCAATCTCGGTTGTCCACCTAGGTGGACAACCGAGATTTCGTAGTCAGTGGCAGAAAGTCTAGATGGAGAGCTTGAGGCCGAGGAAGACGGTGCGGGGGCGATTGGGGCCGTAGATGTAGCCGGCGTCGCGGTCGGGTCCCTGGTCGAAGTCGCGCTGGTAAGCGTTGAAGATGTTCTGCACACCGCCGTGGAGCTGCAAAGTGCTCGAGGCGGCAAGGCGGAAGTCGTAGCTGAACTTGAGGTTGAGGTCGAAGAACGAGGGAGTTACCACCTCGCGGTCGCTCTCGACGTAGCCGGCCAGGTGCTGTACCAGCATGGGCCCCGTGTAGGTACCCGAGAGAGCGGCCTTGAAGGCAGCGGTGATATTGTAGCCGGCGGTGAGGTAGCCGTAAAAGTCGGGCGTGCGGAACATGCGCTTCTGGGGCTCGATGGAGGCGTCCTCGCTCCACTGCTCGGGCTCGAGGTAGCGGCTGCGCTGGGCGGTGAAACCTGCCTGCAGGTTGAGGCTGTTGGGCCATGTGGCCGATGCCTCGAGGTTGGCACCTGCCACAAAGGCGCCGCTGCCGTTGGTGCGCACCATCAAGAGGTTGCCGGCGGCATCGCGGCCATCCTCGCGGAGGATGAAGACATCGTCCAGACGCGTATAGAATCCCTCGAGCAGGAGGTCGAGGGTGCATGCACCGAGGGTGCGCCCCCAGCCGACCGAAGCGCTGGCACTGGTGGAGTACTCGGGCCGCAGGCCGGGGTCGAGCGAAATGATGGCCACATCTCCGCCGACGGCCATGATGTGGAGGTCTTCGTCGAACGCCTGCGGGGCACGGAAGCCGGTGGAGTAGCTGCCGCGGAAGACGAAGCCGCCGTGCACGTTGTAGCGCAGCGTGGCGCGCGGACTGATGACCACATTCTCCATCAGGTTGTGCTTGTCGGCACGCACGCCCATCAGGATGCCGAGGGCATCGGTCTTCCACTCGTTCTGCACGAAGGCACTGGCGATAGCAATGTCCTGGTTGAGCTCGCGGTGGTAAGCCAACTGAATGTCCTCCAGCACATTGCGTGAGTATTCCACGCCGGCCACGAGGTTGGCAGGCATGAAGAGGAGTTTCTCGAAATCGTAGTTGAACTGGGCACCGGAGACCGAGGTGAGGTCGGTGGAGGTGCCGTAGGCGTTGAGGTCGCGCCCGGTGCCGTAGTAAGTGTTGCGGTCGATATGCTGGAGGGAGGAGAAGAGCGAGAGGCGGGCGCGCTGGTCGGCCGAGGCAAGGTCGAAGCTGAGGCTGCCGCCGTTGATATGGTGCTCGGCCTGCTCGGCCACCAGGGCCTGGTGGGGCTGGAGATCGATGCTGTCGCCGCCGCGGCGGAACTCGTAGGTATTGTGGTACTCGAGGGTAAGCTTCGAGCGGTCGCTTACGCGGTAGAACGAGCGGAAGCCCAGCGAGCTGCTGCGCAGACAGCCCAGCTCTGTGAAGCCGTCGCCGTCGTGGTCGAAGCCCTGACGGGCGCGGTGCGAGCCGAAGACATAGGCGCCAGCGCGGCGGTCCGGCGACACGAAGGCGGCGTTGAGCGACGAGACATTGTCCCACGCCTTGCCCTCGAGGTTGCTGACGGTGTGCGCAATGTCGAGCGAATTGTAGAGCGGCTCGCGAGTGATGACGTTAATAACGCCGCCGATGGCGTTGGCACCGAAGAGCGACGAGCCGCCGCCACGGATGACCTCCACGCGGTCAATCATCGAGGCCGGCACCTGCTCCAACCCATAGACACCAGCCAGCGAGCTGAACACCGGACGACCATCGATGAGTACCTGCGAGTACTTGCCATCCAGTCCATTAATGCGCACCGAGTTGACACCGCAGTTCTGACAGGTGTTTTCCACACGCAGGCCGGGTTGGAAGACCAGGCCCTCGGCCAGGTTCACTGCGCCGACATCCTCCATGGCCGCCGGCGTGAGCACACCGACCACGGTGGCGCTGGTCTGGCGGTCGGTGTCGTAGCGGTTGGCCGAGATGAGCACGTCGTTGAGGCGTGTGGCGTTGGCCTCGATGTCGAAGTTCACCTCCTGGCTGCGGTTGCTACGGGCCGAGACGCGGTGTTCGAGTTTCTTGTAGCCCACCATCGACACCGCTAGCACATACTCACCCTCGGGGACATTGTGGAGGTAGTAATGGCCTGTCTCATCGGTGGCGGTACCCATCACCTGAGTGCGTAGCCCCTGGGCATTCTCACGGTAGAGCACCAGGTTGGCGAAGGGCAGGTGGGCACCCGTGGCGCGGTCTACCACATGGCCGAAAACCATGGCATCGGACTTCGAGGACTGCGCAGCGGCAGGTATGTGGAAGCACGAGAAAAAGGCAACAAACAGGAAAACAAGGGTCGCCGACAGGGATAGATTCTTCATAATGTGTTGATTTTTACAGTTTTTAGTTAGTATTACTACATTTGATGACACTGCAAAAATACATACACAAAACGAGACGGAACCTCACCAATGCTGGTGATTTTCCGCCTCGCGCGCGATTCATTATTTACGCCCTAACGCTTGTAGGAAGCCAGGCGCTGCTCGGCTAGGGACTCATATTTGGTGCCGGGGCGGCCGTAGTTGGCGTAGGGGTGAATGGCGATGCCGCCACGGGGCACAAAGATGCCGGTAACCTCGATATATCGGGGATTCATCAACTTTATCAGGTCATTCATAATGATGTTGACACAGTCCTCGTGGAAGTCGCCGTGGTTACGGAAGGAGAAGAGGTAGAGCTTGAGGCTCTTGCTCTCCACCATGCGGCGGTCGGGGATGTACATGATGCGTATCTCGGCGAAGTCGGGCTGCCCTGTGATGGGGCAGAGCGAGGTGAACTCGGGGCAGAGGAACTCCACCCAGTAGTCGCGCCCGGGGTGCTGGTTGTCGAACGCCTCGAGTACCTCGGGGGCGTAGGTGGTGGGGATGGCGGCCTTCTGTCCGAGGGCCTGCAAATGGTCTTGTGTTCTGTCCATACTACTTGATGTCTAATATCTTGTGAATCTGAAGGGAGAGGCGCCACTGCGGATGCTCGAGGCAGTAGTCCACCGCCTGGCGCATGATGGCGTCATTGTGGTCGGCATCGCCCGTATCCATGGGCTGCAGAAAACGGTGTGCGGCCTCGATATAGTCGTAGGCAGAAAGGGCATGCTGGCCGTCGAAAAGCACCTTCAGCTCGTCGGCCACCTGCAGCACGAGTGCAGCATCGGGACCCAGCCACAAGCTTTTGGGCGAGAGGGTTACCCAGTCGACATTGGGCGGCAGCGGCAGGGTGCCATTGGTCTCGACGGCTACGCGGAAACCCTCCTGGTGCAGCAGGGCCACCAACGTGGCCGTGAGCTGCAGGGCAGGCTCGCCGCCGGTGATGACCAGCAGGGGGGGGAGGAGTGAGGAATGAGGAGTGAGGAGTTTGGCTGCTGCCACTATCTCTTGTTCGCTCATCTCAGTGCCGGCCTCATGCTGTGTGTCGCAGAAGGGGCACTGCAGGTTGCAGCCGCTGAAGCGGACGAATACGGCCGGTCGGCCGGCGTGGTAACCCTCCCCCTGCAGGGAGTAGAATATCTCGTTGACACGCATCAGTCGTCCAGTTCGTAGGTGGCCACATTGCCTTGGGTTTCCTGCACGTCGACGCGGTAGCAGTTGGGCACCTGCTCGCAGCACCAGCGGGCCAGGTTCTCCGCCGTGGGGTTGCAGCCGAGGATGTCGTTGACCACCTGGTGGTCCAGGCGGTCGGAGACACGGCGCTTGATATCGGAGAAGTCGACCACCATACCGTGCTCGTTCAGTTCGCGGGCGCGGCAGTAGATGGTGATTTGCCAGTTGTGGCCGTGCAGCTGGGTGCACTTGCTGGGATAGTCCAGCTCCAAGCGATGGGCACCGGCCACTTCGAATGTTTTCTTGACGTAGTACATATCTTTATTTGGAGTTAAGGAGACAGGAGGTAAGGAGTTAAGACAATACATATTATTCGCTGTATAGGGTGGGGTCGGGGATGCCGGCCTGGGCGAAGGCTTCGCGGCGCTCGGTGCAGGTACCGCAGCGGCCGCAGTGGCGCTCGCCACCCTTGTAGCAGGAGTAGGTCATAGAGAAGTCGACCCCCAGCTCGGCACCTCGGCGCACAAGGTCGGTCTTGGTGAGGTGGGTGTAGGGGGCGTCGACACGCACGCCGATATAGGTGCCAGCCTGCATGGCGGCGTCCATGGCCTCGATGAAGGGCTGGCGGCAGTCGGGATAGATGGCGTGGTCGCCGCCATGGTTGGCGATGAGCACACGGGTGAGCCCTCGGCTCTCGGCCAGCCCGCAGGCCACGCTGAGCATGATGCCGTTGCGGAAAGGCACCACCGTGCTCTTCATGTTCTCGTCGTCGTAACGGCCTTCGGGGATGTCGTCGCCGCCACTGAGAAGCGACGAGCTGAAATAGCGTTTCATAAATGCCAGGTCTATTACCAGATGCTCCACCCCCAGCCGCTGGCAGACGGCACGTGCCGCAGCCACTTCGCGCAGGGCATGGTTGCTGCCATAGTCAAAGGTTACAGCCAAGGCGATGCGCTTGTGCTCTTCGTGGAGGAGTACGGTGGAGTCAAGGCCACCGGAATAGATGATGACAGTGTCTTTTTCCGACATGGTTCTTGTTTTGTTAAAGGGGGTGTGCAAGTACCCCTGTGAATGACTGAATTCGCGATGCAAAAGTACACAAAAAAAGCGACACACGGAAATATATGTCGCTTCGTACTAAAACACAGTGCGTTACAACTCCACCCGGACGCCCATTGCGAGGCGTCCGCCCCACATGTTGGAGCCGTTGAGGGCGTTCTCCATGCGGCTGTAGCGGAAGCTGCCAAGGTCAGCACTCCACGAGAGTGAGACATGCTTGGAAATCCAGTAGTCCCACCCGATGCCGAACCAGGCGTTGTCGGCCTCGAGGCCGGAGAAATCAAAACCCAAGCGGGCGGACATGTCGATGCCAATCTCATGGCGGTACTTGTAGGGCACGAGGTGCACCTGCACCAGGGCGCCCCAGCCGAAAGCCGACCCGTCCTTGAAATAGACTGTCTGCAGCGTCTGTCCGTTGCCGAGGTCGCGATTGCCGGTGCCGCTGGTGGCGCTGGCTCCACTATAGTTGGCATAGAGGCCTGCCTCGAAGTGGCCCCACAGGCGGTAGCCCACGCCGACATTGAGCGAGCTGGCAGGATGGCCGGCGAAGAGGCCCGAGCGCCCCTGCAGTAACGAGACTGCATTGAAGGCGGGCGACTGGGTCGAGTAGTCGATGGTAACATTGAGGCGGTGCCAGTCAAAGCCCTGGGCGCGGAGGGAATTGAAAACAGAAAATTGGAAATTGAAAATTACAATGCCAAGGCATATAATCATTGTCTTCTTCATGGTGCGGGTCTCCTATTGCGTTAATAATTGAAGCTGAAACCTATGGTGAGGGGGTAGACGCGGGTGTCGAATTGGGGGGTGTCGTCGTCCTTGCGGGCAGTGCGGAAGAGGGGGGTGAGGGCTCCCTGGACGAAGAAGGAGAAGTGGCCACAACCGATGTCGAAGCGCAGGTCGCAGCGCAGGCGGTTGTAGGCGCTTGAGAGGGTGTCTGTCAGCAGGTCGCTGCGCCCGGCCTCGGCCTCGGCGCCGCTGGTCCAGGTGCATTGGCTACGCATAAAACGGGTAAGGTCGATGCCGGGCCGCAGCTCGACGCTCAGGCGCAGACCGCGATAGTCGAGGCGGCGATGCCATTCCACGCGGAGGGGCACCGAGATGAACCCACTGAGCAGGCGGCTGTTCCACACGCGCCCCTGCCCGTCGTAGCGGGGCTTGCGGTACTCCTCGGGCTCGGCGACGGGGCCGAAGTGGGAGAGACCGGTGGCATCGTCGGTGCTGACGCCCATCAGGCGCGGGAAGCTGTAGCCTCCGTTGGTAACGGCCAGGCCCAGGCCGAAGTCCCAGTGGCGCCGGCGCAAAAGGTTCCAGCCGAAGCGCACATCGGAGAAGCCCAGGGTGGCGTTCATGGCGTAGTCGCCCATAGGGGCCGACATGCCGCCGAAGGGAGTGTCCGACCACCCACCCACGCCGATGGAAATACCATAGAAGATCTTGCGGCTTTGGAAGAGGGAAAATGGTTGGTATGGCTCGTCGCCTTCGGTGCTGTTGAGCAGTTGCAGGCGGCTTTCGGCACGCATCTTGCGGGTGAGGTCGCGGCTCTCGACGGTGGCGAGGCGCAGGGTGGCGAAGTCGTCGGCATCCAGCACCGCCTGGTCGGCCACCACGACGCGGGGCGACTGGATGATGGCGCGGCCGCTGGCGTCGAGCCAGAGGTACTCGAGGCGCAGCGTGTCGTCGGCGCGGCCGCTGGCGGAGAGGAGCCAGAGCTGGGCGTCGTCCTTGGCCTCGAGGTGGAGGCGGCGGGCGGTGGTGTGGATGTTGATGCCGCTGGTGTAGGGGAAGTCGGCCGGGACGGCGAGGGTGCCGCCGGAGAGCTTGATAACGTCGAGCGGCTGGCGCAGGGAGTCCACCTGGTCGGCGGTGCCGAAGGTGACGACCTGAAGGTAGTCGGCCGTGTCGAGGATGACGGTGACATCGTGGAGGCCGAGCACCGCGACATGGCCGACGGGCGAGTCGAGGTCTTGCCGCAGGGCGATGGGCAGCTGCTGGGCCTGCGTGGCGAGGCCGACGCCGAGGAGCGAGGCCATCAACGTCAGGGCTGCCACGAGGGGTTTGGGATTGCGTTTCATAGGGCGTATATCATTTGATTATCACTAATTGTTGAAGGCAAGCAGCTCGCGCCAGGGGTTGGAGGCCAGGCGGGCATCCTCGACGACGATGCCGAGGGTGGCGGTGGCGCGAGGCAGATTGGGGGTGGGAGCCTCCAGGGAATCCAGGGTGGCCAGCAGCGAGGGGGCTTCCTGAGGCTCTAGATTGTCTAGATCGTCTAGAATTTCTAGAGATTCTAGAATTTCTAGTTTCTCTAGAGATTCTAGTTTTTCTTGCTGCGCGACCGCTTTCCAGGCGGGGGGCTGGGGGGTGGAAGGCTGGGCGGGAGCCGCCGTCTCCTGCGGGCGAGCCAGCAGCGCAGGCGATACCGGCGCGGCAGTGTGCTGCGCCACCAGCGGAGCCTTCTCGGGGCGGTGGAGCACCAAGAGCGTGATCCCGGCGACGACAAGCAAGGCCACGGCGGCCGCCACGCGGTGCCACACCGCCATCGGCTGGCGGTGCAGGAGGCGTTCCTTGCCGGGCATCGACGCCACCACCGGGGTAACCTTGACCGAGGCCACGGCCTCCATCTCCTCGCGCAACCCGGGGTGCTCGGCGAGGAACGCCTCCACCTGCTGCCGCTCGGCGGCGGTGAGGGCATCGTCGGCGTAGCGCATCAGCCAGCCTTCATAGTTATCCATCGTAATCATCTGTAATCCTCCAATAGTTTCTTTAATGTTTTACGCGCGCGGAAGAGGTAGACGCCCACCTGCTGCTCGCTGAGGCCGGTGAAGGTGGCCATGGCGGCGTAGTCGTAGCCCTCGAGGTCGCGCAGCAGCACCAGGGCGCGCTGCTGCTCGGGCAGCTGGGCCAGGGCTTTTGAGAGGGCGTCGTGCAACTCGAAGCTCTCGTGCTGGGCGTAAGCCTCGGCCGGGGCATCGAGGGCGGCGCGGCGCACCACCTCGTCGTGGCGGTGCTGGTCGACCAGGCGGCGGTAGAGCAGCCGCAGTAGGTACCCCCTGGCACCCTCGGCCCGCACCTCGGGGCGGTGTTCCCACAGGGCGAGGAATACATCCTGCACCGCATCCTCGGCGGCAGCCGAGAAGTTGCTGTAGCGCAGCGCGAAGCGGTAGAGGTCGTCGCTGCACTGGTGCACGGTGTGGTTATATTCACTGACAGTCATTCGGGGCGTTTTCCGGGCTTGTTACATGCAATATACGTCCAGCGCCCCCCAAATATTACATCCCCCATGGAAAAAAAACGCCGCGCGGCATGGGGGCACCAGGGGTACAGGAGGGGAATTGGAGGGGAATACTAGGGTCGTTCTTCGTCTGTTCTTCGTCTGTTCTTCGTCCGACCTACAGCCGACCCTTTACCGGCAGAGGCCCGTGGGAATGAAAATCGGGGTGGAATACCTGTATAACGGATTCCGCCCCGATTTATTACAAGGGAAATATTAAAAAATTATTTCAGGTAGTACTCGACAGTGGTAACCACGCGGACTTTCTTGATCTGCGGGGTGTTCTCGTCGAGGTCTTCCACCTCGAAGTAGCCCTGCGAGGCGGTGCGCATCTTGCCGATGCGGGAGTGGCTGTTCTTGGCGAACTCGTCGGCGGCGGTGCGGGCGTTCTCGAGGCTCTCGGCAATCATGGCGGGCTTGATATCGTTGAGCCCCAGATACTGGTAGTCAGCGTAGCCGCTGGCCAGGATGTTCTGGTTCACCAGGTCGGTCTCCAGCGTCTGCTGCAGCTTGCGCACCAAGTCGAGGTTCTTGGTGAAGACCGTTACGGTCTGGTTGGCCTGGTAGCGGAAAGTGATTTGCGAGGTGTTGTTGGCCCAGGTGTAGCGGTCGTCGTAGTTGGCGGTGCCCACCTTGACCTCTTCCTCGGCAAAGCCTGCCTCACGCAGCAACTTCACTATCACCTCGTTGTTTTGGCGGAGGGTGCCGCGCAGGTCGGCCAACGAGTTGGACTTCTCACTGTAGCTGATGCGCCACACCACGCGGTCGGCCGGCACCTCTTTCTCGCAGAGGCCGCGCACCTTGACGGTGTCGTCGTAGGATTTGAGGGTGCGGACGGTGCAAATCATGCAGATGCCCAGCACAAGGGCGGCCAGGATGATGGCGCCGCCCTGAATCATGTTTTTCTTGAAGGGAACGTTTTTGCCCATTGGCGGTTTAAGGTTTAGGGTTTAGGGTTTTTAGAGAGCAAGCCCTTGCGGGGCAAGGGCTTGCTTGATTTTTGGCATGCAAGGGGAGGTTTATTTCTTGACCACCTTGGTCATGGCGCTGCCGCTCTCGGTAACAACGTTGAGCATGTAGACACCAGCGCTGAGGGCGGAGAGGTCGACAACGTTGGCGTTGCGGGTCATGACGACACGGCCGGTGAGGTCGAGAACCTCGACATAGCGGAGACCCTCAGCCTTGACAGTTACGCGGTCGGCGGTGGGGTTGGGAGAGACCTGGACACTGGCAACAGGGGCGTCCTCGATGCCGACGGCGGAAGAAGAGTAGGCGGTGATGAGCCAGCTATTGTTGAGGCCTAGATTGGAAGCATGATCCCAATTTCTTCCGTCTAAGGAAATCCAGTCGCTGTTGGGGTCACCAAAATAATTACCTCCCATAGCCGGGTAGGTCTGGGTGGCCTCCATCGTAATCCAAAGGGTCTTGGTCTGGTCGATGGCGATAGGGCTGGCGGGGTCGAAGTGGACGTAGCGGCCGGCCTCGGCAGCGCTGACAGAAAGAGTAACCTCGCCCAAGACATCTCCGGGAGTGGTGGCAGAGCCGGAACGAACCTTCATGGTATAGGTGGCAGGCTGACCTCTACTAATCCAGCAGTCAACCTTGTCGACATTAGGCATGTTGGTCAGCATCGCCGGAGGGAAGCTTACTGCCCAGTAGATTTTGGCTCGACTACCAGTGCCAATACCACTAGTACCCCGCCCGGCCTCACCACGGGTATAACTGAGTACACCGTTAGGAAGGCTGATTGATTGGACATTATGGGTGGTAGTGGCAGTGCCATTGGCGTTGGTAACAGTGAGTACAATCTGGTAATTGCCATCGGAGGGGAAGGTGGTTGTAAAGGTCTCACCTGTACCGCTGGCGGGGTTGGCTCCAGTGCAAGACCAAGTGATGCTGGTGATGGAGTCTACCGATATATAGCGTGCGGAAAAAGTAGTCTCATATCCGGTAAAGGCTTTGCTTCCGCCCAAGATCTCGCACTGCCGCGGAGCCTCTCCTGGTTGTGGAGCGGAGGCAGCGATATTTTGAATGTTCTGAATAGAGGCAGCGACATTATTATAGTTGAAGTTATCACGCAGGTTGCAGGCGTAGCCGTTGGGGGCGATGAGGATGAGCAGGGGCACATAGCCATCGTTGAGGCTGGCGCAGGTGGCGTTGCAGGTGCCCTGGGCATCGTCGTCAATCATGGGGAAGGGGACGGGCTGGCCGTTGCCGTGGGGGTCGGTCCAGTTGCCTCGGGTGTTGGAACCACGGCCATAGACCTGGTCGATAGTGTTGCGCGACTCCGACTCAACCCAGATGACCTGGAAGTTGGGCAGCGCATTGAGCTGCTCGAGCAGGCCGGAGGTGTGCAGGTTCCAGCAAGGACCACACCAGGTGGCGGAGTAGTCGATAACGACAAACTTGCCATCATCCAGGTAGGACTGGAGGCTAATCTCCGTGCTGTCGCGCAGGTCGTTGGCGGTGAAGGGGGCAGCAATGTGCTCCCAGTAAATGTCACCATCCTTTGCACCCACAGGCATGGACTCCATGTTGTCCACATTGGGCGCTACCTGGAATTGTGCCGTGGCGGCGGTGCCCAGCAGGGCAGCCAACAGAACTAGTACGGTTTTTTTCATTTTGTTTTTTCGCCCGGTTATCAACCATCGGGCTCGTCGGCTTTTTGTTTATTATTAATTTTATAACCAGTGTTCAATGGCAGGGACAACCGTGCGGTGGGCTAGAAGAGCCCCTCGAGCACTTGGTCGTCGACCAGGTTGGGGAGGGTTACCTTGAGTTCGGGACAGGCTTCCATGGCGCGCTTGATGGCGAAGATGGCGCCCTCGTTGCGGGCCCAGCTGCGGCGCGAGATGCCGTTGTTGACGTCCCAGTTGAGCATCATGCGCAGGCGGCGGTCGGCCTCGGCCGAGCCGTCGAGCACCATGCCGAAGCCACCATTGATGACTTCGCCCCAGCCCACGCCGCCTCCGTTGTGGATGCTGACCCAGGTGGCGCCGCGGAACGAATCGCCGATGACGTTGTGGATAGCCATGTCGGCCGTGCGGTTGGAGCCGTCGTAGATGTTGCTGGTCTCGCGGAAGGGGCTGTCGGTGCCGCTGACGTCGTGGTGGTCGCGGCCAAGGACGATGGGGGCGCTAATCTCGCCCTTCTTGATGGCCTCGTTGAAGCGGGCGGCAATCTTGGTGCGGCCCTCGCAGTCGGCATAGAGGATGCGGGCCTGGGAACCGACGACGAGGTGGTTCTCCTTGGCACCGCGGATCCACTGGATGTTGTCGTGCATCTGCTGCTGTATCTCGGCCGGTGCGGTGGCGGCGATTTCGGCCAGGACCTCCATGGCGATGTGGTCGCTCTTGTCGAGGTCCTCGGGGCGGCCGCTGGTGCACACCCAGCGGAAGGGGCCGAAGCCGTAGTCGAAGCACATGGGGCCCATGATGTCCTGCACATAGGAGGGGTAGCGGAAGTTGATGCCGTCCTCGGCCATGATGTCGGCGCCGGCGCGGCTGCTCTCAAGGAGGAAGGCGTTGCCGTAGTCGAAGAAGTACATGCCGCGGGCGGTGAGTTTGTTGACGGCGGCCACGTGGCGGCGGAGGGACTCCTGCACCTTCTCGCGGAAGAGCTCGGGTTGCTCGGCCATCATGCGCTTGGCATCCTCGAAGGAGACACCGACGGGATAGTAGCCACCGGCCCAGGGGTTGTGGAGCGAGGTCTGGTCGGAGCCGAGGTCGACCTGGATGCCCTTGTCGGCGCAGTATTCCCAGAGGTCGACCACATTGCCCTGGTAGGCGAAGCTCTTGGCCAGCTTCTGCTCGCGGGCCTGGTTGACAGCCTTGAAGAGCTCGTCGAGGTTGTCGCTCACCTCGTCGACCCATCCCTGCTCGTAGCGCTTCTGCGTGGCGGCGGGGTTGATCTCGGCGGTGATGGAGACCACGCCGGCGATGTCGCCAGCCTTGGGCTGGGCGCCGCTCATGCCGCCGAGGCCGGCGGTGATGAAGAGCTTGCCGGCGGTGCCGCCACCGAGCTTACGGGCAGCGTTGAGGACGGTGATGGTGGTGCCATGCACGATGCCTTGGGGGCCGATGTACATGTAGGAGCCGGCGGTCATCTGGCCATATTGCGTTACGCCGAGGGCGTTGTAGCGCTCCCAGTCGTCGGGCTTGCTGTAGTTGGGTATCATCATGCCGTTGGTAACGACCACACGCGGGGCGTCCTTGTGGCTGGGATAGAGGCCCATGGGGTGGCCGCTGTACATGACGAGGGTCTGCTCGTCGGTCATCTCGCTGAGGTACTGCATGGCCAGGCGGTACTGAGCCCAGTTCTGGAACACGGCGCCGTTGCCGCCATAGGTAATCAGCTCGTGCGGATGCTGCGCCACGGCGGGGTCGAGGTTGTTCTGAATCATCAGCATGATGGCCGCGGCCTGGCGGCTGCGTGCGGGGTAGTCCTCGATGGGGCGGGCATACATGGGGTAGGTGGGCCGCAGGCGGTACATGTAGATGCGGCCGTAGAGGCGCAGCTCCTCGGCAAACTCCTTGGCCAGCACGGCGTGGTGCTTGGGGTCGAAGTAGCGGAGGGCGTTGCGGATGGCGAGCTGCTTCTCGGCGGGGGTGAGTATCTCTTTACGCTTGGGGGCGTGGTTGACCGTGGGGTCGTAGGGCTGGGGTGCGGGCAGCGGATCGGGGATGCCGAGGCGCAGTTCTTTCTGGAATTCTTCGAGTGTCATTATATTATTATATTATTTATCAATTAATTACACTGCATTTCACATGGTTCCACACAGTGCTTACACAGGTGCAAAGATACACATTTTTTTTGATACGCAAAAAAATAATAAAAAAAAATTCGCCCGACAGACGGCAGGTGGCTGAAGGCAGCTGCAAAAGCGCTCCGACAGCCGACCGCATCCCCCAGCCACCTTCTAGGGGAATGGTAGGGGAACGGTAGGGGAATACAAAGGCACTGGAAGGATATGTAAGCTTATGGTACATTAAAATGCCAGGATTCTATATCCTCCTGAAAAACAAAGGGAAGCGCAATATGCGCTTCCCCTGGGTTGTCGTAGTTGTCAACGTTGCCGTTGGAAGAAAATTCTAGAACATCACCTGCAGGCCGACCTCGAGGCGGGGCAGGAGCACCTCGTCGGCGGCCACCTCGCCGCCCAGGCCGTTGAGGCGGTAGCGGGCGTAGAGGCCGAAGTAGTTGTAGGTGAGGCGTGTGGTGAGGCCGTAGTTGAAGCGGTAGCCGTCGAGGGCGGTGGGGTTGCCGAGTATCTCTTCGCTCGAACCGGCAACAAGGCCGTCGCCCACGAGTTTGGCCTTGATACGGTAGAAGGAGTAGCCATAGCTGCCGTAGACGCCGAGATCCCAGTGGAATCCCTTGTGGTTGAGGCCGCCGGGCTGGAAGCGGATGCGCTGGAAGAGTTCGAGCGAGACTTCGCCCAGCGAGAGGCGGCGGCGGGTTACCTCCGCGTTGCCAAGACTCAAGTAGCCCCGCATCGGGATATTCAGCAGGCGTTCCAACTTGTTGAGTTCACGGTCGTTGAAGCGGTAGAAGGTTTTGGCCCATTCGAGTCCGAGGCCGATGGAGTAGGCCTTGGTGAAGTGGTAGCTCTGGCGGATGCCGATGTGCCAGGCCGGGGACCAAAGGTTGGATTTCAGTTCCTCGTCGCCCAGGGCGATGGGGCGGCCGAACATGAGGTAGGCATCGCGTATCCAGCGGCTCTCCTTGGCGCGCTCAAGGGCGGGGACATGGCTCTCAATGTCGGAGTAGGTGTAGTTGCCCTTGCTGTGCTCGAATCCGGCGGTAATCCACGGCGTGGCGGGTGCGGTGGGCTGGTCGAAGGTGTACTCGGCGGTGTAGCCATTGGCGTTGACCACGAGGCGGGTGCCGCCCTGGAAGTCGATTGAAATGCCGGAATCGAATTTGTGGTACTTCCGCTGGCCGTAGCGGGTGATGAGGCCGTCGGCGGCCACGTCCTTGAAGAAGATGAGCAGCGAGGTGTCGTTGCGCAGGGGGATGACGCTGACGCGGGTGGCACTCTGGCGCTCGAAGCGGAAGGTGGGCGCGACCTGTTTCTGCTGGCCGGTGAAGTAGCTGGCCTGGGGCACGCCGTAGCCGAAGGCGTAGTCGCAGTAGGGGTAGAGGTCGGCGCTGCGCTGGATAAGGTCGAACATCTGCATGGCGGTCTTGTCGCGGTTCATCTGCCAGGCACAGGCGGCGAAGCCGGCCACCAAGGGGCAGGAGAAGCTGGTGCCGTGGACCATCTGGTACCCTCCCTTGCCATGGGGATTGGCGGCCCAGGTGCGGGCGAAGGCGCAGACGTTGGGCTTCTGGCGGCCGTCGGCCGTGGGACCGTAGGAGGCGAAGTCGATGTGGGAGTAATTGTCGAGGGAATGGTATATGCCGCCCACGCAGAGCACGCTGTCGGCATCGGAGGGGGTTACGATGGTCTTCCACTTGCTGTCGGCGCCCTCGTTGCCGGCCGAGGAGCAGACAAGGATACCCTTGCGGGCAGCCATGTTGCCGGCACGGGCCACGTAGGAGGTGCCGTTCATGTCCTTGGTGTAGTAGCGATCCTTGCCGTAGCCGAGGCTGGAGGAGATGATGTTGGCGCCCAGCTTGTCGGCCCACTCCATGGCCTGCATCCACCAGATTTCCTCCTTGAAAGGCTCGGGTTCCACCTCGGTACGGGCCAGGAGGAACTCGGCGCCGGTGGCCAGGCCGAGATCCTTGCCGCCCATGCGGCCGGCGATGCAGGAGAGGGTCATGGTGCCGTGGCCGTTCCAGCCGTAGACATCCTCCTTCTTGTTGGGGAAGTTCCAGGTCTTCAGGATGCGTCCCGCATCACGCAGGTGGGCAAACGCCTCGTGGGTGTTCACCTTGGGGAAGCCGCCGTCGAACACGGCGATGCGCATGCCGCGGCCGTCAATGCCTTTCTCACGGAAGAGTTGCCCCTGCATGCGGACGACCTGGTCAGTGAGGGTGGTGTCGATGTTTTCTGAATAATCAGAATATTCAGAAAAATCGGAAGAGGCCAACGTGGCGCGGCTGGCAATGAGTTGCACGCGCAGCACATAGGGCAGGGCCTCGATCTGCGCTGCCTGGTCGGGCGTGGCTACGATGCCCACGGCGTTCATCCAGCGGCTGCTGCCCACGTGCTCCATGGCCAACGCCGACACCCCCTGCTCGTAGGCCGGGCTGACGGGATAGTTGCTCACGTCATAGAGGTCGGCACCGCACTGGGCGTAGCGCTCCAACGCCTTGGCGTCGAAATAGGTGTAGGGGTCGAACTCGCTGTCCGACTTGTCGGCCAGGAAGACCCAGTAGGTGTTCTGCGCCTGCGCTGCCAGGGCGGCGAGAGCAAGCATCAAAAAGGTCAGTGTCTTTTTCATCTTAATATGGTATGAAGGATTTCGTGACTGTGTAGGTTGCCGAAGCCGCTGAGGTGTAGCTGGAAGTAGGCGATGAGGGCGCTGAGGAGGTCGCGGCGAATGCTGGAGGAGACAGAGGGAGTAATGGGGCGTGAAGGAGAGTGGAAGGAGGAAAGATAGCTATGGAGCACGGTGGAGAGCTGGGGCGTGAGGGTGGTCTCGGTGGGGGCGCCCACAAAGCGGCCCTCTTGGAGGTCGAAGTAGGGGTGGTGAGCATCGTAGTTGTTCAGCGGCTCGATGCCGAGGTGGTGCGCCACGGCGAGCATAAACAGTTGTGGGAGTGAGGAGTGAGGGGTGAGGAGCGAGGAACTCGTATTCTCCACATAGTCCCACAACTCGGGCATGGGCTCCTCCTCGCGCAAGGTCTTGTAGAGCACCTCGGTCATGAAGAACCGCAACGCATTGGCCACCGGGTCGGAGGGCTGTCCCGGGTGGCGCGGGGCAAGCTCCTTGACGTGGTTGAGGTCGGTCTTGGGGTTGGCGTAGACCACCATGTCGAGGCTCGAGAGGGGCTGCAGCATATTCTGCTTGGTACGTCCGCGCGCGCTGCGCACACCTTTAATCATATAGGAACGCACTCCCAGCTGGCGGGTGAACACCTTGGCCACCACCGACGACTCGGCGTAGGGCGTGGTGTGCAGTACGAGGCCGGGGGTGGAGAGGGTCATGGCGAGTTATGAGTTATGAGTTATGAGTTACGAGGTTACCTTACTATCAGAATTTTAGCCACCGAACGGTTGTCGCCGTGCTCGTCGGAGGCGAAGACGTAGTAGACTCCGCTGGCCACCTTCTCACCGTTGTGCGTGCGACCATACCAGATGGCCTGGCCGCCGTGGGCGGTGGTGGAGTAGACGGTGTGGCCGGCGGCATCGGTGATATGTACCAAACCGTTGCGCGTGAGCCCCTTGATGGCGATAGGGCCGTCGTAGTCGGGCCGCACGGGGTTGGGGAAGGCATAGACCTCGGAGAGGGGGTTGGAGACGGCATAGGTGGCGGTGCCGCGGTAGACCTGCAGGCCACGGTCGGTGCCGACATACACCTCGCCTGTGCGCTCGTTGATGCCGAGGGCGACGATACGGTCGGAGAAGAGCGGACTGTTGGCCGTGGTGAAATGCTCCAGCTGGTCCATCCCGTTGGCCGACAGGAGGTAGAGGCCGCCGTTGGCGGTGCCCACCCACTTGCGGTTGGCGCCGTCGACGGCGATGGCGGTGATGCTCTCGTAGGCCATTAAATACTCATAGAACTCACCATTGAAGATGGTGATGTTGTTGCAAGTAACGGGCGACATCTCCCCTGCCCCACCGTTGTTGAAGGCCTTGGAGCCATCGTAGATTACCTTTATTCCCTTGTTGGTGCCCAACCAAAGGGAACCACCCTGATCCTGCACCAGGGCGGTTACGGCATCGGTGTTGAGTTTGCTGCCGTTGTTGGGGTTGACGCGCGCCATACGGTTCTTGCCGTCGTGTACATATATTATATTGTTGCGGCCGAGGAACCATTTGTAGCCCGTTATGCTGTCCCACACCAACTTGTCCACTTCGGGCACGGAGACCATGGCCTCGGTGGAGAAGCGCTCCCATGTGCCGTCGGTGCGCCGCACGGCCAAGGCGTGGCTGCTCTGCGAGTTGAGCACCCAGAGGTCGCCCTGACGGTCAAATGCCACGGCGCCGGTGTTGAGCCTGGAGTAACTGCCCGAGGTATAGGGTACCAAGGCGCCGGCGGTGTTGGTCTCGTCGTAAAGCTGCTTCACCTGGTTGTCGCGCACCGAGGCTACACCGCAGCCCCAAAGGGCGACAACCATCTCGTTGGTGTCGAGCGGATTGACAGCCACATCCACCACGTCGGCGCAGCCGTCGAGCATGCCGTTAGAGAGGTCGAGGCCACTCCACCGGCCACCCGAAGCGGTAAGCAGGTTGGGGCTGATATAGGTATTGGCATAGGTGGCGGTGTGGCCACCGGGGCAGAGCATCATGCGGTAGTTGAAGGGTACCAGGCGGTAGGTGTTGTCGTGCGAGAAGGGGCCGTCGGGACGGAAGACATTGTAGCCATCGGCCGTGATGTGCATCAATCCTTCCCATTCGTGCCCCACCCACAGGGTGCCGTCCGACGCGGTTACGGCGTCGAAGGCCGAGAGACTGCCCCAGGCGTAAGAGCAGATACTGTCGTAGCATTCGAGGTTGGCGTTGTATTGCACCACACAGCGGTCGCGCGTGAGGGTTACCTTGCCGCCACCCACATGCACCGAGTTGATTACACCGCGGTTCCATGCGCGGTAGCCCGTGTCGGTGTGTGCATACAGGGTGAGTTGCAGCGGGTCGTAGGTGTGTCCGCCCAGCAGCAGGCGACCGCCGAAGTTCTCAAGCAGCGTGAGCGTGATGCCGTCCATGCGGCGGTCCACCTCCCAGCGGTCGCTGACCGAGGGGAAGCGTTCGCTGGCGGCGAGGCGCTTGAGACCCTCGCCGGTGGCGGCGTAGAGGCTGTCGCCCACAAAGGCGAGGTCGTAGACCGGCGTATGGGTGCCGCCGGCACCCAGGTACCAGGTCTCCTTGATTTCGTGCCGCGAGAGGTCGACCACCACCACACCGAAGCCGGTGGCGAGATACGCCCTGCCATTGGCGAAGCGGATATGGAAGATGCTTTTGTCGCCGGGTATCTCGCTGCGCTTGATGTCGGAGAGATTATAGGTGCGGCCGTCGGCGATGAGGTCGATATTGGAGTTGTTGTAGGCCACCACCAGACAGCGGTCGGCAACGCTGTAGGCCATGGCGGCAACGCCCACATCGCTGAGGCCGGCCCCTTTGGCCATGCGGGTCAGCGTGTTGTCCACCGTGTCGTAGCAGAACACGCCGCCACGGGCCGCGGCATAGACTCGGTCGCCCGCCAGCGCCACATGGTAGACGGTCGAGTAGTCCAGGCAGTCGCGCCACTTGCCGATGGCCACCTGGCCTCGGCCCACGGCCGCCATTGCCAGCAACAGCAGTATCAGTAACGTCCGTTTCATTGGTTGTCTTTCTTTAGGAAAACAAACTGGTAGAGCACCGCCAGCAGGGTGGTTACCAGGGTGCTGCACACCGTGGCCAGCAGCACGCCGCCAAAGCCGCGGAAGCCGAACAGCTCCGTCGTGTAGAACACCAGGTAGAATACCGCCAGCAGGAGCATCAGGTAGCTGATGAAGTACTGCGGCGTAACGCTGTAGATGCTGGGGGTTGCGATGACCACGGGCTCGTTGCGCGTCAGGATGCGGTCCACGAAAAGGATGCGCAACATGGCCACCATGGTGCAGGCCAGGGCGTGGAAACCCAGCATGTTGCTCATCACATCCATCAGCAGACCCGTGCCGAAGGCGATGAGGAGCATCGGGATGCGGCGCGTGTCGGTGGGCAGCATGAGGATGAACAGCACGTAGAGCATCGGCATCACGTAGCCACCCAAGTACACATGGTTGAGCACCAACAGCTGCAGCAACATCAGCAGCGCAAAGCGTCCTATGATTCGCCATACCTGTTTAGTCATGACCCAGGGGATTAAGTGTGTGTTTCATAAGGGTGTCCTGTTCGGCGCGGAAGCGGTTGTTGATGATGTAGACGTGGTCCAGCTTGTTGAAGTCGGTGGCCAGCCTGATGCGCACCTTGTAGAAGCCGCTGCCGGAGAGAGTCTCGGCCTCCTCGACATAGCCCACGGCGATGCCCTCGGGGAAGTCGCCCGCCAGGCCGGAGGTGATGATGGTGTCGCCCTCGTTGAACTGATGGGTGGTGGGCACATCGACCACCTGTGCATAGCGGTAGTCGAGGCCGTCCCACACCAGCGAGCCGCTGATGCCGGTGCGCTTCACGCGCACACTGTTGCGGCTGTCCGAGTGGAGCACGGGCATGATGGTGGCGAAGTTGTCCGACACCGACATCACCACGCCCACGATGCCGCCAGGCGAGATGACAGCCATGTCGGGCTCGAGGCCGTGGGTGCGGCCTTTGTTTATCATGATGTAGTTGTTCTGCTGGCTCCACGAGTTCTTGATGACCCGCGCCTCGGTGTAGCTGTAGCGCTGCAGGTAGACGGTGTCGTTCACCTCGAACTCGCGGTCGCTGAAGCTGATGTAGGAGGACTCCATCTGTGCGCGCAGCAGGGCGTTCTCGGCGGCCAGGCGGTCGTTCTCGGCCTTGAGGCCGAAGTAGCCGCCCACGCTGTTCACACCGCTGTACCACTCGCCCGCCACGCTGTTGGTCCAGGCGATAAGGCGCGAGCTCTGGTAATAGCTCGTCCGCGCCATCAGCACCAGGCTGACCGCCACCAGCAGGAGGAAGACCAGCACGTAGTCGTAGTCCTTGACCAGTCGTATAATCCGATTCTCACTCATCGAGGAAGGCTTCTACCACACGGCGGGTCTCGTCGACGGCCTTTTGCAGGTCGTCGTTCACAATGGTTACGTCGAAGCGCGGGGCCTGCTTCAACTCCTCGGCGCTGCGGCCGAGGCGCTTGACGATGGCCTCCTCGCTGTCGGTGCCGCGGCTGCGCAGGCGCTGCTCCAGCACCTCGAGGCTGGGCGGCATCACAAATATCGACAGGGCCTGCTGGCCGAAGTACTGCTTGAGGTTGCTGCCACCGTTCACATCCACGTCGAAGACTATCGTCTTCCCTTCGGCCCAGATGCGCTCCACCTCGCTCTTGAGGGTGCCGTAGCAGGTGCCCTGGTAGACCTCCTCCCACTCCAGGAAGTCGCCCGCCGCGACGCGCTGGCGGAACTCCTCCTGGCTGAGGAAGTAGTAGTCGTGGCCGTGCCGCTCGTCGCCGCGCGGCTGGCGCGAGGTGGCCGAGATGCTGAAGTCGAAGCAGTCGAAGTACCGCATCAACTCCTTGATAATCGTCGTCTTGCCGCAGCCCGACGGTGCCGAGAACAATATCGCCTTACCCATCGCGCTGCTAGAATTTCTTGTCAAACACCGAGTAGAAGGTCTTCACCGCCAGCGACCCCTCGTCCCAGCGGTACTGCGCCGCCGTCTCGTTGACGCAGAGCAGGGCCTCGTCGCGGTTGTCGATGGCGTTGAGCCGCAGGATGAAGTCGTTGTATGCCTTCATGTTGTTGTGGAACAGCTCGCTCATGAAGCTGAACTTGTCGTTGATGTTGATCACCGTGCGCAGGTCGCTCACCTTGTGCTGGCTGCTGACGGCCGACTGCTGTCCGCTGACGGCCGACTGCGCGCCCAGCGTGTCGCCTAGGGTGCGCACCGTGGGCTGCTCCTCGACGGGGCGCTTCAGGTAGTCCAGCAGCGACGCCTGGCCACCGGCCGCCACCACGGGGTCGGGGGTGGGTGAGGCGTGGGGAGTTTCCACGGGGGCAGGCTCCGGCTCGGGAGTGGGCTCGGGTGCCGGCTCGTTCATCTTGGACTCCACAATTATCTCGTCGAAGAGGAGGCTGTTGCCATTGGCCTCCAGGTCCTCCATCAGGGAGGCGGAGTGAGTGTTGAGCGCAGAGGCTTGGGGAGCCTCCACGGGTGCCGGCTCGGGGGCTGCCACGGGCTCGGGTTCAGGGGCAACCACAGGTTCGGCCACCGGCTCGGGAACCACCTCGAGTTCGGGAACCACTTCGGGCTCGGGAGCCACCTCGGGTTCAGGCTCCGGCTCGGGCTGGGGCTCAGGCACCGCAGCCACGACAGGTTCAGGCACCGCCATGGCGGCCATGGTGGCCATCACGGTCGACGACAGTATCTCCTCGTCGGGCCTGGGAGCCGTTGCCGCCGGCAGGCTGCCACCCACCTCCATGCGAATCGCCACGCTGTAAATCCGACGCAACTCCTCCATCAGCAGGTCGCGCTCTATGGCCGACACCTCGCCCTCATGCGCCACGATACGATTCGCCACAGCGCACAGCCGCTGCATGCCCTCTGTCAGTTCTTTGATGCTGTTTTTCATCATGATATATTCGTTTATTCTTTTGATAACAAGACACTTGCACCACTTCCACAGTGCAAAATTTCATCCGTAAAATTACAACATTTTTCCCATCCGCACGGCACCCTCCCGAAAAAGTTATCAAACACCCCGGTTAATAACTTCCACCGGCCAAAAACACCCCCATCCCCCCTCCATCGACCCATTCTGCACAATGAACCATATATACCACTGAAAACAAGCATACTAACCGCACTCCACCCAGTTTCCCACGAGAACATGGTACCATAAGCTTCCATATCCTTCCAGTGCCTTTGTATTCCCCTACCGTTCCCCTACCATTCCCCTACCGTCCCTCTCCCGAAACGGACCCTTTTTAAACTAATTTTAAATAAAATTTTGCCATGTCACACATTCTTCGTACCTTTGCACCGAATTTCAAACACCCAAAAAGTATGTCAGACACACTGGTCATCACCCCCACCTATAACGAGAAGGAGAACATCGAGCGCATCATCCGCTACGTCTTCTCGCTGCCCAAAACCTTCCACATGCTCATCGTCGAGGACAACTCGCCCGACGGCACGGCCGACATCGTCAAGCGCCTCATGCAGGAGTTCCCCGACCGCCTCTTCATCCGCGAGCGCAAAGGCAAGCTGGGCCTCGGCACCGCCTACCTCGACGGCATGCGCTGGGGCCTGGAGCACGGCTACGACTACATGATCGAGATGGACGCCGACTTCAGCCACAACCCCGACGATCTGGTGCGCCTCTACGACGCCTGCGCCACCGGCAAGGGCGACGTCGCCGTCGGCAGCCGCTACGTCGACGGCAAAATCTCCGTCGTCAACTGGCCCATGGGACGCCTCATGATGTCCTACTTCGCCTCCAAATACGTCCGCCTCGTTACCGGCATGCGCGTCGCCGACGCCACCGCCGGCTACGTATGCTGGACACGCCGCGTGCTGGAACGCATGAAGTTCGACAAAGTCAAGTTCATCGGCTACGCCTTCCAGA
Organism: uncultured Bacteroidales bacterium; assembly: GCA_900315935.1. Taxonomy (GTDB): domain Bacteria; phylum Bacteroidota; class Bacteroidia; order Bacteroidales; family P3; genus Colimorpha. The sequence goes on from ONBB01000009.1 coordinate 53,661, forward strand.
TCGAGATGAAGTACACCGCCACGCGCCTCGGCTTCAAGGTGTGCGAAGTGCCCATCGTCTTCACCGACCGCGTCCTCGGCACCTCCAAGATGAGCATGAAGATATTCAAAGAAGCCTTCTTCGGCGTCATCAGCTTGCGCTTCCGCAACTGGAAAGAGTACTGATTTCCAATCCTCCTACTCGCCTTCGGCTCGTGAAATCTTGTGAATCTTGTAAATTATGCTGACGCACGAGGCCATGTATGATTTAATGTACGAAGTCAGGGGTGCGGCTATGGCGGTTTACAACCATTTCGGCCCCGGATTGCTCGAATCGGTGTACGAAAAGGCGATGGTGCAGGAGCTGAAACTGAGAGGTCTGAAGGCTGAATCCCAGGTTCCATTGGAAATAATGTACAAAGGAGCCAAGATAGGAGATGAGCTAAAGCTGGACCTGTTAGTTGAGGACGAACTGATAGTTGAGCTGAAATCGGTGGAGGAAATAAAAGACGTCTACTACAAGCAATTGAGAACATACTTGAAACTTCTGGACAAGGAAGAGGGTCTGCTCATCAACTTTGGCGAGTACGACTTGACGAAAGGCATGCGACGGGTAACACTGAAAGGACATTAACAACAACCTGCGTAGCCGCCGCGAAGCGAAAAAATTTACAAGATTTACAAGATTTCGCGAGCGCAGCGAGCAGGAGAATATAAAGAGAATAAAAAAGATCAACCGAGAAACAACGTAGCCACGCGAAGCGAAAATCTACAAGATCCACAAGATCTCGCGAGCGCAGCAAGCAGGAGAATATAAAGAGAATAAAAAAATCAACCGAGATACAACGTAGCCGCGCGAAGCGAAATAATCTACAAGATCCACAAGATCTCGCGAGCGCAGCGAGCAGGAGAATATAAAGAGAATAAAAAAGATCAACCGAGATCCAACGTAGCCACGCGAAGCGAAATAATCTACAAGATCTACGAGATCTCGCGAGCGCAGCGAGCAGGAGAATATAAAGAGAATAAAAAAGATCAACCGAGATACAATGAGAAAGACACTACTGACCCTGGCGGCCCTGCTCTGCGCCGCCACGACGATGGCGCAGGAGAAGCTCCTGCAGTGGGACCAACTGATGGACCGCGGCCTCTACCCGCAGCGCGAGATGATGAGCTTCATCTTCGCCCCCGACGGCAAGACCGTCACCTACTACAAAGGCGGCGACGACAAAGGCTACTACGGCTTCGACGGCAAGCGCGAGTTCAAACTCACCGATGCCCAGCAAGACTGGCGCAAGCCGCAGAACCACGACCCCAAGCTTGAAGAGCGTGTCGAACTGAAGGAGGGCAGCCTCTATGTCGACGGCACCCTCGTGGAGCGTGGCGACGGCTACAACATCGTCCTCGGCGAGAGTGTGCACCGCAACGAGTTCGGCATCAACGGCGGCCTCTTCTGGTCGCCCAAGGCTTCAAAGCTGGCTTTCTACCGCATGGACCAGAGCATGGTTCTCGACTACCCCATCGTCAACACCAAGGCCCGCCAGGCCGAGGTGCGCAACATCAAGTACCCCATGGCCGGCATGAAGAGCCACGAGGTTACCGTCGGCGTATGGGACGCTTCGGCCAAGCAGCTCGTCTACCTCAACACCGCCCGCGACACCACCGTCCACGAACGCGAGATGTACCTCACCAACATCGCCTGGAGCCCCGACGAGCGGTTTGTCTTCATCGCCAAGGTGAACCGCGAGCAGAACCACATGTGGCTCGAGCAGTACGACGCCACGACTGGTGCCTTCATGAAGGTGCTCTTCGAGGAGTCCCATTCCCGCTACGTGGAGCCCTGCGAGCCCATGATCTTCACCCCCAAGGGCGACCAGTTCCTCTGGTTCAGCATGCGCGACGGCTACAAGCACCTCTATCTATATAATATGGATGGCACGCTCGTGAAGCAGGTTACCAAGGGTGAGTACGAGGTCGAGGGCTTCATCCAGTTCGACAAGAAGGGCGAGCATATCTTCATCTATGCCAACAAGGACAACCCCGCCGGCCGCGACGCCTACCGTGTCAGCCTGAAGAACGGCATGATGTGGCGCCTCACCACGGATGACGGCACCCACAGTGTGGCCATCAACGAGGCGGGCGACTGCTTCGTGGATGTCTACTCATCGGTCAGCGTGCCGGCCCGCGCCATGTGGAACAGCGTTAAATACGGCAGCAAAGGCCAGTTCAGCAAACAGTCGGCCCGCGAACTCTACCGCTCCGAGAACCCGCTAAAGGACTACGCCATGCCCACCGTCAAACTCGGCACCATCAAGGCTGCCGACGGCAAGACTGACCTCTACTATCGCCTTATCACGCCTCCCAATATGGAGCCAGGTAAGAAATACCCGACGCTGGTTTATGTCTACGGCGGCCCCCACTCGCAGCTCGTTACCGACAGCTGGCTCGGCGGCGGCAACCTCTACTTCCTGTTCCTCGCCCAGCAGGGCTATGTGGTCTTCACCGTCGACAACCGTGGCACCGACAACCGCGGCTTCGAGTTCGAGAGCTGCACGCATCGCCGCCTCGGCGAGATCGAGATGGCCGACCAGATGGAGGGTGTCAAGTTCCTCAAGTCGCTTCCCTACGTGGACGAGAACCGCATTGGCGTCGAGGGCTGGAGCTTCGGCGGCTTCATGACCATCACCATGAAGCTGGCGCACCCCGAGGTGTTCAAGGTAGGCTGCGCCGGCGGCCCCGTCATCGACTGGAAGTGGTACGAAATCATGTACGGCGAGCGCTACATGGACACCCCGCAGGAGAACCCCGACGGCTACGCCGCCACCAGCCTGCTCGACAAGGCCAAGGACCTCGAGGGGCGCCTGCTGGTCATCCACGGCGCGGAGGACAACACCGTGGTCTGGCAGCACTCGCTGGAGTTCATCGAGCGCTGCATCAACAACCTCAAGCAGGTCGACTACTTCGCCTACCCGCACCACGAGCACAACGTCCTCGGCCGCGAACGCCTCCACCTCTACAAAAAGATGTTCGACTACTACGAGACCTTCCTGAAATAGAAACCAAACGGAGCCGCCTTTCGGCGGCTCCGCTATTAATAGAGCAATCCAAACGTCCACAACGGGACTACCCTGCCGTGCCCGTACTCAATATCGTCTTTGACAATATGGCCATTGGGTATTTCTTCTATCTGGGCACCACCCTTCTTCTTGCCGCCCACTTCGAAAGTATGCTCTCCGATGACAAAGTCCGACTGCTTTGACGAAATGGTGTCGCAAATATCGCGTGTCTGGTTGTAAAAGAATGTCTCACGCAGATTACCCATATTGGTTCCCACGTTGCCCAGGGCGTACATCAGGTTCGTATTGTCGACAAACACTTTCTCCACCTTCCCAAGGCTGCGCAGCCCTCCTGTCTCGTCGCGCAACTGCCCGATCATACCCGCCCGCTCCATATACAGGAAATAGTCTGGCAGCACATTGCGGCTCACTCCCAGTGCATTTGCGATGCTGGAATAGTCCGGTTTGAAGGGTGCGCTCTGCGCCACAATGGCCATAAGCCTGCGCAGTTTGCGCCCGGTGGAGACAGTCATGGATGCATATTGGGGTATGTCCACTTCCAATGTTTGCGTAACAATCTGGTCCAACCGCGAAAAGAACGCACCTTCCCGACTGAAAGGATAGTACCCTTCACGCAGATACTGGCGAAACAGGGGTAGCGGATGCGGGAGTATGGCCGGGTCGACCCTGTTGCCAACAATGTCGTCAAACGTATAGACGGGCATCTCTATTCTGTGGAACATTTCAAGGTATTCGCGGAATGACAGCCCCTGCATGGAATACATCACAGCGCGGCGGCTCAAGTCGGCCTGGCCGCGAAGCAGGTCAAGCACCGATGAGCCGGTGAAAATAATGTGCAGCGACGGATGCCCATCGTATATCTCCTTTAATTCCGTAGACCAATTGGGATATTTGTGAATTTCGTCGATATACAGATGCGTGCCGCCTTCCTTGATGAAATCCGTCGCCACCTCCACCAATGTATGCTGGGCGAAATAACTTCTGTCGGCCGAGACATACAATGCGTTTTGCCTCTCCCGTTCCATCAAAATATGTTGGAGCACCAGCGTGGATTTACCCACTCCGCGTCCTCCCACCAGTCCTATCATCCGCAGCGACCAGTCGATTGTTTGATGCTTATAGCGCACAAAATCAAGGTTTACCAGCCCCAACTGCTCGCGCATATAGTCCATAAGATGCATATCAATCATTGTGATGTCTCCTATAATTTCGACTGCAAAAATACAAAATAATTTCAATATGCACTAAAAAAAGTGCACAATCACCAGGAATGTGCACTGAAAAAAGTGCAGTAGTGGCAACTACTGTGGGTTTCGACCTTTGGCCGGGCGCGGCTACCTGAGCACCACCACCTTGTGGGCCGGGTGGCCGGCAACCTTCACCAGGTAGACGCCGCCTGGCAAGGCGGGTGTCCTCGCCTCGCGGGTGGCGTGGTACACCTCGCGGCCTATCGCATCGTATACGCGGTATTCCGCAACCTCATGCCCGTCGAGGCTGACATGGATATGCCCGCCGGCGTTCCAGACTTGCAGGTTGCCGGCCTGCACGTCGCGGACACCCACGCTGTCTTCACCCTCGCCGACGGCGATGTTGGAACGTATCAGCGAATCGATTCCGGCGATGTCGCAGGGACTGCTCATGACCGCTGCCACCTGGTAATACACCGTGCCGGCAGGGGCCGCCTCGTCGGTGTAGGACATGGCGCCGCCCGCAGGCAGCTGGCCGATAAGCTGCAGGTCGTTCTCCTCGGTGCCGCGATAAATCATGTAGCTTTCTAATTCGGCACCCCTGTATTCCGGCCATGTCAGGTTCCACCGGGGGGCTGTGCCGCGGCCGATGGTGAGGTGCATGGTTTTGTGCTCCTCGCTGAACGGCGACTCGTTGCCCTGCGCATCCACCACCGTCATCTTGTAGCTGTAGCGGCGTTCACCGGGACGCGACTCCTCGTCGGTCCACACCGACGGATCGCTGTAGGGCACGGTGGCCACCAGCTCGTAGTCGCCGGCCACGGCGCCCTCGCGGTAGATCCTGTACTGCTCCACCTCATGCTCCCTGATCCAGAAGACCACGTTGCGGTCGTCCTGCACGCTGACCATGCAGATGCTGGGAATTTCAACCTCCTCGAAGATGGCCGACACGGTGGTGTCGCCCGTGAGGGTGAAGACGGCCGGATTGTCGGTGCTTCCGTCGCCCCACCTGACGAAGCGATACCCCTCTTCGGGTACGGCCTCGAGGCTCACCTCCGTGCTGTAGGGATACGCGCCCGCCCCCACGACCGAACCCATGGCCTCATCGTTGAGCGTTACGGACACCATATGTGTGTCGATGGCGAAGATGGCGGTAAGCGTCAGGTCGCCGTTGACCACCTCGGTGCGCACACTGTCGGTTTCGCCGTCGCTCCACCGCACGAAGTGGTGGTGTGCAAAGGCTGTGGCTGTGAGCGTTACGGTGTCAAGGTAGGCGTAGGCGCCGCCACCCGCCACCATGCCCATGGCCTCATCGTTGCTCCCCACGGACACGGTGTACATATCCGGGGCAAAGAAAGCCGTTACCGTGCTGTCGCCTTCGAGGTAGAGCGTGTCGGGGTTGGCGGTGCGGCCATTGCTCCAATGGTCGAAGTGATAGTGCGGTGCGGCTGTTGCCTGTATGACGGCGCTTGAATCGGAGCATTGCACCGCCTGCCCGTTTTGCAGTATGATTTCCGCCGAGCCATAGAGGCTGTCGTTCACCGCCAGCGTCAAATTCCCCTCGAAATCCATTTCGACAAATCTAGAATAGGGGCCAACAGCGGATAGGTAGGCGGCAAGCGCCCCACAGCGCACATAACATAATGCACTGTTATCAAAAAGAGAATTAGCTGTTACAAATGGCGGTACCAAAGGAAGCATCACAATGCTGTCAAGGACGAAGCAGGCACTGAAGGCAAGGTAGCCGATGCTGGTCACCGAATTGGGGATGGTAACCGAGGTCAGGCCGCTGCAGTAATAGAAGGCATAGTCGCCGATGCTGGTCACCGAGTTGGGGATGGTGATAGAGGTCAGGCCGATGCAGTGACCGAAGGCCACGCTGCCGATGCTGGTCACCGAGTTGCCGATGGAGACGGAGGTCAGGCTGCTGCAGCCTCTGAAGGCACCGTCGCCGATGCTGGTCACCGAGTTGGGGATGGTGATAGAGGTCAGGCCGGGGCAGGCATAGAAGGCATAGCTGCCGATGCCGGTTACCGAGGTGGGGATGGTGGTGGTTTGGCATCCAAAGAGGAGGGTATTGGTGGCAGTTTCGATTATCGCATTGCAGTTGTTGCGGCTGTCGTATATGGTGTTTCCACTGGAAACTACAATGGAAGTCAGGCCGCTGCAGAAATAGAAGGCACGGTCGCCGATGCTGGTCACCGAATTGGGGATGGTAACCGAGGTCAGGCCGCTGCAGAAATTGAAGGCCCAACTGCCGATGCTGGTCACCGAGTTGGGGATGGTGATAGAGGTCAGGCCGCTGCAGTAAGAGAAGGCTTCGACTCCGATGCTGGTCACCGAGTTGGGGATGGTAACCGAGGTCAGGCCGCTGCAGCCAGTAAAGACCTGGTCGCCGATGCTGGTCACCGAGTTGGGGATGGTGATAGAGGTCAGGCCACTGCAGCCAGAGAAGGCATAGTCGCCGATGCTGGTTACAGTAAAGGTGTTCCCTCCATAAACTACACTGTCAGGGATTACAACAGCACCACTGGGACAACCGTAACCCCAGCATCTGGCGACCGAGGCTGTCCATGTGCTACTGGAGAGGGTGTAATTCAGGCCTCCGATAGACACGGTCTGGGTCATCCCCAGCATCGCGACCATCATCAAGGCTGCTAATAATAATATTTTTTTCATTGATGATTATTTTTTAAACATTTCTTAACGCTGTAATTGAACACCAAGCCTTCGAGGAATCCCTCTCCATGCAAATAATCGCGTAGGTCGCGCCATACTTCATTGGTTTTTGCACAAGTGCATTTTATGCCCTGGGTCTTTCCTTCTTTTGAAAGAACGTACTTGACAATTTGCGAAGCCCCTTCTAGCGTAGGTCTCTCAAATCCCATGTTCTCCGATGTGGACTTCCTGCAAGGCACAAAACTATACATTCCATCAACAGGCTTGTCAAAGGTGGCACCACGATACACATATCCGTCTGGCTGAATTTTGCCTTGCAGAATTATTTCTTTGGCATAAGGATGATCCTGCTCTACTTCATTCAGGAAGTCCGCTTGGGATTGCTTACGTTCAATAACAAAAACCGTGTCGAGTACAAACTTTCTTCCTACAGACGAACCAAACAGCAAAAGGTCTCCTCGTTGCAACTCTTGCAGAGAGGGATATCCCTTAATCATACAGCAACTGTACACAAAGCCCTCTATAAAGACAAACGGATCAGTGTTCAAGGCCTTTTCGGTCCTCGGCTTGCACACAAAAGGCTCGTGTACGTGTTTCGGCCAGTTGCCTTTCCGGGAGATATTGTTCACCCGAGAGCACTTGGACGGGGCTTCCCATTCTCCCCAAAATTCAAGTTTCACATTGTCCTCACGCGCCCCATCGCTTCCAATACAGTCGCCTGTGGTACACATAAACTTGCGGCAGTGAGTCTCTCTGACATTCCAATCACAGCAATCACTCCCCTTGCTGACGCGGGGTTCAGGTCCTGGATGATAAAGTTGAATAATCTTCATAGGGAATGTTGTTGAATATTGTTTTTCTCGTTGGGATTCCTTGTGTTCATAGAAGGCTGCAGTCCTGCACTGCATCCAATTGCAACGAGCCACCGACGGAGTCCATGCGGAGTCCGAAGGCAGATGGGAATTGATATACGGGAATGGTGCTGGTGGCAGAAACAACCACCTCTCTGTGGGCTTCAGAGAATGTGCGCTGGTCGCGTGCTGCGGGGGGGGGTGGTGATTATCAGGTAGTTATGAATATACATCTGCATTTTGCGGCTGTTTCTTTACTGCTGCAAAATTACGAAGAAAAATCCATCCGGCAAAATTTATTTTGCCATGTGCGGGAAAGTGTGTATCTTTGCAGTCGAAAAAAATGCATATTTTGACAAAAAAATCGAACAGCCAACAATGATAAATAGAGATTATCTTCTGAACAAGTTGCTGTTACGCCGCCACAACAATATGATAAAAGTCATTACAGGGATGCGGCGATGTGGCAAATCGTATCTACTCTTCAACCTATTTTCCAATGCTTTGGTTTCTGAGGGTGTAAAAGAAGACCATATTATCAGAATCAACCTCGAAGACCGCCGTAGGAAGAGCCTGCGAGACCCCGATGGGCTACTGCATTATATCGACAGTCAAATGGTTGACAACGAGATGTACTACATTCTGCTCGACGAGGTTCAATATGTCAAGGAATTCGAAGATGTGCTGAACAGCTACCTGCACATCCCCAATGCCGATGTTTACGTTACCGGCTCCAATGCTCGTTTTCTGTCGAAAGATGTCATCACCGAATTCCGCGGACGCGGCGACGAAGTCCATATCCATCCCCTCTCGTTTGCGGAATTCCTCGGCGCACCCCATAAGAATGACCTGCCAAGAGAAGACCAGCTATTGGAATATATCACCTATGGCGGCCTGCCGCAAGTGGCATTGATGAAAACCGAACAGGAAAAAAGGTCATTCCTCCGCTCACTGTTCACGCATACCTACCTGAAAGACATAAAGGAGCGACACGGCATCAGGTTGGATGCAGACCTGGAGGAATTGGTCAACATTCTGGCTTCATCGATAGGTGGCCTGACCAACCCCAGGAAATTGGCAAACACTTTTAAAAGTGTCAAAGGCAGCGAAATCACGCAGGACACCATAAAGAATTACCTGGAACATCTCCAGGATGCCTTCCTCGTCGAGAAGTCGCTTCGGTACGACATCAAGGGGAAGCGATATATTGACACTCCCGCAAAATACTACTTCGAGGATCTTGGGCTGAGAAATGCCCGATTGAATTTCCGCCAAATGGAAGAGACCCACCTCATGGAAAACCTCATCTACAACGAGTTGCGGCGCAGCGGCATGGATGTGGATGTGGGCGAGGTAACCGTGGTGGTTCCCAAGCCGGAAGGAGGCAGCGAGCGCCGACACCTGGAGGTGGATTTCGTTTGCAACCAGGGGTTCCGCCGATGCTATATACAATCGGCCTACCGAATTGACGACGAAGCGAAACGTGAGCAGGAACTCCGCTCGCTCCAAAAAATCAATGACAGCTTCCGCAAAGTTGTCATCGTATGGGGGGCTACGCCTCGCCACCAAAACGATGACGGGATACTGTTTATCAGTCTCTATGACTTTCTGACAAATCCCGACAGCCTAATGGAATAAGCACCCTGCAATACACAAATAACCAGGCACGTTCATAAAATCATTTTGCCATGTGCGGGAAAGTGTGTATCTTTGCACTGCATTTTTGAATAAGACAAAACAGAAATATGTTCACAGGAATCATTGAAATGACGGCCCGCGTCGTCAACATCGAGAAGGAAAACACCAACTACCACTTCACCCTCGAGGTGCCTTTCGGCGACGAGCTGGCCATCGACCAGAGCATGGCCCACGACGGCTGCTGCCTCACCGTGGTGCGTGTCGACAAAGAGAAGAAGCAGTACACCGTTACCGCCATGGACGAGACGATGCTCAAGACCAACCTCTCCACCTGGCAGGTGGGCACCGAGGTCAACGTGGAGCGCTCGATGCGCATGGACGGCCGCTTCGACGGCCACATCGTGCAGGGACACGTCGACCAGACCGCCACCTGCACCCGCGTGGTCGACGAGAACGGCTCCTGGCGCTTCTACTTCGAGTACGACCAGAAGAACGCCCCCTCCATCACCGTCCCCAAGGGCTCCATCAGCATCAACGGCGTAAGCCTCACGGTGGTCGACTCCGAGCCCGGCATGTTCTCCGTCGCCATCATCCCCTACACCTTCCAGGTTACCAACTTCCACAACTTCCGCCCCGGCACCGTGGTCAACATCGAGTTCGACGTCTTCGGCAAGTACGTCCAGCGCCTGCTGGAGCAGTATTTGGCTGCGCAAAAATGACGCGGCTGGTCATACTGGATTTCGACGGTACGCTGGCCGACACGCAGCCCATCATCGTCGGCTCCATCCAGCGCACACTGGCCGAACTGGGGCTGCCGGCGCGGAGCGATGCCGAGTGCGCCGCCATCATCGGGTTGCCGCTGGTGGAGTGCTTCGAGCGACTTCTCACCCCCACCCCCCTGCGGGGTACTCCCCCTTGTGAAGGGGGAGCGCCAAGGATGCATCCCAACTCCTCCCCTTCGCAAGGGGAGGTGCCCGAAGGGCGGAGGGGTGTTGCCGAGCGCTGCGCCGACCGCTACCGCGAAATCTTCGACGAGCTGAACGAGCCCGGCGCCGTGCCGCTCTTCCCCCACGTGCTGGATACCATCAAAACGCTGCACGCCAAAGGGTTGCGGCTGGCCATCTGCAGCAGCCGCGGCCGCCCCACGCTGGAGGGCTTCGTGCGCGACTTCCAGCTGGAGCCTTACGTCGAGATGGTGGTCAGCGCCAACGACGTGCAGCACCACAAGCCGCACCCCGAGCCGGTGCAAATCATTCTGGACGGGCTAGGTATCGCCGCCGCGGAGGCCGTGGTGGTGGGCGACGCCTCGTATGACATCCTCATGGGGCGCGCCGCCGGCTGCCGCACCGTGGGCGTAACCTACGGCAACCAGTCCGCCGACCAGCTCCGCGCCGCCGGCGCCGACCACCTCATCGACCGCTTCGACGCCCTGCTCGCGCTCCTCTAGCCCATACACCGTGGCGGATACCGCCCCGCCACGCCCCTCCGCGAAGGCCCACACCTGCAGTTCGTCTCCCGCAAACCCCTCTGGCAGAAGCACCTGCACGCCTCGCTGTCCGCGCTCGGCGGCAGCGGCAAGGCCGTGGCCGGCGGCGGGACTGTATATATAAATATGTATGCGGTCGGCAAGCCGCCCGCCGGCGGCCGACCACCGCACCGCGAGCACACCGCCTTCATCGACAGCGTATTGCAGCGCCTGCGGCGCCGCATAGCTGCCCAGGGAGAACTGCAGGCTGGGATAGTCAATGGCACTAGAATTTCTAGAATCTCTAGAATCTCTAGAATCTCTAGAATCTCTAGTATTTCTAGAAATTCTAGATTCTCTAGGAAAACAGCCCTTGTTGATTTTCAAGAACGCATTCCCCTCGGTAATCTGCCAGTCGGCGGCCATCCGCTTGAGCCCCACCCGCAGCACGGGCGTGGCCGGCGAGGCGAACTGGATCATCGCCTTGAAGCGGCTCCGCTGCTCCAGCTGCGCCGCTGATTTTCGGTCCTTTATATGCGGCTGGTAGGCACGCACGAACCAGGCCCCGCGGCGGTAGTAACCCACCACGGTGCCCACACGGCCACTGAAGCCGCCCAGTATGCCCATATCCAACTTCGCCATTGTCTGCCTATTTTTTTCTGTCGGCGAATTATGCGAATTTTACGAATTTATCTGATATACTGCGAGTTAAATCAATTCACAAAATTCGCCGAACTGCTTATTTTCTTTCAGTCGGCGAATTTAACGAATTATGCGAATTTTTATGGTTTTCAGCGCGTTAGGTTAATTCGTAAAATTCGCATAATTCGCCGACCTAAAACGATAACGCCGACCGCAGCAGAATATTGCACGTGTCCCCCAAGGGAGTACGAAGAGAGGCAAAACCTATAGCGTAGAAAACGCTGCAGGACAGGCCGTTGCGGGGCAGGGGAAGTGGGTGGGTTCGGGGAAAATTTTTTGAAAATTGCGCCGTCAAGGCACGGGGTCGTAGCCGGAGCCGCCCCAGGGGTGGCAGCGCAGTATGCGCTTCAGCGCCAGCCATCCGCCGCGGAAGGGGCCGTACTTGCGGATGGCCTGCTGGGCGTACTGCGAGCAGGTGGGCGTGTAGCGGCAGGCCGCCGGCGTGAGGGGTGAGATGCAGGTGCGGTAGAAGGCTATCAAGGCCAGCATCAGCTTGGCCAGCAGCCACTTGAACGCCTCGTAGAGTTGCTTCATGGTTGGCGGTGCTTCTCGATGTCGGCCATGAGGGCTTCGACCAGTTTGTCCATCTTGCGCCCCAGGGGTTCGCAGGCGAACTCCTCGTTGTGGACGTAGACGAGGGCCAGGGTGATGCTCAGGTTGCGCTCGGCAAGGTACTGATACAGCGTGTGTTTGCGCAGCCGCCAGCATTCGCGTGTGAGGCGTTTGATGCGGTTGCGGTCTACGGCGTGCCTGAATTTACGCTTGGGAGCCACCACCAGTACCTGGCAGGGCACGGCGAGGGGCTCGAGGCGCCACTGCACGCTGTAGGGGAATGCCATCAGGCGGTGCCCGTCGCTGTAGAGGCTTTCGATAAGCCGCCGGCTGCAGAGCCGTTCCTCCTTGCCGAAAGAGAAGTTCATTTTTTCGTAGCCTCGGCCTCCTGCTTGGCCCGCTCGGCGGCACGCGCGGCGCGGCGTGCGGCGGCCTGCGCCTTCTTCTCCACCATGCGCTGCTTGTAGACCTCCTTGTTGGCGATGACGGGCTTGGTCTTCTTGTGGGTCGACGAGGCGGCGGACTTGGAGGTGTGGCGCGAGGTATCGCCCTTCGACGCGATGACCGTCTCCTGCGCCTTGCCCATGATATGGTTCTCGATAGCCATGGCCATGGAGGGTGCCGACTTGGTGGGTGCGGCGATGGAGAGCTTGATGCCCTGCTCCTTCAGCGCCGCGTGGGTCGAGGTGCCGAAGGCGGCGATGGTAACGCTGCTGTCCTTCACGTCGGGGAAACTCTTCACCAGGCTGCGCACTCCGATGGGCGAGAAGAGCGCCACCACGTCGAAGTCCTCCAGCTTGAACTTGGAAAGGTCCTTCGGCTGCGAAGTGTACATCGGGGCCTTGGTGTACTTGAGCTTGGCCTTGTCGAGGGCCTTGGTGTACTCGGTGTGCTTCTCGTCCGAGCAGGGGAAGAGGAATTTCTCGTCGCGGTGCTTGCCGAGGATCTCGACCAGGTCGGAGAAATACTGGTTGCCGAAGAACACCTTGCGCTTGCGGTACTGGATGTAGTTCTGCAGATAGAGAGCGATGGCCTCGGTGGCGCAGAAGTACTTCATCTCCTCGCTCACCGACTCGCGCAGCTCCTTGAGCATGCGGAAGAAGTGGTCAATCGAGTTCTTGCTGTTGAATATCACGGCGGAGTAGTCGGCAATGTGGATGCGCGTCTTGCGGAAATCGGAGGCAGGGATACCCACCACGTCGAAAAACTTAAAAAAAGTGATATCAACACCGTGTTTGTTGATGAGATTTCGGTAAGGAGACTTCTCCAAATCGGCCGGTTCGGGCTGCGAAATCAGGATTTTCTTGATCTTCATTCTCTAACTGTAATATTATCCAATTCGCTGGTTCACTGCGCTATAAGCACTCTCAACAGCACCACCACAGGTACCAGTTCGACGATGCAAAGATAGTAAAAAAGATAGAAACCGACGCCATTGGCATGTGTTAAAAATATTTTCACACCCTGCACCAGCCTCATCACGAATGCCACTCCGGCCAGCACCGCCAGCGCCACCAGCACCGGCATGCCGCCCGAAGGCAGATAGAAATGGAAATACAGCAGCGGCACCGCCACCGTGGCCTCGACCAGGTGGTAGACATAGTTGCGCGTGATATACCGCGACACCTCCTGCCGCCGCTCGAACACATTGCCTAGAAAACGCATCAGGCCGTTGCGCAGCACGTAGAGCAACCCCAGCCCCGCCGCTGCCGCCACATAGGCCCACCAGTCGGCCCCGGGCCACAACAGGCGCACCGCCGGCAGCGCCACCGCCGCCATCAGCAGCAGCCCCATCGACACCATCACCACATCGCGGTTCAGGTTGCTGTCGCGCACCAGGCGGTCCAGCGCGCGGCCGTCCACCGTCGACTTGAGCAACAGCAGCAGCTTCACCTTGCGTATGCGGTAATAGAGGCACAGAAGGCCGCTCAGCAGCACCAGCGCACCGAACACCCACACCGGCTCGCCACCCGCGTTGCGGGGCATGGCGGCGCCGTGCTCCACCTGCAGCTGGTGATGGCGGAACATCGAAGGCCGCGGCATCGCCTCCGGCACCTCGCGGTGCGGTAGCAGCGAGTCGAGCGTCAGACCCACACTGGCCTCCCTCGTCGGCGGCTGCTCGGCAACCGCAGTGTCCCACTGCCAGAACGGCAGCAGCGTCAAATCCATGCTATCGGCGGTATATTCAGGCATCGGCTAGTCGTTGTATATGATGATTTTCGTTCTTGAAACGCCGGAAGCTCCCTGCCCCTCGGCGAAATACACCCCCGACGGCAGGGCGGAAACATCCCAGGCATGGCTGCGGCCGGCGGACAGGCTGAAGGTCGCCACGCGGCGGCCCGCGGCGTCAACCACACGCACCTCCATCGGCTCGTCAGCCCACAGGCTCACCCTATCGCTGGCGGGGTTGGGATATACCGACAGTTTTTGCTTCGACACCGCGACGGCAGGCACCGACACTGTGGTGTCCACGCACTGCCAACCCGCAGGCACTTCCCACTGGGCCATCGGGAGCTGTATGTCGTCTATCCAGGCGCAATCTTGCCCCTGGCTGGAGGAATGGTCCTTGAGGTAGCGCCACACCAGCGTGTGCCGCCCTGCCGGCAGGCGGTATTTGTACTGGCGCCAATTCAGATTGCCCCAGAGAACGGGCTGCTGGCGCACGCCGTCGACCAGGAAAAGCAGCAGGTCGTGCTGGGGCTCGGTGGAGAGCTTGGCCCAGAAGCTGATGGTGTCGTCGTGCGGAAGGTATACGGAAAGGGCGAGGTCCGAGGTCTGGTCGTGCCCTATGGCGCCGGTGCGTGCGCTGTATTGGCCGCTGTAACTCACGCTGCTGTCGAGCGTCCACGGCACACGGCAGCGGGTGTCCCAGGGGTGGGAGGCAAAACCTTCCTCGAAACTCTCGAGGCGCTCGCCCGGCACCAGCCAGCGGCTCTCGGTGTGCTGCCAGGTGCCACGGTAGAGGGTGGCGCCGATATTCAGCCGGCAAAGGGGCGACGGCGTGGTGAAATGGAGGCTTGCACTGTCGGAGACCTGCTCGTCGACAAATACCCGCAGCGAGTCGCACCGCCCGTCAACCTCGGCGGAGAGCACATAGGCCGTGCCCGGCATGAGGCGGCGCACCTCGCGGCCGTCGAGGGTAAGCAGGCGCAGCGCGACGGTGGGCCTTACGTCGGGCAGCACGGATTGCACCGGCAGCGAGCAAAGCACACTGTCGGCCACGGCCGAGAGGCGGGCCTGCAGCAGGGTGGCGGGGCTGGTGGAGGTGATGCGGAGGGGAAGCGAGAGGGGGTGCATGGCGGCCGGCACCAGGCTGTCTATCACCACCGTCTGGGCGGCAATATGGGCACCCGTCAGGCTGTCGGAGGCCGACTGCGAGAGGGTTATGCAGAGGCTGTCGAGGCGTTGCGTGCCGATATTCTCGACGGTGCAGCGGACCACGCTGTCGACCACGGCGACACCGCGCAGGGCCACTCCGCGCGATATGCCGGAGAGCACCTCGAGGGTGTCGACCGAAGGCAGCAGGTTGCGCCCCGTGGCCGTCAGAACCAGCGGCCGGGCGCCCAGCTGCTGACGCAGGGGCATGGTGGCGTTGCCGAGGCTATCCAGCCGCACCACGCCGAGCAGCACACTGTCCTGCAGGGCGGTTACGGTGGCCAGCGGGGTGCCGGCGAGGTGCAATGCGCCCTGCCCATTGCGCGGTTCCCCTACCAGCGCCACCGCAGCCTGCTCGGGAACGCCCAGGCAGGGGCGCAGCGCGGGGTCGCCGAAGAGGCAGTAGGTCTGCCAGTAGAACGAGCTGTAGGGCGACCCGAAGGCGGTAACGGCCAGGTTGCCGGCAGCCAACAGCTCGCCCTGCGTCTCCACCTCGGGCAGGCGTCCCACCCAACGGTCGAAGGCACCCTCGGCGCCTGCCTGGTACTGCGGCTCCAGGCTGACGGGCAACTTGGGACCCACGGCCCAGTAGTAGTCTTCGTTCCAGAGGGTGCTGTTGGTGGCGCCGATGACACCTATGGCGCCGCCCTGCGGCATGCGCAGCAGCTGCTCGCCGAAGCCCGTGCCGCCGAAGTCGTTGCTTTTGCAGCAGTTGTTGACGAAAAGCAGCGGCATGTGCGGCGGCAGCGTGTCGAGGGTGGAGATGGAGACCGCCGGTGCCGTCCAGCCACCGACGGAGCAGTGGGCGGTATAGTTCAGCAGGGCCACTCCCTGCCCTATCGCGGCGGCGACCTCCGCTGCCGCATGGCGCGACTGGGGGTTGTACATGCACACCGTGTCCACCTCGGGATGGGCGAGGGCGATCTCGCGCCCCAGGTAGTTGACCTGCCCGTTGGTGGTGGTGGGAGCCGGCGGAGTCTGCTCGTATCCGGCCACCAGCAGCACGCGGCGCAGGGCGGCGGTGTCGAGGCTGCGGCCCTGCTCGTAGGCGAGGGTCTTGCGGAGCACGGTGCCCAACTCGGCGGTGTCGCCTACAGGCCAGCGGCCCAGCAGTGCGTCGGGCAGCATGTCGCCGTTGTGGTTGACATAGGGCAGGTCGGTCAGGTGGTCGTCCATCTCGGAGGGGTGGGCGGTGCCTATGAACGCCTGCAGCTGGGCCGCGTCGCCCACCAGGAGCACATACCTGGGGGCCGGTGCCAGCGGTGTGGCCTCGGTGAAGAAGGGGGCTATCTGCGAGCGGACGCTGTCGCGCTGGTGGGTGTCGGCGTAGAGCTCCGCCACGTCGTAGCCCTCCTGCCGCTTCCACTGCACGAAAGGTTGCAGGGCCTCGCGGAACTGCGGGCGCGACACGATGAGGTAGCGCTCATGAACGCCCTCCAACGGGGACACCTCGGCGGCCAGCGTGGCGGCCAGCCGGAGGGTCAACCGGGCATAATGGCGCACAGCGCCACTGACGGGATTGTAGGCCAACGGCCTGACGGTGAGGCGGAACAGCTGGCAGCTGCCCATGACGCCGAGGTCCTCCACCCCGGCCACAGGGCCGCCGCGATAGAAGGTGTCGGCCGAGTAGACCGCCTTGTCGGGCACAGGCTCGGGGCGCGGCGCATCCTTCACCCACGGAGGCGCCACCGGCGCCAGCGGCATACGCGGGTCCACCACTCGGGCACCCTGCACCTCGTCGCCCTCCACCGCTCGGACCTCCAGCGTGCTGCCCTTGGGCAGGCGCAGCAGCGTGGTGGCGGTGGGCAGGTCGGGATGCCCCGCACGGCCGGTACCCATCAGGAGGCCGTCCCAACGCACGCAGCCATCGGACACCTCGGGCGCTGCCGGCGGGCGGAAGTCCACCGTGATGACCGTATCGACCGCGCCGCGCACCTCCAGGAGCCGGACTGGCATCCCTTGCGCGCAGGCGAGCGCACACAGCAACCAACAGGTTGTCAATACTATATACCGTTTCAGCGACACGTTTCGGGCCTGTTAATGATGCCGCAAAATTACGAAAAAAAATCCATACCGGAGGGGGCGAAAATTTTTAGAAAAAAAGTGCCGCCGGCACCCCAAATCGCCCGAACACAACAGCCTGATTGCCAGCATGCAGAAAGCTATAGGTTTTGCCTCTCTTAATCCCCTCTTCGGCCACGGCTGGGGGATGGGCGGGAACAAAAAAAACGCCCCCACGGGGACGGGGGCGGAACAAGAAAAAATGAAGAAAATATTTGTGCGGCTACTGGACGATGAGGGTCTGGATGTCCACCAGTGTGGTGCCAGCCGTCAGGCGCAGTTGGTACCTTAATACACGTCAAGGACTTCTCGGATAGACAGTTTCCTGCCTTCAAGTGGGACATGTTCCCATGTTAAAGGACCATCATAATCCCATGAGTAGTAATTGGGCAGCTGATTTGTATCTGTGCAGACAGCAACAATGGTTTTGCCTTCGGCAAGCTTTTTGAGTTTATCAGCACCAGGCACATCCAACATGACCTCTCCGTCGTTGTTGAATGGGTTGGGTAGCAATACGGTGTTGTTATATTCGAAAGAGTATCGGTAGGCACAGCACCAGTCGCTGTGGCCTGTAGTGCCAAAATCAGGACAATTAGTAACGTTTACTGCAACGCATGAGTTGTGTCCATAGGATTGGTACATAATCAGCGCCACCTTTCCTTTGACTATTGTCCCCTCCGTGGTAGGATGGTACTGGCGTTCTTTCGGCTCGGGGTCGCACCCTGCTGCCAGCAGGCACACCAGCGCCGCGGCGAGGGGGAGGAGGGTGTGTTTGGTTTTGTTGGTTTGTTTCATAATTGTTGTTCTTTACTTTAAGGTTGATAAAATGATTGTCCCCGGTTTTGCGCCCTGGGGCGGGGCGGGGCGCCCAGCTGGCGGAGTTCTCTGTCGGCTCTGCCAGTCGCCCTGCGGCGGGGCGCTCCAACGGCGCCGCAGGGCGGGATGCGTGGTCGGTCATTTTATGGTTCCTCCTTTCATGTTGGGTTCGACTTCGGGTTGCTTCATCAAGGGCGGACTGCGCCCTCCTCACCATATATTAGTGACAAAATAGTCCAAAAGCGGCAATCTATTAACAATATTTAACACTTCGATATTTACAACATTTTCAAAACCAATATATTGTGTTTTTTTATATCACTTATCTTCACCGCACCCTTGCCTCCGCAAATACACTCCTTTCTCGTATATAACATTCATTTTTTGCGAGCGATTTTCATCTTTTATAATAAATAGCTACTCTGTCCCAGCGAGACAATGCCCACAAGAAGAAATGAAAATAATGTTCTTGTTTTTTATGGTTTAATCTTTTTGAAGAAGAATCCGTATATGTTTTCACCGTCAGGGAAACCCAAATAGTAGCGCATGAACACAAGAGAGTCGGCTCTTAATCCAATGGTGAAGCATCCTTGTCTCCAATCGCACTCCATCGAATCGGCCTCGGCAGGCGCATCAGCAGGAATGACCACCAACGTTGAATCCACACCATCCAATTGAGGGTAGTATACGTATCGATATATTGCCTCCCCTATTTCAAAATAGGATAGGTAATGAGTTGTTGAGCTCTGCGCCACCTCGGCCTTAAAGTAGTTGTCATACAGTAGTGTTGTTGTGAGGGAATAACCATGTAACTGCCGCTGAACCCAGGTGTCTCCATGTTGCCATTCCCACCAGGTACTCTCGCTGCGCCACACGCGCCCTTCCAGCGCGGCGGCGGTGTCGTAGGGCGGCGACACCCACACGGTGTCCGGCGGCAGGGTGTCGAGGACGGTGATGGGGTCGGGCGTGGGCTCTGGGCTCGGACCTGGCTTGGGCTTCTCGCACCCCACCGCCAGCAGGCACACCAGCGCTGCGGCGAGGGGGAGGGTGGGTTTGGTTTTGTCGGTGGGTTTCATGATTGTTGTTGTTTTATAGGGGTTGACTTCGGGTTGCTTCATCGGGGCTGGCTGCAAACATGCCCACATATATATAATACTCACTTTTTTGCCAAAATTTGCACGGGGGTGCAAAATTTAATAATTTTTAACATTTCAACCTGCTCCGAGTATGTTTTGACAGTGCAAATTTACATAAAAAATCCACATTACGGGAAAAAAGTTGTTTTTTAATTGCAATAATCTGGGAACCAGCGATATATATGCCTGTGCAAGTGCCTGCAAATTTTTGGCTCATTTTTGGAAAACGGGGGTGAAATCGGCCGATTGCAACTGGCTGATTGTCAGTGGGCAGAAAGCTATAGGTTTTGCCTCTCTTAATCCTCTCTTGGGCCTCGGCTGGGGGATGGACGGGGGGAAAAAAAGCCGCCCCCGCGGGAGCGGGGGCGGCAGGAGGCGCGGGAGGGCTGTCCTACCCGAGCGATTCTTTGAGCTTTTCGGCGTTCTCAGCCAGCTGGAGGGCTTCGATGCAGTCCTCTATGTCGCCGTCCATGAAGGCGGGCAGGTTGTGCATGGACCAGCCGATGCGGTGGTCGGTTACGCGGGACTGGGGGTAGTTGTAGGTGCGGATTTTCTCCGAGCGGTCGCCGGTGGCCACCATGGTCTTGCGGCGCGAGGACATTTCCTCCATATATTTATTGTATTCGCGCTCGTAGAGGCGTGTGCGGAGGAGGGTCATGGCCTTTTCCATGTTCTTGATTTGGGACTTCTGGTCCTGCATGGAGACGACGATGCCGGTGGGGACGTGAGTGAGTCGGACGGCGGAGTAGGTGGTGTTGACCGACTGGCCGCCGGGGCCGGAGGCGCAGAAGATTTCCTTCTTGATGTCGGCGGGGTTGAGTTCGACGTCGAACTCCTCGGCTTCGGGCAGCACGACGACGCCTGCGGCGGAGGTGTGGACGCGGCCCTGGGTCTCGGTGGCCGGGACGCGCTGCACGCGGTGGACGCCGCTCTCGTACTTGAGGAGGCCGTAGACGCCCTCGCCGGTAACGGAGAAGGTGATGTCCTTGTAGCCGCCAGAGGTGCCTTCGTTGAAGTCGGTAACCTCGACGCGCCATTTCTTTTTCTCGCAGAAGCGGGAGTACATGCGGAAGAGGTCGCCGGCGAAGAGGCATGCTTCGTCGCCGCCGGTGCCGCCGCGTATCTCGACGACGGCGTTCTTCGAGTCCTGCGGGTCGGCGGGGATGAGGAGGAGGCGTATCTCGTCCTCCATGGCTTCGCGGCGCGAGAGGGATTCGTTGAGTTCCTCCTTGGCCATGTCGCGCAGCTCGGCGTCCTTCTCGGTCTCGAGCAGCTCGCGGCATTCGGCGATGGTGCCGAGGAGGGCCTTGTAGTCGTGGTAGGCTTTCACTACGGGCTGTAGGTCCTTGTAGTCCTTGCTGAGCTTGACGTAGCGTTTCATGTCCATCTTTTGGCCGTTGCTCCCTTCGGTCGCGACACCAAAAGCGTTCATCTGTTGTTCTATCTCCTGATAGCGGGTGTAGATGGCTTCTAATTTGTCTAGCATCTGTTTGTGGTTGGTGTGTTGAATGGGTTATCTGAGTATGAGGACGGTACCGTCGCCGGTGAGGTTGCGGTCGGGTTCCATCTGGTTGGCGTAACGGTAGAAGTACACATAGGCACCCTGGGGGCAGGGCACGCCGTCGGCAGTGCGGCCGTCCCAGCTGAAGTCGAGGTCATTGCTGTTGTAGACGAGGCGCCCCTGGCGGTCGTAGATCCAAATCTCGAACTTGACGATGGGGATGGTGAAGATGAAGGAGAAGCGCGAGTTGTTGGGTTGGTCGGGGGTGAAGGTGTTGGGTATCCAGACGGCGTTGACCTGGACGGGGAGGGTGATGGTGGTATCGGCGCAGCAGCGCTCCTCGTTGCAGGTGTGGAGGGTGATGGAGACGCTGTCGCCGTCGACCCCGAACTGATGGCTGACGCGCGCGCCTTCCATGACGGTGCCGTCGGAGAAGGTCCAGCGCGAGGAGTTGCCGTAGGGCGAGCGGTCGTCGAGGTGGAGGGTGGGGTCAGTGATGTCGACGTAGGGTTTCGAGGTGCCGATGGTGGGGATGGGGTACTGCAGGACAATGATGGTGATGTTCGACTCATTCTGCATGCAGCGGTTGGTCTGGGCCGGGGTGGCGGTATAGGTGGTGGTGGTGTAGGGTGTAACGACGACGGAGGTGTTGCCCTGCTGCCCGTCGAGCGAGGGGTCGTTGGGCGAGGAGTACCAGTGCGGGCTCTCGACCCCGGCGGCGTTGAGGACAACGCTGTCGCCCTTGCAGATAATCGAGGCATCGACGTCGGAGGTGATGGTGGTGTTGCCCAGCACCTTGACGGTGGCGACGGCGGTGGCCGGGCAGAGGCTGTCGGTGGTGGTGGTCAGCGAGACGGTGGAGACGCCCACGGCGGGGGTCCAAGAGATGGTGTCGACGCCCCGGAAGGTTTCACCCGTTTCGAGCTGCCACACCTTGTCTAGGTGGCAGAAACGGGTGCAGGAGGCCGAGACCGACTCGCCGTCGCAGAGCAGCTCCTCGGAGAGTGCGATGGTCTCCTCGTGCGCCTGCAGTGCACGGCACACGAAGGTCTTCTCGCTGCCGCACTCGCGGCCGAAGACCTTGACCCGCATGGCTACCTTGTAGTAGCCGTCGGTGGGGAAGCGGTAGGAGACGTTTTCGCCCCAGAGGGTGTCGAGCACCGAGGAGCAGAGCGTGTCGGAGTAGACCACCCAGCGTGTCGAGTCGGTGTCGATGATGTGGTTGCCGTAGGTAACGCTCTGGTTGCGGAAGGCAACGTTGAGGTCGCAGTCGGGGGTGATGGCGGCGAAGGGGTTGGGCTTGCCGTTTTCGACATTGGCATAGAGCTTGGAGGTGATGGGCTTGGCGGGGTCGAGGGCGGAGGTCATGACGCACATGAAGGTCTGCTGCGATACGGTGTCGCCGTTGGCGATGACGAAGTCGGCCAGCTGGGGGACGAAGCGGGTGTCGGTGGAGGGCTCGGAGATTTGGCGGAAGGGTACGGTCTCCATGAAGGCGTCGTTGAGCGCCATATCGCCCTGGCTTCCGTTCTCGCAGGCATACCACGTGTAGGAGAGCAGCCCCTCGGGGGCGATGAGGGTGTCGATGGCCGACGACTGTGCATCGGCACAGCCGACGGAGTTGATGCGCATGGATGCATAGTCGCCGCAGATGTAGGCGTAGATGGGGTCGACGTTGTAGATGCAGTCCGAGGTGTACATCTCGATGCGGATGGTCTTGTAGAGGTACTTGGAGAGGGATACCGCCACCTTGGCCCAGGGCTTGTAGACATAGGCGCAGGTGGTGGAGCCGCACGAGGAGCCCGGACGGCCCACGGTCCACGGATAGGCCGGCACATTGCTGCTGGGGATGGCCGGGGCCGAGACCTTGAACCAGAGCGAGTCGTTGATGGGCTGGTTGGGCCAGGAGTAGGTGATGTTGCCGTTGGCGTCCTCTGTCTCCTGCCGTGCCACGATGCGGATAAGGAACTCGCCGGCCTGGTAGGTCGAGTGGTCGTAGCAGCGGCCTACGACGGCATAGTTGAAGACCAGGAGGGCGTTCTCGGAGGTAACGCGCATAGTGTAGAAGAGGGCCTCGGCCCCCTTGTTGCTGTGGCCGGAGGACCATGTGACCGACGAGGGGCTTGAGCCATACGAGGCCCGGGGGTCGCCCAGGCGGATGGAGGAGTTGTAGCCCGGCGGGATGCGCGGCATGCCCGTGCCGGGCGAGGAGACGGTGAACTCGTCGATACCGCCGTTTTCCATGGTGATAATCTGGAACCGGCGCCCGTTGGCATCCCACAGGTTCCCGTGGTTGCAGCAGGTGATGCCGGCGTCGGATTCGGTATTGTAGGTGGTGGAGGTGATGTTGGCGTGCCCCGTGATGTCGGGACAATTGGGGGCGGCGCAGGTGGACTTGATGTAGTAGCCCGTGGTGGTGTCGGACGACTGCGAGGCCGAGACGCGCTCGCCGACACGTGCCGACCAGAAATACATCGAGCTGCCGGTATTGAAGGACATCGGATTACGGAACCCCGGGCAAGGGTCGGACTGGCCCCAAAGGGGCAGCGCGGCTGCCATAGCCAACAGAAGGATGTATTTCGGACGGTTCATAATATGGGCTTTTACCTAATGGTAACGCATCGCCCATACAATTATTGCGCGCTCAGAAACTTTTTCAACAAATCACTGACCGACTGCGAGATAGCAAGTTTATAGACCGCCACCACAGCCAGGGCGGCGACGACGGCCGTCTTGAGTGCGGCATCGAGCACCACCGGCAAGCCTGCCAGCGGTGCCAGCCAGCGGCTCCACGCCCAGCCGAGCAGCAACAGCACGCCTCCCAGCGCCAGCACCTTGAGCTGCGCGGCGGAGAAGAGCGACACCCGCAGCTTCCACCACAGGTAGGCCAGCAGCAGGGCGAAGTAAATGCCGTAGGCGGCGAGGGTGGCCGCGGCGGCGCCGCCGATGCCCATGCGCGGGATGAGCAGCTGGTTGAAGCCGATGGCGGCGGCGGTGAGCAGGGCGATGAAGAGGAGGCTGCGCGAATAGTGGCGCGAGTAGTTGAGCACGTCGGTGGCGATGGAGAGGGACGAGTTGGCCACCTTGGCCAGCCCCAGCACGAAGACCACCACGGCACCGGCGGCATAGTCGGCACCGTTGGGGATGACGGTGAAGAGGGCGTCGATGTTGATCCAGATGAGGGTGAAGATGAGCAGGCTGACCAGCAGCTGGTGGAGGCTCACCTGGCGGGCCAGGCGCGACACCTCGTCCCAGCGCTCCTCCTTGACGGCGGCGGCGATGACGGGGCGCGAGATGGCGCCCAGCGAGCGGTAGGGCACCTCGACCACGTTGGCCACATAGGAGGCGATGGTGTAGACTCCCGTCAGGGCCAGGCCGGCCTTGGCACCGAGGAAGAGCGAGTTGAAGAGCGGTATGTTGCCGGCCAGCACGGCGGCGGTCATGAAGAGGGTGTAGCGGAGCACCTCCCGCACGCGGTCGCGGGTAAGGAAGTGGCGGTCGATGCGGAAGATAGAGAAGTCGAAACGGTTGATTTTCAAAAGGTAGAACAGATTGAGCAGCATGGCCAGCGCGTAGCTGCCGCAGAAGAGGCAGACGAACAGGTCGAGCGAGATGAGGCGGTAGCCGTAGAGGAGGTAGGCGGCGAGATTGAAGAGGCGGATGCCCACCTCGCGCACCAGCTTCGGCACCGTGATGCGCATCAGAACCGAGGCATTGGTCTCGAAGACAGTAACATAGAGCGCGAAGAAGGTAAGCATGGGCACCAGGTGGAAGTAGTCGGCCAGCAGCGGTGCGTTGACGGAGTAGGCTTCCAGCAGCGGTGCTTTGAAAATCAGGAAGATGAGCGCAAATAGCGAGAATCCGGCCAGCGGCAGGAGGAGGCTCCAGCCGAAGATGCCGTGGTGCCGCCCGCCGTCGCGGAACCAGGGGAAGAAACGGACGATGGAGGCGTTGCTGCCCAGCGAGGCGAGGGAGGAGAAGAGCACGGCGGCGTCGACCATGACGCGCGTGAGGCCGATTTCCTCCTGCGTAAGGTAGCGGGTGAGGATGAAAAAGGAGACGTAGAAGCCGATGGCGACGCCGATGTAGTTGGCGATGGCGCCCTTGATGCTCTGCCGTGCGATGACTCCCATGTTGGTTTCGGTGCTAGAATGTATTCAAAACGAGGTAACGGAAGGGCGTGAATTTTATTGTGCAAAGTTGAAAACGCCCCCTTTTTTGCCCGTACACAACTAGCTGGAATCCAGTCGGTAGAAAGCTATAGGTTTTGCCTCTCTTAATCCCCTCTTGGAGCACGGTTGGGGATGGGCGGGAACAAAAAAAACCGCCCCCGCGGGGACGGGGGCGGATTCTTTTTATGTTGGGTTCTACTTTGGGTTGCATTATCATTATCATACATTTGGCGTCGATGGGACGGTGCGGCTACAGGACGACGAGGCGCTTGGTGGCGGTGCCGGCCGCGGTGTGGATGCGGAGTGTGTAGGTGCCTGGGGCGAGGGCGCGGGTGTCGAGGCGGGCGGAGTGGCCCGAGGCACGCAGGGTCATGACGTGGCGGCCGGAGATGTCGTGGACCTCCACGGCGGTGAGGCCGAAGCCGGAGAGGATGCGGGCGTGGTCGCCGGCGGGGTTGGGGGATACGGTGATCGTTTGGGCTGCAACAGAGGGCACGCTGATGTATTTGGAGGTGCAATGCTCCAAATCGTATTCCGCGGGATTGAGGAATGAGGCTTGGTAAACGCGGACACCGTCGTGGTAGGCACAGAGCAGGTTGGAAGCGTGGACACCCGTAAGCGAGGGACTCGGCGCTGTAGCCCCGATGCCTTCGACAAAGAGGCTGCCATCGTCGAAGACAATCACTTTGCGCCCTGCAGTATCAATTGTGGTCTCGACTACCGTTTGCCAGATTTGAAAAACATCGCCCACCTCCAGGGTCATATCTACCAATAAGGTTTCTTCGAGAGATGGGAAGAGATGGTTTATCCACATCCTTCCGGTGGCAGTGTCCTCTCGAATCGCTGCTGTAAGGATAGGCTCGAGTTCTTCATCGGGGGTGTATTCCAGGCCATAGGAAATTCTATACGCTAGTTTGTAGTGTTTGCCATCATACAGGGTGTCTCCAAGGAAAAAGTACTTTGAACTATGGTTTCCAAACTCGAACCGATCTTCAATATACCACTCTGTACTTTCCTGCCCGAAAAACGAGCGGTAGCCCTGTTGTGCATGCACAGCCGACAGGCAGAGCAGCAAGGTGGTGATGGTCAGTGTTTTTCTCATATTTCCAAGGTTTTATTCGGCGAGGATAAAGCCTCTTTTATGATGGTTTTATTTTAATGTGCCCTGATGTAATTTGTGCGGCTACTGGACGATGAGGGTATGGATGTCCACCAGGGTGGTGCCGGCCGTCAGGCGCAGCTGGTACCTTTTCATAAGGCATTCAGAATGTTAAAGTTTGCTGATAAGCCGTAGGGGTGTACGGTTCTATGACAATGGTGTACGTTCCATGAGTCACATTGTTGATTTGATAAAAGTTGTCTATTTCGCATATGCAGTTGGCATCCCCATCCCCAATTTCCATTACATAAATGGTATCGTTGCTGGTGGAGACACGGACATCAACCGTTTCCGTTTCGCAAGCTACGGCTAGGTTGTAGTGCTCCACAAAAACCGTGCCGTTTATGTAGCGGATGGCAATGGAATCAGGTACATTAGGGCCTTTTGTGGTTGGGTCGGATTTGCATTCAGTTGAGCTGACATTGGAAACAAATACGTCCGAAAGAATGCTTGTTCTCTCGCACCCCACCGCCAGCAGGCACACCAGCGCTGCGGCGAGGGGGAGGAGGGTGTGTTTGGTTTTGTTGGCTGGTTTCATATAACTAATGTTCTTTACTCTATAAAGGTTGATAAATGTCTCCGGTTTTGCACCGCAGGGCGTGGGAGAGTTATGGCTATCTGGTTATTTTGGTGAAATAAAAGTAAGATGTCATTGGAATTTCCCGAATATGGGTGGGTATGACTATGAAAGCCGTTGTGTCCGTGTACTCCTGGAGCATGTAGCAACAACTGCCATAGTTTCCGCATATGGCGGTTGCGGTATCGGCCTCTGCTGGTGCATCCAAGGGAAGTATCACCAGCGAGAGAGTATCGTGGTCTGTTGCAAAATTAGGAAGTATCTCGCAGGCCTTGCGCAAGATATACCTGAACGACGCTCCGTCTGCAAAGCCTTCTATCGGCTCACCCGTGTTGTTGAATACCTCGGCACGGAAGTGGTTGTCTCCTAAAAGGGTGGTGGTTACGGCATAGCCATATTGCCGCAGCTGCACGGTATTACCCTCTCTAAACCACTTGGGATAGTGCTTCTCGCTGCGCCACACGCGCCCCTCGAGGGCGGCGGCGGTGTCGTAGGGTGGCGACACCCACACGGTGTCCGGCGGCAGGGTGTCGAGGACGGTGATGGGGTCGAGAGAGGGCTCCGGGCCGGGCTCAGGGTCGCACCCTGCTGCCAGCAGGCACACCAGCACCGCGGCGAGGGGGAGGAGGGTGGGTTTGGTTTTGTTGATCTTTTTCATAATTGTTGTTGTTTTATAGGGTTTGACTTTGGGTTGCTTTATCGGGGCTGGCGGCGAACATGCCCACATATATATAATACTCACTTTTTTGCCAAAATTTGCACGGGGGTGCAAGATTTAATAATCTTTAACATTTCTCCCTACTCCAAGTATGTTTTGACGGTGCAAATTTACATAAAAAAATCCACATTACGGGAAAAAAGTTGCATTTTAGTTACAATAATCTGGAAACCAGCGGTATATACGCATGTGCAAACGTATGCAATTTTTTGGCACTTTTTTGGAAAACGGGTGTGAAATCGACCGATTGCAACAGACTGATTGTCAGTAGGCAGAAAGCTATAGATTTTGCCTCTCTTAATCCTCTCTTGGGCCTCGGCTGGGGGATGGTCAGGGAGGGGGGACAGGATGGGCGGGCGGTGCCACCCCGCCGGCCGCCGGAAGAACAAAAATATTTTTTTTCACAAAAAGATGCCCCATGTCGCCAAAAATGTGTATCTTTGCCGTCCAATACCCTACCGCCGCCGCCCCGCGGCAGCGGCAGCAGAGTATTCATAATCACCTAGTTAATATATAAATTTAATATAAACATTGTACAATGAAAATCTATCAGACCCAGGACATCCGCAACATCGCCCTCGTGGGCGGCGCCAAGAGCGGTAAGACCTCCATGGCCGAGGCCATGGCCTTCTGTGGCGGCCTTATCAACCGCCGCGGCACCGTGGACGGCAAGAACACCATCAGCGACTACCGCGACATCGAGCTCGACCGCAAGTACTCCGTCGAGACTTCCCTCCTTTACACCGAGTTCGGCGGCAAGAAGGTGAACATCCTCGATGTGCCCGGCTTTGCCGACTACCAGGGTGAGCTCGTCAGCGCCCTGAACGTGGTTGAGGCCGCCGTCTGCGTTGTCAACGCACAGAGCGGCGTCGAGGTCGGCACCGAGATTGCCAACCGCTACGCCTCCAAGCTCGGCACCCCCATGATCTACGTCGTCAACCACCTCGACGCCGAGAAGGCCAACTTCGACGACGCCGTCAACCAGCTGCGCGACTTCTTCGGTCCCAAGTGCTCCGTCCTCCAGTTCCCCACCAACGCCGGTCTGGGCTTCAACCAGGTTATCGACATTGTGGCCAACAAGATGCTCACCTTCGCCGACGGCAAGATGACCGAGGCCGACATCCCCGCCGAGTACGCCGACCGCGCCGAGGAGATGCGCATGGCCCTCGTTGAGGAAGCCGCCGCTGCCGACGACGCCCTGATGGAGAAGTACTTCGAGAACGGCGACCTCACCCCCGAGGAGCTCTCCAAGGCCCTCCGCCTCGCCATCGACAAGCGCGACCTCTTCCCCATCCTCTGCACCAGCGCCAAAGAGAACTTCGGCGTCAACCGCCTGCTCGACTTCATCAACGCCAACGTGCCCGCCCCGTGCGACGTGGCCAGCCCCAAGAAGACCAAGGGTGGCAAGGATCTCAAGAACAACGCCTCCAACCCCGCCATGGCCTTTGCCTTCAAGAGCGCCAAGGACAAGAACCTCGGCGAGCTGACCTACCTCCGCATCTTCGACGGCGAGCTGACCGAGGCGCAGGATGTGGTCAACGCCTGCAACCAGAGCAAGGAGCGCCTCAGCCAAATCCTGGTCTGCAGCGGCAAGAACCGCCAGAAGGTCGAGAAGGCTTGCGCCGGCGACATCATCTGCACCATCAAGCTGAAGGATGTGAAAATCAACCACACCCTCACCTCCGCCAAGAGCACCGACGACGCCGTTGCCGAGATTGAGTTCCCGACTCCCATCTACACCGTCGCCGTCAAGGCCGCCAACAGCAACGACGACGAGAAGGTCGGCGCCGCGCTGAAGGACCTCACCACCTACGACCGCTCCCTCACCCTCGAGAACAGCCGCGAGCTGCGCCAGGTCATCCTCGGCTGCATGGGCGAGCTGCACCTCAACACCGTGAAGTGGTACTTCGAGAACCAGTACAAACTCGAGGTCAACTTCACCGCCCCCAACATCCCCTACCGCGAGACCATCACCAAGAGCGCCGAGGCCATGTACCGCCACAAAAAGCAGTCCGGCGGCAGCGGCCAGTTCGGCGAGGTGCACATGCTCATCGAGCCCTACTTCGACGGCATGCCCGCCCAGACCAAGTACCCCATCCGCGACACCCAGGAGTATCCGCTGGAGTGGGGCGGCAAGCTGGTCTTCAACAACTGCATCGTGGGCGGCTCGATCGACGC
>ONBB01000004.1 GCA_900315935.1 uncultured Bacteroidales bacterium
CGGCCGCGAGACGCTGAAGAAGATGGACATCAAGCAGCCCGTCTTCTATGCCGACCTCAACTGGACGCTGCTCCTCAAGCAGTACCCCACCAAGGAGGTGCTCTACCAGGAAGTAGCAAAATTCCCCGAGGTGCGCCGCGACCTGGCCCTCGTCCTGCGCAAGGACGTCACCTTCGCCCAGGTCGAGCAGGCCGCCCTGCAGTGCGAAAAGAAGCTGCTCAAGAGCGTCAGCCTCTTCGACGTCTATGAGGGCAAAGGCATCACCGAAGGCTTCAAGTCCTACGCCGTCAGCTTCATCCTGCAGGACAAGGACAAGACCCTCAACGACAAGCAGATCGAGTCCACCATGGCCAAGATCCAGAAGACCCTCGAGACCCAGCTGGGCGCGAAGATTAGAGGTTGAGCCCCGTAGGGGCGACATATGTTAGCCGTGGGCGTGAGCCCACGGTAGGCAATTGACCAAACAACAGAGCCCCGTAGGGGCGACACATTCCGACGATGGTTTGTGCCGCCCCTACGGGGCTCAAAATGTTTTCTCGATTACATTCCGTGGGCTCACGCCCACGGCTAAATAATGCCGCCCCTACGGGGCTCTCGTTGCAAGCCGCGAAACCGTGTTTTAATTTTGAAACAGCTTGGCAACACTCATTTTGGCCGTTTTCAAAGAGGGTGCCAGCGGCGATGCGGACACCCTCGGTGCAGTGGTCGGTTTGCGGGTTATTGTTTTGTCAGGGAATAGGTGATGCCCTTGAATTTGAGGGTCATCGTCGTTCCGCTGATTGTGAAAGAAATGTTGACGGGATTATAATCATCATCGTGTAAGGACAATGTACCCGTACCATTTGAATATTTGTAAGTCCCCATCAATACATCTGACTGCATAATGCCCGTGCTCATATCCGTATAGGTTAGGTCTGCGAGTCTTGGACCATTGAACTCAACCCGGATGGAAATCACTCCGGGGACGCTATTGGGGTCTTCGGCCACCCACCTCCATTCTGTGTCTGCCACCGCTGTAGAATCATCTGTTGTGTTGGTGTCCGGGGTAATCTCATTGTCCTTGTTGCAGGACGCGAAGGTGAACATTGTGGCTGCTACGAAGAACAGCATTGTTACTTTTTTGATGTTCTTGAACATGTTTTGTTTTTTTATACCGCTCTCCCGCGCCCCGTCGAGCATTAATAATAAAAGAAGCGTGGCGCCGTATGCCGCTTCCTGCAAAGAGATCCTAGGAATAACCCTGTAAAGAGAAGATGCAATAAACCCACGCTATAACAGCGAAAGCCATTACACTGATTCTGCTTTACTGTGGAATTTCCTAGATTCCTTTGCACAGAACGCGTATAACGCTTCACGATTTCCTTTGAAATCGTGATGTAAAGATACGACAATTTTGCGAGGTGGCAAAATTTATTTTCCGCAGTGGGTGATAATTAGGCAATAATATGTAGCGCTTTGCGTTCATAAATGTGCATGCAAGGCTTGGAGCAATATGACGTGAAGCTGCTGCTGGCGCTGGTGAAGAGTGTCGGGGGAAGGACCGACTTCTTCAAGGTGTTGGTCGAAGGACCGCACCCAGAGCTGGCGGCCTTCAGTAACGCCATCCGCGGCGACGACGACGCCATGGTGTGGCTCTTCAAGCACGACTTCGCCTGGCTGGCGATATTGAGCAACGCCTGCGACGGCGACGAGCGTGCCATCGACTGGGTGCGCAACGGCCTCACCGAGGTCAACCTGCGTTTCGCCCTGGCCTGCCGCCACGACGTGGACTCGCTCAAGTGGCTCTATCGCCGCAAGCTCGGCGTGCTGCTGCTGCTTACGCGTGAGGTGGAGCGTTTCCTCAAATACCAGGAGAAAGAGTACACCTGGCCCTATGTGATGCACTTCGGCGGCCACTATCGTGCCAAGATGGAGCTGGAAGAATGGAAAAATGGCCTCACCTCTAGCCCATCTCCGAAAGAGAGGGGAGTGGAATGTAACAACGAAAAATTAAACAATCATGATAAAGAAAGACAACAAGACCAACCGAGAGAACAAGGAAGAGAAGAAGCCTAGAGCGGCTAGGGAATCTAAAAATACTAGAAATTCTAGAGATTCTAGTGATTCTAGTGATTCTAGAAATTCTAGAGATTCTAGAAATTCTAGAGGTTCTAGTGATTCTAGAAATTTTAGAGATTCCAGGCCCGCTAGAGGCGCTCGCCCTGCCGGCCCGCAGAAGCCCAAGGAGAAGCATCCCGAAGGTGCCATGCGCCTGAACAAGTACATCGCTCATGCGGGCATCTGTTCGCGCCGCGAGGCCGACGAGCTCATTGCCGCCGGCAGCGTGAAGGTCAACGGCAAGGTGGTAACCGAGATGGGCTACCAGGTGATGCCCGGCGACGAGGTCTCCTACGGCGGCGAGAAGCTCCGCAGCGAGCGCCCGCGCTACTTCCTCCTCAACAAGCCCAAAGGCTTCATTACCACCACCGACGACCCGCAGGAGCGCCGCACGGTGATGATGCTTATGGACGGCTGCTGCGCCGAGCGCATCTACCCCGTCGGCCGCCTCGACCGCGCCACCACCGGCCTGCTCCTCTTCACCAACGACGGCGAGCTGGCCAAGCGCCTCACGCACCCCTCCACCCAGGTCTACAAAATCTACCAGGTGGAACTCAACAAGCCCGTTACCAAGGAGGATATGAAACGACTCCTCAACGGCGTGGAGCTCGACGACGGCCCCATGCACGTCGACGACATCCAGTACGCCGAGGTGGGTGGCAAGGTGGACAAGCGCATCGTGGGTGTGCAGCTCCACAGCGGCCGCAACCGCATCGTGCGCCGCTTGTTCGAATCGCTCGGCTACGAGGTGCACAAACTCGACCGCACCGTCTTCGCCGGCCTCACCAAGAAAGACCTTCCCCGCGGCCGCTGGCGCGAACTCACCGACAAGGAGGTGGGATTCCTGAAGATGATATGATGCTGGATTTCCACTATCTCACCCTCGCCGACCGCGCAGCCTATCAGGCCGTCAGCCTGCGCAGCGGGCGGCGCAACTGCAACTTCACCTTCGCCAACCTCATCGGCTGGCAGTTCTGGTTCCAGACCGAAGTCTGCATCCTTCCCGACGCGGTGGTGCTGCGATTCCACCTCGACGGTGCCCCGGCCTACATGCTCTGCATGGCCGGCACACCCTCCTGCGAGCTGTTGCAGGCACTCTGCGAGGACAGCGGCCACCGCCTCACGCTCCTCGGCCTCGAGGACGATGCCGCCTTGCAGCTGCAGCAGAACGCCTGCCGCGAGGGCATCATCATCACCGTCGAGCCACGCCGCAACCAGTATGACTACCTCTACCGCCGGGCCGACCTCGCTGCGCTGGCGGGGGGCAAACTCAAGGCCAAGCGCAACCATGTCAACAAATTCCGCTCCGAGCACCCCGACTTCGAATACCGTCCGCTCGAGCCCGCCCTCTTCGACGAGTGCCGCCGCCTCACCGCCCTGTGGCAGGAAGAAACGCACCACGACAACCCCGACTACGGCGACACCCTCGCCGCCGAGCATCGCGCCATGGAGAACGTCTTCGCCCACTGGGACGAACTCGGCATGGTGGGGGGCAGTATCTTTGTGGACGGCGCGATGGTGGCCTTCACCTACGGCAGCCTCGTTACCGACGACACCCTGGATGTCTGTGTCGAAAAGGCCGACCGCACCGTCGACGGCGCCTTCAGCATCATCAACCAGCAGTTCGCCGCCCACCTGCCCGAAAGCATCCTCTACCTCAACCGCGAGGAGGACATGGGGCTGCCCGGCCTCCGCAAGGCCAAACTGTCGTATCACCCAGATATATTGTTGACTTACAATGCAGTATACTTTGCATAGGATGACCGCCGCCGATGCGCCGCTCACCGTCGAGTGGATGGTGCGGCAATATGGGTTCGACAGCGCCGAGGTCGAAGACTGGGTTCAGCATCTGCATTTCAACTGGCCGTTGAGTGTCAAGGCCGTGGACGGGCAGGGCAGGGTAGTGGGGCTGCTCAACATGAGCGACTACCGCATCGAGGAGGAGACTCCGCTCATCGCCACGGAGCGCCCCGACCTGCTGGCCTCCATGAATGCCCGCCGCTACACCGCCGTCTTCTCCTTTATCGTCTCGCCCGACTACCGCGGCACACGCCTCAACTACGACATGCTGTCGACAATCTTGCCCGAGCTCAAGGCCGGCTACGACTTCGTTTTCATTCCAGTGCTCCACCGACTGAAAACCCATCAGTACTGGCAGCGCTGGGGCGCCACGGAGTTCTACCGCGACGCCGACTGCGTCTACTACCAGCTGCCGTTGCACCAGGCTGCCGCTACATCCGAGTGAAGATATACGTGTCGGAGCCGAGCGACCGCTCCATTTGGGGGTTGTCGGTGTCAAGTATGATGCGGTCTGTGTCGGTGTCGTAGGTGTATTCTGCCTCATCGATGTACACCTCGCCCGTCTCGTCATCCGTAAACTCGATGGCAACCAGGATTTTGTTGTCGCGGACTGAATAGCAGAAGGCGTATGTCGTCTCCACCTCCTGATTGTAGTCGGGGTAATCCGGCAACTCGATGACGCCTTTTTCATAGTATTCGCCCTTCTCCGTGTCCATGAAGTTCAGTCGGCATTCGAGGCTGGTGTTCATGGTGATTCCTTGGCGCTCAGTGCTTTGCTCGAACAGGCACCGCCACACGGTGCCCGCCAGGTCGTTGGCTGTCAAGGCGGCGGGTTCAACGGTTGTCGTGGAGGGCTCTTTCTCGCACGAAGCAAGGCCGATGCCCATAGCTGATGCCATCGTCAGCATCGCAAACAGTTTGAGTGTCTTTTTCATCTTCTTGGGGTTTAATGCGTTTGCAAATATAATACCCGCAAAATGGATGAAATCTGACATGGGGCGAGAATTTATTCTGTCGCCCTGCTACTCGCCGAGGAGGAATACGGTATTGCGTTTGTGGAGGTTCACTTTGGCGCGCTCTTTCTGCCACTGCTTGGCGGTGAGGGTGCGGATCTGCTGGGTGGGCAGTGTGAGGTCGCAGGCCACACAGATGGAGGTAGTGGGCTGCAGCACAGTGCATAGCGCCTCCAGTAGTTGGTTGTTGCGGTAGGGCGCCTCGATGAATATCTGCGTCTGGCGCTCGCGGTGGGCGCGCTCCTCGAGGCGGCGTATCGCGCCGGCGCGCTGGTTCCGCTCCACAGGCAGGTAGCCGTTGAAGGCGAAGCTCTGGCCGTTCAGGCCGCTGGCCATCAGCGCCAGCATGAGCGACGAGGGACCCACGAGCGGAACTACCTCGATGCCACGCCGTTGCGCCACGCGCACAATCATCGCCCCCGGGTCGGCCACGCACGGCAGCCCCGCCTCGGAGAGCAGGCCCACGTTCTCGCCGCGGTCGATGGCGTCCAGGTAGCCGCCAATCTCACCGTGCGTGGTGTGCTCGTTCAGCAGGTGGAATTCCGTGTCGTCAATCGCGTGCGGGTAGCCCGCCTTCTTCAAAAAACGCCTCGCCGTGCGCAGCTCCTCCACGATGAAGGTGCGGCACGTGGGCAGCAGTTCATGGTTTCCCTCTGGAAGCGAAGTCGTTAGCGTTTCCGCCCCGATGGGTACCGGAAACAGTATCAGTTTTCCCTTGTTCATTATTATTTATGTTGTTTCTTGTTTCTGTAGCGTTCTCGTCCTCAATGGGTTCGTTGATGGGTGCGAACGAGGTGCCGAGGTACGAGGTGGGCGAGGCGGTGCCGTCTTCGGCTATGGTAAAGCCGTAGAAATGAACCTCTTGGCCGGCCCACTGGTCGGGCAGCACGAAGGCCAGGCGTTTGGCGCGGCGCGTGGCGGCGGCGCTGAGGATGCCGTGCCCGAGCGAGGGCAGGTAGGCGTAGACATAGACGCGGTCGTCCATCTTGGCGCGTGACGAGCGCCTATTGGTCTCGTAATCAACCTCTACGCGCACGCCACCATCCACCTGCAGGCGGCTGAAGAGGACGCCCGGCAGCGTGCCCTGGGAGAATTGCAGGGCGCTGTAGTCGATGTTCACGGTACCGTCTATATGTTTGAAATTCTTGCAGTTGTGTCGGATGAAGTAGTTGCACTCCGTCAGCTCCTCCTGCCGTGCCGCCTGGCGCAGGCCCATGCGCATGGGTTCCAAGTTGCGCGAGGCGAACTGGATCATCTCCTTGAAGATGCTTCGCTGTTGAAGCTGTGCTTCAGTTTTAGCATCGTTAATTGTTGGTTGATAGGCGCGTACACACCACTTGCCCATGCGGTAGTAGCCTACCACTCCGCCCACGCGGCCGCTGTAGCCGCCCAGAATTCCTTGGTCGATTTTTGCCATATTATTTCGGTTTTGTTTTTCCTTCCTAACGCACTTTCTCCGGATTTATTATTAGAGTAATAAGAAAATAAAAAGCATGGAAAAAGAGGAGCCAAGCAAAGTGCTAGGAGCCAGCCGTTTGGTCAGGGTGTGTTTTGGCACGTTTTTTGCAAAAAGAGGCAATAAAACACCGCTTTTCGAGTTACATAATACATATAAAAATACATCGCACATGAAACGAACCCTCATCACCGCCCTGGCTCTTGCCTCGCTCGCCCTCCAGTCGTGCCACGCCCAGCGCGGCGACACGCCCAAGGAGGACCCTTCGCAAATCACTGTGGCGCAGGCTACTGCTCCTTCCACTCGCCTGACGCTCACCGACTTCACCGATGTGGCTGCCGCCACCATCGACGGCGTGGTGCACATCAAGACCGAGATGACACAGGTAACGCCGCTCTACCAGTCCTTCTTCGGTTTCATCATTCCGCAAGGCACTCGCCGCCAGGTGTATAACGCCTACGGCTCGGGTGTCATCATCACCTCCGACGGCTACATCCTGACCAACAACCACGTGGTGCAGGATGCCGAGCGCATCTTCGTTACGCTCAACGACCGCCGCGAGCTGCCGGCCCGCCTGGTCGGCAACGACCCCGCCACCGACCTGGCAGTGGTTAAAGTGGAGGCTGAAGGTCTGACCTATATCCCATTCGGTAACAGCGATAAAGCACGCATCGGAGAGCCCGTGCTGGCCATAGGAAACCCCTTTAACCTCACCTCCACCGTTACCAGCGGCATCATCAGCGCCAAGGCGCGCAATATGAACATTATAGAGAATCCGCGCGGGCAAGAGACACCGCTCGAGTCGTTCATCCAGACCGACGCCGCCGTCAATAGCGGCAACTCCGGCGGCGCGCTGGTCAATGCCCACGGCGAGCTTATCGGCGTGGTTACCGCCATCGCCTCGGGCAACGGCTACTACACTGGCTACAGCTTCGCAATTCCCTCGAACCTAGCGGTTAAGGTGGCCGCCGACCTGCAGCACTATGGCTACGTGCAGCGCGGCTACCTGGGCCTGCATGTAACCGAGGTCGACGCCAAGGTGGCCCGCCAGTCGGGTGCGCGTGCCGTCAAGGGGCTCTACGTGGTCAAGGTAACCCACGACTGCGCCGCCGACCGCGCCGGCATCCGTCAGGGCGACATCATCCTGCGCGTCGCCGGCGTCGAGGTCAACACCTTCGCCGAAATGATGGAAGAGCTCGGCCGCTTCAACCCCGGCGACAAGGTGGAGGTCGACTTCGAGCGCAACGGCCACACCCAGACAGTTGAAGCAACACTTTTGAATTCGCAAGGCAACACGCAGATTATTAGGCGTTGACGCTCGACGATAAATACTTGGAAATGACACAGAAGCCGGTCCGGCTTCTTGTTTGCAAGATGGCGGTGCCGACGATTATCGCCATGGTTACCACTGCGTTGTACAATGTGGTCGACGCCGCTTTCATCGGGCGCCTCTCTACCGAGGGCACCGCCGGCATCGGTGTGGCCTTCGCCTATATGACTTTCATCCAGGCACTTGGCTTCTTCTTCGGCCACGGCAGCGGCAACTACATCTCGCGTGCCCTGGGCGCCAAGGACCGCTCGTCGGCCTCGGTGGTGGCCACGGTGGGTTTCATCACCCCGCTGCTCATAGGACTTGCCGCCGCACTGCTCGGCATCTTCAATCTCAGCGCGTTAAGCCGTCTGCTGGGTTCGCCGCCCGACGTGGTGCCTTATGCCAACGACTACCTCCGCTACATCGTCCTGGCCACCCCCTTCATGATGTCGGCCCTCACGCTGAACAACCAGCTGCGCCTGCAGGGCAACGCCCGTTTCGGCATGGTGGGCATCGTCAGCGGCGCCCTGCTCAACATCGTCCTCGACCCCATTTTCATCTTCACGCTCGACATGGGCGTGAGCGGTGCCTCTCTGGCCACGGCCGTCAGCCAGCTCTGCTCCTGGGTGCTGCTTTTGTATGGAACTTTCAAGCCTGAAAGCGTGCATATTAGTCTACGCAACTTCAAGCCTTCATTTAGGGTCTATTACGAGATACTTCGTGGCGGCCTTCCGTCGCTTTTCCGGCAGGTGTTCAACTGTTTCGCCGCCGTGCTGCTCAACTACAGCGCCGCCCTCTACGCTGCCCCCGGCCAGGCGGCCTCGGCCGTGGCGGCCTTTGCCGTCGTAACCCGCATCATGATGTTCGCTTTCAGCGTGGTGCTGGGTTTCTGCCAGGGCTTCCAGCCCGTCTGCGGCTTCAACTTCGGCGCGAAAAAATATGACCGCGTTCGCGAGTCGTGGCTCTTCGCCACCTGGGTCGGCACGTCCTTCCTGCTAGTCATCTCGCTGGTGGGCTTTCTCTTTGCCCCACAGATAGTTGCACTCTTCCGCGCCGAGGACCCGGTGCTTGTCGAGATAGGTGCCGCCACGCTGCGCTGGCAGTGCGCCGCCTTCCCTCTAGTGGGCCTCTTCACCGCCACCGGCATGCTCTTCCAAAACATTCGCATGACCGGCCCCGCCACCCTGCTGAGCATCACCCGCAACGGCCTCTTCTTCCTGCCGGCGCTCCTCCTGCTGCCCCTCTCGCTGGGCATGACCGGCGTGCAGATGGCGCAGGCCGTGGCCGATGCGCTCACCTTCCTCCTGGCCGTCCCCTACGCCGTGTGGATTGACCGCAAGCTGAGGCGCGGAATGAAATAAATTTGGCCACGTCAGAAATTCTTCGTATTTTTGCAGCCGAAAAGAGATATCAATCATTTATACCATAGTACATTATGACTGCAACCGTACACAGCACCGAGTCAGCCCTCCGGCAATGGAAAGAGGGCATGGAGAAGGGCGACCGCGCCTGCGCATTCAAATATTGCGCCCACTTCGTCGACAGTAACAAGGCCGACGACAGCATCGTCGAGATACTCGAAGGGCTCGTCCGCGACGAGGAGGACCCCTGCGCCGATGCCTGCGCGCTGCTCTACAGGCACTATGCCCGCATCGGCGACGACGACATGGCCGCCGAGTGGCTCGAATGCGGCCTGGACATGCGCAGCGAGATGTGCCTTGACATTGTGGCCGACGAGCGCGACGAGGAGGGCGACGACTGGTAGCCCCTCGCCGACACTTCCGCTCACCCCTGCATTAGCCGTGGACACCCCTCCACGGCTATTCTTTTTCCCTCCCCTTCGCCACCCGCTCCCCACCTATTCCCGAAGAGGGTTACTAGTTGAGAAAAAGATGGGAAAAAGGTGAGCGTAACAGAGTCCTGTTTATCAGCCAGTTGTGGATGGGCGGTTTGGGACGTTTTTTCGGTTTTTTTCCCAAAAAAACGTTGCTTTTTAGTAGGGTGAAGTTTATTTGGCCAAGTCGTATTATTTTTGTATTTTTGCATTCGCGTACAACGTATATATAATACTTATGGAAGAGAACGAAAAGGATATAATTCAGGAAGTTACAAACAAGGATTACGAGTTTGGCTTCACCACCGATATTGCCACCGAGACCATCCGCAAGGGTTTGGACGAGGACATCGTGCGCCTCATCTCGCAGAAGAAGGGCGAGCCGGAGTGGCTCCTGGAGTTCCGCCTGGCGGCCTTCCGCCGCTGGCAGACGATGAAGGAGCCCGATTGGGCACACCTCGAGTACGAGACCCCCAACTACCAGGACATCATCTATTTCGCCGCCCCCAAGCCGCAGCAGAAAAAGAGCATGGACGAGGTGGACCCCGAGCTGTTGGCCACCTTTGACAAGCTGGGCATCCCGTTGCGTGAGCGCGAGGCGTTGGCCGGTGTGGCCTACGATGCCATCATGGACTCGGTCTCCGTCAAGACCACCAGCCAGAAAGCCCTCGAGGAGAAAGGCATCATCTTCATGCCCATCAGCGAGGCGGTGCAGAAACACCCCGACCTGGTGCGCCAGTACCTGGGCTCGGTGGTGCCCGCCGCCGACAACTTCTTCGCCGCCCTCAACTCGGCCGTCTTCTCCGACGGCTCCTTCTGCTACATCCCCAAGGGGGTGCGCTGCCCGATGGAGCTCTCCAGCTACTTCCGCATCAACGCCAAGGGCACCGGCCAGTTCGAGCGCACGCTCATCGTGGCCGACGAGGGCAGCTACGTCTCCTACATGGAGGGTTGCACCGCGCCCCAGCGCGACGAGAACCAGCTGCACGCCGCCATCGTCGAAATCGTCGTCATGAAAGACGCCGAGGTGAAGTACAGCACCGTGCAGAACTGGTACCCGGGCGACAAGGAGGGCAGGGGAGGCATCTACAACTTTGTCACCAAGCGCGGCATCTGCAAGGGGTCGCGCTCGAAGCTGAGTTGGACCCAGGTGGAGACCGGTTCGGCGGTAACGTGGAAGTACCCCAGCTGCATCCTGCAGGGCGACGACTCGACGGCCGAGTTCTACTCCGTGGCCGTTACCAACAACTACCAGCAGGCCGACACCGGCACCAAGATGATACACGTGGGCAAGAACACGCACAGCACCATCATGTCCAAAGGCATCAGCGCCGGCAAGAGCCACAACTCGTACCGCGGACTGGTGCAGATTGGCCGTGGTGCCGAGAATGCACGCAACTTCTCGCAGTGCGACTCGCTGCTGCTCGGCGACCAGTGCGGCGCCCACACCTGGCCCTACATCAAGGCCGACAACCGCAGCGCCATCCTCGAACACGAGGCCACCACCAGCAAAATCTCCGAGGACCAGCTCTTCTACTGCCAGCAGCGCGGCATCTCGCCCGAGAGCGCCGTGGGTCTTATCGTCAACGGCTACGCCAAGGACGTACTCAAAAAGCTGCCGATGGAGTTTGCCGTCGAGGCGCAGAAACTGCTGTCTATCTCATTGGAAGGGAGCGTAGGATGAAGAAACTCAGCACAGAAGAGATGAACCGCCTGTCGGTAGGCGAGTTCCACCGCAGTCCGAAGCTGCCGCTCACCGTGGTGCTCGACAATGTGCGGTCGCAAAACAACATAGGCTCCATCTTCCGCACGGCCGACGCCTTCCGGGTGGAACACATTGCCCTCTGCGGCATCTGCTCCACGCCGCCCCACCGCGAGATACACAAGACCGCCCTCGGCGCCGAGGAGAGCGTGGCCTGGTCCTACCACGAGGACACCGACGCCTGTGTCCGCGAACTGAAGGAGCGCGGCTACAAGGTCTTCGCCATCGAGCAGGTCGACGAGAGCATCAAGCTGGGTACGCAGGCGTCCCGCCTGCATGGTATCCCGTGTACGCAGGCGTCTCGCCTGCAAGGCAATGAAGTATCGGGTACGCAGGCGTCTCGCCTGCATGCAGCCGGGACGGCTGCGCACCCAGTGGCAGGCGAGACGCCTGCCCTCCCTGACGTGCGCGACCGTGGCTACTTGCCTCATTTTGAAAACAGGGCCATACAGTTCATCACTTTTCGTCTGTTTGACTCCGTACCCAAGGAACTTATCGAGGAGTGGAAGTCGGTTCTCTCAGTGGAAAATAATGCCGAAGAGCCTACCGATGTTGCACGACAGATGCATAAGTTGATCGATAGGTTTGAGGATTCCGGCCATGGGCAATGTTTTTTGGCCGATAGCCGAGTGGCAGATATGATGGAGCAGACATTGAGACACGACGATGGCCGGAAATATGACTTGATAAGTTATTGTGTCATGCCCAACCATGTCCATGTGATGATAAGGGTGTACGAAGGAGTCTCATTGTCGTCCATTCTTCATACATGGCGGTCTTATTCAGCCCATGAGGCGAACAAGATACTGGGTCGCAGTGGGGAATTCTGGATGAAGGACTACTACGATCGGTATATCCGTGATGCACAACACTATGCAGCGGTGGTGCAATACATTAATGATAATCCTGCGAAGGCCGGACTTGGTGCGCAGGCGTCCCGCCTGCATGTTGCATCACCAGTTGCAGGGCTGGTGTCGACCGTTGGATATATAAATGGTACGCAGGCGTCTCGCCTGCATGCAGCCGGGACGGCTGCGCACCCGGTGGCAGGCGAGGCGCCTGGCCTCCCCAAGGTGGCCGTCGTTTTCGGCAACGAGGTCGAGGGGGTGCAGGACATAGTACTCGAGCTATGCGACGGTGCCTTGGAAATCCCGCAGTTCGGCACCAAGCATTCGCTCAACGTCAGCTGCGCCGCCGCCATCGTTATGTGGGAGATGTACCAGACGCTCCGCAGCCCCATGGAGGAATAGGAATATAGCCGTGTCAGATAATAGTAAACAAGCCCCATTGGGGCGACAGTAATAAAGAACAAAATGACAAAGGAAGAACGTATAGACAATGCCCGTGCGTTGCACAAGCAGGGCTGCAACTGCTGCCAGTCGGTGGTGATGGCTTATGCCGACATACTGCCGATAGACAAAGAGAATGCCATGAATGTGGCCGCTCCCTTCGGTCGCGGCCTCGCCGGCACACGCGAGGTCTGCGGCTGCGTCAGCGGCATGGCCATGGTCTGCGGCCTCACCGGCCACGCCGACCAGACCCGCACCCTCATAGAGCAGTTCCGCCAGGAAAACGGCGACATCGTATGCGGCCGTCTCCTAGCCAGCGGCAAGAAACCCTGTCCCGACCTCGTGGCCGACGCCGTGGGATTTATGCACGACATCATTATCAACCCATAATACCTGTTTCACATGAAAAAATCAATTCTGGCCATTGTGGCGTTAGCCTGTATGGCAACACTGGCCTCCGCCCAGCGCATCAACTTTCAAATGGGCGACAAGTCAAACAAAAAAGCCTACCACCCCGCCAAGATTCACATCGCCGAAGGTCATCAGCCAGGGCAATTGCTGGTAGTGGAGCCTGAGTTTAAATCCATAGCCATAGGTTCAGAACTCCCAACAAAAGCCTTAAAGGTGCGCCTCTGCGATATGGAGTGGAACGACATTGTCCGAAGCGTTAGCATCCCCAATACCAAGAAGACCTCCATCGGAGAAGCCTTCCGCTCGGGCGACCACATGCACGTTGTCCTCAATTGCGACGAAGACAATCGGCTTGTTGTGCGACATATAAAGCTTGATGCTCGCAGCCTCGAAATATCTGCCGACCAAGCGCTGGTAGACCACCCACTGCAGAAAGGGAGCGAATCCAATGTGTGGTCGCTCAGCTCCCCCAATGGACAATACCACGGCGTGGTTTATGCCGTATGGCCCAAGAAAGGGGAAAGTCAGGCCGTAGCCATGATGTTTGACAAGGACATGAACAAATTGTGGGAGCGCCGACTGGTCTATGCAGATGTGTTCAATGTGCTTGTAACCGATGCCGGTGCCATTGCCACCATGCGTATGGGTACCGTGGAGGGAAACAACGACATCACCGCCTTCCGTGTCAACCTGGCTACTGCCGAGGGTGAGAAACATGGTGAGTATGTACTCGATGCCGACGTGAGCGACGTGGCCTTGCTCAAATGCGAAGGAAGCAGAGTGCTGGCTACCGCCCTCGAAGGCAAGGGTGGGTATGGTCTGCTTCGCATCGGAACTCTGGGTCATCGTCATTATACAGGTGTCTGGGGACTGGTGTTTGACCTGGATAGCCAAAAGATTGTCGTCGGCAACCGCCATCCTTTCACCGACGACGAGATGCTCGCTCTCTGCAACGAGGAGTCGGGACAGAAGTTTGTGGGCAAAGGAGTGCAGTTTGTACAGAAGGTGGATGACTGCCCAACACCCCAGGGAGGGGCTGTGCTTTACCAGCGGACATGGAAAGAAACGGTACGCGATATGAAGACTGGCATGACCAAGAGCGAGACTGTATATCACAAAGGCATCCTCCTGGTGCAGGCAGATATGAAAGGGGGGCTCACCATCAGTCGCATACCGCAGAATAATCAGAACGCCAGCGAGAACCCTGTCGGTTCGAGTCTTTTCTGCCGCAACGGAAAAGTGTATGTGCTCACCAATGAGTCGAAGCATGGGACTGACGAATATACTCCCGATCGTCCGGCCGAGCGCAGTCGAAGCCTC
Source organism: uncultured Bacteroidales bacterium (assembly GCA_900315935.1). Taxonomy (GTDB): domain Bacteria; phylum Bacteroidota; class Bacteroidia; order Bacteroidales; family P3; genus Colimorpha. The sequence goes on from ONBB01000004.1 coordinate 14,295, forward strand.
ATCATGGCCAATGCCGCATTGGCCATCTACTGGTTCACTCCCGACGGCCAGGGGGCCAAACAGATGCTTGAGACCGACCGCAAAGCCATACTCTTCTCTCCTGCCTATGCTGGCACAGAGGGGCGTTTCTATTTCCTCGCAGGCAGCATGAGACCCTGCCTGAGCAGCATCACCATTCCTTAAATCTATATATGACCAAGCGAAAGATAATAAACGACCCGGTCTATGACGGATTCCTTTCGGTGGACGACCCGGTGATACTGCAGGTGATCGACCACCCCTGGTTCCAGCGTCAGCGGCGCATCAAACAGCTGGGGCTTACCTATCTGGTCTATCCTGGCGCCATGCATACGCGTTTCAGCCACATGCTCGGCGCCCTCAACCTGATGAAGCGCGCCCTCGAGGTGCTGAAACAAAAGGGTGTGGAGATTACCGACGAGGAATGCCGTGGTGCCAAGCTGGCTATCCTGCTGCACGACATCGGCCACGGTCCCTTCTCCCACACCTCCGAGCGTGTGCTGGTGGATGTGCCTCACGAGGAGATTACCCTCCTTATGATGCAGCGCATAAATGAAGAGATGCGTGGTGCGTTGGATATCGCTATCGCCATATTCTCAAACACCTATCACAAGCATTTCCTGCATCAGCTGGTGAGCAGCCAGCTGGACATGGACCGCCTCGACTACCTGGGTCGCGACAGTTTCTTCACTGGCGTAAGCGAAGGCATCGTGGGTACCGACCGCATCATCTCCATGCTCAATGTGCACGACGATGAACTGGTGGTCGATGAGAAGGGCATCTACAGCGTGGAGAAGTTCATTATATCCAGGCGCTTGATGTACTGGCAGGTCTACATGCACAAGACCGTCATCGCTGCCGACCAGGTGCTGCTCAATATCTTGCGGCGAGCGCGTGATTTAAATATTTCCACCTTTAACTTTCCACTTTCCACATTCGACCTCGACCGCTTCGCCGAGCTGGACGATGACGACATCATGGTGGCCATCAAGCATTGGCAGCACTCGGACGACGAGATATTGAGCTCCCTCTGCCGCAACTTGGTGAACCGTCGCCTGCCGGCTATCCGATTCGGTAGCACGCCGTTCGAGGGTGTCGAGTGCGACTACTTCCACGGTACCGGCGAGCTGCACAACCGCTCCTACGACTTTAACGACCGGGAGATTAAAGTCCGATACAAGGACGGCCGCTGCCTGCCCATCAGCGAGGCCAGCGACCAGCTCGACCGCCATTTTCTGGAAAAGCAAGTGACCAAATATTATCATTATTATCCGAAGAAGGTATGAGAGTACATTTTATAGCCATTGGCGGCAGCGCCATGCACAATCTGGCCATCGCGCTGTGCCAGAAGGGGATTACCGTCACGGGGAGCGACGACGAGATATTTGACCCGGCGAAGAGTCGCTTGGAGAAGTACGGTCTGCTGCCAGAGGAGTTCGGCTGGTACCCGGAGCGCATCACGCCCGACCTCGACGCGGTGGTGCTGGGCATGCACGCCCGCATCGACAACCCCGAGCTGCTGCGGGCGCAGGAGCTTGGAGTGAAAATCTATAGTTATCCCGAGTATCTCTACGAGCAAAGCAAGGACAAGCTGCGCATCGTGGTGGGTGGCTCGCACGGCAAGACTACTACCACGGCCATGATTCTCAATGTGTTGCGTTGTTGCGGCATTGAGGCCGACTACATGGTGGGCGCGCAGCTGAAGGGTTTCGATGTCATGGTGCGCCTCTCCGATACGGCCAAGGTGATGGTCATCGAGGGTGATGAGTACCTCACTTCGCCCATCGACCGCCGCCCCAAGTTCCACCTATACAAGCCCAATGTGGCCATCATCACCGGCATTGAGTGGGATCATATCAATGTTTTCCCCACCTTTGACATCTACCGCGAGCAGTTCAGCAAATTTATTGATTTAATTGAACCAAATGGTACGCTGGTGTACTGCGACGAGGACAATGAGGTGCACCGCGTGGCGGTGGAGAACCGGCGCACCGACATACAGAAGCTGCCGTATGTGTGCCCGGAGCACCGCGTGGAAAACGGGGTGACGTATTTGCTGGGTACGCAGGCGTCCCGCCTGCATGCAGCCGAGACGGCTGCGCACCCGGTGCCCCTGCAGGTCTTCGGCCACCACAACTTACTAAACCTCACCGCCGCACGTTTGGCTTGCCGGCAGGTGGGCGTCAGTGATGAGCAATTTGACGAGGCCATCAGCACCTTCGAAGGAGCTTCGAAGCGCTTGGAGCTGGTGAAGAAGAATGACACCTGCGCCGTCTATAAAGACTTCGCCCATGCGCCGTCCAAACTCCGCGCCACCATCCACGCCATGCGCGAGCAGTACCCCGACCGCCGTCTGGTGGCCTGCATGGAGCTGCACACCTTCAGCTCACTCACCGCAGAGTTCCTGCAGCAGTACAAAGGTACGATGGACGAGGCCGACGTGCGCTGCGTCTACTTCAGCCAGCACGCCCTGCAGCTTAAGAAACTTCCGCCTCTCGATCCCGAGGAGGTGCGCAAGGCTTTCGGCGGCGATGTGGAGGTCTTCACCGACAGCAAGAAACTGGTGGAATGCGTGATTGCGTTAATGCGTAAATGCGTTAGTGCTGACGCGCCAGCTACTGACACAATAACGCAATCCCACAATAACGCAATCAATCTGCTGATGATGTCCAGCGGCAACTTCGACGGCATCGACTTCGCACAGCTGGCCGATGAAATCTTGTGACGCGTCAGCCTCTTAAAACTTAAACTTAAAACTAGAACTAACAATGGCACAATTTGAAATAGGAGACAAAGTGAAGTTCCTCAACTCCGTGGGAGGGGGAATCGTAAAGAAGATACAAGGAGACCTGGTGTATGTCGAAGACGACACCGGCTTCGACTTGCCGATGCAGTCCTCCGAACTCATCCGCATGGCCGACCAGGAGGGCAAGGCCAAGGCTTTCAATGATGACACCATTGGCCGTCGCCCCAAGCCTGCCCCCGAACCTGTGGAAACCGGCCTCGCATTCCCCACCATCGACGAGCTCGAGGCCGAGGTGCGCCGTCTCAAAGGGCAGAACGCCAACCTGCAGGACCAGATAAAGCAGCTCAAAAGCCAGGTGCTCTCGTTGCAGCGCACCATCGCAAGGATTTCATAATAATGACAAAAAAGTTCACACGATGAAGAAGATAGTGATGACATGTGTGGCAATGCTGACTTTTGCAGTTATGACAGCCTGCGACCCAGGATTCGATGACAATCTTTGTATTGACAATCAGAGCGGATATGATTTAATTATTGATTACGGTGGATTCCATCGCTATTGTGAACAGCAAGGAACTTGTTTTGTTAGAGACGGAGAGACCGTAACAATACCCTACGACGGCGGTATTGGCTGCACAGACAAAGAATCGTCGGAAGCTGGTATGCGCTATCTCTTCTGGGGCGATAGTGTCACATTTTTGGATGTGGACAGTGTTCCTCTTAAAACATACTATGCTACAGACACCACATCCGATGACAGCCCTTATAATTTCAATTCTTCGCACTACAAGTACGAAGAGAAGGTGGCAAGAAACGGATGTCCCGCATATTATACGAAGCATACCTTCACTCTGACAGAAGGGCAGATTACTCCAATGCCACAATAACCATTATTGACTATGAGCAGACAAATCAAGATAGGAAACCTTACGCTCGGCGGCGGTGCGCCGATAAGGGTGCAGAGCATGACAAATACCGACACGATGGACACCCGCGCCACCGTGGAGCAGGCGCTCCGCATGGTGGAGGCGGGCTGCGAGCTGGTGCGCATCACGGCGCCCGACGTGAAGGCTGCCGAGAACCTCGGCCGCATCAAAGAAGAGTTGTTGAAGCGCGGCTGTGAGGTGCCGCTGGTGGCCGACATACACTTCAACCCCAAGGCCGCCGAGGTGGCCGCCACGCTGGTGGAGAAGGTGCGCGTCAACCCAGGTAACTACACCGACCGCAATACCGGCAAATGGATGGCGTGGTCGAATAATGATTCGCCCCTACAAGGCCATACCGTAGGGGCGAATCATTATTCGCCCGAAATGGAGCGTGAATATCAGGAGGAGCTGAAGCGGATAGGGGAGAGGATGGCCACCCTCATCGACATCTGCAAGCGGCACCACACGGCGATGCGTATCGGCACCAACCACGGTTCGCTGTCGGAGCGCATCATGAGCCGCTATGGCAACACGCCCGAGGGCATGGCGCAGTCGGCCATCGAGTTCGCCGAGGTATGCCGCCAGCAGGATTTCCACGACCTCGTCTTCTCCATGAAGGCCAGCAACGTGAAGGTGATGGTGGACAGCACACGCCTCTTCGTCCAGAAAATGCACGCACTGGGCATGGACTACCCGATACACCTCGGCGTTACCGAGGCGGGCGACGGCATGCAAGGCCGCCTGAAGAGTGCCGCCGGCATAGGTGCCCTGCTGCTCGACGGCATCGGCGACACCGTCCGCGTCAGCCTCACCGAGGACCCCGAGAAGGAGATGCCGGTGGCCTACGACATCCTGCAGGCCGTCGGCGCCCGTATCACGCAGTGCGAATACATCGCCTGCCCCTCCTGCGGCCGCACGCAGTACGACATACAGACCGCCCTCAAGGAGATCAAGGAGAAGACCAAGCATCTGGTCGGCGTCAAGATAGGTGTGATGGGCTGCATCGTCAACGGCCCGGGCGAGATGGCCGATGCCGACTACGGCTACGTCGGCTCCGGCCACGGCAAGATCACCCTATATAAAGGCAAGGAAATCGTCAAGCGCGACATCGACCAGAAAGACGCCGTCGACGAGCTCGTCAAACTCATCACTGACACAATAACGCATTAACACACTAACGCAATAACGCAATAAAATATGAAGTGGACCTATCTCATGTACCTGCCCGCCCTTGTTTCGGCGCTTTGGGCGCTGGTGCTTCTCGCAACGAAAAAGCGCCCCACGCGCGCCCAGCTTTTGCTCGGCGCCACGATGCTCATCGTTGCCTTCGCCGAGGTGCTGGCTACCTTTATTTTCCGAGGCCACAGCCGCAGCCTTTTCATCTACCAGTACCTCTTCCAGTTCGCCACCATCCTGGCCGGCCCGCTCTACTACATATCGGTCTGCGCCCTCACCGAGCCCCGCGGTTCGTCGCTCCGCCAGCGCCATAGCCTCATCCTGCCCCTGCTGTTTATTCTGGCGCTCACCATCGGAGTGTCCCTCCTCGGCCCGCGGCGCTACGAGCACCTCTGTCTCCTCTTCCGCTACGACAGCCTCTTCCCACTCGAAGGCGACGCGCGATGGAACTTTGTGGCCGTAATGACCCTCCCCGTCTTCTCCGCCGTCATGGTGCTGATGAACCTGGTGCTCTTCTTCATGGCCTCGCACAAGGCGCGCATTTTCCAGAGGCGGTTCAACAGCTACTACGCCGACACCGTCGGAGCCCCGAAGCTCAACAGCCGCCCCATCAGCCTGATGGCCTGGATATGCCTGCCGTTGGCCGCCACCGCGGTCGCTCTCATCGCCCTGCGCCCGGCCTATGCCAAGTACGGACTCATCGTCGTGTCGTCGCTCATGGCGGTGCTGCAGTTCCTTGTCGGCCGCTACGCCTACTCTCTCAACTACGATGCCCGCCACCTGGCCCAACTGGTAAAACATAAATAACGCAACACAATAACATGACCCCAACAGCCACCATATACCTTGTCCTCGGCCTTTCCATTCTTCTATGGCCGTTGGCCACCGTCCTCACCCGCCGCCGCATCCTCGGCGCGCAATGGCTCCTCCTGGCCGCCATGCTCATGATGGGCCTCACGTATATACTCTACAGCTGCCTCTTCAACAGCTTCCTGCGGGGCGAGTACCTCTTGCTGGTGCTCTACATGACCTTTTCGCTCTTCACCCCGCCCATCGCCGTTAGCGCCACTGCGTTGCTCACACGGCCCGACGGAGCCACCCGCGTCTCCCGCGCCGCCGTCATCCCCGCCGTGCTCACCGCGCTCCTCATGCTGGTGTCCTTCTTTATCGGCGGGGCCGACATGTACCGCCTGTGGGTCAACCGCGGCATCCTCGGCGAGTCCGACCTCTTCTTCGCCAACTCGTGGCGCTACAACGTCATCGTCTCCATCCACTACTACCTCTACTCCTTCGTCCTCACCCTCGAGGTGGCCTTCCTCGCCCTGTACGCCATCGTCCACCTGCGCCGCTACAACCGCATCCTGGCCGAATACTACACCGCCGAGAGCCACTCCATCGTGCGACACCACGCACTCTACGCCCTCATCCTCATCGTCTCCCTCACCATTGTCCTCCTCACCGTCCTCTACCCCCTCAACGAGCCGCGCCCGCAGGGATTCACCCTCGCCACCTCCATCATCATCGGTGTTGCCTCCTTCGTCCTCGGCTACGCCTTGTACCACATCTCCTACACCGCCGAGACCCTGAGCGAGCACCTCGACCCGGGCGCCGCCCGCTCGCGCCACGACCTCGGGCAGCTGGGCCGCGAAATATCGGCCTACGTCGAGTCTTCCGCCTACACCAACCCCGACCTCTCGGTCTTCCTCCTCGCCTCGCACTTCCACGTCTCGCAGGACCAGGTGGTCGATGCCATCCACCGCCTCCACGGCACCTCCTTTGCCGACTACGTCGACACCCTCCGCATCGAGCACGCCGCCACACTCCTCTCGCACGCCGCGCACCCCGACGACGAGGAGACCCTCACCCGCATCGCCCACCAGTGCGGCTACCACACCCCCGAAGCCCTCGAGGCCGCTTTCGAGAAAGTCATGCACACCCCCATCCACAAATCGGGTCTCCTTTAGCCGTCGGAAGGCTATGGTAGCATAACCTACCATAAGCTTCCAGTGCCTTAGTATTCCCCTAGAGATCCCCTACCATTTCCCTACCGTTCCCCTGGTTTTTTGGTTCCTTGGTGGGGCTATTTGTGCCAGAATTGCGAGGTGATGTCCTGCAGCTGGCCGCCGCGGACGCGGTAGAGGCGCTGGTTGGTGGTAGGCTTCTTCAGCGGGCCCAGGTGGGCCAGGTAGGGACCCAGCTTGAGGTAGTCCAGATGGTTGAGGCAGATTTCCTTGGAGAGCAGTGTGCGGCCGCTGTACCAGGCGGTGTGGATGCCCTGTCGCCGCTGGCGCAGCCGTGCGAAGAGTGCGTCGACTTCGGCCGGTGCAGCGTCGCCGCCCATCAGGGCGAGGCAGGTGATGTGCCCTTTGTGCTGGTCCAGCAGGCGGTCCACCTCGCTGTCGGTCAGCTCGTTGCCGGTGTCGTTCCAGAGGTGCTTGGAGTGGCACCCTGGGCAGCGGCAGGGGCAGCCCGAGAGGTTGACGGCCAGCGTTACCTCGTCGGGTATCTCCTGGAATACCACGGCGCTGTCGGCGTACCTGAGCATCAGGCCTCCATCTGTTGGGGGGTGGCGTAGAAGCGGCGTGCGGCTTCCTGCTGGCGGGGCTGGCTGAAGTTGGATACGCGCTTGAGGTAGCCGATGATGCGGGTCATGTAGTCCACGTTCTTCGAGTGGCAGTGGGGGCACTCTTTGAGGTTGCGCTTGTCGATGTGGCCGCAGTCGTTACAGATGGTGTTGGGCACGTTGAAGGTGAAGTAGTTGCATCCTTCCTTGGCGGCCACCTGCAGCAGCTGGTAGTATTGCTCCTGGGTGAGGTGCTCGTCGAGGTTCATGTGGAGGGCGCTGCCGCCGGTGAGGTGCTCGATGTAGGGTGCGCCGTGCATGCGGAACTTATCGATGATGGAGAGCGACTGGTCCTCAACGATGTAGAAGTAGGAGTTGTAGCAGTCGCGCGGCACGTAGTAGCCGTCCTCGCGGTCCCACTTGGCGTGCTTGACGCCCACGTTCTCGGCGGGTATCATCTCGCAGTTGAACATCAGCTCCTTGGTGCGGTATTCCTTGTTTTTGCGCTCGACGAGGCCGAGGACGGTCTGCACAAACTCGCGGTACTGCGGGTTGTCGGTGATGGGGATGCCCATGAACTCGGCGGCCTCGACCAGGCCATTGACGCCGATGGTGAGGTACTGGCGGTTGATGTTGATGTAGCCTGCGTCGAAGAGGGGAAGCATGCCGTGGTTGAGCAGCTCCTTGAGGTTCTCGTTGTAGGCGGTCTGCACCTTGTGGCAGAGGTCGATGATGTCGAGCAGGTACTCGCGGTAGTCCATCTCGTGGTTGACGGCGTACTGGATGCAGCGGTTGAGGTTGATGGTGAGGACGCTCTTGCTGCCGGTGCTGACGCCGCCGGCGCCGAGGGTGTAGCTGAAGCCGTTGTCGGTGATTTCGTTGCGCAGGCGGCAGCAGCTGGAGAGCGAGTCGGCGTTGTCGCTCATGTATGTGAAGAAGGAGTGTCCTTCGGCATACATCTCGGCTGTGAACTGGGCCATGTCGGGGTCGGCGAAGGTGTGGTCGGGGTTGTGGAGCAGGGCCATGGTCTCCACGGGGAAGGTGAGGACGGCCTTGGTACGTTCTTCGTTGAACCAGCGCATGAAACGCTTCTGCAGCCAGCAGAGGCCGTTCCAGTCGGGGGCGCTGCCGTCAGGGAATCGGAACTCGCCGAAGAGGCTCTCGAAGTAGGGCTTGTCGTAATAGGCTATGTTCCAGAAGACAGCCTGGTAGTTGCGTGCGCCAGTGGGCTGGTTGAGGCTGTAGACGATTTGCTCGAAGCAGTCGGTGATGACTTTGTCGATGGTGCGCTGCTTGAGGCTGAGGTCCACCACGCGGGCAGGGTCTTTCCAGTAGTCCTGTCCGTAGTCTTTCTGGATGAAGTAGTTGAGGTACATCAGGAACTCGGGCGTGGCGCAGGCGCCGCTCAACATGGAGGAGACCATGAATACCATGTTGATGAAGCCGCCGCAGAAGGATTTGAGGTTGGTGGGCGCCGTGCTGTTGCCGCCGATGCTCATGGTGCCGCCCAGCAGCCAGGGGTACATGGTAATGGAGGCGCAGTAGTTGGCCAGGCTGGTTTCGTCGTTCTTGTAGATGAAGTGGTGGGTGAGCAGTTCGATGTATCTGTCGGAGAGCTCTTTGCCGTACATTTTCTTGATGCGGTCGGTCAGCAGGCGGCGGTTGAGGCGTATGAAGCCGCTCTTGGGCAGCTCGCCGATGAGGGTGGCGATGTTCTTGTGCTCCACGTTGGCATTGGCGTCGTACTTGGAGCCCGTGGCGGCGTTGGCGGCGTCGCAGTAGTCGGAGAGGAAGCGCAGTTTCTCCATCGTCTCGCGGTCCTCGGTGTGCCGTTGGCGGTAGAGCATGAAGCTCTTGGCCACAGCGTAGTATCCTTCGCGCATCAGCGCCACCTCCACCTGGTTCTGTATCTCCTCGATGGTGATTCCGTTGTGGATGTCGAGGTGGGCCAATATCTTGGAGAGCGACCCCAGGTCGATGGGCTCGCCCAGCGAGTTGAACGCCTTGAGGATGGCGTTCATTATTTTGTCCAGTGAGAAGCGTTCGGTCTTACCGTCGCGTTTGGTGATGCTGAAACTGTTGGTCTCCATGTGTTATTGTTTCTTATATTGTTCCATATATTATATATAATCGCGCGGAGCCGACAGCAGGGGGTGTCGATACGGCCGGCCTTATTACGCGAAAGCGGCATTGTCGTTTTTTTGTCCGTGGCAGGTCTCCTGGCTGGTCCGCTCCGCCGGTGCGCCTTCTCGGGCGGCGTGGCCCAATGGCATGTGCATCGGCGGCAGGATGCGGAGTAACAGTTGCGCGACAGCCCGCGATTTCCACGCGGTTCCCTCTTGGTCCCCATCGCAATGGGTTTCGACCACGGCAATTTTCTAGATTTCAAGGTACTTACAGCACTCACATTTCCCCTTCACGACGCTGCAAAATTACAACCATTCCGCCGAATGGCCAAATAATGTTTTGAACATTTAGCTGTTGAAAATGCGGCTGCGCGAGAAAAAACAATGGTTATTTCATCATGTCCGCAAATTCTGCCAGTGTGATGACACGCAGCAGGGGGAAATCCATTTTTTCCAATTCGCGGAAGTGGCTGTCGTTGGAGACTATGATGTCGGCTTGGCTTGCGAATGCGCAGTCAGTGAACTTGTTGTCGTCGGCATCCTGTTGGATAAGCCCAAGTCGATAGAAGGGATCTTTCCGAATCACATTTCGGGAACGGGAAATGACCTTCAGAAACATGTCGGCAGCTATCGCCGAAGCCTTTTCATTCAGAATCTCTTCGTATTCAAGAAGGATGTCGGTTGATACACATAGGATGTATTGCCCGTCCAGGAATTTGTCCAGAAGAAAATTGTACTGGCTTTGGGCGCCCAGTATTTGTAGCAGGCAGTTGGTGTCCAGGACTACCCTCATGGCTAGCTTCTGTATGGGGTGCGGAGATGTTCGCCGGCCAGTGTGTCAAGCTGCTGTTGGTCCAGCTGCCCATTGTCCCACAGGCGTTGCATTTCGCGTTTGAGGCGTGTGGCGTAGAAATCGCGCAGGATGTCCATCAAATCGTTGAGTTCCTGCTCGTCTCTCGAGGCGGCAAACGATTCGATGATGATTCTTTGGGCTGGATTTATGGAGGCTACCTGCATGTTTTTATTGTTTTGAATTCGGCTGCAAAGATACGTACTTTTTTCCACATGGCCAAATATATTTTTTCAGCGCAGCAGGAGGACGGTTCCCGTGTGGCGTTGGGTCATGCCGCCGCGGAGGCGGTAGCGGCAGGTGTATGTGTAGGCGCCCTGGGGCAGGGGAGAGCCATGGCGGTCGGTGCCGTCCCAGCGCGCGGCGGGGTCGTCGCTGTGGTACACCAGCAGGCCGGCGCGGTTGTAGATGTGCATCTCGCACAGCTCTACCTCGGTCGTAGCCACCATGCCGAAGCGGTTGTTGCTCTCCGCCGAGGGGGTGAATGTGTTTGGGAACCAGGCGGCTATGGTCTCGATGGGGAAGGCGAGCAGGGTGTCGCTACAGCAGCCCTGGGGTGAGCAGACGATGGCTCGCACCCATACGCTGTCAGCCCTGTTGATTTCGAACAGGTGCCTGGTTTTTAGTCCGTTGGCGCTGTCGCCGTCGCTGAAGAGCCAGTGGACGGTGCTTACCTCGGGCGAGCATTCTTCGAGCGAGAGCACGGGGTGGTCGAGGTTCAGTGCCTCGCGGTCGGCCACGATGCGGCTCTCGGGGGCGGGGGCCACCACCACCGTCAGGCTGTCGGCCACGCTCCCATTGGGTGCCAATAGGTGGTAGGTGGTTGTCCGCGAGGGGCTTATCGTGATGATTGCCTGCCCTTGCTGCGACGCGAGGGTGCTGTCGTAAGGACGCGAGTGCCAGCGATAGCTGTCAGTTTGTATGGCCCGCAGTTGCAGGCTGTCGCCCAGGCAGATAGTATTCCTGTCGGCCACGATGAGGGGGCGGGCAATGTGGGCGCGCAGCACGACCGAATCTTCCGCGCGGCAGTAGCGCCGCAGGCTCAGGTGGGCCATGCGTACCCCCTCGGGGCTGGCCAGCGAGAGGGTGATTTGGCGGTACTGGTAGGTGAAGAGATCCAATTGCATGCGTTGCATCGTGCTGTCTATCAGTAGCGTGTTGTCCCGATACACCTGTATGGGCACCGGGCTGCCGTCGCCGAGGGTGGCCTCGAGGCGGTAGCGCGTCTGCGGCTCGACGGGCACGGTGAGTTGCAGCAGCGTGGCGGTGGTGTCTATCGCGTCGCCGTGGTGGATATGATTCACGGTGTCAATGCGTTCCACTTCGAGCCACACCTGCTGTTCGCTGTCGGGCTGCAATATAATGTAGGTGTCGCGCGCTGTGCTGTCGCCATGTGCCGAGGGCGGCCGCCAGCGGTAGGCGGTGGCCTCGTCTGCGGCGGCCCAGAGGTGCACCTCGGTGGGTTGCGAGATATACCATTCCGTGCGCTCCACCCCGATGTCGGCGCTGCAGTCCATGGGCGGCAGGGGGCGGATGCTGAGTTCCAAGGAGTCCTTGATGGGGCATCCGTAGGCGTTCACCCCGTGCTCCACCGCGTAGCCGCCGGCAAGGGTCAGTTCTTGGTCGCCGAGGATGTAGGCGCCACCGGGCAGGATGCTGTCCTGCACTATCGTGATATTGGATGGCAACACCTTCAGTGTCAGCACCCTTACGTGCAGCACCGCGTTTCCGTTGGGCAGGTACTCGTAGTCATGCAGCACGCGCGTATGTGTGCCCGTGTCGGCCGTCTGTTGCGAGGTGAGGGTGATGCCGTGGCCATGGTATGCGGTGTGTTGGCACACGCTGTCCCGGAGGTATACTGTGTCGGTCGTCATGGCTGGCTGGCATACCTGCATGCTGGCTTCGAACCGTTTGAACCACAGTTCGTAAAGAAAACCGACTATGTCTCCGCACCCGTTGGGGTGCGGCCAGGGTTGCAGTTCGGTGCGCATGCGCATGGCGAAGCGGTAGCCGCTGGGTATGCTGTCGTGCACCGGCAGGCAGTAGTCTTGCCAGGTGACGGTGCGCTCTGGGTAGGTCCACACGCACATCGTGCCGGTCTGCATGAATGATTCGTTGGGTCTCGCCATGTCGCGCACCCAGCCTACGTCCACGAAGGCATAGTAGTTGGTGCACACGGGGTGCCCAAAGCGCTGGACTTTCTGCAGCAGCATGGTCAAGTTGATGCTGGCGGGCTGCTGCACGAACTCGGGCGCTATCAGCATCGCCACACCCTCGTTCAGCGAGTCGCCCACGCCAATCATGGCGTAATGGGTGTACTGTCTGTCGTCGTTTTGGAGGGGGTTGACTACGACGCCGAAGTTCCCTTCAGCGTCGCCCGTGTTGCTTGACATTCGTTCGAGGTAGCCGGTCCAGCAGTTGGCGTGGTTCACCCCGGGGCTCCATCTCGTGTAGGAGTAACCATACGGAACATAGTGCCACTCGGTATTGAACCCGGTGATGAAGTCGGTTGAGTAGGGCAGCGACAGGGGGGCACACTGGCTCTGCGCCGCCAGCGGAAGTAGCGCCAGCCAGATACCGACCGTCAGGATATGTTTCATGTGCATCATCGTCGCGTTTCGCTTATACCCTATAGACGGAGAAAAACAGTTTTCGGCTCAAATTTTAACAAATTTTATGATATTTCCAGCCGCCATCCCAGCCGCTCGCCCTCCTCTCCCTTTTCGAGGCCGAAGAGAGGAAGAAGAGGGGAAGAAGAGGATGCCTTTTCAACCTTGGTAATCAGCCAGTTGCAAACGGACGATTTTGGGGCTTTTTTCCGTTTTTTGACAAAAAAAATCGCAGTGCGCAATAAAGCGTCCGCTACAACGTTAGGGTGTTGTAAATGAAAGAAGTATATCAGATGGACAGCACAAATGCCCTCTTCACCCGTACCGAGATGATGCTTGGCGCCGAGACCCTCCGGCGGATGGCGGCGGCGCGGGTCATACTGTTCGGCGTGGGCGGCGTGGGGTCGTGGTGTGCCGAGGCACTGATACGCAGTGGCGTGGGGCACCTCACCCTGGTGGACTCCGACTGCATCGAGCCCACCAATATCAACCGCCAGTTGCCGGCCCTCTCCACTACCGTAGGGATGCCCAAGGTTGCCGTCATGCGCGACCGCCTGCTGGCTGTCAATCCCCAAGCCGACATCGTGGCGCGGCAGGAACGCTACACGCCGGAGTCGGCCGAGTGTTTCGACTTGCAGTCGTTTGACTATGTGGTGGATGCGATTGACAGCCTAAAGGATAAGTTGAATCTTATCCTGCGTGCAACGCAGCTTGGGGTGCGGTTCTACAGCTCGATGGGTGCGGCCCGCAAACTGGATCCCCTGCAGGTGCAGGTCAGCGAGTTCTGGAAGGTGAACGGCTGCCCCCTGGCGGCCACGTTGCGCAAGCGTATGCGCAAGGCTGGTACCTATCCGAGTGGCAAATTCCTCTGTGTGTGGAGCCCCGAGCGCAACGAGCAGTCGCAGCCCAAAGGCACCCTGATGCCGGTTACCGCCACCTTTGGCCTCACGCTGGCCAGCCTGATAATCAGGGATATCGCTCAGCAGCAGGTCTGACTGTGGCAGTGGCTGCCGCGGGTCTCCAGTTCGAGGGTGCTGTGGCGGATGCCGAGGTGTTCCAGTTCATGCTTGACGCGGTGGGTAACCTCCTCAAGCATAGCTGCTTCGGGTATCACGATATGGCAGGTCAGCGCTGTCTCGGTGGTCGATATGGCCCAGATGTGCACGTGGTGCACCTCCAGCACACCCTCCTGCGATTCAATCTTTTGTGTAATCTCGTCCACGTCGAACCCCTCGGGCACTGCATCGGTGCTCATGCGCAGGCTCTCGGCCAGCAGGCTCCAGGTGCCGACGAGGATGACCGCCGCTATGACGAGGCCCACGATGGGGTCGACGACAGTCCAGCCGGTATAGTGGATGATGACGCCCGAAAGCACCACGCCGACGCTCACCAGCGTGTCGGCCAGCATGTGGAGGAATGCGCCGCGGGTGTTGATGTCGTGCTGCTGCTGGCGGCTCAATGCCCAGGCGGTCAGGCCGTTGATGACGATGCCCACCGTGGCGGTCCAGATGATGAGGGTGCCGCTCACCTCGGTGGGGTGGAAGAATTTCTCGACGCTCTCCACGATGATGGCGCCCACGGCCACCAGCAATATGATGGCGTTGAGCAGCGAGATGAGCACCGATGCCTTGCGGCGGCCGTAGGTGAAGCGCTTGGTGGCGTGCGAGGAGGCCAGCTTGAGCGCTATCATGGCCAGCAGCAATGAGAATACGTCCGAGAGATTGTGCCCGGCGTCGGACAGCAGGCCCAGCGATCCTCCGATGAAGCCTGCCGCCGCCTCGACGACGACAAAAAGCAGGTTCAGCGCGACGGCAATTATATATATAGTAGAGAGCCGCTCGAGGGTGTGGCTGTGATGATGATGGCCATGGTGGTGGCCGTGCTCGTGTGCGTGTTCGTGATGGTGTGTGTGTGCCATGTTTCTGTTTGATTTTCGATTTGCAAAAGTACGAACATTTTCCGACATGGCCGCCTCACCACTAATGGTGATATGTAAAAAAGCCACCCCGACGGGATGGCTTCCGGTGTTTGATGGCAGTGCATTTAGGCACCGATTTTGGCCTTGTAGGCTTCGGCATCCATCAGGGCGTCGATGTCGGCCATGTTCTCGGGCTTGATTTTGATAATCCAGCCGTTGCCGTAGGGGTCGGCGTTGATGGCGGAAGCATCTTCGAGGGCGGTGTTGAACTCCACCACTTCGGCGTTGACGGGCATCAGCAGGTCGGCCACGGTCTTCACAGCCTCGACCGAGCCGAAAGCCTCACCGGCGGCGATGGTCTCGCCCTCGGTGGTAACGTCCACGAAAACAATGTCGCCAAGCTCGTGCTGGGCATAGTCGGTAATGCCAACAAAGGCAAATTCGCCTTCAATGCGCACCCATTCGTCGTCCTGGGTGTACTTCAGGTTTGCAGGAATGTTCATAATTGTAACTTAATTGTTTATATTAATTATTCATCATTTATTCGGCTGCAAAAGTACGAAGATTTTTCCATGTGGCGAAAAAAAAGATTGAGAAAAATGCATTTTTTTTTCGCTACATAAAAAAAAAGTACTACTTTTGCACCATCAAAAACGGACAGAATAGTGAGGGTGAGTCTCTGTGAACATTTGATAATCAGCAATTTTATTGTTTTTCCAAAATTCCCCATCCCAACCGACTGGAACAATACATATAATATGTACAACAAAACCGAACTGACTGCCAAAGCCCACATCGAACTAATGGATATTGCCGAGAAAATGGGCATTGCCAAAGCCAAGCGCCTCGACGCGCAGGAACTCATCTACAAAATCCTCGACCATCAAGCCTCCAACCCCGAGAAGGGCGCCCCTGAACCGCAGGACGACCCCGACGCGCAGCAGCGCAAGCGCCAGCGCCTCAAACCCAAGCTCCTGGCCGAGTCGAAACTGAAAAACCCTGAACTCCACAAGAGTGTCAAGCGCAATCCCGACCCTGCCGACCGCAAGGCGCAGGTGGTGGCCAAAATGGCCGAGGCCGAAGACCTCTCGGGTCTCAACTTCCAACTCTCTTCGTTGGAGATGCCCACCGTGCCTACCGTGCCCGAAGTGCTTTCGCCCATGGGACGCCCCCTTTTCCGCTCTGCTGAGAAGCCGGACTCTGAGCCCCAGCCGGAGGCCCGTCCCGCAGAGCAGGTTCCGCAGCCAGCCCCTGCCGCTGACAGTGCGGTGGCTCCTGCCGCCGGGGAGGCTCCCGCGAAGAAGAAGCGCGGCCGCCCGGCAAAGAAGGCTTCCCAGCCCGCCGAACCCCAGCCCGAACAGCCTGCCGCTCAGCCACAGCCTCAAAAGGAGGAGCCCCAGGCCATGAAGGAAACCCCGAAGCCCGAGGAACCCAAGCAGAAGGAGCATCCCAGGCATGACCATCCGCAGCCCCAGCACAAGGAGTTCCCCTCCGAGCACGAGGGCGTCATCGACGCCGAAGGCGTGCTCGAGATGGTGCCCGACGGCTACGGCTTCCTCCGCTCGAGCGACTACAACTACCTCTCCAGCCCCGACGACATCTATGTCTCGCCCCAGCAGATACGCCAGTACGGCCTCAAGACGGGCGACACCATCCGCGGCCGTGTGCGCCCCCCGCGCGAGGGCGACAAGTTCTTCCCCATGGTGAAAATCCTCGAAATCAACGGCCTCACGCCCGACCAGGTGCGCGACCGCATCCCTTTCGAGAGCATGACGCCCCTCTTCCCCAACGAGAAGTTCAAGCTCACCGGCCATCCCCAGGAGACCCTCTCCACCCGCATTATCGACCTCTTCACCCCCATAGGCAAGGGACAGCGCGGCCTCATCGTGGCACAGCCCAAGACCGGTAAGACCACCCTCCTCAAGGAGGTGGCCAACGCCATCGCCTACAACCACCCCGAGGTATACCTCATGGTGCTGCTCATCGACGAGCGCCCCGAGGAGGTTACCGACATGCAGCGCTCGGTCAAGGCCGAGGTCATCGCCTCCACCTTCGACGAGCCCGCCGACCGCCACGTGCGCATCGCCAACATCGTGCTCGAGAAGGCCAAACGCCTCACCGAGTGCGGCCACGACGTGATGATAGTGCTCGACTCCATCACCCGCCTCGCACGCGCGTACAATACTGTACAGCCCGCCAGCGGCAAGGTGCTCTCCGGCGGTGTGGAGGCCAACGCCCTGCAGAAACCCAAGCGCTTCTTCGGTGCCGCCCGCAAGATTGAGAACGGTGGATCGCTCACCATCATCGCCACAGCCCTCACCGAGACCGGCTCAAAAATGGACGACGTCATCTTCGAGGAGTTCAAGGGCACCGGCAATATGGAGTTGCAGCTCGACCGCAAGCTTTCCAACAAGCGCATCTATCCCGCCATAGACCTCTCCGCCTCCAGCACCCGCCGCGACGACCTGCTGGTCAAGCCCGATGTGCTGGCCCGCACCCTCGTGCTGCGCAACCACCTTACCGACCTCAACCCGCTGGAGGCCATGGAGTTCCTCAAGCGCGTCATGGCCAATTCCAAGAATAACGAGGAGTTCCTCTATACCATGGACAAGTAGATGAAACGGGGATTCGGTAGCGATAACCATTCGGGCATCAGCCCCGAGATACTGCAGGCCATCGCCGACGCCAACATGGACCACGCCTTGGCCTATGGCGACGACGAGTGGTGCCAGCGCGCCGAGGCGCTCTTCCGCGAGCACTTCGGCCCGCAGGCCAGGGTGTACTTCGTCTTCAACGGCACCGGCGCCAATGTGTTGAACATCGACGCCATGTGCCGCTCGCACGAGGCGGTGGTCTGTGCCGAAACGGCGCATATCAATGTCGACGAGTGCGGCGCGCCCCAGCGTGTGGTCGGCTGCCGCCTGCTCACCGTCGACACGCCCGACGGCAAGCTCACGCCCCAGCTGGTGCGCACACGCCTCCACGGCTTCGGCTTCGAGCACCACTCCCAGCCCAAGGCCATCAGCATCAGCCAGCCCACCGAGCTCGGAACCCTCTACACCCTCGACGAAATCCGCGCCCTGGCCGACCTCACCCACTCCTACAATATGTACCTCCACGTCGACGGCGCCCGCCTGGCCAATGCCGCCGTCGCCCTCGGCTGCTCGTTCAAGGCGATGACCGCCGACCTCGGTGTCGACTGCCTCTCCTTCGGCGGCACCAAGAACGGCATGCTCATGGGCGAGAGCGTGGTGCTGCTCAACCCCTGTTTGTGGGAACGCGACCGAAGTGGAATGAAACCACAAACAGACGATATGAAGTACCGCCGCAAGCAGATGACGCAGCTATGCAGCAAGATGCGCTTCATGGCCGCCCAGTTCGAGGCATACCTCACCACCGGCCTCTGGCGCCGCAACGCCGAGCATAGCAACCGCATGGCGCAGCTGCTGTGCTCCGAGTTGCAAGGTGTCGATGGGGTGAGGGTGATGTACCCCGTGCAGGTGAACAGCGTCTTCGCCCAGCTGCCAGCCGACGTGTGGCACGCCCTGCAGGAAGAATACTTCTTCTACGACTGGGACGAGGCCAACGATGTGGTCCGCTGGATGTGCAGCTTCGACACCACCGAGGAGGACATCCGTGCCTTCGTCGCCACCCTCCGCCGACTGGTTTGACGCTTGCTGCCGGTCGCCTTTTCTTATCCATTTTTTCCCCATCCGGGGGTACCCCCTCGGTGTCTAATGTACCATAAGGGTCCATAGTGGTCTAGAGCCTATGTATTCCCCTAGAGAGTCCCTACCGTTCCCCTAGCGTCTGTCTGCCAAAATTTAGCCGCCTGGGGGTGGGGTAGGGTGCATTTGATGGTGGCCTTGGAATTCTTTGATGAAAAATAAGTTGTTGATATATAATATAATGCAACTTTTTTTGAAAAAATATTTGGCCAATTCGGAAAATGTTCGTACTTTTGCATCCGATTTCGAACGAGAAATCACCACGCTGCCAAGGCGCGGTTGTCAGCAAAGCAGACACCACAAATGCCGCATTCGTCTAGTGGTCCAGGACATCTGCCTCTCACGCAGAAGATCACGAGTTCGACTCTCGTATGCGGTACGAAACCTCCCCATCCAAGGAGGTTTTTTTTATTTGGGGACTTTTACGCAAAAAATGATTAATGGTAAATCTTTGGTAATTCGTGTTATATGTTTTTTTTCATGCGTCTGTGTTGAAATCCAGATTTTTTGTGTAAATTTGCATTTTGAATTATGGCACGCTATTTTATCCATCTGGCCTATAATGGAGCGAGTTACTGCGGTTGGCAGACCCAGCCGGGGCTCCCCACGGTGCAGCTCACCCTCGAGCAGGCGCTCTCCACGCTGCTGCGCCAGCCCGTGGCCGTCGTCGGATGCGGCCGCACCGACACCGGCGTCCACGCCAGCGACTTCTATGCCCATTTTGATGTTGATAGGTTTAATGTTGATAAGTTGATTGGTTCGCCAACAGATCAACCTACTCACCTGTCAACACTTATTTTCAAACTCAACAATGTATTGCCGCCGGATATAGCCGTCTTCGACATCTTCCCCGTGGCCGACAACGCCCATGCGCGCTTCGACGCCACGGCCCGCACCTACCAGTACCACGTCTCCGACCGCAAGCTGCCCTTCCGCCAGGGCCTTTGCGCGCGTATCTATTATAATCCCGACCTCGACCTGATGAACCGCGCCGCCGAGGTGCTGATGGAGTACGACGACTTCACCTCCTTCGCCAAGCTCCACACGCAGGTCAAGACCAACATCTGCCACCTCACCCACGCCCGTTGGGAGCGGGTTGGGGAGGAGCTGGTGTTCACCATCCGCAGCAACCGCTTCCTGCGCAACATGGTGCGCTCCGTTACCGGCACCCTGCTCGACGTGGGGCGCGGCAAGCTCACCATCGACGGCCTGCGCGAAATCATCGAGAAGAAAGACCGCTGCGCCGCCGGCGTCAGCATGCCGCCACAGGGGCTGTTCCTCACCAAGGTGGAATATCCTTGTTTGGAGTTAAGAGTTAAGAATTAAGAGTTATGAGTTATGAAATATATTGAGGTAACATTTACTATGGACGACACCAGCCTCTGGCGCGACATGCTGGTCGATACCCTCGGCAACGAAGGCCCCTACGAGAGTTTCGTCGAGACGCCCAATGGCCTGAAAGCCTACGTGCAGGCTCCGCAGTATGACCCCGCGTGGCTTGCCGCCACCGTGCAGGCATTCCCCGTCGCGGTGCAGTACCAGGCCGCCGAGATGGAGGACCGCAACTGGAACGAGGAGTGGGAGCGCCAGCACCAGGCCGCCCTGGTGCACTACAACGGCGGCTCCGTATGGGTGCGTGCGCCGTTCCATCCTCACCGCACGGATGTTGACTACGAGCTGATTATAGAGCCCAAGATGAGCTTCGGCACCGCCCACCACCCCACCACCGCCATGATGCTGGCCTATGTGGCCGAGCTGCCTGTGGTGGGCAAGCGGGTGCTCGACATGGGCTGCGGCACCGCCGTGCTGGGCATCCTGGCCAAGATGCGCGGCGCCGCCTACGTGGAGGGTGTCGACGTGGACGAGTGGGCCTACCGCAACGCGCAGGAGAATGCCGCCGCCAACGGCGTGGAGCTCACCCTCCGCCTCGGCGACGCCTCCTCGCTCACGGGCGCCTTCGACCTCGTCATTGCCAATATCAACCGCAACATTCTGTTGGCCGACATGGAGCGCTACGTCGCCGTCATGTCGCCCGGCGCCACGCTGCTCCTCTCCGGCTTCTACGAGGCCGACGAGGGCGCGCTGATAGCCAAAGCCAACGACTTGGGACTCACCTTCAAAGACAAGAAATCAATCGACGGCTGGTCGGCTATTCAGTTAAGAGTTATGAGTTATGAGTTATGAGTTAAGAGTTATGAGTTAGGAGTTTGATATGAAGGACAGTATTGTACAAAACAAGAGTTTTGACTTTGCGGTTTCCGCCATCAAAATCTGCCAGTATTTGACAGAAACTAGGCGTGAATTCGTCATTTCGAAGCAATTTGCCAAGAGTGCGACAAGCATAGGTGCAAACATACGGGAGGCCAGGCGTGGGCAGTCACCGGCAGACTTTGTTGCCAAATTGTCTATATCATTGAAAGAGGCCGAAGAGTCTAGATATTGGATAGAACTGCTTGTGGCAACGGAATATATATCCAGCGGCGAGGCCCAACTCATGATTGAGAAATGCGATGAGTTAATCAAAATGTTAAGCTCCATCATCAAGACGATGCGCGACAAAAACCCATCTCCACAAAACAACTCATAACTCTTAACTCATAACTCATAACTAATAACTAATATGATAGTTTGCATCGCAGAGAAACCCTCGGTGGCGCGTGAGATAGCCAAGGTGCTGGGAGCCAATGCCTCGCATGACGGATACATGGAGGGCAACGGCTACCAGGTTACATGGACCTTCGGCCACCTCTGCACCCTCAAGGAGCCGCAGGACTACACCGACCAGTGGCGCCGCTGGAGCCTCGGCTCGCTGCCCATGATTCCTCCGCGGTTCGGCATCAAGCTCATTGACAACCAGGGCTATGAGAAGCAGTTCCACACCATCGAGCGCTTGATGCAGGCCGCCGACGGCATCGTCAACTGCGGCGATGCCGGACAGGAGGGCGAGCTCATCCAGCGCTGGGTGATGCAGAAGGCCAAGGCCACCTGCCCCGTGCAGCGCCTGTGGGTCTCCTCGCTCACCGAAGAGGCTATCCGCGAGGCATTTGCCAACCTCAAGCCGCAGGAGGAGTACCAGTCCCTCTACGAGGCCGGTCTCTGTCGCGCCATCGGCGACTGGCTGCTCGGCATGAATGCCACGCGCCTCTACACCCTCCGTTTCTCGCAGCAGAAAGGGCAGGTGCTCTCCATCGGCCGTGTGCAGACCCCCACGCTGGCCATGATAGTGAAGCGCCACTTCGAGATAAAAGACTTCAAACCAGAGAAATACTGGGTGCTCTCCACCGTCTACCGCAATGTCGTCTTCTCCTCCACCAAGGGCAAAATCAAGAAGCCCGAGGAGGGCGAGGCCGCCTTGGCGGCCATCCGCAACAGGGACTTCACCGTTACCGACATACAACAGAAGAACGGCACCGAGGCGCCGCCCAGGCTCTTCGACCTCACCTCGCTGCAGGTGGAGTGCAACAAGAAGTTCTCCTTCTCGGCCGACGACACGCTGAAGCACATCCAGAGCCTCTACGAGAAGAAACTCACCACCTATCCACGCGTGGACACCACCTACCTCTCCGACGACATCTACGCCCGCTGCCCCGGCATACTGCAGGGGCTGCACCCATACGCCTCTCTCATCCAGCCGCTTATGGGCAAGAAGCTCAAGAAGAGCAAGAAGGTGTTCGACAGCAGCAAGGTAACCGACCACCACGCCATCATCCCCACCGGCCAGGACCCCTCGCAGGCCGGCCTCACCATGGCCGAAAAGCGCGTCTACGACCTGGTGGCCCGACGCTTCATCGCCGTCTTCCACCCCGACTGTAAGTTCAGCACCACCACCGTCCTCGGTGCAGTTATGAGTGATGCCGATGCAGAAAAAGAACCCATAACCGAATTCAAGGCCACCGGCAAGCAGATACTCGACGAGGGCTGGCGCATCGTCTTCGGTGGCCAGGCATCCACGCCCGACGACGATGCCAAGAAGCCCGACGACGAGGAGCAGACCCTGCCTGCCTTCACCCAGGGCGAGCACGGCCCCCACGAACCCACCCTGGCCGAGAAACAGACCACGCCCCCCAAGCCCTACACCGAGGCCACCCTGCTGCGCGCCATGGAGACCGCCGGCAAAAGCGTCGAGGACGAAGAGCTGCGCGACACCCTCAAGGCCAACGGCATCGGCCGCCCCTCCACCCGCGCCGCCATCATCGAAACGCTCTTCAAACGCCAGTATATCAGCAAGGTGCGCAAGAGCCTCGAGCCCACGCCCATCGGCATCGCCCTCATCGGCGTCATTCAGGAGGACCTCCTCAAAAGCGCCGAGCTCACCGGCCAGTGGGAGAAGAAACTGCGCGACATCGAGGCCCGCAAATACGACGCCCGCCAGTTCCTCGACGAGCTCAAGCAGATGACCGCCCAGATAGTGCAGCAGGTCCTCGCCGACGGCACCCGACGGCTGGTCAGCCAGTAGAACCCCTATGACCTCGTATGACCGCCCAATACCCGCTTTGGAACGATATAGTGCCATAAGCTTCCATATCCTTCCAGTGCCTTTGTATTCCCCTACCGTTCCCCTACCATTCCCCTAGAGAACCCCAGGGTGTTTTTTGCCCCATCGGGAGGCGTTTTTTACTTTTTGTTGTCGGTTTTTAATTTTTTTTGTATCTTTGCAGACTGAATCCAAACCGTTTACTCGAATGTAGCATTCTGAATGTCAATTAAAAAGGAGGTCCGTTATGATAGAAACCATCCAGCATAAAGGGGTCCGTTGGCTCGATATTACCAACCCCACCGAGGACGATTACCGTCTGCTTTTAGAAGACTATCATTTCCACCCCCTTGACATTGAGGACTGCCGCGGCACCACCCAGCGCCCCAAGATTGACGAGTACGACGACTATTTCTTCCTCATACTCCATTTCCCCTATTTCGACCGCGACAACAAGACCATCCGCATCCGCGAGGTGAAGCTCTTCTGGGGGCGCGACTACATCATCACCGTCGGCAAGGCCCACTGGGTTGTAAAGAAATTCTTCGACGAGATACAGGAAGATCTCACCGAGGGCGACGAGGATACGCAGCGCATGCTCGCCACCAGCGACCAGCTGCTATACCACATCCTCAACCGCCTCATGCTGGAGACCAACACGCTGGTGCAGCGCGTGGGTGCCGAGGTGGATCTCATCAACTACGACATTTTCAACAAGAAGGCGCGCTCCATCATCGAGCAAATCTCCATCACGCGCCGCAATATTATCCTGCTCAACACCACTTTCCGCCCGCAGCTGCGTGTGCTCCACATGTTCGAGAGCGGTGGCATCAAGGGCTTTGTGGACCCCGAGGTGGTCGATATGGAAGACTACTGGGGCAATATTCTGGACCAGTACCAGAAGATGTTCGACTCGATTGAGGATTTCGGCGAGTTGATCGAGGGTCTTTCGCAGACGTTCGACTCGTTGCTGACCAACCGCACCAACGAGATTATGCGCGTGCTTACCTATTTCTCCACCATCATGCTCCCGCTGACGGTGGTTACGGGTTTCTTCGGTATGAACGTCGATTTCCCCTTCACCCCCAACACCACCGCCTTCTGGATTATCCTGGGCGGTCTGGTGCTGCTTACAGCCTTGATTATCGTCTACTTCCGCCGCGTTACCGGGCGCTAACCACCTCGTCCAGCTCCAGCCAGCGCAGCTCTTTCTCGTCCAGCAGGGCGATGATTTCGCCTATGCGGTGCGAGGCTTCGGTGATGGCGCCGGCATCGGTCATTGTGCCGTCGCTCAGCTGCCGTTCCAGCGTTGTGCGCTCGGCGTTCAGCCGGTCGATTTCTTCGGTCAGCGCCTCGTATTCCTTCTGCTCCTTGTAGGTCAGCTTCTTCTTGGGCTGCAGGTCGGGCGAGGGCTTCTGCTGAGGCGCGAGGGTGGCTTTCTCGCGGCGGCTTTCCTCCTTGAGCTTCGCCTCCTTGGCCTCGCGCTCCAGCCGGTACTGTGTGTAGTTCGAGTGGTAGTCGCGTATCTTCCCTTCGCCTTCGAATACGAGCAGGTGGTCCACGATGTGGTCCATGAACGAGCGGTCGTGGCTGACGATGATGAGGCATCCCTTGTAGCCCTGCAGGAACTGCTCCAGAATCTGCAATGTGTAGAGGTCGAGGTCGTTGGTGGGTTCGTCGAGGATGAGGAAGTTGGGGTTGGCCATGAGCACCTGCAGCAGGTAGAGCCGGCGGCGCTCGCCACCGCTGAGGTTGCCGAAGTAGTTGAACTGTGTGGTGCCGTCGAAACCGAAGTAGGTGAGGAACTGGTGGGCCGTCATGCGCTTGCCGCCCTCGATTTCAATCTCTTCGGCGATGTCCTTCACCAGGTCGATTACGCGGCGGTCCTCGGGTGCCTGCATGCCGGCCTGGGTGTAGTAGCCGAACTGGATGGTCTGCCCCACCACCACGCGGCCGCTGGTGGGCTTCAGCTTTTCGGTGATGATGTTGAGGAATGTGCTCTTGCCCACGCCGTTGGGACCCACGATGCCTATCTTCTCTCCCCGTTTGAAGACGTAGCTGTAGTCGTCTATGATTGCGTTAGTGCGTGATTGCGTTAATGTGTTGGTGGCTGATGCGTCATTACTAACGCAATCACGCATTGACGCATTAACGCAATAACAAATGTTATACAGTTCCAGTATCTTGCCGCCGATGCGCTCGGTCTTGACGGTGAGTTGCGGGCGGCTGTCGTCGAAGCGCGTGTGGGCCTTGGCTTCCAGTTCGTAGAAGGCGTCGATGCGTGCCTGCGCCTTGGTGCCGCGGGCCTGGGGCATGCGGCGCATCCATTCCAGCTCGGTGCGGTAGAGGCTGCGGGCCTTGGCCACCTCGGCGCGCTCGTTGGCTTCGCGCTCGGCCTTCTTCTCCAGGTAGTAGTCGTAGCGCCCACGGTAGTGGTACAGGCGCGCGTTGTCCAGCTCGTAGATGTTGTCGCATACGTTGTCGAGGAAGTAGCGGTCGTGCGTTACCATGAGGATGGCCAGCCGCTGGCGTGAGAGGAATCCTTCGAGCCACTCAATCATCTCGATGTCAAGGTGGTTGGTGGGCTCGTCGAGGATGAGCAGATTGCAGTCGTCCATCAGCAGCCGGCACAGCGCCACCTTCTTCTGCTCGCCGCCGCTGAGGGTGTTCATCGGGCGTTCCAGCAGGGTGTCCACCTTCATGCGGCTCAATATCTCGGCCATCCGCTGCTCCGTCTCCCACGGCTCCTCGGTCTCGGGGCGCTGTATGTTGAACACGTAGTCGCGCACGCGGGCGGTGCCGGACAAGCCTGTGTCGCCGCCCTGCGGCAGGTAGGCCAGCCGCACATCGCCGCTGAAGGTAATCTTGCCGCTGTCCTGCAGCGTGTTGTAGCCTCGCTGCCCGGCGGCGGTCATGAGGATGTTGAGCAGGGTGGACTTGCCGTAGCCGTTGCGCGCTATCAGCGCCGACTTCTGCCCGGCGTTGATGCCGAAGCTGATGTCCTCGAAGAGCAGCTTGTCGCCGAAACTCTTGGTCAGGTTCTCTATGGTAAGCAGTGCGTTAGCCATTGGCGGTGGATTGCTTGAGCATTTTCTCGGTCTGTTCCTTGGCGCGGGCGCTGATTTCGGGCGTGATGTACTTGTAGAGGTTGCGCAGCACCACCATCAAGGCCGTCAGGTCGTCGGTGAAGCCCAGTGCAGGGATAAAGTCGGGGATGAGGTCGGTGGGCAGTATCAGGTAACCCAGGGCACCGATAATCAGTGTTTTGGCTTTCGTCGGTACATCCTTTGCTTGAAGTAGGTAGTAGAGCTGCAGGGCAGGGTAGATCACCTTGGAGCCCACCTGGGCCGCCACCCGCTTCAGCTTCGTCCAGAAGCCCTTCTCGTCATAATGCCGCTCAAACTGCGGCGCAGTTTCCATGTCGAATTTCATGCCCCACCAACGAGGAAAGTATGAAAATATTGCCCATAACTGTTCTTTTTCCACTTCGCAGACCTCCCCATTGCCAGTGGATTTTGGCTCTCTGTTTTTCGATTCCCCAAGAGAGTAAGAAGAGGGTAAGAAGAGGAGAAAAAGGGGAGCGTAAGAAAGTGCTGACAATCAGTCATGTACAAATTGACAAAAATGGGTGTTTCCGGCGGTTTTCTGCCTGTTTTTTGAGCGTGGTGTAATATTCTGTGTATCAGCATTTATGCGATGTTTTGCAACTTTTATTTGGCTGTGTGCGATTTTATTGGTACTTTTGCATTTTAAAATTTAATACAATACTCTTATGAAAAGCATAGCAATACTCACGGGCGGCGGCCCCGCCCCGGGAATGAATACAGTGGTGGCCTCGGTGGCCAAGACCTTCCTCCGCGACGGTTTCCGCGTCATCGGTCTCCATGGCGGCTACAGCGCCCTCTTCACCGAACAGCCCCGCATGCAGGACCTCGACTTCCTCACTGCCGACGAAATCTTCAACAAGGGTGGCAGTATCCTCAAAATGAGCCGTTTCAAACCTACGGCGGAGGACTTCGAGCAGCGTTTCAACCTCAAGTTCTTCACCGACAACGAGGTGAAGCTCCTTGTAACTGTCGGTGGCGACGACACCGCTTCCACCGCCAACCGCATCGCCAAGTTCCTGGCCGACAAGCAGTATCCCATCGCCAACATACACGTCCCCAAGACCATCGACAATGACTTGCCGCTGCCCAACTCGAGCCCCACCTTCGGCTACAATAGTGCCAAGGCGCAGGGTTGCGTGCTGGCCACCGCCGTCATGGAGGATGCCCGCACGAGCGAGAACTGGTTCGTGGTCAGCGCCATGGGTCGCTCGGCCGGCCACCTGGCCCTCGGTATCGCCGGCGCCTGCCACTATCCGATGGTCATCATCCCCGAGTTCTTCAACAAGACCGAAATCACCGTCGACAAAATCATCAATATGGTGGTCTCCTGCATCGTCAAGCGCAAGCTGATGGGCATCAACTACGGCGCCGCCATGATCAGCGAAGGTGTCTTCCACTCGCTCTCCGACGAGGAGATTCGCAACTCGGGCATCCACTTCTCCTACGACGAACACGGACATCCCGAGCTGGGCAAGGTCTCCAAAGCCCACATCTTCAACGACCTGCTGGAGCGTAAGGTAAAGGAGCTGGGGCTCAAGGTCAAGAGCCGTCCCGTGGAAATCGGCTACGAAATCCGCTGCCACACCCCCATCGCTTTCGACCTCACCTACTGCTCGCTGATGGGCATGGGCGTGCACAAGCTGTTCAACGAGGGTTGCACCGGCTGCATGGTCTATGTGGACCACCAGGGCAGTGCCGCGCCTCTCTACCTCAAGGACCTCCAGGATCCCGAGACGGGCAAGATACCGCCGCGCCTGGTCAACGTCAACAGCAACAAGGTGATGTCCTATGTCAACGACATCATGGACTACATCACCCCCGCCGACTACGAGGCCGCGAAGAAGTACCTCGCCAACCCCGAGCAGTATGACTTCAAGAAGATTCTTAATTGGTAGTCTTGAACTGAGTGGCAAGAACCATGAACCAAGAGGTGCGCGCTGGTTTGTCTGCGTCTGCTTGGTTCTTGGTTCTTGCCTCTTGCTTCCTTCGACGGCATCGGCGCAGTCCAAGAGGCAGCTGGAGAAGGACAAGGCCAAGGTGGAGCAGGAGATCAAAAAGCTCAACAACGACCTGGCCAAGGCCAAGAAGAGCAGCCGCTCGAGCCAGCAGCAGCTAAACCTCCTAGAGAAGAAAATCGCCGAGCGCACCAAGCTCATCAACAACATCAACGGGCAGGTGAACTTGCTGAATGTCAAGATGTCGCAGACCGAGGACAGCATCGCCCTCATCCGCACGCAGATTGACAGCCTGAAGTTGGAGTACGGCCGTGTGGTGCGGGCGCTCTACAACGAGCGCGGCAACCTGGACAAGGTGGTGCTGCTGCTCGATACCAAGAGTTACAACTACGCCTACCTGCGCACCAAGTATTTCCGCGACTACAGCCGCTACCGTCGCCGCCAGGCCGCCCATATCCAGCAGAAGGAGCAGGAGTTGGGCGACATCAGCCTCGACCTGCAGCGCCAGCAGCGCGAGCAGACCGACCTCCTGGCCCAGCAGCGCCGCCAGAAGGACCAGCTCTCCAAGGAACAAAAGGAGAAGCAGCAGTCGCTGAAAGCCTCCAAGCAGCAGGAGAAGACCCTCCAGCAGCAGATTGCCAAGAAAGAGCAGCAGAAGAAGCAACTGCAGCAGCAGATACAGAAAATCATCAACGAGGAGATTGCCAAGGCGGCACGCAACAAGAAGGGCAGCACCGGTACCGGAAGCAGCGGCTCGAAGACCTCGACGGCCTCCAGCGCCGAGGTGGCTTTGAGCAACGACTTTGCCTCGAACAAGGGCAAGCTGCCGTGGCCGTGCTATTACAATAAAGTCTCGCGCGAGTATGGCAAGTACACCCACGCCTCGGGCGGGCAGAACATGAACAACGGCATCGACCTGCTCTGCAAGGCCGGCGCGCCAGTGAAGGCGGTGTTCAACGGCACCGTCAGCCGTGTTTTCACCTGCCCCAACGGCACGCAGGGCATCATCGTGCGCCACGGCGAGTACATGACCGTCTACGCCAACCTGGCCACCGTTACCGTCAGCGAAGGCAAGTCTGTCAGCACCAACCAGAACCTGGGCACCGTATACACCGCCGAGGACGGCACCGCCGAATTCTCCTTCCAGCTCTGGAAGGGCACCACCTCGCAAAATCCGCGCCAATGGCTGAGATGAAATCCATCTATTTCCTCTCCGACGCCCACCTCGGTTCGGGTGCCGACAGTGCGGAGCGCGAGCGGCAGCTGTGCCGGTTCCTCGACTCCATCAAGGCTGACTGCGCCAGGCTTTTTCTGCTGGGCGACGTGTTCGATTTCTGGTTCACCTACCGCCACCTTGTCCCGCGCGGCCACGTGCGCTTGCTGGGCAAGCTGGCCGAGCTGGCCGACAGCGGCGTGGAGATTCATTTCTTCGTCGGCAACCACGACATGTGGGTGTTCGACTACCTCACCGCCGAGCTGGGCATCGCTACCCACGAGGAGCCCGAGGTGTTCCTTCTGAACGGCAAGCGCTGCCTCGTCGGCCACGGCGATGGGCTGGGGCATACGGACCGCTGGTTCGACTTTGTCCGCCTGTTCTTCCGCAGCCGTTTCTGCCAGCGGCTGTTCAAGATGCTGCCCTCGGCCTTCACTTTCGGCATCGCCCACCGCTGGAGCGACGGCAACAAGCGCCGCCACGCGGGGCGCGACATGCTCCGCTACCTGGGCGACGACCGCGAGGGTATCGTCATCCATTGCAAACAACTGCTGGAGACCGAGCATTTCGACTACTGCATCTTCGGCCACCGCCACACGCCGCTCACCCGCGACCTCGGCCACGGGTGCACCTACCTCAACACGGGCGACTGGATGCACAACCGCAACTATGCCGTAATGCATCCCGACGGCTCGTTGGAGCTTCTGGACTGGAACCACGAAAATAAAAAGTAACCCTATTTTCCCATGGATGGGAAAATAGGGGAAAGTGCCTATGTATTCCCCTAGGGAACCCCTACCGTTCCCCTGGGGAGTGGGTCATTTCTTGCCTTTCACCTGGGCATATTCGGCGTTGAGGCCGTCGAGGATCTCCTGGGTGATGTCCATGGCGGGGTTGACGTAGAGGACGGGAGTGTTTTCGAAGGTCTTACGGAGGATGACGTCGAACTGCTGGTTCTGCTCGTTGTATTCGCGGACAAAGGCGAAGATGGCGTTCAGGAGCTTGGTGTTCTCGGTCATCTGGCGCTCCATGATTTTGGCGGTGAGTTCCTGTTCGAGGGTGGCCATGCGCTCGGCGCGCTGCTTGAGTTCGGCCTCCTTGGCCTGCTGTTGGCTGAGGGTCATGGTGGAGCCGTTCTGGAGGTAGTCCTGGTAGTCTTTCTGGAAGCTTTCCATTTGTTTGCGGCCGGTGGCTTCCTGCTGGTTTTTGTAGGCGAGGAGCTCGGCTTCGAGGTCTTTGGCGTACTGGTAGTGTGCCAGGAGGGTGTCGGTGTCGACGTAGGCGATTTTGAGTCCGCCTTCGGCCACGACGGGTGCGGTGGCGTTGGGGTTTTCTTTGGTGGCGGGGGCGTTGTTGCAGGCTGCGAGGCCGAGTGTGAGTGCCGCTGCGGCGGCGATGACGGTGGTTTTGTTCATGTTATTTTTCAATTTTCAATTTCCGATTGTTTCGATGGCGCGCTGTATGCGGCGGATGACTTCGTCTTTGCCGAGCATGAGGACGAGGGTGAGCATGTCAGGTCCCACGGTGCGGCCCACGACGGCGAGGCGGAGGGAGTTCATGATGGCGCCGGTGTTGAGTTGGTTGGCTTTGATGTAGTCTTCGAGCAGGGCCTGGTGGAGGGCGTCGTACTCGAAGGGGACGGTCTCCAGTATCTCTATGACCTTGGCCATGTGTCCTTCCATTCCAGGTTGCCAGCGTTTAGCGACATCTTTTTCGTTGTATTCGGTGGGTGCCTGGAAGAAGTAGGAGCAGGTGTCCCAGAGTTCGCCGGGGAAGGTGATGCGTTCCTTCATCATGGAGGCTACCTTGACCACGTACTCATGTGGTGCCTCAATGCCGTGGCTCTTCACCTGTGTGTCCAGCATGTCGGCCACGGTATCGTCGCTCAGCTGCTGGAAGTATTCGTGCTGGAACCAGCGTGCTTTGTCGAGGTTGAACTTGGCGCCGTTCTTGCTGATGTGTTCGATGGAGAAGAGGCGGATGAGCTCGTCCATGGTCATGAGTTCCTGATCGTTGCCTGGATTCCATCCGAGGAGTGCCAGCATGTTGACCACGGCCTGGGGCAGGTAGCCCTGCTCGCGGTAGCCGTTGGAGGTCTCGCCGCTTTTGGGGTCGTGCCATTCGAGGGGGAAGACGGGGAATCCGAGGCGGTCGCCGTCGCGTTTGCTGAGTTTGCCGTTGCCGTCGGGTTTGAGGAGCAGGGGCAGGTGTGCGAACTGCGGCGCCTGCCAGCCGAATGCCTCATACAGCATGATGTGCAGGGGTGCCGAGGGGAGCCATTCTTCGCCGCGGATGACGTGGGTGATTTCCATGAGGTGGTCGTCGACGATATTGGCCAGGTGGTAGGTGGGCATGCCGTCGGACTTGAAGAGCACTTTATCGTCGAGCAGGCGGGAGTTCATGGTTACGTCGCCGCGGATGAGGTCGTGGACGGTGATGTCGGTGTTTTCGGGGAACCTGAAGCGCAGCACGTAAGGATCGCCGCTGTCGAGGCGGCGCTGCACCTCGTCGGCAGGCAGCGCGAGGCTGTTGCACATGCCGAGGCGGGTGGTGCAGTCGTACTGGAAGGTTTTCTTTTCGGCTTCGTATTCCTTGCGTTTGGCGTCGAGGGCTTCGGGGGTGTCGAAGGCGTAGTAGGCCCAGCCTCCGGCCAGCAGCTGGTCGGCATACTGGCGGTAGAGCGCCTTGCGGTCGCTCTGGCGGTAGGGTCCGTAGGGGCCGCCGATGTGGACGCCCTCGTCGAACTCGATGCCGAGCCACTGGAAGGCTTCTATTATGTATTGTTCGGCGCCGGGGACGAAGCGGGTCTGGTCGGTGTCTTCGATGCGGAGTATCATTTTGCCGCCCTGCTGGCGGGCGAAGAGGTAGTTGTAGAGGGCGGTGCGGACACCGCCGATGTGGAGGGGACCGGTGGGTGAGGGGGCGAATCTTACTCTAACCATTTCAATTGTTTATTTTGAATTTCAATTCAGGAGGTTTCCCAGTTGGTAGCTCAACGAGAGCATGTAGGCTATGTTGTGTCCGTTGGGTATTTTGACGTCGACGTTGGTGCCTTGCGATTGCATGCTTTGGATGATGCGGAGGATGTCGTCGCCGTCGGAGGTGGCAAGGAAGCCACGGTCGATGAAGAACGAGAGGGTGAATTTCTGCCGTTCGTAGGTGAGGCCGAAGGTGAGGCCGACATCCAGGCGGTTGATGTGGTTGAATAGCTGGCGGTCAGCATTGGAGCCGTTGAAGTTGATGTCGTAGTTGGCCGATGGAGAGGCCACGCCCGGGGTGATTTTGCGGTCGCCATAGCCGCCGAAGAGGCCAAAGCTGACGGTGGGGCCGAGGTATAGGCCGACGATGTGTCCCGACTGGCGGATGGGCAGTTCATAGTGGAGGCCGGCGAGGATGGGTAGCTGGATGTAGTAGGAGTGGTAGTAGCCGGTGCGGATGCTGATATTGGTCCCGCGGTCGAAGATTTCCTCGAAGTTGCCGCCGCGGCGCACCAGGTTGAGGCCGGTCTGCAGGTAGAGTACTTCGGCGAACAGGCTTTCGCTGTTTTGGAAGGTGTAGTTGATATAGCCGCCGAGGTTGGCAGCCAGGATGGGCGATTTGCTTGCCAGGTCGTCGCTGATGGTGGCGGCGCCGAGGCCCGCCTTTACGCCGTATTCGCTGAACTGGCCGTGGGCCATGCTGCCCATCAGGCCGATCAATCCCAATAAAAGTATCTTCTTCATAATCTATTATAATTTTCTGAGGATAAAGTCGGTCATCAATTGGTAGAGGTTGAGGCGGGTCTGACCCGTGTAGTCATAGATGGAGTGGTTTTTGTTGGGGTAGATTTGGAACTCGAAGTGCTTGCCGGCCTGCTGCAGTTTGTCGACCATCTCGGCGCTGTTCTGGAAGTGGACGTTGTCGTCGCCGGTGCCGTGGATGAGGAGGTAGTTGCCCTGCAGGCGGTCGGCGAAGTTCAGTGGCGAGTTGTCGTCGTAGCCCTTGGCGTTGTCTTTGGGCAGGGCGAGGAAGCGCTCGGTGTATATGTTGTCGTAGTAGCGCCAGTTCATGACGGGAGCCACAGCGATGGCGCTCTTGAAGACGTCGTTGCCCTTGAGGATGCTGAGTGTTGAGAGGTAGCCGCCGAAGCTCCAGCCCCAGATGCCGATGCGATCTTTGTCGGCCCATTCCTGGCTACCCAGCCAGCGGGCGGCCTCGATGGCGTCCTCGCATTCCATGCGGCCCAAGTCGCGGTAGGTCTGCTTTTTGAAGTCTGATCCACGTCCACCGGTGCCGCGGCCGTCGAAACAGAAGACCACGTATCCCTGCTCGGCCAGCATGTGGTACCAGTAGTAGTCGCTGTAGCCGTAGCTGTTGGTCACCTGCTGGTTGCCGGGGCCGCCGTATACGTAGATGAGCACGGGGTGTTTTTTAGTGTTGAGTTCTTTCGGTGCGATCATGTAGTAGTTGAGTTCGGTGCCGGTGGAGGTTTTGAAGGTGCCGAATCTTTTCTGCTGGGTGCCGTAGTCCGCCATCTTCTGTTGCAGCTCGGCGTTGTTCTGCAGCACTTTGAGCAACTTGCCTTGGGCGTTGTGCAGCGTGTAGGCCGGAGGCATATTGGCGTTGCTAAAGGTGCAGATGTAGTATTTGCAGCCGTTGCTGAAGGTGGCGTTGTAGGTGCCTGTAAAGTAGGGGGCGTAGGTGGTGTAGAAGGATCCTATGATGTTGTAT
This sequence comes from uncultured Bacteroidales bacterium, assembly GCA_900315935.1. Taxonomy (GTDB): domain Bacteria; phylum Bacteroidota; class Bacteroidia; order Bacteroidales; family P3; genus Colimorpha. Next base: position 48,414 of record ONBB01000004.1, read on the forward strand.
ATGCTGTTTATTTCGGAAATCTGGTGGTTCAGACACTGCTTCTTGCTGCCATCGAAACCGATGACGAAGAGGCTCTTGTCGATAGCGCCATGCTCGCGGCTGGTGTAGTAAAGTTTCTGGTTCTTGAGGTCAATGCCGGGCACGTCGCAGACCTCCCAGTCGCCGCTGGTCACCTGCTTGACGAGGGTGCCCTGCATGTCGTAGAGGTAGATGTGGCGGTAGCCGTCGCGCTCGCTGGTAATCAGCATCTGCTCCTTGGCCTTCTTCCCTTTTCCCACGGTGATGAACTGCCAGGTGTCGGGCACGTCGACGTAGGTGCCGCACTGCTCCTCGTAGAGCATCTTGCCGTCGCCGGTCAGTATCTGCATGTGGTTCTGAAGGCGGTTCATGCGCATGAAGGCCAGTGTGCCGCCGGGTGTCCACTGGAAGCGGGGGATGTATTCCCATGTCTGCTTGTCGGTGGCGGCGCAGCGTTCTTTCTTGCCGCCCTCAAGGGCGTAGATCCATAGCTCGACCGTGCTGTTGTCCTCGCCGGCCTTGGGGTACTTGAAGCGGTAGTCCTGCGGGTAGAGGCCGCCCCACATCTGCATATTGTATTCCTTCACCTGGCTCTCGTCAAAGCGCATGTAGGCAATCCGCTTCGAGTCAGGGCTCCACTGGAAGCCATGCGTGATGGAAAACTCCTCCTCGTACACCCAGTCGGTGGTGCCGTTGATTACCTCGTTCAGCTTGCCGTCGGTGGTGATGGCGTGCTCCTCGAGGCTCTCGAGGTCCATCCAGTAGAGGTTGTTGTCGCGCACAAAGGCCACCTTGGTGCCGTCTGGCGAGAGGGTGGTGAGGCGCTGCTTGCCGTTGTTGCTTATCTTGGTGAATGTCTTCTCTTTGACATCATAGATGTAGTAGTCGCTCACGCCGCTGTGGCGGTACAAGGGTTCGAAGCCGCTGCTGAGCAGTATCTTCTGCTCGTCCTGGCTGAACTCGTAGCCCTCCATCGGGGGCAGCGGCTTGGCCTTTTTTTGCATGGCAGGGCCGCCGAAGAGGCACACGTCCGCCACCTTCTCGCCCGTGGCATAGCTGTATTTGGCGATGCCCGTGCGGCTCATCGTGCAGTAGTGCTCGCCGTCCTGCATCGAGCGTAGGGCGCCGATGCCTCGCGGACTGAATGTGCGCTTGGTCCAGATGTCCTCCAGCGTGATATTCTGCTTTTGTGCACTGGCTCCACCTATGCCCATCATCACTGCAACTGTCATAAATACAAGTAGTTTCTTCATGCTCGGTAGTTCGTTTTTATATTAATATAGAAATGCAAATATACGAAAAATATATATTTGCGGGAATAAAAATGAACGCAATGGTGCAAAAAAATCAATAGGGGTCCACGTCATAGTGGATGGAGACGCCAGACCAGCCTTCCTGTTTCACCATATCGTCGCCCACCTGCAGCAGCACGCGTTTGGCGTCGGCGATGGGTTCGGTTCGCTCGAAACGGAGGGTCAACACCTTGAGGTACAGGGCGCGGACACGGCTCACCAGGGGATATTCCGGCCCCATGACGCGGCCGGCGAAGGTGGCGCGCAGCTGGGCGGCCATCCAGTCGGCGGCTCCGTCCAGCACATCGGCGTCGCGATGCTTGAGGGTAATCTCTATAAAGCGGTGGTACGGCGGGTAGCGGAAGACGCGGCGCTCCTGTATCTGCTCCCGGTAGAGGGCTTCATAGTCGCCATCCACCACGTTCCCAATCACCTGATGGTGAGGGTTGAAGGTCTGTATTATCACCCGTCCGTCGTTGCCGTGGCGACCGGCGCGCCCACTGACCTGGGTCATCTGCTGGAAAGCGCGTTCGTAGCTGCGGAAACTGGGATAGTTGATGATATTGTCGGCATTGACGATGCCCACCACGCTCACATGCTCGAAGTCGAGACCCTTGGTAACCATCTGGGTGCCAACGAGTATGTCGATGCGGCGATGCTCGAAGTCGGAGAGCAGCTCCAGGTATTGGTTCTTCTGCAGGGTGCTGTCCAAATCCATGCGGGCCACACGGGCATCGGGGAACATTATTTGAAGGTCTTCCTCGATGCGCTCAGTACCTATACCGGTCATTTTCAGGTGGGTGGAGTGGCACGCCGGGCATTTGGCAGGCACGGGGATGGAGTAGCCGCAGTAGTGGCAGCGGAGCGAGGCGGTGGCCTTGTGGTAGACCAGCGACACATCGCAGTGGATGCATTGGGGTATGTGGTGGCAGTCGTCGCACTCCAGCCGCAGGGAGAAGCCGCGGCGGTTCTGGAACAGAATGGCCTGTTTGCCAGCCTTCAAGGCGCTGCCGATGGCATCGAGCAGGGCGGGGGAGAAGTGCCCCTTCATGCGGCCGGCGCGGTACTCCTCCTTCATATTGACTACCTCGACCCGCGGCAGGCTGAATCCGCCGTAGCGCTGGCGCATGGTGGCGAGGGCATACTTGCCCGTCTGGGCGTTGTAATAGCTTTCCACCGAGGGAGTTGCGCTGCCGAGCACCACCTTGGCATCCCACATCTGCGCCAGCACGATGGCCGAGTCGCGGGCATGGTAGCGCGGCGCAGGGTCGTACTGCTTATAGGAGGGGTCGTGTTCCTCGTCCACAATGACCAGGCCGAGGTCGGAAAAAGGGAGGAATGAGGCGCTGCGGGCGCCGAGGAGCACTTGGTAGCGCCCCTCGCCGGTGGCCATGGTGCGCTGCCACACCTCGATGCGTTGGCTGGTGCTGAAGCGCGAGTGGTAGACACCGACCCGCTCGCCGAAGTAGCGCCGCAGGCGGTTGATGAGCTGCGCCGTGAGGGCTATCTCGGGCAGCAGGAAGAGTGCCTGTTGACCATCTTGTATAACTTTGTGTATCAGTTTGATATATACCTCTGTTTTACCTGATGATGTAACACCATGCAGGAGCGAGACAGGGCGGTCGGTAGTGGCGAGGATGTCGTAGGCGGCCTGCTGTTCGGGGTTGAGCTGTATGCTGTCGGGCGACTGCAACTGGCTGGCGTCAAAGGTCTCCAGCCTGCTTTCGAGGCGTTCCTCCACCACAAGGATGCCGTTTTTGATTAAGGATTGCAGGGGGGAGCCCTGCGGGAGGTCGCGTTTGGGGAGCAATTCGTGGCCGAAATGCGACCGCTGGAGGTACTGCATCAGCAACTCCACCTGCTTAAAGCGACGCTTTTGCTCAAGTGTTTCAAATAGCTCTTTTTGAGCATTTTCATTCAGATATTCATCGGCCAGGCGCAGGTAGGCAGTCTTGCGGGGGGTGAAGCGCTCGCGCAGCTCTTCGTCCATCATCACCACCTGACGCTCAATCATGCCGCGGATGATGGGCATAATCTTCTGGACGCCGATGGCACGGCTGATGTCGACGACACGCATCACGGGGTGGTCGGACAGGAGCTGGACGATTTGCAGTTCGTGTTTGGAGAGTTCGGAGAGCTCGCCGCTGAAGTCGGGATGGATGGTGAGGGCCGACTCGCTGGCCAGCTTGAGGCCGGAGGGCAGCGCCACGGCCATCACATCGCCCGGGGTGCACATATAGTAGCGTGCCAGCCACTCCCAGTGCTCCAGCTGGCGCGGGGTTACGATGGGGGCGACATCGAGAAGGGCGAGGATGTATTTGCACTTGTATGGAGGCTGCACCTGGTGGATGCGGCGCACGATGGCGGAGTACATCTTGGCGCTTTTCTGCCCGAATTGCACCACCACACGCATGCCCACGGCGACCGTCCCGTTGTACTCCTGCGGCACCCTATAGGTGTAAGTGCCAGGGAGATGCAGCGGCAGCAGCACGTCGACATAGTATACCTCGGTCTCCTTCATTTCGGACTGCAAAGATACGAAATATTTTCGACACGCCGACGGTCGAAATTCCCCCTGGCAACGAGGCTGAAATTTTTGGAAAAAAAGTCAAAAAACGCCCCCAAAATGTCAATTTTCAATAGGCTGATTGTCAGGACTTTCTTGCGCTCCCCTTTTTCTCCCCTTTTTCTCATCTTCTTACTCTCTTCGGAGGTGGTCGGGGAATAAAAAAAAATCGGGGACACGAATGGTTCGTGCCCCCGATGGGAGGGATGTGCGCTATGGTCTAGCGGACGATGATTTTGGCGGAGCCGTGGCGGCAGTCGCCGATGAAGTTGATGCCGGACTGGAGGTTGCGTGCGCTGACTTTCACCTCCTGCTGGCCTTGGGCTACCGGGATGCGCTGGAGGGTGCGCCCCTGTGCGTCCACCACCTGGAGCTCGGTGGCAGTGGCGCCCTCCTCGAACTGGACGGTGATGTAGCTGTCGCGGTCGGCTACAGAGGGGAAGACATTGAAGGGCAGCCCCTCGACCCTATCGATGCGCTGCGTCTGGCGGTCGATGCGGTACCATTCAGTTATAGTTTCTTCTATGTCTAAAGGCATGGATGCCCGAAGATATGCATTTCCACCGATATTAACAAGTGCTATTCGCGGATATCTCCCTTGCATACCATTGTAGTTGCCAAAGGAGCCGATAACATTCCCGTTGTCGGCGATGATGTCGAAACGAACAACATAGCCGTCCCCGTCACTTACACAGGAAATATATTCAAAACGGTTGTCGTTGTTGAACAGGGTCTGGGTGAAGGTAATCCAGCCGCCTATTTCGTACATAAAATCCTCATCAAAATTAGTTACGGACATATTTACGAGGTTGTTTGTCGAGATAGACATAACCTGTTGCAGATTGCTGTTGTATATGGTATATGATGTGGGGCCGTGATACTCATCATAGTCGCCAATTGCAGCAATATATGGCGCATCGGCAAATGCCTTTGGAATGTAATAGCCTGCCCAGATATCCGAAACTCCTGTCTGCACAGGTACAATTGGGTTCTGCGCGTTGGCTGCGAGGGTGGCGGCCAAGGCGGTGGCAAAAAGTAGAGTTTTCTTCATTTTGTTTGTGCCGGTTATAGAGCATCGGCGCATCGCTGTTAAGGTTGCCATCCCGGCACGGGGACGGAAAGTGAAAACAAACAAAGAAAGTGGAGCCATCCATTATTGACCCTATTTTCCATGTGAGGGCTTCGACTCCCTATACTACAAAATAAAGTTTTATGAGCTGCTCCACACGTGTATGCGATTTGAGGTACAAATACATACTAACAGGAGCATTCAATCCCTTTTATTCCTTGTAGTATATTGTGAAGTGTCGAAGTTTCACATGGTTGGAATAAGGCGAAAAATGCAACTTTCTCGGCAAACCAAGTCTCGGCGGTTTGCGGGTGCAAAAATACGAACTTTTTCTCAAATGGGGAAAATAAATTTCCCCGAGGGCTTTTTCCGCGCTCGGGGAATGCTGTGTTCCAGAGGATAAGGAGTAGGAATGTTATGCGGGATTGCCGTATGGTGCAGGTGGCTCGGCTGCCATCGATGCAGAAAATTCCTCGCCTTGCGGATAGGGTTTCGCACCATGTTCATAGATGTATTCGGGGGCAATGTCAATGGCTCCGCCATTCCATTCCACCGTGTCGGAAACAGAGAAGTTCTTGAACAAGTCAATGTCCTCCAAGGGGGCGAACATGGGGTAGCGGGCTATAAGCGGGGCAAAATCGAATGTACGCCGCTCGCCATTGTTGAACGCTACCAACAGCTTGTATCCGTCAAGATGCTCGGCGACAACTACTTCTAAAAACAGGTCTTCCATTATTTCAAGGGTTCAATAGGTTTGGCTTGCAAAATTACGCAAAAAAAACGACATGGGTGAAAAAAACTGCCGAATGAGGAAAATAAATCGTATCTTTGCATTTTAATTTAGAATACAATAATATATACTATATGGTTATTACTGACGCTCTTACACAGGCTGTTGCGGCTGCGCTAAAGTCGCTCTACGGCATCGAACAGGAGGCTGGAAGCATCCAGCTGCAGGACACTCGCAAGGAATTCGCCGGCGACTACACGCTGGTGGTGTTCCCCTACGTGAAGCAGGCCCGCAAAAGCCCCGAGGCCGTGGGAAGCGAGATCGGCGAGGAGGTCAAGAAGAACCTCGCTGAGGTGAGTGGATACAATGTGGTGAAGGGGTTCCTTAACTTCGAGATAGCCGACGCCTACTGGCTGCGCTTCGTCGGCGAAAGGGCAGGGGAGAGCCGCTTCGGGCTGGTGGATGCCGGCAAGGACGACATTCCAGTGGTGGTTGAATACAGCAGCCCTAACACAAATAAACCCTTGCACTTGGGTCATATCCGCAACAACCTCCTCGGATGGTCGGTGAGCCGCCTGCTGGAGGCCACGGGCGCCAACGTGAAGAAGGTGAACCTGGTGAACGACCGCGGCATCCACATCTGCAAGAGCATGCTGGCCTGGCAGCGCTACGGGGGCGGCGAGACCCCCGAAAGCAGCGGCATGAAGGGCGACCACCTGGTGGGCAAGTACTATGTGGAATTCGACAAGCACTACAAGGAAGAGGTCAAACATCTGATGGAGAGTGGGGTAGAGGAGGAGCAGGCCAAGAAGGAGGCCCCCATCATGCAGGAGGCACAGGCCATGCTCAAGCGCTGGGAAGAGGGCGACGCCGAGGTGCGCGCGCTGTGGGAGAAGATGAACGGCTGGGTATACAAAGGCTTCGACGAGACCTACGCGCGTTTGGGCGTAGGCTTCGACAAGATATACTATGAATCAAACACTTACCTGCTCGGCAAGGAATTGGTGCAGAAGGGATTGGATATGGGCGTGCTGTTCCGCAAGGAGGACGGCTCGGTGTGGTGCGACCTCACGGCCGACGGCCTCGACCAGAAGCTGCTCCTGCGCCGCGACGGCACCTCGGTCTACATGACCCAGGACCTCGGCACGGCACTGCTGCGCCACAAGGACTTCGGCGCCGAACGCCTCATTTATGTGGTTGGAAACGAGCAGGATTACCACTTCAAGGTGCTGAAACTCATCCTCGGCAAGCTGGGCTTCGAATGGGCCGACAAGGTGTACCACTTGAGCTACGGCATGGTGGAGCTGCCCAGCGGCAAGATGAAGAGCCGCGAGGGCACTGTGGTCGATGCCGACGACCTCATCGACGAGATGGAGAAGACCGCCGAGGAGATGAGCCGCGAACGCGGAAAGAACGACGAACTGACGCCCGAGGAGCAGCAGCACCTGTACCACATCCTGGCCCTCGGCGCACTCAAATACTTCATCCTCAAGGTGGACCCCACCAAGAACATGCTCTTCAACCCGGCCGAAAGCATCGACTTCAACGGCAACACAGGCCCCTTCATCCAGTACACCCACGCCCGCATCCGCTCCATCGTGCGCAAGGCCGGCGAGTGGAAGGTGGACAATTGGAATGTGGCGATGAACGAGAAGGAGAGGGGAGTGGTCAAAATCCTGCATGCCCTGCCGGCCACGTTGCAGCAGGCCGCCGCGGCCTACAGCCCCGCCATGGTGGCCAACTACGCCTACGACCTGGCCAAGGCATTCAACAGCTTCTACCAGGACACCCCCATCCTCAAGGAGGAGAACGCCGAGGTGAAGCAGATGCGTATCGCGCTGTGCCAGTTTGTGGCCAACGCACTGAAAAACACCATGGATATACTCGGCATCGAGGTGCCGGAGCGCATGTAAGATGAAGGTCTATTCGCAAACCATTGAGGTGCCCGACTACCTGTGCGACCGCGACGACCGGCTGCACACCTGGGCGGCCATCCGCCTCTGCCAGGAGGTGTCGGAACTGCATAGCAAGGCCACCGGCATCGGATACGAAGCCATGCGCGAGCAGAACAGGATATGGATTATCTCGCGCGCGTACTATATAATATATAGACGCGCGAAGGCATTCGAGAAGGTTATGTTAAGTACGTGGTCGCGTGGCAACGACGGCCTGTTTGCATTCCGCGACTACCGCATGGAGAGCGAGGCGGGCGAGACGCTGCTGGTGGGGACGACCTACTGGCCGCTGATTGATTTCGCCACCCACAAGCCCGTGCGCCTCAACGACACACTGGATGGATACGACTACGAAAGCCGTGCCGCCACAGCCCGCAACACGCTGGACCGCCTGCGGCTGCCCGACATGAGCCAGCCCGACGGCCGTATGGACACCACGGCGAACTATTCGATGATTGACCACGTGGGCCACGTGAACAACTCGGAATATGTAAAGCTTGTATTCGACAGCCTGATGCAGACCGGTTACAATCTGGACTGCCCATACAGCCTGGAACTGAACTACAACCACGAAACGGCTCCCGGCGACACACTCTCAGTTTTGCGTAAACAGCAAGACGGTGCAGAATGGTTCCAAATAACGAATTCTCGTGGACTTAGCGTAACGGCCAAAGTATCAGCCCCATAAATTATTAATATCGGAGTTATGTTAAGTAGAATATTTCTGTAACATGAAATGTTCTATTCCCTGATTGGTCCATTTCGGGAAGAAAACGGCAGGTATTCTGTAGGGGAACTCTAGGGGATCTCTAGGGAAATACAAAGGCTCTGACCCTCTATGAGCCCATATGGGTTACATTGGAAAAATGTTACAGTGAGATTTAAATTCTGGCGGCATCGAGTATTGCCTGGCGGTCGATGCGGCAGTCGTGTTTGAGCTGCGGGACGGATCCGTGCGTGATAAATTCGTCGGGGATGGCCAGGATGCGGATTTTGTCCACCTCCGCCGGATGTTCCTCCACAAAGTATTCCGCCACGGCCTCGCCGAAGCCGCCTAGGCGGACACCGTCCTCGACGGTGATGATGCGGCGGTAGCCGGCGGCAGCGATGTGGTCCAGCAGCTGCGTGTCGAGCGGCTTGAGGAAGCGCATGTCGTAGACGGCGGCGGAAAGGCCGGTGGCCTGCAGCTCGTTGGCAGCGGCCAGGGCATCGTTGGCGGGGTGTCCGAGAGCCAGGATGGCCACGTCGCTCCCCTGCCGCAGTTGCCGCCCCTTCCCTATTTCGATTGCCTCCAACTTGCACTGCCACTGTGCGTTGACGCTGGCACCGCGGGGATAGCGGATGACCACGGGGCCGTGGCCGGGCAGCTGGGCGGTGTACATCATGCGGCGCAACTCGTGGTCGCTGCTGGGGGCGCAGATGGTGAGACCCGGGACCGGGCGCAGCGATGCGAGGTCGAAGGCTCCGTGGTGCGTGGGGCCGTCGTCGCCCACCAGACCGGCGCGGTCGAGGCAGAGCACGACAGGCAGCCCCTGCAGGGCCACGTCGTGGATGACCTGGTCGTAGGCGCGCTGGGCGAAGGAGGAGTAGATGTTGCAGAACGGTACCATACCCTGCGCGGCCAGTCCGGCGGCGAAGGTAACGGCATGCTGCTCGGCGATGCCCACGTCGAAAACGCGTTCGGGCATCTCCTGCTGCATCATGTTGAGCGAACAGCCGGTGAGCATGGCGGGCGTGATGCCGACGATGGCGGGGTTCTGGTGGGCCAGCTCGATAATGGTGTGGCCGAAGACGTCTTGGTAGCGGAGCGGTTGCCCCTGGGTGGAGTGGGCAATCTGCTCGCCGGTGTGGGCGTCGAAGTGGCCCGGGGCGTGGTAGGCGATGGGGTTGCGTTCGGCCTGGGTGAGCCCCCTACCCTTTCGGGTAACGACATGTAGCAGCATGGGGCCGCCGAGTTCGCGCAGCCGGGTGAGGATGTCGACCATGGCGGGGATGTCGTGCCCGTCCACGGGGCCGAAGTAGCGGATGCCCAGCGCCTCGAAGAGGTTGGTGTTGCCGAGGGCGATGGTTTTTGCGGTGTGGGTGAGCCGCTGGAAGAAAGATATGGAGTGGCGGCGGATGCCGTCGCCGGTGTCGAGTTTCTGCCACACCTGCTCCTTGAGGCGGTTGTAGCGGCGCGAGGAGGTGATGCGGGTGAGGTTGTTGTTGAGGCCGCCGACGGCGCGGTCGATGGAGATGCCGTTGTCGTTGAGGATGACCAGGATGTTGGCTTTGGAGAGCCCCACGTTGTTGAGCGCCTCGAAAGCTTGTCCGCCGGTCATGGAGCCGTCGCCGATGACGGCGATGTGGCGGCGCGAGGTGTTGCCCTGCAGGCGCGAGGCCACAGCCATGCCGAGGGCGGCGGAGATGGAGGTGGAGGAGTGGCCGGTGCCGAAGGCGTCGTACTCGCTCTCGGCCATCTTGGGAAATCCGCTGATGCCGCCGTAGGTGCGTATGGTGGGGAACTGGTCGTAGCGGCCGGTGAGGATCTTGTGGGAGTAGGCTTGGTGCCCCACGTCCCAGATGAGGCGGTCGTCGGGCGTGTTGAAGAGGTAGTGGAGTGCCACGGTAAGCTCGACGGTGCCGAGGCTCGATGCCAGATGGCCCGGGTGGGTGGAGAGGGTCTCTATGATGTAGGAGCGCAGTTCGTCGGCCAGGGGCTGCAGCTGGGATGTAGTGAGGCGCTTGAGGTCGGCGGGCGAGTGTATGTCGGCGAGGGTCATTTAGTATTCTTTTGGTTGTCGAATTGGTAGTTGGGGCTGTTCTTGGGCAGGGGCTCGAACTCTTTGTTGAGCTTCTTGTCGGTCAGGCGGCCCTGGGCACCCTTGCGCTGTTCCCACTTGCCGTCGACAAAGGCGTAGGCCAGCTCGGTGCCGGAAGGCATATAATATTGGAAAAGGCCCTCCATGCCTGGCACTTGGGGCTCCACCTCGTCGAAGATGATGAGCTGTTCCTTGTGTTCGTGGACCTTCTCGACGGTGCGGTGGCGGTTGGTGCCTTTGACCTTTTCGCGCACACGTTCAATTTCCTGCACGTATTGGGTCTCGTAGGCGAGGTGGACGGAGGCTTCGTTGGCGTATTCGAGCACGATGCGGCGCAGGTTGCGCTCGCGGCGGAAGAGCGGGCCGCCGAACTGCACCTTGCCGCCGCGGATGGTAACGGGCTCTATCACCTTGCGGTCGGTGAGATTGTCCACCCCGTTCCAGCCGAGGAGCGTATACCATGTGCGGTCGGAGGTGGAGACCTGGATGATTTCCTGATAGACGGCGCCGAGCCAGTTGTCGGGCGTCAGCAGCGACTCTTCGCGGTTGAGCAGGTCGTCCGAGCGGTCGTGGAGTGTGGCGAATTGGTACTCCTCCTCGCGTTCGTTGTAGAATTGGACGATGCCGAAGCACTCGAATTCGCCGTTGTCGCGGATGACGGCCCAGGTGAAGAGGCGCAGGTGTCCGTCGGGCGAGGTGAGCACAGAGACGTAACCGGGCAGCTGCCAGCGCCAGCGGTGCGAGTCGTCCTCCTGGAGGGCTTCGGCAAGGGCCTGGACGGTCTGCTCGGAGGCCAGGTAGCGCTCGTTGTCGGTGGGCGCGTTGGCCACATGCTCGATAAGTTCGGCAAGGCGCTGCTGGTGGCGACCCATAGCGGCCTTGTCCTGCGCCGAGGCGAGGAGCGCCAGCCCTAGGGCGGCAGCGAGGAGTAGGTGCTTGCGGATTAACATACTAGACCACTAACGCACGCGGGTACAAAATATTGTAGTCTCCACTAAAATTTCATTTATTTTGGCGGTTTGAAGAGAAAAGTGTATCTTTGCAGATGGAAACGGCTAAAAGCCTGTAAGTATAAGATATTGATAATGAATACTACAAGCCCATGAGCAAGACCCATCGTCGCCACTATCGGATGCCCAACGCCTTCTGGGTGGCACTGGCGTCGTCGGCCGTGCTGTCGATTGTAATGGTAATCGGTGCCACGTCGCAGACCAACTACGAAATCGAGCCGCAGTTCAACACGCTTTACATCTGTGTGGCGAACGTGCTGATATTCATGATACTCTATCCGCTGAATTTCTGGATTTTGCGGCTGGGCATGAAGACCATGCACAAGATGCTGCTCTGCCTCGTGGCCTCATTGCTGCTGGCAGCCCTGTTCACCAATGCCAGCTACCTGGTCGAGATGGCGATCGACCCCGTAGGGCGCACCTCCAACCCGTTCATACTTAACCTGATAGTCAACCTTTCGGCGGGACTGATATCCTTCTTTGTATCATTCCTTATCAACGACCTCACGGAACATCAGCACATGATGCTCGAAAACGAGCAGCTGCGCTCCGAAAACCTGCTGATACGCTACCAGACGCTGCAGCAGCAAGTGTCGCCGCACTTCCTCTTCAACTCGCTCAACACGCTGGACGGCCTCATCACCACCGACCCGACATCGGCACACGCCTATGTGCAGCAGCTGGCGGCGACATTCCGCTACTCGACACGCAACCAGAACGAGGTAACGCTGGCCGACGAGCTGGAATTCACCCAGTCGTACATATACATGATGCAGATACGCTACGGCGAGAACCTGCACATCCGGCAGGAGATAGCCCCTGCATTGCTCGAGCGCCGCCTGCCACCCATCAGCCTCCAGCTGCTTGTCGAGAACGCCATCAAGCACAACGTCGTCTCCTCGCGCAAACCCATGACCATCACCATCCAGAGCACACCCGAGGGCCGGCTGCGCGTAACCAACCCCATCCAGCCCAAGGCCGACAGCGAACACTCCACAGGACTCGGCCTCGAAAACCTGGCCCAGCGCTACCACCTCCTCTACCAGCAAGAGATTACAATCCACAACGACAACAACACGTTCACTGTGGAAATCCCACTCATGGACGTACAATAGCAAGCGACAAAAATGAAGAACCTACTGATTATCGAAGACGAACACGTAGCCGCACAGCACCTCCAGCACCTGCTCAACCAACTCCTGCCCGACGCCAGAATCGCGGCAGTGCTCGAAAGCATCGAGGAAGCTGTCGAATACCTCACCCAGCAGCCCGCGCCCGACCTCATACTGTCGGACATACACCTCGCCGACGGTCTCTCATTCCGTATCTTCGACCAGGTGCATCCCCCCTGCCCCATCATCTTCACCACCGCCTACGACCAGTACGCCCTCGAAGCCTTCAAGGTCAACTCCATCGACTACCTGCTCAAACCCATCAACCGCGACGAACTGCAACGCGCCCTCGACAAACTAGAGACCCTCCTCTCCCCCACCCACTCCCAGCTTGCAGCCCTCGGAGCCTCCATGCACCACTACCGCACACACTTCCTCGTCCCCATGCGCGACAAACTCATCCCCGTGCAGGTCGACCAAATCGCCTGCTTCTACCTCGAGGACAAAATCACACGCGCCATCATGATCGACGGACACCACCAGACCCTCGACCGTCCGCTCGAAAGCATCATGGAGCACCTCGACCCCGCCCTCTTCTTCCGCGCCAACCGCCAGTACATCGTCTCGCACGCCGCCATCAGCGAAATCTCCGTCTGGCCAATATCCAAACTGGCACTCACACTCACCGTCGAAACACCCGACCGCATCATCATCCCCAAGGCACGCGTGGCCGAATTCAAACAATGGTTCAGCGGCGAAGAATAGTAATATTAAACCTTAAACCAAAATGATCAACATAGTAATCTTCGGAGCCCCGGGCGCGGGCAAAGGCACCCAGGCCACCCTGCTGGCCGAGAAATATGACTTCCTGCACATCTCCACCGGCGACCTCCTCCGTCAGGAAGTCAGCCTCCGGACACCCATCGGCCTCCGCGCCAAAGCCATCATGGACCGAGGCGACTTGGTGGGCGACGACATCGTAGTCCAACTCCTCCACCGCGCGCTCCAGCAACGCAGCACACACCCCGACCCCGACTCGCAGGAAGACCCCTGGGATGTGGCGCGCAAAGGACACAGCCGCCGGCCGGAAGGCTGCATCGTCGATGGCTTTCCCCGCACAGTGCAGCAGGCGCAGACCCTCGACTTTGTCGTGCGACGCCTCAAACGCACCCTCGACCTCATCGTAGCCATCGACGTGCCCCGCGACCTCCTCATTCAACGTATCTACGAACGCGCCGCCGTCAGCGGCCGCAGCGACGACACCGAGGAGGTAATCCGCCACCGCCTCGAACTCTACGACCGGCAGACCCAGCCCGTCCTCGACTACTACCGCCTCTCCGGCCGCCTCACCACTGTAGACGGCAGCGGCGAAATATCCCAAACCAACAGCCGCATCTGTCAGGTGATCGACCAGATGCTGGCAAAGGAACACTAGGGGAACGGTAGGGGATCTCTAGGGGAATACAAAGGCACTGGAAGGATATGGAAGCTTATGGTACGTTGTGCACGGCAGGGTGCATGAGAATGTTGTCTATTTATCTCATTTACATTTGGTTACAAACACCCCGAACCCTTCTCTGTACAGGGGAAGGGTTCGGGGAGGATATTTCGGGGTGAGTTATCGGATGAAGCGGCCGCGGAGGGCGGTGAAGGTTTTGCGGCGGAGGAGGTAGTATTCCGGCAGGATGTGTCCGCGGTAGAAGGCGGAGACGGTGTGGTGGCGCAGGTGATGGCGCTTGTCGTGCAGCTGCGGAATCATGGAGCGGAAATCGCTATGGGCCTTGCCTACAGCGCGGAACTCGCCCAGATGGCCCTCGACAAGGAATTTAAGCGCCGCCACCCAGTCGAGCACCAGGCGCACGCCGATGACGCGGCGGAGACGCGAGGCCGGGAGGTTCTTGTAGAGCATGGAGAGGTTGTTGCGGAAGTTGAGGTGGGTCTTGAAGGGCGAGGACTTGGGGAGGGTGCCGCCGCCGACGTGGTAGACGGTGGAGCGGGGGCAGTAGCGCACCAGATAGCCGTGGTTCTTGGCGCGCCAGCAGAAGTCGATTTCCTCCATGTGGGCGAAGAAGTCGGGGTCGAGGCCGCCCACTTTGTGCCACACCTTGGACTTGACGAACATGGCGGCGCCCGAGGCCCAGAAAATATCGGCCTCGTCGTCGTACTGGCCGTGGTCGCGCTCGAGGGTGGTGAAAAGGCGTCCGCGGCAGAAGGGATAGCCGAAGGAGTCAATGTACCCGCCCGCGCCGCCGGCATACTCGAAGGTGTCGCGGCGGTCGTACATGAGGAGTTTGGGCTGGGCGATGGCCACGCGCCAGTCGCGCTCCATCATGGCGATGACGGGTTGAATCCAGTGGGGCGTGGGCTCGACGTCGGAGTTGAGCAGCACATAGTAGTCGGCCTCCACCTGCTGCAGGGCGCGGTTGTACCCTTCGGCGAAGCCATAGTTCTTGTCGAGCAGGATGAGCTGCAGCTGGGGGTAATGCTGCTGAAGGAAGGCAATAGAGTCGTCGGTGGAGCCGTTGTCGGCAATGATGACGGAGGTGCTGATTTCCAGCGGTGTGGCGTTGGGCATCTGCCAGCCTGCCTCGGATGGGCTGTCCATGAGGGAGTAGCGCAGCACGGAGGGCAGGAAGCGCTCGAGCATCGAGCGTCCGTTCCAATTGAGAATTACTATGGCGACGTTAATCATTGATAATCATTTTCATTTCTCTTTTTTTAATTTCCACCGCCGGTGGCTCCAGAGCCAGTACTCGGGCCGGGCGACAATCTGCCGTTCGAGGGTGCGCGCGTACTGTTCCACGATGGAGTATTGCGGCACGGACAGGGGCTCGAGGCAGAGGGGCTCGAGGCGCACCTCATAGTGAAAGCGGCGTGTCTTTTGGACCGTATAGTAGAAAACAGGAAGGTCGTACTTGCGGGCGAAGTGCTCGGCGCCGTAGAGGAAGGCCGTCTCCTGATGGAGGAAAGAGGTCCAGTGGCATTTGCGTGGATTGGAGGGCGACTGGTCAGAAAGCATCATCAGGGCGCAGGGCACATGGTGGCGGAGGTAGTAGTCGACGGTCTGCCGCACATTGTCCGAGTAGACCACCTGTGTACCGAAGCGAGTGCGCCGACGCAGCACCCACGGCTCCAGGAGGCGGTTGCTGAGGGCTTTGCCGACACCGATGCCGTGGTGGTGGAACTGAAGGCCGAGCGAGGTAACCATGTATTCCCAGTCGTTGTAGTGGGCCGACATGAGGATGACCGACTGGCCGCGGTCGAAATAGGGTGTCAGCACCTCGCGGTTCACCACGCGGTAGCGGCGCAGGATAGACTGCGGCGAAGCGAAAAGGTTGTGGATTCCCTCGACGAGGAGGTCACAGAGGTGGTGGTAGAAACGGTGTTCGATGGCGCGGAGCTCCTGCGGTCCCTTCTCGGGGAATGCAGCCTGCAGGTTACGCCGCACCACGGTCTTGCGGTAGCCCGCCAGGCGGTAGGCGAAAAGATAGAGTATGGCGGAGAAGAACCTCATCAATAGCCGCGCTTGAACTGTTCGCCCACGGCACCGACCACACCCTCGTCAATCTGCTGGCGGCAGAGGCGGCGCTCCCAGCCCGGCTCCTGCACCTCGCCGCGCGCGTTGGAGTTGAGGAGCTTGTAGTAGCCCGAGCGGTGCTCGTCCCAGAAGATGAAGACACGGTTGGGGTCGTCGCCCATGGGCTTGTTGTAACGCCAAAGCTGGTACGGGAGGTAGAACACATGTCCCTGCGATTCGCTGACGAATCCGCCCTCGCCGGTGCTCCTGTCGCCAATCGAAGCCGCATTGGTCTCGATGCCCGAGGTGATGCCCTGCAAGGGGGCATTGAGGTCGGGCGTGCCGGAGTGGCCGGCGTTGAGGTGGCGTGCGGAGACAAAATTCTTCTCGTCGCGTACAAAGTCCGGCGGACCGTACTGCAGGTAGACGCGGCCGCGGTCGGTATTGATGCCCTTGGTGCGGGGATAGCTGAAGGTGGCCTGCACGTAGTCGACGCGCTCCTTGTACTTCAGCCATGCAGCCTCGGGGCTCAACGCTTCGCGCTTCTGCCAGAAGCGGTAGAGGAAAGCCTGCTTCTCCTCGATGCCGGGGCGTCGGATGAGGTCGGAGAGCACCTCCTTCTCGTACTCCGAGGCGATGGGATAGAGCGCCTCGATGTAGAGGTCGAGCTGCGGCTCGTCGGTATAGGCACCGGCGAAGGTGGTGGCGAAGTCGCTTATCTCGGCACCTTTCACATCGGGATTGGAACGCATGAAGGGCAGTTTCTTGTAGAGCATCAGCTGGTTGTCGCTGTTGCGCAACTCGACCACCAGGTTATAATTGCCCGAAGGCAGCTGGCTGATGTCGAGCGACCCGTAGATGGGCACCGTGGCGGCGCCATATTTGCGCCCCACAGCACGCTGGCCCTCGAAGCGGGTGCCGGTCTCCTGCTGCTCTATGTAGGCCATGGTGAGGAACGCCTTGCGACCCACCTCGGCGTTGATGTTGTATATCTCGTAGTAGTAGTTGAGTTCTTCCACCTGCTCGGGGAAATAGTCGCTGACAAAGGGTTCGAAGTCGTATCCGTTGCGCGAGAGGATGTTCTCATGCTGGGTGGGCGTGGCGGAGGAGATGAACTGCAGGCTCGAAAGCGAGGGACGCGACGAGTCGTAGTTGATTACCACGCGGTCGCTGACCACCGATGCCGGTGCATCGGAATGTTTGTCGCGCAGGGTAACCTCAAGGGTGTAGAGGCCGTTGCGAACCGAGAAGCGCTGCACATCGATGAAATTGAAGTCCAACTCCTCGAGCGACCCCACCGTGGGGCTGTTGAGGTCGTATTTTTTGAAGTGGCACACCGAGTCGCCCTGCCGCAGTACGATGGTAACCTCCACCGTGGCACGCCAGGCGCCGGTCTGGAGCTGCTCGAACTGCAACGTCCACGCGTCGAACGAGAGGTTGGTCTCGATGTAGGGCATTTGCTGCTTGGCCAGATAGAATGTGTTGTAGCCGAAGAGGGCCTGCATCCGGCCCTGCGCCTGCGAAATCAGGCTGATGGATGCCAATAGTATGATTGTCAGTATCTTCTTCATATTCTTACATATTAAATACTGACAATGTAACGCGCTCGCGCACGAATTATTGCGCGGGGTCGGAAATATTGTAGTCGGCAATGATGTCCAGTATCTCCTTTCCGTACTGCGCGGCCTTTGCCTTGCCGATGCCGGGCACTTCGAGCAACTCCTTCATTCCCATAGGCTTTATGGATGCCAGCGCGATGAGTGTCTTCTGGTTGAAGATGACGAAGGCGGGCTTGCCGATTTCCTCGGCCCGCATGAGGCGCCAGCGCCGCAGGGCCTCCATCAGGGCTGCCTCGGGCTCAAGGTCGAGGTTGATTGGTGCGGGTTTGGTTCGCGCCGGTTTCTTGGCGTCGCGGAGCATGAAGTCGGTCTGCGCCTGCTGCACCGCCGTTACGCTGTAGCCCGCCTTGCAGACGGCTTCCAGACAGGCCAGCTTGGCTCCCAGGCGTTCCATTATGGCATCGCCCAACTCTTTGACAATCTTTTTGTTCTCTTTGTTCTCAATCTCCACTTCGAGCAGGGCGGCAAGTGAGGATTGCAGGGGTAGCAGCTGGGCGCGGTAGTACTCGGCACCCTGCTTGGCGCGCCCGTTCTGGTTGGTCTCGTCGAGGCGGGCCAGCTGCAGGCGGAATTTCTCGCTCACGCCACCCAGGTCGGCCAATGTGGAACAGAGCCCCAGCAATGCTTCTACATTCTTGGGATAGAGGCTTTTGAGGCGGCTGGAGTACTGCTCGTGCAACCGTTCGGCATCGCGGATGAGGGCGTCCATCGAAAAGAGTTCCATCAGTTTCTCCAGGCGGTACTGCTGTTCGTAGCCTGCGGCGGCCTCGGCGGTCTGCTCGTAGGTGGGGCAGGCGGCGGTGAACGAGGCCACGGACTGGTCGCCGAAGGCCACGCCGGCGGTGAGCGGCGAGGTGAGGGTGAGCCCCTCCAGCGTGCGGCAGCGGCTCAAGGCCACGTACACCTGCCCGAAGGCGAAGGCGTCGGCGGCGTCGATGGCCACGCTGTCGAAGGTGAGCCCCTGCGCCTTGTGGATGGTAACGGCCCAGGCGGCGCGGAAGGGGTATTGGGCGAAGGTGCCTTCCACTTCCTGGCGTATCTGGTTGGAGTCGGGGTCGATGCTGTATTTGTAGTTCTCCCACTGCTCGCGATTGGCCTCAATCACGTCGCCGTCGTCGTCGATGACCTCGATGGTGTTGTCGCCGAAGCCGGTAACGGTGGCCAGCTTTCCGTTGAAGTAGCGGTGTTGGCCGGAGGAGTCGTTCTTGAGGAACATCACGCGCTCGCCGACCTTGATTTCCAGCCGTTTGTCGGCCGGCATGGCGCTGTCGGCGAAATTGCCGCTGACGATGGCATCGAAGAAACGGCATTCGCCGTTGAGGGCCTGCATGTGGCGGCGGTTGATGGTGTCGGCCTGGTGGTTGTGGGTGGTGAGGGTGATGGCGCCGCGCGGAGCCTCCCCCACCCTGCTGTTGAGTGCCTGCAGCGTGGCGGCATCCATGTGGTTGTCGCGCACGCGGTTGAGGAGGTCGACAAAGGCGGCATCCTGCTGGCGATAGACGGTGGTGAGCTCGATGGTTACGTAGGGGGTGCGCTGCAATGCCTTGCTGTTGAAGAAGTAAGGCGAGGGATAGACCTGCTCCATGTAGGGGCGCTCGCGCTCGGTTACGACGGGGGCCAGCTGGTGCACGTCGCCAATCATCAGCAGCTGCACGCCGCCGAAGGGTTTCGCGCTGCGGCGGTAGCGGCGGAGGGTCATGTCGATGGCGTCGAGCAGGTCGGCCCGCACCATCGATATTTCGTCGATGACGAGCAGGTCGAGGGTGCGTATGATGTTGACTTTCTGTTTGCTGAGCGACTTGTGGCTGTCGGGCAGCTGGTATTCGGTGATGAGCTCCTTGACGTCGGGCAGGTAGGGGTCGAAGGGCAGCTGGAAGAAGCTGTGAATGGTTACGCCGCCGGCGTTGACGGCGGCCACGCCGGTCGGGGCCACCACCACGTGGCGCTTCGAGCACGAGCCCGCCAGGCTGCGCAGGAAGGTGGTCTTGCCGGTGCCGGCCTTGCCGGTGAGAAAAAGGCTGACGGAGGTCTGCTCGACGTAGCGCCGAGCCAGTTCTAGCTGCGGGTTGCTCATGAGATGGGCCAGCGGCGGTCGAGGGTGAAGCTCAAGGGGCTGACTTTGAGCTGCGGGGCGAACTGGAGGCGCTTCCACTCGTTGCGCGCCACCTTGCGGATGGCGGCCTGCACGATGTCGCGGTCGTAGCCTTCGTCGACGATTTCGTCCTCGCAGAGCGATTCGTCGAGGTAGAGGTTGAGGATGGCGTCGAGGACGGCATAGTCGGGCAGCGAGTCGCTGTCCTTCTGCCCGGGGCGCAGTTCGGCGCTGGGGGCCTTGGTGATGCTGTTGACGGGGATGCGGTTAGGCGGGTTGTCGGCGGAACCGACACCTCGCCCACCTCGGTTGATCCACTCGGAAAGCTGGTAGACCTCGGTCTTGTAGAGGTCGCCGATGACGGCCAGGGCGCCGCAGGAGTCGCCGTACAGGGTGCCGTACCCCATGGCGGCTTCGGAGCGGTTGGTGGTGTTGAGGACCAGGGCGCCGAACTTGTTGGCATAGGCCATCAGGAGGGTGCCGCGCACGCGTGCCTGCAGGTTCTCCTCGGTTACGTCCTCGGCGCGGTCGCCGAAGAGGGGCTTCAGCGCCTGGCGGAACTGGTCGAACATGGGGCGGATGGGGACGATGTCGTAGGACATGCCCAGGTTGTGGGCCAGGTCCTCGGCGTCCTTGACGGAGTGGTCGGTGGAGTACTGGCTGGGCATGAGGATGCCGTGTACGTTTTCGGCGCCGAGGGCGTCGACTGCCAGGACGGCCACCAGGGCGGAGTCGATGCCGCCGCTCAGTCCGAGCACGGCGCGCTGCAGGCCGTTCTTGCGGAAATAGTCGCGCAGGCCCATCACGAGTGCCTTGTAGACCAGTTCGACGGCTTCGGGCTTCTCGTCCTCGAGGGTGTCGAGCAGCTGCATGTCGACCGTGTGGCAGGCTGCCTCGAAGTAGGGCAGCTGGCAGAGCAGTCCTCCGGCGGCGTTCATGGCCATCGAGCCGCCGGCGTAGAGGTAGGGACCTTCGCCGCCTATGCGGTTGACATAGAGGAGGCTGGCACCCAGGGTCTCGACAATCTTGGCCATGCGGTAGCGCGTGCGGTAGGGTTTCTGGTAGTCGAAGACGTTGCATCCGCAGCAGATGACCATGTCGGGCTGCTCCACGTGGCCTTTGACCAATTCCTTGAGGTCCTCGTAGAATCCGATGGCGATGCGTTGGTTGTGGAATTCAATCACTTGCACGCCCTCGCCGCGGGTGAAGCAGCGCTGCTCGTCGGGCAGGAGGTATTTTTTAGTAACCACGGCACGGATGGCGCCGTTCTGGATGAATACGATGGCGTTGCAGAGGCCCTTGTCCTGAATCTGGAGGGGCATGCCGACGAGGAAGGCGCGGTGCTCGGAGCGTTCGACCAGCTGCTGGAGGGCGGCCTGGGCGCGCTTCTGGAGGTCGGTGTAGCCGGCGGCGGCGAAGAGCGGCGCGCCGCAGAGGGTGCAGGCGGGGAAGACGGTGAGGAGGGCCTCGCGCGAGGCGGGAGATTCGAGTTCGGCCAGCATCCACTCGAGGTTCTCCTCGGGGCGGCCGGTCAGTATGTCGTGCTGAACGATGTGGATATTCATATCTCTGTGGGTATTAAATCGTTATGATATTTGATAACGCAGAGCAGGGTGTTTTAGTATGTTTGTTGAAAAATTAAATGGTCCATAAGCTTCCATATCCTTCCAGTGCCTTTGTATTCCCCTACCGTTCCCCTAGCGTTCCCCTAGCGAACCCTCCCGGTGGGGAAACTTTTTTTTGTGCGCGTACAATAAATAATATATATATACGTTACGGCATAGAAAAGACAAACAATAAAAAGTACAAATATATGAAGAATCTTGTGATAGTGGAGTCGCCGGCGAAGGCGAAGACAATCGAGAAGTTTCTCGGCAAGGATTACACGGTGAAGTCGTCGTATGGCCATATCCGGGACTTGGCGAAGAAGGAGATGAGCATCGACGTGGAGTCGAACTACGAGCCGCAGTACCAGGTGAGCGACGACAAGAAGTCGCTGGTGAGCGAGTTGCAGAAGGCTGTGAAGGGTGCTGACATGGTGTGGTTGGCGTCCGATGAGGACCGCGAGGGGGAGGCGATTGCGTGGCACCTGCAGGAGACGTTGAAGCTGGATCCGAAGAAGACGCAGCGCATTGTGTTCAACGAGATTACGAAGACTGCGATACTGAACGCGATAGAGCATCCGCGTCAGGTGGACATGAACCTGGTGGATGCGCAGCAGGCGCGGCGGGTGCTGGACCGCCTGGTGGGCTATGAGATAAGTCCTATACTGTGGAGCAAGATTAAGCCTGCGCTGAGTGCTGGGCGGGTGCAGAGTGTGGCGGTGCGGCTGATTGTGGAGCGGGAGGAGGAGGTGAAGGGTTTCAAGTCGAAGCCTTATTTCCGTGTAACGGCGCAGTTCCACCCGAAGGATTCGAGCAAGGTGCTGGGGGCGGAGCTGTCGCGTCATTTCGACACGGAGGCGGAGGCGGAGGCCTTCCTGGAGAGCCTGGTTGATTCGAAGTTCAAGGTGAGCAAGATTGAGACGAAGCCTGGGAAGCGGACGCCTGCGCCGCCGTTCACGACGTCGACACTGCAGCAGGAGGCGAGCCGGAAGCTGGGTTTCTCGGTGGCGCGGACGATGCAGGTGGCGCAGCAGTTGTATGAGAGCGGATATATTACGTATATGCGTACTGACAGTGTGAACCTGAGCGACCTGGCGCTGAGCCTGGCGAAGAAGGAGATTGCGGCGCAGTACGGCGAGGAGTATGTGAAGGTGCGCCGTTACCAGACGAAGACGAAGGGTGCGCAGGAGGCACACGAGGCAATCCGTCC
Organism: uncultured Bacteroidales bacterium; assembly: GCA_900315935.1. GTDB lineage: Bacteria > Bacteroidota > Bacteroidia > Bacteroidales > P3 > Colimorpha. The sequence goes on from ONBB01000004.1 coordinate 71,009, forward strand.
GACGAATATGGAGGTGGAGACGCTGAACCTGGAGAGCGCGCAGCGCCGCCTGTATGAGCTGATTTGGAAGCGGACGATAGCGAGCCAGATGGCTGACGCGGAGTTGGAGAAGACGGAGATGGTGATTGGCATCGGCGGCGAGGAGGTGCATTTCCAGTGTTCGGGCGAGCAGGTGAAGTTCGACGGCTTCCTGAAGGTCTACATGGAGAGCACGGACGAGGAGGAGGAGGATGGCGGCGGCCGCCTGCTGCCGCGGTTGCCTGAGGGGACGCTGCTGACGCTGGACCACTGCGACGCGGTGGAGCACTGGACGCAGCATCCGGCGCGCTATACGGAGGCGAGCCTGGTGAAGAAGCTGGAAGATTTGGGTATCGGCCGCCCGTCGACCTACGCGCCGACGATCAGCACTATTTTGAAGAGGGAGTACATCATCAAGGAGGACCGCGAGGGCGAGGTGCGCAAGACGGTGGCCCTGTCGCTGAAGGGCGACCAGGTGAAGCGCACGGAGAAGACGGAGAAGGGCTATGCGGAGAAGGGGAAGCTGTTCCCGACGGATATCGGATGTGTGGTGAACAGTTTCCTGATGGAGCATTTCGAGGAGATAATGGATTACAATTTCACGGCGACGGTGGAGAAGGATTTCGACGATATAGCGGACGGGAAGCAGGAGTGGCGGAGGGTGATAGACCGTTTCTATGTGCCGTTCCACAAGAATATCCGCCAGACGCAGCAGACGAGCCAGCGGACGACTGGGAGCCGCCTGCTGGGGACGGACCCGAAGAGCGGCAAGAGTGTGTACGCGAAGATTGGTCGCTACGGGACGCTGGTGCAGATCGGGGAGACGAATACGGACGAGAAGCCGCTGTTTGCGAGTATGAAGAAGGGTCAGAGTATAGAGACGATTACGCTGGAGGAGGCGTTGGAGCTGTTCTCGCTGCCGCGGACGCTGGGTCAGTTTGAGGAGAAGGATGTTACGGTGAGTATCGGCAAGTTCGGTCCGTATGTGCGCCACAACGGCAGTTTCTATTCGCTGGGCAAGAGCGACGATCCGTATGAGGTTACGCTGGAGCGCGCGGTGGAGATTATCCGCATCAAGCGTGAGGCGGAGTTGCAGAAGGAGGAACTTCGAAAAGTGTATCCGCATGAGATCGGTGTGCACGAGGGCGAGGCGATTGTGAGCAATATAGGCCGTTTCGGCCCGTACCTGACGTACAAGGGTGAGAATTTCCGTCTGGCGAAGGGTGTGGATCCGTTGAAGCTGGGTCTCGAGGAGGCGTTGGGTATCATCGGCGGAGCGGGCAAGCGGAGGGGTAGGAAGGCGAAATGACGCTGGAGGTCGTCATAGTGAATTATAACGTCAAGTACTTCCTGAGGCAGTGCCTGGCGTCTGTGTTCGGTTCGGAGCGCCGCCTGGCGGACGGTTCGGAGTTGGGGCTGGAGGTGTGGGTGGTGGACAATGACTCGGTGGATGGGAGTGTGGAGATGGTGCGGAGGGATTTTCCGCAGGTGCATTTGATAGAGAACAGGGAGAATGTGGGTTTTGCTCGTGCGAACAATCAGGCGCTGGAGCTAATTTTGAATTCCGAAAGTCGAAATTCGAATTCCGACAGCCAAATTCAAAATTCAAAATTCAAAGTTCAAAATTCAGAACTGCTGCTGCTTTTGAATTCCGAAAGTCGAAATTCGAATTCCGACAGCCAAATTCAAAATTCAAAATTCAAAGTTCAAAATTCAGAACTGCTGCTGCTGCTGAATCCGGACACGATTGTGGAGCGGGACACGTTTGTGAGGTGTGCCGATTTCATTGCCGGACACCCCGACTGCGGAGGTCTGTGCGTGAAGATGGTTGATGGCGAAGGGAGGTACTTGAGGGAGAGCAAGCGTGGATTTCCGACGCCGGAGGCTTCGTTCTACAAGGTGAGTGGCCTGGTGCATCTTTTCCCGCGTTCGCGGAGGGTGGCGGCCTATTATATGGGGCATATCGGCGAGGACGAGGAGGCGGAGGTGGATATCATGTGCGGTGCGTACCTGATGTTCCGAAGGGAGGTGTACGAAAAAATAGGCGGCCTGGATGAGACGTATTTCATGTACGGCGAGGATGTGGACTTTTCGTGGCGCATTGTGCTGGCTGGCTATAGGAACTATTATCTTCCCACGACGCGCATCGTGCACTATAAGGGTGAAAGCACGCGGAAGGGTTCGATAAGCTATGTGTACAATTTCTACAACGCGATGTCGATTTTCGTCCGCAAGTATTATGGCGGGCGCGGTGGGAGGATGTTCAGCTGGCTGCTGGAGATGGCCATTTGGACAAGGGCGATGCTGGCAGGGGTGGTGCGTGTAGGGAAGCGGCTGGCGGTGCCGCTGATTGACTTTACGGTTGCCGTGGGCGGCTTTGTGTTGCTGAAGCATCTATGGGCGACGCTGGGGAGGGGCGATGCGGGCTATTATCCGCCGCAGTATACGCTGTTTGTCATTCCGCTTTATGTCCTGATATTGATGTTGTGCAGCTGGTTGAGCGGTGGGTACGACCGTCCTGTGCGCCTTGGGCGTATAGTGAGGGGTGTGGGAGTGGGAGTGGTGCTGCTGTTGGCTTTCTATTCGCTCCTGGACGAGGGTCAGCGCTATTCGCGGATGCTGCTGCTGATGGGCAGTGTGTGGACATTGTTGTCGATGCTGCTGGTGCGACTGGGGTTGAGTGCGGCTGGAGTAAGTGGATACGCGCTGCGCGCCCGCAAGCGCGGGAGAACACTGATTGTGGGAAGCGAGGGGGAGGCGGCCCGGGTGGCGGAGCTGTGCAGGGAGGCGGGGATTCCGGCAGAGCATCTGCGGAGCGACAGTTCATTCCATGCAGGGAGGCTGCAGGATCTGATCCGCATCGAGCATGTGGAGGAGGTGGTTTTCTGTGGGGCGGATGTGGACCTGCAGCGTATTATAGCCCTGATGTCAGAACTTCACACGACAGGTGTGGTTTACAAGATAGCCCCTGCGGAGGGCGACTATATTATCGGTTCGGGCGGTATCCTGTCGCGTGGCGACCTGTATCTCGACGACCTGGACACCCTCGGTACGGGTGCATCGCGTCGCAGCAAGCGTCTTTTCGATATCGGCGCAGCGACGTTTTTGCTTGTCTTTGCGCCTGTGCTTGTATGGTTGCAACACGACAAGCGCCGATTTTTCAAGCATTGCCTGCAGGTGCTGTCCGGGCGCCTCACTTGGGTGGGCTATACTGGCCGGGAGGGTGTTTTCTCGCCAGCCGACCTGGCGCCGGAGGCGAATGCAGAGATGCAGAACCGCCTTATGCTGCGCTATATGCATCGATACAGGGTTATGACGGATGCGGCTATCCTGCTGCGCCGATGGAGATTCATTTAGTGGTTAAGGAGAAAGTAGTTAAGTAGTTAAGGAGATAGTAGTTAAGGAGTTAAGTAGTTAAGGAGAGAGTAGTTAAGGTGTTAAGTAGTTAAGGAGTTAAGTAGTTAAGTAGTTAAGTAGACAAGTAGTTAAGATATATGAAAAAGATTCTGTTCATATTGTTGATTGCCCTGGTGGGTACGGCTGTGCAGGCGCAGCGTATTCACGGTTTTGTGTCGTCGGGCGTAAGCCTGTCGCAGGTAGAGGGTGATGAGTTGAAGGGCTTCCGTAAGTGGGGTTATAGTGGCGGCGTGGGTGCCATCTTTGCCTTGGACCGCCACGAGGACTGGCGCATTTCGGTCGAGGCGCTTTTCACGCAGCGCGGCGCCTACAACCGCTCGGGTGAGCCCTATTCGCTGGACCTTGGGCTTAACTATGTCGACATTCCGCTGATGCTGCACTACCGCGACCCCTGGGGCGGCATGCTGTTTGGCGTGGGACTGAATTACGGCCGCCTGGTGGAGCAGCCCGAGGGGCGTATCCTTTACCCGCCGTCGTTCTATCCCGACACAAACGACATGCAGTTTCTGCGCAATGACCTGGGAGTGGTGGCCGATATACGTTTTTATGTCTGGCGCGGGCTGATGCTCAATATACGCTGGCAGTATTCGCTTATCGCCATCAAGCAGGATTGGAACTTCTATCAACGCAACGGCGACATGCTGCTGGTCGACGAGGAGGGCAAGCCCATATTGGACGCGGAGGGCAACACGCAGCTTGTTCCGCGATTCGACAATTGGGTCAACAATTGCTTTAGCAATATGCTTGTTTTCCGACTAATCTGGGAGTTTTGACGCGTATGGTTACTGCAGTTTTCCCCGGTTCGTTCGACCCTTTCACCACTGGCCACGAGGCTATCCTGCGACGTGTGCTGCCACTTTTCGACCGTATCTATGTGGCAGTGGGCGTGAATAGTGAGAAGCAGTATATGTTCACCGTCGACGAGAGGCTGGAGATTATCCGCCGCCTGCTGGCCGACTGTCCTACGGTCGAGGTTCTCTCTTACAGCGGCATGACTGTCGACCTGTGCCACAGCCTCGGTGCGCAGGCTATTATCCGCGGCATACGCACTGCCCAAGACTTTGAGTATGAGCAGACCATCGCTGCTGTCAACCGCCTGCAGGACCCCTCCATAGAGACCCTCCTTTTGCTGGCCGACCCGGAGCATGTCAACATATCCTCCACCCTGGAACGCGAACGCATAGCCCACCAATGCAACTGTCCGACGACATAGTATATCTCAAGGGTGTGGGTCCGGCACGCGCCAAGGTGCTGGCCGCCGAGCTGGGGGTGCGCACGGTTGGGCAGCTGCTTGACCACCTGCCTTTCCGCTACATAGACCGATCAGCCCTCGCCACGGTGTCCTCGCTGCGCGACGATGGGCAGTATGTCGTGCTGCGTGGACAGGTGACCAATCTACAAACTACCGCCACCGGCAAATTCCGTGAGCGACTCACCTGCGACTTCTACGACGGCACAGGCACGATGCAGCTGGTATGGTTCGCCGGTACCAAGTGGGTGCGCGAAAAGCTGAAGCCCAACATCACCTACCTCGTTATGGGTCGCCCGACCCTCTTCAACGGCCAATGGCAACTTTCACACCCCGAGTTGGAGGCTGCCACCTCGCAGGACACCTCGCACACCTCCCCCTTCCTCCCAGTCTACAACACCACCGAGAAGATGAAGTCCGCCGGCTTGGGCACCCGGGCGCTGGCACGCATCACTGAGAGCCTAGTAGCCCAGTTGCCACCCATGGAGGAGACGCTCCCCGCCCCTATCCTCGAGCGTTTCCACCTAATGCCGCTCCGCGAGGCATACATCAACATCCACTACCCCACTTCGCAGCAGGCGCTTGACCAAGCGCGTGCACGGTTGAAGTACGAGGAGCTATTCTTCCTTCAACTCGACTACCAATACGCCCACCAACAGCGTGTTACCGCCTCCGAAGGGCGCATATTCAGCCGTGTGGGCGAGATGTTCAATGGTTTCTACAACCAGCATCTCCCCTTCCCGCTCACCGGTGCGCAGAAGCGTGTCATCCGCGAGGTGCACGACGATATGCGCTCCGGCCGCCAGATGAACCGCCTGTTGCAGGGCGACGTGGGCAGCGGGAAGACCCTAGTGGCGCTGATGTGTATGCTGCTGGCACTAGACAACGGTTGCCAGGCATGCCTCATGGCGCCCACCGAAATCCTAGCGACGCAGCACTACCAGACATTCCTCCGCATGCTGGACGGGATGCCTATCCAGGTGGAACTGCTCACAGGCTCGCTCCGCGCCGCACAGAAAAAGAAAGTAAAACAGCGCCTCGCCGAGGGCGAAATACAACTCCTCATCGGAACCCATGCCTTGATTGAGGATGACGTGGACTTCCAAAACCTCGGCTTGGTGGTTATCGACGAGCAGCACCGCTTCGGTGTGCAACAGCGGTCGCGCCTGTGGACCAAGGCCCAGGTGCCGCCCCATATATTGGTGATGACCGCCACTCCCATACCGCGCACGTTGGCGATGACCCTCTACGGCGACCTTGACTGCTCCGTTATCGACGAGCTGCCTCCTGGCCGCCAGCCTGTCAGGACCTATCACCGCATCGAGGCTAACCGCGTCAAGGTGTTCCACTTCCTCAAGCAGCAGATTGATGCCGGCCGTCAGGTCTACATAGTCTATCCGCTTATCGAGGAGAGCGAGAAGACGGACCTCAAGAACCTTTACGACGGGTTGGAGATGGTACATTACTTCTTCCCTCGTCCGCAGTACCAGACCTCGATGGTGCACGGCCGCCTCACCGCCGAAGAGAAAGCTTCGGAGATGGAACGCTTCAAGGCGGGACTGACCCACATCATGGTGGCCACCACGGTAATAGAGGTGGGTGTTGACGTACCAAATGCCACGGTGATGGTCATTGAAAACGCTGAACGTTTCGGCCTTTCACAGTTGCACCAGTTGCGCGGCCGTGTGGGGCGTGGCGGCGGCGACTCCTACTGCATCCTCATGACCAAGGACAACCTCGCAGCCAACTCGAAGGAGCGTATCCGCACCATGTGCGCCACCACCGACGGATTCAAGATTGCCGAAGCGGACCTGCGCCTGCGCGGCCCGGGCGATATCCAGGGGCTCCAACAGAGCGGCATCCTCGACCTCAAATTGGCCGACATCGTCGACGACGAACCCCTAGTCCGTGCCACCCGCGACACGGTGCGCGACCTCCTCGCCGCCGACCCCACATTGGCGCACTACCCGCAGCTGCGCCGCCACATTGAACACTCTAAAAACAAACTGCTATGGGGGAAGATAAGTTGAGAGTGGAAAGTGGAAAGAGGAAAGTGGAAAAAAGCATCCTGCAACTGGTTGCGGAAGAGGGAGCCTCCCTCTCCAGCGGCTCGCTACGGCTGTATGCGTTGCCGTATGGCTGCGTGGATCTGTATGCCTACGACCCTCTGAACCGGCGCTGCGCCGTGGGCATCATGGTGGCCACCGAGTACCGTCGGCAGGGCTATGCGCTGGCCATGCTCCAGGAACTTTCAACATTCGCTGTCCAGAACTCACAATTACACACCCTCTACGCCGACATCGCGGCCACCAATACCGCCTCCATTGCCCTCTTCCGCAAGGCGGGCTACGTGGAGTGCGGCCGTTTCAAGGAGTGGCTCTACGTCGACGGCCGCTACATTGACACCATACGCATGCAACTGTTATTATGAAGAAACACGCCATTGTCCTGCTACTTATCGTCCTCGCCGTAGTGGCGGGATGTTTTGCCGGCGCCTTCGGACTGCGCCAACCCACCGCCAACGGCGACACCTGCCGCCTCTACCTGCCCGACGGCACAACCCGCGATGCACTGTGCGACAGCCTGGTGGCCAACCATGTGCTGCACAGCACCACGGCCTTCCGCCTCGTAGCACGCCTGTTGCAGCTCAACGACGTGCGCCCCGGCTCCTATGTCGTCGAGCCCCACATGCGCACCCTGACCCTCGTCCGAAAACTGCGCAACGGCCAGCAGGACCCCATCCGCCTCATCATCGGCAAGTTCCGCACACCCCAGGATCTCAACACCTACCTGAACGCCAAACTGATGCACAACGACTTCGACGTGCCGCTCGACAGTTTCCACCTCATCCTGCCCGACACCTACGAATTCTACTGGACCGTAACCCCGCACGCCTTCATGCAGCGCATGGGAAAGGAGTATCGGAAAGTGGAAAGTGGAAAGTGGAAGGTGGGGAGTGGAGAACCCAACACGCAACACTCAACACTTGACACTTTCAAGGATGTCATCATCCTGGCCTCCATCGTGGAGGAGGAAAGCAACCACAATCCCGAGAAACCCCTCATCGCCAGCGTCTACCTCAACCGCCTCCGTCGCGGTATGCCGCTGCAGGCCGACCCGACGGTGAAATACGCCGTGGGCGACTTCACCCTGCGACGCATTCTGCACAAGCACCTCGCCGTCGAAAGCCCCTTCAACACCTACCTCCACACCGGCTTGCCGCCCGCCCCCATCTGCCTGCCCTCGAAGTCCAGCATCAATGCTGTATTGAATGCCCCGAAGACGGACTACCTCTACTTCTGCGCCAGCGACCAGATGGACGGTACGCACCGCTTCGCCAGCACCCTGGCGCAGCACAACGCCAACGCTGCCGCCTTCCACCGCGCCATGAATGCCCTGGGCATCAAATAGTTACCTCGCAAAGCCTGTTCGGAAACGTTGGGAAATAATTATTTTGTGTTCAGGTATTCCTTGGCGTAGGCGACATAGTGGGCGGCGTTGTCGGTCTGGCCGGGGCGGGTGGGTTTGATGTATTTGGCGGGGACGCCACCCCAGATTTCGTTGGGCGGTATCTTGGTGCCTTGCAGCACCAGGGCGCCGGCGGCGACGATGGAACCCTCCCCTACTTCGCAGTCGTCGAGCAGGGTGGCACCCATGCCGATGAGGGCACCGTCGCGGATGGTGCAGGCGTGGACGGTAACGTTGTGGCCTATGGTAACATCGCTGCCGATACGGGTGGGGCCGGTGTCGTGGGTTACGTGTATGCAGGAGCCGTCCTGCACATTGGTGCGGTCGCCGATGGTGATGGGTGCCACGTCGCCGCGCACCACGGCGTTGAACCACACCGAGCACTCGTCGCCCAGCATCACGTCGCCCACCAGGGTGGCGTTCTCGCTGAAGTAGCAGTCCTTGCCCCAGCGGGGCGAACGGCCTTTGTATGATTTGATTAATGCCATCGAAGAAAAAACTATTTGAACAGATCTACCCAAAGCCCTTTTGGGAATGCCACCATCAGAAGGAACATCAGCCCGACAAGTACGCAGCCGATGATAATGATAATTTCAAAGGCCATCAGTATTGTCTTTAGGGCTTTGTGTTTGCCTTTGTTGGCTTTGTATTCTTCGTAGTCTCGGGTCATTGCCGTGTTGTCCGTCGCCCCTACGGGGCTCTGATTGTGTTTAAACCGAAGCCGGGGGCTTGCGCCCCCGGCTATGGTCTGCAGCCCCGTAGGGGCGGCAATATTGTCAGGCAGTCCTGCCCTCTAACCGACCCAGTGAGCGGTTGGCAGGCAGGCTGATACCTTTCTTACCGCTTCGGTTTGCGGTTGTCGGCAGGTGCCGACACCTTTCTTACCAGGCGAAGAGGGGGCGGTGCTGCATCATCTCGTTGACCTGGCCGGTGATACGGGCGCGGACGGCCTCGTCGGTCGGGTTGCAGAGCACCTGGTCGATCATGTCGACGATGGCAGCCATCTCGTTCTCCTTGAGGCCGCGGGTGGTGATGGCGGGGGTGCCGACGCGGAGGCCGCTGGTCTGGAAGGCGCTGCGGCTGTCGAAGGGAACCATGTTCTTGTTGACCGTGATGTCGGCGGCCACCAGGGCGTTCTCGGCCTGCTTGCCGGTGAGCTCGGGGAACTTGGTGCGGAGGTCGATGAGCATGAGGTGGTTGTCGGTGCCGCCGGAGATGACCTTGTAGCCCTTGGCGACGAAAGCCTCGCACATGGCCTTGGCGTTCTTCATCACCTGCTGGATGTACTGGTCGTAGCTGTCGGTGAGGGCTTCGCCGAAGGCGACGGCCTTGGCGGCGATGACGTGCTCGAGGGGGCCGCCTTGGGTGCCGGGGAAGACGGCGCTGTCGAGCAGGGCGCTCATTTTTTTGATCTCACCCTTCGGGGTGGTCTTGCCCCAGGGGTTGTCGAAGTCCTTGCCGAGGAGGATCATGCCGCCGCGGGGTCCGCGGAGGGTCTTGTGGGTGGTGGTGGTAACGATGTGGCAGTACTGGACGGCGTTGTTGAGGTGTCCCTTGGCGATGAGGCCGGAGGGGTGGCTGATGTCGCCGAGGAGGATGGCGCCGATGCGGTCGGCAATCTCACGCATCTTGGCCCAGTCCCAGTCGCGGCTGTAGGCGCTGCCGCCGCCGATGATGAGCTTGGGGCGGAACTCGAGGGCTTTCTTCTCCATGTCGTCGTAGTCGACGGTGCCGGTCTCTTCCTTCACCTGGTAGCCGACCACCTTGTAGTTGATGCCGGAGAAGTTGACGGGGCTGCCGTGGGAGAGGTGGCCGCCGTGGTTGAGGTCCATGCCCATGAAGGTGTCGCCGCTGTTGAGGCAGGCGAGGAAGACGGCCATGTTGGCCTGTGCGCCGCTGTGGGGCTGCACGTTGGCCCACTCGGCGCCGAAGAGCTGCTTGGCGCGCTCGATGGCGATGGTCTCGCTCTGGTCCACCACCTGGCAGCCGCCGTAGTAGCGCTTGCCGGGGTAGCCTTCGGCATATTTGTTGGTCATGACGGAACCCATGGCTTCCATCACCTGGTCGCTGACGAAGTTCTCGGAGGCAATCAGCTCGATGCCCTTGGTCTGACGCTCACGCTCTTTCTGGATGAGGTCGAAGATTTGTGTATCTCTCTGCATGTGTGTATGTTATTTGTTTATTTTAATACATTAATGATTTGCAAATATACGAAAAAAATATAATTCGGAGAAAAAAAGAGTTTTCAGGGGAGCGGTAGGGGAATGGTAGGGGAACGGTAGGGGAATACAAAGGCACTGGAAGGATATGGAAGCTTATGGTACATTATACCGGAAAACCGGGATTTTTTTTTGCTATGGATGGAAAAAAAATCCTATCTTTGCATCTACTTATGAGACGGACGCTACTGATAATGGCGTGCATTATGGCATTGAGTACCAGTGCCATGGCACAATATATACGCATCAACGGCAAGGATGCGAAAAACGGGCTGTACTTCAACTACGACCGCCTGTGGAGCTACAACCAGTACGAAGCCTCGCGCTGGGGCGGCGGGTTGCGCTACGACATCAACTTCGCCAAGGAGAGCCGCCTGCAGTGCCTGTCGATGGACGGCTATGTGGGTTACGGCTACACCGACAAAGGGTGGAAGTGGGGCGTGATGGCCGACCTGCAGCTGCGCCACTCGCGCCGGCCGCACGTCTATGCGGGCTATTTCCACGACCTGCTGCACGACGCCAGCCTGCGGATGACCAGCCCGAGCGTGAACAACCTCTCGTTCCTCGACGGGCTGATGGCAGGCCGCTTCAGCGCCGTGGACCGCTTCTACGTGGGCGGCGGATGGAAGGTGGGCAACCGCCTCACGCTGGGCGCCGAGGTGCGCTACTCGAGCGAGCAGCGCCTGTATGACAACCAGTACATCTACTACCACCCCGACGACATCGCATTCCTGCCGAAGCACAAGCTGCTGGAATGCCGCCTGATGGCGGAGCACAGCAAGGGTCTGCGGGCCGAGCTGCTGGTGGGCAGCGGACACAGCCTCTGCCAAGGGATACAGACCGACTTCGGCCCCTACGCACGGTTGCTGTTGCAGTACCGCCGCAGCCACAGGATTGCCCTCTTCACCCTCGGCACCTACGCCCAAGGCGGCATCACTACGCGCGATGTGCCCTACAGCCGCATGTTCGACCTCGGCGGCCACTGGGGCAGCCCGCTGCTGCTCTCGCAGTCGCTGGTGTCGGTGCGCTCGGGCGAGTTCGCGGCCAACCTCTTCGCCGCCGCCAGCGTCAAATTCGGTTTCACCGAACCGCTCTTCAAATACCACATCAACCTGCTCAACGTCGGCCTTCGTCCGCGCCCCTTCGTGCAGGCCGGCGCCATGTGGGGCCACCTGTGGGGGCAGGACGAGAACGGCATCGTCTATGACTACGACGAGCTGAGCATGCTGTCGCCCTCAAAAGGTATCGCCGAAGTGGGCGCCGGCATCGACGGCCTCGTCCGCTGGGGTGTGGTGGACTGGGGCGTGGCCCTCTTCTACCGCATGACACCCCAGTCGGCCATCTACCACTTCCCTGGCCGCGACGGCAACATCTCACTGCTTTTCACCGCAACGCTGACCATTTGAAAACGAATCAAAGATGAAGAAAATACTCGCTATAGCCACCCTGCTGGCAGCCTTCCTCACCCTGCAGGCGCAGAGTTACGACATGACCTTCCGGCTGGAGGGCGTGGCGGACAGCCTGCTGTACATCGCCCGCCACCACCGCGACCAGCTGCAGCCGATGGACTCGGCGCAGCGTGCCAAGGACGGCTCCTACCGCTTCCGCGGCAAGCGCAACTGGCCGCGCGGCATCTACGCCCTGGTGCACCAGGACGGCAAGAAGGCCATTGGCGACTTCACCATCGACGGCAGCCAGCGATTCACCCTCACAGCCGATGACAAACTCACCCCCTCCACCGTACACGTGAAAGGCTGCCAGGCCAACAGCCGCATGTTCGGCTACCTGGCCGTTGTGGCCGACGCGCAACAAAAACAGAAACAGCTGCGCGAACTCCAAAAAGACCCTTCGCAACGCCCACAGGCCGAGGCCGAGGAGGCGGCCCTGATTGAACAGATGAAACAGACGGAAAAAGGGACCCTCTACGGCTACTCCCCCACCCTCTTCTTCCGCATGGTGGCGGCCTGCCGCGAGGGCGACGTGCCCGACAGCGTGGAGGACAAGGCGTTCCACTACCGTGCCCACTATTGGGACAACCTCTTTAGCTCGGAGTTCGGAGTTCAGGGTCCGGAGGCTGGCGACCTGCACTCGGCACTGCTCTACAGCCCCAACCTGTACAACAAGGTGAACTACTTCTTCTTTGGCCAGCTCTATCGCGCCCACAGCGACACCATCTGCCGCGAAATCGACCGCCTGGCCGCCCGCATCGGCGACGACACCGCCCTGCTGCGCTACGTCTTCGACCACATCGAGCCGCGCTACTTCCGCTCCACCCGCAACATCGGCTGGGACGCCGTATGGTGCCACCTCGCCTCCGAGTACTACCTCAAAGGGCGCTGCCCCTGGGCCACCGAAGGCACCCTGCACAACATGCGCTACAACTACAACCGCATCCGCCAAAGCCTCATCGGCGCCCACGGACAGGAGCTGTGGATGGCCGACACCAACCAAAGCGCCGACACCAAGGACTGGATCAGCAGCCACCGCTTCCCCACCCGCTACGTCATCCTCTGGTTCTGGGACCCCGACTGCCACCACTGCCAGGAGCAGAGCACCGAGCTGGCCGCCCTCTGCGACTCGCTGCGCGCCGCCAACAACCCCCGTTTCACGGTCTATGCCGTAGGCTACGAAAGCGATGTGGACAAGTGGAAGAAATACCTCCGCGAGCACCACATGCCCTTCGTCAACGTGGGCGGCCCCAACGTCAACGTCGACTACCAGGAAGCCTACAACGTGCACGGCGCACCCACCATGATCATCCTCAACGAGCGGCGCGACATCATCATGAACAAGACGCTGCCGGTGAAAAGCATACTGCCCTTCCTGGACAACTACGAGAAACAAAAGCCATGAGCGACATCACCAACATCATCAACATATTGCCCGACAGCGTGGCCAACCAGATAGCCGCCGGCGAGGTGGTGGACCGCCCTGCCAGCGCCGTCAAGGAGCTGCTGGAGAACTCGATGGATGCCGGCGCCACGCAAATCGACCTCATCCTCAAGGATGCCGGCCGCACCCTCATCCAGGTCATCGACAACGGCTGCGGCATGAGCGACAGCGACGCGCGACTCTGCTTCGAGCGCCACGCCACCAGCAAGATACACCAGGCCGACGACCTCTTCGCCATCCACACCATGGGCTTCCGTGGCGAGGCGCTGGCCTCCATCGCAGCCATCGCGCAGGTGGAACTCCGCACCCGCCTGCACGACGCCGAGTTGGGCACCAGCATCCTCATCGAGGGGTCGCGCATCGTCAGCCAGCAGCCGCAGGCTTGCCCGCCCGGCACCTCGCTGGCCGTGAAGAACCTCTTCTACAACGTGCCCGCCCGCCGCAACTTCCTCAAAAAAGACGGCGTCGAATTGAGCCACATCGAGGAGGTCTTCCGCCGCATCACCCTCGTGCACCACGACCTGGGCTTCAGCCTGCAGCACAACGGCAAGACGCTCTACGACCTCAAGGCCGGAAGCATGCTGCAGCGCATCTCGCAGCTCTATGCCAACTACTACAAGGAGCGCCTGCTTCCCATCGAGGAGGAGACCGACCTGGTGCGCATCAAGGGCTTCGTGGGCAAACCCGAGCACGCCCGCAAGACGCGCGGCGAGCAGTACCTCTTCGTCAACGGGCGCTACATCAAGCACGCCGCCCTCAATACGGCTGTGGAACGCGCCTACGACGACCTGCTGCCCGACCGCAGCCACCCCTCCTACTTCATCGCCCTGCAGGTCGACCCCGCACGCATCGACATCAACATACACCCCAACAAGACCGAGGTGCGCTTCGTGGACGACCACGCCCTGTTCGCCATCCTGCGGTCGGCCGTCAAGAAAGCGCTGGGGCAGTTCACCCTGGCCACGGAACTCAGCTTCGACACCCCGCCCGAATTCAACCTCGCCCCCGCCCCCAGCGGCTACATACCCCAGCAGCCCAAGATAAGCTACAACCCCGACTACAACCCCTTCCGCCCCTCCCCCACCCAGACCCGCATAAAACTGGACACCCCCAATACCCTGCCCGACCTAAACGACCCACTCCTCACTCCTCACTCCACACTCCTCACCCCTCACTCCTCGCTCCCCACCACTCCCTGCCTGCAGCTGCAGGACCGCTACATCGCCACCGCCCTCTCCTCCGGCCTGGCGCTGATCGACCGCCAGCGCGCCCTCGAGCGCATCCTTTACGACCGACTGACTCCGAACTCCGAACTCCGAACCCCGAACTCACAGACGCTGCTTTTCCCCATCAACTGCCAGTTCTCGGCCGCCGACGCCGAGCTGATGGGCGAGCTGCTGCCCGACCTGCAGGACTACGGCTTCGCCCTCGAGGCCGTGGGGCAGACCACCTTCGTGGTAACCGCCACGCCCGCTGACGTGCAGGAGGCCAACCTGCAGCCTTTCTTCGAGCAGCTGCTGGCCGACTACAAAGCCTCGACCCTGCAGAAGTTCTGCGACCGCGGCCAGAGCCTGCGTGCCGCGCTGGCGCGCCAGATGGCCGCCCGCGCCACCTCGCCCCTCTCGCAGGAAGAGATGCAGCAGCTGGTGGCCGACCTCTTCGCCTGCCCCATGGCCGACACCACCCCCGGCGGAAAACGCATCATCACCATCGTAAAACCCGAGGAAATATTCAAGTAGTGGAAACTCACAACTCATAATTCATAACTCTTAACTCTTAACTCATAATTCATAACTCTTAACTCAAAACTCACAACTCATAACTCATAATTCATAACTCATAATTCATAACTCAAAACTCATAACTAAAATGGCACAGTACCAACCCCAAGGCTTCAGCATCCTGCCTCCAGCAGTCAAGCACCTCCTTATCGTCAACGCACTGGCCTACCTGGCCTACTACGTCTGCTACTCGCAGCGCATCATCGACCTCAACGCCCTCCTCGGCCTCTGGAACCCGAACACCGGCTACTTCCGTGTGTGGCAGCCCTTGACATATATGTTCATGCACGCCAACTTCACCCACCTGTTCTTCAATATGTTCGCCCTCTGGATGTTCGGCAACACGATGGAGAACTTCTGGGGCACCAAGCGCTTCCTCACCTACTACCTGGCCTGCGGCCTGGGCGCCGGACTGCTCACCATGCTCTTCCCCGGCAGCCTCACCGTCGGCGCCTCGGGCGCCGTCTACGGCCTGCTGCTGGCCTTCGGCATGACCTTCCCCAACGAATACATCTACCTCTACTTCCTCATGCCCATCAAGGCCAAGTGGTTCGTCATCGGCTATGCCGCACTGGAACTCATCCAGGGCCTTTTCTACTCCTACGACGGCGTGGCCCACTTCGCCCACCTGGGCGGCATGCTCGTCGGCCTGCTGCTCATCCTCTGGTGGCGCCGCAACCCCTTCGGCCGCAACCCGTTCCAGCATTTCCGCAATTAAACACTTCGCCGCTGAAAAACAAACACGAATTACCACGAAATTGTCCAATTAACAGGCGCAGTTGATTTGTAGGGTGCTATCGTCTAATAGTATTCCGGCAATCAGCCTTGGCCATACGACAGAGGTGTTCCCGCTTGTTTCCCCTACCTCAGGTAAATTATTTTTTTCCAATTCGGAAAAAGTTTGTATTTTTGCATCGTCGTTTCCGCACCGCCGAAGCCCTTCGAGAGAGAGGATGCCCAGTGGGCATCCGAGGGGATAAAGCGGGTGGGATATAATGGCCAACCCATTGTTCCACAGGGAATGGCGACATATAGAAAAGACGTTGTAACGGCGTTTATCTGCGGCTCATGAATCTCGCAAATTCACCTAGTTATCCGCAAGGTAAAAGCAAATGTCAACGTCCATGGTATGGCGTGCAGTGGTCTCATTGTGCGTCTTCAGCGTGGGCTTCGGCATTGCTTATCCTCGGATAACAGGCAATGCGAGAGCCTCATGAGCGGGATAAGCAAAGAAAGCAGATTCCCGCGCTCTTTTTTATATGCCCATACGTGAAATAACAATATTGTATATCGGTTTGGGAGTCGCCGAGAGATGGTATGATATTACAACAATGCAAGAAACGAATAGTCAAAAACAAAAATCTATTTCCATCCTTTTGGGTGCAGGCTTCTCTGCACCAGCAGGATTTCCCCTTGGCAGTGATGTAAATGATTATATAAAGCATTTTGATTTTGATGCATTTTCTGTAGATAGATTTGGGTGTTTGTTGAAAAGGTCGGAATCGTGTGATCCCAACGGCATGGAAAGAGGATTCCAATTATGCAAGAAAGGACGGGATCAATACCTCTCATATAATGATGGTAATTTTAACTATGAGTGTTTTTTTGATTTTCTTTATGATAAAGATGGAGTTGTGGCTATGACGGGAGTAGACTATGGCGATAATATCCTAGAAGCAGTAGGTGAAGCGCAAAGAGTCTATAAAAAAATCGTCCAACGTGCTCTTGGAATAAGGGAAAATCTATTTGAAAAAGATATAGAGAAAGTCTACCAAAACTTTTTAAGTACTCTCAAGGTATGGAGTCAAGATGCAATTATTAACGTCCATACTTTAAACCATGACTCTCTTTTCGAGTCTTTTGGGAATCTAGATAGTTTAAATGGTCTGATTTCAGATGGGTTTAGCAGTCACTTATCACCATTCCGCGATAATATGGAAAGATCTATAGAAGAATATGTTGGCATATATGATAAACCGATTAGGTTATTCAAATTGCATGGTAGTTTTGATTATGCGCGATGCTCTAGCCTGTGTGGGTCTCAAATAAATCCTAGAATTGTTAAATTGCCTCATGGAAAATCTAGCGATAGTATTTATATGATATCTGAAGACAATAAAAAAGAGTATCCTTCTATAGAAAGCGCATATGTCCTAACAGGGAATCTTGTCAAAAGAGTGCAGTACGAAGAACCATTCCCTAGTGATTTGATGAAAAGATTTGGAGATAATATACAGACCTCAAGTCGGCTTATCATTATTGGATATGGAGCAAACGACAAAGGTATAAATGATATATTGAAACAATTTGACCATGTTAATAAGTCGGTTGCGTATATTGGCATGAATCCGACAAATGCCATGCATGAACTAGCAACCCAACTAGGGACAAATGTTCGTGACATGGACATAACTAATGTGCAACAACTAGATTAAAAAATAAAAACAAAACAAATTAAATTATAGCAATTATGAAACGTTTACTATTTGTATTATTCTTTATGTCATTGTGGCAAAGTGTTTTTGCCTATAATTACCCTGCTGTGGCACCTAGTGGCCAGACGCTGTATTACAATATTGGTGACGGCGGAGTTACCGTTACTTATCCTAGCTCCAGTTCCTATTGGAATGGTTATAGCAAACCCACAGGAGACTTGACAATCCCTGACAGTGTAACCTTTGGCGGCACCACCTATGCGGTAACCTCCATCGGAAACGAGGCATTCAAAAATTGCATCGGCCTGACGTCGGTAACCATCCCCAACTCGGTAACCTCCATCGGGAGTGGCGCGTTCTCTGGTTGCAGCGGCTTGACATCGGTAACCATCCCCAACTCGGTAACCTCCATCGGGAGTGGCGTGTTCTCGGGTTGCAGCGGCTTGACGTCGGTAACCATCCCCAATTCGGTAACCTCCATTGGGGCAGATGCGTTCGAGAATTGCAGCGGCCTGACCACCGTCCATTTCAATGCCGACAGCTGCACGTACGCAGGCGGCTCCGATAGAGCCTTTTATAATTGCCCCAATATTACCACTTTCACGTTTGGCAACAATGTCAAGATTATCCCTGACTATCTATGCTATGATATGGATAGCTTGACCTCGGTAACCATCCCCAACTCTGTAATCTCCATCGGTCATAATTTCCAGTCTTGTGATAGCTTAACATCAATCATTGTTGACAGTGAAAACGGCGTATACGACAGTCGCAATAACTGCAACGCCATAATTGAGACTGCAACAAATACGCTTCTTACAGGTTGCAGAAACACGACAATTCCCAACACTGTTACCCACATCGGAAACTTTGCATTCGCTGGTTGCAGCGGCCTGATGTCGGTAACCATACCAAACTCCGTAACCTCCATCGGGGAGAGCGCGTTCGCTGGTTGCAGCGGCCTAGCGTCGGTAACCATACCCAACACTGTTACCCACATCGGAAACTTTGCATTCTCTGGTTGCAGCGGCCTGACGTCGGTAACCATCCCCAACTCCGTAACCTCCATCGGACGCGAGGCATTAAAAAATTGCAGCGGCCTGACCACCGTCCATTTCAATGCCGACAGCTGCACGTACGCAGGCTACTCCTACCCCAACACCTATAGTGCCTTTTCTGGTTGCCACAATATTACCACTTTCATATTTGGCAACAATGTCATGATTATCCCAAACTATCTATGCTATGATATGGATGGCTTGACGTCGGTAACCATCCCCAACTCCGTAACCTCCATCGGGGAGCGCGCGTTCGAGAATTGCAGCGGCCTGATGTCGGTAACCATCCCCAACTCGGTAACCTCCATCGGGTCATATGCGTTCTCTAGTTGCAGCGGCCTGACATCGGTAACGATAGGTAACTCCGTAAGCTCTATAGGATCTGATGCATTCAAAAATTGCAGCGGCCTGACGTCGGTAACCATTCCCAACTCGGTAATGTACATTGAAGGATTTGCATTCAGAGATTGCAGCGGCCTGACGTCAGTAACGCTTGGCAGCGGTGTGGACCATATAGGGGATGATGCTTTCGCTGGATGCATCCACCTTCGTAGTATAGTATCAAAGGCCACATATCCACCGATTTGTTTCAGTGGTACGTTTGTGGGAGTTCCTTCGTATTGCACGCTGACAGTCCCATGCGGGTCTTTGCCTTACTATAGTGTGCAATCACCATGGGATACACAGTTCCCCCTAAAGCAGGAAGACTGCCGCACGGAATACACCCTCATTGTGGAGAGTGCGGACCCGACGATGGGGTATGTTGTCGGCGGGGGCACAGCCCGGAACGGAGACACCGTTGTCATCTGCGCCGTCGGCAATCCCGGCTACCGTTTCCAGCGGTGGCAGGACGGCAATACGGATAGCGTGCGCACGGTAACGGTTACCGGTAACGCCACCTATACGGCCTACTTTGCCGAGACGGTGGGGGTCGAAGATGTGGCTGATGGCGAGGGTGTCCGCGTGTGGTCCTACGACAGCCGCATCCATGTTGTGGGTGCCGAGGGGATGGATGTGAACGTGTACGACATGCTCGGCCGCCGTGTAAATGGAAAGCGGAAGGTGGAGAGTGGAAAGCTGGAGTTGACGGTGCCTGCCGGGGTGTACCTGGTGCGCATCGGCGACCTGCCGGCACGGAAGGTGGTGGTGATCAGGAGTTAAAAACAATTCGGGAGCCCCGAAGGGGCGGCACGATAACCGGCAGCCACGTGTCGCCCCTTCGGGGCTCCTTTTTCCATGCTCGTCTCCTACCTACCGTGGGCTTGCGCCCACGGCTAAATTCCGTCGCCGCTACGCGGCTCCCCACAGTCCCCAGCGGGGACGATGGATAGTAGCCGTGGGCGCAAGCCCACGGTGGAATGATCCAAACAACTCGGGAGCCCCGAAGGGGCGGCACGGTAACCGGCAGCCACGTGTCGCCCCTTCGGGGCTCCTTTTTCCATGCCCGTCTCCTACCTACCGTGGGCTTGCGCCCACGGCTAAATTCCATTGCCGCTACGCGGCTTCCCAACCGCGAATGGTTCCCCCCCATGGACTGCACCCACGGCCAATTTCCATCGCCGCTACGCGGCTCCCTAACCGCGAACGGTTCCCCTCATGGACAGCGCCCACGGCCACGCCCCGTCGCCGCTACGCGGCTCCCCAACCGCGAACGGTTCCCCCTCATGGACTGCGCCCACGGCTAATTTCCGTCGCCGCTACGCGGCTCTACCGGCGCGATGCCCTCCGGTTCTCCAGCGCGTACTCTTTTCTCAACCATACAAGCCCCCTTTTCCACCCTCCGATTCGGACAGCCCCTACAGCGGCCTAACCAAGGAAGAAGAGAGGAAGAAGAGGGTGGTATTAATTCATTGGAAAACAACCTGTTGCATTCGGGCGATTTTGCCTTGTTTTCCGACTTTTTTCCCAAAAATACACCACTTTTCCGAAAGCATGGCAGTGTGCTGTATTTCAGCGCATTGACACTTTTTTTCATCAGTATGGGAAAAAAGTCGTATCTTTGCACCTTGAAAAACGAAATGAACCTATATGAAAACGTATCGAATCCTACTTTTTTTTGCGGCTTTGACGCTGCTGGGCTCGTGTGGGCGCACCTACGACGAGTATGTCTACCGCGGCTATCTCTACTCCGACAGCACGCTGACCTCACCCCTGGCTGGCGACACGCTGGCTTTCTATCAATCATACGGCAGGTACCTGGGCCAATCCATCACCGACACCCTGGGGCGCTGGGCCTTCCTATGGGTGGAGAATTTCGACAACCCTTACCAAAACAAGATGAAGATGGATGTGGAACCATCCTTTCTTCTAATACGCCATAAAGGAGACACGCTCTATTTCAACCATGCCTCATTTAGCAACCTACTGACTCTCTACCCTGGTTGCTGGAGCACACGCAATCACCCCTATTACCCCTACAACAAGGAAGGAGGTGCCGAATGAGACGCCTGTTTTCGATTGTAGCCCTTGTCGCCGCATGGATGCTGGCCTCTCCGCTAGCGGCACAACAGGACACCCTGCGCCACCGCCATGCCGTCAAGGTCAACCTCATCTCCCCTTTCCTCAAGGCACCCTCGGTTAGTTATGAATACAACCTTTCCTACCATTCTTCGCTGCAGCTGGACCTGTCGTACATCGTCCCCAATGCTTCCGATATTGATGCCCATGCAATGGTTTCCCAACTGCAATACCGCCTGTACCCCTACCGCGGAGAGGTCAGCAGCTTCTTCTTCGCCTATGGCATCAACTTCACCCAGGTGTGGTCCACGCTCAACTGCTTCATCCGCAACGACGGGTGGGACATCATCAGTCGCCGCCAAACAGAGTATGCCAAGCACCTCACCGCATCGGGTGCCATCGGTTTTAGCCTTCACAGCCGCGTAGGACTCTTCCTCGAGGCTTCGCTAGGCTTCCTCTTCCCGACGGGGGCCGAAGTGGGTGTCTCCCCTGCCATGGTGCAGAACCACCTTTCCACCCTCTGGACCATGCGCCTCGGCTACGCTTTCTGAACTTTTTTTCCGCCGTTTCGGAAAAAGTGTGTATCTTTGCACCCTTAATTATTATAGATTACACTAATGGAAATCGCTTCAAAATACGACCCTCGCGCTGTCGAGGAGAAATGGTACCAATTCTGGATTGACAAAAAACTCTTCCACTCGGAGCCCGACAACCGCGTGCCCTACACGGTGGTGATACCGCCACCCAACGTAACCGGTGTGCTCCACATGGGCCACATGCTCAACAACACCATCCAGGACGTCCTCGTCCGCCGTGCCCGCATGCAGGGCAAGAACGCCTGCTGGGTGCCCGGCACCGACCACGCCTCCATCGCCACCGAGGCCAAGGTGGTCAAGATGCTGGCAGAAAAGGGCATCGACAAGCGCTCGCTCAGTCGCGAAGACTTCCTGAAACACGCCTGGCAGTGGAAAGAGGAGTACGGCGGCATCATCCTCAAGCAGCTGCGCCGCCTCGGTGCCTCCTGCGACTGGGACCGCACCGCCTTCACCATGGACGAGGTGCGCTACGAGAGCGTCATCCGCGTCTTCGTCGACCTCTACAACAAGGGGCTCATCTACCGCGGCGTGCGCATGGTCAACTGGGACCCCCAGGCGCTGACCGCCGTCAGCGACGAGGAGGTCATCTACAAGGAGAGCCGCGGCAAACTGTTCTACCTCCGCTACTTTGTGGAGGGTGAAGACAAATACATCGTGGTCGCCACCACCCGCCCCGAGACCATCATGGGCGACACCGCCGTCTGTGTGCACCCCGAGGACGAGCGCTACCAGTGGCTTAAAGGCAAGAAAGTCGTGGTCCCCGGCGTGGGACGCGCTGTCCCTGTCATCATGGACGAGTACGTCGACCGCGAGTTCGGTACCGGTGCCCTCAAGATTACCCCTGCCCACGATATCAACGACTACAACCTGGGCATGAAGTACAACCTCGAGAGTATCGACATTTTTAACGACAACGGTACCCTGAAAGATGTTGATAAGTTAAAAGTTGATAAGTTGTCATGCCCGTATCAACGTATCAACGTATCAACCTACTGCGGCCTCGACCGCTTCGCCTGCCGCAAGCAGATAGTGAAGGACCTCGAGGCTGCCGGCCTCATCGAGAAAATAGAGGACTACACCAACAAGGTGGGCCACAGCGAGCGCACCGATGCGGTGATAGAGCCCAAGCTCTCCGCCCAGTGGTTCCTCAAGATGGACGGCATCTCCAAGCAGGCCCTCGAGGTGGTGGAGAACGACACTGTCCGCTTCCACCCCGCCAAGTTCAAGAACACCTACCGCCACTGGCTGGAGAACATCAAGGACTGGTGCATCAGCCGCCAACTGTGGTGGGGCCAGCGCATACCGGCTTGGTACCTTGATGTGGACGGCCGCGTAGAGACCGTCGTGGCCCTCAACGAAGAAGAGGCCAGAAAGATTGCCGCCGAGAAGTATGGCTACACCGGCACCCTCCGCCAGGACGAGGACGTGCTCGACACATGGTTCAGCTCCTGGCTGTGGCCCATCTCCCTCTTCGATGGCATCCGCAACCCGGGCAATCCCGAAATCAGCTACTACTACCCCACCGCCGACCTCATCACCGGCCCCGATATCATCTTCTTCTGGGTGGCCCGCATGATTATGGCCGGCCTGGAATACCCCCACGACATACCCTTCCGCAACGTATACTTCACCGGCATCGTGCGCGACAAGCTAGGCCGCAAGATGTCCAAGCAGCTCGGCAACAGCCCCGACCCCATCGAGCTCATCGAGAAATACGGTGCCGACGGCGTCCGCATGGGCATGCTCCTCACTGCCCCTGCCGGCAACGACCTGCCCTTCGACGAAGCCATCTGCGAACAGGGCCGCAACTTCTCCAACAAGCTGTGGAATGCCCTTAGACTGATTAGTGGCTGGCAGGTCTCCAGTGATTCCGAAATCTCCGGTGAATCCGAGAAGAACAACGCCGTAGCCGTCCAATGGATGGAGCAGCGCATGGCCCAGGTGCTGGAGGAGATTGAGAAGGACTTCGACCAGTACCGCCTCAGCGAAGCCCTCATGGCTGCCTACAAACTGGCCTGGGATGACTTCTGCTCGTGGTACCTCGAAATGGTCAAGCCCGCCCACGGCACCCCCATCGACCACGAAACCTACAATGCCACCATCAGCATCTTCTCGCGCCTGATGCTCATCCTGCACCCCTTCATGCCCTTCGTTACCGAAGAGATATGGCATGCCCTGCAGACCATCGGCAAGGAGGACGAAAAGGCTGCATTCATCAATGCCAACTACAGCATCATGAACCAACACATGCCCACCTCCGTCTTCTACGACCAGCGCCTGCTGGATGAGTTCGACACCGCTCGCGAGGTCATCGCCGGCGTGCGCAACATACGCAACACCCGCGGCCTCTCGCCCAAGGAACCCCTGGCTGTGAGCTATATCGCCAAGGACGACCGCTTCCAAGTGGACCGCTTCGCAGGCATCATCCGCAAGCTGGGCAACGTAACCGACATCGCCGCCGTCAGCGAGCAGCCTGCCGGCGCACTGCAGTTCATGGTCGGCACAGCCGAGTGCTACGTCCCCATGAGCCAGAATGTCAACAAGGAAGAAGAACTCAAGAAGTTGCAGGAGGACCTAAAATACTACGAAGGCTTCCTCCGCAGCGTGATGGGAAAACTGTCTAACGAGAAGTTCGTCAACGGAGCCCCCGCCCCCGTCATCGAGAAGGAGCGCAACAAGCAACGCGACGCCGAAAGCAAGATAGCAGCCATCAAGGCACAAATCGAAGCCCTCGGATAACGTATACCCTTATATATTAAAACAACCCAGCCATGAGAAAAGCACTACTCTTCGCCCTGCTGATTGCCATTGCCGGCGGTGTTAAAGCCCAAACAGCCGACACGGCCTATGCCCCTATTAATACCGAAATCTATACCGTAGTCGAAAAGTCGCCCGAGTTCCCGGGCGGGTATGAGGGACTGATCCAGTACCTCGCCGTCTCGATACAGTACCCCGAGCAGGCCAAAGCTGATGGCATTGAGGGCACGGTGAGTGTAACCTTTGTCATCGAGCCCGACGGCACCACGTCGAGCCGCAGGGTGCTGCGCAGCCCGCATGAGGCACTTTCGCAGGAAGCCCTGCGTGTGGTGCGCGAGATGCCGCGCTGGAAGCCAGGCCGCCAACGCGGCAAGAAAGTACGCGTGCAATACACGCTCCCCATCAACTTCCAACTCCACTAGGCCGTGAAAGTCATCATCCTGGGCACCGCCTACCCTTACCGCGGCGGACTCTCGGCATTCAACGAGCGGTTGGCACGGCAGTATATGGCCGAAGGACACGAGGTGGAAATCATCACCTTCACCCTCCAGTACCCCAAACTGCTCTTCCCCGGCAAGACGCAATACAGCGACGAACCCGCCCCCACGGACCTGAATATCAAGCGGATGCTCAACGCCATCAACCCCTTCTCATGGATTAAAACCGGTCTTTACATCCGCCGCCAACGACCTGACCTGCTCATCACCAAGTTCTGGCTCCCCTTCATGGCACCAGCCCTGGGCACTACGCTACGTTGCGCCAAGCGCAAACACACGAAGCGTATCGCCATCCTCGACAACCTTGTGCCCCACGAGAAACGTCCAGGAGACAAACTGTTTGCGCGCTACTTTGTGAAGTCGGTAGATGGCATGGTGGCCATGAGCCGTTCAGTACTGGCCGATGCCGACCTCTTCGACCCTAAGCACCGTCGCCCGCGCACCTTCTGTCCCCACCCCCTCTACGACCACTACGGAGATACCCTCTCCCGCCAGCAAGCCCTCGAGCTGCTCGGTTTGCGCGAAAACCAACGCTACGTGCTCTTCTTCGGCTTCATTCGCGACTACAAGGGGCTCGACCTCCTGCTGCAAGCCATGGCCGACGAGCGTATGGATACACTGGGAGTCAAGCTTATCGTCGCCGGCGAATTCTATGGCGACCCTAAGCCCTACCACGACCTTATCGCACGGCTTGACCTCAGCGCACGCGTGGCCATGCACACCGACTTCATCCCCGACCATGAAGTCAACCGCTACTTCTGCGCCGCCGACCTCGTGGCACAGCCTTACAAGACGGCCACCCAGAGCGGAGTTACCCAGATTGCATTCCACTTCGAGCGCCCAATGCTGGTAACCAACGTCGGCGGACTGCCCGAGATAGTACCCGACCAACGCGTGGGATTCGTCGTCGAACCTCAAGCACAGCAAATAGCCGACGCCATTGTGCGCTACTTCCAGGAAGACTGGCAACAGCGCCTCGCAGAAGGCGTGCGCCAAGAGAAACAGAAATACCTCTGGCCCAATATGACACGGGCCATCAACAACCTATAATCGACATGACCATCCGAAGCAAAGCCCCCCTGCGACTGGGTCTGGCCGGAGGCGGCACCGACGTCTCCCCCTACAGCGACCTCTACGGTGGCGCTATCCTCAACGCCACCATCAGCCTCTACGCCTACACAACCATCGAACCCACCGACGATGGAAAAGTTGTGTTCTTGGCGCCCGACCGTGGCCTCTGCGAGACCTACGACAATGCCACCGAGGTGGATACCGACGGCTACTTCATTCTCCATAAAGGAGTCTACAACCGCATTGTGCGCCAGTTCACCCACCGGCCGCTCTCGCTACGCATCGCCTCGTTCGTCGATGCCCCGGCTGGCAGTGGACTGGGCACCTCGTCAACCCTTGTCGTCTCCATCCTGGGTGCTTACGTCGAGTGGCTCAAACTGCCCCTGGGAGAATACGACATAGCACGCCTGGCCTACGAGATTGAACGCGAAGACTTGGCCCTCGCCGGTGGCAAGCAGGACCAATATGCCGCCACCTTTGGCGGATTCAACTACATGGAATTCAATGGGGACAATGTGATAGTGAACCCCCTGCGCGTCCGGCAGCGCTACATCGACGAGCTGAACCACAACCTGTTGCTTTACTACACCGACACCTCGCACGTCAGTGCCGACATCATCCGCGAACAGCAGCAAAACGTCAAAGGCGGCAAAACCTCAAGCATCGAAAGCATGCACAAACTGAAAGAGCAGGCTCAGCAGATGAAGGAGGCCCTTCTTAAGGGCAACGTGGGCGACATCGGCACCATCCTCAACTTCGGCTGGGAGCACAAGAAACAGATGGCCCAAAGCGTAAGCAATCCCCGCATCGATGCCATCTATGAGGCTGCTATCGCTGCCGGTGCTTCGGGCGGCAAAATCAGCGGCGCCGGTGGCGGCGGATTCATGTTCTTCTACTGCCCCGGGCTGACCCGCTTTGCAGTACGCGAGGCGTTGGGACAGTTCGGCGGTGAGACCAAGCGCTATGACTTCACCACCGAAGGGCTCAAAACCTGGACACTGTAGTTTAAATAGAAGTTGTTTTCTAATATATATATTGTATTATGACACGCATAGAAGAATCCATCCATCAAAGCATCGCCGTCAAACAGCAGATACTGTCCGACACCGCGCTGATGCAGCGTGTGGCCGAGGCTGCACAGATGATAGAGCAGAGCCTGCGCAATGGTGGCAAGATACACTTCTGCGGCAACGGAGGCAGCGCCGCCGACGCGCAGCATCTGGCTGCCGAACTCAGCGGGCGCTTCTACTTCGACCGCCCGCCCCTCAACGCCGAGGCCCTGCATTGCAACACCAGCTACCTCACCGCCGTAGGCAACGACTACGGTTACGACTACGTCTTCGCCCGCCTGCTGCGCGGCACCGGCCACCGAGGCGATGTGCTGGTGGGCATCAGCACCAGCGGCAACAGCCGCAACATACTGGAAGCCTACCGTGTGGCACAGGAGTTAGGCATCAGCATCATCTCGATGACCGGCGAGACCGGTGGCAAGATGCGCGACTGCGGCGGTCTGCTGCTCAACGTGCCCAGCACCGATACCCCCCGCATACAGGAGAGCCACATCATGCTCGGACACATCATCTGCGAGCTGGTCGAAACGGCAATGTTCGGGGAGGGGATGAAGTAGGAAGTAAGAGGTAAGAAGTTAGAAGTAGGAAGAATGAGTGGAATAACACAAGGAGCAATCCACTCCCCTTTCATGCAAGGAGAGGGGACGGGGGGGAGGCCGGAAGCCATCGTCCTCGCCGGCGGCTTCGGTACCAGGCTGCAGAGCGTGGTGAGCGATGTGCCCAAACCCATGGCGCCTGTGGCCGGACGGCCCTTCCTGTGCTACCTGCTCGACAGCCTGCTGCGCCAAGGCTACACACGCGCCGTGCTGGCCACCGGCTACCTGCACGAGAAGGTTGAATCCTACTTTGGCACCGATTATCACGGCCTCGCATTAGCCTATGCCCGCGAGACCGAGCCCCTCGGCACCGGCGGCGCCATGGTGAACGCACTGCAACACTGCCACTCCGAAAGCGTTACCGTACTCAACGGCGATACACTCCTGCTGGCTGACCTGCGGGATTTCCAACAATTCTATTTGCAACAGCGCACCCCGCTGGCCGTAGTGCTGCGGACGGTGGAGGATGCCGGACGCTATGGCGCGGTGGACATCGATGCCGACGGCCGCATCACCTCCTTCCACGAGAAAGACCCACAACATGGACCCGGCTTGATAAACGGAGGCATCTACCAGATATCCAGGTCGCTGCTCGACGCCTATGCCGTGGGAGAACCCTTCTCATTCGAGCGCGAGGTGCTACAGCGGCGCTACCGCGACGAAGCCTTCTACGGCTACCGCACCGAGGGCTACTTCATCGACATCGGCGTGCCCGACGACTACCGCCGCGCCCAAAGCGAACTACCATTGTTATGAACGCACTTTTTTTAGACCGCGACGGCGTGCTCAATGTGCTGCGCCGCAACGACTATGTGAAATGTCCCGACGAGCTGGAGCTGCTGCCCGGTGTTGCCGAGGCGTTGCAGCTGCTGCGCCCGCACTACGACCTCCTCCTGGTGGCCACCAACCAGCAGGGCATCGGCAAAGGGCTGATGACCGAGGAGGACCTGGCGGCCGTGCACCGCAAGCTGCAGGAAGAGACCCGCGGCCTGATCGACCGCATATACCACTGCCCCGAGCTCGAGGCCGCCGGCAGCTACTACCGCAAACCCAACATCGGCATGGCGCTGCGGGCGCGTAAAGACTTTCCCGGCCTGCGGCTGAAGAGTTGCACCATGGTGGGCGACTCGATGACCGACATGCTTTTCGGACGCCGATGCGGCATGCGAACCGTACTGATTGGCTACAATTCCGATGTGGCCACCACGCGGCCGCGCCTGGTGGACCTGCACTACCCCACCCTGCTCGACTTCGCCAAGACCCACTAACTGGCCAGGCGCACGCGCGGGTCGAGGACAGCGTAAAGGAGGTCGGTCAGGATGTTGATGACCACCAACAAAACACAAATGAAAAGGATGGCACCCATGACGACGGGGAAGTCGTAGGTGTCCAAGGCGTCGACGATGACAACGCCCATACCCTTCCAGTCGAATACATATTCAACAAAGACGGCACCTGCCAGCAGCGAGGCCAGCCAGCCGGAGGCCGAGGTAACCACAGGGTTGAGCGCATTGCGCAATGCATGGTGCACCACCACACGGCGGTGCGACAGCCCCTTCGCGCGCGCGGTACGTATATAGTCCTGCGAGAGGGCTTCGAGCATGGAGTTCTTGGTGAGCTGCGTGAGGGTGGCCAGGGGGCGGATACCGAGGGTCAAGGCCGGGAGGATGAGGTTTTTGAGGTCGAGATACTCGCCCTCGCCATAGTCGTCGACCGAATAGAGGTTGCCGAACATGTTGAGCCCCGTCCAGTCGGCCAGCACATAGGCGAAGAGCCAGGCGATGAGTATGGCGGCGAAGAAACTGGGGAGCGACATGCCGAGGGTGCTGATAACTAGGGTGGTGCGGTCAATCCAAGAGTCTTTGTGGAGCGCCGACACTACCCCCAGCGTGATACCCACAGCGAGGGCGAAGAGCATGGCCACGACGGCCAGCAGGGCCGTCTGGGGGAAGGCGGCGCCGATGACTTCGGACACCTTGCGCTGGCTCTGGTAGGAGCGGCGCAGGTAAGGCTTCTTCAGCACGACCGAAGTGGAGGAGAGGCGCAGGAGGGTGGAGTAGTCGTACTTGTCGGCGGAAAGGTAGAAGAAGCTTTCGGGGTCGCTATTGTTGTGGAACGATATGGGGATGAGGTCGTTGAGGTAGCCGGCGAACTGGACCATGACGGGGCGGTCGCGGCCGAGGTCGCGGTTGATGAGGGCGATGCTCTCCTCGTCGGCGCGCTGACCGAGCATCATGCGGGCCGGGTCGCCGGGGAGGATGTTGAAGAGGAAAAAGACCAGCGTTACCACTCCCAGCAGCACCAGGAGACCGTACAGGAGGCGTTTTCCGACATATCGCAGCATACCCTATCGCAATCCGTGAACAACACTTTTCTTGGCGACGAAGTCTTTCAGGTAGAAGGGCTCGAAGTAGGCCACATCCTCCACCTGGCCGCGCTGCAGCCTGTCGAGGGCGATGTCGAGGAGACCCTCGGCCGAGGGACGGAAGGTGTCGTCGTACCGGGCGTTGGGGTGGGTGCCTAGCAGGTCGATGGTCTTGGCGGCGCCGTCGCCGATGAAGAGCACCTCGCCTCTGTCGAGGTAGGTGTCGTAGAGGCCGGCCTCGATGATGTCGGCCTGGGTGTGGCGCAGCACCTCCAGCGCGGGATTGACCACCATGGTGTAGCACTCCATGCGGCGGGCGTCAATCATGGGGCATATCAGGCCCTGGTATTCGGGATGACGGCGATAGTAGAGGGCGGCCATGGAGAGGAGCGTGGGGGCCGAGAGGAGGGGGATGGAGAGGGCGTAGCAGAAGCCCTTGGCGGCGGAGACGCCGATGCGGAGGCCGGTGTAGCTGCCCGGGCCGGCGGAGACGCAGACGGCGCCGAGGTCGCGCGGCGACAGGGAGCACTCCTTCAGCACCTCGTCGATGAAGACCTGCAACTGTGTGGAGTGGGCGTTGGGGGTGTCGCTCTCGCGGCGGGCGGCGATGCGGCCGTCGGCGGCGAGGGCTACGGAGCAGACCTGGGTGGCGGTTTCGATGAGCAGCAGGTTCATATCAGCGCATGTCGATGACCTCCACCTCGGGATGGGCCTTGGGGTCGAAGGTGAATGAGGCGGTGGGGAGTGAGAATTTGTGGCCGCTGAAGTCGTATATTTCGCGGCCGGAGTCGTACTTGTGCATCTCGATGCGGCGCAGGGTGCCGTCCTTCTCGGCGATGAAGAGGCGCAGCTTGTGGTAGCTCTGTGCCGAGCGGGGCTGGAGGTCGATGACGGCACTGCCGTCGTCGTCGGTGCGTATATATTTGGCCTTGAAGTTTTTGGCGTGGTTTGCCACGAGGCGCCCGGGATTCAGGAGATCCATATCGTCGTCGCTCGCGGCGGTGATGGTTACCTCTTTGGCCTGCTTGTTCCAGTGCCAGATGGTGGTGCCGTCGGAGATGACCTCCTGGCCGGCCACCTCGAGGCGGTACTTGCCGTGGTGGTAGCGCACGGTGGCGGTGTGCTTGGCCTGCTGCTGCTTCTGGCCGTCGAGGACGGTGCGGGTAACGGTGCAGCGCATGTTGTCCATCCGCTTGGCGGCCTTCTGGAGAGCCGCGGTGGCGTTCTCGTCCAACTGTCCCTGCGAGGCGTGGGTGATCTGCGCCTGCAAAATTGAAGATTGGAGATTGAAAATTGAAAAAAGCGCCGCTATCAGGAGTATCTTTTTCATATATCAGTGCAGTTTTATACCGATGATGTTCATGAACTCCTCGCGGGTCTTGGGGTCCTTCATGAAGGCGCCGGTGAAGTCGCTGGTGGTGGTTACAGAGTTCTGCTTCTGCACGCCGCGCATGGACATGCACATGTGCTGAGCCTCGATGACGACGGCCACGCCGAGGGGGTTGAGGGTTTCCTGGATGCAGTCCTTGATTTGCTTGGTGAGGCGCTCCTGCACCTGCAGGCGGCGGGCGAAGGCATCGACCACACGCGGTATCTTGCTCAGCCCCACGATGGTGCCGTTGGGGATGTAGGCCACGTGGGCTTTGCCTACGAAGGGTACCATGTGGTGCTCGCAGAGGGAGTAGAGCTCGATGTCCTTGACGACCACCATCTGCTTGTAGTCCTCGTGGAACATGGCCGAGCGGAGGATGTCCTCGGGGTTGAGGTCATAGCCGTTGGTGAAGAAGAGCATGGCCTTGGCGATGCGTTCGGGGCTCTTTTCCAGCCCCTCGCGCGACGGGTCCTCGCCCAGCAGGCGGAGGATTTCCTTGTAATGCGCCGCCATCTCGGCCACACATGCATCGTCGTACTTGTCTATCTTTTGGTATCCGGGTTCCATATTCATATATATTTAGTAGTAGGTAACGTGGAAAAATTGTGCAAAGTATGTGGCAAAATGAAAAAAAATAGCCGCACACAAACGGGTGAAAACCAGCATATTGATAGTATCCTCTTCTTCCCCTCTTCTTCTTTGGTAGGTGAAGGGGAACAATAAATCGGGGAAACTGGCGTTAGATGGATATAAACGACAACTTGGAAAAGAATACTGGGGTGTAAGGAACGACAACACTGACAACAACGACAACATTGGCTGCGCAACATGCGCAGCCCTGGCAGACAGCAAGATATAATTGAACGACAACAGCGACAACATTGGCTGCGCAACATGCGCAGCCCTGGCTGACAGCAAGATATATTGAACGACAACAGCGACAACATTGGCTGCGCAACATGCGCAGCCCTGACTGACAAAGAGATAGATGAATATGGGCACTGATAACTCACTGCGGCAAGGCAAGCGCATGTTGCGCTTGCCAAAGTTGTCTGTGTTGTCAGAGTTGTCGTAAAATTCATAGGCTGCGCATGTTGCGCTTGCCAAAGTTGTCTGTGTTGTCAGTGTTGTCGTAAAACATTAAAACACAATGATATGGCAAAGTTAGAGCAGGGCATCCTCGGGCCGTTCCGGGGAAAGGTGGGCACCGTCGTGGGTTACCTGTGGCGGGGCAGGCATGTGGTGCGGGCTTACCGCCGCGAGGTCAACTATCCGAACACGGACAGGCAACAGGCTGAAAGGGCGTGGTTTGTGGAGATGGTACGCTTCGCCGCCACGGCGCGGCAGGCGTTGCTGCTGGGGTTGCGCGAAAGGGCTTCCGCATGGCAGATGACGGAGGGGAACGCGTTTGTTAAAATGAATAAAGATTGCTTCGGCCGTACACACGCCCCCGTCGCCGCCTGCGGCGGCGCCACCCCCTCTAACTTAGAGGGGGAGTTGAAATGTAGGGACGCGGCGTGCCGCGTCCGCAATGCGTCAGCCGACAATCCTATCCGCAGCGCGTCAGCCGTCAATCCCGAGCGCAGGGCGGTTGCGGACGCAGCACGCTGCGTCCCTACAAAGTACGAGCGCAATTCGGTTGCGGACGCAGCGCGCTGCGTCCCTACAGAGTACGAGCGCGATTCGGTTGCGGACGCAGCACGCTGCGTCCCTACAGAGTATGAGCGTATTCGCATATCCGAAGGGGCCGCCGCACCCGTGTTTTTCCGCCAAGCGAATATCAGCGATAACGGCATCCTGCGCGTTGATTTCGAGAAGAATAGCGGCATGAGCCGCGCCAAGGGCAGCGACCGCGTGTATGTCTATCTATATAATTGTGATACGCGCGAAGGACTCCTCTCCCACCCTGCCGAGCGGCGCAGCGGCCACCTCAAGATGCAGCTGCCCGACGGCTGGAATATGCTGAATATCAAAATGTGGGGTTTCGTGGTGGACTCCGAAGGCCGCGCCAGCACGTCGGCTTTCATCGCCTGGACGGATGATGATGGGGTGAGCGAATGTGCTGACAGGCCAGAATTACTCCACCTGGAGGAGCAGCCCTTTGAGGTACTCGCCCTCGGGGTGGTGGATGGAGACGGGGTGGTCCATGGCGTGGGGCAGGCGGCGGACGATGCGGACACGGCGGCCGGCATTCATGGCGGCGGTGAAGAGCATCGTTTGGAAGTCGTCCCGTGAGACGGCCTGCGAGCAGCTGAAGGTCATCAGCAGTCCGCCACTGGGCAAAGCCTCCATAGCGCGCTGGTTGATAGCGCGGTAGCCTTTCAACCCCTGCTGCAGCGATCGGTGGTTCTTGGCGAAGGCCGGCGGGTCGAGGATAATAAAGTCGAATTTTGAATTTTGAAATTCGAACTTGGCAAGATATTGCAGCACATCGGCCACGGTGCCGCGGTGCGGTGCGTCGGAGCCGAAGTTGAGCTGCACGTTGCGGTTGCAGAGCTCGATGGCTTTCTTGCTGATATCCACCGTCTCCACGTATGCGGCACCGCCACGCAGGGCGGCAAGGGAAAAGCCGCCGGTGTAGCCGAAACAGTTGAGCACGCGGTGCCCCCGGGCTAGCTGCGAGACGAGCTCGCGATTTTCGCGCTGGTCGATGAAGAAGCCTGTCTTCTGACCCTCGAAGAAGTTGATTAGCAACTGGTTGCCGTGTTCGGAGATTTGGTGCTCCTGCGGTTCGATGCCCCAGAGGTAGCCATCGGTGGCACCGCCGGGGACGGTGGTGGCGCTCTTGTCGAAGACGGCCAGCAGGCGGTCGCCCAGCAGCTGGCGGAAGAGGTCGGTGAAGAGGGGGAAGAGGCGGTGCATGCCGACGCTATGGGCCTGAAGGACAAGGACACCGTTGTACCAGTCAGCCACAAGGCCGGGCAGGTAGTCGCCCTCGGCGTGGATGAGGCGGAAGACGTTGGTGAGTTCTGAGTTCTGACTATCAAAGAATCCCAGCCGCTCGCGGTAGGCGATGGCGGAGTGGAAGCGCTGCTTGAAGAAGTTGCTGTCAACCTGCTGAGTGTCAAACGAAAGCACCTTGCAGAGGATAGAGTCGTCCTGGTAGTGGCCGGTGGCCATCCAGCGTCCGTCGGAGGCATGGATGTCGACGAGATCCCCTTCCTGTGGAGTGCCTTCGATGCGCTTCACCGCGCCGGAGAAGACCCAGGGATGGCGGCGCAGGAGGGCTTTGTCCCTGCCGTGGGCGATGATTAGTTTGGGACGCGTCATTGCTTGAGGGCGAGGATGGTGGCCGCGGGGTCGGGCGATTTGAAGACAGCGTTGCCGGCCACCAGCACATCGGCGCCGGCTTCGAAGAGCAGGGGTGCGTTCTGGAGGTTGACGCCGCCGTCGACCTCGATGAGGCACGAGGGGTTCTTCCTGAGGCACAGCTGCTTGAGCTGGCGCACCTTGTCGTATGTGTTCTCAATGAACTTCTGTCCGCCGAACCCGGGGTTGACGCTCATGAGTAGGACGAGGTCGCAGAGCTGGACGCTGTCCTCGAGGAGTGCAACGGGGCTGTGCGGGTTGAGCACCACGCCGGCCTGCATGCCGTGGTCGTGGATGCTGTGCAGGGTGCGGTCCAGGTGGGTGCAAGCCTCGTAGTGCACCGTGAGGATGTCGGCACCGGCCTCCTTGAAATCAGCCACATAGCGCCCCGGGTCCATAATCATCAGATGCACGTCGAGGGGTTTCTTCGCGTGGCGTTTGATATGCTTGACGACGGGTTGTCCGAAGGAGATATTGGGTACGAAGAGGCCGTCCATGACGTCGACATGGAGCCAGTCGCAGGCGGAGGCGTTGAGCATCTCGATGTCGCGCTGCAGGTTGCCGAAGTCGGCGCTCAACAAAGAGGGTGATATCATTTTCATAACTTGAGCTTTTCAAAATTCTTGCCATAGACGCCCTGGGTCTTGTTGACCGAGATGAAGGCGTTCTCGTCGATGCGGTTGATGATCTGCATCACGTGCGACTTGTCGGTGCGGTGCACCATCATGAGGAGCACCTTCTGCTGCTGGCGGGAGTAGCTGCCCTCGGCGTCGAGGAGCGTGGCGCCGCGGCCCACCTCGCGGGTTACGGCGTCGGCAATCTCCTCGTTCTTGAGCGAGAAGACCATAATCTGGTAGGACTGCTTGTTGCCGTCGAGCACCATGTCGAGCACGTAGGTCATGACGCCCATGACGACATAGCCGTAGACGACGTTGCCGATTTTGTGCGAGACGAAGTAGGAGCAGCCGACGATGACGATGTCGAGCAGCATGATGACGCGGCCGGGCGAGATGTTGTAGTACTTGGTAACGATGAGCGCGATGATGTCGGTGCCGCCGGTGTTGCCGCCCATGATGAACGAGAGGCCGATGCCGAGGCCGCAGAGGGCGCCGCCGATGATGGCGCACATGAAGGGGTCGAACTGCATGGTGCCGTCGGGGTTGCGGAAGAGGTTCTCCACGTGGAGCCCCTGCTGCCACATGATGAAGAAGACGGACGACATGGCGATGCCGTAGATGGTGTTGGCTCCGAACTTGGAACCCAGCATCTTGAATCCGATGGCGACCAGGATGCCGTTGAACACCAGGTTCAGGACACCGATGGGCACGTGGATGCCGACGGCGTAGTAGAGGATGGCCGAGAGGCCGCTGACACCGCCACCCACAATCTGCGCCGGCAGCATAAAGGCCGACCAGCCGAAGGTGTAGGTCAACAGTCCGAGGGTGATGACCACGTAGGAGATGACGATGTTCTTGCTTTTCTTGAATATCTGCATAATGGTTAGTTTTTCTTGCTGTAATCGCGTGCACCGAAGATGCTGCTGCCAATGCGGACGAGGGTGGCGCCTTCGGCCAGGGCGAGGGGGTAGTCGTGGCTCATGCCCATGGAGAGCTCGCGGAAGTGGGGCGCCTGGGCGAAGGGGCCGGCCTTGAGGCGGTCGAAGAGCTGGCGCGCGGCGTGGAAGTCGGCTCGCACACGGGCCTCGTCGTCAGTGTTGCTGGCCATGGCCATGAGGCCGCAGATGCGGACATGTGCCAACTCGCTCTCCACCTTCCACTTTCCACTCTCCACTTCCAGCTCCCCGGGGAGGAAGCCGAACTTGGTTTCTTCCTGGGCCACATGCACCTGCAAGAGCACGTCGACGGTGCGCCCCACCTTGGCGGCGGCGGCCTCCACGTCGTGGAGGTGCTCCAGGGAGTCGACCCCGTGAATCATGCTGACGAAGGGGATGTAGTACTTGAGCTGCTTGGACTGGAGGTGGCCTATGAAGTGCCACTCGATGTCGTCAGGCAGCTGGGCAGCCTTGTCGCGCAGCTCGGTGGCATAGTTCTCGCCGAAGAGGCGCTGGCCAGCGTGGTAGGCTTCCAGGATGTCCTCCACGGGCTTGAGTTTGGATACGGCCACCAGGCGCGCCGAGGGCGGCAGGGTGGACTGGATGCGGGATAGGTTGTCGGCAATCATACGCTAGTCTAAACGACGTGCCCAACAAATTATTATATAGTAGAATAAAAAAAAAAACGCGGCCCCGAGCGTTTGCTCGGGGCCGCGGAAGTAGAGTTACCGTCGAAAGACTACTTGACAATCAGTTTGCGGATGGCGTTCTGGCGCTCGCCGACGATGCGGACGAAGTAGGCGCCCTGGGCCAGGTC